>NZ_JAJTBG010000001.1 GCF_021287045.1 Oryzomicrobium sp. | reverse complement strand
CAAGGACGGCAAGGCCTTCATCGTGCTGCCCTCCACCGCCAAGGACGACACCATCACGCGCATCGTCCCGACCCTGACTCCGGGCACCCACCTGACCACCAGCAAGAACGACATCAACTACGTGGTCACCGAGCACGGCGTTGCCCAACTGCGCGGCAAGACCGCCAAGCAGCGCGCCGAGGCCCTGATCGGCATCGCCCACCCTGACTTCCGAGGCGAGCTGCGCGAAGCGGCGAAGAAGATGAACCTGCTGTAAGCCGCCCATCGGAACACCGCGCCAGTCGGGCATCTTCACGGCACCATTGCGGAGATCGAAGACTGGCGCGGCGTTCCACGGCATCGACTTGAAACCCCGCGCCAGTCGTGGCTTTCCGGTCGATGCAAAAAAACAGTGCCGCCCCCTTGCCGCCCCGTTCGCCGGAAGCGCCAAGGGGGCGGCGTTTTTGTGGTACAACCTCGGCCTTTCGCGCCTATGGTCCAGAGTCCGGCACACCGCACTGCGTTCCCGCATTGGCACCGGGTCCGGGTAGGCTCCGACTCGCTGGATTCTCCAAACCCGGATTCCGTAGCCCCTGTCGGCAGGATTCACCCGCCGCCCTGCCCTACACCACCTTCCTTACTGCCCGCCATGCTGTCCGCCCCGCCGCCGCCCGTCGCCTACACCCCGCCCCCCGATACCGGCCTGGACCTGGTCTATGCCGACGGCGCGCTGCTGGTGGTCAACAAACCCGCGGGCCTGCTGTCGGTGCCCGGCCGGGGCGAGGACAAGCTCGACAGCCTGGTGGAACGGGCCAAGAAGGATTTTCCCGACGCCCTCATCGTGCATCGCCTGGACATGGACACCTCGGGCCTGCTGGTGCTCGCCCGGGGCGCCGAGATGCACCGCCAGTTGAGCATCCTGTTCCAGTCGCGCAAGGTGCATAAGCGCTACGAGGCTGTGGCCGCCGGGCACATCGTTCCCGCCGCCGGCAAGATCGACCAGCCCCTGGTGCTCGACTGGCCCAATCGCCCCCGCCACATCGTGGACCACGCCACCGGCAAACCGTCCCTGACCCGTTACCGGGTGCTCGGCTACGACGCCGGGCACGACACCAGCCGGGTCGAGCTGGAGCCGATCACCGGCCGCACCCACCAGCTGCGGGTGCACCTCCAATACCTGGGCCACCCCATCCTCGGTGACACCCTCTACGCCCCGCCCGAGCGCCGCGACCAGGCTCCCCGCCTGCTGCTCCACGCCCGGGAACTGGCCTTTCGCCACCCGATCACTTTCGAAGAAATGCACTTCGAGACGAAGGCGCCGTTCTGAAAGCATGGCCGCCCAGACAGCCCCGGCCAATGCCCGACAACCGTGACTTCACGCATGCCTCGGCAGGCGACTTACCGGCCTCTACAGACCGGAAAAACCGGAGTAGTCGGCATTGGCAGCACGACGGTCGCCACCGCGCAATTTGCCATCGCCGCCAATGCGTTGTATTGTGCAGCGCAGCGATCCTGAGTAGTGCCGTTGTTTTGTCGATTTAGCGCCCGCGATCCTACGGTGCGCCAGTCCCCCATCCGTACCTCGCCGTCTTGGTTTCGCCCGTCAGCCGGGCGAGTTCCGTCACCCGACGGAGCATCAGGACACGGCAAGCGGTACCGCCAAACGATCCAGCCATGCAGCAGGTTTTGACTTCGTCACCCTTGGCGGTGTCGAGGACCGGTTCTGTGACGTTTTCCATGGGACGCACTCCAACGGTTTAAGCGTTGGGGCCAAGACCGCCGCACCTGCTTCGCAAGCCCGATTGCCCCGCCGCAGAAGGCCCGCCGCACCCGGCAGGCCCACTGCCCTTAACCTGGCTCCCCAGCCAGGTCGTTTATGCCAAGGAAACTTGGCTCCCTCTGAGTGGAGGCCACAATGGCCAAGGAAGAATTGCTCGAAATGCAAGGTGTTGTCACGGACGTCATGCCCGATTCCCGTTTCCAGGTGAAACTGGACAACGGCCACACCCTCATCGCCTATACCGGCGGAAAAATGCGCAAGCACCACATCCGCATCCTGCTCGGTGACAAGGTTTCCCTGGAACTGTCCCCTTACGACCTGAGCAAGGGACGGATCACTTTCCGGCATATCGAAGGCCGGGCACCGGCGTCTCCAAGCCCCAGGCGTCGTTAAGACGCCATCTGGACCAAAGCATTGAATGAATATTGAAAATTTAAGAAACGTAGCAACCAAACTGTGTAGCGATGCCGGCATCGCCGTACTCCCGTACGGTAATGCCTGGTGGCTGTTGGGAAACGGCGTCAATCTCGTCGTCGGGGAATTGGCGGGCATATCGCCCGCGTCGCTGGACCGTTTCTCGCCAGTCGCCCGGTAATTTCCGCCCCACAGCCGCACACATGGCGGCACCTTCCAGTGGGGCGACAACCCCGTTACGGCGCCCTTCCCGGCCACGCAGCCGGCGATTCTTCCTGTCCCCAGGCCATCACTTGGCCACGGCCAGGCAGGTGACGCCCGCGAGCAGCAGCATCGTCCCCGCGATCCGCGAGGCGCTCAAGCGTTCGCGCAACACACGGGCGCCGAACAGCACACCCAGCAGCATGGACAGTTCCCGCGTCGGCGCCACGTAGGACACCGGGGCCGATTGCATCGCATACAGCACGAGCAGGTAGGCCGTCGGCGACAGGATGCCGACGGCGACGATGAGTCTGCCGTTGCTCCGCCACTGTTCGCACAGCGCCGACGTCCTTCGCAGGGCGGCCGGGGCCAGGAACAGGGTGCGCAGGAGTAATCCGAACGCGTAGTAGGCAATCGGCGCGATCGCCAGGGTGCGCACCGCCCAACCATCCACCACGGTGTAGGCGGCGATCGACACCCCGGTCATGCCCCCCCACAGAATGCCGGCCCGGGCCTTGCTCGCATGGGCGCGTACCCCGGCCAGCACATCGGCCACGAACGCGATGCCCAGCAGAATCAGGACGATCCCCAGCCCGCCCAGTAGGGTCGGGCGCTCGCCGAGCAGCACGATGGCCCCCAGCACCGCGAAGAGGGGCCCCGTGCCCCGGGCGACGGGATAGACGACCGAAAAGTCGCTGGCCCGATAGCCTTGCTGGAGCGTCAGCGAATAGACCAGATGGGCCGCCGCGCTGACGGCGATGGCCAGCCACGCGCTGACGCCGAACGCGGCGGTGCCGTTCACGAATTCGATCACGACCAGCGGCGATGCGGCCGCCAGGCTCACGACCCCGTACAGCCAGACGAAGGGCGCGCCGCCGGCCGCCTTCTTGGCGAGAAGATTCCAGGTGGCGTGCAAGAGCGCGCCGGTGACGATCAGGGCAAGTGCGGTGCCGTTCATGGGGTGCGACGCCTGGCGGCGGCGAGAGGCAAAGCCGCCATGCTATACGCAATCCCCGCCAGCCATGCCGACCCGGGTTAGCTCCGGGCTAGCGCCGCCCCACCATCGCTGCCTCCAGCATGTCGAGGAACACCCGGGTGCGGGTTGGCATCAGGCGACGGCCAGGGAATACGGCCCAAGCGGTGGTGGGGGGCAGATACCAGTCGGGCAGCACCCGCTCCAGTTCGCCTCCGTCCACGTAGGGTTCTGCCGCGTAGCTGCTCACGGCAACGATGCCCCGGCCGTCCCGGGCCAGGCGCAGCAGGGTTTCCGGAGAGTTGGCGGTGACCCGGGCATTCGGCACCTTTTCCCATGCCTCCTTGCCCCGGCTGAGCTGCCACACCGCCGCGCCGCCGCCCCGGCCGAAGAAGCACAGGGCGTCGTGCCGCAGCAGGTCTTCCGGCGTGGCCGGGGTGCCCCGGGCAGCCAGGTAGCCGGGAGCGGCGTAGAGGCCGGCGGAGAACACGCCGACCCGCCGCGCCGCCAGGGTGGCGTCGTCGCTCAGAGTGCCCATGCGGATGGCCAGGTCGAAATTCTCGGCGATCAGGTCCACCCGGCGCGGCGACAAATCCACCTCCAGGGTCACCGCCGGATAGCGGGCGACGAACTCGGCCAACACGGTGCCGAGCATGGTGTTGGCGATGTCGTTGGGCATGGAGACGCGCAGGCAGCCGCTCGGCTCGGCCATGCGGTGCTGCACCAGGGAGGTGACCGATTCCACCTCGGCGGCCACCTGGCGGGCATGGTCGAGCAGCGACAGGCCGAACTCGGTGAGCACCAGCTTGCGCGTGGTGCGTAGCAGCAGCCGTTCCCCCAGTTCCGCCTCCAGGGTGGCGACGCGCCGCGATACGGTGGATTTGGGCAGCCCCACCCGCTCGGCAGCGCGGCTGAAGCTGCCGGCCTCGGCCACCCGGGCGAACAGCACCAGATCGTTGGGATCGACGTTCATGGCGTTTCTCCTTGGCCGGGCCCGGGGTACCCCAGGCCCGGCACTATTGTCTCAATATTGGAACAATGTTATCCGCTTTTCGGTCTTCTGCCGCGAATTCAGAACAACTACAGTACGTCCATCGACAGCGGGCAACCCCAACGGCCCGGGCAGGCAACAGCGAGATGCAACGCGATGCCGCACCGAACCGCCCCCGCCGTCCGTACCCCGACCCCACGGGAAACCCGACGTAGCCGGTTCAACTTTTGGAGAATCACCATGAACATCCTGCAAATCAACGCCAGCGCCCGCTCCTCCGGTGCCAACTCGACCAAGGTCGCCGACGACATCGTCGCCGCCCTCAAGGCCCGCAACCCGTCCGCCACCGTGACCCTGCGCGACCTGGCCAAGAACCCCCATCCGGTGCTCGACGAGCCCGCCCTGCAGGCCCTGTTCACCCCGGCCGAGCAGCGCACGCCCGAACAGGCCGCCCGGGTCGCCCTCGACGACGCCCTGA
This sequence comes from Oryzomicrobium sp., assembly GCF_021287045.1. Classification (GTDB taxonomy): domain Bacteria; phylum Pseudomonadota; class Gammaproteobacteria; order Burkholderiales; family Rhodocyclaceae; genus Oryzomicrobium. The sequence goes on along the minus strand of NZ_JAJTBG010000001.1, from coordinate 419,038 downwards.
TCGCCGAAATCCAGGCCGCCGACGCGGTGGTGCTGGGCGTGCCGATGTACAACTTCGGCGTGCCGGTGCAGCTCAAGAACTGGATCGACGCCATCGCCCGCGCCAAGGTCACCTTCCAGTACACCGCCAACGGTCCGGAAGGCCTGCTCAAGGGCAAGAAGGTGTACGTGGCCCTGGCCCGTGGCGGCATCTACCGCGACACCCCGGCCGACTCCCAAGTGCCCTTCCTCAAGACCGCCCTGGGCTTCCTCGGCTTGACCGACATCCAGTTCGTCTACGCCGAAGGCCTGGCCATGGGTGCCGAATCCGCCGAGCGGGCCTTTGCCGCCGCCCGCGAGGAAATCGCCGCCCTGGCCTGAGCCAGGTCCGGACATCCAGCAGCAACGCAGTACCCGCCCCCGCCTCATCCTAAGGAGATCGCCATGATTCATACCTCCACCGCCATCGCCGCCAACGCACGTGAAAGCACCCAGGAACGGGTCGCCCAGCCCCGCCCGGTGGAGCGCCTGGTGGCCGGCATGGCCACCTCGGACGGGGCGGGGGTGCGCCTGACCCGGGTGCTTACCCAGCACCTGCAACGCCGCCTCGACCCCTTCCTGATGCTCGACGCCTTCAAGAGCGACGATCCGGACGACTACCTGGCGGGCTTTCCCGACCACCCCCACCGGGGCTTCGAGACCGTCACCTACATGCTCGCCGGACGCATGCGTCACCGCGACAGCGCCGGCCACGAGGGCCTGCTGGAAAACGGCGGGGTGCAGTGGATGACTGCCGGCAGCGGCCTCATCCACTCCGAACTGCCCGAGCAGGAGGATGGCCTGATGGAAGGCTTCCAGCTGTGGATCAACCTGGCCGCCAAGGACAAGATGACCACGCCCGGCTACCGGGACATCCCCAGCGAGAAGATTCCCGAGCTGACCACCGACGCCGGCGCCACGGTGCGCGTCATCGCCGGCCAGAGCCACGGCGTGGCCGGTGCGGTATCCCGCCCGCTGACCGAGCCCCTCTACCTGGACGTGCACCTGCCCGAAGGCGCTACCTTCGCCCAGGCGATCCCGGAAGGGCACAATGCCTTCCTGTACGTGTACCGGGGTGCCATCACCCTGGGCTGCGAGGTGACCACGCCGGTGGAAGTGCCGACCCAGCGCATGGCCGTCCTGGCCAACGCCACGGGGGCCGATGGAGTGGTGTTCGCCGCCTCCGGTGGCCCGGCCCGGGTGCTGGTGCTGGCCGGCGCGCCGCTCAACGAACCGATCGCCCAGTACGGCCCCTTCGTCATGAACAGCCAGAACGAGCTGCACCAGGCCATGCAGGACTACCGGGACGGCAAGTTCGACGGCGGCTACCAGAACGCCAGCTGACTGCGCAGCGGCCAACCAGGCAGCAAGGCAGCACCGCACCACCACGCAACGCAGCGCCCACCGGGAGCGGCCCCCGCCGCTCCCCCCTTTCCCGTGGCAAGGAGCCGGATCATGTCCTCGAACCCCGTCCGCCGCATCGCCCGCCTGCTGCCGGCCAAAGAAGCCCCCCTGGCCGGCATCACCGTCTACCGCGCCCTGCCCCGCCGCGAACTGCGCCGGATAGGGCCCTTCGTTTTCCTCGACCATTTCGGCCCCTTCGGCCACGCCGCCGGCGAGCCCGACGACGGCACGCCGCCGCCGGACACGGTGGGCGCCCATCCCCACGCCGGGCTACAGACCGTCACCTACCTCTTCTCCGGCGCCATCGACCACCGGGATTCCCTGGGCACCGTGCAGCGCATCCATCCGGGCGCGGCCAACTGGATGACCGCCGGCGCCGGCATCGTCCATGGCGAATTTCCCGCGGCAGCCCTGGGCCCGCGCCATGGCATCCAGGCCTGGGTCGCCCTGCCCCCGGACCAACGCGGCATCGCCCCGGCCTTCGAGCACGTGGACGCCGAACGGCTGCCTCACTGGACCAAGGACAGCGCCACCCTGCGCCTGCTCGCCGGCAGCCTGGACGGCAAGACCGCCCCGGTGCGCACCTATTCCCCCCTCACCTACGCCGACATCGCCCTCGCTGGCACGGCAGGCGCCGTGGGTACTGTGAAACTGGCCGTGGCCCCGGACCACCAGCTGGCAATCTACGTGGCCGAAGGCACGGTGCGCCTGGGCGGCGCCCCGGTGGCGGCACGGGAACTGGCCCACCTGGAGGACGGCGCCGCCACCCTGGAACTCGCCAGCGACGGCCCGGCCCGGCTGATGCTGCTGGGCGGCGCCCCCATGCCCGAACCTACGGTGATCTGGTGGAACTTCGTCACCGACTCGGTGGCCAGCGGCAAGGCCCTGCAAGCCCGCTGGGAGGCCGGAGGTTTCCCCGCCCTGCCGGACGTTGCGGCCTGAACGTCCCTCTTCTCCCCCGGAAATACCTGCTTGATTTGCTCCAGATGAAAGGGAAACTATTCAGGCACCACGACAAACGCTTTCAGCGCAGAGAAAACCGGCAATTCGCCTGCCGTATTACGGCAACGCCTTTACGATAGGGCGCAGCACGGCATCCATTTTGACTAAGCGCTGCGTAAGCCAGTCAACGTACTCACCCCAGCGATGCTCCTCCTCTATAGAAGCATTGGGATACCAGAGGGCAATCCGTACTGCTTTCGCATCGGGTAATTCCTGCCAGTCCAACTCAAAACCCAGCTTGGTTTCGATGTCCTGCTTTTGGGAAAACAGGTTGGCGAAATGCTGCTTCGCTTGTGCCCCTGAAATCCAGAGTTCGATCCCCAAGCGCTGGTCGCGTGTATTTGCTGTCAGATTCAGTGCAAATCCAGCACGCCCGATGGAATTGTTCAACCAATGCTGTGGTCTGGGCTTCTGCGGGCGAATCTGAGGGGCTTTCGTCGCCAAATGATCGATCAGCGCTATCCAGAATTTCTGCTGCAACTGCTTGGTAGGTGTCGTTACAGCCGCTGCACGGGCCTGCTCCCGACCGGCCTTCGCCCATTCGTTGGGTTTCACCACTACTTCGAATTTAGGTGCTAACGGTGAATCGCCAATCTTCCACAACTCGACCTCGACGGCGAAGAAATTCAGATCGCCAGTAGTGTTCTCATTGAGAAATTGCAACGCAGCCGCATGTTCGGGTCGGAAAGATTCGGCGGCCCAGATGACCTTCTTGGCCCCCACACCGGCAGCGTAAGCGATGATCTGGCCTAGGTGCGTGTGGTTGGTTTTTTCGAGCTGGTTTTCGATGATGACTTGCTCGTCGCCATCGGTGCAAAGGATATCCAGCTTGAAATCACCGACCCAGTGTTCGGTGGCCACTAGCACCAACTCGCTGATACCCAGCGCATCTGCCAAGGCGTTCAAGTTGTCGGTTTCTGCCAGCCAGGGTGTGAAATCGCTGGCTTCATGCTTCCAAGCTTCGCGCAGTGGAACACGTTCCAACTTGCTCAAGATTCTTTTGACTGTCATGCGATGGCCTCTTCTATTCTGGATTCTGCATCCTTGACAGTATGCAGTCCCCTTTCCATTCACCTCAACCCGCGACAGGAGTCCCCCATGCCCGCCACCCCGCTCGACGATAACGCCCTGGCCCAGCTGTTCACCGAGGCCCGCACCTTCAACCGCTTCTCCGACCGCCCGGTCGGCGACGAGACCCTGCACCGCCTCTACGACCTACTCAAATGGGGCCCCACCTCCATGAATACCCAGCCGGCCCGCTACGTGTTCGTGCGCTCGGCCGAGGCCAAGGCGAAACTGATCCCCGCCCTCTCCCCGGGTAACCAGGAAAAGACCCAGGCAGCCCCCCTGACCGCGATCGTCGCCTGGGATCCCCGCTTCTTCGACGAGCTGCCCACCCAGTTCCGCGCCTACGATGCCAAGCCCATGTTCGAAGGCAACGCCGACCTGGCCCAGGCCACCGCCTTCCGCAACGGCACCCTGCAAGGCGCCTACCTGATCCTGGCGGCCCGGGCCTTGGGCCTGGACTGTGGCCCCATGTCCGGCTTCGACGCCGACAAGGTGAACGCCGCCTTTTTCCCCGACGGCAAGTGGAAGGCCAATTTCCTCATCAACATCGGCTACGGCGACCCTGCCGGCAACTACCCGCGCGGCCCGCGGCTGGCCTTTAACGACGTGGCAAAAATCGTATAAATCGCGGCTGGAAAATATTTTTCGCCAAGAACCTTTATTTTCTGACAATTTACTGACAAACAGGCCTTTTACGCCACCAGCGCAAAGGCCTGTTTTACATTCGGCATAATCCGTATGACCAACGCCTAATAGGATTCTGACAAAGGTTATATAACGTTCTACAAATCAATACTTTAGTCGTATTGAAAGGCCATTTACGGCGGTATATAAACGCCCCCTTTGATCATAATTCCAAGGGGGAAAGTCAATGCCGCGTACCGGTCAAACAGGCTGTTTCTCGCCAAACCGCCTTCGTATCGCCATTTCGCTCGCTTTTTTCAGCACTTCCTGCCTGGCCGACAGTTTCGGCCAAGTCTCCCCGCCCCCCGGTTACCGTATTACCGACGTGGCGGCCATGTCGGCAGACGGATCGATCTTTGTCGGCATGGTCAGCCAGGGCCCCTTTACCGCGAGTGCGGTGCGTTGGAGCAACTATGGCGGTAGCAACGACCTGTTGCCCGGGCCGGGGGGAGCGGCGCAAAGCTACGCTTCCGGCATCTCGGCCGACGGCAGCGTCATCGTCGGCGGCATCGACATCGACGGCACGTCTCAAGCGGTCGTCTGGACGAATAACCGTCCGCTCCGCGTGCTCGACAACCTGCCCGGTACCGCCGGCAGCGTGGCACTGGGCGTTTCGGCGGGCGGGCAATTCGTGGTGGGCAGCAGTTCCACCGTCGATACGCGCAGCGACCGTGCGGTGCTGTGGCGGCTGGCCGACAACACCCAGGTGGACCTGAGCCAGACGGCCCTGCTGCGTTCGCCCGAGGTCACGGATAGCCGAGCCATCGCCGTATCCCGCGACGGCGACATCGTCGCCGGCAACTATTCCACCGCCGACAATAACCTGTCCTTCATCTGGCGCAGCGGCACCAACACCAGCCAGCAACTGGCGCTGCTGGCCGCCGGGGGCTACACCAACAGCGACGTGGTTGGCATATCCGCCAACGGCGCCCGCATCGCCGGCACGCTAACGACGGACGACTACCGGATGCAGGCGGTCTACTGGACGAGCGCCGACGGCGCCGTCCATGGCATCGGCACCCTGGGACTGAACGGAGACCGTACCTTCAGCCACGCCAGCGCGATCTCCGCCAACGGACAGGTCATCGTCGGCGACAGCGACTTCCGGGCGTTCCGCTGGAGCCAGACGGATGGGATGCAATCGGTCGCCCAGTGGCTCGCCGCTGCCAAGGTAGCGATCGGCGACCGCCTGGTGCTGCAACGGGCCACCGCCACCAACAAGGACGGTTCGGTCATCGTCGGCTGGGGCATGGACGAGCGCGAACGGCCCATCACCTGGATCGCCCGGGTCAGCCCCATCGGCAGCGGTTTCCTGCCCAACCGCGACGCCTACATGGCCACCCTGCAAGAAGCCGCCGGCAAGACGCCCCAGCCGGTCAGCAGCGCCGCCAACCTGGCCTTGGGCGGCGCCCACCACCGCTCCCTGCTCGATTCCGGCCTCGCCGTCACCCAGAATGGCGCCTGCGCCTGGGCCACCGCCGACGCCTCCCACCACAACGCCACCGACAGCTCGGTGAACCTGGTGGAAGCCGGCGCCTGCAAGGACATCGGCGCCACCCGCATCGGCGTCGGCGTCGGCCAGGCCTGGTCGCGCCAAGGCTGGGGCCTGGGTGGCGGCGCCCGCTACAACGGCCAGTACGTGCTGGCGGAAGTGGCCTCCGACCTGGGCCGGGGCATCGAGGTCAGCCTGCTCGGTTACTACGGCCGCTTTGCCGCCAACCTGCGACGCAACTACCTGAACGGGATCGCCATCGACACTTCCCGCGGCACGCCGGACGCCACCTCCAGCTCCCTGCGTCTGCGCACCGACTGGAAGGACGCCTTCGCCCTGGCCGCCACCCGCTTCTCGCCCTACGCCGCCTACACCTGGATGGACACCCGCATGGACGGCTACACCGAAACCGGTGGCGGCTTCCCCGCTCGCTTCGCCGCCGCCACCCAACGCAGCCAGGACTTCCGCCTGGGCCTGGCCGCCAAGACGCCCCTGGCGGCCAGCACCGACCTGCGCATCGCCGCCGAAGCCGCCCACCGCATCGACGAAACCCTGAGCGGCACGTCGAGCGAGGTGATCGGCCTGGACAGCTTCACCATCCCCGGGCAGAAGGCCAATAAGAACTGGACCCGTCTGCTGGTGGACCTGGACCACCGCATCGGCAAGTCCTCCCTCATCAACCTCAGCGCCTCCGCCGCAACCTCCGGTGGCGACGCCTCCTGGGGCGCTTCCCTGGGCTACCGCATGACGTTCTGATCCGGCGGCCCGACGCAACGCCCCATCCCAGAGAAACTTCCGGGATGGGGCGTTTTTCGTTAAGGTCCGGGGTTTTCCCGAAAATCGCTTCCATCGCCATGCCCTTCCCCGCCGCCGAACGCGCCGCCCTTCTGGCCTTGAAAGGGGTTGGCCCCACCGTGGTCGCCCGCTTCGAGCAGATGGGCTACCACTCCCTGGCCGCCCTGGCCACCGCCGACGTCGAGGAACTGCTGGCCCGGGGCGCCCAGCTCACCGGCTCGTCCTGCTGGCGCAACAGCCCCCAGGCCCGCGCCGCCATCGCGGCGGCCCTAGGCCTGGCGGGCCGTTACTGATCGGCAGCGCACGCCCGCGGCCCCCGGCACCAGCCAGATCGGCCACGCCGCAGCCTGGCCGCGCGACAAGCTCAACCGGTAGCCAGGGACAGGCGTTGCCGCCGCTCCAGGAACAGTGCGGCCCCCAGGGCGACGACCAGCAGGGGCACCACCGCCAGGTTGAGGGTCGCCCAGCCGAAACGGTCGTAGAGCCAACCTGCCGACAGGGTCGCCAGGGCCACCAGGCCGAACACGGCGCTCTCGTTGATGGCCTGAACCTTGAGCTGCTCCGCCGGCCGGTAGGCCTGGGTGAGCAGGGCGGTGCCGCCGATGAAGGCGAAGTTCCAGCCCACCCCCAGGAACACCAGGGCAGAGAGGAAGTTGAGGAAGTCGTTCCCCATCAGGGCCAGGCCGACGTTGACCAGCAACAACAGGAAGCCTGCCTGCATGATGCGCAGCGCCCCCCAGCGCTTGACCAGGATGCCGGTGAAGAACGATGGGGCGAACATGCCCACCACGTGCCACTGGATGACCGGGGTGACGTCAGTGCGCGGCAGGCCGCAGCCCACCATGGCCAGGGGCGTGGCGGTCATCACCATGATCATCACCGCATAGCCCGCGGCCGCCCCCAGGATGGCGGTGCGCAACGCCGGCTGGGCCAGGATTTCCGCCAGGGGCCGGGCCTCGCCCGCCTGGGGTGCGGCGGCCGGCGGCAGCGCCAGACGGGCGAGCAGGGCGAAGGCGGCAACGGACAGCAGGCCCTGGACCAGGTAGGAGCCAACGAAGAACTCGCCGGCTACCCAATCCCGCCCCCACTGGCCTAGCTGGGGGCCGAGGAAGGCGGCCACCACACCGCCCGCCACCACCCAGGAAATGGCCCTGCTGCCGTGGGCGGCATCGGTGACCTCCACGGCGGCGAAACGGTAGTAGTTGCCGAAGCCCTGATAGGCCCCCAGCAAAAAATACCCGAAGGCGAAGCCGGCAAATGACATCCGGTGCAGGGCCAAGGCGCACACCAGGCTGCCGGCCACGCCCAGGGAGACGCCGAGCAGGAAGCCGGCGCGCCGGCCGATGCGGCGCATCAGCAATCCGGCCGGCAGGGAAGCCAAAGCGGTGCCGATGACCATCAGGGCCACCGGCAAGGTGGCCAGGCGCTTGTCCGGGGCCAGGGTGTTGCCGAGCAGGGCGCCCAGGGCCATCGCCATGACGATGGCGGAAAGCAGCAGGGACTGGCAGACCGCCAGCAGAAGAACGTTGCGCCGCCCGGGGAACAGGAGCGCCATCTCAGTGCCCCACCGGGCCCATGGCCCGGGCCGCGGCGTCTAGCCCGCCCTTGGCCTTCCACTCGGAGAAGCCGCCTTGCAAGATGCGCACATTGTCGTAGCCGGCGACGCGCAGGGCGAAACCAGCCTGGGCCGAGAGGCTGCCGGTGTTGCAGTAGATGAGCACCGGCTTGTTCCGGGGGATGGACGCCTTCTGGGCCAATACCTGGCGCCATTCCAGGTTCACCGCCCCGGGGATGTGCTCCTTGACGTACTGGGCCTTGTCCCGGGCGTCGATGACGTGGAATTTATGCCAATCCTCCTTCGGGATCTGCTCCGGGAAGATGGTGGCGCCGCCGTAATCGACGAACTCCAGGTATTCCTCCATGGCCTGGACGGCCTCTTCGCTGGCCAACGCCGGCGCGCTGGCCATGGCCAGGATGAAGGTGAATACAGCAGCGCGCATCGGTATGAACGACATGGATTCTCCTGCTGGGGGATTGGGGCTGGGGATGGGCCCCTCCAAGCACAGGCAGCCGGGCGCCGTGCCTGCCGTCTAGGCGAGAGGAGCCCCTGGAATGCAAAAGGTTGGGACTGCGGCGTCCCTATTTACCGCCCGCCTTGATAGCGGACTTCAGGGCGTCGAAGTCGCGGCGGACACCGTCTTTGAAGAGCAGGCCCGACGCAGCCTGTTTGGGCACGTTCTCCAGGTCCAGCACGTCGGCGACGATCTGGTAACTGGCCGCACCGTTGAAGTCCCGGCCGTCGGCCACGATCGCCTGGCTGCCGTAAAAGACGGCCGGCGCCGGCAGCCCGGGAGCCAGGCTGGCGGGCAGCAACTGCATGGGAATCCGGTAGGTGTTGGCCACCTCGGCCGCCACTTGCAGGTTGCCGTTGCAGCGCTGGCCCGGCGGGTCCTTGGCGATGAAGGTCAACACCTTCAGCCCGTCGGCGGTCTGGGCGCCGGGCACCGGCATGGAAATGTCCGCCGCCTGAGCGGACAGGCAGGCCAGGGCGCACACGGTCACCATTCCGCCACGCCAGGCGGCGGTTACTCGGGTCATGGGGGGCTCCTCTGTTGGTTGTGGTTATGTTTTTGTCGTCAGTTTTCGATGGGCAGGCCGCCAGCGCTCCACTCGGCCACCCCGTCGCTGATCTTGGATGCCTGGTAGCCGCGCTGGCGCAGCAGTGCCACGGCTTGGTCGGACATCAGGCAGAACGGACCCCGGCAGTAGGCGACCACCGCCTTGCCCAGGGGCAGCTCGGCCAGGCGCTGCTCCAGCTCGGCCAGGGGTATCGAGCGGGCGCAGGGCAGGTGGCCGGCGGCGAATTCCGCCTCCGGACGCACGTCGATCACCACGATGTCGCCACTGCGCGCCTTGGCCAGCAGGGATTCGCGGCTTTCCGCACTGAGGGCGCCGGGGGCGGCGGCCATCTGTTCCAGGGCCACGCGCAGTTCCACCAAGTGCTCCTCGGCCACCTCGCGGACATTGACCCAGAGCCGGCCCACGTCGGCCCCGCTCAACCGGTAGTGGATGAACTTGCCCTCGCGGCGCGTTTCCACCAGCCGCGCCTCGCGCAGGGCGCGCAGGTGGGCACTGGTCAGGCGCATGTCGATGCCGGCCTGCTCGGCGAGAAGCTCCACCGTCTTTTCGCCCTGAGCCAGCAGGTCGATCAATTCCAGCCGCTTCGGGCTGGACAGCACCTTGCCGATCCGGGCGACGTGTTCATAGAGGCAGGACTTGGCGATATTTGCTTTCATTTTTTCAATCTAACGATTGTTAGATTGTCTGGCAAGCACGGCGCAGGACAGGGACAGGGCCATGCCCCACCGCCACCGCCGGTGGCGTCATGACGAACCAAGGCCTCAACCCGCCGTCAGACGAATGGAATAGAGTAGGTCCGGGTTTCCCGCTCACGGCCGCCCCTGCGGCCGGCACCCCAGGGAGTTGGCCATGGCTCTCGCACCACGAAGAACGATCCTCGCCCTCGGCGCCCTCCTCGCCCTGGCGGCGCTCGCCGCCGTCCTGGGGCGCCCCCTGCTGGACTGGCTGGAAGGCCGCGAAGGCGCCGGCACCCTGATGCTGTCCGGCAACATCGAGGCCCACGAAAGCGTGCTCGGCTTCAAGACGGTGCAATCGCGCATCGTCGAGCTGCCCTTCAACGAAGGCCAGTGGGTCAAGCAGGGCACCGTGGTGGCCCGGGCCGACGACAGCGACTATGCCCAGCAGGTGGCGGTGGCCGAGGCCGGCCTGGCCGTGCAACAGCGCCAGCATGATTCCGCCTTGCAGAACCGGGAGGCGGCCCTGCGCACCGTGAGCACCGACGAGGCGGAGCTGGCCCTGCGGCAGGCCGACCTGCGACGCAACCGGGACCTGCGCCAGAAGGACTTCGTTTCCGCCGCCGCCCTGGACCAGGCCGAGGCCGCCTACAAACAGGCCGAGGCGGTGCTGGCCCGGGACCGGGCCCTGGCCGCCGCGGCGGAACGCAACGTGCTGGTGGCCGAGGCCGGCATCCACAGCGCAGAGGAAAGCGCCCGGCTGGCCCGCATCGTGCGGGGCTACGCCACCCTCGCCGCGCCTTTCGACGGCGTGGTCACCACCCGTCAGGCCGAGCTGGGCGAGATCGTGGTGCCCGGCACCCCGGTCATCACCATCGCCGACCTGGATCACGTCTGGCTGCGCGCCTACCTGAACGAAACCGACCTGAGCAAGGCGCGCCTGGGCCAGGAGGTGACGGTCACCACCGACAGCTACCCGGGCAAGCGCTACCGGGGACGCCTGTCCTTCATCGCCGACAAGGCCGAGTTCACCCCCAAAAGCGTGGAAACCCACGCCGAGCGGGTGACCCTGGTGTACCGGGTCAAGATCGACATCGACAACCCGAGCCACGAGCTGGTGCCGGGCATGCCGGCGGACGCCGCCCTTGCCGTTGCCCCGCGCTGAGCACCGGCCCGCCCAAGGCCCCACGGCAATGAAGGAAACGGGATGACCCCCAGCGCGCCCATCGTCGAAGCCCGGGAGGTAAGCAAGCGCTTCGGTGCCCTCGTTGCCGTGGACCGGCTCAGCTTTGCCGTCCCGCCCGGCGAGATCTTCGGCCTGGTGGGGCCGGACGGGGCCGGCAAGACCACCACCATGCGCATGCTGGCCGGGGTGATGCGCCCCGACGGCGGACAGATCGTGGCCGACGGGGTGGACGTGCTGGCCCACCCGGAACAAGCCAAGCGCCACATCAGCTACATGCCCCAGCGTTTCGGCCTGTACGAGGACCTGACGGTGGACGAGAACATCCGCTTCTACGCCGACCTGTTCGACGTGCCCCGGGACGTGCGCGAGACCCGGGCCGCCGCCATGCTCGCCGCCTCCGACATGCTGCCCTTCCGCAAGCGCCTGGCGGGCCAGCTCTCGGGCGGCATGAAGCAGAAGCTGGGGCTCACCTGCGCCCTGGTGCACACCCCCAAGGTGGTGCTGCTCGACGAGCCCACCACCGGCGTCGATCCCCTGTCGCGGCGCGAGTTCTGGCAAATCCTCTACGGCCTGCGCGCCGAGGGCGTAGCCCTGGTCATTTCCACTGCCTACCTGGACGAGGCCGAGCGCTGCGACCGGCTGGCCCTGCTCCACGGCGGGCGCATGGTCCATTGCGACACCCCGGCCGGCCTCAAGGCGCGCATGCCCGGGGCCATGCTCGAAGTGGTCAGCCCGGAGCCGCGCCGCGCCCGGGACGCCCTGGCCGGCCAGCCCGGGGTGCGCGGCGTACTGCTGATCGGCATCGGCCTGCACGTGCATGTGGACGCGGCAGGCCGCAGCGCCGGAATCGCCGCCGCCCTGGCCGCCGCCGGGGTGCCAGTGAGCGAGATCGCCGAGGTGGCGCCGAGCATCGAGGACCTGTTCGTCGCCCTGCTCGACAACGCGGAGACGCCGGCATGAATCCCCCGGACGCCGCTCTTGCTACCACCTCCGCCGCCCCCGCCATCGCCGTGGACGGCCTGACCAAGCGCTTCGGCGCCTTCACCGCCCTGGACGGCGTCAGCTTCGCCGCCGGGCAGGGCGAGATCATGGGCTTTCTCGGCCCCAACGGGGCGGGCAAATCCACCCTCATCCGCATCCTCTGCGGTCTGCTCCACCCCAGCGCCGGCCAGGCCCGGGTGGCGGGTATCGACGTGGCCCGGCAGCCCGAGGCGGTGCGTGCCCGCATCGGCTACATGTCGCAGAAATTCTCGCTCTACGGCGACCTGAGCGTGGTGGAGAACCTGCGCTTCTTCGCCGGCATCTACAGCGTGCCCCGCGCCGAGATGGCCGGCCGCATCGCCTACGCGGTGGCCATGGCTGGCCTGGGGGGCCAGGAGAACACGCTGGTGGCCAACCTGGCCGGGGGCTGGAAGCAGCGCCTGGCCCTGGGCGCGGCGATCCTGCACCGGCCGCCGGTGCTGTTCCTCGACGAGCCCACCTCCGGGGTGGACCCGGAATCCCGGCGGCGCTTCTGGGAGCTGATCCACACCCTGAGCGGCGACGGGGTGACGGTGCTGGTGTCCACCCACTACATGGACGAGGCCGAGTACTGCCACCGCATCGCCCTGATCGCCCGGGGCCGGCTGATCGCCCTGGGCACGCCCCTGGAGATCAAGCGCCACAGCCTGGACGGGGAGTTGCTGGCCCTCGCCTGCGCCGACCTGGGCCGGGCCCTGCCCCTGGTCCAAGGCGCCGCCGGGGTACGAGACGCGGCCCTGTTCGGCAGCCGCATCCACGTCACGGTGGACGAGGCCGCCCGGCGCGGCCCGGAACTGGAAGCCCTGCTCGCCGCACGGGGAATCGCCGGCGCCACGGCCCGGCCCATCGCCCCCACCATGGAGGACAGCTTCGTCAGCCTGGTGGGCAAGGCGGCCTTGAATGCAGCAACCTCGGCCAATGCAGCGGGAGCCCGACCATGAAGCTGCGCCGCATCCAGGCCATCGCCGTCAAGGAGGCCCTGCAAATCGTGCGCGACCCGCGCAGCCTGATGATCGCCCTGCTGGTGCCCCTGATGCAGATGGTGATCTTCGGCTACGGGGTGAACCTGGACATCCGCCACATTCCCCTGTGCGTCCTGGACCACGAGAACGGCCAGCAGTCCCGCAACCTGGTGGCGCGCTTCGCCGCCTCCAACTACTTCTCTCTGCGCCGCGCCGCCGGCAGCGACCGGGAGGTGGCCCAGGCCCTGGACGAGGGCGACTGCGGCATCGCCCTGGTGATCCCCGCCGACTTCTCCCAGCGCCTCAACGACGGCGGCCGGGCCACGGTCCAGGCCCTGCTCGACGGCACCGACTCCAACACCGCCAACATCGCCGCCGGCTACGCCAAGTCTGTGGTGGCGGCCTTTTCCGCCGCCGCCCAGCTGGACGCGGTGCAGCGTCGTGGCGGCACCTTGCAGACCCAGACCCCGGTAGGGGTCGAGGCCCGGGTATGGTTCAACGAGGCCCTGGAAAGCCGCAACTTCATCGTCCCGGGCATCGTCGCCCTGGTCATGGCCATCGTCGGCGCCCAGCTCACCTCCCTGACCATCGCCCGGGAATGGGAGCGGGGCACCATGGAATTGCTGGTGTCCACCCCGGTGCAGCCCATGGAACTGATGATCGGCAAGCTGCTGCCCTACTTCGCCGTGGGGCTGGCGGACGCCGCCATCTGCCTGGGCCTGGCGGTGTTCTGGTTCGAGGTGCCGTTCCACGGCACGGTGGCCACCCTGCTGTTCACCAGCAGCCTGTTCCTCACCGTGGTGCTGTGCATCGGCTACCTGGTGTCGGTGTCGATCCGCAGCCAGGTGGGGGCGAGCCAGGTGGCCCTGCTGGCGACCATGCTGCCCACCACCCTGCTGTCGGGCTTTTCCTTCCCCATCGAGCAGATGCCGGCTGCGGTCCAGGCGGCCACCTTCCTGGTCAGCGCCCGCTACTACGTCGAGATTCTCAAGGCCGTGTTCCTCAAGGGCGCCGGAGTGGTGGAACTGGCCGTGCCGATTCTCTGCCTCGCCCTCTACGCCGCCGTGGTGGTGGTGCTGGCGGCCCGGGCCTTCCGCAAGACCCTGGACTGAGGCAAAGGCCCGCCATGCTCGGCCGCATCCTGCACCTGCTGATCAAGGAATTCCTCCAGCTGCGCCGCGACAAGTCGGCCCGCTTCCGCCTGCTCATCCCGCCCATCGTGCAGATGGTGCTATTCGGCTACGCCGCCACCTTCGAGGTGTTCAACGTTTCCACGGTCATCCTCGACCAGGACCGCAGCCAGGAGAGCCGAGCCCTGGAAGACGCCTTCCTGCGCAGCAGCCGCTTCGCCCTGGCGGCCCCGGCCCGCCGGGTGGCCGACGTGCGCGACGCGGTGGAGGCCAGCGACGCCCAGCTCGGCATCGTCATCCCGGCCGGCTTCGCCGAGTTGCTGCGCAAGGGCCAGACGGCGCCATTGCAGGTGCTGGTGGACGGCACCAATTCCAACTCGGCCCTGATCGCCCTGGGCTACGTGGGCCAGATCGCCGGGGACTTCGGCCAGACCTACGCCCAGAACCTGGCGGAACGCACCGGCCGGCTCCAGGGCAAGCCCATCGTCAGCGTCGAGGTGGCCGAGCGCTACTGGTACAACCCCAACCTCAACAGCCGCTGGTTCTTCGTCCCCGGGGTGATCGGCACCCTGACCCTGATCACCATCGTCAACCTCACCGCCTTTGCCATCGTGCGCGAGCGGGAGGTGGGCACCCTGGAGCAGATCCTGGTCACGCCGATCCGGCCTTTCGAATTCATCATCGGCAAGACCCTGCCCTTCTTCCTCATCGGCCTGCTCGAAGTGTCCATCGTCGCCGGGGTGGGCATGGCCTGGTTCCGCGTGCCCTTTCGCGGCAATCCCCTGGTGCTGCTGCTCGGCACCTGCCTGTTCCTCTTCGCCACCCTGGCCATCGGCCTGCTCATCTCCACCATCTGCCGCACCCAGCAGCAGGCCTTCTCGTCCAACTTCTTCGTGCTCAACCCGATGTTCATCCTTTCCGGGTTCAGCTTCCCCATCGCCAGCATGCCCCCGGTCCTGCAATGGCTGACCTACGTGGACCCGCTGCGCTACTACCTGGTGATTATCCGGGCCACCTTCCTCAAGGGCGTCGGCCTGGAAGCCCTGTGGCCCCAGATGCTCGCCCTGGCGGCCATCGCCGCCGTGCTGCTGGCCGCCGCGGTACTGCGCTTCCGCAAGTCCCTGGACTGACCGCCCCCGCCGGATTGGCGCGGCAGCCGGGCGGGAACTATAAAGAAACAGCCATGGCGACCCTAGATATCGGTGCAGAGGATGGCGGGGTATGCATTGCCATCCGTCAGGGCGCGCTAGCCGCTCCCGCTTTGCGGGAAGTTGTAATACCAGGCGCCCCGGCCGGGGCCGCCATGACGCCACCTCCGCTGCGCCTTGGTCGCGGAACGACATGAAGGAAACAACCATGAACCATGCACGTCCCACTCTTCGCACGTTTGCCCTGGCCCTGCTGGCGTTCCTCTCTCTCGGCATGTTCAGCGGCTTCGCCCACGCGGCCAGCGCCGAAGACCTGGACAAAGAGGCGGATCAGGCGCTGCAGATTCTCTACAAATCCAACCCCCTCGCCGAGAGCCTGGGCAAGAAGGCCCGGGCGGTGCTGGTTTTCCCCAAGGTCATCAAGGCCGGCCTGGTATTCGGCGGCAGTTACGGCGAGGGAGTGCTGAACCAGGGCGCCAAGCGCCTGGGCTACTACAACTCCGTGTCCGCCTCCTGGGGCTGGCAGGCCGGCGCCGAATCCTACGGCTACGTCGTCTTTCTGATGAACAACAAGGCCATCAAATACCTGGACAAGTCCAAGGGCTGGGAAATCGGCGTCGGGCCGTCGGTGGTGGTCGTCAATGAAGGCATTGCCAAGAACCTGTCGACCTCGACCCTGAAGGACGACGCCTACGCCTTCATCTTCGACCAGCAGGGACTGATGGTCAGCCTCAGCATCGAAGGCACCAAGATCACGCGCATCAAGCGCTGATTCTCCCTGGCCGGCCCGGTCATGGACGGTTCCGGACTCCGGAACTGCCCATGTCCTTTCCGGGCAGCCTGAGTCTTCATCCCAGGCATGGCCGACATGGCAGAGGCCCGCCGGGTCGCAGCCGTTCGCCCCGTGCGGCAACGGTCTTTGTCTCGCGCTCCCGGGCTTGTGGCGGCATCGAGAGGCGTAGCACGGCAACGTTTGACGTACCCGCCGCCTCTTGCTACCTTACGCCAAACCAAGCGCTTGCTTGGTTGAAAAAGATTCCGGATTTTCCGGGCCGGCAAAGCGGCCGAAGCACAAGGTAAACCCCTGTTGCCCGCTGCTGCCGGCCTGGGTCAGACAAGGACACAAGAGGAGACAACCATGGCTGTGCAGCACTCCGCAGACATCGCAGAAATGCGGCGCGTCACCCGCAACACCATCGGCGATGCCGTCCGTCGCGCCGTGAGCAAGTCCCCGGACAAGACCGCCCTGATCTTTGC
The DNA here is from genome assembly GCF_021287045.1 of Oryzomicrobium sp. Lineage (GTDB taxonomy): Bacteria > Pseudomonadota > Gammaproteobacteria > Burkholderiales > Rhodocyclaceae > Oryzomicrobium. The sequence goes on along the minus strand of NZ_JAJTBG010000001.1, from coordinate 402,559 downwards.
CGAGCGGCGCTGGACCTACGCCGAACTGGACGCGGCGGCCAACCGGGTCGCCCACCGGCTGCTCGGCCTGGGCCTGTCCCGGGGCGACCGGGTGGCGGCCTACGGCAAGAACTCGGACGCCTACGTGATCCTGTGGCTGGCCTGCACCCGGGCCGGGCTGATCCATGTGCCGATCAACTACGCCCTGACCGAAGGCGAGCTGAAGTACATCGTCGACCAGTCCGGCGCCAGCGCCCTGTTCTACGACCCGGCCATCGCCGAACACGTGGACCACGTGCGCCCCGAACTGAAGTGCGCCGCCTTCGGCACCTTGCACGGCGGCGCCGATGCCGCCCGGGACGTGCTGGCCGCGGCCGGCGACGCGTCCCTGCCGGCTACCACGCCGGAGGTGGAAATCGACGAGAACGACGTGGCCCAGCTGCTGTACACCTCGGGCACCACCGCCGCCCCCAAGGGCGCGATGATGACCCACCGAGCGCTGCTGGCCGAGTACGTCAGCTGCATCGTCGCCTGCGACCTGAAGGGCGAGGACCGCTCCCTGGCGTCCCTGCCCCTCTACCACTCGGCCCAGATGCACGTTTTCCTGATGCCGCACCTGCTCATGGGCGCCACCACCCTGGTGATTCCGGCGCCCCTGCCCGAGCTGTGCTTCGAGCTGATCGAAAAGGAGGGCATCACCTCCTTCTTCGCCCCGCCCACGGTGTGGATCGCCCTGCTGCGCCACCCGGGCTTCGACCGCCACGACCTGACCAGCCTGCGCAAGGGCTACTACGGCGCCTCGATCATGCCCGTGCCGGTGCTCCAGGAAATGCGCCAGCGTCTGCCGGCGGTGGGTCTCTACAACTGCTACGGCCAGAGCGAAGTGGCGCCCCTGGCCACCGTCCTCTCCCCCGCCGAGCACGCCGAGCGCCCGGCCTCCGCCGGCCGTCCGGTGCTCAACGTCGAGACCCGGGTGGTCAATGACGCCATGGAGGACGTGGCCCCGGGCGAGATGGGCGAGATCATCCACCGCAGCCCCCAGGCCATGGTCGGCTACTGGGACAAGCCCGAGCAGAGCGCCGAGGCCTTTGCCGGCGGCTGGTTCCACTCCGGCGACGTGGGCACCCTGGACGAGGGCGGCTACCTGTACGTGGTGGACCGCATCAAGGACATCATCAACACTGGCGGCGTGGTGGTTTCCAGCCGCGAGGTGGAAGAGTGCCTGTACACCCACCCGGCGGTGGCCGAGGTGGCGGTGATCGCCCTGCCCGACGAGAAGTGGATCGAGGCCGTCACCGCCGTGGTCACCCTCAAGGCCGGCCAGCAGGCCAACGCCGACGACCTGGTAGCCCACGCCAAGGGCAAGCTGGCCCCCTTCAAGGTGCCGAAGAACATCTTCTTCGTGGACGAATTGCCGCGCAACGCTTCGGGCAAGCTGCTCAAGCGCGAGCTGCGGGTGCGCTACAGCCAGCCGGGCTAACTCCCTCCCCCTCCCCTTTCCCCCTGTTTTCCCAGCCCCTTCCCCGCCCCGGCGGGGAAGGCAGGCCCGACTCACGCCCGCATTCCGACAACCACCATGAACTTCACCCTCACCGACGAGCAGCGCCTGATCCGCGACCTGGCCGCCGACTTCGCCCGCAACGAGATCATTCCCCGGGCGGCGGAGGCCGACCGGCGCCATGAATTCCCCCTCGACGTGGCCCGCCAGGCCCTGGAGCTGGGCCTGACCAAGGTCACCCTGCCCGCCGACTGTGGCGGCGCCGGCTTGGGCAGCACCGAGCTGGTGCTGGTCACCGAGCAGCTCTCCCACGCCTGCCTGGGCATCGGCTCGGCCCTGTCGATCAACGCCCTGGCCGCCGAGGTGCTGCTGGTGGCCGGCTCCCCGGAACAGCAGCGCCGCTACCTGGGCCGCCTGGCCGAGGGCGAATTCGCCAGCTACGCCCTCACCGAGCCGGGCGCCGGCTCCGACGTGGCCGCCATCCGCACCCGGGCCGAGCGGGTCGCCGGCGGCTGGCAACTGTCCGGCAGCAAGATCTGGATTTCCAACGCCCCCATCGCCGGCTTTTTGCTGGTGTTCGCCAAGACCGATCCGGAGGCGGGCCACAGGGGCATGACCGTGTTCGCCGTGGAAGCCGGCAGCCCCGGCCTGCGCGTCGGCGCGCCCCTGGAAAAGCTCGGCCAGCGCGCCGCCCCCACCGCCGAGGTGTTCCTCGACCAGGTGTTCGTCCCGGACGACGCGGTGATCGGCGCCCCGGGCACGGGCTTTTCCATCGCCATGAAGGTGTTCGACCGCTCCCGCCCCATGGTGGCGGCCTTCGGCGTCGGCCTGATCCAGCGCTGCCTGGACGAATCCCTGGCCTACGCCCGCGAGCGCCAGACCATGGGCCGGCCCATCGTCGAGCACCAGGCCATCGCCCACAAGCTGGCGGAGATGGCGATGCGCGGCGAATCGGCCCGGCTGCTCGCCTACCAGGCCGCCACCCTGGTGGATGCGGGCCTGCCCAACACCCGCCAGGCCTCCATCGCCAAGGCGGTGGCCGCCGACGGCGCCATGTGGGCCGCCACCGAGGCGGTGCAGGTGTTCGGCGGCATGGGCTACAGCACCGAATACCCGGTGGAAAAGCTATTCCGCGACGCCAAGGTGCTACAGATCTACGAAGGCACCAGCGAGATCCAACGCAACATCATCGCCCGCGAACTGCTGCGGGCCTGAGGGCCGCCCCGCGTTCCAGATCCCTGCGCCCCCTTTTCTACCTTCCCGACGTTTTCAACACTCCAACATTCTTACGAGGCTCACCATGCACGAACCCGTCATCATCGACGCCCTGCGCACCCCCTTCGGCCGGCGCAAGGGCGCCCTGCGCGACACCCGCCCCGACAGCCTGCTCGCCCACGCCGTGGGCAGCCTGGTCAAGCGCAGCGGCGTCGCCCCCGAGCGCATCGGCGACGTCATCGCCGGCTGCGTCAGCCAGGCCGGCGAGCAGGGCGCCAACGTGGGCCGCCTGGCCGCGATGCTGGCCGGCCTGCCCGATTGCGTGCCCGGCGTGGCCCTCAACCGCATGTGCGGCTCCAGCCAGCAGGCGGCCCACTTCGCCGCCCAGGCGGTGGCCGCTGGCGACCTGGACTACGTGGTGGCCGGCGGCGTCGAGAGCATGACCCGGGTGCCGATGTTCCTCGACGTGACCCTGGGCCGCCACGAATTCCGCGGCTTCGAGGACCTCAACCCGGCCCTGTTCGAGCGCCACGCCCTGGTCCACCAGGTGGAAAGCGCCGAGCGCCTGGCCGACCGCTGGCAGATCAGCCGCGCCGAGGCCGACGACTACGCCAAGGAGAGCCACCGCCGCGCCGCCGCCGCCCACCAGGCCGGTGTGCATAAGGAGATTCTGCCCACCCCGGGGGTCGATGCCGACGGCAACCCCATGGTGCTGGCCCGGGACGAAGGGGTGCGCGAGGTGCTCGACGAGGCGCGCATGGCCGCCATGGCCCCGGTGTTTCGCCCCGAGGGCCAGGGCGTGGTCACCGCCGCCAACGCCAGCCAGATGTCCGACGGCGCCGCCGCCCTGCTCATCGCCGACCGGGCCGTGGCGCAGGCCGACGGCCTGCGCCCCCGGGCCCGCTTCCGCGCCCGGGTGGTGACCGGCTCCGACCCGGTGATGCAGCTCGACGGGGTGATCCCCGCCACCCGCCTGGCTCTGGCCAAGGCCGGCCTGACCCTGGCCGATATCGACCGCGTCGAGATCAACGAAGCCTTCGCCACCGTGGTGCTGGCCTGGGCCCGGGAATTCAAGCCGGACATGGCCAAGGTTAACCCCTGGGGCGGCGCCATCGCCCACGGCCACCCCCTGGGCGCCACCGGCGCCGGCCTGATGGCCAAGCTGCTCACCGGCCTGGAAGCCACCAGCGGCCAGTTCGGCCTGCAAGTGATGTGCATCGGCCACGGCATGGCCACCGCCACCATCATCGAGCGGCTGTAACGCCAGCTCCGCCCCCCCAACCCCGACCTCAATCCCAACAAGAAGCCAATCAAGGAACAACCATGAACCTGACCGACAGCCCCTTCATCGTCACCGGCGGCGGCTCCGGCCTGGGCGCCGCCACCGCCCGGGCCATCGTCGCCGCCGGCGGCAAGGTGGTGATCGCCGACCTCAACCGGGAAGCCGGCGAGGCCCTGGTCACCGAACTGGGCAATGCCGCCCGCTTCACCCACACCGACGTGGCCGACGAGGCCAGCGCCGCCAACGCCGTGGCCCTGGCCCGCGAAGCCTTCGGCGGCCTGCGCGGCCTGGTCAATTGCGCCGGCATCGCCGTGGGCGAAAAGGTGCTGGGCAAGGACGGCCCCCACCGCCTGGGCGTGTTCGCCAAGGCGGTGCAGGTGAACCTGGTGGGCACCTTCAACATGATCCGCCTGGCCGCTGAGGCCATGGCCGGCAACGCCCCGGACGCCGGCGGCGAGCGCGGGGTGATCGTCAATACCGCCTCGGTGGCCGCCTTCGACGGCCAGATCGGCCAGGCCGCCTACTCCGCCACCAAGGGCGGCGTGGTGGCCATGACCCTGCCCCTGGCCCGGGAGCTGGCCCGCCACGGCATCCGGGTGATGACCATCGCCCCGGGCATCTTCGAGACGCCCATGCTGCACGGGCTGCCGCAGGAGGTGCAGGATTCCCTCGGCCCCACCGTACCCTTCCCGCCCCGCCTCGGCCGGGCCACCGAGTTCGCCGCCCTGGTGCGCCACATCGCCGAGAACGGCTACCTGAACGGCGAGGTGATCCGCCTCGACGGTGCCATCCGCCTGCAACCGAAGTAAGGGTGGCGGGCAACGCAGGGGAATTACCCGGCCGAGCGACGTGCCGGCCGGGGGAAAAGTGGGCCGCCAAGACGCCAAGAACACCAAGGAACACCACGTAAAACGGGGCAATCGCCTTTACTTGGTGAGACTTGGCGCTCTCTTGAGGCCTTGGTGGTTCGCCCCGCTTTCACCGCAGGCCCGGCCAAGTCGCGCCGATAGTTCCAAACCGAAGCCCGGCACCGACTCCCCTATAATTCCGCCCGGCGGCCGGGATGGCCCGGCGCCCCGCCCTTACACCGCCCCAGGAACCGCCATGCCCGCCACGCCGGACGCCCCAACCCCTTCCGCCACGCCGGATGCTTCCCCCGACAGCCGCCGCGACGAGCTGGTCAGCGCCGCCGCCCGCCTCTTCCGCGAGCTGGGCTACGAGCGCACCACGGTGCGGGAACTAGCCAAGGCGGTGGGGCTGCAATCGGGCAGCCTGTTCCACCACTTCCGCAACAAGGAAGAAATCCTAATGGCGGTGATGGCCCAGGGCATCGAGGCGGTGATCCGCCTCGGCAACGCCGCCGTGGCCCGCTACACCGACCCGGCCGACCGGCTCGCCGCCCTGTTCCGCAGCCACATGATCACCCTGCTCGAAGGGGTCGGCCACGACGCCATGATCGCCCTGCTCTACGAGTGGCGCAGCCTCTCGCCCCAAGGCCGTGAAGAGATCGTGGTGCTGCGCGACGCCTACGAAGCCCTGTGGCAGTCGGTGCTCGACGACGCCGCCAAGGCCGGCCTGGTCCACGGCGACACCCGCATCCTGCGCCGCTTCATCCTCGGCGGCATGAACTGGACCGTGCAGTGGTTCCAGCCCGACGGCAGCCAGAGCGCAGCGGAACTCACCGAGCGGATGCTGGTTAGCGTGCTGCCTGGGCTGCCCCCGGGCGCTGGCCGCATTTGGGATCACGGGGTGGTGCCTAACGTCTGAAATCACCGGCCTGCACGGTTTTTTGCGCAGGCCCTGTGGATTGATAGGTTAGGGATTTTTTTGGAATTTCATTACTTCCGAAAGCTTAAGTAGTGGGTTGTCCCCTCTGAGAACGTCTTTGAGGTCTGTAGCGCCTGCAGAGAACATCCAGCGATCTTGAGTTGTAGACGACTGCAAATGCACTTGTACGCCGAGGTCAGGAAAACGTTGCGCAATTGGCACAATGAACTGAGAACAATGGAAATGCCTTGAGGGGCCAGCATTAGGTGAAGTGTCTAGGAACTTTGCAACTAAAGTTCCATTGTTTTCTTTCAAGTCCAACAGCGCAAAGCCTTGCGTGGCAAATGCCGCGCCCAGTTCCGTGGCTATGCAATAAACATCGCGATCCGTCGCGGGAAGAAGTGGGCGAAGTTCATCGAGATGGTTCAGTGTTGTAATTTCCCTCGAACTTTTCAGTGCGCCCAGTCGACGGATCAACTCCTTTGATACAGCAAATAATTCCTCACGGCTTAGCTCGACGTGATGTGACGGATTGGATTTCCCATAGTACGCGACGATACTTTTTCCGCTTACGATGTAGGAATGATGTTGGGCAATATTGCGCCACTGATTGAGCCGAATGTTCCAGGGCGGCGGGGAGAGAAGGCTAGAATCATCAAGTAGCTTCTCGAACTGTCCAGCGATCTTTCCAAAGTCAGTGTGTAAAACCGTTGCGGAATCAACGGATAATCCTTTTCCAATCAGGAATAGACAATAGAGCTCCTTCACGAACGGTTGAATCGTTGACTCGATCAACGCACCGATAATCCTAAATACCTCAAAGGCGTACTCATCATTGCCCAGTCCTTCTTTTGATTGCTCGAAGACAATCTGCAGTGAATACTTTCTCTGAGCCTCTCTTATCGGCACCTCGAAGGCAGCGATAGTTTCAAACGATTTACTCTTGTTGGTTTCAATAGCGCCTTTTCTAATGGAAAAAGCGAGATCTAGTAGGGACTTCCAATCCGGTCTAGACGAAAGCTGGCCGATGCATGCTGCTTCGTTAGCTAGCACCGTAACTGCCAACTGCCGCAGCAATTCTTTGTCTGCAACATACGGTGAAAGCAACGCAATGATGGCTTCCTTAACTTGAGCAGGCGTTGCCCCCGCATCGAGCAGCACAGAATACGGCTCGAATTTTTTTACCACCTCAAGATAGCGCTGCCGAATCAACTGAAATTCCTAACATGAAGTAGACGGCATGTTTGCCATATAAGCTACCGAAGTGACATCTAAGATGAAATTCAATTCAGCGTAGCGCATTGTTATTAATGAGAAATATCCATTCACTCTGGATTATACACAAGTCATATGCGGTGCTTATGCCTAGAGAGAAACCACATTAACGCCAGCTTTGGGACTGAGATTTCGACCGATCGCTTTTGGCCGATTGCAGCCTGATGACGTAGAGGTGGTCAGTTAAGTGATTTTCTGTAGTCAGGTATGGCGCGAAACCGTAGCCAACCAGCGCAATCCTTCGTCGCAGCTCCCAATTTCCTCCCCCTGCCCCCCCCGCCAACAGGTCTAGGATGAAAACTCACCCGGAGAACGCCATGCCTGCCATCCCCCACCCCCCCGCCACCCGCACCGAGCGGGATACCTTCGGACCCATCGCCGTGCCGGCCGAGCGGTTGTGGGGCGCCCAGACCCAGCGGTCCCGGGAGCACTTCGCCATTTCCACCGAGCGCATGCCGGCGGAGCTGGTGGCGGCCCTGGCGCTGGTCAAGCGGGCCTCGGCCCTGGCCAACCGGGATTTGGCCGGGTTGCCGGCCGATACGGCCACGGCCATCGCCGCCGCCGCCGACGAGGTGCTGGCGGGCCAGCATCCGGAGGAATTTCCCCTGGCGGTGTGGCAGACCGGGTCGGGCACCCAGTCCAACATGAACATGAACGAGGTGCTGGCCAACCGGGCCTCGGAGTTGCTCGGCGGCGAGCGGGGCGAAAAGCGCAGGGTGCATCCCAACGACGACGTGAACCGCAGCCAGTCGTCCAACGACATCTTTCCCACCGCCATGCACGTGGCCGCCGCCCGGGCGCTGCACCACCATCTGCTGCCGGCCCTGGCCGCCCTGCGCGCCGAGCTGGACGCCAAGGCCCGAGAGTTCGCCCCCATCGTCAAGATCGGCCGCACCCATTTGCAGGACGCCACGCCCCTGACCCTGGGCCAGGAATTTTCCGGCTACGTGGCCCAGCTCGACCTGGCCCATGCCGCCATCGAGGCCACCCTGCCGGCGGTGCTGGCCCTGGCGGTAGGCGGCACGGCGGTGGGCACCGGCCTCAACGCTCCGCCCGGCTTCGGCCCCCGGGTGGCCCGGGAGCTGGAGGCGGCCACCGGCCTGCCGTTCACCGTGGCAGGCAACCGCTTCGCCGCCCTGGCCGGCCACGAGCCCCTGGTGGCGGCCCATGGGGCGCTCAAGACTTTGGCCACGGCGCTGATGAAGATCGCCAACGACCTGCGCTGGCTGGCCTCCGGCCCCCGTTCCGGCCTGGGGGAGATCAGCCTGCCGGAGAACGAGCCGGGCAGCTCGATCATGCCCGGCAAGGTGAACCCGACCCAGTGCGAGGCCCTGACCATGGTCTGCGCCCAGGTCTTCGGCAACGACGTGGCAATCACCGTGGGCGCTGCCTCGGGCAACTTCGAGCTGAACGTGTTCAAGCCCCTGATCGCCCACAACGTGCTGCAAAGCCTGCGCCTCCTGGCCGACGGCATGGCCAGCTTCACCCTGCACTGCGTGCGCGGCATCGTCCCCAACACCGGCCGCATCGCCGAACTGGTGGAACGCTCCCTGATGCTGGTCACCGCCCTAGCGCCCCACATCGGCTACGACAAGGCGGCGGCCATCGCCAAGCACGCCCACCACGAAGGCACCACCCTCAAGGCCGCCGCCCTGGCCCTGGGCCACGTCAGCGCCGAGGACTTCGACCGCTGGGTGCGCGCCGAGGACATGGTGGGCTCGCCGCCCCCGCCCCCCTCCTCCGCCAAACCCTAATAGGGACGGGCATCTCCGCGATGCCTATCCCAAACCCCGCGCCAATCGTGGCTTTGCGAAGAGGCATCGTGGAGATCGAGCACTGGCGCGGGGTTCCAGGCAGCGGCCCGGCGGCTTTCCCCAGAAAATGGGGAAAGGTCTGTGGATAAGCCGGATTTCCCCTTTGCCCTCAGGCATATGACGCCATGCCCGCAAAACGGGCAATGGCGGGAGGCGCCACGGCCGGCACATCGGTCAAGGCGGGTTGCAGGTGAAGGCCGGCGCGGTCAGTCCCATATAACCCCGTGTCGGCCAGCGTAGCCGTGGATAGCACTGGGCTCCCGGCCACCGCGCCAGTCAGCGCCACAAGTCGAAAAAAGCGCGGGCGATGGGCGGCAAGAAGATCAGGATGAGCCACGCCAGCAGCAGCAGTCCAAAGGCTGCAAAAACGATGGCCGCCAGCCAGCCCGGCAGGACACCGGTAATGGCCAGGACGAAGACCAATACCGCCACACCGTGAGCAGCACCAAACATACGCACCTCCTCCCATCCTCGTTGCCCAGCCCGTCAACCGGTGCGGTGCTGCGCGACCGCCGGGAATCTAGTGTCCCGGCCCAGCATTCCGACCCACTCACACCGCCCGGAACCTCGGGCAAGAAAAATTACTAGACGACCGGTCTAATTTAACCTATCCTGCGTCGTCATGAAGGCCCACTACGACGACACCCGCCAGCACATCCTCGACACCGGCAAGCGCATCATTGCCGGCAAGGGGTTCTCCTGCGTCGGCTTGACCGAGATTCTGCAGACGGCGGATGTGCCCAAGGGCTCCTTCTACCACTACTTCAAATCCAAGGAGCAGTTCGGCCAGGCCCTCATCGAGGACTACTTCGCCTGCTACCTGGAGCGCGTCGACACCCTGCTCACCAACCCGGCCTACCCGGCCCGGGTGCGCCTGCTGCGCTACTGGCAGCAGTGGGTGGATACCCAATGCACCGGCTGCACCGACCAGAAATGCCTGGTGGTGAAGCTGAGCGGCGAGGTGGCCGACCTGTCCGAACCCATGCGCCTGGCCCTGCGCGACGGCACCGAAGGGGTGATCCGCCGCTTGGCCGGCTGCATCGCCGCCGGCGCCGAGGACGGCTCCCTGCCCGCCCTGCCGCCCCGGGAAACTGCCGAAACCCTCTACCAGCTGTGGCTCGGCGCCAGCCTGCTGGCCAAGCTGCACCGCACCGCAACGCCCCTGGAACAGGCCATGGCCGCCACCGAGCGGCTGCTCGCGCCGGCTTCCGAACCCACCGCTGCCTAACCCCAAGCCCATCCAAACGGCCGCCATGTCTGTTTTCCCACCGTACCCGTCATCACCCAGCAACTAGACGACCGGTCTAATTAGCACCCCCGCATTCACGACGTACCCGCGACGCATCCACCACAGTTTTCCCAAAGGCCCGCCATGCAGAACTTCGACTACTACAACCCGACTCGCATCGTCTTCGGCCAGGGCAGCATCGCCCAGCTCGACCAGTTGGTGCCCACCGACGCCAAGGTGCTGGTGCTCTACGGCGGCGGCAGCGCCGAGCGCAACGGTACCCTGGCCGAGGTGGAGGCCGCCCTGGGCAACCGTACCGTGCGCCGCTTCGGCGGCATCGAGCCGAACCCGGAGTTCGACACCCTGATGGAAGCCGTGGCCCTGATCCGCGCCGAAAAGCTCGACTTCCTGCTGGCCGTGGGCGGCGGCTCGGTGATCGACGGCACCAAGTTCGTCGCCGCTGCCGTCGACTACCCGGGCGACCCGTGGCAGATCCTGGAGACCCACGGCGCCCAGGTGACCCAAGCCGTGCCCCTGGGCTGCGTGCTGACCCTGCCGGCCACCGGCTCGGAGATGAACAACTTCTCCGTGGTCAGCCGCCGCGCCCGCCAGGCCAAGCTGGGCTTTGCCAGCGCCCACGTCTTCCCCCGGTTTTCGGTGCTCGACCCGGTCAAGACCTACACCCTGCCGCCGCGCCAGATCGCCAACGGGGCGGTGGATGCCTTCGTGCACGTCATGGAGCAGTACCTGACCTACCCGGCCAACGCCCCGGTGCAGGACCGCTACGCCGAGGGCCTGTTGCAGACCCTGGTCGAGGTCGGCCCCCAGGCCCTGGCCACGCCCCAGGACTACGACGTGCGCGCCAACCTGATGTGGGCCGCCACCCAGGCCCTCAACGGCCTGATCGGCGCCGGGGTGCCGCAAGACTGGGCCACCCACATGATCGGCCACGAGATCACCGCCCTGTACGGCCTGGACCATGCCCAGACCCTGGCCATCGTCCTGCCCGCCCTGATGCGCGAGTGCCGCGCCGCCAAGCGCGACAAGCTGCTCCAGTACGCCGCCCAGGTGTGGGCCATCCACTCCGGCGGCGCCGACGAGCGCATCGACGCGGCCATCGACCGTACCCAGGCTTTCTTCGAATCCCTCGGCGTCAAGACCCGCCTCGGCGACTACGGCATCGGCGCCGAGGCCGCGGACAAGGTCGCCGCCCAGCTCCAGGCCCACGGCATGACCGCCCTGGGCGAACGCCAGACGGTGGACATCGCCGCCGTCCGCCGCATCCTTCAAGCAGCCCTGTAGTCCCCTCCCCCCCATCCGATACACCCACAGGAGCACGTGCATGACCACCCTCTTCGACCCCATCCAGGTGGGCGACATCGCCCTGGCCAACCGCATCGTCATGGCGCCGCTGACCCGCAACCGGGCCATCGGCGGCATCCCCACCGAGATCATGGTGGACTACTACCGACAGCGCGCCACCGCCGGCCTGATCATCGCCGAGGCCAGCCCCATCAACGCCATGGCCCAGGGCTACCTGGACACCCCGGGGATCTACACCCCCGAGCAGGTGGCGGCCTGGCGCAAGGTGACCGACGCGGTGCACGCCGCTGGCGGCAAGATCGTCATCCAGCTCTGGCACGTGGGCCGCATCTCCCACAGCTCCCTGCTGCCCGGCGGCGCCGCCCCGGTGTCCTCCACCAACCACGCCCCGGCCGGCCTGAAGACCTTCACCAGCGAAGGTTTCGTGGACACCACCCCGCCCCGGGCCCTGCGCGACGACGAGATCCCCGGCCTGATCGCCGACTACGCCCACGCCGCCCGTTGCGCCATCGAGGCCGGCTTCGACGGCGTCGAAGTGCACGCCGCCAACACCTACCTGATCGAGCAGTTCCTGCGCGACAGCGTGAACGACCGCAGCGGCCCCTACGGCGGCAGCATCGAAAACCGCGCCCGCCTGCTGCTCGAGGCGACCAAGGCCGTGGCCCAGGCCGCCGGCCCCGGCCGCACCGGCATCCGCTTGAGCCCCCTCACCACCTTCGGCGGCGCCACGCCGCTCGACAGCGATCCCCAGGCCCTCTACGGCTACGTGGTGGACCAGCTCGCCCCCCTGGGCCTGGCCTACGTGCACATGATCGAGGGCGAGACTGGCGGCAAGCGCACCCCGCCCGACGCCCCGGCCTTCGACTACGACGCCCTGCGCCGCGCCTTCCCCGGCGCCTGGATCGTGAACAACGGCTACACCCGGGACACCGCCGTGGAAGCCGTCGCCTCCGGCCATACCGACCTGGTGGCCTTCGGCCGCCCGTTCATCGCCAACCCGGATCTGGTGCGCCGCCTGCGCGATAACGCCCCCCTCAACAAGGCCAACTCCGCCACCTTCTACGGCGGCGGCAGCGAGGGCTACCTGGACTACCCGACCCTGGAGGGCGCCACCGCCTGACCGGCCGCCACGGCCCCGCCCGGGGTCGTGACGGCCGCCCCGTGGATGCCCGACTCCCACGATCCACGCTACTCGCTTGGCCCGGCAGCGCCCCTTCCGCTGCCGGGCTTTTTTTATCCGCCCCCCGGAAAACCAATAGGGGCGCCGACCTTCGGATTGCCACCGCCAAACCCCGCGTCCCTATTGGTTTTCCAGGCAGGCATCGTGGAACGCCTTATCCGGCGCGGACCTTGGCGGGGCGGCCTGAAGAATTTCCCCAGAAACTGGGGAAAGGGCTGTGGACAACCGGATTTTTCCCTTTTGCCCCGGGCACATGACGCACCGCCCAAAAAACAGGCGGCGCGATGGCGCGGCCTACGCCTCGGGCCCCTTGCGCGGCGCGGGCAGCCAGCCCGTGGCGAGCTTCTGGTACAGCTCCGGGCTGATGCGCGAGCTGACCGCCTTGGCCAGCAGGGCGATGGCCATCAGGCTGATGACCATCTCATGGCCGTCCACCATTTCCATGACGATGATCGCCGAGGTGATCGGCGACTGGGTCACCGCTGCGAGAAAGCCGGCCATGCACAGGGCGATCAGGGGAATGGCGTCGGTGCTGGCCTGGAGCTGGGCCAGGGTCGAGCCCAGCCCGGCGCCGATGGCCAGGGACGGGGCAAAGATGCCGCCGGGAATGCCCGAGAAGTAGCTGGCCAGGGTGGCGAGAAAGCGGGCGATGGCCACGTACCAGGGCAGCTGCACCTCGCCGGCCACCACTTGGGCGGTGATGGCGTAGCCGCTGCCGTAGGAGGCCCCGGCGCTGACCAGGCCGAGCAGCGCCACCGCCAGGCCGCAGCCCCCGGCGAAGAGCACCGGATGGCGGGCGCGCCACTGCCAAAGAGGGCTGTCGCTGCGATACAGGGGCCACAGCATCAGGCGGCTGAACAGCCCGCCGAGCAAGCCGGTGGCCAGGCCGCCGGCCAAGACGGGCAGGATCACCGAATCGCCCAGGGCTGCCACCTTGAGCTTGCCGAAGTAGTTGTAATTGCCGAGCAGGGCGATGGCCACCAGGCCGGCGATGATGATGGTGCTGACCAGCACGCCGCTGGTGCGGGCCTCCAGGCGCCGTCCCAGTTCCTCGATGGCGAAGACGATGCCGGCCAGCGGCGTGTTGAAGGCCGCCGCGATGCCCGCCGCGCCCCCGGCGATCAACAGATCCTGGGGCCGAATCGCCCGGGAATAGGGAAGGAAGCGGTGGGAAAAATGCAGGATCGACGCCGCCACCTGCACCGACGGCCCCTCCCGCCCGGCGGAAAAGCCGCCCAGCAGCGCAAACCCGCCCAGCAGCACCTTGCCCGCGGCGATGCGCAGGGACACCAGCCCCCCCACCTCGCCCCCCTTGGCGGCGATGCGGGTGGCGGCGATCACCTGGGGAATGCCGCTGCCCTGGGCCCCGGGCACGTAGCGTCGGGTCAGCCACACGGTGGCCATGCCGACGGCCGGGGCGAGCAGGAAGGGCAGCCAGGGCCGCCCCGCCACCAGGCCGTCGAAGAGGTGCAAGGCCCACTCCGCCAGCTTGGCGAAGAACACCACCGTGCCGCCCGCCACCAGGGCCGCCGTCCACAAGGTGGCGCGCACCCGCCACCGGTTGCTGCTGAATTGCCGTCTCAGGAAGGCAACGTTCATCGCCGCATGCTCCAACGCCAGACCGCGCCGCCCCTCATCGGCGGGCACGGTGCAAAGGTCGCATGCTACGCCCGCCCCGCCCGCCGGACCTAGCCGGCCGCACCCCGGCCATGCCACCACCATGGAGGCGCATAAAGATGCCGGCCCCAAACTCCAGGCTGGGCGGCCATCTCCAGCCCGCCAGGGCCAAACCCCGCGCCCCACCTCGCTCTCCAGCCACACCCTCTGGAATCCCTTGTCCGGCGCGGGGTTTGGAAGGGCGACCATTCGGACGCCCGGCACTTTCCCCAGAAAATGGGGACAGGGCTGTGGATAACACTGAATTACTCTTTTAGCTCAAGGCTATGACAGAACGCCCAAGAAACAGGCAAAAAATACATAATGCATACCTTGATTAAATAAACCCTGCCATACGATGGATATCGTCATCAAAGCCCTCGGGCTCCTCATCGGCTTCTACGTCTTTCGCGGCCTGCTAGGCAAAGCCCGTGACGGCGACCTGCGCAAATTCCTGATCCTGGTCGCCGTCACAATGGCAGTCATCCTCTACCGACTCGCCGATCCGGCCTGAAACCACGGGCGCGGCGCCAGTTCGCCCCCGCAGATTTCCCCGCCCCCGTTCCCGGACTCGTTATCATGGCGCCCTCGGTGCCCCGGGCCGTTGCCCGGCACCCCACGGAGAACAACATGGCTTCATCCAACGACACCGTCAGCATGGCGGTGTTCTGCGACTTCGAGAACGTCGCCCTGGGCGTGCGCGATGCCCAGTACGATAAATTCGACATCAAGCCGGTGCTGGAGCGCCTGCTGCTCAAGGGCAGCATCGTGGTCAAGAAGGCCTATTGCGACTGGGAGCGCTACAAAGGCTTCAAGGCCACCATGCACGAGGCCAATTTCGAGCTGATCGAGATCCCCCACGTGCGCCAGTCCGGCAAGAATTCTGCCGACATCCGCCTGGTGGTGGACGCTCTGGACCTCTGCTACACCAAGTCCCACGTCAATACCTTCGTCATCATCTCCGGCGATTCCGACTTCTCGCCCCTGGTCTCCAAGCTGCGCGAGAACGCCAAGCAGGTGATCGGCGTGGGGGTGAAGCAATCCACCTCGGACCTACTCATCGCCAACTGCGACGAGTTCATCTTCTACGACGACCTGGTGCGTGAAAGCCAGCGCGCCGCCGCCAAGCGCAACCGGGACAGCCAGCAGCCGCCCAAGCGCACGCCGGAAGAGGAAAAACGCCGCAAGGAAGAGATGGACAAGCGCCGCGCCCAGGCCGTAGACATGGTGGCCGCCACCTTCGACGCCCTGATGGCCGACCGCAGCGACACCGAGAAGCTGTGGGCCTCGGTGCTCAAGGAGGCCCTGAAGCGCCGCAACCCGGGCTTCAACGAGGCCTACTACGGCTTCCGCGCCTTCGGCAGCCTGCTCGACGAGGCCAAGAGCCGGGGCCTGCTGGAAATCGGCCGGGACGAGAAGTCCGGCACCTACGTCTGCCGCCCCAACAGTGCGGCTCAGGTTAGCCAGAGCGCTCCCCGCGGCGAGGCGGCACCGGCCGCCGACGCGCACCAATCAACAGCTTCGAGCGAGGCCAGCGCCGCCGCCCAGCCGCACTCCGCCCCGGCGGAACCGACCCAGGCCCAGGCCAAGCCCGCTGGCGACCGCCGCCGTGGCCGGGGCCGCGGCCAGGATACGCGCGGCGCCAAAGGCGCCGGATCGGAAAGCGCGGTAACGCCCGCAGCCCCCTCCGTACCGGCCGACCATACCGCCGCGACCGCCGTCCCCAGCCAGCCGGCCCAGGCCGAAGCGAGTACGGCCGACAGCGCCGCCCCGGCCTCTCCGGCTGCCGCGCCGCGCAAGCCGCCCCGCCAGGGCGCCCGCACCGCCAGGGCCGCTAGCAGCAACCCGACCAAGACCACCGCGCCCGCCGCGGCGGACACGCCGGCGGCGCCCGCCCAAGCGGCAACGGACAGTGCGGCCGGCGCGGGCACCGCCAACAAGGCGGCAAAAGCAGGGAAAGCGGACAAGGCGGAAAAATCGAACAAACGGGCCAAGCCGGCCAAGGCGGAACAGCCGAAGCACGGGGACACGCCGTCCGCCTCCGCCGCGCCCACCGCGGAAGCACCGTCCCAAGGCAAGCCCAGCGCAGCCCGCAAGCCTGCCCCGCGCAGCCGCCGGCCGCGCGGGGCGGCCGAGGGTGGCACGGGCGGCAATGGCGCCGCCGAGTAAGCCGTAACCCCCATCGCCGCATCCCGGGCCCGTCAAGCGTGGCCCGGGATGGGGCGCTCGATTTCGGGCTCCCGCCCCGGCAGCCCTGCCCGGCCCGCCCAGCCCACCGGCCCACAGATTCACGGCAGCCGGTAGCAGAATCCGCCCCAACGTCTTTCCTCCCCCACCGCCACATGTCCGCCGACCATCCCGCCCTCGCCCTGCGCGTCGAGCCCCTTGCCCCCGAGTTCGCTGCTGCCGCCGCCGCCCTGGCGGCGCAACTGGGCCTGCCCGGGGCGGAATCTGCCGCGGAATTCGCCGTGCAGGTGGGGCCCGAGGGAGTGCAGCTGGTGGAATTGGGGCCTGGCGCCCCGGGGCCGATTCGGGTGGATTTCGTCGCCGGAGCGGCGGCCCATCGGCGCCTCTACGGCGGCGGGGCCGGGCAGATGATCGCCAAGGCAGTGGGCTTGCAGCCCGGGGTGCGTCCCACGGTGCTGGACGCCACCGCCGGCCTGGGGGGCGACGCCTTCGTGCTGGCCCAACTGGGCTGCGCCATGACCCTGCTGGAGCGCCAGCCGGTAGTGGCGGCCCTGCTCGCCGACGGCCTGGTCCGGGCGGCGGCGGACCCGGAGGTGGGCGCCATCGCGGCGCGCATGAGGTTGATCCGGGGCAACGCCATCGAGGCGATGGCCGCCTGGGCGGACGAGCCGCCCCAGGTGATCTACCTGGACCCGATGTTTCCGCACCGGGACAAGAGCGCCCTGGTGAAGAAGGAAATGCGCCTGTTCCGCCCCCTGGTGGGGGACGACGACGACGCCCCGGCCCTGCTGGCCGCAGCCCTGCCCCTGGCCAGCCACCGGGTGGTGGTGAAGCGCCCGCGCAAGGCGCCAGCCATTGCCGGCCCGGCCCCCAGCTTCGTGCTGGAGGGCAAGTCGAGCCGCTACGACATCTACGCCAGAAAGTCGCTCAAGCCCAAGGCGGGCTGAACACGCCAACCTGCGCGGCACACCCGGCGCCGGGCTGCCGTATTGGTCAAGCTACCCGGCGTCGGACGGGCAGACGCCACAACGCCCTGCCGCGCCAGCGGAAGCAGCGCGAAGCAGCGCGAAGCAGCGGCAAGGCAGCGACGAACCGGCGACGCCGCCCCCCCCCACCCTGCCGGCCGTGCCGGAAAAACAACCTCAGTGATGATGAGGCTGGGCGCCGGCAACCAAGGGCGCCACCACGTCCTCGACCTCGTGGGGGTGCTTCTTGGCCATCTTGGCCGCCTTGCGCTCCTTGGGGGTGAGAAGGGGCGTCTTCTTCGGTTCCTTGGTGCCGTGTCTGAACTTGCTCATGATCGCAACTCCTGAACGGCCGGGGCTGGACGGCAAGCGCGATGCGCAGGTGCGCCGCTGCGCCGTCCGGTTTCATCCCGGCCCATCCGTTCACTATAGGCCACTCCGGGCGACCCACCGCTTGCGCTCCCGACCATGGGCCATTGCCTTTTTCCGTCCCGGGTTTGTGCCGCGCAGCAAAAGCTGCCATAATCTCGCCCTTGCCTCGGAGTCAGAGTGCCTCGCCCGGTGTCACGTGGGCGAAAATTTTCTGACCGTTCCAGGGAAAAGCCCCGCCAGCCGGCGAAGTCGTTGCTCTCGTAGCCGTGTAGTCCGGCAGCCAGAATTGCTTTTCCGTCACCGCTAGTCATCGATCTCTAGCCCCCTATCGTCAGGGCCCGTTTTCCGGGTTTCCTGGTCGGCATAACGGTTGGCGTCGATGTGGGTGTTGATTACGCCAATCCGTTGCGGCCAATTGCGCATGTCGTGTTTGCGCGCTGGGTGCCGTTCGCGTTTGCCGAGGCCCGCCCTTGCCACCAGGCAAGCCTTTACGCAATCCAAGGAAAACCTGATGACCGTTTCTTCGATCGAGAATCTCGACGCTGCCCCCATTGCCATCGCCGACGCTGCCGACGCCGCCCCCGAGGCCGTCGTTACCGCCAGCGCCGCGCCCGCCCAGGCGTCCGAGCCGACCGAAACCGTTGCTGCCGAGGCCGCCGACATCGCCATTGCCACCGATGCCGCCGAAGCACCGGCCAACCTCTTTGCCGAACTGGGCGTGGTCGCGCCCATCGTGCGCAACCTGACCACCCTGGGCATCACCGCCCCCACCCCGGTGCAGCGCCAGGCCCTGCCGATCCTGCTCGGCGGCGCCGACCTGATCGCCTCTGCCCCCACCGGCACCGGCAAGACCGCTTCCTTCCTGCTGCCGGCCATGACCCGCATGCAGCAACAGCCCGCCAAGGCCCGCGCCATCGGCCCCCGCCTCCTGGTGCTGACCCCGACCCGCGAACTGGCCCAGCAGGTGTCCAAGGCCGCCATCAGCTTCGCCAAGGGCATCAACCGCATGAAGACGGTGTGCATCACCGGCGGCGAGTCCTACTTCAACCAGAACCGGGTGCTGTCCTCCCCCTACGAAATCCTGGTGGCCACCCCGGGCCGTCTGATGGACCAGATGAACAGCGGCCGCATCGACTTCTCCCGCCTGGAAATGCTGGTGCTGGACGAAGCCGACCGCATGCTCGACATGGGCTTCTCCGATGACGTGATGGCGATTGCCGAAGCGCTGCCGACGGAACGCCAGACCGTGTGCTTCACCGCCACCCTGTCGCCCAACGTGCAGGCCCTGACCGGCCAACTGATGAAGTCGCCCCAGATGATCTCGGTGAAGGCCGAAGTGTCCCGCCAGGACGCCATCGACCAGCACGTGGTGTACGTGGACGACATGGGCCACAAGCGCCGCCTGCTCGACCACTGGCTGGCCAAGGACGACACCGGCCAGGCCATCATCTTCACCGCCACCAAGCGCGACGCCGAGCTGCTCGCCGAGGAACTGGGCGCCGCCGGCCACTCCACCGTGGCCCTGCACGGCGACCTGCAACAGCGCCAGCGCACCCGCATGCTCAACCAGCTGCGCCAGGGTGCCGCCCGGGTGCTGGTGGCCACCGACGTGGCCGCCCGCGGCATCGACGTGCCGGCCATCACCCACGTCTTCAACTTCGACCTGCCCAAGTTCGCCGAGGACTACGTGCACCGCATCGGCCGCACCGGCCGCGCCGGCGCCACCGGCATGGCCGTGTCCTTCGTCGGCAAGCAGGACGTGTTCACCCTGCGCCGCATCGAGCGCTTCATCGGCAACAAGGTGAAAGTGACCGAGATCGAGGGCCTGGAAGCCCGCTTCAAGCCCGGCCAGGAACGCCGCGAAGGCGGCAACAACCGGGGCGGCAAGTTCGGCAACAAGGGCGGCTACGGCAACGGCAAGCCCGGCTTCCGCAAGGAAGGTGGCTTCGGCGGCGGCGAGCGCAAGCCTTACGGCGATCGCGGAGACCGCCAGTTCGCCGACCGGGGCGACCGTCCGGCCCGTCCCTACGGCGACCGTCCGCAAGGCGATCGTCCCTACGGCAACGGCGGCGACCGCCCCTACGGCAAGCGTCCCCAGGGCGACCGTCCGTTCGGCAACGACCGTCCCTACGGCGAACGCAAGTTCGGCGGTGAGCGTCAGCCCTCCAACTGGGGCAACGCCAACCCCTACGCCCGCCCCGAGCGTCCCCGGGACTTCGACGAGCGCGAGATTCAGCGCCGCGAGTTCCTGGCCCGCGAAGGCAAGGGCGCCCAGGGTGCCTCCGAGCACTACACCGGCTTCACCCACCACGGTTTCGGCGACGGCAACCGGGGCAAGGGCGGCTTCAACGGCACCGACAAGAACCGTGGCGGCGGCAAGCCCGGCGGCTTCGGCCCCAAGCAGGGCGGCTTCAAGCGCCCCGGCGAGCGCGCCCAGCACCACGCCCATGACGGCCGTGGCACCGGTGGCAACGGTGGCAATGGCGGCAACCGGGCGTCCCGCTTCGGCCGGGACGACTAAGGCCGCGACAGCCTGAACCAGCAGCCCCGCGTCCTGCGCGGGAGCGGCACGAAAACGGCGAGGCGCCTTGCGGCCCTCGCCGTTTTTTTATGGAAAGCCCGGTGTCTGCATTCCCTGGCTGACCGGACAACCGCCCAGCCAGTCAAACTGGCTGCTTGCGGCGTGGACGATACGGAGCCACGGAGGCGCGAGGGTCGCCGAGTGCGCCGCCAGGATTTTTCCGTGCCGTCCCCCGCCTCCGTACCCGCTGCATTGCCGACACCCGCCCCACCGCCAACCGCCCCCTCCGTTCCGCTACGCCGATGACTGCTCCCACCTCCCCTTTCGACCAGGCCATCGCCCGGGCCGCCGCGCTGATCGGCACGGCCGACGGCCTGATCGTCACCGCCGGCGCCGGCATGGGGGTGGATTCGGGCCTGCCCGATTTTCGCGGCAACGCCGGCTTCTGGCGCGCCTACCCGGCCCTGGCCGAGGCGGGCATCGACTTCACCCGCATCGCCAACCCGGCCGCCTTCGTGCGCGCACCCCGCCGGGCCTGGGGCTTCTACGGCCACCGTCTGGCCCTCTATCGGGACACCGCGCCCCACGCCGGCTTCGCCGTGCTGCGCGCCCTGGGCGCGGCCATGCCCGGGGGCGCCTTCGTCGTCACCAGCAACGTGGACGGCCAGTTCCAGAAGGCCGGCTTCGCCCCGGACCGGGTGCTGGAAATCCACGGCTCGATCCACCACCTGCAATGCCTCACGCCGTGCGACAACGCCGTGTGGCCGGCCGACGGCGTGGTGCCGCAGATCGACGCCCGGCGCTGCGAATGGACCGGCGCCGACCTGCCGGCCTGCCCCCAGTGCGGCGGACTGGCCCGGCCCAACATCCTGATGTTCGACGACTGGCAGTGGCACAGCGCCCCGAGCGACGCCCAGCGGCGCCGCTTCCAGGCATGGCGGCAGACGGTGGAAGCCCCGGTGGTGATCGAGCTGGGCGCCGGCATCGACCTGCCCGCCATCCGCCACATCGGCGAAGCCCTGGATGCGCCGCTGATCCGCATCAACACCCGCCATCCGGACCTGCCCCGGGGCCAAGGCGTAAGCATCGCTGCCGGCGCCCGGGACGCCCTGACGGCCCTGGCCAGCGCGCTCGGGCTGGCGATTTAGGGCGAAATCAAGGCCAAGGCCGAACCGCCCCCTCAGGGCCGCACGGGGCGACGGCAAGCTGAACAAGCGGAGGAAGCCGGAACGTAGGTGTGGCCGCGCCGTATCAACCGGCAGCGGACCCGCCACGGCCGAGCATCCGTCACCGTCACAGCCACCGCCCCCTGCCACCAAGCACCACGCGCCGCACCGCCCCGATACCCCCGGACCGGGTCGCGCCGCCCGGCCCCGCGGCGTTACCATCCTTCCTTTGCCTCCCTGGGACCGACCGCCATGCACTACGGCATCACCGACCTGGCCACCTTCGTCCTCGGCACCATCTTCATCGTGCTGGTGCCCGGCCCCAACTCCATGTACGTGATGACCGTGGCCTCGCGCCAGGGCATCGCCGCTGGCTACCGGGGCGCCTGCGGCATCTTTCTCGGCGACCTGATCCTGATGGTGCTGGCGGCCACCGGCGTGGCCTCCCTGTTCAAGGCCAACCCGGCCCTGTTCGTGGTGCTCAAGTACGCCGGGGCCGCCTACCTGGTCTATCTCGGCCTGAACCTGGTGCGCGCCGGCATCCGGCGCTGGCGCGGCGCGGCCCAGGCCGCCCCGGAAACACCGGCAACCCCGCCGCCGGAGGCCGCCCGGCCGTTCCAGGTGGCCCTGCTGATCAGCCTGCTCAACCCCAAGGCGATCCTGTTCTACGTGTCCTTCTTCATCCAGTTCGTCTCCCCCGGCTACGCCCACCCGGCCCTGTCCTTCCTCATCCTGGGGACCATCGTGCAGATTTGCAGCGCCGTCTATCTGTCGGCCCTGATCTTCGGCGGCAGCTATCTGGCTGAGACTTTCCGCCGCCGGCGCCTGGCGGCCGGAGCCACCGGCGGCATCGGCGGCCTGTTCATCGGCTTCGGTCTCAAGCTGGCCGACGCCGGGGTGGGTTGAGCGGAACGTTTTCTCCATTTCGCCGGCCACCGGTCGCCGCCCCGGTTTCGGCCGGCCGGCATCGGGGCGTGCTCCCAGATACTTTAATAAAATTCATGTATTGAGCAGGCAAAAAAGAAAAGGTCCGCGCCAGTTCTTGCGTTTTGAAAAACGGCCGGCGCGAAACATGAATAAAATTAATAGATCGGCCATAACGTCGGCGCCTGCGCCGCTCCGGCCTGCCCAACCCCCAGGCGTCAGCGCGCCCGCCACTCGGTGGGGGCGCAGCCCATTTCCTGGCGGAACATGTAGGTGAAGGCCGAGGTGGAGGCGTAGCCCAGGTCCAGGGCGATGTCGGTGACGCTGCGCCCGGCGCACAGCCATTCCAGGGCGCGGAACAGGCGCAGGCGGTGGCGCCAGTCGCGCAGGGTGATGCCCACCTCGCGCTCGAAGTGGCGGGCCAGGGTGCGGGCGGAGGCGCCCAGTTCCCGCCCCCAGTCGTCGGCGCTGCGGCCATCCGCCGGGTTGGCGTAAAGCGCCTCGCAGATGCGGTGCAGCATGGGGCTCTGGGGCCAGGGCAGGCGGAAGTTCTGCACCGGCAGGCGGCGCAGCTGCTCGACGATCAGGGCATTGAGCTTGTCGATGTAGGCGTCGTTTTCCGCCGCCCCGCCGGCATCCTCCTCGGGAATACCCACCGGCACGCCCGCCGGGCCGATGGCCGGGCTGACCGCCTCCAGCTCGACGATCAGCGCCCGCAACAGCGGTGTGACGGCGAGCACCGTGCAGGTGTCCGGCATCTCCAGCCCGGGCTGGTCGGCCACGTAGAGGTTGCGGAACTGGGCGCCGTTGAGGGCCCCGGTGGTGTGCAGCACCCCGGTGGGCACCCAGATGGCCTGCTCCGGGGTGATCACGTGCCAGGCGTCGGCAATGGTCACCACCAGGGTGCCGGAGGTGGCATAGACCAGCTGGTTCCAGCGGTGGCTGTGCAGCGGGAACACCTGCCGCGCCGTGAGGTTCTGGGAGCGGGGAAAGATCGGCTTGGGCAGCGTCTCGATCTCGGGCACGTCGATGGTGATCCAACCGTCGGTTTCCAGCATGGGGTCTCCCGCGATCCGGCTCGCTGCCGGGCGCTCTTCCTGGCCTTTTCCAGGTAATTTCCAGGTAATTTCCAGGTAATTTCCAGGTAATTTCCAGGTAATTTCCGGGCCATTTCCCGGTACTTTCCCTGGCTTATTCCACCCGATTCGCCACCCTATTCGCCACCCATGCCGGCAGTACCCGCTGGCTTGTCCCGGTGGTTGGCGGCACCGGCGCATCACTGGTGGCGGTAGCGGCGTCGAAAGACACACCTCGCCAGATGATATATCAGCGTGTCGCTTCATCGATACAACTCGTCATTGTATCGAAAGAGTCCCAATCCCCGTCCCGGTAGCATGGGCCCCACAAACCCATAACAATCAGGACGAGACATGCCCCCCAACGCCGCCGCCCTTCCCCACAGCAGCACCGCCGAGCGCTACCGCGTCATCTTCGCCGGAATCTGCGCCCTCATCCTCACCGTGGGCCTGGCCCGCTTCGCCTACACCCCCCTGCTGCCGCTGATGCGCCACGAGGCCGGGCTGTCGTACCTGGCCGGGGGCTGGCTGGCCACCTTCAACTACGTCGGCTACATCGCCGGGGCCCTGTTCGCCGCCTCGATCAGCGACCTGCAACTCAAGTACCGCCTCTACCGCATCGGCCTCATCCTGGCCGTGGCCACCACGGCGGCCATGGGGCTGACCGACAACCTCTACCTGTGGGTGCTGCTGCGCTTTGTCGCCGGGCTTTCCAGTACCGCCGGGATGCTGATCGCCTCGGGCCTGGTGCTCAACTGGCTGATCCGCCAGGGGCACAAGCCCGAGCTGGGCCTGCACTTCGCCGGCCTGGGCATGGGCATCGTCGTCTCGGGCCTGGCCGCCGCCGCCATGGCCGGGCGCCTCGCCTGGGACGAGCAATGGCTGACCCTGGGAGTCCTCGGCGTGGCCTTCTTCCTGCCCGCCTGGTGGTGGCTGCCCGCCCCGGCCAGCCTGGCCGCCGGCGCCGCCAAGGCCGCCGCCACGCCCCCGTCGCGGCGCTGGATGGGCCTCTTGATCGCCGCCTACTTCTGCGCCGGCTTCGGCTTCGTCGTCAGCGCCACCTTCATCGTCGCCATCCTGGAAAAGCTGCCCCTGCTCGCCGGCAAGGGCGCCCTGGTGTGGGTGATCGTCGGCGTGGCCGCCACCCCTTCCTGTTTCCTGTGGGACCGCATCGCCGGGTCCATGGGCCAGATCCCGGCCCTATTGCTCGGCTTCGGCTTGCAGATCGTCTCCATCGTCCTGCCCGTGCTCTCCCAGGACCCGGTGCTCAACCTGGTGGGCGCCGTGCTCTTCGGCGGCACCTTCGTCGGCATCGTCAGCCTGACCCTCTCCCTGATCGGCCGCTGTTTCCCCGAGAACCCGGCCAAGGCCATGGCCCGCCTCACCCTGAGCTACGGCGTGGCCCAGATCGCCGCCCCGGCCATGGCCGGCTACATCGCCGCCGCCAGCGGCAGCTACCTGGGCTCCCTGGTGGTCGCCGCCGTGGTGATGGTGGCCGGCATGGGCCTGCTGCTGATCCTCAACAAGCAGCAAGGGCTGGCCCCCAGCCTGACGGGCCGCTAACGCCGGCAGTTCTGGCGCGGTTCAAACAAAAACGGCGAGGCGCCTTACGGGCCTCGCCGTTTTTGTTTGGGGTTGCCGCTGATTCAGCGCGGCCGCACCAGGATGTAGCCCCGGTTCTCCGCCCCGTCCCGGGTGCGCATTCCCTGGATGAGGGTGGCGAGGGGCATCCACACCCAGGGGTAGTGGCTGGGATGCACGTCTAGGACCAGCACCGAATCCGTGGCCGCGTCGTAGGCGCCCACCGGCGAAATGTGGCCGCCTCCGGCCTGGCCCACCGCCGAACGCAGGTAATTGACGATCACGTAGTCGCCGCCGCGCTGGAGGTTTTCCACCAGATCGCGGCGAATCTCCGCCTCGGGCTTCTGGTTATCGACGATCACCAGCCTGGTGGCGACCTTGTACGCCCGCAGCAACTCGTCGAGCTGGCGCAGCTGGTAGCCGCCGTCGCGCACCATCCGCCCCTCCACCGCCATCGGCTCCCCCAGCACCTGGGCCCGGGTCTTTCTGCCTGCGGCGATGACGCTTTCCTGGGTATAGCGCCGATCCGTCAGCTCCAGCCCCCGGGGCAGATAGCGGGTATCCGATGGGGTCAGCCGGCTGCGGTCGTGGGACGCCTCCACGCCCTGGGGGTCCAGGGCATTTAGCACGATGGCCGCCGTGGCCGGCGCGCAGAAGGCAATCGTCGCCTGGGGCTCGAACTGGTTGGCCAGGGGGGCGAAGTCACTTTTCGCCGTGGAACGGGAGAGACGATCCAAGCCTTCGGGGGAGGCAAAGGGGAGGAGAGTTTGAGTTTGAGTTTGGGTTCGTGCGGGTGCCGGCAGGCCTTCAGCGAGGGCGAAGGTATTCAGTGCTCCGGCTAACAGCAGTACGGAGGCGAGGCGAATAAACAATGGCATTTCTCACTCTAGAGGAAAGGAATGACTGCTAGCGATCCAAAGCGGAAATCCGCTTACTGATAAAGCGGACCTTCAATGTTAAAGTGAGGGGCAGCCGAAGCGAAGTATAGGGAACCACAAGCATAGCTTGTGACTGTCCCACTCAACTGTAGTGTTAGGTGGCTCATGAGTTTAAGTACGCCTATTCGATACTGTTGAAAAATTTCCCATTTGGTAGTCGCTCCATGTGCATGGATGCAGGGTAATTAAATCCAACAGATCGATAGATGCTGACAACATCAAAGATGGTAATTAGATAAATTCCAGAGGTCCGCTTTCGATCCGAGCAGAAGAAAAATCCCACCAGATGTTTACCATCTGGAAGAAATAGTACGAAGTGATGACTGTGAATAAATTGGTTACAAAGATCAACAGTGCTTAACCAAACCGTTTTCCCACTTGTCAGATCGTACTCCGCTTCTCTTATGTGGGTTATAAGCGAATTCGGATCGCCGCTATAGGTGAACTCCCTTAGCTCATACTTGCGCTTAGATACACTGTCAGAAACCTTCTTGGATTCAATCAATTTTCGAATCGCATAGAAACCGAGAAAAATCTCTTTCTCAACAACAAAGAGGTTTTTGCCCCCCCAGCGAGTTTGAAGGATCCTTTTCTCTAAGCTTTGTGCAAGCTTAAGAAGATCATCTTTCCAGTAGCTAGAATCGTGAATCATCTTGGCCAAAAACTTAACGTACAAGCTCAGCCCCGACCGTCAAAAGGCATAGCCTTTTGACGGTCGGCTGGAGCGGAAAGTTAAATTTCTTACTTTTGTACTGGATAAACCAGTAGCTGCCACTGAATGGGCCCATTAGCGGGATTGTGTTGGCGATGATTTTGCGGTGGAAGTGTGTGGCCACCTGCAATTGCGATTTCATCTCCGCAGGAAGTACAGCGATAGATGCCCGGGTACGGCGCCTCCGTTCCAGGGGAGTGTTTTGCATCAAAAGCAGCATTCTGAGACTGAGCCAAATGATTGCCGTATTTGTAAAGGGCCATGTCACTCCTCCCATGTTGGTTGGCAAATCTAACAGTGTTTACACGAACGCAGAGTTCCTCATAACAATTGATATTGGTGACATCATATTTATTGCCCTAAGCTCATTGCTTTCAGTCACTTAGAATATCAGCTGCCAGTATAACAACATCAATATTCCGGACAACTGCGCCGGAGCAAAGTCTGCTTTGGGGAATGGTTCCCAAATGTCCGCTCTTGGCCGATAGCTAACATTGCTCCGGCCAGTCACCGTGATCGGCGGTTGCCATCGGTCATTCCCCCAAAACACCGCGCCCCCGCTCGCTCTCCAGCGGATATCCGCCAGAAGCCAACAGGGGCGCGGTGTTTCAAGAGGGCATCGCGAAGATGCCCGTCCAGCCTGGGGTTTAGAAGGGGGGATCGTCGTCCGCCGTGGCGGCCGGGGCCGGAGCCTGAGTGGGGCTGGCCGGCTTTGCAGCGGCGGTAGCGCCGGCAGCGGCTTCGGCCGAAGCCCCCTCGCCGTCGCGGATTTCGCCGCCCAGGGCTTCGAGCAGGTCGGGGAGGAAGCGTTGCAGCTCGCCGCTCATCAGGGCGAATTCGGCATCGAACAGTTCGTCGCCGTTGGCGCCATTGGCTTCGTTGGCCTCTTCTTCCTTGGTGTCCAGGTGGGCGAGGCGCTTGATCTCGAGCTTTTCGGTGAGCACGAAGGAGAGCCGGTCGCCCCAGGTGAGGGCCAGGCGGGTGGGCAGTTTGCCGGCTTCCAGGTGGGTGCGCACCTGGGCCTGCACTTCGTCGGTGTCCAGAGCGTGGCGGACGTAGCGCACGGTGGATTTTTCGTCGGAGACGGCCTTCAGTTCGCAGTCCCGGTCCACGGTGAAGCCGGCGGGGGCTTCGCCGGCGGCGAGCCAGTCGGCCATGGCCGAGGTGGGGGACCGCTCGGTCTTGATCGGCTTGACCGGGAAGTCGTCCAGGGACTTGGCCAGCAGCTCCAGGGCGTCGTCGGCCTTGCCGCGGCTAGCAGCGTCCACCGCCAGCCAGCCGTTGACCGGATCGAGCCACAGCCAGGTGGTGGAGCGGCGGGTGAAGGCCCGGGGCAGCAGTTCCTCGGTGACCCGTTCCTTGAGTTCGCGCAGTTGCTTGCGGCCGGGGCGGAAGCCCTGCTGGGCTTCGAGTTCGTCGGCCCGGTCGGCGGCGACCTGGTTGACCACCGACGAGGGCAGCAGGCGGTGCTCGGTGGCCATGGCGATCAACCACTGGCCACCGACGGAATGGACCAGGGGCAGGGCGGCGCTGGCGGCGTCCTTGTCGGCTTTTTCGAGCTTGCCCCGGGGCGGGACCCAGCCCCGGGATTGCTTGTCCTGGCTGCCGCAGCGGGTGAACACCACCCGGCCGAGCTGCTCTTCGAGCTGGGCCAGGGCAAGGGGGAAGGGGCTGGCGAGGCGGTACAACTGCAGGTTCTTGAACCACATGGCGGGTGTTTCCTTATCGTTCCTAATGGCGCGGGCCGCAGGGGATGCCCTTACAGCCCGTCGTGTTCCAGGGTGTAGCCGGCGCTCTCGTCCTCGCCGAGCAGTTCGACCAGGGCGGGCATGGCCTCGGCCAGTTGCTGGGCCAGCACCCAGGGCGGGTTGAGGATGAACAGGCCGCTACCGTGCATGCCGAAGCCGTCGGCGGTGGGCTTGCGCACGGTGAGGGCCACATGCAGCCAGCTCTTGGCCCCCAGGGCCTTCAACTGGTCGGGCAGGCGGCGGGTTTCCAGGCGGTGCAGCTGGGGGTACCAGAGCACGTAGGTGCCGGTGGCGAAGCGCTTGAGGGCGTCCTTGAGGGCGGCCACCACCCGGGCGTATTCGCTCTTGTCTTCGTACGACGGGTCGATCAACACCAGGGCGCGGCGCGGCGGCGGCGGCAGCAGGGCTTTCAGGCCCTCGTAGCCGTCGCCGGCGTAGATCAGGGCGCGCCTGCCGGCGTCCTTGAAGCAGCGGGCCAGCAGGGGCGAATCGGAGGGGTGCATCTCGAACAGGCGCAGCTTGGTCGATTCGCTCGCCACCACGTCGGCGATCACCGGGGAGCCGGGATAGACCTTGAGGGCGCGGGGCACCCCGTCCCTGCCGTTGCCGCGCTCCCGGGCGTTGATGGCGCGGATCACCTCGACGTAGCGGGCCAACAGCGGCGGCAGGCCGGGCTCGTCCCACAGGCGGGCAATGCCGCTCTCGTACTCGGCGTTCTGGGTGGCGAAGCCGGTTTCCAGGGAATACATGCCGGCGCCAGCGTGGGTGTCCAGGTACCAGTAGGGTTTGTCCTTCTGGCCCAGGTAGTCGAGGCAGGCGATTTCCACCGCGTGCTTGAGCACGTCGGCGTGATTCCCCGCGTGAAAGGCGTGGCGATAACTTAACATGTCGGGTTTTTCGATTTCCGTTCAGGCCGGCATTGTACGGCCTGCCACCTTACCCGACCCCATGGCTCTCAAATCCACCGTATTCAAGGCCGACCTGGGCGTGGCCGACATGGACCGCGGCTACTACGGCGACCATTCCCTCACCCTGGCCCGCCACCCTTCCGAAACCGACGAGCGCCTGATGGTGCGGCTGCTCGCCTTTGCGCTGAACGCCGACGAGCGCCTGGAGTTCGGCCGGGGCATTTCAACCGACGACGAGGCCGACCTGTGGCGCCTCGACCTGACCGGCGCCATCGAGCAATGGATCGACGTGGGCCTGCCGGACGAGCGCGACATCCGCAAGGCCAGCAACCGGGCCAACGAGGTGGTGCTGTACACCTACGGCGGCCGGGCCGCCGAGATCTGGTGGGAGCAGAACCAGAACAAGCTGGCGCGGCTCGACAACCTCACCGTGGTGAACCTGGCCGCCACCGAGACCCAGGCCCTGGCGACCCTGGCCGCGCGCACCATGCGCCTGCAAGTGACCATTCAGGACGGCCACCTCTACGTGGCCGGCGAGGGCGACCCGGTGGAAGTCACCCCGGTGTTCTGGAAGCGCCCCCGGGGCTGAAGTCGGCCCCGGTGGCAGTCCCCGCTTACCACTCCACCAGGGAAATCCCCAGGCCGTAGTAGGTGGCCCGGTAGTTGTAGTCGATCATGCTCTCGCCGTAGCCGGAGAACACCTGCACGTGGCCGCGCAGGTTGCCGGAGATGGGAAAGCCCCAGTCGAACTCGGCGGAGCCGTGGTTGCGCTCGCCCGTGCGCAGGGAATGGCGCAGCCCCAGGGAAAACACGTGGCCGCCCCAGCGACGCACCACCAGCAGGTCGCCCCGGCCCATGTAGTCGGAAATGTCCGGGTTGTCGTTGGTCTCGGCCTTTTCCGGCACCCGGTACCAGCCGCGCAGCATCACGTTCCAGTCGCCCTTCTCGAAGCCCAGGCTGCCGATCACCCGGTTCCAGCTGCGCGACAGGGGATCGGCCCGGCCGTTGGACTGGTGGTTGAAGGAGATCGAGGCCAGACGCCCGTTCCAGCCCAGCAGGCTGTAGTTGGTGCGGAACACCAGCATGGCCTCGGGCTCGTAGTTGGTCTCGCGGAAGGGGCGCGAAATGCCGCCGTTGTAGACCTGCCAGCGCGACGACTGGGTGTAGCCCAGCCACAGGTCGCCGTTGTCGCCGAAGATGTTTTCCCAGGCCTTGGTCTTGAGGCTCAACTGGAACTTGGCCTCGGTGCTGTCGAAGGGCAGCGGGCTGTGCACCTGATTGGCCGGATTGGGGCTGGTGGGCTCCCGGTTGGGGGTGCGGGTGTAGAACACCGGCAGCAGGTACACCGGCTTGTAGGGGCGGATCACCCAGGTGCCGCGCTTGGCCGCCGGAGTCAGCTCCCAGCGGTCGTCGAAGGGCGTCACCTCGGCCGAGAGGATGGCATCGCTGACCAGCCCGCCCCCCGGCACGGCGCGCAGCCCGCCGGCGGCGTTGGCCGCCGGCAGCTGCTCGGCCAGGGCGGATGCGGGGGCCGGCGCCCCCGGCGGCACGTGGGCCAGGGGCTGGCCGGTTTCGGACCCAGCCGCCGGCTGTTCGCCGGGGGCCGGCTCGGTGGCGCTGCGCCGCCCCAGGGACCGGTCGTAGCAGGCCAGCCGCTCCAGGGGGCTGGCGATGCCGACGCAGGCGCCGGGGCCTGAAACGAGCGAACCCGGCGCGCCGGGTAGGGGCGCCTGGGCCCGGGCCGGCACCAGGTTCAGGGCCAGCAGCGATGCCGCCAGGGCGTGGAAAGCACGAAAAGACATGGTGGGCGTCACGGAAAAGGACAGAGGGAGACAAGGAAAAACGGCCGATACCCCGAACGCATGAAACCTGGACAAAACCGCCCCCAGGCAGACAGCGGCGGCAACGCCGCCCGGGAGTGGGGGAGCATCCGTGCCGCCATCTTGCGTGAGGGCCACGGCAACGCAAAGCGTCCGCCGCGGGCCTGACACATCCGTATGGCTCAAGGACAGTGCTTCGACACTACGCACTGCGCATTACGCCACGAATCCCTGAGAATTCTCGCCGATTCCCACGAATGCTGGCGCATCCCTATTGGCGGCGCTACGCCCCCGGGATACCCTAGGGCAACTCATCCTCCGCCGGATCGTCCCGCCATGATCGAGACCACCCTGCCGGACCTGGATTCCTGGGTCGCCTACCTCTCCGAAAACGAAATCCCGGTGCTGCGCCACACGGCCCGTCAGTTGGAGGCCCTCGCCCAGGACCTGGACCGCATCAACGGCCGCGACGTTTCCGCCGTGGCCCTGCACGACCCGCTCATGACGGTGCGCGTGCTGGCCTACATCCAGCCCTACCGGGGCAAGCGCCTGCAAGGCGAAATCACCACCGTCGAACAGGCGGTGATGATGCTCGGCATCGAGCCCTTCTTCCGCCACTTTCACAACGTGCTGGTGGTGGAAGACACCCTGAAGGCCCACCCCCAGGCCCTGCTCGGCCTGCTCCACGTGGCCCGCCGCGCCCAG
Organism: Oryzomicrobium sp.; assembly: GCF_021287045.1. Taxonomy (GTDB): domain Bacteria; phylum Pseudomonadota; class Gammaproteobacteria; order Burkholderiales; family Rhodocyclaceae; genus Oryzomicrobium. The sequence continues at coordinate 370,719 of NZ_JAJTBG010000001.1, read as the reverse complement.
CGTGCCTCGCGCTACGCCTACGACTGGGCCCTGTGGCGCCACGACCTGAACGCCGAGGAAGTGCGCATCGCCGCCCTGCTCCACGACCTGGCGGAAATCCTGCTGTGGTGTTTCGCCCCCCACCTGGCCCTGGAGATTCTGGCCCGTCAGCGTGGCGACCGGACCCTGCGCAGCGCCGCCGTGCAGCAGGAGGTGCTGGGCATCCAGCTCATCGAACTGCAACAAGCCCTGTGCCATGCCTGGGCCCTGCCCGACCTGCTGCCCCGGCTGATGGACGACCAGCACGCCAAGCACCCCCGGGTGCGCAACGTGGTGCTGGCGGTGAATCTGGCCCGCCACTCGGCCAACGGCTGGGACGACGCGGCCCTGCCCGACGACTACGCGGCCATCGGCGAACTGCTCAACCTGACCCCGGAAGCGGTGCGCGCCCGGGTCGGCGCCCCGCCTCCCGACGACGGCACGGGCGAAGGCGATGGCGACAGTGGCAGCGATGGCGGCGCGCCGGATTCCGCGCCCGCGCCGCAGGATGAGGCTGCCCCCCCTCCCCCGCCTCAACCGCAGTAGCGCAGGTTGGCGAAGTCGAGCAGCAGATCCGGCCGCCCGTAGGCGAAAAAGCCGGCAACCAGGGCCAGCAGCGCCGCCGCCGCGCCCACCGCCAGCCACAGTCGGCGGGCACCCCGGGCCGGTGCGGCATGGCCCACGGGCTTGTCATAACGAAGGTCGTCCATCCCGGTATGATAGCCGGCGCCCGCGGCGAATGTCCTCGTCTTCCCTGGCGTGTGCGCCCGCCGGCCGCCCCTCTTCCCGGAGCCCCCTCATGAGCATCAGCACCGCCGTCCTCCTCGGCCTCATCGCCGTGGTCGTCCTCTACGCCGTGATGACCTACAACGCCCTGGTCGGCCTCAAGCACGGCGTGGCCAAGGCCTGGGCCAACATCGACGTGCTGCTCAAGCAGCGCCACGACGAGCTGCCCAAGCTGGTGGAGGTGTGCAAGCAGTACAAGGAATTCGAGCAGACCACCCTGCAACGGGTGATCGAGGCCCGCTCCCAGGTGCAGCAGGCCCGGGAAGCCCATGACGTGGGCGCCCTGGGCGAGGCCGAAGGCAGCCTGCGCCAGGGGCTGCTGCGCCTGTTCGCGGTAGCCGAGGCCTATCCGGAACTGAAGGCCAACGAACACTTCATGCAGTTGCAGACCCGCATCACCGGCCTGGAAAACGCCATCGCCGACCGCCGCGAGCTGTACAACGAGGCGGCCAACCTGCTCAACGTGCGCCTGGAGCAGTTTCCGGACGTGCTGGTGGCCCGCCTGGGCAGCTTCGAATCCCAACCCCTGCTCGAATTCAGCGTCGCCGAAAAGGCCGACGTGGATCTGAAGGCCCTGTTCGGCTAAGGCCCTCCCGCTGTGTTCGACGGCCTGCGCCTCAGCCGCTGGAGCAGCGTCCACCGGGCCACCTCCGGTGTCCAGCTGGTGCTGCTGGCCATCGCCGCCCAGACCCACTCCCGCCTCGGCTGGCTGGTGTGCATCGCGCTGCTGGCAGCGATCAGCCTGGTCGCCTGGGCCTCGGCCTACCGGCGCCGCCGCGCCATCACCGACACTCCCACCGCCAAGGTAGCCACCGCCGCCCAGGGCTACGCCGAACTGACCGGCACCGGCCGCCCCCTGGACGGCCTGCCCATCGTCGCCCCGGGCCGCCACGTGCCCTGCCTGTGGTTCCGCTACCTGGTGGAAGAGCGCAACCACAAGCGGGAATGGACCGAGGTGCAGCGCAGCGAGTCCGAGGGCTCCTTCATCCTCGACGACGGCACCGGCCAGTGCCTGATCGACCCGGCTGGCGCCGAAATCGTCACCCGGCACAAGGAAACCACCGTCGCCGACGACACCCGCACCACCCTGTGGCTGCTGCTCAATGGCGACCCGCTCTACGCCATCGGCGACTTCCGCACCGTCACCGGCCTGTCCGGGGAGCTGGACCCCAACGCCGACGTGCGCGACCTGCTGGCCGAATGGAAGAAGGACCCGGCCGCCCTGGCCAGGCGCTTCGACCTGAACGGCGACGGCACCATCGACGAACAGGAATGGCTGCTCGCCCGCCAGGCGGCCAAGCGCGAGGTGGCGCGCAACCACGACGCCCTGCGCGCCGCCCCGGACATCCACCTCCTCGCCCGCCCCGCCGACGGCCGCCTGTTCCTGGTGAGCAATCTGTCCGAAGCCAAGCTCGCCCGCCGCTACGGCCTGTGGTGCCTGTTCCACCTGGCCCTGTTCTTCGCCGCCGTGGCCGGCCTGCCCTGGCTGTGGGCCGAAGGCGCCCCGCTTTAGGCGCCCCTTGCGGGCGCCGCGTTCGGACACCTCTGCCCGGCCGGCCTTACCATTGCCCCTTGCCCGCCGCCGTCGCGGCGGGCGCCACCGCCCAAGGATTCCCCATGCCCCACCTGACCCTGGAATACACCGCCAACCTGGACGGTGCCCTGGACGCCCCTACCCTGCTCGCCGGCATCAACGCCGAGCTGGCCGCCTCGGGCCATTTCGACGAGCCGGACATCAAGAGCCGGGCGATCCGCCTCGACGACTACGCCATCGGCGTGCACAACACCGGCCGGGGCTTCGTCCATGTGCGGCTGGCGATCCTCTCCGGCCGCCCGCCGGAAGTGAAGCAGGAACTGGCCGCCGCCGTGGCCGGGGCCCTCCACGCCGGGGTGCCGGCGGTGGACGGCCTGACGATCCAGCTTTCCGCCGAGATCGCCGACCTGGACCGGGCCAGCTACGCCAAGTCGATAAAAGGCTGACCGCTCCGCCCCCAGGGGAAACAGGTCTTCCCCCCGAATGCGGTGCTAGGCATAGGACATATGCCCTTGCAGTTTTTGGGATTTGGCGAAAAGATTGAAGCCAAACCCCATATACGCGCCCGGCATGGAACCCACGTCCACAATCACCACGAGCCCGCCTCCGGCCGGGCTGGCGGAACGTATTGCCCTTTTGGCCGAGTTCCTGCCGGAAAGCCTCTGGCTGGTGGATGTGATCGAACGGCGGGTGGTCTACGCCAACCCGGCCTATGAAAAGGTCTGGAACGCCTCCCGGGACGCGCTCTTCGCCGACCGCTTCGACTGGCTGAACCGGGTCCATCCGGAAGAGGTGGGCCGCTTGCGGGCCTCCCTCCACCGCCGCCCCTACGGGGGGCTGGATATCCGCTTCCGGGTCATCGGCCCCACCGGCGAGGTGCGCTGGCTGCACATGAAGAGCTTCGCCATCGGCGACGGCCCGCGCCCCCACACCATCGGCGGCATCGCCTTCGACGTCACCGACGCCCTGGCGGCGGAGGCCCGGGCCCACCACCTGGCCCACTTCGACGAGCTCACCGGCCTGCCCAACCGCAACCAGTTCCGCGAGCAGGTGGCCGAATCGCTGCGCCATGCCGAGCGGCACCACCGCCAGGCGGTGCTGTTCTGCCTGGGCCTGGACGGTTTCCAGAGCGTCAACGAGAACCTGGGCTACCGGACCGGGGACGAGGCCCTGGCCCAGTTGGCCCGGCGCCTGGGGCGCGACCTGCGCGCCGGTGACCTGCTCGGCCGGCTCGGCGGCGACCTGTTCGGCGTCTTCCTGAGCGAACTGGACAGCCCTATCGACATCGCCAATGCCGCCCGCCGCCTGATCGAGCAGACTTCCGCCCCCCTCGATGTGGACGGCCACACTCTGTACCTGGGCACCAGCATCGGCATCGCCGCCTTTCCCACCGACGGCGACAGCATCGACCAGTTGCTCTACCGGGCGGAAACCGCCCTGCACGACGCCAAGGAAAACGGCGGCGGCAGCTACCGCTTCTTCGAGGCCGCCGCCAACGAGCGGCTGCGCACCAAGCTCCAGACCGAACACTCCCTGCGCCAGGCGATCCAGGAAGACCAATTCATCCTCCACTACCAGCCCAAGGTCAGCTGTAGCAACGGCACCATCATCGGCGCCGAGGCCCTGATCCGCTGGCAGCACCCCCAGCGCGGGCTGGTATCCCCCGCCGAGTTCATCCCGGCCATGGAAGAAAGCGGGCTGGTGCTGGCGGTGGGCCACTGGGTGCTGCGCCAGGCCTGCATCCAGGCCGCCCGCTGGCACGCCCAGGGGCTGGGGCCGTTCACCATGGCGGTGAACCTGTCGGGACGCCAGCTCCAGGAAGGTAACCTGGTGGCCAAAGTGCGCCAGGCCCTGGCCGATACCGGCCTGCCGCCGCGCTGGCTGGAACTGGAACTGACCGAATCGATGCTGATGGAGGATGTGGAAGACACCATCGCCATCCTCACCGAGTTGCGCGCCATGGGGGTACGGCTATCGGTGGACGATTTCGGCACCGGCTATTCGAGCCTGGCCTACCTGAAGCGCTTCCCCCTGGATGCGGTGAAGGTGGACCGCTCCTTCGTCCAGGACATTGCCGCCGATCCCAACGACATCTCCATCACCCGGGCGGTGATCACCATGGCCCACGCCCTGCAAATGAAGGTGATCGCCGAAGGTGTGGAAACCGAGGCCCAACTGGCCCTGCTCATCGCCAACCGCTGCGACGAGATTCAGGGCTACTACTTCAGCCGCCCCGTGCCGGCCGCCGAGATGGAGCAGATGCTCATGGCAGGCAAGGCGATTCCAGGCGACCTGATCCGCCCCCAGGAGAAGAAGCGCACCCTGTTGCTGGTGGACGACGAGGCCAACATTCTCTCGGCCATGAAGCGCCTGCTGCGCAAGGAAGGCTACGAGATCCTCACCGCCGCGGGTGGCGAAGAGGGCCTGGAGGTACTGGCCAACCATCCGGTGGACGTGATCATCTCCGACCAGCGCATGCCGGGCATGACCGGGGTCGAATTCTTGCGCCGCGCCAAGGTTCTCTTCCCCAACACGGTCCGCATCGTCCTGTCCGGCTACACCGAGCTGCAATCGATCACCGGCGCCATCAACGAGGGCGCCATCTACAAGTTCCTGACCAAGCCCTGGGACGACGACCACCTGCGCGAACACATCGCCGAGGCCTTCCGCCAGAAAGAGTTGGCGGACGAGAACCTGCGCCTGGCCAGCGCCGTGCAGCGGGCCAACCGGGAGCTGGAGGCGACCAACCGGCGCCTGCAACAGCTGCTCGCCGAGCGGGAAGAGCGCATCAGCCGCAACGAAACCGCCCTGGGCGTGCTGCACGAGGTCCTGGAAGTCCTGCCCTGGCCCCTGCTCGGCGTGGACGAGGACGGCCTGATCGTCGCCATGAACAGCCTGGCCGAAGACTTGATGGGCCCCCAGGGCGGTCTGCTCGGCCTGCCCCTGGGTACGGTGCTCCCGCCTCAGGTGGTGGACAGCTTCCTGCGCGAGAATGCCCAGGAATTGCCGGTGACCCTGGGCGGCCGCACCTACCGGGCCTGCCGCCACGCCCTGGGCCTGTCCTCGGCGGGGCGAGGGCTCGCCATCACCCTGATCCCGGAAGGAGCCGCGCCATGACGACCCCGCCGCTCTGGATGCCGATCGCCGACATCGCGCCGGACATGCACCTGGGCGCCGACCTGCTGGATGCCGCCGGCCAGACGATCCTCACCGCCGGCTCCCGGCTCGATGCCCGCCGGCTCGAAGAACTGGCCCGCCAGGGCATCGCCAGCCTGCCCGTCGTCCCGCCCGACCCAGCGGCCGGCGACCCGGCCACCGCCCGGGAAAAGGAAATCCGTCGCCAACTGAAACGGCGCTTCGCCCAGGCGGGCGACAACCCGGCCAGTCGGGCCCTTTTCCAGGTACTGCTGACGCGGCAACTGGGCAAAGCGGAGGACTGACCATGTCCGACCATCTCCCGCCCCGGCCCAGTCTCGAGGAAATCGCCGCCCGGATCGCGGCCCTGCCCACCTTGCCCAGCATCGCCTCCGACCTGTTGAGCCTGAACGAGATGGAAGACATGGACACGGGCCTGCTCGCTCGGCGCATCGCCGCCGACCAGACCCTGGCCGCCCGGGCCCTGCGCGTCGCCAATTCCCCCTTCTACGGCCTCCAGGGCCAGGTGGTGTCGATCCAGGAAGCCATCGTCGTGCTCGGCTTCCGCGCCGTGCGCTCCCTGGTCATATCCGCCGCGGCGGTCCAGGCCCTTGCCACCCTCAAGCCAGACAAGCACTTCGACCCCCACCCCTTCTGGCGCCACAGCATCGGCACCGCCGTGTCCGCCCGCCACCTGGCCCTGCTGGCCGGGCGCAACCCGGAATCGGCCTTCGCCGCCGGCCTGCTCCACGACATCGGCCAACTGGTATTGGCCGTCTCCTTCCCGGCCCACTACGCAGCCATCCACCAGAGGATCCAGCGGCACGCCAGCCCCCTGCTCGACGTGGAACGCCAGATGATCGGCACCACCCACGCCGAGGCCGGCGCCCTGCTGGCCGAGCGCTGGGGATTGCCGGTGGCGATCCGGGAGGCCATCGCCCTGCACCACCAGCCCGACGACGCCACCGCCGATTCCCTGGCGGACCTCACCCACACCGCCAACGTTCTGTCCCACGCCCTGGCCCTGGCCACCCCTCCCGACGAGCCGGTGCCGACCCTTTCCGACACCGCCTGGGCCCGCCTCAACATCTCCTGGGCAAACCTGCCACCAGCCCTGGACCGCATCGCCGGCGAATTCGAGGACACCCTCCATGCCCTCATTGCCTGACCTTTCCGCCGCCCTGGGCGACCAGGTTCTGCTGCGCCACCTGCAAGTCAGCGTGGTGGACGACGCGGGCATCATCCTCTACGTCAACGACCGCTTCTGCGACGCCAGCGGCTACACCCGGGACGAACTGATCGGGCAGCGCTCCGCCCTGCTCTCCAGCGGGCGCCACCCCGAGGACTTCTTCCGCACCATGTGGCAGACCGCCCGGTCCGGGTTCGACTGGCGCGGCGAAGTGGCCAACCGGCGCAAGGACGGCAGCGAGTTCTGGATCGAGCTCACCGTAGTGCCCCTGCCCGGGGACGGCGATGCTCCGTATTGCTACGTCGGGCTGGGCTCGGACATCACCCGGCTGGTGGAGGCCGAGCAGCAGTTCCGCCACAGCGAGGCCCGCTTCCGCGGCCTCACCGAGACCATCAGCGCCGCGGTTTTTCTCCACCAGGGCGAACGGTTGATCTACGCCAACCGGGCCATGGAGCGCATTTCCGGCTACAGCCGGGACGAGCTGCTGGGCATGCCGTTCTACCAGCTGGCCCGGCCGGACGCCCAGGAGAGCCTGCGCGCCCGGGCCGCCGCACGGCTGCGGGGCGAACCGGTGGCGCCGATCTACGAAGTACCGATCCGCACCAAGGGCGGCGACATCCGCTGGCTCGAAGTCACCGCCACCCGCATCGACTACGACGACGGCTACGCCGCCCTGGGCACCGCCATCGACATCACCGAGCGGCGCCAGGCCGAAGCCGCCCAGCGCCACATCCAGCAGGTGCTGCAACAGATCATCGACGGCGATCCGGTGCCCACCTTCGTCATCGACGCCGAGCACCGCGTCACCCACTGGAACGCCGCCTGCGGCCTGATCACCGGCACCCCCGCCGCCCGCCTGCTCGGTACCCGACTGGCCTGGACCGGCTTCTACGACACGGAGCGGCCGGTGCTGGCCGACCTGATCGTGGACGGCGACATCGAAGCGCGCATCGACAGCTTCTACGGCAACTTCTACCGCCGCTCCGAGGTCATCCCCGGCGCCTACGAGGCCGAGGGATTCTTTCCCCGCTTCGGCACCGGCGGGCGCTGGCTGTTCTTCACCGCCGCCCCACTGCACGACGACCAGGGGCGGATCATCGGCGCCATCGAAACCCTGGTGGACATCACCGAGCGCAAGGAAGCCGAAGCCGCCCTGCGCAACGCCCATGCCGAACTGGAAACCCTGGTGGAACGCCGCACCGCCCAGCTCGCCCAGGCCAAGCAGGCCCTGGAAGAGGACGTGGCCAAACGGGAAGCCTCGGAAGCCGAGCTGCGCCGCCGCAACGCCGAACTGGTGGAAGTGAACGCCCGCCTCCAGGAAACCCAGGAACAGCTGGTGCAGTCGGAAAAGCTGGCATCCATCGGCCAGTTGGCCGCCGGCGTCGCCCACGAGATCAACAACCCGATCGGCTACGTCCAGTCCAACCTCACCACCCTGGAGCGCTACCTGAGCGACGTGCATGCCGTGCTCGCAGCCCTGGACGCGGCGGCGGCCCAGTTGCCGCCCGAGCACCCCGCTGCCCAGGAAGTGGCCCGGCTCAAGCAAGAGCGGGACTTCGACTTCCTGCTCGAAGACCTGCCGGACCTGACGGCCCAGTCCCAGGAGGGCATCGACCGGGTGCGCAAGATCGTCGCCGACCTGAAGGATTTTTCCCGCCTCGATTCCGGCCAGGACTGGCAACGGGCCGACCTGCGCCAGGGCCTCGACTCCACCCTCAACATCGTCAACAACGAGGTCAAGTACCGGGCCGAGGTGGTGCGCGACTACGGCGCCCTGCCGGAAATCGAATGCCTGCCCTCCCAGCTCAACCAGGTCTTCCTCAACCTGCTGGTCAACGCCGCCCACGCCATGCCCGACGGCGAGCGCGGACGCATCACCCTGCGCACCGGGCACAGCGGCAGCGATGCCGACGAACGGGTCTGGGTCGAAGTGGCCGACACCGGCCGGGGCATCGCGCCGGAGCACCTGCACCGCATCTTCGACCCCTTCTTCACCACCAAGCCCGTGGGCAAAGGCACCGGCCTCGGCCTCTCCCTCTCCTACGGCATCGTCCAGAAGCACCACGGCCAGATCCTCGTCACCAGCCAACCCGGCCAGGGCACCACCTTCCGCGTGGTCCTGCCGGTACGCCAGCCCAGCCAGACCAAAGAGGGAACAACCCCATGACCGACGGCGCCCCCCAGCCCGCCACCATCCTGTGCGTGGATGACGAGGCCAACATCCTCTCGGCCCTGCGCCGCCTGTTCCGCCCCACCGGCTACCGGGTCCTGATCGCCAACGGCGGCGCCGAAGGGCTGGCCCTGCTCGAGGCCGAGAACGGCGCGGTGGACGTGGTGATCTCGGACATGCGCATGCCGGAGATGGACGGCGCCCGCTTCCTCGCCCAGGTCAAGGCCCGCTGGCCCCGGCCGGCGCGCATCCTGCTCACCGGCTACGCCGACATCGAATCCACCGTGGCGGCCATCAACCAGGGCGAGATCTACCGCTACATCGCCAAGCCGTGGAACGACGGCGAGGTGCTGCTGACGGTGCGCGACGTGCTCGATCGCCAGTCCCTGGAGCGGGAAAAGGCCCGGCTGGAGGCCCTCACCCAGGCCCAGAACGAAGAGTTGAAGGCCCTCAACGCCAGCCTGGAGGACAAGGTCCGGGCCCGCACCGAGGAACTGCGCAAGGCCAACGACAAGCTCAAGACCGGCTTCATGACCTCGATCCGGGTCTTCGCCAACCTGATCGAGCTGCGCGAGGGGCGCATGGCCGGCCATTCCCGCCGGGTCGCCGACCTGGCGCGGCGCATCGCCAAGCACATGGGCCTGGCCCCCTGGGAAGTCCAGGACGTCTTTCTTGCCGGTCTGCTCCACGACATCGGCAAGATCGGCATCCCCGACCACCTGCTGAACAAGCCGGAACCCCAGATGAGCGCCGACGAGCGCGGCCTGTGGCGCAAACACCCAGCCAAGGGCGAACAGGCCCTGATGGCCCTGGAGGACCTGCGCGGCGCGGCCCGGCTGATCCGTTCCCACCACGAGCGTTACGACGGCCAGGGCTATCCGGAAGGACTGTCCGGTCTGATCATCCCCCTGGGCGCCCGCATCCTGGCCCTGGCCAACGACTACGACGGCCTGCGCGAGGGCAGCGTCACCGGCCGGCGCCTGGACGAGCAGGAGGCCCGCCAGCACCTGCTCCAGGGCAAGGGCAAGCGCTACGACCCCCAGGTGGTGGAGACTTTCTTCGCCCTCTCCGGCGGCGCCAAGGAAGCCCAGGTCACCGACCTGGCCCTGGCCCCGGCGGACCTCAAGCCGGGCATGGTGCTGTCCCGCGACTTCATCAGCCGGGAGGGCGTCCTGCTCCTGGCCGCCGACTACATCCTGGACGAAGGCCTGATCCGCCAGATCGGCGACTACGAGCGCGCCGAGGGCGGCCGCCTGCAACTGCACGTCCGCCCCCCCGTGGAGGCCCCCCGCCATGGCTGAACACCCCCTGCCCCGCATCCTGCTGGTGGATGACGAACCCCACGTGCTGTCCGCCCTGCAACGCCTCCTGCGCCGGGAGCTTGCCGGCACGGCCCAGGTCGAGGCCCACACCTCGCCCCGGGCGGCCCTGGCCCGGGCCCTGGAAGTGCCCTTCGCCCTGGTGGTGAGCGACTACCGCATGCCCGAACTCGACGGGCTGGCCTTCCTCAAGGCCTTCAGCGAACTCCAGCCCCGGGCGCGACGGCTGATGCTGTCCGGCGTCACCGACTTCGACGTGCTGGTCAGCGCGGTCAACGACGTGGGCCTCCAGCGCTACCTGATCAAGCCCTGGGACGACCGGGAGATGGCCGACGCCCTGGCGGCGGCCCTGGCGGACCAGGCCAAGGACGAGGAAGCCCGACGCCTGGCCGACGAGCGCCGCGGCGAGCTGGGCCAGCTGTCCGCCGAGGAACTGGAGCGCCGCCGCCTCGAGGCAGAAGAGCCGGGCATCACCCAGGTCCGGCGTGGCCCCGACGGTGCCATTCACCTCGACGACTGACCGAGCGACGCCCCGCCATGCACCCGCTGCTCCAGCGCCAACTCCGCCGTTACCTGAAAACGGCGGAGGACGCCCCCCTGCCCGCACCCGACGCCCCGGCCTGGCCGGCCCTGTTCGCCGCCGTGAGCGAAGCCTACGAACAATCCGACCGGGACCTGGACCTGATCAAGCGGGCCCTGGACCTGACCTCGACCGAACTCAACCAGCGCAACGACGAACTGCGCCGGGAACTGGTCGAGCGCAAGGAAACGGAAGTCGCCCTGCAACGAGAAAAGAAGGAACAGGCGGCCCTGATCACCCGCCTGGAAGACACCAAGCAGCAGTTGCTGTATTCGGAAAAGATGGCCTCCATCGGCCAGCTGGCCGCCGGCGTGGCCCACGAGATCAACAACCCGGTGGGCTTCGTCCAATCGAACCTGGGCTCGTTGAGCTCCTACCTGGACGACCTGTTCGCCCTTGCCGACCTGCTCGAAGAGGTGGGTGACGCCCTGCCCGACGGGCATCCGCTGCGCCAGCGCATCCGCGCCGCCAGCGCGGAGCGGGACCTGGAATTCCTGCGCGACGACGTGCCCAAGCTGCTGGCCGAATCCCGGGACGGGGTGGCCCGGGTGCGCAAGATCGTCCAGGACCTGCGCGATTTCTCCCACCCGGACGAGGGCAAGTTCGCCTGGGTGGACCTGAACCCGGGGATCGCCTCCACCCTCAACATCGTGCACAACGAACTGAAGTACAAGGCCGAGGTGGTCACCGACCTGGGGGAGCTGCCGCCCATCGAGGCCAATCTGAGCCAGCTCAACCAGGTGTTCCTCAACCTGCTGGTGAATGCGGCCCACGCCATCCAGGACAAGGGGCGCATTACCGTCACCACCCGCCACCTGCCGGAACAGGACGAGGTGTGCATCGGCATCACCGACACCGGCTGCGGCATCTCCCGGGAAAACCTGGCCCGCATTTTTGACCCCTTCTTCACCACCAAGCCCGTGGGCAAGGGCACCGGCCTCGGCCTCTCCCTCTCCTACGGGATCGTCCAGCGCCACCACGGGCGCATCGAAGTGGACAGCGAGGTAGGGGTGGGTACCCGCTTCCAGGTCATCCTGCCGGTGCGCCAGGCCATCCCCGAGTCCCAGGAGTAGGCCGGGGCGCTCAGGCGCCCTTCTGCTTGGCCTCCAGCTCCTCCCAGCGGCCGAGCAGTTCCAGCAGCTCGTCGTCGATGGCCGACAGGCGCGCGGCGAAGGCGTTGGCCTCCTGGGGGGCGTTGGCGTAGAGGTTGGGGTCTTCCAGGCGCTGGGTCAGGGCGGCCTGTTCGGATTCCAGGGCGGCGATGCGATCGGGCAGGGCATCGAGTTCGCGCTGCTCCTTGTAGGACAGCTTGACCGGCTTGGCCTTGGCCGGGGCATCGGCCGAAACCCCAGACGGGGCGGCCTTCTCCACGGGGGCATCGCTGGACGCCTTGCGCGGCGCGGCGTTCGCGGCGGGCGCGTCGGCGAAGCCCGAGGGACGCGCCCCCTGGGCCACCCGCCAACGGGCCCAGTCGTCGTAACCGCCGACGTGCTCGCGCCACACGCCGTTGCCCTCGGCGGCGATCACCTGGGTCACCACGTTGTCGAGGAAGGCCCGGTCGTGGCTGACCAGGAAGACGGTGCCCGGGTAGTCCTGCAACAGATTCTCCAGCAGTTCCAGGGTGTCGATGTCCAGGTCGTTGGTCGGTTCGTCGAGCACCAGCACGTTGGCCGGGCGGGCGAACAGGCGGGCCAGCAGCAGCCGGTTGCGCTCGCCGCCGGACAGGCTCTTGACCGGCGAACGGGCCCGCTCCGGGGCGAATAGGAAGTCGCCCAGGTAGCCGATGACGTGCTTCTTCTCGCCGTTGATCTCCACCGTATCGGACCCCGGGGAAATCACGTCGGTGAGGGCCGCCTCCGGGTCCAGGGCCTCGCGGAACTGGTCGAAGTAGGCCACCTGCATCTTGGTGCCCAGGCGAACGGTACCGGAGTCGGGCTCCAGCTGGCCGAGGATGAGCTTGAGCAGGGTGGTCTTGCCGGCGCCGTTGGGGCCGATCAGGCCGATCTTGTCGCCGCGCAGGATGCGGCAGGAGAAGTCGCGGATCACCGTCTTGTCGCCAAAGGCCTTGCCGACGTGGGCCAGCTCGGCCACCACCTTGCCGCTCTTCTCGCCGGCGTCCAGGTTGAAGTCCACCCGGCCCTGCTGCTCGCGCCGCGCCGCCCGCTCGCTGCGCAGCTGGTCGAGGCGCTGGACGCGGAACACGGCCCGGGTGCGCCGGGCTTCGACGCCCTTGCGAATCCACACCTCTTCTTCCTTGAGCAGCTTGTCGAAGCGGGCGTTGGCCAGGGCCTCGTCCTTGAGTTCCTGCTCCTTGCGCTCCTGGTAGGCGGAGAACGAGCCCGGGTAGCTGGCCAGCTTGCCCCGGTCGAGTTCGACGATGCGGGTGGCGAGCCGGTCGAGGAAGCGCCGGTCGTGGGTGATGAACAGCAGCGTCACCCCGGCGGACACCAGCTGCTCTTCGAGCCAGGCGATGGCGTCCAGGTCCAGGTGGTTGGTCGGTTCGTCGAGCAGCAGCGCCTCCGGGCCGATGGCCAGGGCCTGGGCCAGGGCCAGGCGCTTCTTCTGGCCGCCGGACAGGCTGGCCACCTTGGCGTCCGGGTCCAGGCCGAAGCGCTCGATCACCCGGTCGGCCTGGGAGGCGTAGGACCAGGCGCCCCGGGCGTCCAGTTCGCTCTGCAGTTCCTGCATGCGGGCCAGCAGGGGTTCGTGGTCGGCGTCCGCCTCGGCCATGGCATGGGACACGGCGTGGTACTCGGCGAGCAGGGCCGAGGTGTCGCCCATGCCGTCCACCACCGCCTCGAACACGGTGGATTCCGGGTTGAGCGGCGGTTCCTGGGGCACGTAGGCGAGCTTGAGGGCCGGCTGGCGCCAGATGTCGCCGTCGTCCAGGTGCCCCACCCCGGCCAGGGCTTTCAACAGGGACGACTTGCCGCTGCCGTTGCGGCCGATCAGGGCCACCCGCTCCCCCTTGTCGAGCTGGAAATCGGCGTGGTCGAGGAGCGGCACGTGGCCGTAGGCAAGGCAGGCGCCGGTGGCGGTGAGAAGCGGCATGGTGATGGGCAGACGAGAAGACAGGCGAGGAATGGATGCACAAAGGCCGGGGGGACGCGCCCGCCGTCGCCGCTGAACACCGGAAACGCGGCGCGGGGCGCCATTGTAGCGCCCCGGCGGCACGCTGCCGCGCGCTTCGGCGGAACCCGGTCAGCACCAGCCGTATATCATGGCTGCATCGTCAGACCCGCCCGGCAGGCGCCCCCCGCCCCGGGACCTTGCCGCCCACCGCTTGCGCTGGGCGCGTTTCATCGTTTTTCGAGGATGCCATGCTGCCCGACTCCATGCGCTACGTCGCCTACACCCCCTCCCCAGACCCGGCCACCCTGCACGTGGCCCAAGGCCCGGTGCCCAAGCCCGGCCCCGGCGAGATTCTCGTCCAGGTGCGCTATGCCGGCATCAACCGGCCCGACGTGTTCCAGCGCAAGGGGCTCTACCCGCCCCCGCCGGGGGCCTCGCCGATCCTGGGCCTGGAGGTGGCCGGCCAGGTGGCCGCCCTGGGCGAGGGCGTGGATGCCTGGCGGGTGGGGGACCCGGTCGTCGCCCTGGCCCCGGGGGGCGGCTACGCCGAATACTGCGCGGTGCCCGCCGGCCACGCCCTGCCGGTGCCGGCCGGCGTGCCGCTCGAACAGGCCGCCGGCCTGCCCGAGAACTGGTTCACCGTGTGGTCCAACCTGCGCGACATCGCCCATCTCAAGGCCGGCGAGCGGTTGCTGGTGCACGGCGGTTCCAGCGGCATCGGCCTGGCCGCCATCCAGCTCGGCAAGCTCACCGGCGCCCAGGTGTTCACCACCGTGGGCAACGCCGAGAAGGCCGCCACCTGCCGCGCCTTCGGCGCCGATGGGGTGGTGGAATACCGCCGCCAGGACTTCGTCGAGGAAATCCGCGCCGCCACCAACGGCGAAGGAGTGGACGTGATCCTCGACATGGTGGGGGGCGACTACATCCAGAAGAACGTTTCCCTGCTGCGCCGCGACGGCCGGCTGGTGTACATCGCCTTCCTCAATGGCAGCAAGGTGCCTTTCGACTTCCTGCCGGTGATGACCAAGCGCCTGACCATCACCGGCTCGACCCTGCGCCCGCGCAGCCGCGAGGAGAAGGAAGCGATCCGCGACGCCCTGCTCGCACACGTCTGGCCGGCCCTTGCCGAGGGCCGGGTGAAATCCCGCATTCACGCCACTTTCCCCATGGAACAGGCGGCTGAAGCCCACCGGCTGATGGAATCGAGCGCCCACATCGGCAAGATCCTGCTCGCCGTGGCGCCCTGATCCGTCCCGCGATCCGCCCCGCCGTTCCCGTCCCCCGCCACGAAGAAAGGACCGCCATGTTCGACGCCCTCACCTGCATCCGCGACTACAACGCCGGCCGCGACCCGGAGCGCCTGGTGCTCAAGTACCGCAACATGCGCGCGAGCCCCTTCGTCTTCCTGCGCGGCACCTGCCACCTGTTCTACGACCGCCTGCCCAACGAACGCATCTTCCGCCACGCCCCGGCGGCCTGGGTGTGCGGCGACCTGCACCTGGAGAACTTCGGCAGCTACAAGGGCGACAACCGGCTCGCCTACTTCGACCTGAACGATTTCGACGAGGCGGCCCTGGCCCCCTGCACCTGGGACCCGGTGCGGCTGCTCACCAGCATCCTGGTGGCCGCCGCCAGCCTCAAGGTGAACCGGGCCGAGGCCCTGGCCCTGGGCCAGGTGTTCCTAGAGGGCTACGCCAATGGGTTGGCCCAGGGCAAGGCCCGCTGGATCGAGCGGGACACCGCCGAGGGCCTGGTGCGC
This sequence comes from Oryzomicrobium sp., assembly GCF_021287045.1. Taxonomy (GTDB): domain Bacteria; phylum Pseudomonadota; class Gammaproteobacteria; order Burkholderiales; family Rhodocyclaceae; genus Oryzomicrobium. Next base: position 355,157 of record NZ_JAJTBG010000001.1, on the reverse strand, counting down.
GAACTGCTCGACAGCCTGCGCAACCGCCCCCGCTCCGCCTTCCTCGACAGCCGTAGCACCCTCAAGTCCCCCAAGGGGCGCAAGCGGGTCCTGCGCGCCGACGGCCGCAAGGCCCTGCCCGCCAGCGCCAAGCAGCGGGCCAAGGTGGAAGCCTTCATGGCCGCCTTCGCCAAGACCCAGCCCAACCCGGAGTTCTACAAGGTCATCGACGTGGCCCGGCGCATCGCCGGCACCGGCAGCCTGGGGGTGGACCGCTACGCCATCCTGGTGGCCGGCAAGGGCTCGCCGGACGGCAACTACATCCTGGACCTGAAGGAGGCCCTGCCCTCCTCCCTGGTCCCCCACCTGCACCTCAAGCAGCCCCGCTGGAAGAGCGAGGCGGAACGGGTGGTGGCGGTGCAGCGGCGCTCCCAGGCGGTATCCATGGCCTTTCTCCAGCCGGTGACGATGGGCAAGAAGGCCTACATCCTGCGCGGCCTCCTGCCCAGCGAGGACCGGGTGGCCCTGGACGGCGGCAACGGGCGCAAGCTGCGCCGCCTGGAAAGCGTGCTGCGCACCATGGGCGAACTGGCGGCCTGGGACCAGCTGCGCAGCAGCGGCCGGGACGGCTCGGCCAGTGCCGACGAATTGATCGATTTCGGCCACGACCCGCGCTGGCGCCCCACCCTGCTGTCCCTGGCCGAGGGCTGCGCCGAGCAGGTGAAGGACGACTGGAAAGCCTACGCCACCGCTTACGACGACGGCTTCTACACCCTCTAGCAGGGCAGCCGCCCCGGTCTGGCCGGGGCTTACGCTTTTTTACAGGGCGGGGACGAACCGGGGCGGTAGCGTGGCCCTCTAACCTTGAAGGCCCGAACGCGGCATCGCCGCGCTCGGGTGTCCGTCACCACAAGGAGGCCGATCATGAAGGCGACGCTGTGGCGCGCCCTAGCCTGGGTTGCCGCGATCCTGGCCCTGGCCTGGCCGGCGGCGGACTATGCCCAGGTCCAGACACCGGCACCGGCGCCGTTCAGCGCACCCCAGCTGGAACAGCTGGTGGCCCCCATCGCCCTCTATCCTGACCCCCTGCTGGGGCAAATCCTGATCGCCGCCACCTACCCCCTGGAAGTGGTGGAGGCCGCCCGTTGGCTCCAGGAGCCGGGCAACGCGGACCTGAAGGGCAACCGGCTGGCGGTGGCCCTGCAAGCCCAGGATTGGGACCCGAGCGTGAAGTCCCTGGTGCCCTTTCCCCAAATCCTGCAAATGATGAACGACCAGCTGGCCTGGATGCAGCGCCTCGGCGACGCCTTCCTGGCCCAGCAACCCGAGGTGATGGACGCGGTGCAGCGCCTGCGCGCCCGGGCCCGGGCGGCGGGCACCCTGCGCTCGACGCCCCAGGCCGTGGTCTCCGAGGACGGCCCGGAGACCCTGATCGAGCCCGCCGACGCCCAGTACGTCTACCTGCCGGCCTACGATCCGGCCACGGTGTACGGCGTCTGGCCCTACCCGGCCTACCCGCCCTACTACTTCCCCCTCTACCCGACGGATTTCGCCCTCGGCATCGACTACGGCCTGGCCTTTGCCGTGGTGGTGCCCCTGTGGGGCTGGGGAATCTTCGACTGGCACCATCACTACCTGCGCGTCGATCCGGCCCGCTTCAACGCCATCAACTGGCACCGCCCGCCGGTAACGTCCGGCATCTGGCAGCACGATCCCGCCCACCGGGGCAGCGTGCCCTATCGGGACCCGGCCACCCGTGCCCGCTTCCTCGGCGCCCAGGGCTCCCCGGAAGCCCAGCGGACGTTCCGCGGCTATCCCGCCGCCGGGCCCAATGCCGGGCAGGTGCCCGGCGCCCTGCGCGGCCAGGCCGGTGCCGGCCCGACGCCGGTCCAACCCCGCTCGCCGGGCAGTGCCGGCTTCCAGACGCCGAACCGTCCCAACGCCCCCCCGTCCGTTTCACAACCCGTTCCCCAATCCAGGCCCCAGCAACCGTCGGCCCCGCTCTATGAAGCACCGCCGGAACGGCAGTTCAACCGGCCCCAGGAACGCCCATTCCAGGCGCCTCGGCCCGCACCGGCGGTGGAACGGCCCATCCCCGCGCCGGCCCCGGTCTATCGCCCGGCCCCGCCCCCGGTGTTCGAATCCTACGGCCGGGGCGCCGAAATCCGCGGCCAGGCCGAGCGCGGCTGGGAAAGCCGCCAGTCCATGCCGGCGCCGGCCCCCCATGGCGGCGGCGACAGCGGCGGCCGGCAGCAAGGCGGCGGCCACCACCGCTGATCCAGCCAGCCCCGGCCCAGTTTTGCCCCTTCAACGACGCATGGACGACACCGGCGGAACCACCATGGCCCACACCATCCCCCGCATCCAGCCCATTCACCGTACCCCCCTCGCCCGCATCGGCGCGGCCCTCGCCACCGCCCTGGTGCTCCATGCCGCCGGCGCCCAGGCCGGCGGGCACGGCATGGGTGGGCAACGCACCTTCGCCACGCCGGAACAGGCCGGCGAGGCCCTGGCCGCCGCCTGGCACAGCGGCCGGACGGCGGACCTGGCGCGCCTCTTCGGCCCCCGGGGCCAGCGCCTGCTCCACAGCGACGATCCGGCCGCCACGCAACACGCCCGGGCCACCCTGGCTGCCGCCTACGACGCCCACCACGCCATCGAGCCGGTGGGGGACGACCGGGCCCTGCTGATCCTGGGCCAGGACAATTTCCCGTTTCCCATCCCCCTGGCCAAGGCGGGCAAGGGCTGGCGCTTCGACACCCGGGCCGGCGAGGAAGAAATCCTGTCCCGGCGCATCGGCCGCAACGAATTGAACGCCATCCAGGTCTGCCGCGCCTATGTGGAAGCCCAGCGGGAATATGCCCTGCGCCACACCGACGCCGATGGCCGGCGCCGCTACGCCGAGCGGCTGGGAAGCAGCGACGGCCGGCAGGACGGGCTGTACTGGCCCCAGGGGCAGGAAGGGCAGAATGAACCGGAAAGCCCTCTGGGCCCCATGGTGGCCGCGGCGGCCAGCGGCGAGCAGCCCCCGGGCGGCATCGCGCCGGCGCCGTACCACGGCTACTACTACCGCATCCTGACCCGGCAAGGGGCCCACGCCCCGGGCGGGGCGGCCGACTATGTGGAAAACGGGCGCCTGAGCGGCGGCTTTGCCCTGGTGGCCTTCCCGGCGCGCTACGGCGAAACCGGGGTGATGACCTTCATCGTCAACCAGAACGGGATCGTCTTCGAGAAGAATTTGGGCCCCCGCACCGATGTGCTGGCGCGGGAGATGAGCCGTTACGACCCGGACCCGAGCTGGCGCATTCCCAAGCGCCAGCTGCCGCGGACCACCGCGGCCACCGCACCCGCCGCCCCAGTTGCTCCCGCCGCCGCAACAGCGCCGGGGCGCTGACTGGCTGACACAGGGCGGCACTTAGGCCGCGCACCCTGAGGCCGTTGCGCCGGCAGGCCGGAGAGGCCCCCGGATCGGGCAGCGTCCAGGGCGTCAGACGGGTCAGACGAACTCGGCGCGGATTTCCTCGCAACGCTGCTTGATTTCGTCGCGCAGCGAGAGGTAGGTATCGCCGAGGGATTCCTCCCATTCGGCCACCATTTCCTTATCCTGGCCGAGCCACTCGAACAGGCCGCCGCCCAGGATGTTGGCGACGAAGATGACGTCGCCGAGGCTCTTCGGCGTCACCGGCACAGGGCGCGGCTGGTCATGGTCGCGCAGGGCCTCGATCAACCCTTCTTCCAGGCCCAGGGCATGGAACAGGGTGTCGCCGATGCTCTCGTGCCACTGGATGATTAGGTAGCGCACCGTGTCGGGCCGGACCCGCAGCTCTTCGTACTGGGCCGCCCGGTAGAGCATGTAGAAGGCCCCCAGGTCGTGGATCAGCCCGGCCAGCATGGCTTCCCCCGGGTTGATGCGGGTGAGCCGGGCGGCGATCACGCTGGCGGCGCTGGCGGTTTGCAGCGAGTGCTCCCACAGGCTGGTCATCAGCTCGCTGAAGCAGGCCATGTCCCGGGCCAGGATGAGCTGCTTCATGGCGGTGGAGATCGCCACCGTGCGCACAGTCTTCAGCCCCACCCGCTCCACGGCGCCGCGCAGGTCGCGGACCTTGTTGTCGCCCGGGCAGAAGGCGGCGGAATTGGCCAGGTGCAGCAGCTTGCTGCTGATCAGGGGCTCGGCGCCGAGCAGGGTGACGACATGGCCCAGGGCCACGTCGGGGTCGTTGAGCGCCTTGCGCAGGCGCACCACCACGTCGAAGCAGGTGGGAAAGGTGACATCGCCCTGCAACTCCTTGGCGATGTCTTCCAGCATCTGAAAGCGCTGAGCGTTCAGCGCGGCCCCGGTTTTGTTCTCGCTTGCGATGGGGTCCATGGGTATCCCTCGTGTCCGGCAGAAATAGCATTGTGCAAATGCAATGGTATACCGGAGCCGCCGGGAAGAAACGCGCAAAAACTGGCAAAAAGCGGCAAATTGCCGTAATCCCGCCCCGCCACCCCGCCGCTCCGGCAGCCGAATCGGTCGGACGCGCCCCTCCGCCCCCGGCTAACAAGGCTCCCCATCATGTGAAACGCCGCGACTGGCGCGGCGTTTCACAGGGTGTGAACGGGGTGTGCCTGGAGACTGGCTCCTGGCGCGGGGTTTGGCGCAGGCCCTGGGAAAAGGCTGATCGGCTTTGGCCAGTCAGGCCTTGTTTTCCTCCACGGCCCGCACCAGCACCGGCTTGCCGGCGGCGTCCGGGGTCTTCTTGCCCTTGCGCGCACGCTGGCTCAGGTACTCGCCGATGGCGCCGCCGGCAATGGTCGCCACCTTTTTTGCCCCGGCGCGGCCGGTGCCTTCCACCACCACCGCCGGGTCGGTGACCACCGCCACCGAAATCAGGCTGGCGTTGTCGGCCAGGCCCATCAGGATCACGCCCTTGCCGCCGCCGGACAGTTCCTTAACGTCGAGCAGGGGGAAGATCAGCAGCTTCTCGTCCGAGGACAGGGCGGCGACCATGGGCACCTCGCCGGTTTTCAGCGGCGTCGGCGGCAGGATGGCGGCGCCGTCGTCCACCGTGACAAACTGCTTGCCGGCCTTGGTGCGGCCGATCATGTCGCCCAAGCGGCAGGTGAAGCCGTAGCCGGCGCTGGTGGCGATCAGCAGGCCCAGGTCGGCGGGGCCGGCGACGAAGGCGGCGAGCTTGGCCCCGGCGGTGTCGATCATGGAGGTGATCGGCGCGCCGTCGCCCCGGCCGCCCGGGATGCTGGCCACGGGAATCGAGCAGGCCCGGCCGTTGTCGAGCAGCAGGATGGCCTGGTCCACGGTGCGGCAGGCGCTGGTGGCGAACAGGCCGTCCCCTTCCTTGAAGGTGATGGTGCCCAGATCCACGCCGTGGCCCTGGCGGGTGCGGATGAAGCCCTTCTTCGACAGGATCACGGTCACCGGCTCGTCCACCACGGCCTGGGTGACCTGGGCGCGGGAGGCTTCCTCGATGACGGTGCGGCGCTCGTCGCCGTACTTGGCGGCGTCGTCCTTGATCTCCTTGATGATCTGGGCGGTCATGGCGGCCGGATCGTCGAGCAGGCGGTTGAGTTCGCCCCGCTCGATTTCCAGTTCCGACAGTTCCTGCTCGATCTTGATCGCTTCCAGCCGGGCCAACTGGCGCAGGCGGATTTCCAGGATGTCCTCGGCCTGACGCTCGGTGAGGTGGAAGCGCACGATCAGGTCGGCCTTGGGCTCGTCCGACTCGCGGATCAGGGCGATCACCTCGTCGATGTTGAGCAGCACCAGGCGCCGCCCTTCGAGGATGTGGATGCGGTCTTCCACCTGGTTGAGGCGGTGCTCGCAGCGCCGCTGCACGGTGGTGCGGCGGAAGGTGGTCCACTCGTCGAGCAGGCCGCGCAGGGTGCGCTGGCCGGGCCGGCCGTCCAGGCCCAGGGCCACCAGGTTGATGGAGGCGGAACTCTCCAGGCTGGTGTGGGCGAGCAGCAGGGTGGCGAATTCCTGGGGGTCGAGCTTGGAGGAGCGAGGCTCGAACACCAGGCGCACGGCGTGGTCCTTGTCCGATTCGTCGCGCACCCGGTCGAGCTGGGCCAGGATCAGCTGCTTGGTCTGGCTCTGCTCCTGGGTGAGGGTCTTCTTGCCCTTCTTGACCTTGGGATTGGTCAGTTCCTCGATCTCTTCGAGCACCTTCTGGGACGAGGTGCCCGGCGGCAGCTCGGTCACCACCAGCTGCCACTGGCCCCGGGCCAGTTCCTCGACCGTGTAGCGGGCACGAACCTTGAGGGAGCCGCGGCCGCTCTCGTAGGCGTCGCGGATCTCGGCGGCGGTGGAGATGATCTGGCCGCCCCCCGGGTAGTCCGGGCCCTGGACGTGTTCGAGCAGCTCGGCGGTGGTCAGCTCGGGCTTCTTGAGCAGGGCCACGGCGGCCTTGGCCACTTCGCGCAGGTTGTGGGAGGGAATCTCGGTGGCCATGCCCACGGCGATGCCCGAGGCGCCGTTGAGCAGCAGCATCGGCAGCCGGGCCGGCAGGTACTGGGGCTCCTTGAAGGCGCCGTCGTAGTTGGGCTGGAAGTCGACGGTGCCCTTGTCAATCTCGGCCAGCAGCAGCTGGGCGATGGGGGTGAGGCGGCATTCGGTGTAGCGCATCGCCGCCGCCCCGTCGCCGTCCCGGGAACCGAAGTTGCCGTGGCCGTCCACCAGGGGATAGCGCAGGGAAAAGTCCTGGGCCACCCGCACCATGGCGTCGTACACCGCGGTGTCGCCGTGGGGGTGGTACTTACCGATCACGTCCCCCACCACCCGGGCCGACTTGACCGGCTTGGTGGTGGCGTTGAGCCCCAGCTCGTGCATGGCGAAGATGATGCGCCGCTGCACCGGCTTCATGCCGTCGGCGGTGTCGGGAATGGCCCGGGAGCGCACCACGCTCATGGCGTAGCGCAGGTAGGCGTCCTCGGCGTAGCGGTGCAGGGGGAACGGGGATTCGCCGTCCCAGACGAAGGGAGTGGGGGTCTGGGGAGGCGCCGGCGGGGCGGCGGGGCCCGGGGCCGGGAGGTCCAGATCGGCGGCGTCGGCCGGAGCGTCGTCGCCGGCGGCGGACAGGGCCAGGTCGGCCTCGTCCTGCACGGCCGTGCCGGTTTCCGTCTCCGTCGCCATGGCGGCGCCCGGGGCGAACAGGTCCGGCGTCAGGTCGTCGGTGGGGTGGGTCATGGTCTGCCTACTCTAATCTGCGTCAAACGTCGGCTTCGACTTCGTTGCCGCGCCGTTCCATCCATTCCCGGCGGGAGCCGGATTCGCCCTTGCCCATGAGCATGCGCATCATGGCCACCATCTCGTCCCAGCCGGCCCGGTCGATGCTGATCTGCACCAGACGGCGGGTATCCGGGTTGAGGGTGGTTTCCCAGAGCTGTTCGGCGCTCATCTCGCCCAGGCCCTTGAAGCGGCTGATCGACACCCGGTCGGCCTTGATGCCGTCGCGGCCGAGCTTGTCGAGCAGGGCCTCCCGCTCTTCCTCGTCCAAGGCGTAGAGCTTCTTCGGCGGCCGGTTCTTGCCCTGGCCCGGCACGTCGAGGCGGAACAGGGGCGGCTGGGCCACATAGACGTGGCCCCGGGCCACCAGCATCGGAAAGTGGCGGCAGAACAGGGTGAGCAGCAGGGTCTGGATGTGGGAGCCATCCACGTCCGCGTCCGACAGCACGATCAGCTTGTGGTAGCGCAGGCCGGACAGGTCGGCGTTGTCGTTGAAGTCGTGGGGCTCGATGCCCAGGGCCACGGCGATGTCGTGGACCTCGGCGTTGCCGTAGAGGCTGTCGCGCTCCACTTCCCAGGTGTTGAGCACCTTGCCGCGCAGGGGCAGCACGGCCTGGAATTCCTTGCTGCGGCCCTGCTTGGCCGAGCCGCCGGCGGAATCGCCTTCTACCAGGAACAGTTCGGCCCGGGCGGCCTCGTCGGTTTCGCAGTCGGTGAGTTTGCCGGGCAGCACGGCCACGCCGCTGCTCTTCTTCTTTTCCACCTTCTGGGCGGCGCGCAGGCGGCTCTGGGCCTGCTTGATGGCCAGCTCGGCGAGCTTCTTGGCGTCGTCCACGTGCTCGTTGAGCCACAGCTCGAAGGGGTCGCGGATCATGCTGCCGACCAGGCGCACCGCGTCGCGGCTGTTCAGGCGGTCCTTAGTCTGGCCTTGGAAGGACGGATCGAGGACCCGGGCCGAGAGGACGAAGCTGGCCCGGCCGAACAGGTCGTCGGGCAAGAGTTTGACGCCCTTGGGCACCAGGCTGTGGTGCTCCATGAAGGTCTTCAGGGCACCGAACACCCCTTCGCGCAGGCCGGCTTCGTGGGTGCCGCCGCCGGGGGTGGGGATCAGGTTCACGTAGGACTCGCGCACCGCCCCGCCACCCTCCTCGCTCCAGGCCACCGACCAGGCGGCGCCCTCGCCCTCGGCGAAGGTGTCGTCGTCACGGCTGGTGATGTACTTCTCGCCAACGATCATCGGCACCAGCAGGTCGCTGCCGGAAAGCTGCTCGGCCAGGTAGTCGCGCATGCCCGATTCGTACATCCAGACCTTTTCCTCGCCGGTCTTTTCCACCGTGAAGCTGACCTGGAAGCGCGGCAGCAGCACGGCCTTGGAGCGCAGGGTGCGCTCCAGCTCGTGGCGCGGAATGGTCGGGGAATCGAAGTATTTGACGTCGGGCCAGACCCGCACCCGGGTGCCGCTGGCGCGCTTGGGCGCGTCGCCGACCCGCACCAGGGGCTCGATCACGTCGCCGCCGGAAAACACCAGGCGGTGCATGGCGCCGTCGCGCACCACCTCGACTTCGAGCCGGGTGGACAGGGCGTTGGTGACCGACACGCCGACGCCGTGCAGGCCGCCGGAGAAGGTGTAGGCACCGCCGGCGCCCTTGTTGAACTTACCGCCGGCGTGGAGGCGGGTATAGACCACTTCCACCGTCGGCACCCCTTCCACCGGGTGGATTTCCACCGGGATGCCGCGGCCGTCGTCGGCCACCGAGACGGAGCCGTCGTCGTGGAGGATCACCGAAAGGCGCTTGGCGTGGCCGGCGATGGCCTCGTCGGCGGCGTTGTCGATCACCTCCTGGATGATATGCAGGGGGTTCTCGGTGCGGGTGTACATCCCGGGCCGCAGCTTGACGGGCTCCAGGCCCTTCAGTACGGCAATGTCGCTGGCGTTGTAGCTCATGAACGGGGATCGGAAATGAAGGGGGCAAAGCGATGTCGGTGCGAATGATACGGCCTGATCCCCCCAGACCGAAATTTGCCGCTGCCGGACGGGTTGCCGGCCCAGGCAACCCGACTGCCGGGATGGTTTGCCGCCAGGCCAGGAAGCGCCGCCATGGCGAACCGCCAGGCCTGCGGGGCACCACGCATTCGCCAAGACGGGGCCCCCGCGCCGCCAGCTCAGCCGGGTGCCGCGATGGTGAGGGGTCGGGGCGTGTATCGAACGCCGGATACTTGAAAAAAATTAATATATTTCGCCAGCATGAAAACAAAGGTCCGCACCCCTATTGGATCTTGTAGCCATGCTCCGTACGAAACATTAAAAAAATTCAAGTATCGGGCTAAAGCCACCCCGCCCTACCCGCCCTTTTTGCTTTGTTCTCCCCGCGCCCCTTCTGCACTGAAGAAAACCTGGGGCAACCGTGCCCCCGTCAGTGCGCAGCCTGGGCGTGGCGGCGGATCATTTCCTGGACCATGGCGGTGAACTGCTCGGCCACCTCGTGGCGCACCGCCGCCGGGCCGATCAGGGGCGGCAGGCCGAGTTCGGGAACGATCCAGGCGTGGTAGTGGAAGCGGGTCTCCGGGGGCTCCGGCGCCCCCTCGGCCCGCACCGCCTCGAAGCGCAGCTCCGATTCCATGTGCTTGGTGGTGCCGGCGACGCCCTTGGCCAGGATGCGGTCGGGCAGCAGCTCCACGTCCCGCACCGACGAAAAGCCCACCGAGAACAGGCCGTAGCGCATCCGCCCCTGCTGCTGCACCCGCAGGTGGCTGCCGTCCCGGGACAGCACCTCGCTCTTTTCCACGTTGGGCACGAAGGCGGCCATGTGGGCGAAGTCGCTCAACACCGTGTAAGCCACCCGGCGCGGCACCGGGGCGCGCACGTCCACGTCCACCGTGAATCCGCCCGTGTCCCCGTCGTTGCCGGCCACCGCATCGTCGCTGGGGAGGCGGGAGGCGCCGGGCAGGCGCTTGACCACCACCTGGGCCGGCATCACGCCGACCATGGTGGCGGGCCCGTCCTCGGCGGCGGCGAACCCCGCCGGCAGGCACGCGGCCAGGGCCCAGGCGAAGGCGGCCAGGCCGATCCGGCCCGGACGCAAGGCTGCAAAAGGAGTAGGAAATTTCATGCCCCGGTTATATCCGGAGCCTCTGACACGCTTCTGACCCGCGCCCGCCGCCCTACCCGGCGGGCGGCGGCGGCAGGCCCGGCAGGAAGACCTCGGTCACCAGCACCGACTTGCCGGCGCCGGAAAACAGGGAACGCCGCGCCAGGAAGCGGCCGGACGAGCGGGGCAGCAGCGCCTGGTCTTCCACCATCGCATGACGAGCCGCCTCGCGGCCCAGGCCGTGGCGGCCGTCCAGCCAGCGAAAGCGCAGGGGGCCGCGCTGGATGCGAGGGTCGGCGAACAGGGCGCCGCCAAGGGGACGCCGCCCCAGGCCGCGAAAGATCCGGTCGAAGGGATGGCGCGGGGCCAGGGGCAAGAGGGTATGCCCATACACTGCCGGCTGGCCATCGCACACCAGGGCCACCTGGCGCACCCGGGCCAGAACGCCGGGGCGCAGGCCGAGCAGGCGCGCTTCGTCCGGACGGGGGACGGTCCGGCCCTCGAAAAGCGGCACGACGGCAAAGGAGGAACTGGCCGCCACCAGGCGGCGGGTCAGGGAATGCCGGCCGGTCAGCCAGGCGCGCAACGGACGCAACCGGTCCGGCACCGCCACATGGCCGCGCCAGGGCGAACGGGGTACAGCGGAGCTCACTGCGGAATCAAGGAAGCAAGGGACGACCGGCCACCGGACCTCAGCGCGCCGCCGGGGCGCGTTCGATCCCTTGGAGGTGGACGCCGGCCTTCAGCCCCCGGGCGTTGAACCAGCCGCCGTTCATCTCCAGGGCGTAGCTGGCCGGCTCGGATGCGCAATGGTTGGTGTCGGTGCGAGGCTGCATCTCGGCCACGTTGATGATGCGCCCCTGGCTGTCGAGAAAGGCCACGGACAGGGGCAGCAGGGTGTTGCGCATCCACATGCAATGGCGCGCCGCCTGGGGGAAGACGAACAGCATGCCCTGGTTGAGGGGCAGCGCGGTGCGGTACATCAACCCCTTTTCCCGGGTGTCGGGGGTCGCCGCCACTTCCGCCTCGATGCGGTACATGCCGGCGGCCAGCTCCATGCGGGGGAACTCCTGGGCCGCCGGACCGGGCCCGGTGACGACCAGGGCCGCCGGCAGTGCCGCCAGGGCGGAGCGGGAAAAACAGCGCCCCAACAGCAGTCGGCCGCGGGCATGAAGTCGGGCGAAAAAAGGCAGGATTTCAGGCATGGGGGCGACTGTACCGGCAGCGCCCGGCGGAGGCAATGGCCGGCTCGGCATAGATCGAGGCGTCCGTCACCTGTCCAAACCGCTTGTCGCAGTCAGCCTGAATGCAGGGGATGGCCGGCCTCGCCGCCCCCCGGCAATGCCGGCGGCAAATATTGCCGCCCCACCTGACACCAGCCTGCCATGCCTGGCAAACCCCACGCCAGTCGGGGCCTGACAAAACCTGGCACGGCTGATGCTTAATTCCGCTCGTCAAAGTCGGACGTCCGTGCCGGCTTGGTTCCGGCCCGCACAGCACTCATGTCCAGCTTGCACTGGGGTGTCACCCCGACGAGGAGATTACGATGCCGCAAATGATCAACACCAATATTCCGTCGCTGAACGCGCAGCGGAACCTGAACAGCACCCAGAACTCCCTGTCCACGTCCTTGCAGCGCTTGTCTTCCGGCCTACGCATCAACAGCGCCAAGGACGACGCCGCCGGTCTGGCCATCTCCCAACGGATGACCGCCCAGATCAACGGCCTGGACCAGGCCCAGCGCAACGCCAACGACGGCATCTCCCTCTCCCAGACCGCTGAAGGCGCCCTCCAGTCCTCCGGCGACATCCTGCAGCGTATCCGCGCCCTGGCCGTCCAGTCCGCCAACGCCTCCAACTCCGCGTCCGACCGCCAGGCCCTCAACGCCGAAGTCGGCCAGCTCAGCCAGGAACTGGACCGCATCGCCCAGACCACCCAGTTCAACGGCCAGAACCTGCTCGACGGTTCCTTCACCTCTGCCACCTTCCAGGTGGGTGCCAATGCGGGACAGACGATCACTATGACCTCGTCCAACTTCCGCACCAGCGCCTATGGCAACTACCGCATCGGCGCCGAGGTTGCCCAGATCGCGAACGGCCCTGGCGACCTGACCACGGGATCAACTGCAGGCACCAACAAGTCCACCGCCAGTGCGTCCGCCGTCTATGTCGCAAATACCGCTCCGACCAGCGCTATCGTTGCCGACAAACTGACCGTCAACGGCTCCGCCGGCAGTTCCGTAGTCACCATCAACGCCGGGGACAGCGCCAAGACCGTCGCCGCCAACATCAACAAGGCGTCTGGCACCACGGGCGTTACCGCCAGTGCCAAGACCGAATTCGATGTCACATTTACCGCGAACCAGAGCTACGCCCTCGATCTCTATTCCAACAACGGCGCCACGCCGGTAACCGTTTCCTTCACCGTCGGCACCAACAACGCCGATGGCCTGTCAGCCGCCGTCAACGCCTTCAACGACGTATCCGCCAAAACCGGCATAACCGCCCGGGTCAACGACAGCGGCGATGGCATCACCTTGCTCAATGCTTCGGGCGAAAACGTGGGCATCGGCAACACCGCAGCTTCGGGCGGCACGGTTACAGCTGCCGGGGTGGGGATAACGGCAGGAAATGCCACCTCGGTCAACGGCCAATTGACCATCGATTCTGGCAAAAGCTTCGGCATCGCCACGACCAATGGCGCAAACAACTCCACGTCTTTCTTCATCAACACGGCCGATGCTGCCGTGCTGCAAAAAGTCAGCGACATGGATGTAAGCTCGGTCGATGCGGCCAATCGCACCCTGGCCATGGTCGATTCCGCACTATCCACCATCAGCGGGCAACGTGCCAACTATGGCGCCATGCAGTCCCGCTTCACCAACGCCATTTCCAACCTGCAGACCTCTTCAGAGAACCTTTCTGCATCCCGGTCGCGCATCCAGGACACTGACTTTGCCGCCGAAACCGCCAACCTGAGCCGTGCCCAGGTGTTGCAGCAGGCCGGCACCGCGATGCTGGCCCAGGCCAACAACCTGCCGCAGAACGTGCTGAAGCTGCTGCAAGGCTAACCCGCCGATCCCTGCCTGCAAGCCCGCCTCCATGGCGGGCTTTTTCTTTTTAAGGCCGCCATGGGATGCTGACCTTCGAAACGCTCGAATGCCCCCCAAAAAAAATTGAATGCCGGCCTCAAGTTCTCCACTCTCCCGACGTTAAAGGACTCAAGACGCTGACAAAGCACTTCGGTGCCCCAGATGTCGAAGGCCTGAACTTTCGCTAAAGGAGCTATCAAATGCCCGCCATCATCAACACCAACGTTGCCTCCCTGAATGCGCAACGTAACCTGACCAATTCGCAGAACTCGCTGTCCACCTCCCTGCAGCGCCTGTCTTCCGGCCTCCGCATCAACAGCGCCAAGGACGACGCCGCCGGTCTGGCCATCTCCCAACGGATGACCGCCCAGATCAACGGCCTGGACCAGGCCCAGCGCAACGCCAACGACGGCATCTCCCTCTCCCAGACCGCTGAAGGCGCCCTCCAGTCCTCCGGCGACATCCTGCAGCGTATCCGCGCCCTGGCCGTCCAGTCCGCCAACGCCTCCAACTCCGCGTCCGACCGCCAGGCCCTCAACGCCGAAGTCGGCCAGCTCAGCCAGGAACTGGACCGCATCGCCCAGACCACCCAGTTCAACGGCCAGAACCTGCTCGACGGTTCCATGACCTCCGCCACCTTCCAGGTGGGTGCCAACGCCGGTCAGACCATCACCATGACCTCGGCCAACTTCCGCACCAGCGCCTACGGCAACTACCGCATCGGCGCCCAGGTTGCCGCGACCGCCAACGGTGTCGGCGATCTGACGATGAACTCGACGGCGGGCACCAACCAGTCCACCGCCCAAGCCGGTGCCGCCTATACCAGCGGCACCACGGTCCTGAAAAGCAACATCGCCGCCGACACCCTGACCATCAACGGCTCGGCCGGCAGTTCAGCCGTCACCATCACTGCTGGAGACAGCGCTAAGACCGTTGCCGCCAACATCAACAAGGCCTCCGGCAACACCGGCGTCACCGCCAGCGCCAAGACCGAGTTCGACGTCACCTTTGCCGCAAACCAGAGCTACACCCTCGACGTCTTCTCCAACTCCAACATTGGCACCAAAACGCCGGTAACCGTCTCCTTCACCGTCGGCGCCAACAACGCCGACGGCCTCTCGGCCGCCGTCAATGCCTTCAACGACGTGTCGTCCAAGACCGGCGTCACCGCCCGGATCAACGATTCCGGCGATGGCATCACCCTGCTCAATGCCTCGGGTGAAAACGTTGGTCTCGGCAGCCAAGACGCCGCCGCTTCCGGCTCGGATATCAAGGTTGCCGGTACCTCGGTGACTGCCGGCCAGGGCACCATCGTCAGCGGCCAGCTGACCTTCGATTCGAACAAGAGCTTCAGTATCAGCGCCGCCAAGGGTAACAATAACGACACGTCGTTCATCACGGGAGCCACCCTGACTTCCGGTCAACTGCAGAAGGTCAGCGATCTGGACGTGAGCTCGGTGGATTCGGCCAACCGCACCCTGGCCATCGTGGATTCGGCCCTGGCCGCCATCAACGGGCAGCGCGCCAACTACGGCGCCATGCAGTCCCGCTTCACCAACGCCATCTCCAACCTGCAATCCACGTCGGAGAACCTGACGGCCTCCCGGTCGCGCATCCAGGACACCGACTTCGCCTCGGAAACCGCCAATCTGAGCCGCGCCCAGGTGCTGCAGCAAGCCGGTACCGCCATGCTGGCCCAGGCCAACTCGCTGCCCAACAGCGTGCTCTCCCTGCTCCGCTAACAGCGCGTAAGGGTTGAGCTTCAAGGGCGCGGCAGCGGAAACGCTTCCGCGCCCTCTCTCCATGGAGCGATAGGAGGTTCATCATGAATATCCAGCCCCTCGGTTCTCAAGGCACCATCCCGGCGATTCAGCCATCCACCGCGCCCACGCCTGGCACCGCGTCTCAGAATGCTGCGTCTTCCGCCTCTGGGGCCGCACAACAGGCGCAATCTGGCACGGTAAATGCTCAAGAAAGCCGGAGTGCATCCGGTTCATCGACCCAGGTCGATCGGTCTGAACTGGACAAAGCCGTCAAGGAAATTCAGAACTTCATCAAAGACACCAACACCAGCCTTGACTTTCACGTGGACAAGGATACGGACAAGCTGGTGGTAAAAGTGGTCGACACCTCGACCAAGGAAGTCATCAAGCAGATTCCCTCCGAGGACATGCTGGCGCTCGCCAAGGCCCTCGACAAGCTCAAGGGGCTGCTGGTGTCGCAGAAGGCCTGAGTCTGTAAGCAACACCGGGGACACGTCCCCACCCACCTTTCAGGAGCATCGTCATGGCCAGTATTTCTTCCCCCGGCATCGGCTCGGGCCTGGACGTCACCGGCATCGTCTCGAAGCTGATGTCGATCGAGAGCCAGCCCCTCCAGGCACTGGACAAGAAAGAAGCCAGCTACCAGGCGCAGCTGTCGGCCTTCGGCTCCCTGAAAGGCACCCTGTCTTCGCTGCAAAGCTCCCTGACCGCGCTGGGCTCCGCGTCGGCGTTCAATACGATGAAGACATCCGTCTCGGACAGCACGGTCTTCTCCGCATCTGCGGGCACCAATGCAACGAGCGGCAGCTATTCGGTGGAAGTAAAGACCCTGGCCCAGGCGCAGAAGCTGTCATCGACCACTTTCGCCAATACCAGCGCCCCGGTCGGCACGGGTTCGATCACGATTCAGTTCGGCACCTACGACAGCGTGAACAACACGTTCACCGTGAACCCGGACAAGAGTTCCACCAGCATCACCATCAACCCCAACAGCAACAGCCTGACCGGCATCCGTGACGCCATCAACTCCGCCAAGGCGGGGGTGACGGCCTCGATCGTGAACGACGGCACCGGCAACCGCCTCGTCATTTCGTCGAACGACACCGGCCAGGCCAACAGCATGAAGATTACGGTGAGCGATGCCGACGGCGCCAATGGCGACGCCAATGGCCTTTCCCAGCTTGCCTACGATCCGACTACGGCAGCGGGGGCCGGCAAGAACATGACCCAGACCATGGCGGCGCAGAACGCCACCGCCACCATCGACGGCATGTTCATCACCAAGGCCAGCAACACCATCACCGACGCCATCCAGGGCGTCACGCTGAACCTCACCAAGGCAGTCCCCGGCACTACCAACACCCTGACAGTCAGCCAGGACACCACGGCCGCCCAAACCGCCATCCAGGGCTTCGTCAAGGCATATAACGATGCCATCAAGGCTCTGAAGCAGGCATCGGCCTACAACGCCGACACCAAGACCGCGGCGATCCTGCAGGGTGACGCCACCGTGCGCACGATCACCACGCAGCTGCAAAACGCCGTCAGCTCTCCGCTTTCCACGTCGGCGGGTGGTTTTCAACGCCTGTCGGATGTCGGCATCAGCGTACAGCGGGACGGCACGCTGCAAATCGACAATACCAAGCTGACCGCTGCTTTCAACGACCCGAACAACGACATCACCGGCCTGTTTGCCAGCCTGGGCAAGACCAGCGATAGCCTGATCAGTTTTTCGTCGTCGAACAACAAGGCGACGCCGGGCACCTACAACATCAACATCACCCAGATCGCGAGCCAGGGCAAGCTCACCCCGAGCGCTGCCCCGTCGACCCTGACGATCGACAACACTAACCAGAACCTCACCGTCGCGGTAGATGGAACCTCCGCTTCGATTGCGCTGACTGCTGGTAAGTACACCCTGCAACAGCTGGCATCCGAGTTGCAGTCGAAGATCAACGGTTCCACCACCCTGAGTAAGGCAGGCAGCAGCGTCACGGTGAGCGTTGACGGTACCCAAGGCAAGGTTGCCGGTTCTGCCGCCGCAGGGCTGACTTACAACCCGGGCGATCCCCTCCAAATTTCGGTCGACGGCAACACACAGAGCATCGATCTCACCGACGGCACCAACCCGGCAACTTTTGCCACCGTCGGCGATCTTGCCAACAGCCTGCAGACCAAGCTCAATACCGCCTTCGGCAACAACAAAGTATTGGTCAGCGTCAGCAACGGCGCTATTTCCCTGACCTCCACCAGCGTCGGCACCACGTCCCAGGTCAGCGTGAGCAGCACCGATGGCAACGGCAACGCCAGCGCCAATGCCAGCACCTTGTTCGGTACCGCCGTCAGTACCAATGGTACCGGCACCGGCGGCCTGCTGGTGACCTCCAACAAGTATGGCTCAGCCTCCAATGTCACCATTTCCGGCGACGGCGCTTCGGCCCTGTTCGGCTCATCGCGCTCCAACACAGCCGGCACCGACGTACAAGGCACCATCGGCGGCTACCCGGCCTCCGGCAGCGGCCAGGCCCTCACGGGCGGCCCCGGCCCGGCCGAAGGCCTCAAGATCAACGTCACCGGCGGCCAGACCGGTGACCGAGGCACCATCACCTACGACCGGGGCTTTGCCTTCCAGCTGAACCAGTTGCTCGATAGCGTCATCGGCACTAGTGGAACGCTCCAGGCCCGTACCGACGGCATCAACAGCACGATCAAGAGCATCGACGACCAGCGCACCACCCTCAGCACTCGTCTGACCGCATTGCAGGCCCAGTACATGGCCCGGTACACTGCGCTCGATACCTTGATGTCCCAGATGACCCAAACCAGCTCCTACTTGACCCAGCAACTGGCGAGCATCAAGGCAAGTTCTTAAGAGGCTCTCAATGTTTGTCCGCCGCAACCCCATCGCCGCCTACTCCGAGGTTGGTGTAGAAACCTCCGTGGCATCGGCAAGCCCGCACAAACTGATCCTGCTACTTTTCGAAGGTGCCCGGGCGGCGCTTTTCACCGCCCGCCTGAACATGGTCGAAGGCAATATTGCCGAGAAGGGCGCGGCCATTTCCAAGGCCATCGACATCATCAACAACGGCCTCAAGGCCAGCCTGGACGTTGAGGCCGGCGGCAACCTGGCGGAACAGCTGTCGGCCCTCTACGAGTACATGGTGGACCGCCTGCTGTTCGCCAACCTGAAGAACGAGACCGCCCCCCTGGACGAAGTACTCGGCCTGCTGGGCCAGATTCACAGCGCCTGGGAAGAGATCGCCGACCGTCCCGAAGTCACCGGCTTCGTGCCGAAGGCGATGCCGTGAGCGCCCCCGACCTGTTCGCCGAATTCCTGGCCTGCTCCGAAGCCATGATGGCCGCCGCCATCGACCAGGACTGGGCCGCCCTCCAGGCAAACGCCAACCAGCGCGACGAGATCGAAGCCGCTATCAAGCGCCAGCGCGCCATCGAGCGGCGCCCCTTGAATGACCGGGAAGCGGAGATCTTCCGCCGCGTGCTGGAGTTGGACCAGGAGGTTCGGGACCGGGTCGAGCCCTGGCTCAAGCACGCCGGCAAGCTCCTCTCGCGCTGGGGCGCCCTTTCTTCCTGACCGGATAGCGTTTTCTCCCCGTCCCTGACGAGGTTTCCGCCATGAGCATGATTCCTGCGGATCTGGCATCGCGCCTGCGCCTGGCCAGCGAAACCTCGGTCCAGCCCCTTTCGCCGGCCAAGGACATCTCGGACAGCCTGTCCGACCTGGTGCCGGGCCAGCGCGTCATGGCCGAAATCCAGGCCCAGTTGCCCAACGGGGCCTATCGGGCCCTGGTGGCCCAGCGGGAACTGGTCCTATCCCTGCCCTTCTCGGCCAAATCCGGCGATTCCCTCGAACTCCAGGTCGTCGAGAACGACGGCAAGGTGGCCCTGGCGCTCCTGGCCAAGGGCGGCGAAAAGGAAGTCGGTGCCGGCGTGACCGCCACCCTGAGCCAGGCCGGCAAACTGATCAGCAGCCTGATGGGCGACGAAACCGCCCAGACGCCGGGCAAGGGCGCCGTGCTCAACGGCGGCAACCCCATCCTGGCCACACTGCCGTCGGAAGACGGCAGCGCCGCCCCCCAGCTTGCCCGAGCCCTGCAACAGGCGGTGGGCAACAGCGGCCTGTTCTATGAGTCGCACCAGGCCAAGTGGGTCACCGGCCAACTTCCCCGGGATGCCCTCCTGGCCGAACCCCAGGGACAATTGTCCCAGCTGCGCCCACTGCCCACCCATTCCCAGGCAACCACAACGGTGCCTGCCGATACCCCGCGCGGCGTTGCCACTCCGCTGCCGGCCGCGAACGAAAGCACGGCCGCCCAGCCGGCGCCGGCAAATACCGCCGCCCCCACCCCCACGGCAATAACTGCCGTGGCCCCGGAAACCGCCCAACTGGTGCAGCAGCAACTAGCTGCCCTTGCCAACCAGGTCTTCGCTTGGCAGGGCCAGGTCTGGCCCGGCCAGGACATGCGCTGGGAAATCAGCGAAGAGGACCAGCGTCGCCAAAGCGGCGGCGACGAAGCCCCCCGCTGGCAGACCCACCTCCATCTGCAATTGCCCTCCCTGGGCGGCATCGATGCGGAACTCCGGCTCCAGGGCAGCAGCCTCACCTTGCAACTCTCGGCCCCGCCCGAGTCGAGCCAGCGCCTGCAAGGCGCCGCACCGGCGCTGCAACAGGCCCTGAGCGACGCCGGGCTGACCCTCACCGCCCTCGATATCCAGCGCCATGAGCAAGGCTGACAACATCAAGAGCGCCGTCGCTCTGGCCTACATGGAGGCCGACGTAGCGCCCCGGGTAGTGGCCAAGGGGCGCGGCGTGATCGCCGAGGAGATCATTTCCCGAGCCCGGGAGCACGGCGTCTATGTGCATGAGTCCCCCGAACTGGTAGCCCTGCTCATGCAGGTGGATCTGGACGACCGCATTCCGCCCCAGCTCTACGTTGCCGTCGCCGAACTGCTCGCCTGGCTGTACGGCATCGAACGGGGCGGCGCGCCGGGCGCCCAGGCCCCGCCACCTCTTTTCAAGGGACCGGCGCCCCTGCCCGGCGAATAAGGAAATCTGACGCGTTCCTGGCAGTCTGGCGTTTTCTGGCGATTCCCAGACTTTTTTCGCGCCGATATGGCGACGGATGGATTAAACTTCTGCCGCAATTCAGGGCGCTCCACCGATCTGCCATTCCATTGCCGCCAGCGGGACCGCAGCGCCCGCCCAGAGACCTGCCCGCTTGCTCCACGAGACACCCATGCCCGAAAACGAACAGGCGCCGGATACGGAAAAACCGACGTCGCCCTTCGATCTCGAAGACTCTGACCTCTACAGCAAATATCTGCTGTTTTCGCGGGGCGAAATGCTGTTCGTCCTGCGCGCCCTGCAACAGAAGGGCTGCATGATCACGGCCCACTTCGATCATGGTAAGTCGTTCTTCCTCACCTCCCTAATCGACGTGGACGGCGACGAGGACCAGTTGATCTTCGACTACGGCAGCAACGAAGAGATGAACCGCAAGGTGGCCGGGGCGGACAAGGTCATCTTCACCTCCTCCCTGGACAAGGTGAAGGTCCAGTTCACCCTGCCCGGCATCACTCCCATCACCCATGAGCAGCGCCCGGCCTTCTCCGGCAACCTGCCCGAATCGATCCTGCGCCTGCAACGGCGCGAGTACTACCGCCTTTCCACTCCGGTGGCCAATCCGCTCAAGTGCTTCGTCCCATTGGCCGACGGCATTCTGGAAACCACGGTGCTCGACATCAGTGGCGGTGGTATCGGCCTGATGCTGCCCGCAGACCGCAAGGATTTCGCCGCGGACAGCGCCTTTGCCAACTGCAAGCTGGAATTGCCCGAAGAAGGCACCATCGTCTTCAACATGATCGTGCGCAACGCCTTCTTCCAGAGCAACAAGACCGGCAACAGCTACCTGCGCGCTGGCTGCGAATTCGACAACCTGTCGGGTGCCAAGCTCGCCGCCATCCAGCGCTACATCACCCGCATCGAACGGGAGCGCAAGGCCCGGGAAAGCGGCATGCTCTGAGCGGCAAACCCCAACAAAAAAGCCGGTATCGTCGGATACCGGCTTTTTTGTTGATTCGGAGCAGCGCAGATCACACCTGCATGTTCATCACGTCCTGGTAGGCCGCCACCAAGCGGTTGCGCACCTGGACCATCTCCTGGAACGACACATTGGCCTTTTGCAGGGCGATCATCACCTCGTGCAGGTTGGCATTGGGGTCCCCGGCAGAGAAATTCTCGGCCATGGACTGGGCCTGCTGCTGGGTCTGATTGACCTGGTTGATCGAATTTTGCAGGACCTGGGCAAAATCCACCCCACCCGGGGCGCTGGAATCCGCCCCGGCCTGGGCCGGTTTGCCGGCGGCCAGCGCCGCGGTGGCGCGCATCTGGCCGAGAAGGTCGTTGATACCGTTGCTGTCCATAGGTGTTCCTAAACGCTTCCCGTACTTTAGCAGGAAATGGGCCAACCTTTAGCCCCGCCTTAAGGCCGACTCCAGAGGCGCCGATTCACCACCCCCAGAGCCGCTCCAGCACATCGCCACTACTTCCTTAACGTCAGACCGGCGCAACACTGGAGGGGTTCATTCTGGCCGGCTCATTCCTTGAGAAAGCCCGCCTCCCGATATTGTTTCAGCTTGTGGCGCAGCGTGCGCTCCGAAATCCCCAGGCGCTCCACCGCCAGCTTGCGGGAGCCGCCCACCGAGCGAAGGGTATCGAGGATGTGCTCCCGCTCCAGGTCGCGCATGTTCTCGGTGCGCCGTACACCGTCCGCAGTATGGCTACCGGCCGGCAACGATTCGTGAAAAGGTGCCCCCGCCGGCAGCGCAACCGCCGCGGGGGAATATGCTGGGGCCGGGGCGGCAAAGCCGCCCATTGGCGCCAGGGACGCCGCTTCCACGGGCGCCGTCGGCGTTGGGGCAGGCACGGCGCCGAACTGGAGGGCCGCCACGGGCAAATGCAGATGCTCGGCGTCGACCCGGTCCGCCGGCGCCAGGATCATGGCCCGCTGGATGACGTTCTCAAGTTCCCGGATGTTGCCCGGCCAATCGTAAGCGGTCAGGGTCTGCTCGGCGGCCGGCGATAAGGTCAGGCCGGGCCGGCCGATTTTGCCGCCCCGATCGGCAAGAAAGTGCCGTGACAGCGGCACGATGTCGGCCCGGCGTTGCCGCAGGGACGGGATCGGCAGGGGAAAGACGTTGAGCCGGTAGTACAAGTCCTCGCGGAAGATGCCCTTGGCCACGGCCTCTGCCATGTCCCGGTTGGAAGTGGCCACCACCCGGATATCCAGGGATACCGGCTTCTTGCCGCCGACCCGCTCCACCTCGCGCTCCTGCAGCACGCGCAGCAGCTTGGCCTGGAGCGACATGGGCATTTCGGTCACTTCGTCGAGCAGCAAGGTGCCGTGCTGGGCCTGCTCGAACTTGCCGGCCTGGGCCTGGGTGGCGCCGGTGAAGGCGCCCTTCTCATAGCCGAACAAGGTGGCTTCGAGCAGGCTGTCGGGAATCGCTGCGCAGTTGATGGCAACGAAGGGCCCGTCACGGCGCGCCGAGTTGCGATGGATGTAGCGGGCCACCACTTCCTTGCCCACACCGGATTCGCCAGTGAGCAGCACCGTGGCATCGGTCTGAGCCACCCGGGCAGCCAAGGAGAAGAGATTGCGCGAGGCGGCATCGGCGGCTACCACGCCAGCATCGCCGGCCATGTCGGGCAGCCGGTAGCGGGCGATGTGGGCGAGCAGGGCCTGGGGCTCGAAGGGCTTCATGAGGAAGTCGCAGGCCCCGGCACGCATGGCCTCCACGGCCCGGTCCACGTCGGCGAAGGCGGTCATCAGCACCACCGGCAGGTGCGGCCAGCGACTGCGGATCGACTTGAGCAAGGTGATGCCGTCCATGGGCTCCATGCGCACGTCGGAAACGACGATGCCCACCGGCCGGGAATCGAGCACGGCCATCGCCGCCGGGCCGGAATCCACCGCCACCAGAGGCTCGCCAGCCAGCTCCAGGGTGTCGCAGATGGCTTCGCGCAGGTTGGGATCGTCTTCGACGACCAGGATTGGCAGGGTGGTCATGACTAATTGATGTTTTCTGCGGTCAGTTTTCTTCACCGGCAACGCCGGCCGGCGCCGGGCCGGCGGGTAGTTCGAGGACGAACTCGGCGCCTTGCCCCGGGGTGGAGCTGACGTCGATGGTGCCGCCGTGGGCTCGGGCCACGCCCAAGGCGATGGCCAGGCCCAGGCCAGTCCCCTGCCCCCGGGTGGTGAAGAACGGTTCGAAGATTCGGGAGATCATTTCCGGAGCAAGACCCGGGCCTGTATCGCGCACGGCAATGCGCGCCCGCCCGCCCGTCACGGCCAGGGTCAGGCTTACCCGGGCTGCCTCCCCTCCCCGCTCGCAGGCTTGCAGGGCATTTTCCAGCAGATTGATGAGGGCGCCGGAAAGGGCCTTGTGGTCGCCCATCGCTACCATGCCGGGCGCCTCGCCCTCCACCGCGAACGCCACCCCCTGGCGGCGCATCAGCGCCTCCACGGCCAGCGAAGCCTCCTGCACCAGGGCATCGAGGGGCACCACGTCCCGTCCGATGCTCTCGCCCCGGGCGAACAGCAGCACATCCTGGATCAGGCGTTCCAGGCGTTTGAGCTGGGTGGTGGCCTTGTCGGCAAAGCGCACCCGTGCGTCGGCGGCCAGATCGGGCTTGCCCAGGTTGCTGCTGTAGAGCAGCGCCGTGGCCAGGGGGGTGCGCAACTGATGGGCAAGGGACGCGGCCATCTCGCCCATGGCGGCCAGCCGCTGGCTGCGCTCCAGGCTGGCCTTCATGGCATGGGCGGCGGTGATGTCGTGAAGCAGGACGATGCGTCCGCCGGCCGAATCCAGGGGGCTTTCGGCCATGGACAGGCGGCGCTCACCGCAGCACCACTCACCGGGAGTGACCGAGGGGCGCAGCTCTTGCGCCGCCACCTCGCGCCAGGCCAGGCCCGCCGCATCGCGGCCGAGCATTTCCCGGGCGGCCGGGTTGGTGCTGGTCACCCCCCCGCTCCCGTCCACCGCCACCACCCCGGCCGGCAGGGCGTTGAGCAGCAGTGAGAGGCGCTCGGACAAGGCTTCCTTCTCCTGAAACTGGCGACGCAACTTGCCGTTGGCCACCTCCAGCTCGGCGGTCAGGCGCACCACCTGGCCCTGGAGAGCCTCGTAGGCCTGGGTCAGCTCCTGGGAAACCTGGTTGAAGACGGAGAAGGCCCGTTGCAATTCTTCGGCCTTCACCTCCGTCATGCGATCGGCATCGGTCACAACAGAACCTCGACGGACAAAAACGCGGCCAGCAAGAACTGGCCCTTGTTTACGGCCGCCATAGTAGAATATTTCACGAAATTTTTTCGCATTTCGGATGCCGGACGGGAAATCCCCAAGCCCGGCGGCGAAAGCGTATTTTCCTGGCATCCGCGCCTTTGCGCCCCGATCCGGACCTTTCTCCACCTCCACCCGCTAGCGCGACCCCTCACCGAGACCTAATCATCTGACATGGCGGCCGCCACCGACACTCCAGCCGATGCCGTGCAGGCTCCGCCGCCTGCCACCAAGCCCCTGGACCGTCTCCGGGAGGGGCTGAACCGGCTCACCAATCAGCAGAAAATCATCCTCATGGTGGCGATTGCCGCCGTGGCGGCGCTGATCGTCGGTGCGGTGCTGGCCAGCCGCCAGCCCGATTACAAGGTGCTCTTCTCCAACCTGTCGGAGAAGGACGGCGGCGCGATCATCGCCAGCCTGGAACAGCTGAACGTTCCCTACCGTTTCGCCGACAGCAGCGGCGCGATCCTGGTGCCGAGCAACCGGGTCCATGAGGTGCGGCTGCGCTTGGCCTCCCAGGGGCTGCCCAAGGGTGGGCTGGTGGGCTTCGAGCTGATGGAGAACCAGAAGTTCGGCATCAGCCAGTTCGCAGAACAGGTCAATTACCAGCGCGCCCTGGAAGGGGAACTGTCCCGCACCATCCAGTCGGTGGCCACGGTCGAAGGCGCCCGCGTGCACCTGGCCATCCCCAAGCCCTCGGTGTTCGTGCGCGAGGAGCAAAAGCCCACCGCCAGCGTGATGGTGTCTCTCTACCCGGGACGCACCCTGGAACCCGCCCAGGTGGCCGGCATCCAGCACCTAGTGGCCTCCAGCGTGCCCCAGCTGCCCACCGCCAACGTGACGGTGATCGACCAGCAGGGCAATCTCCTGTCCCAGCTCAAGAGCAAGCTGATCGAAGCCGGCCTCGACCCCACCCAACTCAAGTACGTGAGCGAGGTGGAGGCGGCGGTGATCAAGCGCATCGACGACATCCTCTCGCCGGTGGTCGGCCCGGGCAACGCCCGGGTCCAGGTGGCGGCCGACGTGGACTTCTCCCAGAACGAGCAGACCGCCGAGAGCTACCGCCCCAACGGCTCCCCACCGGACATCTCGATCCGCAGCCAGCAGACCTCCGAGACCGCCAGCGTCAATCCGCCCGCCCAGGGCGTGCCCGGCGCCCTCAGCAACCAGCCCCCGGTGCCCGCCACCGCGCCCCTCACCCAGCCCAACGTGGGCGGCACCGGTGCCGGCCAGGGCCTGGCACCGGGCCAGCAGCCGCCCCCGCCGGGCAAGCTGGATGCCGCCGGCGTCACCGCGCCGATCTATTCGGCCGGCCAGCCGGTTAATACCCGCAAGGATTCCACCATCAACTACGAGGTGGACCGCACCATCCGCCACACCAAGGGCTCCATCGGCAACATCCGCCGCCTGTCAGTGGCGGTGGTGGTGAACAACCGGCCAGACAAGGACAAGGGCGGCAAGGCCATCGAACGCGCCCTCAACGAGCAGGAGCTCAAGCAGATCAACGACCTGGTCCGCGAGGCCATGGGCTACAGCAAGGACCGGGGCGACACCCTGTCGGTGGCCAACGCACCGTTCAACCTGGGCGACAAGACCACCCTGGAAATCCCGCTGTGGAAGCAGCCCGAGGCCATCGAGTTCGGCAAGGAACTGCTGAAGTGGCTGGCGGTGGCCGGCATCGTCCTGATCATCATCCTGATGGTCATCCGCCCAGCGCTGAAGACCATGTTCCCGCCCCCCGCCGAGGAGGAGGAAGACGAGGAACCCGGCATGGAAACCATCGAGGACGAGGACGGCACCATCGTCCAGATCAACCCCTTCGAGCAGAAGCTGGCCGAAGCCCGCGAACTGGCCAAGGCGAATCCCAAGGCCGTGGCCAACATCATCAAGGACTGGATGGGTGGCGGCGTCTGAGCGACGCCCTCCCCTTCCCGATAACGCCCCATGGCAGCCACTGACGAAGCCGTTGAAAAGAGCGCCATCCTGCTCATCGCCCTGGGCGAGGAAAGTGCCGCCGAGGTGCTCAAGCACCTGGGCCCCCGGGAGGTGCAGAAACTCGGCCACGCCATGGCCGGCCTCAAGTCGGTACCCCGGGCGCGCATCGAGCAGGTGCTTGAGGAATTCCACGCCATCGTCTCGGAGCAAGCATCGCTGCACGTCGATACCGACGCCTACATCCGCAGCGTGCTGACCAAGGCCCTGGGCGACGACAAGGCCACCAACCTGATCTCGCGCATCCTCCAGGGCGGCGAGACCAACGGCATCGAAGGGCTGAAGTGGATGGACGCCCCGACGGTGGCGGACCTGATCAAGAACGAGCATCCCCAGATCATCGCCACCATCCTGGTCCACCTGGAGCACGACCACTCCAGCGAGATCCTCTCCTACTTCACCGACCGCCTGCGCAACGACGTGGTGCTGCGCATCGCCACCCTGGAAGGGGTGCAGCCGATCGCCCTGAAGGAGCTCAACGACGTCATGCTCAGCCTCATCTCCGGCTCGGCCAACGTCAAGAAGGCAGCCATGGGCGGGGTGCGCACCGTGGCCGAAATCCTCAACTTCATGGGAACCGCCAACGAGACCTCGGTCATCGACTCGATCCGCGAGTACGATCCGGACTTGGCCCAGAAGATCCTCGACGAGATGTTCGTCTTCGAGAACCTCAACGACCTGGACGACCGCTCGGTCCAGCTGCTGCTGCGCGAAATCCAGTCCGACTCCCTCATCCTCGCCCTCAAGGGCGCCTCGGAAACCCTGCGCGAGAAGATTTTCAAGAACATGTCCCAGCGCGCCGCCGAAATGCTGCGCGAGGACCTGGAAGCCAAGGGGCCGGTGCGCCTCTCCGAAGTGGAGGCGGAACAGAAGGAAATCCTCAAGATCGTCCGGCGCCTCGCCGACGAAGGCCAGATCGTCATGGGCGGCAAGGGCGACGACCAGTTCGTCTGACCCGCCACCCGCCGCAGCCGTAGCCGCAGTCCCGCTCCTGATCCATGGCCGACCACTACATCCCCAAAGAAAAGCTCACCGCCTACGAAAAGTACGAGCTGGCCGCCTTCGACGCCCCGCCGGCCGCGCCGACGACGGTGGAATCCCACGAGCTGCCCGACTCCCATCTGCCGGTCACGCCGCTGCCTACCGCCGAAGAACTCGAACGCATCCATGAAGAAGCCCGCCAGGCGGGCCATGCCGCCGGCTATGCCGAGGGCCGGGAACAAGGCCACGGCGAAGGCTACGCCCAGGGCTACGGCGAAGGCCACGCCGCCGGCCAGGCTGAAGGACTGGCGGAAGTGCGCACCCAGGCGGAACGCTTCGCCGCCCTGGCCGAGCACCTCGACAGCGCCGCCCGGGGACTGGACCAGGCCGTGGCCGACGACGTGCTAGCCCTAGCCCTGGAAGTGGCCCGCCAGGTGATTCGCCAATCCCTGCGCGTCAAGCCCGAACTGCTCCTGCCCGTGGTGCGGGAAGCCCTGGTAGCCCTGCCTCACGCCGAGCGCCCGGTGCTCCACCTGCATCCGGACGACGCCGCTCTGGTGCGCGACCAGTTGGGCGAGCAACTGCAACACGCCGGCTGGCGCATCATCGAAGACATGACCGTCCAGGCCGGCAGCTGCAAGGTCGAGGCCGGCAACAGCGAGGTGGAAGGCAGTCTGGAATCGCGCTGGAAGCGCACCCTGGAGGCCATCGGCCTACAGCGGGACTGGCTCGACTGAGGCCGGCGGTGGAGCATCCCGACGACCTTCCCCAGGCCGAGGTGACCCCGGCCACGGAGCCGATCCAGGCCCAGCAACGGCCGCCGGAAGAGCGCCACGCCGACCTGAGACAGTTCCTCTCCCAATGCCGGGAGAATCTGGATACGGCCACGCCCCTGCTGGTGTCCGGCAAGTTGACCCGTATCAACGGCCTGGTGATGGAAGCCGCAGGCTTGAAGCTGCCCCTGGGCAGTTCGGCCAAGATCATGCCCGTCGGCAGCACTCCGGTGGAGGCCGAAGTGGTGGGCTTTCACGGCGAAAAGCTGTTCCTGATGCCCTCCGACGACATCTACGGCCTATCCCCCGGCGCCCGGGTGGCGCCGTATGAAAGCACCATCCCGCCCCCCCGGCTCGACCAGCCGCGCCTGATGCGCCGCCGCGCCGCCGACAAGACCAAGCTGGTGCCTGTGGGCGAATCCATGCTCGGCCGGGTGGTGGACGGTGCCGGCCGCCCCCTCGACAACCAGGGGGCGCTCCAGGCCGAAACCATGCGCCCGCTGCACTCCCGCCCGGTGAACCCCATGTCCCGGGCCCCCATCACCCAGACCCTGGACGTGGGGGTGCGCGCCATCAACGGCATGCTCACCGTCGGCCGAGGCCAACGGATGGGCCTGTTCGCCGGCTCCGGCGTGGGCAAATCGGTGCTGCTCGGCATGATGGCCCGCTATACCGAGGCCGAGATCATCGTCGTCGGGCTGATCGGCGAACGGGGCCGGGAAGTGAAGGAATTCATCGAGCACATCCTCGGCGACGAAGGCCGGGCCCGCTCGGTGGTGGTGGCCGCCCCCGCCGACACCAGCCCCCTGATGCGCCTCCAGGGTGCCGCCTACGCCACCACCCTGGCCGAATATTTCCGCGATCAGGGCCACCAGGTCCTGCTCATCATGGATTCCCTGACCCGCTACGCCATGGCCCAGCGCGAAATCGCCCTGGCCATCGGCGAGCCGCCGGTGACCCGGGGCTATCCGCCCTCGGTATTCGCCCGGCTGCCCCAGCTGGTGGAACGGGCCGGTAACGGCCCCGAGGGCGGCGGTTCGATCACCGCCTTCTACACCGTGCTGGCCGAGGGCGACGACCAGCAGGACCCCATCGCCGACTCGGCCCGGGCCATCCTGGACGGCCACATCGTGCTCAACCGCAACCTGGCGGATGCGGGCCACTACCCTGCCATCGACATCGAACAATCCATCTCCCGGGCCATGGTGAACCTGATCCCGCAAAGCCAGTTCGACTACGTGCGGCGCTTCAAGCAGTTGTTCTCGCGCTACCAGCGCTCCCGGGATCTGATCGCTGTGGGCGCCTACGCCCCGGGCTCGGACCCGCTGCTCGACCAGGCGGTGAGCGCTTTCCCTCAGCTCGAAGCCTTCCTGGTACAAAGCCTTTCCGAACAGGCCAGCTACGCGGACAGCATCGCCCGGCTGGCCCAGCTCTTCCCCGGCAGCTGAATTTGACCTCGGCCGTCGGAGGACTAAGCTAATGTCCTGGCACCTTATTACGTTCGCAACCGCCTTCTGACGCCATGGCCAAAGCCGCCTCCCTCCAACCTCTGATCGCCCTGATGCAAGAGCGGGTCGACGACGCCACCCGCATCCTGGGCACCCTGGTATCGGCCGAGCAGGACGCCAAGTCCAAATTGCAGCTGCTGATGCAGTATCGGGAGGAATATGTCACCCGCTTCCGCAATGCCAGCAGCAACGGGCTGTCCCTGACCAGCCTGCGCAACTACCAGAGCTTCATCGACCGCATCGACCAGGCCATCGCCCAGCAGCGCGCCACGGTGACCACCTCGGAGCAGCGCACCGCCGAAGGCCAGGATGCCTGGCTGCAACAGCGCAACAAGCTCAAGGCCATCGACACCCTCTACCAGCAGCGTCAGGCCGGCGAGCAGCTGCGCGAAAACAAGCGGGAACAGAAATTCCAGGACGAATTCGCCGCCCGCCGCAGCAAGCCCGAATAGCCCATCCGCAAACACGCCTACCGCAAGGCCAACCATTGGCATGGCCCTTGCTAAAAACCCATGACAAAAACTGCGCCTGTCCGGGCACGAGGCTTTCATGGGAATTTCCGTCGCCACCGCAACCGCCATCGCCAAGGTCGTTCCGCCGCCTGCCCAGGCCGCGGCCAATGCCACGCCGGCTGCCAGCGCCAACGAGGATGCGGCCGCCACCACCAGCGGGCCCAAGGGCGACTTCATGTCCGCCCTGATCGCCCAGTTGCGCGGCAACTCGGCCCAGGCCATCGAAGTCCCTGCCGGCACGCTCAAGCCGGCCAAGGCCGACAGCAGCGAAGACGATAGCGCCACCGACCCGGCCGCCTTCATGGCCGGCCTGCAGGCGGCCGCCAGCCTGGTGCCGCAGACGCCGAACACGCCGCCCCCGGTGGAGGGCAAGGGCAAATCCGACGCCGGCCTCACCGTCGTGACCGGCACCCCGGGCGATGGCCAGGCAGCTCCGGCCGAAGGCAACTCCGTGCTCAACCTGGGTGCGGACGGCAAGGCGGCAAAAAATGCCGCCTTCTCTGCCGCCTTGCAGGATGCGGATACCAAACTCGCCAGCCAGGACGGCGCAACGGCTCCGCTGGTGGCGCCCCACACGACGCAGCAGACCCATCAGCAGGCCCCCGCCAACACCGCCGCCGTGCAGACCCCGGTGCGCGATGCCCGCTGGGGCGAAGACTTCAGCCAGAAGGTGGTGTGGATGGTCAAGCAGGACCAGCAGAGCGCCCAGCTGACCCTCAATCCGCCCCAGCTCGGCCCCGTGGAAGTCAGCATCCACATGGGGCCCGATTCCAAGGCCACGGCCACCTTCATTTCGCCCCATGCCGAGGTGCGCGAGGCCATCGAGGCCGCTCTGCCCCGCCTGCGCGACATGATGACCGCCGCCGGCGTCTCCCTGGGCCAGACCAACGTGGGCAGCGAATCGTCGATGGCCCAGCAGCAGATGGCGCAGCAACAGCAGCAGCAACAACAAAATGCCCGCAACTTCGGCGGCGCCGGCTCGGGGCGCTTCGGGGGCGGCGGCGATGGCGGCGAGGGCGCTGCTATACTAGGCGCCGAGGGAATTTCCGGGCGCTCCGGCGCAATCCAGCAAGGCGTCGGCCTGGTGGATACGTTTGCCTGAGGAGGCTGACCGATCCGGACAACACGCGCGCTTTTTTCCGCCATGCCATTCAGGTCCGCCCCGATCGGGCCGTTATGACCTGAAAAGCGATGCGACCTGGCGCCGGCGCCGCGATTCCCGCCCCCCCCCCCACCGCATAACGACCGCCATCTAGGGAGAGTGCATGGCCAAGACCGAAGCCAAGGCCGCCGAAGCCGCGCCGAAGAAGAGCAACGCGAAACTGCTGATCATCCTGCTGTCCGCCATCCTGGTGGTCGTCCTTGCCGGCGGCGCCTTCCTCCTGCTCAAGCAGTCGGACCACAGCGACGACGACGAGGACGTGGTGCAGCAGGAAAAGCCGAAGAAGAAGAAAAAGGAGGCCCATGCTCCTGTCTTCCAGGCCCTGGAAACTTTTACCGTCAACCTGGTGCCCGAGCAGGGTGACCAGTACTTGCAGGTCGGCATCTCGGTGGAACTGGAAGACGTGGCCGATGGCGAGAAGATGAAGGTCTTCATGCCCAAGCTGCGCAACCAGATCACCCTGCTGCTGTCGTCGAAGAAGGCCTCCGAGCTGACCAGCAAGGAAGGCAAGGAACAGCTCGCTGAAGAATTGCGCTACACGATCAATGAGATTCTGGATCCGCCGGTCAAGGGCAAGAAAGCCGAGACCCCGGTGAAGGAAGTGCTGTTCACCTCGTTCATCATCCAGTAACCCGGCTTTCAACGCCCCCACGCCGCCCACTCACCGGACACGCTCACCATGGCCCAGGATTTCCTTTCCCAGGAAGAGGTCGACGCTCTGCTCAAGGGCGTCACCGGGGAATCCGACGAGCCGGAGGTCGTCGAGGCTCCGACGGGCGGCATCAGCGCCTACAACCTGGGCACCCAGGAGCGCATCGTCCGCGGGCGGATGCCGACCCTGGAACTGGTCAACGAGCGTTTCGCCCGCTACCTGCGCATCGGCCTGTTCAACTACATGCACCGCAACGCCGAGGTGTCGGTGGGGCCGATCCGGGTGCAGAAGTACAGCGAATTCATCCGCAACCTGGTGGTGCCCACCAACCTCAACCTGGTGCTGGCCAAGCCCCTGCGCGGCACGGCCCTGGTGGTGTTCGACCCCAACCTGGTGTTCCTGGTGGTGGACAACATGTTCGGCGGCGACGGCCGCTTCCACACCCGGGTCGAGGGCCGCGACTTCACCCCCACCGAGCAGCGCATCATCCAGGGCATGCTCGGCGTGGTGTTCGGCGAATACGAGCGCTCGTGGAAGCCGGTGCAGGAACTCAAGTTCGAGTACGTGCGCTCGGAGATGAACTCCCAGTTCGCCAACATCGCCACCCCCTCGGAGATCGTGGTGTCCACCACCTTCACCCTGGAATTCGGCGGCGCGGCGGCGGACATGCACATCTGCTTCCCCTACTCGATGCTGGAGCCGATTCGAGATCTGCTCTACAGCACCATGCAGAGCGACCACCTGTCCACCGACAAGCGCTGGGTCGCCACCCTGCGCCGCCAGTTGCAGGGGGCGGAACTGGAGCTGGTGGCCACCCTGGCCAACGCCCGGGTGACCCTGCGCGAAGTGCTGCAGATGAAGGCCGGTGACGTGATCGGCGTGAACATCCCGGAAAAGATCACCGCCGCCGTGGACGGCGTGCCGGTCATGACCTGCCGCTACGGACAGCAGGGTGGCCAGTACGCCCTGAAGGTCGATGGCTTCGTCAACGCCGACCTGCTCGCCCCTTTACAGGCCTCCTCCTCCAACGACACGGGAGACCAACATGGCTGATTTGGAAGACAACGTGGATAGCAATCAGGAAAATCCGGACGCCGGCGGCGACCAGATCAGCGAGGATGACTGGGCGGCCGCCATGGCCGAACAAGCCGTCGTCGACGAGGCGGCGGCACCGAGCGCCCCTCCCGCCCAACCGGCGGCCATCTTCCCGTCCTTCGGCGAAGAGCCGGCCAAGAACGGGATGATGAAGGAACTCGACATGATCCTGGACATTCCCGTCCAGCTCACCGTCGAACTCGGCCGCACCAAGATCACCATCAAGAACCTGCTCCAGCTCGCCCACGGCTCGGTGGTCGAACTCGATGCCCTGGCCGGCGAGCCCATGGATGTGCTGGTCAACGGCACCCTGATCGCCCAAGGCGAGGTGGTGGTGGTCAACGACAAGTTCGGTATCCGCCTCACCGACATCATCACCCCCTCCGAACGCATGCGGAAGCTGGGCCGCTGACCGGCGCCCGCTCCCGGCAACCGCCCACCCGGGCGGTTTTTTATTGCCCCCGCTTCGATTACCATAGGGCGCTTCGGCATGCCGCCGACACGGGATCCGGAGATCGCCGGGCGGCAATTTTTACCGCCCCACCTTTTCCGCACACTTTCCGCCCACCACCGTGTCCCGCCTGCGCCTCGGCCTCTTCCCCCGCTTCTGCCTGACCCTGCTGCTGGCCATGCCCCTGACCCGGGCCCTGGCCGAGGATGGCGCCCCACCTCCGGCGGCGGCTCCCACGCTCCAGGCGGCGCCGGCGGCAAACCCGGTTCCGGTGACTGCAGCGCCATCCGCCCCCACCATGGTCCTGGGTTCCGCCTCCCCCCTGGGGGCCGGCAGCCTGCTCCAGGCCCTGCTCGGCCTGATCCTGGTGCTGGCTCTGCTGATGGCCGCAGCCTACTGGCTGCGCAAGGTCCAGGGCCAGCGCGGCCTGGGGGGCGGGCTGATGCGGGTGGTGGCGGCCCTGCCCCTGGGCACCCGGGAACGGCTGGTGATCGTCGAGGTGGCCGATACCTGGCTGGTGCTGGGAATCACCCCCCAAGGCATCGTCGCCCTGCACACCCTGCCCAAGGGCGAAGCGCCGCCCGCCCCCGAACTGCTTCCGCCGTTCGCCGCCAAACTCAAAGAATTCGTCGACCGCCGTCATGGCCAACCCCGTTCCTGACCCCCTCCCCGCCAAACCCCGCGCCAATAGGGCATCTTCACGCCCCCTCCCTGGAAAGGCGCTACTGGTGGCCGTTTTCGGCCTGCTGGTCCTGGCGGCCGCCCCTGTGCTGGCCCAGAGCGTGCCGGCCCTGACCAGCAGCCCGGGACCGGGCGGCAGCACCAACTATTCGCTGTCGATCCAGACCCTTCTCTTCCTCACCTCCCTGACCTTCATCCCGGCGGCGCTGCTGATGATGACGGCGTTCACCCGCATCGTCATCGTACTGTCGATGCTGCGCCAGGCCATGGGGTTGCAGATGGCGCCGCCCAACCAGGTGGTGATCGGCCTGTCCCTGTTCCTGACCTTCTTCGTCATGGCCCCCACCTTCGAGAAGGTGTACCAGGACGCCTACCAGCCCCTGTCCGAGAACAAGATCACCTTTCCCCAGGCGATGGAACGGGCTTCGGTGCCGATGAAGCAGTTCATGCTGCGCCAGACCCGGGAGGCGGACATCGCCCTGTTCGCCGGCTTCGCCAAGGTCGAGCGCATCGAATCCCCCGAGGCAGTGCCGATGCGCATCCTGGTGCCGGCCTACGTGACCAGCGAGCTGAAGACCGCCTTCCAGATCGGCTTCATCATCTTCATCCCCTTCCTGGTCATCGACATGGTGGTGGGCGCCACCCTGATGTCCATGGGCATGATGATGATGTCGCCGGTGATGGTGGCATTGCCCTTCAAGATGATGCTGTTCGTGCTGGCCGACGGCTGGCACCTGGTCCTGGGTTCCCTGGTGAAGAGCTTCGCGCCATGAATACGGGCACCGTCGTCGAAATCGGCCGCCAGGCAGTCGAGGCCACCATCCTCTTGTCCGGCCCCCTGCTGCTGGTGGCCCTGGTGGTGGGCCTGCTGATCAGCATCTTCCAGGCTGCCACCTCGCTCAACGAGACCACCCTGTCCTTCGTGCCCAAGGTGCTGGCCATGTTCGCCACCCTGATCATCGCCGGCCCCTGGATGCTGCAAACGGCGGTGGACTTCATCACCCGCCTGTTCAGCGCCATTCCCCAGCTGATCGGCTGAGGGAGCGGTCCGCGCTCCTCGCTTCCGCCCGCGCCCCCATGTTCACCATCTCCAGCGCCGAGCTGAACGCCTTCATCCTGTCGTTCTTCCTGCCCCTGACCCGGGTGCTGGCGCTGGTCTTCGTGGCTCCGGTGTTCTCCAGCGCGGCCCTGCCGCGCCGCATCCGGCTGATCTTCGGCATGGCCGTCGCCCTGGGGCTGCATCCCCTGCTGCCGCCGCCGCCCGCCCCCCTGGAGCCCAATTCTCTGGTGGTACTGATGCTGGTCGGCCAGCAGATTCTGATCGGCGTCACCCTGGGTTTCGCCATGCGCATCGCCTTTGCCGCCATCGCCGTGGCCGGCGAATTCATCGGCTTTCAGATGGGCCTGTCGTTCGCCACCTTCTACGACCCCCACTCGTCGGCCAACACGGCGGTAGTGACCGAGTTCATCAACCTGTTCGCCCTGCTGGTGTTCCTGTCCCTCAACGGCCACCTGACGATGATCGCCACCCTGGCCGAGAGCTTCGTCCGCATTCCGGTGTTCTCGCCCTTTCCCCACCCGGATTCGTGGCTGAACCTGGTCCGCTTCGCCGGGCTGATGTTCTCGGGAGGATTGCTGCTGGCCCTGCCGGTGGTGGTGGCCCTGTCGATCACCAACATCGCGTTGGCGGTACTGTCCCGGGCGGCCCCCCAGCTCAACCTGATCGCCGTGGGCTTTCCCATCACCCTGGCCATGGGCATGGTGCTGCTGGGCCTGTCCCTGCCCTCGATGGTGGCGCCGCTGATGCAGTTGATCGACCAGTCGATCAGCGCCTCGCTGCTGCTGTTCAAGCCCTGAGGCGTACGCGCCCCCGCTCGGCTGGCGCCGCCGGAAGTCGACTCAGTCGCGGTAGAAGTTGGAGCGCGGGGTGGTGGGCGCCGACACCGGCTCGGCCAGGGGGAAGGCGCCTGCCACCAATTCCACCGTGCCTTCGGCGACGCGCTGGGCCTGGGGCGTGCCCGATTCGATGCCTTCCGAGTAGTCCAGGACCCGGTAGGTCAGGGCCCCGGTCTCGCGCCGCAACTGCTCGGCGCGGCGGCGGAAGATCTGGGACACCTCGCCGGACCCGCCGATGTGGAAGCGCTTGAGCTTGAAGGCCATCCGGTAGGTGCGGTCGTCAAGGCGCGTTTCCTGGATGGTCCAGTTGGGCGCGAGGGGATCGTAGACGACGTAAAGAATGGCAGCCACGCCCGCCGTGGTGGCGATCTGCTCGAAGGTATAGGCCTGGCTGGCCGTCACCTGGATGCTGGCCTGGGGAACGATGGGGGACGAGCGCGGATAGGTCCCCGTAATGGAACTGCACCCGGCCAGCAGGCTGCCCGCGCCTGCGGCAAGCAGCCACAGGCGACAGGCGGAGAGAATAGAAGGCGCCATCAGAGCAATCAGAGCAGCTTGAACAGCCCCAGGCTGGTGATCTGTACAAAGGCCTTCTGGGCGGCTTCCAGTTGCACCGACTGCTTGGAAAGCTGGGAGATGGCGCTGTAGTAGTCCACATCCACCAGGTCCGAGATCGAGGACTGGTACTGGGTATCCATAGCCTGGCCGGCGGAGGTCAGGGAATCGAGTTCGTTCATGCGCGAACCCTGGGAGGCCCGCACCGTGTTCACCTTGTCGAGGGCCTGGTCCAGGTTGGAGATGATCCCGCCCAACTGGTTGGCGAACTCGGTGGTGCCGCTGCCATTGATGTTGTAGCCGGTGGCCGTGGCCCCCAGGTTGCTGTGGGTGACGTTCTGGGATGTTCCCTGGGTGGGCGGGTTCTTGAGCAGGTTGATGAAGCTCTGGACCGTCTGGAAGATGTCCTGGTTGCTCTTGCTCGGCGAAATCGAGAAAGTGTCCCCGTCCTCAGGCTGGCCGGTGATGGTGATCGATGCGCCGTAATCCACCGGGGCCCCGCCGTTGGGGCCGGCCAGCGTGAGGGTCTGCCCCGGCACGAAGGTACCGCCCGGCAGCGGACCAGTGGCCGACGGCGCCGCACCGGTGAAGATCGACGTGTTGCTGGTGGTGTCGACGATGTCGTAGGTGGTGGTGGGCGGCGAGGCGGTGTAGTCCCGGGCGAACTTGACGGAGAAGCTGCCCGAGTTGGTCGCCGCATTCCACTTGGTCGGATCGAGCACGCTGCCCTGGTCGATCACCCCGGTGCCCAGGTTCTGGTTGGTGGGGGCATTGAAGGTGTTGCCGCTGGTGGCGGTGGCGAAGCTGCCGTTGCCCTGGCGGATACGCATGAACAGGTCGCTGCCCGCGTCGGTGATGGCGATCTGGCGCGAAGAAGACACCTGCACCGAAATCTGGCCGTCGTCGCCCTGGTACTGCACGGCGCCGGTGGACGTCACCGCGAAGGGCTTGGTCTGGCCCTGGAAGCCGGAAAACAGGTACTGGCCGGTGCCGTCCTGGCTGTTGGCGATGCCCAGCAGATCCTGGAAGCGCGACTCCAGGTCGGAGGCCATCGACTGGCGCTCGGAATTGGTCAGGGCCGGGTTGCCGGCCGCCACGGCCTGGCTGCGGATGTACTGGAGCAGGTCGTTGAGGGACCCCACCGTACCTTCGACGAGCTGCAACTGGCTGTTGGCCGCTTTCTGGTTGGTCAGGTACTGGCTGTTGACGTTCTGGGACTGGCCCAGCACCAGCGCCCGGGCGGAGGCCACCGGATCGTCGGAAGGATTGATCACCCGCTTGCCGGTGGACAGCTGGTTCTGGGTGTTCAACAGGGACGACTGATTGCGCTGCAGGCCGGTGATACCGACATCGTAGAGCTGGGCGGTACTAACGCGCATGGTGTTCTCCTTGGGGGCCGGGGAAGGCATCGTCGCCCCCCCTACCCTGTTCCTTATCTTCCGATCGACAGGATGGTGTCGAAGATGGTGCTACCCACCTGCAGCATCTTGGCCGATGCCTGGTACATGTACTGGTACTTGATCAGGTTGGCCGCCTCTTCGTCCATGTTCACCCCCGACAGGGACTGCTGGGATGACTGGGCCGACGCCAGTTGGGCGCTCTGGGAATCGCCCATGACCTTGACCTCGTTGGTCTTGGTGCCCACCCGGGCCACCAGGGCGCCGTAGGAATCCTGGAAGGTGGTCAGGCCGCCGCCGTTGCCCGAACCGGTCATGGTCTGCTGAGTCTGCAGCAGACCCATCAGGTTGGCGTTGCGGCCGTCGGCCACCCCGGCGACGTTCTTTTGCAAGGTGAACTGGTCGCCGGCCTTGGGGGTGCCGCTGACGCTGAAGCTCACCGCATTGACCGTGGGGCCATTGATGGTGATGGTGTTGCCGGAGCCGAAGGCCACCACGTCGGTGGCGGCGGCAATGGTGGTGGTCGTGGTGTTGCCGCTGGCGTCGGTCACCGAGATGGTGGAACCCACCGGGAAGCCGGTCAGCCCCGAGCTCGGGGTATTGGTGTACGACAGGGTCAGGGGCGTGGTCGGCAGGGTGTACCCCGTGCCCACGCTGCCCTGGGTGATGGTGGCATCGCCAGTGTTGGTCAGGGCGGCCGAAGCCCGGATCGGCGCAGCCGCCGCCACCAGGCTGGGATCGCCGATCACCGCCGAATTGACGGCGAAGTTGCGCGCCACTTCCTTGGTGGGCTGGATGGTGAAGCGGTCGCCGTTCAGGCCGGCGGTGGTGATGCTCAACTGCACGCCGTCGAAGCTGACATTGGTCGGCGGCGCCCCGGATACGGTGCCGGAAGCCACCTGGGAATTATCGGACAGGCGCACCACCGTGTAGGCACCGCCAGTGCCGAACTGCAGCTCGTAGTCGCTGGAGGTCAGCTGGGTGCTGAAATTGCCGTTCGAGTTCTGGGGCGCCTGGAAGCTCGCCGACAGCACCGCCGTATTGGACGACGTGGAATTGCGGATGACCTTGGGGTCGGAAATCTGGAACAACTGGGAGGCGAAGCCGACGTCCCCGGCCACATTGCCGTGAAGGTCCTGACCCAGGGCCTGCTGGGCGTTGAAGGTAAGCGCCACGCTGGCCGCCAGCTGGCCCAGGGTATTGCGTGCATCGTCCAGGGCGCCGGAACGGAAGGACAGGAAGCCTCCCAGGTTGCCGCCGGAAAGCAGAGACTCGGGCAACTCCATGTTCACGCTGCCGGTCTGCAGAGCCACCGCCATGCGGGTCGGATCGTCCTGGGATGGCTGGGTGGTCAGCTGGCTCACCTGCTGCCCCACTACCAGTTGCTGGCCGGAGCCTATCAGCACCGACAGGGAACCGTCGCTCTGGGTCACGGTGGTGACCCGGATTTCCTGGTTCAGCTGGGAGATCAACTGATCGCGCTGGTCGAGCAGGTCGTTGGGCGGCTGGTTGGTGGACGCCTGCGCCATGGTGATGCTCTCGTTGAGCTTGGCGATCTGGGTGGCGTAGGAATTGATCTTGTTGACCGTGTCGGTGATCTGCTGGTTGGTCCCCTGGTACAGCTGGTTGAGCTGGTTTTCCATGGTCTGGAAACGGCTCGCCAGGGTCTGGGCCGAGGACACCATGGTGGCCAGCACGGTGGAGTTGCCCGGCTTGGACGCCAGCTGCTGGACGCCGGAGAAGAAGCCCTGGAGGGCCGAGGACAGGCCGGCGTTGCTGTCGCCGAGCAGGTTGTCCACCTGGGATACCTGCTTGTAGTAGGTGTTGTATTCGTTGGCGGAAGTCTGGGCCTGCATCACCTGCTGGGACAGGAACTGGTTGTACATCCGCTGCACCGTCGCCACGTGCGTGCCCTGGCCGACGAAGCCAGCCCCGGTGGGCAGGGGGATGTTGGTCGCCTGCGAGATCACCTGACGGTTGTACCCGTCGGTGTTGGCGTTGGTGATGTTGTGCGAGGTGGTGAGAAGACCGTACTGGGCGGCATTGATGCCGGTCAGCCCGATACTGAAGATACCTGTCATGGCAAACTCCCGACTGACCTAGAGTAACGGCCAGATTCAGAAAAAGTTGAGCCGGACGGATACCGAGAACGGTGGCAGGCTAGCCCGCGAGGGCCTGGCGCAGCGTGGCACCGTTGATGATGCGGTTGAGCTTGTCCGCGTACATGGGGTCGGTGGCATATCCGGCTTGCTGCAGTGATGCAGCAAAACTTGTGCCATCGGTCGCGTTCAAGGCCCCGGAAAAACGGGGACGCTGCAGCAGTGCCGCGTAGTCGCGGAAGGCCTCCGCGTAGGAGCCATAGGCGCGGAATTTTTCCCGGGCCTGCTGGGGCTGTCCGCCCACGTATTCAGTGGTGTTAACCTCCACGGCGCCGCCCTGCCAACTCTTGCCGGCCTTGACGCCGAACAGGTTGAAGGACGGCGAGCCGTCCGGGCGGCGGATTTCGCCCCGGCCCCAGCCCGACTCCAGGGCGGCATGGGCCACCAGGAAATGGGTGGGCACCCCGGTGGCCCGGGAGGCCTCGGCAGCATGGGGCCAGATGCGGGCGACGAAATCCCGGGCGGTGGCGTCGCCCCGCCCGTCGGCCGCGGCTTGGGCTGCGGCCGGCAAGGCCGAAGGCGTCGCCGTGGCAATATTTGCCGTACGATCTGCCGCCAGCAGCCGGTTGCGCTGCTGCTCATTGGTCAGGGACTGCAAGGCAGCCGCCAGTTTGGTCTGCAACCCCGGATTGGCCTGGACGCCATCCACGCCGGATTGCAGGGATTCGAGCAACTGTGCCGGCGTCGGCACCTTGCCGGCGGCGGCATCGGCCGCCTCGCCGTTCTCCAGGGCGGACGGGGGGACGCCCATGTTGCGGCTGAGCTGCTGCTCGATCACCTTGGCCAGCCCAACCTGGCCCGAGGTGGCCAGGCGCAGGGCCAGCTGCTGGTCGAGCATGCTGGTGTAGAGCCGGGTGGTGTCGTTATCGAACAGGCCGTCCTTGGGCAGGGTGTCGCGCATGCTCTTCAGCACCTGCTGCAGGAACAGGGCCTCGAACTGCTGGGCCGTGGCCTTGAGGGCTGCCTTGGGATCCTTGGCGGCCTGGCTCTTGAGCTGTTGCAGCGTGCGCGGGTCGCCGATGAGCTGCTGGGTCGACGGATCGTAAGCCTTCATGGCGCGGCCCCGGTCTTAGATGATTTCCAGCTCGGCGCGCAGAGCCCCCGCCACCTTCATGGCCTGGAGGATGGCCAGCATGTCCTGGGGCTTGGCCCCCAGGGTGTTGAGCGCCTTGACCACGTCGGCCAGGTTGGCGCCACCCTTGAGGTTGATCAGGGCCGTGCCGTCCTGCTTGATCTGCACATCCGAATTGCTCACGCCGGCGGTCTGCCCCTGGGAGAAGGCATTGGGCTGGCTCACCGAATTCTGGGTGCCGATCACCACCGACAGGTTGCCGTGGGCCACGGCGCAGGGGTCGATGCGCACGGTCTGGTTCATCACCACCGAGCCGGTGCGGGAATTGACGATCACCTTGGCCGGCAGCATGGCCGGCTTCACATCCAGGTTCTCGATGCGGCCGAGGAAGGCGATGCGGGCGTTGGGATCATCCGGGGCGGACACCCGAATCTGGCGGCCGTCCACGGCCTGGGCCACGGGACCGACTTCCCGGTTGATGGCATCGACGATGCGCCGAGCAGTGTCGAAATCGGCGGTATTGAGTTCGTAATGGATGTAGCCCCCCTGCCCCACGGCGGAAGGCACTTCCCGTTCGACGGTGGCGCCGGCGGGAATGCGCCCGGCCGACAGATGGTTGATCTGGGCGCTCGACCCGGAGGCGGACGCTCCCACCCCGCCCACGGCCAGGCTGCCCTGGGCCATGGCATAGACCTGGCCGTCGGCGCCCTTGAGCGGCGTCATCAGCAAGGTGCCGCCGCGCAGGCTCTTGGCGTTGCCCATGGACGAAACGGTGACGTCGATCTGCTGGCCCGCCTTGGCGTAGGGCGGCAGGTTGGCGGTGACCATCACCGCCGCCACGTTGCGCAACTGGGGCGGCTGGCCAGTGGTGGGCAGGTTGACCCCCAACTGGGACAGCAGGTTGGTCAGGCTCTGTACGGTGAACGGGGTCTGGGTGGTCTGGTCGCCGCTGCCGTCCAGGCCGACCACCAGGCCGTAGCCCAGCAATTGGTTGTTGCGCACGCCCTGGACCGTGGCCAGGTCCTTGATACGCTCGGCGTGAGCCGGCGCAGCGGCGGCAAAAACGGCCAGGGCCAGGAACGAAATGCGTGAAACGGCCGCGAAGCGGCGGACAAACCTGCGAGGACCGCGCATGGTCCCTCCCAACGAGTCGACTTAGAACGGCAATACGTTAAGGAAGAATCGTGCCAGCCAGCCCATGACCTGGGATTCGCTGATGCTGCCGGTTGATTTGTACTCGATCCGCGCATCGGCCACCTGGGACGAGGCGACGGTATTGTTGGTACCGACGAAGAGCGGGTTGATGACACCGGAAAGCCGCACGAACTCTTGCTGGGAGCCGATAGCGATCTGCTTCTCCCCGGAGACCAGAAGATTGCCGTTGGGCAACACCTCGATCACCGTGGCGGTGATGGTACCGGAGAACACGTTGGTGTTGTTGGATTGCCCCTGGCCGTTGAGCGCCGAGTTGGACGTGGCATTCAACCCCATACCCATCAGGCTCTTGCCTGGCAGGCCGTTCAGGGTCGGCACCGCCGCCTGGATGCTGCTGTCGCGGGTGGCCTTGGTGGCCTGGTTGGTGGAGGCGTTGGTGTTCTCGGTGATGCTGATGGTGATGGTGTCGCCGACGAAGCGGGCGCGCCGGTCCTCGAACAGGGGGCGGAAATTGGCGTTCTGGTAAATGCTGCCGTTGGCGGCAACAATTTCCGCCCGGGGCTGGGGCCGGGCCGTCATCGGCTGGTGGATGTTGGTGGGTGGCACCGAGGCGCAGCCGGCCAGGAGGGCCGCGACGCCGGCGGCGGCAAGCAGCAGGCCGCGGCGCAGGGTGGGCAGGTTCATGGCGTTCTTCCTTGTCGTGGCGATTCAGCCTTACAGCTGGGTCAGGCGGCCCAGCATCGCATCGGAGGTGGAGACGACCTTGGTGTTCATCTCGTAGGCGCGCTGGGTCTGGATCATGGTCACCAGTTCCTCGGCCACGTTCACGTTGGAGGTCTCGACGTAGTTCTGGTTGAGGCTGCCCAGGCCGTTGGTACCCGGGATGTTGGGCTGGGGGGCGCCGCTGGCGGCGGTTTCCTGGAACAGGTTCTCGCCGACGCTCTGCAAGCCGCCCGGGTTGATGAAGCTGGCCAGCTGAATCTGCCCCAGCTGCTGGGCGTTGGTCTGGCCCGGCAGGGTCACACTGACCACCCCGTCCTTGCCGACGGTCAGGGTCAGGGCGTTGGAGGGGATGGTGATGTTGGGTTGCAGCGGATAGCCGCTGGAGGTGACCAGCTGGCCCTGGTTGTCCTGCTGGAACGAGCCGTCCCGGGTGTAGGCGATGGTGCCGTCCGGCATCAGAATCTGGAAGAAACCGTTGCCGTTGATGGCCACGTCCATCGAATTACCGGTCTGCTGCAGGTTGCCCTGGGTGAAGATGCGGGCGGTGGACACGGGGCGCACGCCGGTGCCGATCTGCAAACCTGAGGGAATCTGGGTCTGCTGGGACGACTGGGCGCCGGGCTGGCGG
The DNA here is from genome assembly GCF_021287045.1 of Oryzomicrobium sp. Classification (GTDB taxonomy): domain Bacteria; phylum Pseudomonadota; class Gammaproteobacteria; order Burkholderiales; family Rhodocyclaceae; genus Oryzomicrobium. Next base: position 311,261 of record NZ_JAJTBG010000001.1, on the reverse strand, counting down.
ACGGTCTGGTAGAGCAGATCCTCGAACACCGCGCGGGAACGCTTGAAGCCGTTGGTGCTGACGTTGGCCAAGTTGTTGGAAATCACGTCCAGCTGGGTCTGCTGGGCATCCAGGCCGGTCCGTGCAATCCAGAGTGAGCGGATCATCGGGGCATTCTTCCTAGTTGTTCATCGCGCCGGTCAGCTGGTCAGGCTGAGCAACTGGTCGGCGCTGCGGGCATTGGTATCGGCTTTTTGCAGCATCTGCACTTGCATCTCGAACTGCCGGGACAGGGAGATCAGGGTGACCATGCTGTCCACCACGTTCACGTTGCTCCCCTCCAGGGTTTCCGGGGCCAGGCGCACGTTCGGGTCGGCATCGGCCGGCTGGCCGTTCTTCAGGCGGAAGAAGCCGTCGGCGCCCCGTTCCAGGGTCGAGGGGTCCGGGTTCACCAGCTTGATCTGGCTGACCGAGTCGGTCACGTTGGGCGTGCCGAACTGGGGTACCACCGAAACCGTGCCGTCCGGAGCGACGGTCACCCGGTTGTCCGGCGGCACCGCGATCGGGCCGCTGGGCGAGAGCACCGGATAGCCGTCCGGCGTCTGCAACTGGCCGTTGGCGCTGACTTGCAGGTTGCCAGCCCGGGTATAGACCTCCTGGCCGTTGGGTGCCTGGACGGCGATCCAGCCCTGGCCCTGCACGGCCACGTCGAGGGCGCGGCCGGTGTAGCTGAGGGTGCCCTGGTCGAACACATCCTTGACCGAGGCATCCACTACGAAGGCCCGGGTGGGCACACCTTCGCCCTGCACCGGTACGGCGCGGAACTGGTGATCCTGGCTGCGGTAGCCCACGGTGGATGCGTTCGCCAGGTTGTTGGCCACGCCGGCCTGCCGCAGGAAGGCATGCTTGGCGCCGCTCATGGCCGTGTAGATGAGGCGATCCATGGAATCCGGTCAGGTCGGTGAGGTTGGCTACGGGTTACAGGTCAGGACGGCGATCAGCGCAGGTTGACCAGGGTGTTCATGATCGAATCCTGGGTCTTGATGGTCTGGGCGTTGGCCTGGTAGTTGCGCTGCTGGGTGATCATCGCCACCAGTTCGCCGGTCAGGTCCACGTTCGACTCTTCGATCGAGTTGGACTGGAGCACCCCCATGCTGCCGGTATTAGGCGTACCAATGGCCGGCTGGCCGGAGGCGGACGTCTGGGCCCACTGGTTGTTGCCCAGGCTGGTCAAACCGTTGGGGTTCTGGAAGTTGGCCATCACCACCTGGGCCAGGTTGCGGGCCTGGCCGTTGCTGTAGCGTCCCTGGACGATGCCGTCGGAACCCACCGACAGCCCCACCAGGCGACCCGAACTGTAACCGTCGGAAGTGACGGTATTGGTACCACTGGTGCTCCCGAACTGGGTCGTACCGGTGAAGTCGAGGCCAAACACCAGGGGGGTGGTGGCGCCGTTGGGCTTATTCACCCCGGCAGCGGTCAAGTCAGCGGTAATGCCCGCCAGGTTCACGCTCACTCCGGTGATCGGCATGGCGGTGGTGAGCTTGCCGTTGGTATCGAAGTTGAGGGTGATGGGGTTGCCGGCACCGGCCCCCAGGTTCACGTTGGAGAACTGGGTACCGTCCACGTTGGCATAGACCTGCCACTGCCCGGGCGTCGCCGTCTGCAGGAAGTAGTAGGTCATGGTGTGGGCATTGCCCAGGGAATCGTAGATCTGGGCCGGGGTCGAGTAGGTGTAGGACGTGGCGTTGACGGTCGCCAGCCCGGCAGGCCCCGGAGACACGGTAGGTGCCCAGGCGGTGCTCGGCACGAGGGAGCGGGAGTCCAGGTTGACCACCGCCTGGACGCCCTTGAAGCCGGTACCGGTACTGGCGCCGGTGGCCACCGGCGCTAGGTCGGTGGCGCTGATCTGGATTTCCTGGGGCGTGGTGGCGGCGATGTTGCCTGAAGCGTCGGCCAGGTAACCGGTCAGCTTGTAGTTCTGGTCGTTGACGATGAAGTTGCTGTTGTCGAGGTGGAACTGGCCGTTGCGGGTGTAGGTGATGGCCCCGTTCTGGCTCATGCGGAAGAAGCCGTTGCCGTTGATCGAGATATCGAGCGGGTTGTTGGTGGTGGTGATGTTGCCTTGGGTGAACTGCTGGACCACCGCCGCCAGCGAGGTGCCGATCCCCACCTGCATCGCACCGCCCCCGTTGAGGGCGTTGGCATAGACATCGGCGAAGTGGGCATTTGCCGCCTTGAAGCCGACCGTGCTCGCGTTGGCAACGTTGTTGCCGATCACATCCAGCGCCTTGGACGAGGCGGCGAGTCCACTCAAGCCTTGTTGGAATGCCATGTTCTAACTCCTGACTGATCGTTTTTACCGGGCTGCCGGCGTTTTTTGCCGGTCTGGACGGGCTCGGGGCTTAGAGAATCTGGCGGACGTCGGAGAACGCCACCTGCTGGCTGCCCAGATCCAGATTGAAGCCGGTACTGGTGCGAACCAATGCAGTTACCGTGCCAAGCTGCAGCGCAGTGGCCTTCACGGCGGTGCCGTTCTTGGAAGCCGTCACGTCGAAGGTGTAGTTGCCCTGGGGCATCGCCGTGCCGTCGGCCCCCTTGCCGTCCCAGATGAAGGCGAAGCTGCCGGCGGCGTTGGCGCCCAATTCCTCGGTCGCCACGACCTGACCGGTAGAGTCCTTGATATTGACCATCACCTTGTCGGCGGCGCTGCCCAGCTCGATCCCGGCCAGCCCACCCTTTTCGCCCAGCGCCAGGGTGTTGCCGCTGGTCAGCACGTTCTTGCCGAGCAGGGCCGCGCTCTGCACCCCCTGGGCGTCCGCGAAGGACGACATCATCTGCGCCATGGTGGTGTTGAGCTTCTCGATGCCGCTGACGGTGTTGATCTGGGCCAACTGGGACGTCATCTGGGCGTTATCCATGGGGTTGAGCGGATCCTGGTTCTGCAGCTGGGTGGTGAGCAGCTTGAGGAACGTGGTCTGCATGTCGGAAGCGGTCGTGCTGGACCCGGACGATCCGGACGAACTCGACGAGCCGCTTTTGTACGCAGCCAGGGGATCGGTGGAGGACTGGACGGTGGACATGGTGGTCTCCTACGTAACAGGGTATGGATGCGCGGCTTACTGGCCGAGATTGAGAGTGCGCATCAGCAGAGTCTTGGCGGTATTCATGACTTCCGCGTTGGTCTGGTAGGACCGGGAGGCGGAAATCATGTTGGTCATTTCCTCGACCACGTCCACGTTGGGCATGGTCACGTAGCCGTCGGCGTTGGCCGCCGGGCTGCGGGGGTCGTAGATCAGGCGGCCCGGGGCGGCGCTTTCCACCACCTGCTGCACCTTGACCCCCATGGAGGCCTGAGTGGAGCCCATCGGCACCGCTTCGAACACCACCTGCTTGGCCCGGTAGGGCTGGCCGTTGGCCGAGACCATGGAGTCGGCGTTGGCCAGGTTGCTGGCCACGGTGTTCAGGCGCATGGACTGGGCGGTCAGGGCGCTGCCGGCGATATTGAAGACGCTCAACATGCTCATGGTGATTATTCCTGTTCGTTGGCGGGCGCCGAAGGTCAGCCGTTGTTGCTCTGGATCGCCGACTGCATGGTGCGGAACTGGCCGGAGATGAAGGTCACGGCGGCTTCGTAGTGCAGGGCGTTGTCGGTGAAGGAGGCCCGTTCGGTGTCCATGTCCACCGTGTTGCCGTCCACGCTCGACTGCACGTCGCGGCGGTAGAGCACCGGGAAGGGCGACGGGCTGCCGGTGCCGGACAAGTGGCGAGTGTTGGTGCGGGCCAGATCGACGCCGCTATCCTGGCTCTTGCCGGCCACCGCATCGGCGAACACCGACTGGAAATCGATGTCCCGGGCCTTGTAGTTGGGGGTGTCCGCGTTGGCGATGTTGGCCGCCAGGATCTGCTGGCGCTGGGAGCGCACGCCGAGCGCCTGGCGCTGGACGTTGATGAGCTGATCGAGTTTGCTGGCCACCACGGGAAACCTCGCTGGAGAAGACTGGCTTTTCCTTAGCGGATTTCATGCCAACTCCCTTCTTGCTCCGCCAGCCCCGGGAAACGCCGTGCAGGGCCGGGGTCACGGCCCGGGCGATGCCGCCGGCACCGCTCCTACCCATGCCATCCGGCAAGTTTTGCCGGGGGCCCGCCCCTGGGGCACAATAGCCCTGCCCCGCCACTCCGATGCCGATCCCATGCCTCGTCTGCTCGCCCCGCTGCTCGTCTTCCTGTTAACCCTGGCATCCCTGCCGGGACATGCCCAGGGCAACGGGGTGGAGGCCGTGGTGTACAACGCGGTGGACCGCTTCCTGGCAACCCAGACCCAGGGGTTGCCCGGCCGGGTCAGCAGCAGCATCGGCACCCTGGACCCGCGTACCCAACTCACCCCCTGCCCTGCCGTCGAGGCTTTCCTGCCCAACGGCGCCCGGCTGTGGGGGCGCTCCACCGTGGGCGTGCGCTGCAACGCGCCGGCCGGCTGGACCGTGTTCGTGCCGGTCACCGTCAGCGTGATGGGCAATTACCTGGTATCGGCCCGCCCCCTGGCCCCCAACCAGCCCCTCCAGGCCGCCGACGTGGCCCTGGCCAGCGGCGACCTGGCCACCCTGCCGGCCGGGGTAGTCACCGATACCGGGCAACTAGTGGGCAAAAGCCTGCGCAACGCCATCGCCGCCGGCCAGCCGATCCGGGCCGACCAGTTGATCGCACCGCTGGTGGTGCGCCAGGGCCAACCAGTCAAGCTGGTGTCCCAGGGGGCCGGCTTCTCGGTGAGCGCCGAGGGCACCGCCCTGTCGAACGCAGCAGAAGGCCAACCCGCCCAGGTGCGCACAGCCAATGGCCAGACCGTCAGCGGCACCGCCCGTGCCGGCGGGATCGTCGAAGTCAGCTTTTAACGCCCCGTTCCCGCCCGCTGTGGGTGAAATCGGCTACAATTCAAGCGGATGCATCTGCTTGATGCCCGGGCCCGGCAATGCGATTTGCAAAACGGCATAACAAAGGGCCTCAAGTTTCTCGCCGTTGTGCCGATAGAAGGATTTGCTAGGAAACTATTTCAGAGGCCCATCGTGAAAATCTCACCCTCTGCCACCCCACCGGCCAGTACCACCGGCAGCTACGCAGCCGGCGACGCGCGCGTCCGGCAGCAAACCCGTACCGAGGAAGCGCCGTCCGGCGAGGATGTGCGCGTCAGCCTGTCCCGCAGTGAAGAGGCCGCCAGCAGCGACAGCCCCTTCGACGCCGGCCGGGTGGCCGCTATCCGCCAGGCCATCAGCGAAGGCCGCTTCTCCATCAATTCCGGCGCCATTGCCGACCGCCTGCTCGCCACCGCGCGGGAACTGGTCCAGGGCAGCCCGGAACGGGCCGGCCGTCAGGCCTGATCAGTCCGAATGGCTACTGCCACGCCTCCCGCAGCCGCCACACCAGGTGAATTCGCTGCCCTGCTGAGTCAGGAGGAGTCGGCCATCGGCCAGTTCGTCACCTTGCTGCAACAGGAGCAGGCCGCCCTCACCGCCGGCCAGGTCGACAGTCTGGACGCCCTGGTGGCCGCCAAGAACCCCCTGGTCCAGCAACTCAACCGCATCGCCGATGAACGCCGCTACCTGCTCCAGGTCGCCGGCTTCACCAATGACCGCGCCGGTTTCCACGGTTACCTGGAAGCTCACGGTACCGCGGAGATGCGCGCCGCCTGGGAACGCCTGCAATCCCTCGCCCACCAGGCCCAGGAATTGAATGGGCTCAACGGCCAGTTGATCTCCCAACGTCTGCAGGGGGCCAGCGGCGCCCTCCAGGTGCTCCTCCAGCGGCACCAGGCCGGTAGCGGTGTCTATGGTCCCGACGGCCAGAAGCAGGCCGGCACCGGCAGCCGCCTGATCGATTCGGTCTGAATTCGATCTGAACGGCGGCAGCGCAAGCGACCGGCGGCGATACTAGATGCCCCAACGGAAACGCCCTCTTGCGAGGGCGTTGTCATTTGCGCTGCTCCCCGGGGCCTCCGACCGCCCCGGATTCTCTCGATTTCAGCGCCCCGGTTGCCCCCCTCCTCCGCCCAGGGCGGCCCCCACCGCCGAAGCGGCGGCAGGCGAAGTGGCCACACCGCCACGGCCGGCCACGGCAGCGGCCTGGGGCTGCTCCGGTGGCGGAGCCAGGGGAGGCGCCTCCGGTTCGAGCGGGATGGCCGACTCGATCAGGATCGAGACGCGTCGGTTGCGCGCCCGGCCTTCCAGGCTGTCATTGCTTTCCACCGGCCGGTGCTCGCCGTAGCCGATGGCGGTGAGGCGCTGCGGCGACACTCCGGCATCGACGAACAGGCGCAGCACCGTGGTGGCCCGCACCGCCGACAGTTCCCAGTTGGAGGGGTACTGGGAGGTGCGGATGGGCACGTTGTCGGTATGCCCCTCGATCACGATGGGGAATTCGGTGGGCGCCAGCACCTCGCCGACCATGCGCAGGGCCTGGACCGAGGTCGTTTCCAGCTGGGCCTGGCCGGGCGAGAAGAGGACGCTGTCGGCGATCTCGATGGTCACGCCCTTGTCGGTTTCCACCAGGCGCACCTTGCCCTGGCGCACCAGGGGGGCCAACACGCGAAAGATGTCCTGGGCCACATTGCGCATCTTCTCGCGCTGGGCCTGGCGACGCGCCTCGCTCTTGGGGTCCTGCTGCACCACGATCTGCTTGACCGCCGCATTGGGCGTGGTAACCACCTGCATCTGCCCGGCCCCGACGATCTGCACGTTGCGGAAGGCCGACACCAGGGAATCGGACAACACCCGGTACTTGCCTTCGTTCACCGAGGAAATGGCGTACATCACCACGAAGAAGGCGAACAGCAGGGTGATGAAGTCGGCGTAGGAGACGAGCCAGCGCTCCAGGTTCTCGTGCTCGTCCTCGTGGCCGCGCCGACGCTTCGCCATGAAATCAGCCCAGGTAGCCGCGCATGCGGCCTTCGATGATGCGCGGGTTGTCGCCGTTGGCGATGCCCACCAGGCCGTCCACGAACATTTCCCGGGCGGTGACCAGGCGGCCCGCGTAGGCCAGCAGCTTCTTGGACATGGGGATCAGCACCAGGTTGGCCAGCCCCACGCCGTAGATGGTGGCGACGAATGCCACGGCGATGCCCGCCCCCAGCTTGGAGGGATCGGTCAGGTTTTCCATGACGTGGATGAGGCCCATAACCGCGCCAAGGATGCCGATGGTGGGCGAATAACCGCCGGCGGATTCCCACACCTTGGCGGCCTGCTTGAGATCGCTCTCGTAGGCGCCGATCTCCACCTCGAGCACTTCCCGCAGGCGTTCCGGCTCCGCGCCATCCACCAGCAATTGCAGACCCTTGCGGTAAAAGGGATCGGTCTGGGCGGCAATGAAACCTTCCAGCGCCAGCAGGCCCTCGCGGCGGGAAATCTGGCTCCAATTGGCCACCTGGTCGATCAGTCGCTTGGTTTCCACCTGGGGCGGCAGGACCACCCACTTGAGCATGCGCAGGGCGCGGGTGAAGGTGGCCGACGGGCTTTGCAGCAGGATGGCCCCGAGCGTGCCGCCGATCACGATGACAAAGGCGGTGGGCTGCAACAGGGAGCCGATGTGCCCCCCTTCGAAAATCTGTCCTCCGACGATGGCAGTGAGGCCCACCACCAGGCCGATCAGGCTGATCTTATCCATGACGCCCCTTCTTGGTCTTCTTCACTTTTCCCTCCTCGCCCAGCACCCGGGCGCGCAGCCGGGCGATGGCCTGGCTGTGCAGCTGGCAGACCCGGGATTCGGTCACGCCGAGGACTTCGCCGATCTCGCGCAGGTTGAGCTCTTCTTCGTAGTACAGGGCCATCACCAGTTTTTCGCGCTCGGGCAGGGCATCGATCCCTGCCACCAGCGTCTGGCGCAGCCCCTGATCCTCCAGCCGGCGCAAGGGATCATCGTCTTCGCTGCCGGCATGGCGGTCGAGAAACGATTCGCCCTCTTCGTCGGAGAAATCCTCGAAATAGAGAATCTGGTGACCCCGGGCGTCGAGCAGTAGCCGTTGGTAGTCCGCCAGAGGCATTTCCAGGGAATCGGCCAGTTCCTGCTCGGTAGGCGGGCGGCCATTGGCATGCTCGAGCCGATGCACCGCCTGCTCCACGCGCCGCAGCTCGCGCCGCAGCCCCCGGGGCAACCAGTCGTTTTCGCGCAAGCCGTCCAGCATTGCACCGCGGATGCGCTGGGTGGCGTAGGTCTCGAACTGGGCGCCCATGCCGCTTTCGAAGCGGGTCATGGCGTCCAGCAGACCGATCATGCCATTCTGGACCAGGTCATCCACCAACACGCTGGCCGGCAAGCGCGCCATCAGGTGATGGGCGATGCGTTTGACGAGCGGGGCGTAATGCTGGATCAGCTGCTCCCTATCAAGCTGTCCGGCAGGGGTATACATCGGCTCTGGTACTGGCTATCCGGCAAGGACAGCGGTTAGCGTTATTTGTTGGCTCAAGTGTAACAGCTGTTGGGTGAACTGTCCGAGTCCCCCCGGCCCCTGAGAATCGGCCACTGGCCAGGACATCAGGTCGGCCGCCAGCATCCTGAGAGCATAGGACACCGGGCTATCCGGATAGGCGGCGATCACCGGCTGGGCCAACCGCACCGCCCGGCGCAGGGCCTCGTCGTGGGGCAGGGTCGCGGCCAGGTCCACCCGCACACCGAGCCGGCTGGCCGCCACCTGGGCCATGTTGTCGAAAATGGCGGCAGCTTCCTCGGGCAGGCGGATGTTGTTGAGCAGCACCCGGAAGTGGCGCCGGCCGTAGGACTGGCTGAGGCGCTTGATCAGGGCATAGGCCTCGGTGATGGCCGCGGTATCGCCCGACACCACCACCAGGGTCTCGCCCGCCGCCAGCCCCAGGGGGGAAACGCCGGACGGGGTTGGGGCGCCGTCCACCAGGATCACGTCCACCGGCCGGTCGATCCCCGCCAGGGTGTCGGCCAGGGCCCGCTGTTGGGCCGGCGTGGCGGCGGCCATGGCGCGCATCGCCTGGGCCACCGGCAGCAGGGTCACCCCCGGCGCCACCGGCAGCAACGCCTCGGCCAGGGTACAGCGGCCGCGCAGCACATCGAGCAGATCGGCCCGGGGCATGGCGCCGAACAAGGCGGCTACCGATTTTTCGCCGTTCTCGTCGAGGATCAGCACCTCCTGGCCCTGGCGCCCCAGGGTGGCGGCCAACTGGGCTAGGACGACGCTGCGGCCAACGCCGGTGCGGCCGGCGATGCAATTGACCACCCGCACCGTTTCCTGGCCGAAGATGCGGCGCAGCCCCGCCGCCTGGTCGGCATAGAACTCAGCCATGGCTGCCTCCGGAACTGGGCAGGCCGGCATTGGCCATTACCAGGGTCGGTTCGAGCCCTGCGTAACGGTGGGGCGAATCGCCGGGCACGTCGCGGAAGGCGCGGTGCAGCAGGTAGGTGCGGTTGGGCAGGTGCAGGTCTTCCGGCACCCGCTGGCCGTTGGAAACGTAGTGCAGCGACAGGCCATGGCGGATCACCGTGTCCAGGGCCGAGGCCAGGCTGGCCGCCTCATCCACCTTGGTCAGGATGCACCCGGCCAGACCGTCGCCGGGCTGGTCGCCCCGGTAGGCACGGATCACGTCGTCCAGGGTGTCGCCCTTGCTGGTGGCGGACAGCAACAGCAGGCGGCGCACGCTACCGCCGGAAACCAGCATGGCGATCTGCTCCTGGACGTGCTTGTCCTTTTGGCTCATACCCATGGTGTCGATCAGCACCATGTGCTTGTGGGACAGCTCGGCCAGGGTCTGGCGCAGATCGGAAGCGTCGCGCACCAGGTGCACCGACACCCCCAGGATGCGGCCGTAGATGCGCAGTTGCTCGTGGGCGCCGATCCGGTAGCCGTCGGTGGTCACCAGGGCTACCTTGGCGGCGCCGTGGCGCACCACGCAGCGGGCCGCCAGCTTAGCGGTGGTGGTGGTCTTCCCCACACCGGTAGGGCCGACCAGGGCATAGACGCCGCCCTGCTCGATGATGTCGGCGTCCGAAGCCAGGGTCATCAGGGAACGGTCCGCCGCCCCTTTCACCCAGATCATGGCCTGGGCCGCATCCAGCCCTTCGGGCAGGCCGGAGAGCAGCTCCCGGGCGAATCCGGGCGAAAACCCGGCATCGAGCAACTGGGCCAGGACCTGGGTCTTGCCCGGCTCGTGGCGCCCCGTCTCGGCCCAGCTGAAGCCAGCCAGGTGCTGTTCCACCACCTTGCGCAGGGCTCGCAGTTCGTCCATCACCGCCTGGGAAACGCCTGGCTCCTCGGCGCGTGGTAGGGGCTCGGGGCGAAGGGAACGGCGGGGTTCCGCGGCGATGGCCGCAGGCCGCTCCATGGCCGGCGGCGCCATCGGAGGCGCAGGCGGCGGAACAATGCCACGGGGCGCGGCCACCTCCTGCCGCACCTGGCGAAACGGGGCATAGCCGGCCTCGGCAGCGGGGCGCGGCAAGGGGGCGGGACGCTGTTCCGGCGGCGGAGCCATGCCGCCGGCCAGGTCGGCCAGGGGCATCGGCGTCGGACGGACCGGCGCCTGGGCAGCGGCAGCGCGCGCCGCGCTCAGACTGACGGAATAATCGTCGCCGTCGTCGCTGCGGGCGGCAGGCAGCCGGGGAGCGACCGGCACCGGCCCCTGCTCGTCGCGGGACGGGCCGGGGGCGATGGCCGCCATGTCCCGGGCGGCGACCGCCATGATCTCGACACCGCCGGCCACGCCCCGGTTGGACAGGATGATGGCGTCGGCGCCCAGGGTCTCCTTGACCTTGCGCAGCGCCTCCCGGGCGTTGACGGCGATGAATTTCTTGACGTTCATGACCTACCTCCGATGATCGAGGTCACTTTGATGATCTTCGTTTCGGGTACTTCCGCGTGGGCAATCACCTTGAGCTGGGGCACCGAACGACGGAGGAAGCGGGACAACAGGGCGCGGATGCTGCCGGGAACCAGCAGCACCGCCGGCAGACCGAGCTCTTCCTGGCGCTGCGCCGCTGCAGCGGTTTCGCGCACCAGGGTGTCGGCCAGGCCCGGCTCGATGGTGGCGCCGTCGCCGGAGCCGGACACGGCCTGGACCAGAATGCGCTCCAGCTGGGGGTCCAGGGCCATGACCTGCATGTCGGCGTTGCCCGGATAGAGCTGCTGGATGATGGCACGGCCCATGGATTGGCGCACCTGGGCGGTGAGGGCCTCGGCATCGGCGTTGCGCGGCGCATGCTCGGCCAGGGTCTCGAGGATGGTGCGCATGTCGCGGATGGCGATGCCTTCTTCGAGCAGGTTCTGCAGCACCTTTTGCAGGGTTCCCAAGGGGATGAGTTTGGGCACCAGGTCTTCGGTGAGCTTGGGGGCTTCCTTGCCGACGTAATCCACCAGGGCCTGGGTCTCCTGGCGGCCGAGCAACTCTGCGGCATGGGACATGATCAGGTGGTTGAGGTGGGTGGCCACCACGGTGCTGGAATCGACGACGGTGTAGCCGAAGGCCTGGGCCTGGTCCTTGAGGGCGGCCTCGACCCACACCGCCGGCAGGCCGAAGGCCGGGTCGATGGTCTTGTTGCCGCTGATCTCGGCGGCCACCCGGCCCGGGTTGATGGCCAGAAACTGGCCCGGATAGGCGTCCCCACCGCCGATTTCCACCCCCTTGAGCTGGATGCGGTAGGCGTTGGGCTTGAGCTCCAGGTTGTCGCGGATATGCACCGAGGGGACCAGGAAGCCGATTTCCTGGGCGAATTTCTTGCGGATGCCGCGGATGCGCTTGAGCAGCTCGCCGTCCTGGTTCTTGTCCACCAGCGGGATCAGGCGGTAACCCACCTCCAGGCCGAGCACATCCACCGGCAGCACGTCGCTCCAAGTGGCCTCCTGGGCTTCCTGGGGCGGTTTAGCCTGGACCGGCACCGGCTTGGCCTTGGCCACCTCGGCGGTTTGCTTCGACAAGCGCCATGAGTAGTAGCCCAGGGTGCCGGCAAAGAGCAGGAAGACCAGGTTGGGCATGCCCGGGATGATCCCCAGGCCGCCGACGATCACCGCCGTCACGCCCATCACCCGGCTGTTGGAGAGGAGCTGGGTGAGGAACTGCTGGGCGATCGGCTCGTTGTCGCCGACCCGGGTCACCACCATGCCGGCGGCGATCGAGATCATCAGGGCGGGAATCTGGGCCACCAGGCCGTCGCCGATGGTCAGCAGCACGTACTGCTTGGCGGCGGTGCCGGCATCCATGTTGTGCTGGAGCACGCCGATGACCAGGCCGCCGACCACGTTGATGAGCATGATGACGATGCCGGCCACCGCGTCGCCGCGCACGAACTTGGACGAGCCGTCCATGGAGCCGTAGAAGTCGGCCTCGGTGGCGATCTCGGTACGGCGCTTGCGCGCCTCGTCCTCGCCGATCAGGCCGGCGTTGAGGTCGGCGTCGATGGCCATCTGCTTGCCGGGCATGGCGTCGAGGGTGAAGCGGGCCGACACTTCGGCCACCCGGCCGGCGCCCTTGGTGATCACCACGAAGTTGATCACCACCAGGATGAGGAAGACGATCAGGCCGATGGCGTAGTTGCCGCCCACCAGGAAGTGGCCGAAGGCCTCGATCACCTTGCCGGCGGCATCCGGCCCCTCGTGGCCGTGCAGCAGCACCACCCGGGTGGAGGCCACGTTGAGCGACAGGCGCAGCAGGGTGGTGACCAGCAGCAGGGTCGGGAAGACCGAGAAATCCAGAGGCTTCTGGGTGTTGATGGCGGCCAGCAGGACAATGATCGACAGAGCAATGTTGAAGGTGAACAACACGTCCAGGGCGAAGGCGGGCAGCGGCAGCACCATCATCGCCAGGATCATCAGGATGAGGATCGGCCCCGCCAGCTGCTGGGGCGAGAGGCGGCTGAACAAGCCGCGCAGGACGGCGCTGGCTTCAGCCATTCAACGCTCCCGCCAGGGCCGGCTCTTCAGGCGCCGGCGGCACCAGTTCGGGCGGCACCGGCAGATCCCGGGGCGGCACCGGATAGTCGCCCCCCTCGCTGCGGTAGCGGCGCAGCTGGTAGACGTAGGCCAGCACCTCGGCCACGGCGGTATACAGGTCGCCGGGGATTTCCGCCTCCAGCTCCACATGCTTGTACAGGGCCCGGGCCAGGGGCGGGGCTTCGAGGAACGGCACGCCGTTCTCGGCGCCGATCTCGCGGATCTTCAGGGCCAGCACGCCCAGACCCTTGGCCACTACCTTGGGGGCCTTCATGCCGGCCTGGTAGGCCAGGGCCACGGCGAAGTGGGTGGGGTTGGTGACGATCACGTCGGCCTTGGGAATTGCGGACATCATCCGTTTGCGCGCGGCTTCACGCATCAGCTGGCGGATGCGGCCCTTGACCTCGGGGCTACCCTCCATCTCCTTCATTTCCTGCTTGACCTCTTCCTTGGTCATCTTCAGCTTGTCGTAGTACTGCCACAGCTGGAAGGGCACGTCCGCCGCCACGATCAGGACCATGGCCGAGGCAATCACCAGGAAGCTCCAGGCCATCAGGTGGCCGGCGTCGGCCAGGCCGGATTCCAGGGGCTGGGACGCCAGGCCGAGCAACTGGTCGATCTCGCGCCAGATCACCCAGATCGCCACACCGCCCACCAGGCCCGCCTTGACCACGGCCTTGAGCAGTTCCACCAGGCCGTTCCAGGAAAAGATGCGCCCGATTCCGTTCATCGGGTTGAGGCGATTGAACCGGGGCGAGAAGGCCTGGGCCGAGAAATGCCAAGCGTTGAGGAAAACCGGGGAGGCAAGGGCGGCAACGATCAGCACCAGGAACAGGGGCCACAGGGCGAACACCGCATCGGTGGCCACATCGGCCAGACGCATCACCAGGACGTTGGAATCGGTGGCGAGCTGGCGGTCCCAGGCGAAACCCTTCTTGAACACCCGGAGCATGCGATCCACGAAATAGCCGCCCAGGGTCCACATCACGGCGGCGCCGGCGATAAGGACGAGAAAAGCGCCCAGTTCGCGAGACTGGGGAACCTGGCCCTCTTCCCGGGCCTTTTCGAGCCGTCTGCCTGTTGGCTGCTCTGTTCGTTCGAGATCGCTGTCTTCAGCCATACCGGGTGCGCTTTACGTTGGCCGTATTATAGAAAAATCCAGAAAAATTAAATAGCTAACCAATTCATTTTCATGTCGTTTTTAAAGTTTTCCAGCCTGTCAAGCCTGCAACTCAATCCCGACGCGATACCGTAGAAATGAAAAAGCGGGGCGTGAGCCCCGCTTTTTCATCCGGCAGTGGTGAGCCCGGTCAGTGCACTTCCAGGGCGCGCAGGCTGCGGCTGTCGGAATCGAGGTGCTGCCCCATGTCCGCCAGCAGTTCCTTCATGTCCAGGATCAGCACGATCTGGCCGTTGGACAGGGTGGTGACCCCGGCCACGCCGCGGGGGCGGAAATCCTCGAGGGACTTGATCACCGCATCGTCGCGGCCGGCGAAGTTGTCCACGCCGAGGATGAAGCTCTTTTCCGCGGTCTGCATCAGCACGCCGTAATCGGCCGGACGCTCCTGGGGCCAGCCCAGCAGCTTGGCCAGGGATACCACGGGCAGGATCTCGCCGCGGACCACCAGGGTTTCCTTGCCGCCCACCTCCTGGATCTTGCTACGATCCACCGGCAGGATTTCGCGGACCAGCGAGAGCGGCAGGGCGAACGGCTGGTCGCCGAGCAGTACCAGCAGCACCGGCAGGATCGCCAGGGTGAGCGGCAGGGAGATGATGAACACCGACCCCTTGCTCGGCTCGGAGCGGATTTCGACCGAACCGTTGAGCTTCTGGATGTTGGTCTTGACCACGTCCATGCCCACGCCCCGGCCGGACACATCGGAGGCCTGGGTCTTGGTCGAGAAGCCGGGCAGGAAGATCAGGTTGAGGCTCTGGCGCTCGTCCAGGGTGTTGGCCTCTTCCTCGGAGATCAGGCCCTTTTCCACCGCCTTGGCGCGGATGCGCTCGGCGCTCATGCCGCGGCCGTCGTCGGCGATGATCAGCAGGATGTGGTCGCCCTCCTGGCGCGCTTCCAGGCGCACCAGGCTCTTGGCCGGCTTGCCGGCGGCGGCCCGCTCTTCCGGGCCTTCCACGCCGTGGTCCACGGCGTTGCGGATGAGGTGGATGAGGGGGTCGGCCAGATCCTCGATCATGGTCTTGTCCACCTCGGTTTCCTCGCCGGCCAGCACCAGCTCCACGTCCTTACCCAGTTGGCGGGCCAGGTCCCGGGCAATGCGCGGGTACTTCTGGAAGAGGCGGCCGATGGGCTGCATGCGGGTCTTCATCACCGCGTTCTGCAGGTCGGACACCAGCAGGTCGAGCTGGGAGACGGCCTGGTCCAGGGCATGCAGGGTGTCGGCATCGTTCTTGCCGGCCAGGATGTCCACCCGCAGGCTGGTCAGGCGGTTCTTGGTCAGGCCGATCTCGCCGGACAGGTTGAGCACCTGGTCGAGGCGGGCCGTATCGACGCGGATGGTGTTCTCACGCACCCGCTCCTCGACGCGGCGGCCGGCCGGCACGGCGGCACCGGGCTTGTCGACAGCGCGGCGGCCGTAGGGCGGCGGCACCGGAGTCACCGTGGCACCGGCGGGGGCCGCGGGCGCGGTTGCGGCCGCAGCGGCCGGCGTCTGGTGCGGGATCACGGCGGGCACGCCGGTGATCGCAGCATGGAGCACCGCCCAATCGGGCCCGCCATCGGCGGCCGCGGGGATCGTACCAGCGGCAGCGGGAGCAGAGGCGGCCACGGGCGCGGCCGTCGGTGCGGCAGCCGCACCCGGAACTGCGCCCGCCTCAAGGGTGTGGCGCAGGGCGGCGATCAGGGCATCGTCGGCGGGCCGGGGCTGGACGCCGCCGGAGAGCTCGCCGAACATGTCGCGCACACCCTTGGTGGCCGCCATGATCAGGTCCATCAACTCCGGCGTGAGGTGCATCTCGGAGTTGCGCAGCCGGTCGAACAGGTTCTCGGTGAGATGGCACAGGGTGACCAGCTCGGTGGCGTTGAGGAACCCGGCGCCGCCCTTGATGGTGTGGAAGCCGCGGAAGATGTCGTTCAGCAGTCCCCGGTCTTCCGGGTTCTTTTCCAGGTCCACCAGCTTGTTGTCCACATCGGACAGGAGGTCGTGGGCTTCCTGCAGGAAATCCTGCAGAAGATCCTCCATCCCGGCGAAATCGCTCATCGTCTTGCTCCTAGAAACCAAGGCTTTCCAGCAGGTCGTCCACCTGCTGCTGGCTGCCGACCACGTCGGTACGCCCTTCGGGATTGATCACCGGGCCGTTGAGCAGCGAATCCACCGCGTCGCTGCGCCGCGCCTCGGGCATCGCCTCCACCAGCACCTTCATCAGCCCCTCTTCCAGATCCTGGGAGAGGCTGACGATCTTCTTGATGACCTGGCCGGTGAGATCCTGGAAATCCTGGGCCATCATGATTTCCATCAACTGGTCGTTGGTGGCGCTGGCCTTCTGGGGCACCTGGGTCTTGAGGAAGTCCCGGGTTTCCGCCGCCAGGGCCTTGAACTCCTCGACCGACATCTGGTTGGCGTAGACCTTGTCCCAGCGCCCGCCCAGCGTTTCGGCGCTGGTCTGGAGCTCGTCCTGGATCGGCTTGGCGATGTCGGTGGCGTTAAGCACGCGGCAGGCGGCCTGCTCGGTCAGGTTGGCCACGTATGCCAGCCGGTCCTTGGCATCGGGCAGCGCCGACATGGTGTTTTCGAGCAGCTTGTCGTAACCCAGTTCGCGCAGGGTGTCGTGCAACTGCCGGGCCATCTGGCCGATGCGGTTGAACACCCGATCCTGGCCAGGCCAGGATTCGCCGGCACCGGCCGCCACGATCAGGGCGCGGGGCACTTCGCGCAGGGCCTCCACGGTGCTGGCGACTTCCGGCTCGGCAGCCGGCACGCTGGTGCCGGCCACCGAGTCGAACAGGGCTTGAAGCTCGTCGGAATCCCCGGCCGCTCCCGCGCTGGCAGGCGCGGCGGGTGCTGGCGCAGGCGCCGGGGCAGGTGCGGCGGGCGCTTCCTGCGGGAGGGTCGAGGAGATGCTGTCGAACAGGGCCTCCAGCTCTGCGCTGTCGCCCGCCTCCCCAAAATTGGCCGGATTGCTCATCAATCAGACCCCCATCTTTTCAAAAATCTTCTGCAGCTTTTCGCTCAACACCGCCGACGTGAACGGTTTGACGATATAACCGCTCGCGCCGGCCTGAGCCGCTGCGATGATGTTCTCGCGCTTGGCCTCGGCGGTGATCATCAGCACCGGCAGGTGTTTCAGCGTCGGTGTGGCGCGGATGGTCTGCAGCAGGGTAAGGCCATCCATGTTCGGCATGTTCCAGTCGGTGACGACGAAATCGATGCCGCCAGCCTGGAGTTTTTGCAGTGCGATCGCGCCGTCCTCGGCTTCGTCGACGTTGGTGAAGCCTAGCTCCTTGAGCAGGTTGCGGACGATTCGACGCATGGTCGAAAAGTCGTCCACCACCAGGAATTTCATCTTGGGATCGGGCATGGCGTGACTCCGGTTCTAATTCTTAGCGGGTGTCTCTGAGGGGGAAGGAATCAACGTTCCACGAGGGGGCGCAGGGTATCGGCCAGGATTTCGGCGTCGAATTTCCCCACGTAGGCATCGACACCCACCGCCTTGCCCATGGCGCGGTTGGCTTCGGACGACAGGGAGGAGTGCATCACCACCGGCACCCCGTCGAAGCGGGGGTCGGCCTTGATGTTCTTGGTCAGGACGTAGCCGTCCATTTCCGGCATTTCGGCATCCACCAGGATCAAGCGAATCTCGTCGCGCACCGACTTGTGAATCTGCTGGCAGTGGGCGGCGATGGCCTGGAGCCGGGACAGGGCCTCGGCGCCGTTGGTGGCATGCTTGTGCTTGACGCCGAGCTTGTCGAGCACCTCGGCGATCTTCTTGCGGGCGACGATGGAATCGTCGGCGAAGAAGACGGTAGTGTCCTCCTCGACGCTGGCCGGGGCGATGTCCACCACCACGGCCTCGCCGAAGGCGTTGGCCAGTATCTGCTCCACGTCGAGGATCGACACCAGGTGGCCGCCTTCGAGCTCGATGACGGCGGAAATGAGGCCCTGGTTGGCGACCAGCACCGATTCGGGCGCCTTCACCTTTTCCCAGTCCACCCGGATGATGCGATCCACCTCGTCCACCAGGAAGCCCAGGGTGCGGCGGCTGTATTCGGCCACCATCATCGACTTGCCGATGGCCGGCGCCTCGCCGTCCAGTTGCAGGAAGGAGGACAGGGACAGCACGGGAATGACATTGCCGCGCAGGGAGATCAGGCCTTCCACGCCGCGGGGCATGTTGGGGGTCCTGGTGATGTGGGGGGTTCGCCCCACTTCGCGCACCTTGAACACGTTGATCCCGAAGGTTTCCCGGGTGCCCAGGGAAAACAGCAGGATTTCCATCTGATTGGAGCCGGCCAGCTTGGTGCGGGCATCCACGCTTTCCAGCAGGTTTTTCTTGTCAGCAAGATTCATCGTCATCGTCCCCTGCGAACCTTATTCCGCCTCGACGGGCAGAGATGCCCCCAGGCGCCGGGCCAGGGTTTCGGCCAGACGCTGCGGTTCGAACTTGGCCACGTATTCGTCAACGCCGACCGACAGGCCGAGCTTCTGGTTGGACATGCCGGACAGGGACGAATGCATGATCACTGGAATGTTGGCGAAGCGCGGATCGGTCTTGATCTGCTTGGTCAGCATGTAGCCGTCCAGTTCAGGCATCTCGATATCGGTGAGCACCAGGCTCACCACATCGCTGGTCGGCTTGCCCTGGCCCTGGGCGTAGGTGGCCAGCTTCTCCAGTTCGGAGAGAGCTTGGCGGCCGTTGATGGCCGCCACGTAGCGCACGCCCATGGCGTCGAGGGTGCGCTGAATCTGCTTGCGGGCGACGATGGAATCGTCGGCGAAGAGCACGGTACAGTCGGGCCGGTCGATCGGGCGGATCGTGCGGAACTGGAATTCGTCGTCGTAGCGGGAGGTCTCGGAAAGCACCTTCTCCACGTCCATCATCATCACCAGCCGGTTGTCGCGCAGCTCGGTCACGGCGGTGACCAGGCCGCCCATCTCGGCCACCAGCATTTCCGGCGGCACCCGCATCTGGCTCCAGTCCAGGCGCAGGATGGTATCGACGGCTTCGACCAGGAAGCCCTGGGTGTGGCCGTTGTACTCGGTGACGATCATGATGTCCCGGGGCGACTCGGTCTGGACGCCGGCGTACTTGGCCAGGTCCACCACCGGCACCAGGGCGCCGCGCAGGCTGACCATGCCCTCGACCGACGCCGGCATTTCCGGTGCCGAGGTGATCGGCGGCGTGCGCATCACTTCCCGCACCTTGAAGACGTTGATGCCGAACGTTTCCTTGCGGCCGTTGCGGGCATCCTGTCCCAAGGTGAACAGGAGGATTTCCAGTTTGTTGGTGCCGGCCAGTTTGGTCCGGGCGTCGATGCTCTTCAGCAGTTCAGACATTGTTTCTCCCAGGCCGCGGGATCTTCTGAATCGGAAATTCAGTGGTGCGCGGGCGGCGAATTTTAACGGATTCGGACGAAATGCCGCTCAATCGGAGCATACACGTAATTTTTGTCATTCTGTATGAACGGCCTCATCCTTCCGTTCTGTAGCCGATGCGGAACCCTCCCCAGTGCCGGCCATCGACGTAAACCGGGGCCGAAATGTCATGCATGATCTCCCCCGTGTCGCGCCTGTAGGTCTGTAGCAGGAAAGGCTGGGTATGGGCGCCGCAGCGCTTGCCCACGGGGTCGTCGAAGATGCGCTTGGTGCGGTTGCCGACGAAATCCTTCTTTTCGTCCCCGGTGAGCGGCTGGGAAAAACGCTGGTTATGGGTCGGTACGTAACCCCGGGCGTCGCAGGCGATGGCATAGACGATTTCCGGGTGCCGCTGGAGCAGGGGCTCCTGGACGGCGGGCAGCACGCCGTCGGCGAAGGCGTCGAAGCGGGTCAAGAATTTTTGCGGCTTGGTGCCGGAAATCGGCTGGTACTGTCCGTCGAACAGATCGTCCGCCCCGACCTTGCCCCGGGCCACGGCCTGGGAAAAGACTTCGGAAACGGCCCGCGCCGCCTGCTCCACCACACCGGGCATGCCGGAATGGATGGACAGGGCCCGGTCGCCGGCCTCGCCCAGGCGGAACACGTCGCCGATCTCGTTCAGGTTGGCGGACAGGTATTCCAGATGGCGGGCTTCGCGCAGCGCCGCGTCGGACGAGGCGCTGTTGGCCTCGACCATGGACATGATCTCGCTGACATGGGCGGCGATCTCCTGCCCGCTGCGGCTCTGGTCGTCGATGGTGGCGGCAATGGCGCGCACCTTGTCCTGGGTATCCCGGGCGCCGGCGTTGATCCGGGCCAGGGCTTCCGCCGCCTGCCGGGCCAGGGCCGCGCCCTGCACGGCCTGGGCCGACCCCGCGCCGATGCTGCCGATGGCCGAACGGGTCTCGGTCTGGATCGCGCCGATCACCCCAGTGATCTCGCCGGTGGCCAGGGACGTGCGCTCGGCCAGCTTGCGCACCTCGTCGGCCACCACGGCGAAGCCGCGGCCCGCCTCGCCGGCCCGGGCAGCCTCGATGGCGGCATTGAGCGCCAGCAGGTTGGTCTGATCAGCGATCTCGCGGATGGTGCGGACGATGCCGGAAATGGCCTCGGAGCGCTCACCCAGGGCCTGGAGCACCTGTGCCGACTGGTCCACCGAGGCGGCGATCCGCCCCATCTCTTGGGCCGCCTCGGCCACGATCCCCTCCCCTTCGGCCGACAGGGCGGTGGCGGTCTCGGCGATCTCAGCCGTTTCGCCGGCCTTGGCGCTGACCTCGCCCAAGCGCTCCGACAGCACATTCATCGAGGCAGCGGAAGCCTGGGCGGCATCGTGCTGACGGGCCGAGCCGCCGGCCACCTGGTTGGCCTCGCCCACCAGCTGGCGCGCCGCCCGCCCCACTTCCCGGGAATTGAAGAAGACCTTGCCGATGATGGTCTGGATGCTGCCCACCAAGCGGTTGTAGGCCTGGGCGGCGGCGGCCAGGTCGGCAGGGCCGTCGGTGGGGGCACGGCGGGTCAAGTCCCCATCGGCATAGGTTTTTTCCAGGGTCTGTTGCAAGGCACGCACCGGCGCCAGCAGGGACCGGGCCAGCACGGCCCCGCCGCCCCAGGCCAGCACCGCCAGCACGGCCGCCGCCCCCAGCCAGAGCGCCTGGGCGGCGCCCGCCTGCCCCAGTGCATAGCCTCCGCCAAGCGCCAGGAGAACCGCGAACACGAGCGCCAGGGAAATCTTCGCCCCAATTTTCATCGAATCACTCCTCCGCCAGTCGGCGCCGGCAAGCCGGCCGATCATCGCTTATCCGGACCGCCCGGCATCGGGCAGGGCGGCCACGCTTATGGGTTATTCCATGATACTTGCGGCGGCGCCTTCGGTGGAACCGGGAATGCTGTCCGGCATCGCGTCAGGCCGCTGCCGACCGTGCCAAATCACACGAAATCACACACGATGTAGCCCGGCCAGCACCCGCCGGGACAGCTCGCCCAGGCTGGCAACCTCCTCCACCGCCCCCAGGACCGCCGCTTCCCGGGGCATGCCATAGACCACGCAGGACGCTTCGTCCTGGCCATAGGTGTGGGCGCCGGCGCGGCGCATGGCGAGCAGCCCCTGGGCGCCGTCCTTGCCCATGCCGGTAAGGATCACGCCGACGGCGTTGCGCCCCACCACCTCGGCGGCGGAAGAAAACAGCACGTCTACCGAAGGACGGTGCCGGTTCATGGGCGGCGCCTTGGACAGTTCGGTGACCAGCCCGGCCGGGGTGCGCTTGACCAGCAGGTGGGAGTGCCCCGGGGCGATGAAGACAATGCCGGGTTCGAGTCGCTCGTCGCCCTGGGATTCCACCACCCGGGGGGCGCACAGGCTGTCCAGCCGGCGGGCGAAGGAGCCGGTGAAGGTTTCGGGCATGTGCTGCACCACCAGGGTCGGCGGGCAATCCGCCGGCATGCCGGAAAGAAAAGCCTTGATCGCTTCGGTGCCGCCGGTGGAGGCGCCGACGAACAGCACCTTGCCGCTGCCCGCGCCGAGGACGGGGCGTACCGGCGCCGGCGCGGACGCCCCCACCGCAGCCCCTCCCGCCCCGGCCGGACGCTTCGGCCGGGCGCCCTTGGCGGCGCGGATCTTGTCCTGCAACTCGGCAGCGTAGGCGGCAAAGCTTCCGCCTTCCTGGTGGGGCTTGCCAATGACGTCCACCGCCCCCAGCTCCAGAGCCTTCAGTTGGACATCCGACCCCTCGCCGGCCAGGGACGAGACCACCACCACCGGCAGCGGGGAGAGGCGCATCAGGCGTTCGAGAAAGACCAGGCCGTCGGTACCGGGCATGGCCACGTCCAGGGTCACCACGTCAGGGGCCAGGAGCTTGATGCGCCCCTGGGCGGACTGGGCATCGGCGGCGCTGCCCACTACCTCCAAATCTGGCGCGGCGATCAGGTCAGAGAGCAGGCGCCGCATGACCAGGGAATCGTCGACCACCAGGACGCGAGTCATCACCATGGCCGGTCAGCCCCGGAAGCCGGCGCGGCACGGGCGGGAAACTGGCCCCCCATGGGCATCACGCCGGACGCCGCGCCAGTTCGTAGACCGTCTTGCCCAGGGAGCGGAACAGGTCGGCGGCGTGCAGGAAGCTTTCAGAATGGCCGGCGAAGAGCAGGCCGTCCGGATGCATCAGGGGGGCGAAGCGGGACAGGATCTGGTACTGGGTCGGCTTGTCGAAATAGATCATCACGTTGCGGCAGAACAGGGCATCCAGAGGGCCCTTCACCGGCCAGTTGGGCTCGAGCAGGTTGATGCGCTGGAAGCTGACCAGCTTGCGCAGCTCCGGACGCACGCACAGTTGCCCTTCCTGGCTGCCGGTGCCCTTGAGGAAGAAGCGCTTGATGCGCTCGGGCGACATCTTGTCCACCCGGTCGGCCGGATACACCCCCTTCTGGGCCGTGGCCAGCACGTTGGTATCGAGGTCGGTGGCCAGGATCGACACCGGCACGTCGGCAGTGCCGAAGGTTTCCATCACCGTCATGGCGATGGAGTACGGCTCCTCACCGGTGGAAGCGGCGCTGCACCAAATCTTGATCGGCCGGCCGGTACCGATCTTGCGCAGGTGGTCGGCCAGGATCGGGAAATGGTGCGGCTCGCGGAAGAACGAGGTGAGGTTGGTGGTGAGCGAATTGACGAAACGCTCCCACTCCGCCCGGTCGCCGCTCTCCAGGATCGCCAGGTAATCGGCGAAGGTGCGCTTGCCGGTGGCGCGCAGGCGCCGCGCCAGGCGCGAATAGACCATGTCCTGCTTGATCGGCGACAGGGAGATGCCGGCGTACTGGTGGATGAGCTTGCGGATGCGCTCAAAATCCGCCGGGGTGAATTCGAACTCCCGCACCGGCGAGGCTCCCTCGGTCCGGGACGGCAGAAGGGAGGAAAGCGTACCGGCTGCGCCGCTCAACGGGCGGGCGGGCGTCGCCGGAACCGTTGGTGCCAGACCAGAGCGCCCCGGGGGCGCGGCCGGACGTGCCGGTGCCGCCGGGGCGCCGCCCGACACCGGGCGTGGCACGGTGCCCGTAGGAGAAGGCCGAAGCGGAGTCGGCGACGGGGACGACAGGGGGCGAGCGAGGCTCCCCGGGGGATGGATGCCGCCGGGCGGCGGCTTTTTGCTATCGGACATGGCCGGGACAATACCTCATGACAGGCGCCCCTCCCCTGACCTGGCAGGACGCCGTGGTTGCTGCCGAAGCTCCCGGGGCGCCGAGGCGCCCCGCCGCGAAAGTCAGCGCCCTTCCTGGGCGCCGCCGACCAGGCTTTCGGCCGGCACGGCCGGCGCGTCGGCCTCGGGATCGCCCTCGCGCAGGAAGGCTTCTTCGGTCTTCTTGTTCAGGACAACGATGCTGATACGGCGGTTCACCGGGTTGAGGGGATCGTTCTTGTCGAACATGACGGTAGACGACATGCCCACTACCCGCAGCACCTTGCTGTCGTTCATGCCGCCGTTCACCAGTTCGCGACGGCAGGCATTGGCGCGCATCGACGATAGCTCCCAGTTGGAAAAGCCCCGGGCGCCGCCGGAATACTGGGCCGCGTCGGTGTGTCCGGAAATGCTCACCTTGTTCGGCACCTGCTCCAGAATCTTGGCGATCTCGCGCAGCAGGTCCCGGGTGTAGGGTTTCAGGTCCGCGCTGGAGAGGTCGAACATCGGCCGGTTCTGCTCGTCCACGATCTGGATGCGCAGGCCCTCGCTGGTGATGTCGAGCAGCAACTGGCTCTTGAACTGCTTGAGGGTCGGCGTCTTGTCGATCACCTCCTCGATGCGGTTCTTCAATTCACCCAGGATGGCCCTTTCCTTGCGCTCGAACTCCAGGGCGGCCTCCTTGGTAGTGAAGGACTTGCTCTTGGCCTCGATCTCGCCCTTCTTCACCTGGCCGGCGGAACGGGTCAGATCCTTGCCGCCGCCCTTGACCACCGACGACGAATCGCCGGTGCCGTTGTCGCCGCCGTAGAGGGCCACCTTGAGAGGCGTCTTGAAGTATTCGGAAATGCCCTCGAAATCCCCCTTGGCGGTGGAGCCGAGCAGCCACATCAAAAGAAAGAAGGCCATCATCGCCGTCACGAAGTCGGCATAGGCGATCTTCCACGCACCACCGTGGTGGCCGTGGCCACCCTTCTTGATGCGCTTGACGATAATCGGGCGCTGGGAGTCGTCGCTCACCGTGATAGTCCTCGGCCCGCCTTACTTGCCCTTGCGGGCCTTGATCTCGTCTTCCAGCTCGCGGAAGGTCGGACGTTCGCTGGAGAACAGCACCTTGCGGCCAAACTCGATCGCCACCTGAGGGGCATAGCCCGACATGGAGGCCAGCAGCACCACCTTCATGCACTGGTACATCTTGGTCTCTTCGCTGGCCTTCTGTTCGAGCAGGCTGGCCACCGGGCCGATGAAGCCGTAGGCCAGCAGAATACCGAGGAAGGTACCCACCAGCGCCGCGGCGATCAGCTTGCCCAGCTCGGCGGGGGGGATGCCCACCGACTCCATGGTGTGCACCACGCCCATCACGCAGGCCACGATACCGAAGGCCGGCATGCCGTCGGCCAGGCGGTTGATGGCGGCCACGGGCACCTCGGCCTCGTGGTGGTGGGTTTCGATCTCGTTGTCCATCAGGTTTTCGATCTCGAAGGCGTTCAGGTTGCCCCCCACCATCATGCGCAGGTAGTCGGTCAGGAACTCCACCGCATGGTGGTCGCCGCTGATGCTCGGGTACTTGGTGAAGATCGGGCTCTGCTCCGGGTTCTCCACGTCGGCCTCGATGGACATCAGGCCTTCCTTGCGCACCTTGGCGAGCAGTTCGAACAGCAGCGCCAGCAGGTCCATGTACAGGGCCTTGGTGTAGCGGGAGCCCTTGAAGGCGGACGGCAGGGCCTTGAACACCGCCTTGATCGACTTGGGCGGGTTGGCGACGAAGAAGGCGCCGCCGGCGGCGCCGGCAATGATGATCAGCTCGGTGGGTTGGACCAGTGCGCCCAGGTGACCGCCGGCGAGCATGAACCCGCCCAGCACGGAGCCAAGGACGACAACATAGCCGATGATCAAAAACATGGAATCCCCTGACGCGGCCCCGATCTCGGTGGGTGCCGGAGTGAAGTTCGAGCGGGCGGCCACGGACGGGCTGCAATGAATGGCAACATTCTATCTGGAGCCCGGGGCGGGCGGCAAAACCGGCCATCATATATTTCACGGCGGCGGCAAGAATGGCCGCGCCAATGTGGCAAAAACGTGACGAAATCCGCTGAATCCGCCCCCCGGACCGCCGGCAAAGCGGCAGCGAACTCCGCTACACTGGAACCCCGGCCCCGGCGCCGGGCATTCCACTCCCCCGCCTTTCCGCCATGAATTTCTGTTCCCACTGCGGCGCCCCCGTTTCCCTGCGCATTCCCGAGGGCGACCGGCTGCCCCGCCACGTCTGCGACAACTGCGGCGCCATCCACTACCAGAATCCCAAGATCGTGGCCGGCTGCGTGGCCGAATGGGAAGGGCGCATTCTGCTCTGCCGCCGCGCCATCGAACCGCGCCACGGCAAATGGACCCTGCCCGCCGGCTTCATGGAGAACGGCGAAACCACCGCCCAGGCCGCCGCCCGGGAAACCTGGGAGGAAGCCTGTGCCGTGGTGGTGGGCGCTCCCGGCGCGGCGGCGGCCGCCACCGAAGCGCAGGGCGCCGACCTGTCCCTGTTCGCCCTGGTAAACGTGCCCCACATCCACCAGGTGCACCTCTTCTACCGGGGCCACCTGCGCGATGGCCGCTTCGCCCCCGGCGAGGAAAGCCTGGAGACGGCCCTGTTCGCCGAGGACGAGATTCCCTGGGCCGAACTGGCCTTCCGCAGCGTGCGCTTCTGCCTCGAAGCCTACCTGGCCGACCGCAAGCGCGGCGCCTTCGGCCTGCACTCCTGCGACCTGCCGCCCCCGCCGCCGGAATTCCTTTAACCGCATACCGGATTGCATAGCGCCGGACAACCGGGCACCACGCCCGGCCCGGCACGGCGCGGCCGAATGGCAAGGCCGCCCCGCTCACTCCCCGGCCAGGGAAAACTCGATCGGCAGCCGCACCGAGGCGCTGCGCCCGCGCAGGGCCTCGGGCAGCGGCACCGCCGCCACCGCCCCGCGCACGATCTCCAGGGCCTGCTCGTCGAGCAGTTCGTGGCCGCAACCCCGACGCAGGCCGACCCGGGGCACGGCCAGGCCCGGCAGCAGGGTGACCGCCACCTCCACCCGCCCCTCCCAGCCCCGCTCCCGGGCCAGGGGCGGATAGCGGCGCAGGCGGCTGGCCGACCCCCCAAGGGCGATGGTGTAGGCTCGCAGCGCATCCGGCGGCGGCGCCTCGCCGCCTCCCCCGCCGGCATTTAGCGCGGCATTTACAGCGGCATTCGCAGCAGAAGTTCCACCGGAATTTCCACCAGGATTCGGCTCCCCCCTTGCCGTCGGGCCACCGACAGCGGAGGGATGCCCCGCCGCCTCGTCCGCCCGGCCTACCGATTCACCGGACTTGGGCACGGCAGCGGCCAGCGCAGATGGTGCCGATGCAACGGCTGGCGCGACCGCTTGCGCCAGCGGCGTGGGAACGGGGAGCGCATCCCGCCTGGGGCTTGGCGGCGTAGAAGAAGCATGGGCCGGCGGCACCGGTTGCGCATGGCGCGGCTTTTCGGGCATGGCCGCCGGCATGGGTGCTTCCGCCGCCTTCCCGTCGCCGCCGGACGCCGCCCCTGTGCGCTCCAGGCGGGCCTGGAGGGGCGCGGTGGCAGTTGCCGTCGGCAGTTGCGCCGGGGCCAGCAGTACCCAGGCGTGGAGGATCAGGGAAGCGCTCAAGGCCAGGGCCAGACGCTTGCCAATGGGATTTTTGGAAACGGCGGGGCCGTTTATCGGTCTAACAAACGTCAACATGGGCCACCCGGCCTTTTCGACCGGCCAGGCACCGCATTCCAAACCGCGACGACTGCCATCATGGACCCCTTCCTCCCCGCCCCTCCCGCCGACAGCGACCCGGCGGGCAGCCTCCCCCTGATACTGGCCCTCGACCAGAACGGCGTGCCCCAGCGCTGGCTGCACTGGCAGACCGCCTGCTTCTACTATGCCCGCAACCTGGTGGCCTGGGTGGCCGGCGATAACGACTTCACCTTTCACGGCGGCATCTGCCGGCGCACCGGGGAACGCTCCCACATCACCGCCAACAGTATCATCGCCGTGCGCGGCCAGGCCCGGGGCCACCTGGACTTTTCCCAGGTGCCCCCGTTGAACAACCGGGAGTTATTCCGCCGCGACCGCCACATCTGCGCCTACTGCGGCCACCAGGGCTCGGCCTTCCGCCTCACCCGGGATCACATCACCCCCGTGTCCCAGGGGGGCCGCGACGTGTGGATGAACGTGGTCACCGCCTGCCGCCCCTGCAACCAGAAGAAGGGCGGGCGGACCCCGGAACAGGCCCGCATGCAGCTGCTCTACGCCCCCTACGTGCCCAATCGGGCCGAATTCCTGATCCTGTGCAACCGCCACATCCTGGCCGACCAGATGGATTTTCTCGCCCGCCACGTCTCGGCCCGCAGCCGCCTGCACGCCGACCCGCTTCTGAGCGGTGGCCCCGTCCCCGGTCATCCCCAGTTGGCCGCCTGAACCCTCGGCCTCCCGCCCCGGCCCGCCGGCGAAATGTGGCAGAATCGCCGGCCGTTTCCGCCCTGGAGGGGCCATGCTCAAAAGCCTGCTTGCCGAGATCGGCTGGCCCGACTGGCTCGCCCTGCTCGCCTTCGTCACCGCCTGGTTCGGCTACACCTTCTATTCCGAATACGGCCGCCGCGCCCGGGAAGGGCTGGTCGGCCTGGGCCACCAGTACCGCCTGCTCTGGGCGCGCCAGCTGCTCACCCGCGAAGTGCGCATCATGGACGCCAGCCTGATCGGCAACCTGCAGACCAGCGTCTCGTTCTACGCCAACACCACCATCTACATCATCGCCGGCCTGTTCGCCGTGCTCGGCACCCTGGACAAGCTGATCACCTTCACCGCCGACCTGCCCTTCGCCGCCCACACCTCCCGGGACCTGCTCGAATTCAAGCTGCTGCTGCTCTTCGGCGTGTTCGTGGTGGCCTACTTCAAGTTCACCTGGTCCCTGCGCCAGTTCAACCTGCTGTCGATCCTGCTCGGCGCCGCCCCCTCCCCTTCCGGCTCCGGCGACCCGACCAAGCGCGAACAGGACGCCCGCCGCCTGGCGGAGGTCAATTCCCTGGCCGGCGACGAATTCAACCGGGGCATCCGCGCCTATTACTTCGGCCTGACGGCCCTCACCTGGGTGGTCAGCCCTTGGCTGTTCCTGTTCTCGACGGTGATAGTGGTGATCGTGCTTTACCGCCGCGACTACGCCTCGCGCATCGCCGCCACCCTGGCGGCGGGGCTGGGCCAGGACTGAGCCCCCTCCCGCCTCCGCCCCGGGGGCCCGTGAGGCGGGACGCACGCGGGAAAGCGGCGGTCATCGCGCCGCAAGAAAAGGCAGTGACACTGGCGTCGCGAATGCGCGCAGCAGCCCGGGCTGAAAAAGCCGGGAAGAAGAAAAACAGGGGAATGGGAAGCAGGGAGTGGCGGAGAGGAAGGGATTCGAACCCTTGTGCCAGGTTTCCCTGACCATCCGATTTCGAGTCGGCGCCGTTATGACCACTTCGGTACCTCTCCGCGCTGCCGAACCCGGGGGACCCCGGGGGCAGTGTTCCCGGCCGCGCTGCGGCGTACCGGAAGGCTGCGCAGTATAGCCTAAGCGCCCCCGGCGCGCATCCCCCGGCGGGGGTCCGGCGGGTGAAAAAAACGGGGCTGGTATCATGGCGCCTTCCCTGCCCCCCGTACTTCCCTCCCGGAGGAGACGCCGCTCCATGCCGAGCCACCTCTACCGGACTGGGGGTATGCCCCTCGGGGTCTGCCCCGCCGTCCGCCCCACCTGGCTGTCGCGCCTCGCCCGCCTTGCGCGTGCGCTGCTCGCGGCTGCCCTGGCGGCAGGGGTGGTGTCCTGTGGCGACCACGCGCCGCCACGGCTCACGGAAAGCGACGCGCTGGTGGTGGTGATCCGGGACCGGCTGACCACCCACGAGCGGGATCAGCAGGCGGAACGGATCGGCAGCCGGGGCTTCGAATCCGACCTGGTGGAGCAGTTCGCCGCCAGCATCGGCAAGCCCCTGCGCCTGGTCATCGCCCAGAGCGACCAGGAGCTCTACGAAAAGCTCAAGAGCGGCGAGGCCCATTTCGGCGCCGGCTGGCTGCCCCTGCCCGACCTGGATGCCGATTCCTTCGTCCAGGCCACGCCCTACGGCAAGAACCGGCAGGTGATCGTGCAGAACGACGCCTCCCTGCCCCTCGCCGAGCTGTCCGACCTAGCGGGCAAGACCATCCACGTGGTCGAAGGCTCCAAGCACGCCGACCGGCTCAAGGCCCTCACCGGCGTCGAGCCGCCCCCCACCATCATCGAACACAAGTCCTGGGACGAATTCGACCTGGTGGAGGCGGTGTCCGACCAGCGCATCGAGTACGCCCTGACCGACTCCCGGGTGATGGAGGTGGCGAGCAACTTCTACCCCACCTTGCAGACCACCCTGGAGGTGGGGGGCGAAAAGCCCGTCTCCTGGCTGTTCCCCGCCGACGGCGACCCGGACCTGCTGGCCCGGGCCAACGCCTTTCTCGACGAGAGCCTGCGCGACGGCACCCTGGCCCGGCTGATCGACCGCTACTTCGGCCACATCCGCCGGCTGGACCGCAACGACGTGATCAGCTACCTGGAAGCGGTCCACAGCCTGCTGCCGGACTACGAGCAGGAATTTAAGCGCGGCCAGATCATCACCGGTATCGACTGGCGCCTGCTGGCGGCCCTGGCCTACCAGGAATCGAAGTGGAACCCCCTCGCCACCAGCCCCACCGGGGTGCGCGGCATGATGATGCTCACCGAGGACACCGCCGACCATCTGGGGGTGAAGAACCGCCTCGACGCCAGCGAGAGCATCCGCGCCGGCAGCCGCTACCTGGCCGACCTGCGCGACCAGTTGCCCCCCGAAGTGAAGGAGCCGGACCGCACCTGGATGGCCCTGGCCGCCTACAACCTGGGCCTGGGCCACATGAACGGCGCCCGGGCCATCGCCCCCTCCACCGGGGCCGACCCGGACCAGTGGTTCGAGATGAAGAAGGTGCTGCCCCTGCTCTCCCGGCCCCAGTACTACAGCCGCCTCAAGTCCGGCCGCGCCCGGGGCGGCGAGGCGGTGATCCTGGTGGAAAACGTGCGCATGTTCTACGACATCCTGCAACGCCACGCCCCCGCCTACGTCCCCCTGGCCCCGCCCAAGAAGGGCGGCCGGGGCGGCAAGACCGGCCGGGCCTGCCCCCCCGGGGCACGCCCGCCCCACCCTGGCCGCCGGACCGAAACGAATCTATCGTGAAATGAAGGAACGGCGGCAGGAGAGCGGGCCATGCAGGCGCACAGAACGGACGGGGACGGCTGGACCCTGGACAACATCCCCTTGCAGGACGTGGACCTGGCCCGGGTGCGGGACCGGGAGGATTTGTTCTACCTGGTGGCCGCCGCCTCGTTCATCGAGATCGCCGCCGAGCTGTACACCGCCAACCTGGTCCAGACTTTCGCCGACGATGCGGAGGTGCGCGGCTGGCTGGAAGCCCACTGGCAGGTCGAAGAGGTGCGCCACGGCCGCGCCCTGCGCGCCTATGTGAACCACGTGTGGCCCGACTTCGACTGGCCCCGGGCCTACGCCGCCTTTTACGCCGACTATTCGCAACACTGCACGGTGGAGGAATTCGAACCCACCCACGGCCTGGAGATGGTGGCCCGCTGCGTGGTAGAAACCGGCACCTCCACCTACTACCAGGCCCTCGCCGCCCAGACCGACGAGCCGGTACTGGCGGGCATCGCCGCCCGCATCCGGGCCGAGGAGATCGGCCACTACAAGCACTTTTACCGTTACTTCCGCAAATTCAGCGCTCGCCAGCCGACCGGCCGCCTGGCGGTGCTGGGCGCCCTGCGGCGGCGCCTGGTGGAAGCCCGCCAGGACGATGCGGAATGCGCCCTGCGCCACGTTTTCGCGGTGCGCAACGGCAGCGCCGACCCGGCCCGCCTCCACGCCCTGCGCGCCCGGCTGGTGCGGCAGATGAAGCAGCAATACCCGGTGACCATGGCCGCCCGCATGCTGCTCAAGCCCCTGGACCTGCCCAGCGGCGTGGCCCGGGTGGTGGAAGGCCCGGTGGCCCGCTGGACCGCCTGGGTGCTGCAACGCTAGGCACGGGCCCAGACGTCGCCTCCAGTCGTCACCTCCAATCATCGTCCCGAGACGTCGCCATTTCGGCCCGGGGAACGGCGGCGCGACAACCGGCCCGATTCCGGCTCCGCCCCTGGTCCGCACCACGTCCCACAAGCAACGCCAGCCTCCCGCCTCCCAAGCCCCCTGCCCTACCCCGCTGCCACCAAGTCGCAGGCCACAAAAAACCCGCCTCGCGGCGGGTTTTTCGGGGGAGGCGGCGGACACCCGCATCGCCGATGCAGGCGCCGCGGCGCCACCAACTCAGACTTAGGCGGCAGCCGGGGTCAGCACTTCGACGCCGCCCATGTAGGGCACCAGGGCCTTGGGCACGGTCACCGAGCCGTCGGCCTGCTGGTAGTTCTCCAGGATCGCCACCAGGGTGCGGCCCACCGCCAGGCCGGAGCCGTTCAGGGTGTGCAGCAGTTCCGGCTTGCCCTGGGCGTTGCGGAAGCGGGCCTTCATGCGCCGGGCCTGGAAGGCCTCGCAGTTGGAGCAGGAGGAAATCTCCCGGTAGGTGCCCTGGGCCGGCAGCCACACTTCCAGGTCGTAGGTCTTGGCGGCGGAAAAGCCCATGTCGCCGGTGCACAGCACGATGCGGCGGTAGGGCAGTTCCAGCTTTTCCAGGATGGTCTCGGCGTGGCGGGTCAGTTCCTCGTGGGCCTGCTCGGACGTTTCCGGGGTCACGATGTGCACCAGCTCCACCTTGTCGAACTGGTGCTGGCGGATCATGCCCCGGGTGTCCCGGCCGTAGGAAC
The DNA here is from genome assembly GCF_021287045.1 of Oryzomicrobium sp. GTDB lineage: Bacteria > Pseudomonadota > Gammaproteobacteria > Burkholderiales > Rhodocyclaceae > Oryzomicrobium. Next base: position 278,718 of record NZ_JAJTBG010000001.1, on the reverse strand, counting down.
CGGCCTCGGAGCGGAAGCAGGGGGTGTGGCTGACCAGCTTGATGGGCAGGGCGTCGGTGGCGACGATCTCGTCGCGCACCGTGTTGGTCAGGGGCACCTCGGCGGTGGGGATCAGGTAGTAATCCCGGCCGGCGCCCTCGGCCTGGCCGTCGGAGCCGCTGGCGGACGGGATCTTGAACAGGTCTTCCTCGAACTTGGGCAGCTGGCCGGTGCCGTACAGGCTGTCGCCGTTCACCAAGTAGGGGGCATAGACCTCGGTGTAGCCGTGGTCCCGGGTGTGGGTGTCGAGCATGAACTGGGCGAGGGCCCGGTGCAGGCGGGCGACGCCGCCCGTCATCAGGGTGAAGCGGCTGCCGGTGATCTTCACCGCCCGCTCGAAGTCCAGGCCGCCCAGGGCCTCGCCCACGGCCACGTGGTCCTTCACCTCGAAATCGAAGCTGCGCGGGGTGCCCCAGCGCTTGATCTCCACGTTGGCGGCCTCGTCCTTGCCCTCGGGCACCGACTCGGCGGGCAGGTTGGGCAGGGCGGCGACGATGGCTTCGAGCTTGGGCAGCAGTTCGTTGAGGCGGGCCTCGGACGCCTTCAGCTCGTCGGCCATCTTGCCCACCTCGGCCATCACCGCAGAGGCGTCCTCGCCCTTGCCCTTCAACATGCCGATCTGCTTGGACAGGCTGTTGCGCGCCGCCTGCAATTCCTGGGTGCGGGCCTGGAGCGACTTGCGCTCGGCTTCCAGGGCGGCGAATTCGGACAGGTCCACGGTCTTGCCGCGGGTGGCCAGACGGGCCTTGACGAGATCGAGGTTGGAGCGGAGCAGTTGGATGTCGAGCATGGCGGTGTGGGCTGAAAATGAAAGGCCACGCCGACCCGGCGTGGCACAGGAATCTGCGCGAAGTTGCGTAATGCCTGGATTATAAGCCGAGAAGAAGGCGGCTTCGCGGGGCGCGGAGGCTATGCGGACCGCTGCCGTAGCGGCGGCCCCGGGGGCAACGGCAAGAGCGCGGGGCCGGCCGAGAGGCGCCACGGCCTCATCGTGTCGCTACGTGGCGGGCCGGGCCGTAGGTAAAGCGCCCTGCCACGCACATGGGAGCTGCGCTGCGAGCGCGCTACGCTGGCCCGGCCCGCCGGTGCTCCGGTGCTCAGGCATCGTGGCATTGCGGCAACCACTGCCACGCCGAGCGCCCCCTGCCGCTGGATTGCCGCTGGGGAGCCATCTAGGGCATCGATCATCGGCCACGCAATCAAGCGCCCGCCCGGTGATACATGAAGAAAATTAATGTTTCAGGCGCAGCCAAAACCCAAGGTCCGCGCCATTATTAGACCTTGGCGATCCTACCCACGGGAAACATTAAAAAAATTCATGTATCACCGGCCCGCCAGCCTCAATCCTCGCTTTGCGGCTTGGGCGGTTTGGCGGGCGCCACGGGCTTGGCCGCCGGGGCCACGCCGGGGTTGGCGGCATTGGCATTGGCGGCGTTGGCAGGGTTCGCCCCAGCGCCGCGCCGGGCGCGTTCGGCGGCCCGGGCCTCCTGCCGCGCTTCTTCGTCCAGGCCCCGCAGCCAGGCCAGCTTTTCGCCGATCTTGGCTTCCATGCCCCGGGGCACGGGCTGGTACCAGCCGGGGTCGGCCATGCCGTCGGGCAGGTAGGTTTCGCCGGCGGCGTAGGCGTTGGGCTCGTCGTGGGCGTAGCGGTATTCCTTGCCGTAGCCCAGTTCCTTCATCAGCTTGGTCGGGGCGTTGCGCAGGTGGATCGGCACCGGCCGCGACACGTCGCGCTGCACGAAGGCCCGAGCCTGGTTGTAGGCCATGTAGCCGGCGTTGCTCTTGGCCGCCACCGCCAGGTAGATCACCGCCTGGGCCAGGGCCAGCTCGCCCTCGGGGGAACCGAGGCGCTCATAGGTGTCGGCGGCGGTGGTGGCGATCTCGGCGGCGCGGGGGTCGGCCAGGCCGATGTCTTCCCAGGCCATGCGGATCAGCCGGCGCGACAGGTAGCGCGGGTCGGCGCCGCCGTCGAGCATGCGCACCAGCCAGTACAAGGCGGCGTCCGGGTTGGAGCCACGCACCGACTTGTGCAGGGCCGAAATCTGGTCGTAGAAGGCCTCGCCGCCCTTGTCGAAGCGGCGCAGCTGCTGGGCCAGGGCGGCGTTGATGAAGTCGCCGTCCACCGTGGTGGTCTTGGCCGTACGGGCGGCGGTACGGATCTGTTCCAGCAGGTTGAGCAGCTTGCGGGCGTCGCCGTCGGCCACGCCGATCAGCCGCTCCTGGGCTTGCTCGTCGAAGGTCAGCTCGGGGAAGGCTTTTTCCCGGGCCCGGGCGAACAACTGGCCCATTTCCTCGGCGGTGAGGGATTGCAGCACATACACCGAGGCCCGGGAGAGCAGGGCCGAATTGACCTCGAAGGACGGGTTCTCGGTGGTGGCGCCGACGAAGGTGACAGTGCCCGATTCCACGTAGGGCAAGAAGGCGTCCTGCTGACCCTTGTTGAAGCGGTGCACCTCGTCGACGAACAGGATGGTGCGCCGCCCCCGGGCCCGCGCCGCCTCGGCCCGGGCCATGGCCTCGCGGATGTCCTTGATGCCGGAGAACACCGCCGAGAGGGCGATGAAGTCGGCGTCGAAGGCGTCTGCCATCAGCCGCGCCAGGGTGGTCTTGCCCACCCCCGGCGGCCCCCAGAAGATCATCGAATGGGGCTCGCCCGAGGCAAACGCCAGAGCCAGGGGCTTGCCCGGCCCGAGCAGGTGCTGCTGGCCGATCACCTCGGCCACGGTCTTGGGCCGCAACTGCTCCGCCAGGGGCGGCGGCGGGGCATCCACCCCGGAAGGCGCGGAGCCGCCCTCAGGGACGGGCGGCTCCAGGGAAGAAAACAGGTCGCTCATGGAGCGAATGATAGCGCGTAGGAGAACAGTACTCTCGGTTCAAAGCTCCCAAGGACTGGAGGACTAGCACGTCATCAGCAATCACCCCTTAGCTGACATACGTTACATACAGAAGCAATCGTTCAAGTGATGTCGCGGAAGGTTAAAGACTAGTGCATCACGCCAATTTTTTCTTGCCCCAACGAAGCATTGCGAGCAGCCCATATTTATTCCTTCCAGCTCGGTGATTGACTGTTTCACGACGCATCTCGATTCTTTTTTCAGCATCAGCCCACAATGGCAGAATTAATATAAACGAATACAAAATACTTCCAAATAAATTACCTTCACTCAAAAAGAAATACCCAAGATATAAAAACCCAGCCAATAGCCCCCAGGTTAATAGATGTAGCGTTGTGTTTGCTGCAGCCCTAACCAGCGCCAAGGGGGAACCAATAAATTCTGCATTAGTCAGCGGATCAAAGCTGTTATCGCGTTTATACAACAGATAGTTAAGTATTTCTATTTGCCTATAAACATAAGCTCGAGTATCGTTAACAACGCTTAAATCAAGATCCTTTTCAGGCAATACAGTTGCTTTTTCAATAAGCGACATGATTACGTAGTAATGCTTAATTGGAAGCAGGTGAGCATTTCCTGCCAAGGCTGTAGTCAATTCGGAAACTGCTTTCTCAATGTTATGACCATCCCCATGCTTAGGAAACAAGACCATTCCAGACCAAAGAAACAAAGGCGACCAGAATGTTGTCAAGCGCCTAAGCCACTCATTTCGAAGCAAATCTTGCTTAGCCTTTTGCTGGGCAAACATGTAGTCCTTAACAAGCCAACTAACGAGTGCCACAAGGATAGGTGCCACTAAGACTTTTAGGATTTCCATCATCTCAAACAATCGAAAATGCGCGATTCTCAGACCATTCCAGCAAGCTCTTTCCGATATTTTTTACAATCTGAATAGCTGTTAAATCCTTTGGACCATGCTCAGGTTGCTCGTGATTGAAGTTGAGCCATAGGCTTATTGAAACATCGTCGTTATATCCTGCAAACAGGCTACTTTTCTTAGTAGTGCCACTTTTCCCAGAAATATTCTGTGAGATAGTTCTAATGCCTGAATAGGCAAGTACCTGCTTAAGAGTCTGGATCGCTGCATAATCAGCCACCACTCGACTGCAACTTGGCCTTACGAATGCTGTCTGGCCATCCTCATATTCAACAAACCGTACTAGACGAGGCTCTATCGTCACCCCATTACGGGCAATGGAGGCGTACGCGCTCGCAAGCTTTAACAGCGAAACTCCATCTCGAACCCCACCTAGAGTTGCTGCAGTCGTAAAGGAGCTCCTATTGATTAAGGAAAACCGCTCATATGTGGACGCCAACAGATCCTGATCAAGGCAGTCGGCTAAACGTGCAAAAACCGAATTATCACTCCTTTTAAGAGCCTCTTCTAATGTCAAGCATCCATGATAGGCATGCCCATAGTTTCTGACCTGCCACTTCGCCCCAGCCTTGTTTTCTGAATGGTAGGGAGCTGATTCGAAAGTTGTTTCAGTCGACAGCCCGTATTCAATCGCGGTTAGAAGCGCAAAAGTCTTGAATGTCGATCCAGGTTGTATGCATCCTGAAAAGCTAGGACTAAATTGAGTTATCTGACCTTTACTCCAAGACGACTCAGCGAGAATATCTCCAGTTTTATTGCAAATAACAATAGCAGCGACTTGAGCGACTTCCTGCCGCCTTGATACCTCCATTAGCAATTGGTCAATCGATCTCTGAAGCGATTCATCCAAGGTGAGCTCAACAGCCTTAATGTCTCGCTCAGTAAAACCAGCCCGTACCAGTTCATCTTTCACCGCACTTTCGATTCGCTTGTTAGGCGTACGCAATATGCGAATTGGATTAACCGAGGCGTTTACAATTTCAACCCCTAGTGTCCTGGCTTTTTGCTTGGCCCTCATCCAAAACCGATCTTCGTTGTTTTCAGGATGAAATCTCTCGGGGGCCCCAAGCAATCCTATCAATGCAGGAATTTGGTCTGGCTCTAGTTTTTTGAATGACTTCCTATATACGATTCTCGCCGCCGCTTCAAAACCTCTACTGCCACGACCCATATATGAAAAATCGCAATAGGCATTAAGTATCTGGTCTTTAGTCAAGTGCCGCTCAAGTTTTAAGGCAATGACGGCCTCAGATAGCTTCCTTACCCATGTGCGTGAAGGATCAAGGAAAAGGGTTCGAGCCAATTGTTGCGTAATCGTGCTCCCACCCTGAACAAGCTTACCAGCAATCAAATTCTTGAAAAATGCGCGGGCAACTCCTTTGAAATCGATAGCGCCGTGCTGATAGAACCTTTTATCCTCTACCTCTAATAGCCACTTTTTTAGCAGCTCGGAGTTTCGGGAAGGCTGTAACGGGTAGCATAGGCCATTCCCAACAATCCCCAACAGCTTTCCTTTTCTTCCTCGCACATGGTAAGTATGCAGGGGAAGAAAATCTCCTCGCTCAATCGTCTTAAAAATATCTGACAACTGCCGAATAGTACCGATTGCATTCATTCCACGGCTTCTTATCTGCGCTTAGTGAAAGTGAACAAAAAAATTATTCACTTAAATAGCCTCAAAATTATCAAAATAAAATTATTACCCAGCAGGTAACTTTATCTCACTCGCCGTCACCAGGCCGGATTTAATTACTTTAAAATAAATCTAAAAACATATCACATCAACTCATATCGCATTTCGCCCAAGGCTTTTCTCTTTGCCATTTAACCTCTCCATCTTGGTTGGCAACCATGGAAGTAAAACTCCCAGCCATCTCTTCATCGGACCTCGCCACGAGCTCATAGAAATGCGTTGACTCTCGACCGAACCCGTTTTCGACAACATGTAGAGAAACAAAGTCTTTTGAAAAATACCTCTTTTCTACGAACCCCTTAATCACTGCCCTGGTACGGTTTTTTTCTTCATAATATCTTTCCCCTGTAGATGAGTTCTCATAAACCTTTTCAACAGTTCCTTCTATACGATTACCTACACGCAAAAGTATCGCCACATAGCCCAAAACCATCCCCTTATAGGGATTATAGGTAGTATTGACAGTTCGCACTTGAAAATACCAGCGACCAGCGATATTCGGAAGTGGAAAAACATTCTCCTTTAGCCAAAATAAGAGCAACGCAAGAATTCCACCACCTATAAGAGTAGCCAGCAGGCTGTATAAAAAATTTAGCACAAAGACTTCGACGCTCATTCCGCCTTTTCCTCAAATACAACCGAGAGCTTTTAAACAGCCCCTTGGGCTCCCACGCGAATCAACCCCCTGGGATAATTACGCACAGAATATTCATTCCCAGGCAACAAATATGTTTAGCCGAGTATGTACAACAACTTTAATAACGCAAAAAGAAATAAGGAGCTCGGAGGCCCATTATCGGAAGCAATCCTCAATTGCGGCTTCTGGCCGATTGCCATCGTTACTTTTCAAATATGACTCACCCCACCACCACCAATTCCTGCGTCGCCCGGGTCATCGCCACATAGAGCAGCCGGGCGTATTCATCCCGCTTTTCCTCCTCCTGCTCCATGACCCCCACGCCGGGGATGGCCACCAGGGGGAATTCCAGGCCCTTGCAACTGTGCATGGTGAGCACCTTTACCGTGTGTTCGTCCGGGGCGAAGGTGGCTTTCTTGTGGAAGGTGTAGGGGATGCGTTTGGCGGCCAGCACGTCCATCACCGCTTTTCCCACCTTGGCGTAGTCGTGGTAGATCACCGCCATGTCGTTCCAGGGGATGCCGGTCTGGTGGGCGGCTTTTAGGCGGTTGGCGATGTGCTCGGCCTCGTCCTTGATGGTGGGCAGGCGGATCACCAGGGGTTCGGGGCCGTGGCGGCCACCGCTGATGGGGGCGAGGCGGGGCACGCCGTCCTCGTCGGCCGCACCATTGACCGTGGCGCCAGCGGGCTGGAGCAGGTCCTTGGCGAAGCTGGCGGCCAGTTGCAGGATTTCGTGGGTGTTGCGGTAGTTGATCTTGAGGATGGTGGTGCGGCCCTGGGCCTGGATGCCGACGCTCTTGAAGCTGAATTTCTGCTTCTTGCCCCGGGCATAGATGTCCTGAGCGTCGTCGTAGAGCACCAAGAGCGAGTTGGTGTCCGGGTTGACCATCTGGGTGACGAGCTTGAGCCAGGCGGGCTCGAAGTCGTGGCCTTCGTCGATGAGCACGGCGTCGTACTGGCCGCCGGGGATGAGGCCCCGGTCCACGCCGCCGATGACCCGCTCGACCATGGCGGCGAAGTAGGCGCTCTGGTCACCGTCTTTCTCGTTGCCCTTTTCCGGCAGGCCGGCGTTGTAGGCCACCAACTGGGCGCGGCACCACTGGTGAAAGGTGTGCACCAGCACCTTGCCGGCCAGGCCCTTGGCGGCCATGGATTGGGCGAGGCGGTTGGCCAGGGTGCGGTTGTAGCAGAGCACCAGGATGGGCTTTTGGCAGACCTGGGCGAGGTGTTCGGCCCGGTAGCCGAGGATGAGGGTCTTGCCGCTGCCAGCGACGCCGTGGATGACCCGGTGGCCTTCGCCCAGGCTGCGGGCGAGCTGTTCCTGCTGCAAGTCCATGACCCGCACGATGTCCGGGATGTCGGCCACCTCCGGGTCGGCGAAGAGCTTGCCCTGGAGCGGGGCGTTGATGCGGATTTCGGGGAAGAGGTGCCAGCGGATGCGGTCGATCTGGGGCAGGGACAGGGCGGTGCTGCGACTGAAGGGGAACATGCCCCACAGGCGCTGCTGGAAGGCTTCGGCATCGACGCCCTCTTCCATCTCGTCGCGGCAGATCACCCGGTGGGGGGCGATCACCTCGCCCAGGTCGGTGTCGTCGAACTGCTTGCGGGTGATGTTGGTGAGCACCACGCCGTAGCCCCAGGGGAAGTAGAGCTTCCCTTGCTCGCGCCCGGACGAAAACGTCAGTTGGGGATCGCGCTTGAGCAGGTCGGCCACGGCGTGGGCGTAGTGGCGGGCCTGCTCCAGGGGATTGGGCACCTGCTTAACCCCATCGGCGGTGACCAGGGTGGTGTGGTCCCGGTCCATGGCCTGGAGGGTGTCCAGCTTCCAGTCCTTGACCTCCAGCACCAGGATGCCCCGGCGCGGGTTGAAGACGATGAAGTCCGGATGCAGGTTGGCCGGGCCCACGGGCACGTCGTACCAGAGCAGGTAGTCGTCTTCGAGCTTGGCTTCGAGCCGCCGGGCGAAGCGGTTTTCGCCGGCGGTCATGCGCCCGGCGCAAGTGGAGATTGCGGGAATCAGGGTTGCCATGGTGCCATACGCGTCGCTGCGCCTCCCGGGCAGGCCGGAGCATTGCCGGCCAATGGTTGTCAGTCACCTGACATTATGCCCTCGGGTTTGCGCGATATGCCGTGCGAAAGCGCACAGCGCCTCCCATGACCGGGGATGCTCCGACAGCGCGGCCCACCGCCGGTCCTGTCGTTACAGAGTCGAACCGATGGGGGCGCCCGGGTTCGCTATAGTTTCTGGGCACGATGCCTTCGTCCTACCCTGCCGCCGCCCGCGCCCCAGGTGCAGTTGCGGGCCAGGGCCCATTGCCGGGAGATGCCGCCATGAACCGATTTCGCCCCCTTCGCCCCTTTCCTCGCGCCGCTGCCCTGGCGGCCTGCCTGGCGCTGGCCGCCACCGCCCACGCCGCTTCTCCGGTGCCCGACGCCGCGGCCAGCGACCCGGCAGCCCTGGGCTGGATGGTGGGGTCGCCGCCGCCCCCCGAGCGCATCCTGCGTTTCGACGACGGCAGCTACTTCCGCTTTCCGGCACTGCGCTGGAGCGTCGCCAACTTTCGCCAACTGATGCCCACCATCAACGTCTCCCGGGGGCTGGGCGCCATCGATCCCCTGCCCCGGGCGCTGCGCAAGGACCTGGACGCGGTCCGCTTCGTTCCCCTCGGTGGCAGCGAACCCATGACCTGGGAGCAGTCCCTGGCCGCCAACTACACCGACGGCATCGTCGTGCTGCACCGGGGGCGCATCGTCTATGAGCGCTACTTCGGCGTGCTCAAGGACGACGGCCAGCATGGCGCCATGTCGGTGACCAAGTCCGTGGTCGGCACCCTCGGCGCGCTACTGGTGGCCGAAGGGCTGCTCGACGCCGACAAGCCCGTGGCCCACTACATCCCCGAACTGGCCCGCTCGGCCTTCGGTACGGCCACCGTGCGCCAGGTGCTGGACATGACTACCGGCCTCAAATTCAGCGAGGATTACGACGACCCGAACGCCGAGGTCTGGGCCCATGCCCAGGCAGGCAGCCCGCTGCCCAAGCCCCGGGACTACACCGGCCCGCGCAGCTATTACGAGTATTTGCAGGGCGTGCAGCCCCAGGGCAGCCACGGCGCGGCCTTCGGCTACAAGACGGTGAACGCCGACGTGCTGGGCTGGCTGATCGCCCGGGTCACGGGCCGCAACGTGGCGGACTATCTTTCGGAGCGCATCTGGCGCCCCCTTGGCGCCGAGCAGGACGCCTACATGACGGTGGATTCGATCGGCACGCCCTTCGCCGGCGGCGGGTTGAACACGGGCCTGCGCGACCTGGCGCGCTTCGGCGAGATGCTGCGCACCGACGGCCGCTTCCACGGCCGGCAGATCGTGCCGAAGGCGGTGGTGGACGACATCCGCCGGGGGGGCGACAAGGCCGCCTTCGCCCAGGGGGGCTACCCGCTGCTGCAAGGCTGGAGCTACCGCAACATGTGGTGGGTGACCCACAACGACCACGGCGCCTTCATGGCCCGGGGCGTGCACGGCCAGCGCCTCTACATCGACCCCAAGGCCGAGGTGGTGATCGCCCGCTATGCGTCCCACCCCCAGGCGGGCAACGCCGCCAACGATCCGACCACCCTGCCGGCCTTCGACGCCCTGGCCCGCTACCTGATGACCACACCGCGCTGAGACTCCCCGGCCGCCCGCCGCAGACCCGCGCCGCGCCCCGCCTTGGAATGGGCGGAAGGCCGGCCCGGGTCCGGCGTCAGCGCAACGCTCCCACGCCGATGGGAGCGCCGTTGCGGTCCACGATGCTGGCAATGGCGCGGTAGGACTTGGCCTGGATGGTGGTGGGCAGGCGGACGAAATTGACCTGCTTGGCCAGGTCGTCGCCGTGGAGGAAGGCCCAGGTGAAGAAGCGGATCACCGGCATGGCGCTGGCCGGCTTGTCCGCCACCCGGGGCATGACCACGAAGGTGCCCATGGTGATCGGCCAGCTGTCGCGGCCGGGCAGGTTGGTGAGGGTCTGGGTGAAGTCGCCGCCCTGCATCCAGGCGCTTTGCAACAGGGCGTTATGGAAGGTCTGGGGGCCGGCCTCGACCACGGCGCCCTCGGCGTTCTTGAGGGCCACGGGCTTGAGCTTGTTTTCCACCACGTAGTTGTAATCCACGTAGCCGATGCTGGCCGGGGTGGCCTGGACCGCCTCCACCACGCCCTTGCTGCCCTTGGCCGGCACCACGCCGGCGGGCCACTTGATGGCGGTGCCCACGCCCAGCTTCTGCTTCCAGGCCGGGCTGACCTTGGCCAGGTAGTCGCTGAAGTTGTAGGTGGTGCCGGAGCCGTCGGAGCGCACCACCACGGCGATGGGTTTGGCCGGCAGGGCCAGCCCGGGGTTGAGGGCACGGATTTCCGGGGCGTCCCAGTGGGTGACCTCGCCGGCGAAGATGCGCGCCAGCACTTCCCCGGTGAGCACCAGCCGGCCGCCGTCCACCTTGGGCAGGTTCACCACCGGCACCACGCCGGTGATCACCGTGGGAAAGAGCACCAGGCCGTCCCGGGCCAGGTCCTCGCTTTTCGGGGCCACGTCGGTGGCGCCAAAATCCACCTGCCGGGAACGAATCCGTTGCAGCCCCGCCGACGAGCCTGCCGGGTCGTAGGCCAGATCGGCGCCGCCGGCCTTCTTGTACTGCTCGGCCCAGATGCGATAGACCGGGTGGGCGGCGGAGGAGCCGGCGCCGTTCATGGGCTCGACCGCCCGGGCGATCGCCGGGGCGAGCAGCAGCCCGGCCAGGGCGGCCGCAGCGGCAAGGCGGGAGACAAAGGCCCAGCGGGGCGTAAGGGTCAGGGGCACGGCAACATCCTCATGGCGCGCCGCGCCGGCCTGAAGCGGGCTCTGCGGCAGCGTGGGCAATAGCATTGGCGCAAAACGCCTGCACATCCGGGGCCGGGCCAAAAAAGAAAAAGGCGCCCCAGGCGGGCGCCAGTGTAGCGGGCGAATGTGGCAATTCAATTGCAGGCCATGGATACCGGGCCGCACGCCCGTCCGACAGCTTGCACGGGGGCGGTCAGCCCTGGGCCGGACCTTTCTTGAGGTGCTTCATGAAGGCGACGAACTGGGGGAAGAACTCGGCAAACAGGGGGTGGTCGCGGTTTTCCAGCAGGGTCTCGCCGAACAGCTTGAGGCCGACGCCGAAGGCGGTGGCCGTCTCTTCAGGCAGGTCGCCCCGGCCACGCAGGTAGGCGACCACGGCCATGATGTCGTCGTGGTTGCCGACTTCGAAGCGCAGCGGCGACGCATCGACCGGGTTGCCCTGGGCGTCGGCCAGATGTTCGACGGTAACGCGGTAGCGGTGTTGTTTCATGGGGGGTGGGTCTTGTGGTTTGAAAAAACATCCCCCGCGCGGGCTGACCTACAGGCAGCCGGGCGGGGGAACGGCAACGGTGCCGGCTGCGCAGCGGGCCCGGATTGGCCTGAGTATGGGAATAGCCAGCGCCGGCAGCGGGGCCTTACTCGCCGGTCACGTCCGCCCCGGCGGGCGGGGTGAAGCGGAAGGTGGCGGGGGGCAGGCTGGGATTACGCTCCAGCTTGGGGAAGGTGAGGCTGGTGGTCTGGCCAAAGCTGTCGGTCAGTTCCATGGCGCGCAGGGTGTCGCCGCCAAAGCCGAGGCGGATGCGCTCGAAGCCGCCGTCGGTCTGCTTGGGCACGGCCTCGACCCAGGCCAGGCCGTCCCGCTCGCCCTGTTCGGTGAGGGTGAAGCGCTTTTCCACGTTGTTGTCGCCGGCCAACAAGGCCGCCGGGGTGCCGGACAGGGCCTGGGTGAATTTCTTCACCGTCACCTGCTTCAGCTCCGGGTCGTACAGCCAGATCTTTTCGCCGTCGCCGACCAGCAGCTGGGGATAGGGCTTCTGCTGTTCCCAGCGGAACTTGCCGGGGCGGGACAGCAGCAGCTGGCCGGTGGTCACCTGGGGCTTGCGCCCGGAGCGGGTGGTGACGGTCTGGCTGAAATCGGCCCGCAGGGTGTGGGTGGTTTCGAGGAAGCTCTTGAGCTTTTCCACCCCGCCGGCGAAGGCCGGTGACACAGCGAGTAGCCCAGGCAGCGCCAGGGCGGCGCACAGAGTACGCAGAAAGGGGCGGCGGGAAGCGATGGCGGGGGTAGTCATGGCGAGTCCGGAAATTTAGGAAGCAGAAAGGACGGTAGGGCTGGGGCCGTCCGTCCGCTGCACGGCGGGCGGTCTGAAAAGCGGGGAGACGGGGCAGTCGGCGCTAGGGTACGGTAAGGAATCGGGGGCGGAAGGCGACGATGAACGCCGAACAGGAAAGGCCGTGGGGCCGGGGCCGACTGCCCCGGCATCCCAGCCAACTCATTCCTCGCGCTTGGGCGCCAGCACCTCGCGGCCGCCCCGGCCGTCCATGGCCGAGACCAGGCCGGCCTTTTCCATGGCCTCGATGAGGCGCGAGGCCCGGTTGTAGCCGATGCGCAGGTTGCGCTGGACCAGGGAGATGGAGGCGCGGCGGGTCTTGAGCACCACTTCCACGGCCTGGTCGTAGAGGCCGTCGTTCTCGGGATCGTCGTCCTCGCCGCCGTCGCCGCCCATGCCGTCGTCGCCGTCGGCCCCGGCGCCGGTGAGCACGCCTTCTTCATATTCGGGGGCGCCCAGGCTCTTGAGGTGCTGGACGACCCGGTGCACCTCGTCGTCGGCGACGAAGGCGCCGTGCACCCGCAGCGGGTAGCCGGTGCCCGGGGGCAGGTAGAGCATGTCGCCCTGGCCGAGCAGGGCCTCGGCACCCATCTGGTCGAGAATGGTGCGGGAATCGATCTTGGACGACACCTGGAACGACATGCGGGTGGGGATGTTGGCCTTGATCAGGCCGGTGATGACGTCCACGCTCGGGCGCTGGGTGGCGAGGATGAGGTGGATGCCAGCGGCCCGGGCCTTTTGCGCCAGGCGGGCGATCAGCTCTTCGACCTTCTTGCCCACCACCATCATCAGGTCGGCCAGCTCGTCGATCACCACCACGATGAAGGGCAGCTGGCGCAGGGGTTCGGGGGCCTCAGGAGTCAGGGACAGCGGGTTGGGAATGCTGCCGCCGTCCTTTTCCGCCTCCTTGATGCGGGCATTGAAGCCGGCCAGGTTGCGCACGCCCAGGGAGCTCATCAGCTTGTAGCGCTTTTCCATCTCGCCGACGCACCAGTGCAGCGCGTTGGCGGCCTGGCGCATGTCGGTGACCACCGGTGCAAGCAGGTGGGGAATGCCCTCGTAGACCGACAGTTCGAGCATCTTCGGGTCCACCAGGATCAGGCGCACCTCTTCCGGCTCGCTCTTGTAGAGCAGCGAGAGGATCATGGCGTTGATGCCCACCGACTTGCCCGAGCCGGTGGTGCCGGCCACCAGCAGGTGGGGCATCTTGGCCAGGTCGGCCACCACCGGCTGGCCGCCGATGTCCTTGCCCAGGGCCACGGTGAGGGCCGAAGCCATCTCGTTGTAGACCCTGGATGAGAAGATTTCGGAGATGCGCACCGCCTGGCGCTTGGGGTTGGGCAGCTCAAGGGCCATGCAGGACTTGCCGGGCACGGTTTCCACTACCCGGATCGACACCAGGGCCAGGGCTCGGGCCAGATCCCGGGCCAAATTGACGATCTGGCTGCCCTTGACCCCCACCGCCGGCTCGATCTCATAGCGGGTGATGACCGGCCCCGGGTAGGCGGCCAGCACCTTCACCTGCACGCCGAAGTCGGCCAGCTTGCGCTCGATCAGGCGGGAGGTGAATTCCAGGGTGTCGGCGGCGGGCAGATCGTTGTTGGCCGCCGGGGCGTCGAGCAGGTGCAGGGGCGGCAGGCGCCCGCCCACCACGGCCTCGGGGAAGAGGGCCGGCTGGCGTTCCTTCTCCTTGCGCTTGGCCAGGCGGGGCGAGGGCTTTTCCTCCGGCTCAGGGGGCAGCTCGATCAGGATCGGCTCGTGGTCCTCGAACTTCTCCCGCTCCACTTCCACCACCGCTTCCCGCTCCCGGGCCACTTCGCGGCCGATGCGCCGGTCCTGCCAGCGTTCCACCAAACCCCGACCGCCGAACCAGGCGCCTTCGAGGAAGGCGCCGAAGCGTTCGAAGAAGTTGAGCCAGCTCATGCCGGAAAACAGGCTCCAGCCCAGCACCAGGGTGGCCATCAGCAGCAGGGTGGCGCCGGTGAAGCCCAGGACCCGCTCGGACCAGGCGGACAGCTCGACGCCGAGCATGCCGCCGGCCACCAGGGGCAAGGGATGGCTGAGGGAATGGAAGCGCAGGGATTCGATGGCGCAACTGGCGAGCAGCAACACCAGGAAGCCGACGGTGGCCAGCACCAGGGGGCGGCGCGCCGCCGGCTCGTCGTCGGTAGCGACATCCCCCAGGCGGCGGTAGCCGCGGATCATGAAATAGACCATCAGGCCGACCCACCACCAGGCGGAAACGCCGAACAGGTAGAGGAGCAAGTCGGACAGCCAGGCGCCGAAGCGGCCGGCCGGGTTGCGCACCACGGCGCTGCCGGTGGCGTGGGACCAGCCCGGGTCGTTGGCGTCGAAGCCCCACAGGGCGATGGCGAGGAAGGCGCAGAGGGGAACCAGCAGCAGCCAGCGAAATTCCTGGAGCAGCCCGCCCACCTTGTCGGGCAGGGGGGCCTCCCGGTCGGCGGCGAGGGCGGCGGACTTTGAAGCTAGGGCCATGGGGCGGGAACGGGGATCTCTCGTTCAGGATGGACTGGCGGTCCATTATACGGCCGCCGGCGCGCCACCCGGCCGCGCCGTTCCGCCGCCACGCCGGAACGCCCCGGAGGGACGCCGGCCGGCTGCGACAATTGGGCAGGCGCCCCGGTCAGGCGGCGTTGAGGATGATGCGGCCCGGCTCGCAGCGGATGTAGCCGGTGGTTTCCAGATCTTTCATGACGCGGCTGACCATTTCCCGGGAGGCGCCGATCATCTTGGCGATGTCCTGCTTGGAGAGCTTGCGGGTGATGATCCGCCGGCCGTCCTCTTCCTCGGAAAAATCGATCAGCAGCCGGGCGACCCGGCCATAAACGTCGAGCAGCGCCAGGCTCTCGATCTTGCGGTCGGCCACGCGCAGGCGCTGCACCAGGCCGCGCATCAGGGACAGGGCCACGTCGAAGTGGTCCACGATGCAGCGCTGGAATTCGGCCGGGGAAATCTGCAACAACTCACAGGCTTCCAGGGCCACCACGTCGGCGGAGCGGGGGCTGCCGTCGATCAGGCCCATTTCGCCGAAGAAATCGCCGGGAGCCAGCAGGGACAGGATCACTTCCCGCCCCTCGTCGTCGGTGTTGGTGACCTTGGCCGAGCCGGTGAGCAGGATGTACAGGGAATCGGTGGGATCGCCGGAACGCACCACGGCGGTGCCGCGGGTGACGGAACGGCGTTGGGAATTGCGGGCGATGCGGGACAGTTCCTCGTCGGTCAGGCGCGAAAACAGGCTGACCCGACGTAGAACGAAAGGGCTCAGGGATGCGGCGTGGGCCGCGCTGCGAGTTTCCATCGTGTGCTCACTCCCCCAGCTGGATGAACGGAATGAAAGTAGCAAAAACGTGAAATATTCCCAGATTATAGAGGAACTCGCCGGAAAAACCGTGCCACACCGCCATCCATGGCCCCGGACGCCGATTGCGGGTCTGGAAAACCGCTTCGGCAAACCCGCACCAGCCCCGCTCATGACCAATTCATGCCCAACCAATCGATAGCCCTGCCCTATCGTGGCGATGGAAAAAGCCAGCGCGGGAGCCGGGTATAATCGCGCCCATCCAAGACCAAAGCGAAGAGAGAGCCCCATGAGCACAACCCGTCACAGCCCCCTGTTGATCCTCGGTTCCGGCCCCGCCGGCTACACGGCCGCCGTCTATGCGGCCCGGGCCAACCTCAAGCCCGTGCTCATCACCGGCCTCGCCCAGGGCGGCCAACTGATGACCACCACCGAGGTGGACAACTGGCCGGCGGACGCGGACGGGGTGCAGGGCCCGGAGCTGATGGCGCGCTTCCAGAAGCATGCCGAACGCTTCGAGACCGAAATGATCTTCGACCACATCCACACCGCCAAGCTGGATGCCAAGCCCTTCCGCCTGATCGGCGACGCCGGTGAATACACCTGCGACGCCCTGATCATCGCCACCGGCGCCTCGGCCATGTACCTGGGCCTGCCCTCGGAAGAGAAGTTCGCCGGTAAGGGCGTGTCCGCCTGCGCCACCTGCGACGGCTTCTTCTACCGCAACCAGAAGGTCGCCGTGGTCGGCGGCGGCAACACCGCCGTGGAAGAGGCGCTCTACTTGGCCAACATCGCCAGCCACGTCACCCTGATCCACCGCCGCGACAAGTTCCGCGCCGAAAAGATCATGCAGGACAAGGTGTTCAAGAAGGTCGAAGAAGGCAAGATGACCATCAAGTTCGACACCACCCTGGACGAGGTGCTGGGCGACGGTTCCGGCGTGACCGGCCTGCGCCTGAAGAACGCCAAGACCGGCGCCACCGAGAACATCGACGTGATGGGCGTGTTCATCGCCATCGGCCATAAGCCCAACACCGACATCTTCAAGGGCCAACTGGAGATGGACGACACCGGCTACCTGATCACCCAGGGCGGCCGCGAGGGCAACGCCACCCAGACCAGCATCCCCGGCGTGTTCGCCGCCGGCGACGTGCAGGACCACGTCTACCGCCAGGCGGTGACCTCCGCCGGGACCGGCTGCATGGCCGCCCTGGACGCCGAGCGCTACCTGGACAGCCTGGCCAAGTAAGGACGCCATGGCGAAACACCGCCACCCGGCGAAGGACCACGCCCGTCTTGCGACGGGCGTTGGTTTTTCCGCCCTGGAAAAGCTCAAGAGCCGCCTGCCCGCCACGCCGCAGGAGCCTGGCGGCGGCAAGCCGGCGCCGGCCAAGGCGCCCGCCGCCAAGCCCGCCTCGGCGGCGCGTCCGGCCCCAACCATTGCCTCCGGCGGAGACGAGGATGCGGCCGCCCTGTTCCGCGCCGCCGTGGGCGCCACCGACGCCAGCCCGGCCCTGGCCCGGGCGCGCAACCGGGCGGCGCTGGAACGGGCCAAGCCCGCCCCCCGGCCCATCGTCCAGCCGACCTTCAAGGAAACGGATTCCCCTACTCCGGCCCCGTCCCGCCCCCTGCCGGCAGACGACTCGCCGGACCTGTTCCGCGCCCTGGTCGGGGAAGTCACGCCCCTCAAGGACACCGGGCAGGCCGACATCGGCCACCACAAAGCCCCGCGCCACGCCTTGATCTTCGACCGGGACGGGCGGAAAACCGCGCCAGGCCTCGAGTTTGGCGACGCCCCCCTGGAGAATGGCGCCCCATCTGGGGAAGCGGCCATCTACGATCACCTGGCCGCCAGCGTCGGCAACGATCCGGGCGCCCTCTTCGCCCACGCCGTGGGCGCCGTGGCCCCGCTCAAGGACAAGGGGTTGGCCGACGTGCAGAAGCCCCTGCCGCCGCCCCGGCCGATCAAGCGCGAGGAGGACGAGCGGGCGGTGCTGGCCGAAGCCCTGGACTCCCCCCTGTCCTTCGAGGACCGACTGGACATGGGCATCGAGCCGGCCTTCCTGCGCGACGGCCTGGCGCGCAAGGTGCTCACCGACCTGCGCCGCGGCCGCTGGGTGGTGCAAGCCGAGCTGGACCTGCACGGCCTGACCCGGGACGAGGCCCGGGAAGCCCTGCGCCGCTTCCTCGCCGACAGCCTGGAGGCCGGCCGGCGCTGCCTGCGCCTGATCCACGGCAAGGGCCTGGGCTCCCCCAACCGGGAGCCGGTGTTGAAGCACCTGTCGCGCAGCTGGCTGGCCCAGCGCGAGGAAATCCTCGCCTACTGTCAGGCCAAGCCCCAGGACGGCGGCGAAGGCGCCCTGCTGATCCTGCTGCGGGCACCCCGGGGCTGAAGGCGACCACCACAGCCTTCATTCCTCTACCGCCTGCGGCATCCTGCCCTGCGGCAACCGGTCACTCCCGCCGCCGCTGCCGCCCGCATACACTGCGAACCGTTCTTTAGGCCCGCCAGGCCTGGAACTCCACCTCAGTTGTTGATTCGCAAGCCCCGGGGTTTTCGCTCCGGGGCTTTTTTTCCGTATATTCCCAATCGCATATTGAGATCACATGGAAAAGCGATTATGGGACGGCGAACGGGTGTTGTGAGTCTACTCAACGCGATTGCACGTGAGGCGGCTAGAGCACAACGACAAGCAGACGCAGCCTCGCGGCGGGCACACCGAGCCCAAATTGCCCAGGTCAGGGCGAATGCACGGCAGGCTGCGGCAAACGCCCGAGAAGCAAAGCAGCGATATCTGGAAGCTCGCCTGGAAGAGACCGATGACATGAATGCCGATCTGGCATCCGAGGTCTCGGAACTCAACGCCTTACTCGCGCACACTCTGTCGATCAACGACACAATTCAGTTTGACGATCTACGGCTGGAAGACGATTTTCCAGCATTCACGATACCCACCGCCCTCGCTCAGGCGCCTACAGCGCCCGTCCGGAATACGATTCGACCACCCGGGTTCGTAGCTCGCATGGTGCCAGGAGCGTCTAAGCGCCACCAGCAAGCCCTTCTCATCGAAGAGCAGCGCTTCAGCGAGGCAATAAGCGCGTACGAAAATGCTGCCATCAAACATACCTCGGCGATAAACAACGAGCGGAAGAAACACAAGACCAGCCATGATCTCTTCCTCGCCAAGGTAAGGCAGCGAAACCAGGAAGTGGATGAACTGGAGAATGCCTACCGCAACGCAGAAGCGGATGCCATCGTGACCTACAACACTATGGTCTTGGAAAAGTCGCGCTATCCAGAGAATTTCCCCCAAGAATTTCGCCTGGCTTATGTCCCAGAATCGAAGGAGCTTGTGGTTGAGTATGAATTGCCGCCGGTCGCCATTGTCCCTGAGGCAGATTCCTACAAGTATGTGAAGTCATCTGACTCGATTAATGGCAAACCCAGAAAAAAGGCGGACATCAAAGATTTGTATCAGGACGTCGTCGCGTCGGTTGCCTTACGAACCATCCACGAAATTTTCGAAGCGGATCAAATGGATTGTGTTCAGGTAGCGGTATTCAACGGATTCGTACACGGCGTGAATCCGGCTACCGGCAAGGATATGACCTCCCACCTGATTTCGGTTCGGGCGACCAAGGAGACTTTTCTAGGCATCGACTTGGCCCGAATCGACAAGAAGGCCTGCTTGCGGAATCTTGGCGCCAACGTGTCGCCCCGCCCCGATGAACTGCAAGCGGTAAAGCCGATTGTCGACTTCAACAGGATTGACAAGCGGTTCGTCGAGCAGAGCGATGTACTGGCCGACCTCGAAGCGCGTCCCAACCTCATGGACTTGTCGCCGTTTGAGTTCGAAAACCTGGTGAGCAATTTATTTGATCGCATGGGCCTTGAAACCAAGCAAACCAGATCATCGCGAGACGGTGGCGTAGATGCGGTGGCGTTCGATGCGCGCCCGGTCCTCGGCGGCAAAGTCGTCATCCAGTGCAAGCGCTATCGGAATACGGTGGGTGTATCGGCCGTCCGGGACCTTTACGGCACGATGCTGAACGAAGGCGCCAACAAGGGAATCCTGGTGGCAACCAGTGGTTATGGGCAGGACGCCTTCGAGTTCTCGAAGGACAAACCGATTGAGCTTATCGATGGAGGCGGACTTTTGTATCTGCTCAAAGAGGTCGGCGTAAATGCACGAATCGTCTTCCCGACTGACGGTTAGCACCTGCATTCCTACACGCCAGACTCACCCCGCTTCCTTCCCCCACCCCCGGACTGCACCGAGTTGTCGGCGGCCATGTTGTGATGAGCGCCACATGCAACAAGGCCCCTCTCCCCCATTTCTCCCTATTTCTCCCCATTCCAGCACGCGCCGGCCTACCACCCCAGCCACTTGGCGTATTCGGCGATGAAGTCGCCGATCAGCCGCTCCCGGGTGCAGTCGGACAGGGGAAGGGACTTGCGCACGCCGCCCACCAGCACCACCTCGGCCCGGGACGGTTCCTGGCGGCCCGCGCCGTCGGCAGCGTCGGCCATGCGGAAGGCGCCATAGGCGTCCGCCCGGGCGCGCAGGGTATAGACGAATTCCCGTCCGTCGCCGGACAGCACCGCCACCCGCACGTGGTAGGGATGCCGGTCCACCGCCACGCGGCGGCCGTGGCGCGCCAGTTCGCCCTGGATCTGGGCGAAGGCGGGCACCGCCGTGGCAGCGATGAAGTCGCGCAGTTCGCGCCGGGTGCGCTCCCGAGGGGAGGCGGCGCCTTCCCTGGCCCGGCCGGGGCGGCCCACCACTTCGGCCAAACGGGCGCGCCAGTCGTCGCCGGGGCCGGCGTCCTCGCTCACCGGCAGGGCGAAATCCGCCGCCGGGGCCAGGGCTGGGCCGGATTCGGCCTGGTCCTGGCCCGGATCGGCGCGCAGGGCGCGCAGCAGCGAGGCGGCCATGGCGATCATGATCAGCAAAAAGGGCAAGGCCATGACGATGGCCGCCGTCTGCAAGGCCTGGAGTCCGCCCGTCACCAACAGCACCGCCGCCACCCCGCCGGCGGACAGGGCCCAGAAGATGCGGCTCCACAGGGGCGGCGTGGGGTCGCCGCCATGGGCCAGGATGTCGATCACCAGGGCGCCGGAATCGGCCGAGGTGATGAAGAAGGTGACGACCAGAACGGTGGCCAGGGCCGTGGTCAGCCCCGCCCAGGGGAGTTGGTCGAGCAGGGTAAACAGGGCCGCCGGCATGTCCCGGGCCACCACCTCGGCGATGCCGCCGGGGCCGAACAGTTCGCTGTGCAGGGCGGTGTTGCCGAACACGGTGAACCACAGGGCGTTGAACAGGGCCGGGACGAACAGCACCCCGGCGACGAATTCGCGCAGGGTGCGCCCCCGGGAAATGCGGGCGATGAACATGCCGACGAAGGGCGCCCAGGACACCCACCAGCCCCAGTAGAACATGGTCCAGCTCTTCTGCCACTCGACGCCGCGGAAGGCGGTAGTGCGGAAGCTCAGGCCGACGATCTGGGACAGGTAGTTGCCCACTCCCTCGACGAAGGTGGACAACAGGAAGACGCTGGGGCCGACAATGAAGACGAAGAGCAGCAGCAACAGGGCGAGCAGCAGGTTGAGTTCCGACAGGCGGCGCACGCCCCGGTCCAGGCCGCTGGCCACCGAGGCGGTGGCGGCCAGGGTGATCAGGCCGATCAGCGCCAGCTGCTGGGGCAGGCCGTTGTCCGCCACCCCCAGGTAGGCCAGGCCGGCATTGGCCTGGAGGGCGCCGAAGCCCAGGGAGGTGGCCAGGCCGAACAGGGTGCCGAGCACCGCCAGGGTGTCGGCGGCATGGCCCAGGGGGCCGTGGATGCGGTCGCCGAGCAGGGGCAGCAGGGTCGAGCGGATGGTGAGCGGCAGGTCGTGGCGGTAGGCGAAATAGGCCAGAGCCAACCCCACCACCACGTAGATGCCCCAGGCGTGCAGCCCCCAGTGGAAAAGCGTGGTGACGAAGGCGGCCTTGGCCGCCTCCACCGTGCCGCCGGCCGCCCCCAGGGGCGCGACGAAATGCTGCACCGGCTCGGCCACGCCGTAGAAGAGCAGGCCGATGCCCATGCCGGCGGAGAACAGCATGGCGAACCAGGTCGGGTAGCTGTACTCCGGCTCGTCGCCGTCGTGGCCCAGGCGGATGCGGCCGTAAGGCGAAAAGAGCAGGACGACGACGAATAGCAGCAGGAGCGCCACCGCCAGTATGTAGAACCACCCGAAGTCGCTCAGTATCCCGTCCTGGACCCAGGCCACCGCCCGGGCCGCGCGCCTGGGAAACAGGGCGGACAAGACGATGAACAGGCTGGCGAGGGCGGCGGATACGGCGAACACGGGTCGATTCATCGGGTCTCCTGGTCGGTGGCGGGCGGGGCGGCGCGGACGGTCAGCGGATCACGCCGCAGGCCACCCGCTTGCCGGAGTTGCCGGCGGGCTGGGTTTTGTAGTCGTCCGCGTCGGCGTGGATGATCACGGCCCGGCCGAGGACGCTGTTGGGGCCGTCCAGGGCGATGCCCATGATGTCCATGCGCTGGCGGACCACGCCGTTGCCGTCGGCCACCAGGTTGGGGATATCCCCGACATGGTACTCGCCCATGCCGTAGTGGCCGTGGGGCTTGCCGGTCGGGTTGAAGTGGCCCTTGGCGCTCATGGCGTCCGGGGTCGAGCAGTCGCCCACCTCGTGGACGTGGAAGCCGTGCTCGCCCGGGGTCAGGCCGGTGGCCCGCACTTCGACCCGCAGGCCGCCGGGGATCGGGGAGAACAGCACCTCGCCGGCCACGTTGCTGCCGGACCGGGCCTCCAGGGCAGCCCGGGCGCCGCCGTCCGGGGGGGTGGAGGCGCAGGCCGCAGTAATGGCGGCAACCAGGGAACAGGCAATGAGGGTGGATCGCTTCATGACACACTCCTTGAACGTGGGCCGCCGGCTCCGGCGGCAAAGGCTGCGAAAAACATCGGACTAGGACAGACCCCGGCCGGGCACGGCCGTTCCAAATCGGGTACGTTTTATACTCCGAGCATAACCACGATGCCTAATCCCATGGAATCGCCGCGCACCCTCGCCCTGTCGTTTTTGCTCGCTGCCGCCGTCATGGGCGGCGCAGTCCTGCTGGTGGTCCACGGGGAACAGGGCCAGGTACCGGGGCCGGGGCCGAGCCCCGTTCCCCAGCCCGCATCGGCTGCTGCGACGCCAACGGCCCGTCCAGCGGCGCCTGCACCGCAAGCCGCCGCCCCGACCGTCCCTCAACTGTACAAGTGCCGTGGCCCCCAGGGGAATGCCTACCGGGACCAGGGCTGCCGGGCGGGGGAGCAGCTGGTCGCGGTGGAGCGCCACACCGGCGCCGCCGATCCGGCAGCCGCCCAGGCCGAGGTGGAACGGCTCCGGCAGCGGGTGGCCGCCATGGCGGCGGAGCGGGAAGCCCGCCATGCCTACCCGGAACCGACAGCCATGCGGACCGCGGCCGTGGACGGAAAAGCGGCCCAGTGCGAGGCCCTGGCCCAGGACATCACCCGGGTCGATGCCATCCTGCGCCAGCCCCACTCGGCGACGGAAGGGGATCATTGGACGACGCGGCGGAAGGAATTGAGCGATGCCCGTTTTTCCCTCGGCTGCTAGACGCCGGGAAAACGCGCAAAGCCAAAACGCCGACGCCCCGGCAAGCGGGGCGTCGTGGCACGCCGGGCTGTGCCGGCGGATGCATCGGATGGTCGGCAATCAGACGCTCAGACGGCGGCCTCGTCGGTCTCGCCGGTGCGGATGCGCACCACCTGCTCCACCGGGGTGACGAAGATCTTGCCGTCGCCGATCTTGCCGGTGCGGGAGGCCTTGATGATGGATTCGATGACCGAATCCACCTGGCTGTCGGCGACCACGATCTCGACCTTGATCTTGGGCAGGAAGTCGACCACGTACTCGGCGCCGCGGTACAGCTCGGTGTGGCCCTTCTGCCGGCCGAAGCCCTTGACCTCGGTGACGGTCAAGCCGGTGACGCCGATTTCGGACAGGCCTTCGCGCACTTCGTCGAGCTTGAAGGGTTTGATGATGGCTTCAACTTTTTTCATGGTGAGTTCCTCGGTGCCCCCTCGGGGCGTGCATTTGAATTCTAGTATTCGTCAGCATAACGGTTGGTGATGGGCACGCGCCAGTCCTTGCCGAAGCCGCGCCGGGTCACCCGGATGCCGATGGGGGCCTGGCGGCGCTTGTATTCGGCGATCTTGAGCAGGCGCACCACCCGGCGCACGTCGGCCTCGGCAAAGCCCTGGGCAATGATTTCCCGGGGGGAGCGGTTCTGCTCCACGTAGGCTTCCATGATGGCGTCGAGCACGTCGTAGGGCGGCAGGGAATCCTGGTCCACCTGGCCGGGCTTGAGCTCGGCGGAGGGCGGCCGGGTGATGATGCGCTCGGGGATGATCTCCCCGTCCCGGTTGATCCAGCGGCAGATGCGGTACACCAGGGTCTTGGCGATGTCCTTGATGACGGCGAAGCCGCCGGCCATGTCGCCGTAGAGGGTGCAGTAGCCCACCGCCATCTCCGACTTGTTGCCGGTGGTCAGCACCAGGCGGCCGGTCTTGTTGGACAGGGCCATCAGCAAGTTGCCACGGATGCGCGCCTGGATGTTCTCCTCGGTGGTGTCCGCCGGCAGGCCGGCGAACAGCGGCGCCAGCAGACCTTCCATGGTGGCCATGGCCGGGGCGATGGGAATCTCGTCGTACTGCACCCCCAGGGTGCGCACCAGGGCGCGGGAATCGTCCAGGCTGATGTCGGCGGTGTAGGGCGAGGGCATCATCACCGCCCGCACCTTGTCCGCTCCCAGGGCGTCCACCGCCACGCACAGGGTCAGGGCCGAGTCGATGCCGCCGGACAGGCCGATGATGGCGCCGGGAAAGCCGTTCTTGCCCAAGTAGTCGCGCACGCCGAGCACCAGGGCCAGGTAGGCCTCTTCCTCGATGCCCAGGTCGGGCAGGGGGGCAGGGCCGGCCAGGCGGCCGTCGGCGTAGTCGAGCACCAGCAGGTCTTCCTCGAACTGGGGCGCCCGGGCCGCCGGGGTGCCGTCGGCCTGGACGGCCCAGGAGCCGCCGTCGAACACCAGCTCGTCCTGGCCGCCCACCAGATTGGCGTAGACCAGGGGCAGGCCGGTTTCCCGGGCCCGGGCGGCGAGCACGTCGAGGCGCTCGGCGCCCTTGCCCAGGTGGTAGGGCGAGGCGTTGGGCACCAGGATCAGCTCGGCCCCGGCGGCGGCCAGGTCGGCGCAGGGGCCCGGGGCCCACACGTCCTCGCAGATCGCCAGGCCCACCTTGACCCCATCGATATCGGCCACCAGGGGGCCTTCGCCGGGGGTGAAGTAGCGCACCTCGTCGAACACCTCGCTGTTGGGCAGGCGGCGCTTGAGGTAGGTGGCGCGCAGGCCGCCGCGCTCGGCCACCGAGGCGGCGTTGAAGCGGAAGCCCCGCACCTCCACCGGGTGGCCCACCACCACCGCCACGCCTTCGGGCAGGCCGGCGGCCAGATCGGCCATGGCCCGGTCACAGGCCCGGTAGAAGTCCGGGCGCAGCAGCAGGTCCTCGGGTGGGTAGCCGGTCAGGGAAAGCTCGGGGGTCAGCAGCAGGCGAACGCCCCGGTCGGCGGCGCGGCGGGCGGCGTCGAGGATGCGCTGGACGTTGCCGGGCAGGTCGCCCAGGGTGACGTTGAGCTGGGCGATGGCAAGGCGGAGGGTGGCCATGGCGGAGTGCGGAAACGAAGGCGAAGGATGCGGGAGCGGGCCGGCGCGCACGGCGCCGGCAATGAAAAGGGCCACCGGGTCTTGCGACTCCGGCGGCCCCGCCGATTGTATGCCGAATCGCCGGCCGCTGGCCGGCTACGGTGCCAGGATCGGCTTACTTGGCCTGGGCGCGGGCGGCGCTGGCAACGATCTCGGCGCGGGCGGCGTCCACGTCGCCCCAGCCGGAGACCTTGACCCACTTGCCCGGTTCCAGATCCTTGTAGTGCTCGAAGAAGTGGGTGATCTGCTTGATCAGCAGCTCGGGCAGGTCGTTGATGCTCTTCACGTTGTCGTACAGCGGGGTCAGCTTGGAGTGGGGAACCGCCACTACCTTGGCGTCCATGCCCGCTTCGTCTTCCATCTGCAGCACGCCGACGGGGCGGCAGCGGATCACGGAGCCGGCCGGCAGGGCCACCGGGGCCACCACCAGCACGTCGGTGGGATCGCCGTCGTCGGACAGGGTGTTGGGCACGAAGCCGTAGTTGCAGGGGTAGTGCATGGGGGTGGCCATGAACCGGTCCACCACGATGGCGCCGGAATCCTTGTCCAGCTCGAACTTGATGCCGGGCTGGTTGGCGGGGATTTCGATCACCACGTTGATATCGTTGGGCAGGTCCTTGCCGGCGGACAGGGCGTTGACGTTCATGCGTGAAGCTCCCGATTGCGTTGAAAGTGGTCGTTGAATTTTGGACAGCCCGTAATTATAACGTCGCCGCCTGCGGCGCGTTGGAGCGATCTCGCGGCGGATTGACCCGGCTGCGGCAATCCTTATAATAAGAATCGTTCTCATATAAACAACAACGCCAGCCACCCACCACATCCGCGCCAACCCCGCGGCGAAAGGTAGCGAGCCCTTTTCACCGGAGCCTCGCATGCCCCCCCTGCCTTTCCGACCGCGCCGGCTGGCCCTGGCGCTCGCCGCGTTCGCCCTGCCCGCAGCCCCTGCCCTGGCGGACGGAGCCGCGCCCCTCAAGGAAGTGGTGGTCACCGCCACCCGTTCCCAACAGGCCACCGACCTCATTCCCGGTACCGTCACCACGGTGGACCGGGACGATCTGGACCGACGCGGCACCCGCACCATCGCCGACGCCCTGGCCGACGAGCCGGACGTGGCCATGCCCGCCGACGCCCGCCGCTTCGGCAGCGGCAACATCAACATCCGCGGCATCGAGGACAACCGGGTGCTGATGCTGATCGACGGCGTCCGTTCCGCCGATTTCCGCTCCCCCGGCACCACCAACTACGACGCCAGCAACCGGGACGTGCCCGACCCGGATTTCCTCAAGCGCATCGAGATCGTGCGCGGCCCCGGCTCCAGCCTCTACGGCTCCGACGCCCTGGGCGGCGTGGTGGGCTTCCTCACCCTCGATCCGGACGACCTGCTCAAGGGCCGGCCCTACGCCGTGGGCGGCAAGGCAGCCTACTTCAGCGCCGACCGCAGTACCAGCCAGCTTGGCTACGGCGCCATCGACGGCGGCGACCTGAAGGGCCTGCTGATGGTGTCCCACCGCAGCGGCCACGAGATCGAGAACAAGAGCGACAGCCCGGACAAGCCCTACCTCAACGGCTCGGGCCTGCTGCGCAGCAGCGCCAACCCCCAGGACTACGACACCACCGACATCCTGGCCAAGCTCGCCTACCGGCTCAACGCCAACCACCGCTTCAAGCTGACCCTGGAAAACCGCGAAACCGAGGTCAAGACCGACGTGCGCCGGGTCAGCAACGTCAGCCCGGGCAGCCCCAACAACCTGAGCCGCATTACCCGCAACCTGGGGGACGACAGCATCGCGCGCAACCGGGTTGCCCTCGACTACGACTGGCTGCCCACCAACACCGCCCTGTTCGACCGGCTCGGCCTCAAGCTGTACACCCAGACCCAGGAAACCACCAACCGCAACAAGGTGTGGCGCACCAACACCAGCGCCAGTTGCTCGGCCTCTACCCCCGGCGCCGCCAACTGCCTGCTCGACCAGCGCTTCGACTTCGAGCAGACCCGCAGCGGCGCCAGCCTGGTAATGGAAAAGGAAGCCACCTGGCTGACGCCCCAGTCGATCACCTGGGGCGCCGACTGGATGCGCGCCCGTACCGCCGAGAAGAAGGACGCCACCTGGACCAACCTGGCCACCGGCGTGCAAAACAAAACGCTGCTCGGCGACAGCTACCCGAGCACCGACTATCCCAAGGGCCACGCCGACAGCCTGGGCCTGTTCGCCCAGGACGAGTTGCGTTTCCTGGACAACCGCCTGCGCCTCACCCCGGGCATCCGCTACGACCACTACAGCCTGACGCCCGAAAGCGATCCGCTCTACGTCACCAAGCCCGGCTACCGGGCGGTGGACAAGAGTGGCTCGAAAGTCTCGTCCAAGTTCGCCGCCAGCTTCGAAGTGATGCAGGGCTGGAACGTCTACGGCCAGTACGCCGAGGGCTTCCGCCCGCCCAACTACCAGGAGGTGAACCGCTTCTTCTACAACGGCTCCCAGAACTACGGCTCGGTGGGCAACCCGAACCTGGAGCCGGAAACCAGCAAGAGCGTGGAACTGGGCCTGAAGGTGGCGGGTGCCACCGCCGGCGGCCAGGTGGCGGTGTTCCACAACCGCTACCGCAACTTCATCGACAACATCAAGATCAGTGCCAGCAACCCGGCCTACATCCCGGGCAGCGCCGCCACCTACCAGTACCAGAACCTGAGCCAGGTCACCATCCGCGGCTTCGAGCTGCGCGGCTACTGGCAACCTCTCAAGGAAGTGCGCCTGAACGGGGCCTTCGCCTATGCCAGCGGCACCGACCAGGACACCGACCGGCCCATCAACTCGATCGAACCGCGCCGCCTGACCCTGAGCGCCCAGTGGACCCCCACCGCCACCGTCGGCCTGGAAGCCCGCTTCCGTGCCGCCTGGCGCAAGGACCGGGTGGACGACAGCAGCGCCGGCACCGGCCAGGCCTACTTCCGCACCCCGGGCTACGGTGTCACCGACCTGTCGGCCTACTGGCAGTTCCACAAGACGGCCCGCATCAACGTGGCAGTGAACAACCTGTTCGACAAGAAGTACTGGCTGTGGAACGACGTGCGCCGCAGCGGCCTGCTCGCCAGCGACCAGGCTCCCGAGTTCTATACCCAACCCGGACGCAACGCCATGGTGTCCCTGGCCCTGGACTTCTGAGCCTCCGACCGGCCTGCCTCGCGATGCCGGCACGCCGGTATCGTCCTTTGCCCCGCCCCCGTTCCGGCGGGGCTTTTTTTCGCTTGAAGCGCCCCTGCGCCGCCCCGCCCTTGCCCTGCGACAACAGGTCGCAGGGCAAGGGCCCCGGGGGAGAGTAAAAGGCCACCTGTATCAAGGCCGAAATCGCCCGCGCCCCTTAGCGTAGGCAGGTCGTAACATTTCTTGACAACTTGTCAGGTGAATTCGATAATGCGAACCGTTCTTATTTATTCCACCCCAGCCGGGTTGCCATGACCGCTACCGCCGCACTGCCCGCTTCCGCCCCCCTGCCGTATTCCGTCATCGACGGCGACAGGCTGTGGCGCGGCACCAATCTGGGCTGGATCGCCGCCGCCCTGGCGGCCCACGGTGCAATCGCCGCCGCCATCCTGCTGGCCCCGGCGCCGGCCCCTATCGAACCGCCAGCGCCGCTGATGGTGTCGATCCTGCCGCCCGCCCCAACGGCCCCCACGCCGCCGGCACCCCTGCCCGCCGCCAAGCCCGAGCCCAAGCCGGTGGTCAAGCCGACCCCGGCCAAGCCCACGCCGGCCCCGGCGCCGGTGGTGCCCGCCCCTTCCCCCATCGCCGCCGCGCCGCAGCCCTCGGCCCCGGCTACCCCCGCCGCCCCGTCGGCCGCGGCGCCGGCCACCCACAGCGCCCCCTCCGGCACACCCGCGCCGGTGACCGCGCCGCGCTTCGACGCCGACTACCTGAGCAACCCGGCCCCCGCCTACCCGCCCCTGTCGCGGCGTATGGGCGAGCAGGGCAAGGTGATGCTGCGCGCCCACGTGCTGCCCAGCGGCAGCGCCGACGACGTCGTGGTGAAAACCTCTTCCGGCAGTACCCGCCTGGACAACGCCGCCCTCGACGCGGTGCGCAAGTGGAAATTCGTTCCTGCCCGCCAGGGCGGCGAGCTGGTCGCCGCCTGGGTGCAAATACCGATCACTTTCAGTTTGGAGAATTGAGATGCAGCCTGAAACCCACATGAACCTGGCCAGCTTCTGGGCGGCCGGCGATTTCGTCTCTCACGCCGTGGCCGTGCTGCTGGTGCTGCTCTCGGTGGGCAGTTGGACCGTCATCCTGGCCAAGGGCTGGCGCGTCTGGAACCTGCGCCGCGCCACCACGCCGGCCCTGGCCGCCTTCTGGCAGGCGCGCAGCGTGCCCGCCGCCATCGCCGAACTGGAAGCCGGCAACGCCCGGGCCTTCGCCCTGCTGGCCCGCCGCGCCGACCAGGCCGCCAACCACTACCAGCGCCACCACGGCACGGGCTCCCTGGCCGCCAGCCTGTCCGGCGCCGAGTTCATCACCCAGGCCCTGCGCTCCGGCCTGACCCAGACCAGCGCCCGCCTCGAAAACGGCCTGACCCTGCTGGCCTCGGTGGGCTCCACCGCCCCCTTCATCGGCCTGTTCGGCACCGTGTGGGGCATCTACCACGCCCTGGCGATGATCGGCGCCACCGGCCAGGCCAGCCTGGACAAAGTCGCCGGCCCGGTGGGCGAGGCCTTGATCATGACCGCCGCCGGCCTGTTCGTGGCCATTCCCGCGGTGCTCGCCTACAACGCCCTGACCCGCGCCGTGCGCGTCATCGAGGCCGACCTGGACGCCTTCGCCCACGATCTGCACGCTTTCTTCACCACCGGCAAGCCCCTCTCCGGCGGCGAACCGCACACCGGTGCCAGCCACAGCGCCCCGGCCAACGCCGCCGGCCGTCCCCTGGCGGAGGCCGCGTAAATGGCCTTCGGCTCGTTTTCCGGGGGCAGCAAGGCCCCCATGGCGGAAATCAACACCACGCCGCTGGTGGACGTGATGCTGGTGCTGCTGATCATCTTCATCGTCACCGCGCCGCTGATGACCCAGGCGATCAAGGTAGACCTGCCCAACGTGGCCGCCCAGCCCACCGACGCCAAGCCGGAAACGGTGCGGGTCGCCCTGGACGGCGCCGGCAAGCTGTACTGGAACGACCAGCCGGTGGACGACGCCGAGATGCGTTCGCGCATGGCCTCGGCCGCCACCCAGACCCCCCAGCCCGAGCTGCACCTGTCCGCCGACCGGGAGACCCGCTACCAGCGCGTCGCCGAGGTGATGGGCGCCGCCCGGGAAGCCGGACTGGTCAAACTCGGTTTCATCACCCTCCCCGGAGACACCCATGGCAACCACCGCTAACGACTGCGCGGCTGGCAGCCGGGCCTCCCAGGCCGGGGGCGCCCACGGCGCCCCGGCCGTGGCCCCGGTCCTGTCCAGCAGCCAGCTGTTCCAAGGCAGCAACACGGTGCGCATCGAGCACGCCGGCCAGTCCTACATCCTGCGCCTGACGCGGGAAAACAAGCTGATCCTGACCAAGTAACAGCCAGGTAACACCCGCCGCCTCCGGCCAGGCTCCGCGCCTGATCCGTCCAGCCAGCCAGCACGGTCCACCGTCACGCCAGCCATCCGGCCGCCCCCCGGGCAGCCCCGCAGCACCGTCCCATTTCCGTTGCAGTACCGCCGTCCTGGGCCGTGAGCCCGGAGGCCTTGCGCCAGCAACCCACTCGCCCGCCGCTCCCCCTCTCGGCGGTGCCGGCGTCGGCAGCCAGCCCTCCTTTTCGACCCCACCGCCCCGCGCATCGGGTCGCCCCTCGCCGCAGCATCCACGCGCCCCGCCCGTCGGGCCGCCCGGTTTCCGGTCGATCCGGCGCCGCCGGCTCCGTTCATCCCCGGGGCCGCCCGTTCCGGGCCGGCGACTGGGCGCACATCCCGCCGCGGCGGCAGGAATCAGCCGAGGACTGGGGGCCGCCCACGGGCGGTCCCGCCATGCGATGGACCCTGCCCTTCCGCCCTTCCCGGGCCTTGCCGCCCCTCCCGCGCCGGCCGGCGCCGCCGCTTGCCACGATCCACGCCGCGCACCTGTCCGGCCCGGTCCCGTCCTGGCCCTCCAGGCCCTCTCGATCCTCCGGACCTTCCTGGGCAGGGCCGCCCTGCTGGCCCTGCCGCTCCTGGCCCCCGGGGCCGCCACGGCGGCCGACGCCCCTACCCCGACTCCGGCCGTAGCCACCGCCCACCGGGTGCTGTTCCTCGCCACCAGCCCGGTGCCCGCCGGCAAGTTCCAGATGCTCGCCCCCCTGGCCCGCCGGCACGGCATCGCCGCCGACAGCCGCTTCGTCGAGAAGCTGCCGGCGGAGGCCGATGCCAGTCTGTTCGCCGGCTACGACGTGGTGTTCTTCGACACCCCCCGGGACCACCTGCGCGACTTCGCCAAGACCCGCCTGGCCAAAGCCCTGGCCGGGCTGAACGCCCCAGCCTCGCCCCCTGTCCTGTGGCTGCACGAGAATGCCCCCCAGTGGCAGCGCCTGCCCGATCCGCTGGCCCGGCGCCTGCACGCCTATTACGTGAACGGCAGCCGGGCCAACTTCGAGGGCTTCTTCGCCACCCTGGCCGCCCACCTGGCGGGCCAGCCCTGGGCCGCGGTGGAAAAGGCGGCGGCGGCGCCGATCGTCTTCCCCAAGAGCGCCATCTACCACCCCAAGGCCCCCGGCCTGGTGTTCGCCGACCCGGCCGATTACCTGCGCTGGAAGGGCGTCGATCCCGCCGCGCCGGGCCGTCCGGTGGTGGCCATCGCCCTGCACCAGGGCTACATCGCCGCCGAGCAGACCGCCTTCATCGACGACCTGATCGGCCGCATCGAGGCCGCCGGCGCCCTCGCCCTGCCCTTCTACGGCCCGGTGATGGACCCGGACGGGGTGCGGCGCATGACCAGTGCCGCCGGCCGGCCCGTGGCCAACGTGCTGATCAACACCCAGATCATGCTCAACCCGGAAGGGCGGCGCGCCGAGTTCGCCGCCCTGGGCATTCCGGTCGTCCAGGCCATGCCCTATCGCAAGGGCGACGCCGCCGCCTGGCGCGCCGATCCCCAGGGGGTGAGCCTCACCGACGTGCCCTTCTACCTGGCCCAGGCCGAGTATGCCGGGGTCACCGACATCCAGATCGCCGCCGCCACCCGGGCCGGCGACGACCAGGTGGTGCCGATCCCCGAGCAGGCCGCGGCGGTGGTGGGCAAGGCCATGAAGCTGGTGCGCCTGCAAACCCTGGCCAACGCCGAGAAGCGGGTCACCGTGTTCGTCTGGAACTACCCGCCGGGGGAAAAGAACCTGTCGGCCTCGTTCATGAACCTGCCGCGCAGCCTGGAGGCCACCCTGAAGGGCCTCAAGGACGCCGGCTACCGCGCCGAGGCCCTCTCCGAGCCGGTGCTGATCGCCAGCCTGCAACGCCTGCTCGCCCCCTTCTACCGGGACGACACCGCCGCCCAGCTCGACTCGCTGCTGCGCGACGGCCTGGCCGACACCCTGCCGGTGGCCGACTACCGGCGCTGGCTGGCGACCCTGCCCGAGGCCCAGCGCCAGGCCCTGGCGCGGCAGTGGGGCGAGCCGGAAAAGTCGGCCATGGTGCTGCGGCGCCCGGAAGGGCCGGTGTTCGTCATCCCGCGCCTGCTCGCCGGCAATCTGGCGATCCTGCCCCAGGCGCCCCGGGGCGAGAAATGGGTGGACAAGGAAAAGGCCATTTACCACTCCCTGGAGGCCCATCCCTCCCACTTCTACCTGGCCGCCTACCTGTGGGCGCGGCAACGCTCCGACGCTCTGGTGCACTTCGGCACCCACGGCACCCAGGAATGGCTGCCGGGCAAGGAACGGGGTCTGTCGGTGTTCGACTGGCCGATGGCCGCCGTGGGCGACGTGCCGGTGGCCTATCCCTACATCGTGGACAACATCGGCGAGGCGCTCCAGGCCAAGCGCCGCGGCCGCGCCGTCATCGTCAGCCACCAGACCCCGACCTTCGCCCCGGCGGGGCTGCACGGCGAGGTGAACGAACTGCACGACGTGCTGCACGCCTGGCAGCAGCAGGACGAAGGCGGGGTCAAGGACAAGCTGCGCGCCGACCTGCTGCGCCGCGCCCAGGCCCTGCGGGTGGACAAGGACCTGGGCTGGAGCGCGGCGCGCATCGCCGCCGACTTCCCGGCCTTTGTCGACACCCTGCACGCCCACCTCCACGAACTGGCCCAGACCGCCCAGCCGGTAGGGCTGCACACCTTCGGCACCGCCCCGGCCCCGGTGCACCGCATCGGCACCGCCGTGCTGGCCCTGGGCAAGGAGTACTGGCAGCTGGCCACGGTCGACGGCGACGACCCGGAAGAAAGCTTCGTCGGCGACTACCGCCAGCTCGCCGCCAGCCGCCCCTACCGCCTGCTCGAAGCCGCCCTGAACGGCGAACCGCCCCCGGCCGGCGCCCCGGCCCGGCTGCGCGAACTGCTCGACCGGGGCCGTGCCCTGGCCGCCGACCTGGCCGCCGGCAACGAGATCCCCGGCCTGCTCACGGTGCTGGCCGGCCGCCACCTGCCCACCTCCTACGGCGGCGACCCGATCAAAAACCCGGAGGCCCTGCCCACCGGACGCAACCTGTACGGCTTCGACCCGTCCCGGGTGCCCACCCCGGCCGCCTTCGCCGCCGCCAAGGAGGCCCTGGACAGCCTGCTCGCCCTGCACCGGCAAAAGACCGGGCGCTACCCGGACAAGCTGGCCTTCTCGCTATGGTCGGTGGAAACCATGCGCCACCAGGGCATTCTGGAAGCCCAGGCCCTGCTCGCCCTGGGGGTGGAGCCGGTGTGGGACGCCGGTGGCCGGGTCGAGGACGTGCGCCTGATCCCCCGGGAGCGCCTCGGCCGTCCCCGGGTGGACGTGGTGCTGTCGGCCACCGGCCTGTACCGGGACCACTTCCCCAACGCCATGCGCCAGCTGGCCAAGGCCGTGGCCCTGGCCGCCGCGGCTGACGAGCCGGACAACCCGGTGGCCGCCCACACCGGGGAGGTGGAGGCCCGCCTGGCCCGCCAGGGGGTGCCCGAGGCGGAACGGCGCAACGCCGCCCGCACCCGCATCTTCTCCTCAGAATCCGGCAACTACGGCACCGGCCTGGACGACGCCACCCTGGCCACCGACACCTGGAAGGGCAAGGCCGAGGGCGACCGCAAGCTGGCCGAGCTGTACCTGCGCAAGATGCAGTTCGCCTACGGCCCGGACGAGGCCACCTGGGGCCAGGCCCAGCAGGGATCGCTGCGCGGCATCAACCTCTACGCCGAACAGCTCAAGGGCACCCAGGGAGCCGTGCTGGCCCGCTCTTCCAACCTCTACGGCATGCTCACCACCGACGACCCATTCCAGTACCTGGGCGGCATCGGCCTGGCGGTGCGCCACCTGGACGGCAAGGCCCCGGAGCTGTACATCAGCAACCTGCGCGCCGGCGGGGCTAGTGGTAGTGGCAATGGTGGCCGGGCCGAGGGCGCCGCCGAGTTCCTGGCCAAGGAGCTGGCCACCCGCAACTTCCACCCCGGCTACATCAAGAACGTGATGGCCGAGGGCTACGCCGGCACCTTGCAGGTGCTCGACGCCATGAACAACTTCTGGGGCTGGACCGCCACCGCCCGGGAAGTGGTGCGCGACGACCAGTGGCAGGAGTTCGCCGACGTCTACGTGCGCGACAAGCACCAGCTGGGGCTGCGCGACTGGTTCGCCCGCAACAATCCCCACGCCCTGGCCCAGACCGTTGAACGCATGCTCGAAGCGGCCCGCCAGGGCTACTGGCAGGCCGACGCCAAGACCGTGGCCGAGCTGAAGGCAACCTACCGGGAGCTGGCCGCCAGGTACGACGTGAAGAGCGACAACGCCGCCTTCCGCGCCTACGTGGGCGCCGCAGCCCCGGCCGCCGGCTATGGCCTCGGAAAGCCGCGCCCCGCCTCGCTATCCGAGCCGATGCCGCCAAACGCCAATAACGACGCGGCTTCCCGGGATGCCCCCGTGGAGAAACCCGCCGATCCTGGCGACCCGGCCACCCCGCCCGACGCCCCGGTGATCCGCGGCATGAAGCTGGAAAAAGTCCCCGAGCCCGACAAGGCCCTGCCGCCCCTGCCCTTGGCGGCCCTGGTCGGCGCCCTGCTGGTGCTCGCCGCCGCCCTGGGCGGGGCGCTCACCGCCAACCGCCCCCTGACGGTGCGCCGCGCCGCCTGATCCCTCCACCGCTCCATTCGATTCGCAAAGGACCGCCATGCAAACCCTGCTCGAAGGCTCCATGTACCAGATCGGCCAGCTCTTTCTGCTGCCCACCCTGGCCCTCATCGCCCTGCTCTTTCTCTACGCCTTCTGGGTGCTGGGCGGCTTTCTGCGCCAGTTCGCCCAGCGCCGCCGGGGCCGGACCGGCCGCCCCCTGCTGCGGGCCTACCTGGCCCAGCCCGACCTGACCGAGGACGAGCTCGACCTGGCCGCCCACAAGGCCCTGGAGAACGGCCGCATCGCCAGCCGGGTGACCCCCATGCTCGGCCTGGTGGCGACCATGATCCCCATGGGGCCGGCGTTGAAATCCCTGTCCGACGGCAACCTGGCCCAGGTCTCGGAGAACCTGACGGTGGCCTTTTCCGCCGTGATCCTGGCCCTGATCGCCGCCTCCATCACCTACTGGGTGGTGAACGTGCGCCGCCGCTGGCTGGCCGAGGAACTGCTGGAGATCGCCGCCCTGAAGCGGAACGGCCCCGCCGGCCACGGCCATCCTCTGCCCACCTATCCGGTCCAGGAGGTGGCGTGATGGCCCTGAAACTGCTGCACGAGCCGGAAACCGAGGATCCGATCCTGTCGGTGGTGAACCTGATCGACATCTTCCTGGTGGTGATCGCCGCCCTGCTCATCACCGTGGCCAAGAACCCGCTGATGAATCCCTTCTCGCACCAGGACGTGACGGTGATCACCGACCCGGGCAAGCCCTCCATGGAAGTGGTGGTGAAGAAGGGCGAGAAGATCGAGAAGTACAAGGCCAGCGGCGCCATCGGCGAAGGCCAGGGCGCCAAGGCCGGCACCGCCTACCGGATGCAGGACGGCTCGATCGTGTATGTGCCCGAGGCGGGCCCGGCGGACACCGCCGCCCCGGCCCCCTGACCCGCCCCGGCCATGACCGCCCTCACCCGCATCTACCTGGACCACTACCGGGAGCTGGTGGACTTCCTGTCCCGCCGCACCGGCTGCCGCCACGCCGCCCAGGACTGCGCTCAGGATTGCTGGTTCAAGCTGTGCAAGGCCCGCCCCGCCGAGCCGGTGGACAACCTGCGCGGCTACGTCTTCCGCGTGGCGGCCAACATCGCCGTGGACTGGCACCGCCAGCGCGGCCGGGAGGACGAATTGCTGGCCGACTACGGCCAGTTGGCCGGGGTCGCCGACGCCAGCGCCCCGGACACGGCCCACCTGGCGGCCCTGCGCCAGACCATCCGGCGCCTGGAGGCCATCATCCTGGCCCAGCCGCCGCGCACCGTGGAGGTCTTTCTGCGCCACAAGGTGGACGGCCTGTCCCACGCCCAGGTGGCCGCCGAACTGGGCATCTCGGTGAGCGCCGTGGAAAAACACATGATCCGCCTGCTGCTGGCCTGCCAGGCCGTGCTCGACGAGGCCTGAGCCCGTGCCCTCCGCCACCGCCAACGCGCCGACCGAACGCCTCCAGGCCGAAGCCTCGCGCTGGGTCGTGCGGCGCAGCAACGCCGCCCTTTCCGCCGAGGACGAGGCCCGCTTCGCCGCCTGGTACGCCGCCGATCCGGCCCACGCCGCGGCCTACGAACGGCTGGCCGGCCTGTGGCAACGCCTGGGCCAGGTGGACGGCCGGCGCCTGCGCCCTTCCGGCGCCACCGGCCGCCGCCGGGCCGCCACCCTGGGCGCCCTGGGCCTGGCGCTGCTGCTGGGCACGACCGCGCCCCGGCTCTGGCAGGAGCAGGAGGCCGACTACGCCAGCGGCATCGGTGAAATCCGCACGGTCACCCTGGCCGACGGCTCCACAGTGACCCTCGACGCCGATTCGGCCATCGCCGTCGCCCTGGGAGCCGATGCCCGGGAGATACGGCTGCTGCGCGGCCGGGCCCTGTTCGAGGTGGCCCGCAAGCCGGGCGGCAGCGACACCCCGGCGCCCTTCACCGTGGCCACGCCCCAGGCTCGCGCCCGGGCCCTGGGCACCCGCTTCGAGGTGGCGCGGGACGACGACACCACCCGGGTCGCCGTCTTCGAGAGCAAGGTGGCGGTGCGCTGCACGGCCTGCGCCGACACCGAAGCGGAGCGGGTGCTCGGCCCCGGCGATGCCATCGCCGTCGGCCCGGACGATGCCGCCCTGCCCCCGGCCACACCGGGGCAACCGGCCGGATCGCCGGCCTGGACCCGAGGCATGCTGGTGTTCGAAGCGACGCCCCTCGCCCGGGCCGCGTCCCAGCTCAGCCGCTACACCCGCCAGCCCATCCTGGTCCTGGGCGAAGCCCGCCACGTCAGGGTGTCCGGGGTGGTGGACCCAGCCCGCCCGGACCAGGCTCTGGCCCTGCTGGCCCACGGGGCCGGTCTGCGCCTGGACCGGCTGCCCGGTCTATTCGTGGTGCGGGCCGGCGAAAAAAAATCCGGCAACAGGTGAGGGAGAACGGCGCGACAGACGTCTTGGGGATATCGACACTGTTTTCGAGGACATCCCCCCGATGCACGGTTTCCCTCCTTCTCCCCGCTTCTGGCTGCGCCGTTCCGCCCTGGCCGTGGCTCTCGTCCTGACTGCCCCGGCGGCCTCGGCCGCCGCATCGGCCCCATCGACCATGCCGCCGGCCCTGCACATCCCCGCCCAGCCCCTGGGCAGCGCCCTGATTTCCCTGGGTGAGCAGACCCGCTGGTCGATTTCCTTCCCCCCGGAGCTGGTGGGGGGACACAGCGCCCCCGCCGTGTCGGGGGCGCTCACCCCCCTGGAGGCCCTGGACCGGCTGCTGGCCGGCAGCGGCCTCGGCTACCGGCTGGTGGGCGACAGCGGCGCGGTGATCGTGGCCGCCCGCCAGCCCAACCCGGCCGCGGCCCAGGGTGAAAAACAGCTCCCCGAAGTGCATGTGCTGAGCAAGCGCGAATCCCTGGGCACCATGACCCTGGACCGGGACACGATCGACGCCATGCCCCTGGGCAACGGCGACATCACCAGCCTGCTCAAGATCAACCCCAACGTGCAATTCGCCAACAACGACCAGCACACCGGGCGCCTGGGGGAAATCGCCCCGGCCGACGTCAGCATCAACGGGGCCAAGTTCTACAGCAACCTGTACCTGATGGACGGCATGTCCTTCAACAACGACATCAATCCGGCCGCCACCGTCGCCACGCCGAACAATGCCAACAACAACGCCAGCCCGCCTTCGGCCAGTCAGGGCTTCGCCGTCGACACCAGCCTGGTGTGCCGGGTGACGGTGCGCGATTCCAACGTCGGCGCCGAATACGGCCGCTTCTCCGGCGGCGTGGTACAGGCGGACACCTGCGCCCCGACCAAGGCGTTCGCCGGCCAAGTGTCGGTGGAAACCACCCGGGACTCCTGGACCCGCTACAAGTTGAGCGACGCCCAGGAACAGGCCTACGCGTCCTCGGCCGACGCCACCTACCAGCCCAAGTTCGAGAAGTGGAGCTACCGCATGGCGCTCCAGGGCAAGCCGAGCGACGAACTGGGCCTGATCGGCAGCTTCGTGCGGCGCACCTCGGTGATCCCCCTCAACGGCTACAGCAACAACCTGTCCAGCGGCGGCGACGAGAACCGCAAGCAGCAGGAGCGCATTTCCGACAACTACTTCCTGCGCGGCTTCTGGACGCCGAGCAAGGACGTGGGGGCGGATTTCTCGGTGCTCTACGCTCCCGGCATCGGCCGCTACTTCGTCAAGGACGCCAAGAATTCCTACTTCGAGCTGGAAAACGGCGGCATCGGCCTCAACTTCGGGCTGCACCACCCCCTGGGCGGCGCCACCCTGACCCACCGGCTGGTGTGGAGCCAGATGGACAGCTCGCGCCGCACCGACAGCAACGTCTGGCGGCTGTGGCGCTACTCGGCCGAGAAGAACTGGGGCAAGCCCAACGGCAACAGCGGCGAAGGGGGATGGGGCGATGTGGACCAGTCCCAGGAAAACCTGACCTACCAACTCAAGAGCGACTGGAAGCCCTTCGCCCTGCTGGGCCTGGAGCACCGCCTCCAGGCCGGCCTGGAACTCGACCGCCAGCGTTCGTACTACGAGCGCAAGACGCCCTACGAGCAATACACCGCCTCGACCAACACCACCACCTGCGCCACCGCCGGCGGCGGGGTGGATACGGAGAACTGCTCCATGTCCACGCCCTACAACGCCCCCGCCGGCCAGGGGCAGTACCTGAGGAGTCGCCTGATCTACTTCGCCGGCAAGTTCGAGGTGAACAACACCGGCCGGGCCTTCTTCCTCCAGGACGAGATGCGCCTGGGCACGGTCCGCCTGCGCCTGGGGGCCCGCTACGACAGCGACGACCTGGCGCCCAAGGCCACCTGGGCGCCGCGCAGCGCCCTGTTCTGGGACGTGCTGGGGGACGGCACCACCCGGATCGAGGCGGGCCTCAACCGCTACTACGGCCGCAACTTCATGATCTACCGGACCCAGGCCGAGCGCCTGTCTCTACAAACCGCCGTGCAGACCCGCTCGGTTTCCGGCGGCGTGCTCACGGCCTGGCCGACGCCGACCCAGAGCAACACCTGGAAGATGTACCACCTGGGGGAGCTGAAAGTCCCCTATGCCGACGAGCAGATGGCGGGCATCAGCCAGAAGGCCGGGGGCATGCTGTGGAACCTCAAGTACGTAACCCGCAAGGGCCGCGACGAGGTGATCCTGCACCTGCGCCAGGCCGGCGATTACGCCTACGACAACGTGGGCAGTTCGAGCGCCGACACCTGGTCCCTGACCGCCGAGACCCTGGCGCCGATCAAGCTGGCCGGCACCTACACCACCGTCACCCTGGGGCTGGACCGCACCCGGGTGAAGACGTCCCACGCCGATTACAGCGACACCATCAGCAACCTGCAGAACGAGCTGGACAAGGTGATCCTCTACAACGGCAAGGTCACCCGCTGGATCGACCGGCCCGCCGACAACTACAACCGGCCGATGACCGGCCGGGTGCTCTTCAACACCGTCATCCCCTCGGCCCGCCTGACCATCGGCAACTTCTTCCGGCTCCGCCAGAGCTACGAAAAGATCGTCGCCACGGGCAAAAAGGCCGACTACAACGGCACCCAGATCGACGTCTACGAGAAGCAGACGGTGGGCAAGGCCATCACCTGGGACATGCGCATCAACTGGTCCATGCCCACGGTGCGCGAACAGGAGGCCTACGTCACCCTGTCGGTGGACAACGTGCTCAACCGCAGCAACGCCATCGAGCTGACGGGCACCGACCTCGTCTACGAAAAGGGCCGCCAGTACTGGCTCGAAGTCGGCTACCGGTTCTGAGGGGAGCGACCATGAAGACTCATGCGCGGACCCACGCGATCCATGGCCTGCGGGCGGCCTGCCTGGCCGCCGCCCTGAGCGCGGCCCCGACCGCCCTGCCGGCGCCGGCCGCCCCCGATTGCCGCACCGCCAACGGCTGGGACGCCGCCTGCCTGCGCCGCCTCTATGCCGCGCCAGCCGCCGCCTGGCCGGCGCCCGAGGTGGAGGCGGGCGTGGCATGGCAGGAGCTGGGGCCAGTACCCGCCGTGGCGCCGACGCCGGCCAGCAATCCCGGCACGCCGGCCCGGGTGGAATTGGGGCGGCGCCTGTTCTTCGACCCACGTCTGTCGGCAAAGGGCGAGCTGTCCTGCGCCGGCTGCCACCGACCGGAAAAGGCCTTCACCGACGGCAAGCCCTTGGCCGTGGGCGAGGACAAGTTGATGGGCCGGCGCCGCACCCCGCCCCTGCTCGCCGCCCCCTTCGCCCCGCGCCTGTTCTGGGACGGCCGGGCCGGCTCCCTGGAAGAGCAGGTGGTCGGCCCCATCGCCAACCCGGTGGAGATGAACCATCCCCTGCCCCGGGCCGTGGCCCGGATCAAGGGCCTGGACGAGTACCGGGCGCCCTGGCGGGCCGCCTTCGGCACCGCCGGCCCGGACGAGGCCACCCTGGCCCAGGCCCTGGCGGCCTTCGTGCGCACCCTGCGCCCCGAGGCCACGGCCTTCGACCGCTTTCTCGCCGGGGACGCGGCGGCCTTGTCCGATGGCGCCCTGACCGGCCTGCACCTGTTCCGCACCAAGGCCGGCTGCCTCAACTGCCACTACGGCCCCCTGCTCACCGATCATGGCTTTCACGACATCGGCCTGTCGTTCTACGGCCGGCGCAACCAGGATCTGGGCCGCTTCGAGGTGACACGGAACAAGGCCGACCTGGGGGCCTTCCGCACCCCCAGCCTGCGCAACGTGGCCCGGGCCGGGCCGTGGATGCACAATGGCATTTTTCCCGACCTGAAAGGCCTGCTGCGCATGTACAACGCCGGCATGGGCAACCTGACGCCCAAGGAGACGGCTACAGCCGACCCTTACCGGCCGCGCAAGTCGCCCCTGATCCGCGCCCGCCAGCTCGACGAGGCGGAAATCGACGCCCTGCACGCCTTCCTTGAAGCGCTGTGAGCGCCAGCCCCCCATCCCCCCCAGCCAAAGCCAGCCCAGCCAACACGATTCCCGACCGATGTTCCACCACACCCCCGCCTCTCGCCTCGTCCGCCCCTTCCGGCCTGCCGTCACCGCCATCCTGCTGGCCTGCGCCCTGAACGTTCCCGCCGCCCATGCCGCTACCCCGGCCTTCGACCCTCCGCCATCCTTGGCCGAGCAGGTGGCGGCGCGGCTGCCGGCGGTGGTGCAGATCAAGGTGCGCCGCGCCGTCCCGGCGGCCCTCACGCCGAACCCGGCATTTCCCGCCATAGAGCCCGCTCCCTTGCCCGGTGGGACCGGCTCGGGCTTCGTCTTCGACGCCCGGGGCCACCTGCTGACCAACGCCCACGTGGTACGCAACGCCCGGGAAATCGCCGTGATCGGCCACGACGGCCGGGAGTACGCCGCCACCCTGGTGGGTAGCGACCAGACCACCGACGTGGCGGTGCTGAGTACCGAGCCGGTACTGGCCGCCCCGCCGCCGCCCATCGGCGACCCGGCGGCCCTGCGCCCGGGGGATGCCCTGTTCGCCATCGGCGCCCCCTTCGGCCTGGCCCACACGGTGACCTCCGGCATCGTCAGCGCCACTGGCCGTTTCGTGCCGAGCAACCCCCACGTGGCCTTCATCCAGACCGACGCGGCGATCAACCCAGGCAATTCCGGCGGCCCCCTGTTCGACGCCGCCGGGCGCATCGTCGGCATCAACTCCCTGGCTTTCTCCCGTTCCGGCGGCTACACCAGCATCGCCTTCGCCATCCCCATCGACGAGGCCCTGCGCGTCGCCGCCCTGCTGCTGCGGGACCGTCAGGTGAAACGCGGCTGGCTGGGCGCCGACATCTTCCCCGCCGAGAACAGCGCCCGGCTCCTCGGCCAGCGGCGGGGCGCCCTGCTCACCCGGGTTCATCCCGGTACGCCGGCTTCCCGGGCCGGACTGAAAAGCGGCGACCTGGTGGTCGGCATCGGCGGCGCCGCCCTGGCCGACGTGGGCGCCCTGCACCGGGCCCTGGCGGTTTCCAGCCCCGGGGAACGGCTCGAACTGGACGTCTGGCGCGACCAGTCCCGCCGCCGCGTCACCGTGGCCCTGGGGGAAGAGGAGACCCGCTCCCGGCCGCGCCACAACGCAAACGCCCAGGACCCGGCCCGGGAGCTGGGGCTGATCCTGCAAGAGCCGGCGACCCTACCGGGCGCCCGGGACAAGGCTGGCCCGCTGCGCATCCTGGCCAGCTACGGGACAGCCGAGGGCAACGGCCTGGAACCGGGGGACGAGATCGAATCCCTGGACGGCCAACCGGTGCCGACCCTGGCGGACTTCAACCGGGCGGTGCAACGCCTGCCGGCTGGCGAGGCCGCCCTGCTGCGACTGCGCCGCCAGGGCGAATACCTGGCTCTGCCCCTGGGGCCGCGCCGGACGGCACCCTCGGCCGCTTCAATCCCGGGACGCTGAAATCTGCACCGCGAAACCCCGCGCCAGTGGCCGATTCCCAGGCATACCCGATGAAACGCCGCGCCATTACTCGATCTTCGTCATGCCAGCGCGGAGATCGGCCATGGGAGCGGTTCTCCAGGCAGCTCTGCCGTTAGTGCTGCCAGTGCCGCTCCAGCGGCGCCAATGAAAAAGCCCCCGCGTTGCGGGGGCTTTTCGTTTGGGGCGCAGAGCGATGCTTACGCGGCGCTGCCCATCTGGGACTGGATGTAGTTCTGCAAGCCGGTGAGCTTGATCAGGCGCAGCTGCTTTTCCAGCCAGTGGGTGTGGTCTTCCTCGGTGTCGTCGAGCATGGCCACGAGCATGTCCCGGGTGACGTAGTCCTGAGCCTTCTCGGTTTCGGCGATGACGTCCTTGAGATGCTTGACCACGGCGTATTCCAGGGCCAGGTCGCTTTCCAGCATGCCCGGCACGTCCTTGCCGACCTTGATGGCCGGCTCGCGCTTGGTCAGGTCGGGCACGCCTTCCAGGAACAGGATGCGGGC
The DNA here is from genome assembly GCF_021287045.1 of Oryzomicrobium sp. Taxonomy (GTDB): domain Bacteria; phylum Pseudomonadota; class Gammaproteobacteria; order Burkholderiales; family Rhodocyclaceae; genus Oryzomicrobium. Next base: position 234,676 of record NZ_JAJTBG010000001.1, on the reverse strand, counting down.
GATCAGCTGGCGGGCGTGCTCGCGCTCGTCCTCCATCTCGTGGTTGATGCGCTCGAACAGAGCGTTGAGGCCCATGTCCTTGTACATCTCGGCGTGGATGAAGTACTGGTCGATGGCGGTCAGTTCGCCGGCGAGCAGGCTGTTCAGGTGACCAATGATCTTCTTGTCGCCTTTCATGGGCAGGCTCCGTGTCTGGAAAGTGGGAAGGGGTGACCGGCGGGCGGTCTGGACCTCCATTCTGGATGCTCCCCCCGGCCTTTTCAACGTTGCCGGCCCATTTCGTTAGCGATACGCCTTCTCATCCTCGCCGGTGTGCAAGACCGGAGCCCCCTCGGCCACCTGGACGACGCCGCGCACGAAGCTGGTGACGCTGGCCCGCTTGAGATAGACGCAGGGCTTGCCGGTGCGCTTGCAGTGGTCCTTGAGCCGCCAGTAGGCGCCGTGGCTGATGCAGCCGGCCTGGCAGATCACGGCGTCGGCCGCCGCCAGGGTTCCTTCCAGGGCCCGGGGGTTGTCCTCCAGCCCGCCGTCGTGATGCACGAAGCGCCCGCCGGCCTTTTCCACGATCTGCCGGTAGGCCTCGGTGAGGGCCGGAATGCCGCCGACGCACAGCACCGCCTGGCCCGCCAGCCGGGGCGCCGAAGCGGCGCACGGGGCAGAGCAGGACGGCGGCGTCGCGCCGCCGGATTCGCCCCCCGACCCGCCGCTCCAGGCGCCGAGGGCGGTTTCGGCGGCGGCGGCCTCGGCGCGGACCTCGGCCAGTTCGTCGCGGGCCTCAGCCAGGGCCCGCTCCAGCGCCCGGGCCCGGGCTTCGGCCCGGTCAGCGCGGCGGGACTGGCTGTCGGCCTGGCGCCGCCAGCCGTCGATGCGCTCGGCGGCCTGGCCGGTGGCCGTTTCCAGGGACTCGACGCGGCCGCGCAGGGCGTCGCGCTCGGCGGCGGCGGCTTCCAGGGTGGCCACCTGCTGGCGCAGGGCTTCCAGCTCGTCCACCTTTTCCGCCAACCGCTCGGCGGTCCGTTCGGTCAGGGCGTCGAGCTTGCCGCGCAGTTCGGCCACGGTGGCGGCGAGTTGGGACAGGCGTTGCAGGTCGGCGGTCTGGCCAGCGCCCATCTGGTGCGAAATCATGTGCACCTCGCCGTAGATGCGGTGGGCCAGGTCGTTGCCGCAGCGGGGGTGGGTCCACACCGCCCACAGGGCTCCCGGCACTTCGCCCCGGGCCACGGCATCGCACCACAGCTGCCACAGGGCGGCTTCGTCCCGGGCCTGGTTGAAGCGCTTGATGGCCAGGGCGTGGCGCCGTTCCAGCTCCTTCTGCATAAGTTCGGCGAAGGGGGTGCGGGCTTCGGCGTGGCCCACGGCCTGGGTATGCAGGGCGAAGTCGGTGAGGCCGTCCACGCTCACCCGGGCCTTCTCGGCCAGGCGGCGCAGCACGTCCATGGGCAGGCAGGTGCCGATCACCGGGCAGTGGTACTGGTGCTTCACGTCCCACAGGCGGCGGCGCCGGGAGCCGGCCCGGGCATCCTCGCCGGCGGCCAGGGGATCGACCGCCCGGGCCAGGGCGGCGGGATCGAGGGCGGGAGCCGCGGCGGCGGCGCCTGCCGGCGCGGGCTTGGTCAAGGGAAAGCGGATCGGCACGGCGTTCTCCTTACCTTACGCCGGCAGGGCCGCCAGGGCGCCGCGCCCCCGGGTTTCGCCGCTGCGGCTCTGGGCCAGGGCGCGCCAGCGGCGGGTCATGCGCTGGACCATGTAGGCCAGGGGCGAGCGGGGATCGACCAGACGGCCCAGGGCTGCCAGTTCGCCGGCCACCAGGGCGGCGAGCAAGGGGTTGTCCTCGGCGGCGTATTCGCTCATCAGGTAGAGCAGGCTGGCCGCCATGCTGGCGGCTTCGTCATCCTGGACCAGGGGCTGGGCAAGGGCATTCATGGCGGTCTCCCGAGGGGTGAAAGGATCGTCGGTAAAAGCGGGCGGCATGGTGGTTGTGGCACATGGCATAGTCCCCACACACATCAAATGATAATTATTCTCATTAAAAAGACAAGCCCTGGATTGCAACGCTCGCGGTCTAGCCCTCTGTCAGGGTTCGCCTGGTAGGCCAATGAACGGCAATTCCAAATTGCGGCGCAGCCTGATCAGCTCGGCACGTCCCTCCCCAGTGAAATAAGGTACGCACGGCATCAGGGTGGCAGGGCACGGCAGCAACGCCAATTGCCGGGAGCCCTGTTCTGTCGCACCGCCTGCACGCCCAGAACAAATTCCGCTGCGGGTTGCGACAAAAGCAAATGCGAACTATTATCATCAATTGCCGGACAGGGCTTATCCCAAGCCTGCCCACCCGGCCCCTCGATGCCAGCCACGCCCCGCCTGCCAGGAATGCAGGGACCGGGCCGCCAGCCCAACCCTGCAACCGGCGGCTCCGGCCGCCGCCCCACCGGATGCGGAGCCATGCGCGAGCCCCTCGACCGGCGTCCCGGCGACGCCAACGAACTCCTCTCGGCGGCCATGACCTGGATGACCGAGCATGCCCTGTGCGGCGAGCCCTATCTGTGCCAGTTGATCGTGCAGAAGCTGGCCGCCCTGGACAAACTGCCCGATCCCCAGGTGCCGCCGGCCCTGCGCCATACCTGCCGGCAGATGCTGCGGCACTGGGCCGACCTGGCCCAGGCCTACGCCGACCTGGACCGCCTCGACGCCCCCGGCGAAGCCGCCCGGCCCCTCGCCCACTGACGCCCATCCGGCCGCCCTACTGGAGCCCTTTATGTCCCGCTATACCGGCCCGCGCCTCAAGGTGATGCGCGCCCTCGGCCTCGACCTGCCCGGCCTGTCGCGCAAGACCATTGCCGACCGTCCCCATCGCCCCGGCCAGCACGGCCTGAAGCCCCAGCGCCTGTCCGATTTCGGCGCCAAGCTGATGGAAAAGCAGAAGCTGCGCTTCAACTACGGCCTGACCGAAGGCCAGCTGCGCCGCCTGGTGAGCGAAGCCAAGCGCAGCAAGACGCCCACCGGCGACAAGCTGCTGGAGCTGCTGGAGCGCCGCTTCGACAACGCCGTGTTCCGCGCCGGCTTCGCCCCCACCATTCCGGCGGCCCGGCAACTGGTGCGCCACGGCCATCTGCGCCTGAACGGGCGCCGGGTCGACCTGCCCGGGGTGCGCCTCAAGGTCGGCGACACCATCACCCTGCACCGGGGCGACAAGCCCCTCGACGCCATCCGCGCCAGCCTGGCCGAACCCGCCCTGACCCGCCCCGAGTGGCTGGCGTGGGACGAAACCGCCCTGAGCGCCCGGGTCGGCCATTTGCCCGGCCCCCAGGACGTGCCCTTCCCCATCGAAATGCAGCAGGTGGTGGAGTACTACGCCCTGCGCGGCTGATAACCCTGCACCGTCGGCGGGCCCACGCCGGCCGGCGGTCCCGGCACTCGCAACGTCCCTCGGGGCCCAGCCAAAAACGATAGCCATTCTCATTAATATGGCTATCGGCTAGACTATTCCTTTGCCCGGCGCTCCGATCCCCCTGCGCCCACGGCCCCTGGAGAAGCCCGCCATGATGCAAGCCCTTGTCATTGCCCTGCGGGAAGGCCTGGAAGCCTTCCTGATCGTCGCCATCACCCTCGCCTACCTGCGCCAGACTGGCCGCCACGCCCTCACCTCCGCGGTTTACTGGGGCACCGGCGCCGGCATCCTCGCCTCCGTCGTCGCCGGCTACTTCTTCGGCAAGGCGGAAAGCCAGCCCTTCTGGGAAGGCACCCTGGCCGCCATCGCCGCCGTGCTGGTGGTATCGATGGTGGTGTACATGCTTTCCGCCGCCAAGCACATGCGCGCCAACATCGCCGCCCGCATCGAGGCCGCCAGCCTCAAGACCGGTAGCGGCGCCTGGATCGGCGTGTTCGCCTTCGTCCTGCTGATGATCACCCGGGAAGGCATGGAAACCGCCCTGATGCTTTCCGCCGTGCTGTTCAGCGCGGGCATGGAAGACCTGGCCATCGGCGGCGTCCTCGGCGTGCTGCTGGCCGGCCTGGTGGCCTGGGGCTGGGGCCGCTTCGGCAGCCGTATCCGCCTCGACCGCTTCTTCAAGGTCACCTCGGTGTTCCTGGTCCTGTTCGCCCTGCAACTGGTCTTCTACGCCTTCCACGAATTCACCGAGACCGGCCTGCTGCCCATCGACAACGAGTACTGGCACATGGTCACCGAGCCCTGGGGGCCGGAAGGCCAGTACGGCCAGTGGATCACCTATTCCCTGGTGGCCATCCCCCTGGCCTGGTTCGCCCTGCTGGTCCTCCGGGAAAAGCTCTCCCGCCCGCACCACCCGCGCACCGCCTGAGCTGCGTCGGCAACACGCAAAACAAACGGGGCACCCAAGGGTGCCCCGTTTGTTTTGTTGCTTTACTTTTAGAACAAGCCCGGCCGGTACCGACCCCGATCCACCTTCCGTCAGCGCGATTGCTCAGTTGGCGACCAGTAACCGCAGGCCGGCGAACAATCCCCAGGCGCCGTACCCCAGCACCAGCACACCGGCCAGGCGGCGCACCGCCGGGCGGCGCGCCCAGTCCTTGAGCCGAACCGCCAACAGGCCCATGGCCAGCAGGTTGGGCAGGGTGCCCAGGCCGAACGCCAGCAGGATCGCCCCGCCCCGGGCCGCGGAACCGGCCGCCAGGGCCGATGCCAGGGCGCTGTAGACGAGGCCGCAGGGCAGGAAGCCCCAGAGGAAGCCCAGGGGCAGCGCCTGGGCCGCCGAGCGCACCGGCACGAAGCGCCGGGTCAGGGGCTGGATGCGCCGCCACAGGAATTGCCCGCCCCGCTCCAGGGGGAGCAGCAATTGCGGCAAGCCGAGCAGATACAGGCCCATGCCCACCAGCAGCAGGCTGGCCAGCAGGTAGAGCACGGTGCGCAGCGGCCATTGGGCGGCCAGGGCGCCATGGCCGCCGAGCAGCCCGCCCAGGGCGCCCATGGCCGCGCCGGCCAGGCCGTAGGCAGCGATCCGCCCCAGGTTGTAGGCCAGGTGCAGACCGCGCCGTGACGAGCCGCCCCCCGCGGTGAGGGCGGCGACGATGCCCCCGCACATGCCGACGCAGTGGGGGCCGCCGAGAAAGCCGACGATGAGGAAAGGCAGGAGGGAAGCGGGGGTCAGGGAATCCACGGCGTCAGTGTACTACCCCGGGCGCCGAATCCGGATGGAAACGACGCGGCGGCCGAGAACGGTGGCGCAGGGAAACGCCGGCGGCAGGGGTGCCGCCGGCCGGGCGGTCAGATGACCTTGGAGTAGCGGGTGCGCTGCCGGTCGGCGCGCAGGTAGCGGTCGAACACCATGGCGATGACCCGCACCAGCATGCGCCCCGGGGGCAGCACGGTGATCCACTTGTCGTCCACCTTGAGCAGGCCGGCCTGCTCCATCTCGCGCAGGTCCTCCAGCTCGGCAGAAAAGTACTTGCGGAAGTCGATCAGGTGGGCGATCTCGATGGACTCCAGGGACAGCTCGAAGTGGCACATCAGGGCCTGGATGATCGAGCGGCGCAGGATGTCGTCGGCAGTCAGTTCCAGGCCGCGCAGCACCGGCAGCTGGCCGGCGTCGAGACGGTCGTAATACTCGTCCAGGGTGCGCACGTTCTGGCTGTAGGTCGGCCCGACCTTGGCGATCGATGAGATGCCGAAGGCCAGCATGTCGCAGTCGGCGTGGGTCGAGTAGCCCTGGAAGTTGCGGTGCAGCCGCCCCTGGCGCTGGGCCACCGCCAACTCGTCGTCGGGCTTGGCGAAGTGGTCCATGCCGATGAACACGTAGCCGGCCTCGGTGAGCTTCTTGATCGCCAGTTGCAGGATCTGCAGCTTGGCGTCGGCGCTGGGCAGGTCGGCCTCGAGGATGCGCCGCTGCGGCTTGAAGTGGTGCGGCAGGTGAGCGTAGTTGTAGATCGACAGGCGGTCCGGGCTCATCGCCAGGACCCGCTCCAGGGTGCGGTTGAAGCCCATCACGGTCTGGTGCGGCAGGCCGTAGATGAGGTCCATGGAAATCGACTGGAAGCCGTTGGCCCGGGCCGCCTCGACCACGTTGACGGTTTCGGCCTCGGACTGGATGCGGTTGACCGCCACCTGCACGCGCTCGTCGAAGTCCTGCACGCCGATGCTCATGCGGTTGAAGCCCAGTTCGCCCAGCACTTCCACGGTGGCGGTATCCACCTTGCGAGGGTCTACCTCGATGGAGAACTCGCCGTCCGGCAGCAGGTGGAAATACTTGCGGGTGAGCACCATCAACTGGCGCATCTCGTCATGGGAGAGGAAGGTGGGCGTGCCGCCGCCCCAGTGCAGCTGGGCCACGTCGCGGCTGCCGTCCAGGCTCTCGGCCTGGAGGGCCAGTTCCTTGCCCAAGTACTTGATGTACTTGGCGCTGCGCCCGTGATCCTTGGTGATGATCTTGTTGCAGGCGCAGTAATAGCAGATGGTATTGCAGAAAGGGAGGTGGAAGTATAATGACAACGCACGTCCCGCCGCACTCAACGGCCCGCCCACACCGCCGATCTCGCGTTTGCCGAGCCAGGCCTTGAGCGCCTCGGCATCGAAGGCTTCGACGAAACGGTCCGCCGTCGGATAGGACGTGTAACGCGGGCCGCTGATGTCGAAACGTTGGATGATCTCGGGATCGAAGACGACGTTGGAGGCGTTGGGGGTCAAAGAGAGCGGAAGCGCCATTGCAGGGTAATATGAGGGTTGTTCCTAAGTATTCATTGTAAGGAACAGATTCACGTTGACCTGGATCAAACCGCAATTTGCCTAGGGGCACGCACTCGTTATGTCCGAAAACCGGGCTCTGAAAACCGTCAATCTTTCGGTCATCAAGACCGCCTGTTCCAACTGCAATCTGCGCGAGTTGTGTCTGCCGCTCGGCCTGAATTCCCAGGAAATGGCCAAGCTCGAGGAAATCGTCTCCACCCGCAAGCGCGTCAAGCGCGGCGACCTGCTCTACCGGGCCGGCCAGCCCTTCGAAGCCCTCTACGCCATCCGCAGCGGCTTCTTCAAGACCGACGTGATCATGGAGGACGGCCGCGACCAGGTCACCGGCTTCCAGATGTCCGGCGAACTGCTCGGGTTGGACGGCATCAGCAGCGAAAACCACTCCTGCAACGCCATCGCCCTGGAAGACAGCGAGGTCTGCCTGATCCCCTTCGACTATCTGGAGCGCCTGTCGCGCCAGGTGCCGACCTTGCAAAACCACTTCCACAAGGTGATGAGCCGGGAGATCGTGCGCGACCACGGCGTAATGATGCTGCTCGGCACCATGCGCGCCGAGGAGCGCCTGGCAGCCTTCCTGCTCAACCTGTCGCAGCGCTTCGTCGCCCGGGGCTATTCTCCCGCCGAGTTCTACCTGCGCATGACCCGGGAGGAGATCGGCAGCTACCTGGGCCTCAAGCTCGAAACCGTCTCCCGCTCCTTCTCCAAGTTCCAGGAAGAAGGGCTGATCGCGGTGCAGCAGAAGCACATCCGCATCCTCGACATCCCGGGCCTGAAGCGCCTGATGAACCACACTCCGGTCTGACAGCCCCTTCAGGGCTCATCGCCAGGCATCTCCCCCTCATCGCTTCACGACGGCATCGGCGCCCCGCGCCGTGCCGCCATGTGCCCGCCCAGGCGATGCGCCACCTCCTCCGGCAGCACCCGCTTGGCCAGGGGCAGCAGTTCGGCCGTTTCCAGGGCGATGTGCTCCCGGTACAGGGCCGCCAGCCCCGCCACCATCTCGGCTGACAGGTCCGCCGTCCCACCGGCGAGCAGCTTGCCCAGGTGGTCGAGCATGGCGTCCCGGGCCACGTCCATGCGCCGGTGGTCCGCCAGCAGGCGCCCGACCAGGGCCTCCACCTCGCCGCTGGCTGCCTCCTGGCCGGCCACGGCGGTTTTCAGGGCGGGGAACAGGTCCGTTTCCTCGTCCTCGTGATGGTGCGGCGCGGCCACGGTGAAGTAACGCACCACCCCCTCGATGGCCTGCCGGGCGGCGGTATCGACGCCATGGCGGGGCAGGTGCTCCACCAGGCGTTCCAGGGTCTTCAGCTGGGCTTCGATGCGGCCATGGCAGGCGTCGAGCATTTCCAGGGGTTCGTCGAAGGACGGGGCGGCCGGGCCGAGCAGGGATGCGGACATGGAACGGACTTTCAGGCGAGGAAAAGGAAGAAGCCCCAGGGATTGCGGGTCAGGGCCACCGAAACGATGTAGGCGAAGCAGGCCAGGGCCAGGATCAGGAAGACGATCCGCACGCCTTTGGTCCGACCGCGCTTCAGGGCCACGGTGCCACACAGGATGTAGGCCAGCAGCCCCAGCACCTTGGCGGTGAGCCAGCCCTGCACGAAGGGGTACTGGTGCAGCAGCGCCGCCAGGCTGAGGGCGCTGGCCAGCAGCAGGGTATCGATCACGTGGGGCGCGATGCGCAACACCCGGGCCTGGAGCCGGGGCGAATCGGCCAGCATCAGGCCGCCGCGCAGCAGGAAGCCCAGGCCGGACAGGGCCACGCAGGTGACGTGCAGGTGCTTGAGAATCAGGTAGGCAGTGGTCATTCGCTCATCCTTGGTCGAGGCAGTCGGCGATGCGCCGGCATTCGTGCCGGTAGCGGTGCAGCCCCCCCAGCAGGTTGGCGGCGAGCAGAGCAAAGGCGAGCAACACCAGGACACCGGCCAGGGGCGCCAGCCAATCCGGCGCCAGGGGCGCGGCAAGCAACGCCACCAGGGCCGCCGCGTGGCCGCGCAGGTGGCGCATCATGCCTGCTTCTGGCAGCAGGCGCTTCATGTTGGGCGGAATCACCCGCCCCCGTCCCCGGTTCTGCAAGTCGAGCCAGATCAGGAACGGCATTATTTTGTAGAGCATGCCGCAGATCACCGGGATGAACCCGCCGAACAAGACCAGCACCCCGATCCACAGGGCCAGCCGGTCGCCGTTCCCCACACCCCAGACGCCCCGCCCCGCTTCTCCCGTGCCCCACAGGAGCGCGGCCGCCGCCAGGCCCACCAGTCCCAGGCGCCAGAAGCGCTGGGTCGGATCACCCCAGGGACGGCGGCTGCGGCGCTGCAAGCCCAGGGTGACCAGGCAGAAGCCGAAAGCCACGGCCGCGAGCAGCAGCGACCAGGGCAGCACCTGCACACCGCTGCCCTCCCCGGCCCCCAGCCGGGCAACGCTCCAGCCCAGCAGCAGGAGCGTCAGGAGCGGCCCCAACCCCCGGCCGACCCAGCCTGGATAGGCCGGGGTGAGCTGGAACATGGGCACCACCACCAGGGAAACACCCAGCAACAGCCCCCCGGCCCAGCCAAACAGCCCCCAGCCCGCGTGCAGGGCGGTGGCCAGGAAAACCGGCGGATTGCTCCAGCCGGCCAGGCCGCCGACCAGCCACAGCCCCAGCAACAGGGTAGCCAGCAGGGCCGGGAATGTCAGATGCAGCGCCCCCACGATGCCCACCAGGGCGAAACGTCGGCGCAGGGCCATGACCCCGGCCAGGGCAAAGGCGCCAACGCCCAGGGCCAGGGTCGCCCCGGCCAGCAGAAAGGCCGGCTGCCCCGCACCGAGGAAGGCAATCACCAGGGCCAAGCTGCCCGCCGTGACCGCCCCGTGCACCAGGGGCACCAACCACCGCTGCCCGGGCAAGACCACGCCCGCGCCCACCGGCAGGAACTGGACCAGGGCGCCAAGCATGATCTGGAGCATGAACCCGGCGGTCAGGCAGTGGGTGGCGGCCAGGGCCTCGCCAGTCCAGCGCGACGCGAACACCGCGCCGCCGCGAACGAGCAGCAGCCCGCCGGCCAGAATCCCGAACAGGGGGGCGGTGAGGAAAAAGCGCAGCGGCAGGTGCAGCGGCGGTGCCTGGTCGTAGGACAGGGCGCTGGCTGGGGAGCGGGCCACCCGGGTCAGTCCTTCATGGTCGGAAGATGCGCACCACCACCAGGCCGTCGTCGCTGTAGGTGGTGTCGTGGGTGAAGCCGTTCATCGCCAGGGCGTTGTAGAGGGGAAAGGGCTCCCGGGGCAGGACCAGGTAGAGGGACTGGCCCGGCCCCACGTCATCCAGGGCCGCCATGGTGCGGACGAAGGGTTCGGGGGGCTCCAGCTCCCGGGCATCGATGACGGGGCCGTCGAAATTGGCGAAATTGAGTGGCATGACGAATCTCCCCGGACGGGGCGTTGAATTGACTGAACGGTGAATTATGCGACCGTTCTTGACGTCACATCGTTCCCAGCGCGGCGGCGCAGCGCTCCAGCAGTTCGGCCGCCCGGGGCGCCAAGTGGGCGTCGCACATGGGGTAGAGGACGCCTTCTTCCTTGAGGTTGTGCTGCTCCATGAGGATCAGCAGGGTGTCGGTCTCGCCGAGGAAGGCGTCCGCATCCCGGTCGGCCAGGGCCTGGCGGGCATTGGCCAGCAGGCCACGCATCTGCACGTGTTCGTGGCGCATCACCGAGGTGGGCCCGCCGGTCATGCCGGAGGCGGCTTCGAAGGCGGGGAAGAGCTGCTCCTCCTCGGCGGCGAAGTGGGCCAGCAGGTCGGTGGAAAACGTATCAAAGGCGGTCTCGGCCACAGCCCAGTCGCCGCCGGATACGGCTTTTTCCGCGGCGGCGAAAGCCTCGTCGCAGTGGCGATGGTGCTGGGAGAACAGGCCGGACAGGGTCGTCGCGGCAGAAGCGGATGTCGGGGAGGCAGTCATCGGGGCACCCTGTCTGGGAATCTGAAAATCGTGGGCCGATTCTCGACAGCCCCCCCGCAAGGCGCCTTGATGGCTGTCAAAATGCGCCTGCCGCACTCCCCTGTCTCGTCAAACCCCAGGCGGGGCGGGCTTCTCCGCGCCTCCCCCGCGAAGCCCCGCACCCGCCCTCGGGCTTCCGCCCCTCTGGCTGAAAGTCCGCATCTGGCGCGGACTTTCAGGGCACGGCCGAACGATCTTCAACACGTTCGGCGGCGCAACCCCGCGCCCCTCCCCGGCGTCGGGGCCGCCCAAAGGAGCGGCTTGGCACTCGGCCAGCCACGGCCTGGACCGTGGCAAAAACCGGCCAGCCGCACCGACGGCGGCTGGTCTGGGATGGCTCAGGCCAGCACCGGGCGCTGGCCTGTCATCAGGTAGTGGATTAGTTCCTTCACCGGCCGGATCTTGTCGCCGAAGGGCAGGCTGTCCGCCCCGCGGAAGAATAGGCCCTTCTGCACGTCGCCGCGCAAGGCGGCTGCCAGCTGGCTGTCGATGCAGAACTGGCCGAACTTGGCGATGCCGTCGCGCAGGCCGCACTGGACCAGGCAATCCCAGGCCAGGGTGCACTTATGCTCGCCGCTGGCGGCGGCCTGGAGCTTGTCTTCGCGCTTCAGGTACTTTTCCAGCCAGGGGGTGCGCACCGCCCGGGCGGGCAGCCCGGCGCAGCTCATGAACTCCACCACATCGTCGGGGGCGGCACCGGCCAGAATCTGCTTGAAGGCCAGATCCGCGTCCCCTTCCTCGGTGACGGCGAAGGCCGAGCCGAGCTGAACGCCCGAGGCGCCCAGGCCGATCAGCTCGCGCACCTTCTCGTGGCTGTTGATGCCACCGGCGGGAATCACCGGGATGTTCTCCGATTCGATGCCCAGGTCCTTGTAGGCTTGCAGTACGCCGGGGATGACGTTCGCGAAGGCAAAGCGCGGATCGGACAGGTCGTCCTTGCGCGCCGCCCCCAGGTGGCCGGCGGCGTGGGCCGGATGTTCGATCACGATGGCGTCGGGCAGGACGTTCTTGCGCATCCATTTCTTGAGCACCACGGTCACCCCGCGCACGTCGGAAAGGATGGGCACCAGAGCCACGTGGGGATGGTCCCGGGTCAGTTCGGGCAGTTCCAGGGGCAGGCCAGCCCCCATGACGATGGCCTCGGCGCCGGATTCGCAGGACTGGCGGATGCAGGCGGCGTATTCGGACCGGCGCGCATGACATTGACCGCCACCAGCCCCAGGCCCCGGGCCATGGCCTTGGTGGCCTGAATTTCCCGGTCCAGGGCCACCAGGTTGGCCGCGTCGATGCGCGCCTTGTCCCGGCAGCGGCCGGTTTCTTCCATCAAGTCCGGATGGTGGCGGCGCAGATCCACGCTGGCGATGGTGCCCACGGCGTTCTCCCGGGCCACGGCGCCGGCCAGGCGGTGGGCGGACACCCCGACCCCCATCCCTCCCTGGACGATGGGGAGGAGCGACTTGCCGCGGATCTTGAGGGAAGGAAGCTGGAAGGACATGGGGGCACCGCCGTTGAAGTGGCGGCGACGATAGCACAGCCCTCCGGGGCGCCTTTGACGTAGGTTAACCCTGGCGCAATTCCTTTTGCGCCAGGGATTTAGCCATCCTTCAGGCAGCGTGCTCAGTGCTCCAGCACGTAGGTGCCGGGGGCTTTTTCCAGGGCCGGATAGCTGCGGTGGGATTTGGGCGGCGCCACCTGTTCGCCGCACCGTTCGTCCAGCCATTCGATCCATGCCGGCCACCAGCTGCCGGCATGGCGCGGCGCCCTCTCCTTCCAGCTGTCGCTGCCCTCGCCGCGGCTGGCGTCGGCCATCCAGTAGGCCCGCTTGGGCGGATCCACCGGGGGATTGATGATGCCCAGGATGTGGCCGGAGGTGGACAGCACGAAACGCATCGGCGCCGGAATGTGGCGGCGGATGTGGAAGCATTGCTTCCACGGCGCGATGTGGTCGTCCTCGGCGGTGACGGCGAACAGGGGCTGGACGATGCACTCCATGTCGATGGACTCGCCGGCCAGGGTGATGGCGTCCTTTTTGACCAGGTTGTTCTTCAGGTACATCTCGCGCAGGTAGTAGCTGTGCATGGCCATGGGCATGCGCGTGGTGTCGCTGTTCCAGAACAGCACGTCGAAGGGCGGCAGGGGCTCGCCGTACAGGTAGCTGTGCACCCAGTAGTGCCAGATCAGGCTGTTGGAGCGCAGCATACGGAACGAGGAGGCCATGTCCTTGCCATCCAGGTAGCCCTGCTGGGACATCTTCTTTTCCAGCCACTCCACCGCCCCCTCGTCGAGGAACACCTCGATATCGCCCGGGTGGGCGAAGTCGGTCAAGGTGGTGAAGGTGCTCCAGTGGGCCACCGGCACCTTGGCCGGGTCGCCGTAGCGGCGGTTGGCCCAGGCCAGGTAGGCGGTCAGCCCCGTGCCGCCGATGCAATAGCCCACGGCATGGACCTGGGGCACCTTGGCGATCGCCGTCGCCGCTTCGATGACCTTCTGGTAGCCCTCTTCGAGGTAGTTGTCGAAGGTGACGTCGGCCATATCCGGCGTCGGGTTCTTCCAGCTCGCCAGGAAAACGGTGAAGCCCTGGTCCACCAGGTATTTCACCAGGCTCTTCTTGGCGTTCAGGTCGAGGATGTAGAACTTGTTGATCCAGGGCGGGAAGATCACCAGCGGCATGGCCCGGACCTGGTCGGTGCGGGGGGAATACTGGATCACCTCCACCAGGCGGTTGCGGAACACCACCTGGCCGGCCGTGGTGGCCAGGTCCTTGCCGACGGTGAAGGCATCCTCGTCCACCATGCGGATATTGCCTGCCCGCAGGTCCGCCAGGAAGTTGCGACAGCCCTGGGCGAGGCTGTCGCCGTGGCTGGCGGCAAACTTGCGCATGGCCACCGGGTTGGTCCAGAAGAAGTTGGTCGGCGCCATTGCGTTCAACCACTTGCGTAGCCAGAAAGCGGCCCGGCGGCGTTCCTTGTCGGACTGCCCCGGGGTTTCGAAATACATGTCCTGGAGCCGGTGGGTGATCGCCAGGTAGGTTTCCTTGAGGATGTCCCAGGTCGGCGCCTCGGCCCACACCGGGTCACTGAACCGGGCATCGCCGGGGTCCGGCGTGACCACATCTTCGGAAGGCAGCCCCCAGGCGCGGCGCAGGATGTGTGCTTGCAGGGCCAGGGCGTCGCCTGACAGGCCCATCGCCACTCGGGCCATTTCCTGGGGGTGGAGCCACCAGGCGATCTGGGCATTGGCCAGGGAGGTGGCGATGCCGAAAGGGTCCACCTGCTGGGCGAATTTTTCGCCCAGGGCCTCCAGCGGGCTGAGCCCTTGTAGGTCGACGGTGCAGTGACGGTGTGTGGGGGACTTTGCCGAAGCCATCATTGGAATCCTTGCGGAAAGGCGAGGCGCGCGCCAACGCGAACGGGGCCCGGCACTCGTCGCACCGGGCCGCTTTTCTGGATATACCACAAATCCATGCTAGCGTTATGGCCATGGCGCCCCAGGCGCAAAGTCCGCGCCCGGCGCCGCTTCCGGGGCCATACGCCGCTTTTCCCGACAGCCTGGGCGGCGTACCATAGGTCAGGAAGAAACCCCGAACGAATCATTTTGCGGAGGCACCATGTTCAAGCATATTCTGGTTCCCACTGACGGTTCCGAGCTTTCCCAGGAAGCGGCCCAGCGGGCCGTCGGCTTCGCCAAGGAAATCGGCGCCCAGGTGACCGCGTTCTACGCCAAGCCCGAATACCCGATCACCTATTACGGCGAGGGTGCGCTGATCGACCCCACCACACCAGAGAAATTCGCCGAATTGGCCGAACAGCAGGCCCAGGAATTCCTCGGCTCGGTCGCCAAGCTGTGCGGCGACCAGGGCGTGGTCTGCAAGACCCTGTCGGTGACCAGCGACGTGCCCTACGAGGCGATCATCGACTCGGCCAAGGCCAACAACTGCGACCTGATCTTCATGGCCTCCCATGGCCGCCGGGGCATATCCGGCCTGCTGCTGGGCAGCGAGACCAACAAGGTCCTGACCCACTCGACCATCCCCGTGCTGGTCTACCGCTGATCGCCGCCGCCCGGCATCGGGCGGCACCAAGGCATCAGCCATGAAAAAAGGGGCCGGAAGGCCCCTTTTTCGTTACGGTGTTGCTTGCTTCTCGTTTCCCTTGTTGCGGGATTCTTCATTGATTTTTTTGTTGAAATACCAGGCGTAGTACGCGGACATCAGGATAACAGTGACGATCACTGCCAGACTGAGGAGCCCAACGTCGGTACTGAACAGTACTTGCCAAGCCATAACTCACCTCCCTGTCGTTGAAGAAAACCCGGTGCCGTCCTGCTTTTTATTTTTGCGGCTCGGACTGCAGATTTGCGGCCAATGTATCGGTATCCCATTCCCCGACCAGCCGCCAGCTGGCCTCGGGATCTTCCAGGGCCAGATGGCGCTTACCGCTGGCCTGGACTATCGGTTCCTTGAGCGTTCCCACGTACGTCCCTTTGCCGTCGAGGCTGAGGGGCACTACCTGGTCCTGGCCGCGCCGGGTCGGGTGGACCAGGGCCAGGTTGACGCTGGGCGGCAGGGGAGCGCTGCTGTTGTGCTCCACCTGCACCTTCAGGGTCTGACGGTCGTCGCCGAAGGCCACCGAAGCCTTCAGCCCCAGTTCGGCGGCCTTCCGGTCACGGCCGATGTCCTGGTTCACCGCCAGACCACGCTTGTAGTAGTCGTCGGCGACCAGGCCATCGTCGGACTTGATGGCCAGGGAAACGGTAATGGCGCCGGCGACGATGACCATCGCCGGTCCGGCCATGAGAATCCAGGGCCATGGTTCGCGGAACCAGGGCTTGCCGGAAGTGCGCAGGGAAGCTTCGCTCACGGAATTACCTTTATTGCATCAAGAAAGTGGTTTTTTCATGGACGGCCACCGAACTGTCGTCCAGGGCCTTGATGTCGAAGAACAGTTTGTTCGATCCCTGGCGCAGGGACTCGGCCGGCACCTGGACGGTCACGGTCAGTTCCGCAACCTGGGCCGGCTCCATGTCCACCACGTGGCGGCCGGCCAATTCGGCACCGTCGATGCCGCTGACGTTGATCTCGAAGTGCCGCGGCTGCTCGGCAGCGTTGATGATGCGCAGGATGTAGCCGTTTTCGATCTTGCCGTCCTCCGCTTCCCGGCTCAGCACCGCGCGGTCGCGCAGCACGTCGACCTTGAGGGGGATGCGGGTGGCGATCGACCAGACCATGGCGGCGACGATGATCACGAGAATGCTGGAGTAGAGCAGCACCCGCGGACGCAGTACATGGCCCAGCATCTGGCGCCGGTTGTAGTGCGCCGCCACGGCGTTTTCCGTGGAATAACGGATCAGGCCCCGGGGGTAATTCATCTTATCCATGATCTGGTTGCAGCCATCGACGCACAGGCCGCAACCGATGCACTCGTACTGGAGCCCCTGTCGGATGTCGATGCCGGTGGGACAGACCTGGACGCAGACGCCGCAATCGACGCAGTCCCCCAGCCCCTGGCCTTTGTAGTCCGTGCCCTTGCGGCGGCCGCCCCGGGGCTCACCACGCTCTTCGTCGTAGGTCACCACCAGGGTGTCGGGATCGAACATGACCCCCTGGAAGCGGGCGTAGGGGCACATGTACTTGCACACCTGCTCGCGCAGGAAACCGGCCTGCATCAGGGTGAAACCGGCGTAGAAGAACATCCAGAACCCTTCCCAGGGACCCAGGTTCCAGGTCACCAGGTTGTGGGTCAGCTCTTTGACCGGCGTGAAGTAGCCGACGAACGTCAGGCCGGTCCAGAAGGCGAGAAGGCCCCAGACCAGAAACTTGGTGGCCTTGATGCGCAGCTTGCGCGCACTCATCGCCTGGGCGTCGAGCTTCATGCGGGCGTTGCGCTCCCCCTCGATCTTGTTCTCGATCCACATGAAGATTTCAGTGTAGACCGTCTGGGGACAGGCGTAGCCGCAGAACAGGCGCCCGGCGATGGCGGTGAACAGGAACAGCGCATAGGCCGAGACGATCAGCAAGCCGGCCAGATAAATCACGTCCTGGGGCCAGAACACCAGGCCGAACAGGTAGAACTTGCGCTGGAGGATGTCGAACAGGACCGCCTGGCGGCCGTTCCAGTCGAACCAGCACAGACCGTAGAAAAGGGCCTGAGTGAGGAAGACCAGCAGCCAGCGCAGGTTATTGAAGTTCCCGGCGATCGGCCGGGCGTAAATCTTGATGTGCTTTTGGTAGAGACTGCGCGGTGCTTCAGACGCAGCTGCCTGAGTGGCGGGGGATTTGGCTTCGGCGGGCGCCGCTGCCTTTTCGAGGGGAGAAGTCATTTAAGAACACTGCCTTGTTTCAGAATCACACATCACTGGACTTCGCCGAAGCTGCCAGTAAGGATCAATCCACCCGTGCGATTTTGATACAAGTCGGTGCTTGTATCGCTTCTTTTTATGGCCCGGAGCGGACGCGCCGCCCCGGGTTTTGCCGGCCCCGCAGAGATAGCGGGACCGGACGATTGCTGCTACGACTTACTTCTGCTGCTCGCCAGCCTTGCCGGAGAGGCTCATCACGTAAGCGGCCAGGATGTGCACCTTGGCGTCGCCCAGGAATTCCTTCCAGGCGGGCATGCGGTTGGCGCGGCCCTTGGTGATGGTCTCGACGATGGTGGCTTCAGAGCTGCCGTACAGCCAGACCTTGTCGGTCAGGTTGGGGGCGCCCAGGGCGTTCATGCCCTTGCCTTCGGGGCCGTGGCAAGCCACGCAGACCTTGTCAAACTTCTCCTTGCCCTTGGCTGCCAGGGCGGAGTCGTGGGACAGACCGGACAGGGAGCGGACGTAGTTGGCCACTTCCTTGGCACCGGCTTCGCCGCCGATCACGTCGGGCTGACCGCCGTAAGCCGGCATCATGCCCATACGACCTTCGGCGATGGTGGTCTGGATGGTTTCCGGCTCGCCGCCCCACTGCCAATCAGCATCGGTCAGGTTGGGGAAGCCCTTGGAACCGCGGGCATCCGAACCGTGGCACTGCATGCAGTAGGTCAGGAACAGGCGCTTGCCCATTTCCATGGCTTCCTTGTTGGCAGCCACTTCATTGAGGGGCATCTTGGCGAACTTGTCGTAGATCGGACCGTACTGGGCATCGGCCTTCTGCACCTCAGTCTTGTACTGACCCACCGACGACCAGCCCAGGATGCCCTGGAAGCGGCCCAGGCCCGGGTAGAGCACCAGGTACACCAGGGCGAACACCACGGTGATGTAAAACAGCCACATCCACCAGCGCGGCAGGGGGTTGTTGTACTCCTCCAGGGTTTCGTCCCACACGTGACCGGTGGTCTCGACCTTGCCAGCCGGAGCAGCTTTGACCTTGCTCTGGCTCCACAGGACAACGCCGCAGGCGATCACGCTCGCCAGGACGATGCCCACCACATAAAAATTCCAAAACTCGCTAACGAAATCGCTCATGATTCCATTCCTTTAGTCCCGACGGACGAGGCGGGTTTCCGCCTCATCCACGTCCTTATCTGCGAACGGCAGGTTTGCTGCCTCGTCGAACCGAGACTTGCGTCCCTTGCTGAAAGCCCACCAGATGATCCCGACGAAAGTCGCAAGCGACACGACGGTCATGATGGATCGCAGATCGTTGATGTCCATAGGACCCCTTACTTGGTGTTCTTGAGCGCCAGGCCCAGACCCTGCAAGTAGGCGATCAGGACGTCTTGCTCGGTCTTCCCTTCGAGCGCCTGCTTGGCACCGGCGATTTCTTCATCGCTGTAGGGAACGCCGATCTTGCGCAGCGCCTTCATCTTGGCATCGACGTCGGAGCCGACAGTGTCGAGCGCCTTGGTCTGAGCCAGCCAGGGGTAGGCAGGCATGTTGGACTCGGGAACCACGTCGCGCGGCTGGTTCAGGTGAGCACGGTGCCATTCGTCGGAATAGCGGCCGCCCACCCGGTGCAGGTCGGGACCGGTACGCTTGGAGCCCCACTGGAACGGGTGGTCGTACACATACTCACCCGCCACCGAGTAGTGGCCGTAGCGCTCGGTCTCGGCGCGGAAGGGACGGATCATCTGGGAGTGGCAGTTGTAGCAGCCTTCCCGGATGTAGATGTCCCGACCGACCAGGCGCACCGCATCGTAAGGCTTGACGCCCTCGACCGGAGTCGTGGTGGACTTCTGGAAGAACAGGGGAACGATTTCCAGCAGGCCGCCGACGCTCACCACCAGCAGGGTGAGGACGATCAGCCAGCCTACGCTCTTTTCAACTTTGTCTTGAGAAACCATGGTGATCCTCCCTCAGATCAGGCGTGGTGAGCGGCCGGGGCCAGCACCGGGGCTTCCACTGCCTTGTTGCCGGATGCCGTCTTGAGCACGTTGAAGAGCATGACGAACATGCCGCCGAGGAACAGCAGACCGCCGATGAAGCGAATGGCCCAGAACGGATAGGAGCTCTTCACGGCTTCGACGAAGCTGTAGGTCAGGGTGCCGTCGGCGTTGACCGCACGCCACATCAGGCCTTGCATCACACCGGAGATCCACAGGGAAGCGATGTAGAGCACCACGCCGATGGTGGCCAGCCAGAAGTGGACGGTGATCAGCTTGATGCTGAACATTTCCTTGCGGCCGAACATGCGGGGGATCAGGTAGTAGATGGAGCCGATGGACACCATGGCCACCCAGCCCAGGGCACCGGAGTGCACATGGCCGACGGTCCAGTCGGTGTAGTGGGACAGGGCATTCACCGTCTTCACGGACATCATCGGGCCTTCGAAGGTCGACATGCCGTAGAAGGACAGGGAGGTGACGAGGAACTTCAGGATCGGATCGTCACGCAGCTTATGCCAGGCGCCGGACAGGGTCATGATGCCGTTGATCATGCCGCCCCAGGAGGGAGCCAGCAGAATCAGCGAGAAGATCATGCCAACGGACTGGGTCCAGTCGGGCAGCGCGGTGTAGTGCAGGTGGTGGGGACCCGCCCACATGTAGGTGAAGATCAGGGCCCAGAAGTGCACCACCGACAGACGGTAGGAATACACCGGACGTTCAGCTTGCTTCGGCACGAAGTAGTACATCATGCCCAGGAAACCGGCGGTCAGGAAGAAACCCACGGCGTTGTGGCCGTACCACCACTGCACCATTGCATCCTGCACGCCAGCGTAGGCGGAGTAGGACTTGGTCAGGCTCACCGGAATCTCGGCAGAGTTCACGATGTGCAGCAGGGCCACGGCGATGATGAAGGCGCCGTAGAACCAGTTGGCCACGTAGATGTGGGAAATGGTGCGCTTGGCGATGGTGCCGAAGAACACCACTGCGTAGGCGACCCACACCAGGGTGATCAGGATGTCGATCGGCCATTCCAGCTCGGCGTATTCCTTACCGGAGGTGAAACCCAGCGGCAGGGAGACGGCGGCGAGCAGGATCACCACTTGCCAACCCCAGAAGGTGAAGGCGGCCAGGCCGTCGGAGAACAGGCGAACGTGGCTGGTGCGTTGAACCACGTAGTAAGACGTGGCGAAGAGAGCCGAGCCACCGAACGCGAAGATTACCGCGTTGGTGTGCAGCGGCCGCAGACGGCCATAGGACAGCCAAGGAATGCCGTACGTCAAATCGGGCCAGACAAGCTGAGCCGCGATGAAGACACCGACGGCCATACCAACGATGCCCCAGATGACGGCCATGATGGCAAATTGCCGTACAACCTTATAGTTGTATGTGGTTTGCGTTTCCGACATGGACCCACCTCAGTTTTTAGAAAGTAAAAATCTTGCGCCGCCTCCCTGATGATGAGCCTCGTCCGATGCCATGACCGACACTCACCCCCACTTTTGGCGGCTATGCGCATGCTATTTTACGGTCCCGGGGGGCTTTTTGACATAGGTCAACCTGCTATTGATCTGGGTCAATTCAGGTGCTAAGGGGAAGCCAAACCCCGCGCCAGCATTGGGGTTCCGCTAGGCAGGCAGCCTAGGAAGAGAAAAACTGAGGTCGCTGCACGGCACGGGGCCGTAAACGAAAAAAAGGGTGCGTTTCCACGCACCCCAACCCCAACAGAGAAACAAATCAGATCGCCCCACGAAGGCAACGATCTGGGACGGATTATGTCCGACGTACCCAAGTTCGATTTTGACCCAGATCAAACCCCGATGCCCCCGGCAAAGCACGGCTCATCCATGGCCCTAAACCTCCTGCGGGCCTGATCACGCCTTTGGCGGCGATGTCGAATCGGCAGCCGGCTTGGCGGCTCTCTCTTCCCCCGGCTCCTTATCCATCAGGATCCGGTAGGCCGGCCCTTCCAGGTCCTCAAACTGGCCGCTCTTCACCGACCACCAGAAGATCAGGGCAATGAGGAACACCAGGAGCACGGAGAGGGGGATCAACAGGTACAGGCTTTCCATGACGACTCCGAATCAGGCCTCCGTGTCCACAGCACGCTGCAGGCGCAGGGAATTGAGGACGACCAGCAGCGAGCTTCCCGACATGACGATGGCCGCCAGCCAGGGGGTGACATAGCCGGCGATAGCCATGGGAATGGCCACCACATTGTAGCTAACCGACCACCACAGGTTCTCGCGGATGATACGCAGCGCCTTGCGCACCAGGACGACAGCCCCCGTCAGGTGACTCAGGTTGTCGGACAGCAGCACCAGGTCCGCCTGGGTCCGGGCCAGGGGCGCACCACCGCCCATGGCGATGGAAACCTGGGCCTGGGCCAGGACCGGCGCATCGTTGACCCCGTCGCCGATCATGGCCACGACTTCACCTTCGGCCTGCAAGGCGGCCACGGCGTCGTGCTTGCCCTGGGGCGACACGCCGGCCCGCACGTCATCGATGCCGAGCTGGGCCGCAACCCGGGCCACGGCCGCGGGCGCGTCCCCGGACAGCAGTACTACCCGGCGCCCTTCGCGGCGCAGGCGGGCGATCAACTGATCGGCATGGGGCCGGATGTCGTCGTCCAGATCGAAAAAGGCCAACCAGCCCCGGGCATCGCCCAGGGCGACCCGGGTGGCCGACGCCTCGGCGGCATTCAGAAGCTCTTGCGGCAGCGGCTGCCCGTGCAGGTCGGCCACATACTCGGGACGACCGCAGCGCAATTCCCGGCCATCGATCCAGCCGCTCACCCCTTGGCCGGCCACAGCCGCCGCCGTGGTGACGGGCAGCAACGGGCGCCCCCGTTGTTCCACCGTGCCCGCCAGGGCACGGGCGATGGGGTGGGCCGAGGCCTGCTCCAGCGAGGCCGCCAGTTGCAACGCATCGTCCGCTGCAAACCCCGAAACAGGATGAATGTGCTCGACCCGCATCTGCCCCATGGTCAGGGTGCCGGTCTTATCGAAGACGAAACAGGTGGCCCGAGCCAGGGTTTCGATGGCATGGCCGCGGGTCACCAGCACGCCGTCCCGGGCCAGGGCGCCGCTGGCCACGGTCAGAGCAATCGGCGTCGCCAGGGACAGGGCGCAGGGGCAGGTCACCACCAGCACCGAAACGGTGATCCACAATGCCTGGGACGGATCGAACCAGGCCCAGCCGATGGCCGTGGCCGCGGCAATGGGCAGAATGGCGGCGATGAAGCGCCCCGCCGCCCGGTTGGCGATTTCCACCAATTGCGGCTTTTCGCTGGCTGCCCGCTCCATCAGGCGCACGATGGCGGACAAGCGGGTCCCCTCGCCCACGGCGGAAACTTCCACCACCAGGGGGCTTTCCACGTTCTGGGCACCACCCGTCACCACATCGCCGGGGCGTTTGGCCACCGGCCGGCTTTCGCCGCTGAGCAGCGCCTCGTCCGCGGCGCTCACCCCTTCCACCACAATGCCGTCGGCAGGAATGGTTTCCCCCGGCTTGACCAGCACCCGGTCACCGGGGCGCAAATCCGACACCAGCACCTGTTCGGTTGCGCCCGCGCCAGCAGGCAGCAGGCGCAAGGCGAACGCCGGCATTAGCTTGGCCAGAGCCTCGGTGACGCTAACGGCCTTCTGCCGTGCCACCATTTCGAGGAAGCGCCCGCCGAGCAGGAAAAAGACGAACATGGCGACCGAATCGAAATACACCTCGCCGGTTCCCACCAATGTTGCCCAGACGCTGGCGACAAAGGCCGACCCGACACCCAGGGCCACCGGCACGTCCATGCCGACCCGGCGGAAGCGGAAGTCGCGCCAGGCGTTGCGGAAGAACGGGGCCGAGGAGTAGATCACCACCGGCAGGGTCAGCAGCAGGCTGGCCCAGCGCATCAATCCCTCGATATCCTGGGTCATCTCGCCATCGCCGGCCATATAGACGGGAATGGCGTACATCATCACCTGCATCATGCCGAACCCGGCCACCCACAGGCGCCACAGCATGTCGCGGCGCTCGCGGCGGGCGATTTCCTCGTGGCGCGCGGCATCGTAAGGATGGGCCCGATAGCCGATGGCCTGGATGGCCGCGAGGATGCCGGAAAGCTGGATGCGGGATTCGTCCCAGCGCACCCGGGCGCGGCGAGTGGCGTAGTTGATGTCGATGGCCACCACCCCGGGCAGCCTAGCCACGTGCTGCTCATTGAGCCAGACACAAGCGGCGCAGGTGATGCCCTCCAGGATCAGGGACGCCTCGCGCTCATTGTCCCCAAGGGCGCGCACGAAGCTTTTCTGGAAATCGGCGTGATCGTAGAGCTTGAGTTCGCCGACGATGGCCGGCAGGGCTTCCCGGGGGGATTCGGGCAGGGCATCACGGTGGCGGTAGTAGTCCTCCAGCCCGTTGGCGACGATGGCCTCGGCAACGGCCTGGCAGCCATTGCAGCACAGCTGGCGATCAACCCCGTCGACCGTAACGGCCAGATGAACGTCGGCAGGTACAGGCAACCCGCAGTGGTAGCAATCCCCCACGGCAACAACCCTCGGCTCTGTAAAAGGGGCAGAGCATACCACCCCCGCCCTCCGACCGCCCCGCCGCTCTTGAACGGACTCCGGGTGCCGGAGCAGAAACGACGAGGCCCCGGGGAATCCCCGGGGCCTCGTGTTTGTCCTGGTGCTGCTGACCGGAATCGAACTGGTGACCTACTGATTACGAATCAGTTGCTCTACCGACTGAGCTACAGCAGCAAAATGGGTCGCAACTTTACCACAATGCCCCGAGACGAAAAAGGCCGTGTGTACACCTTTACCCACAAGCCACTCGTCGCGCCCGACCGTCATTCTGTCGCAAAATCGGCCACTGCTCTCGAACCCATTACTATCATGGGGAAAATCAATCCTGGACCTCCCCATGAACCAGCCGCGCAACCAACACGGATTCACCCTAATCGAACTGATGATCGTGGTCGCGATCGTCGCCCTGCTTTCTACGATTGCGTACCCCTCATATACCGCCTACATACAACGGGGCAACATTACCGAAGCCACTTCTACGCTGGCTAATATGCGGGTCCAGTTGGAACAGTATTACCAAGACAACCGAACCTACGTTAATGCGCCGCCCTGCGTCCAAGCCACTGCCCCCACGGGCAAATACTTTCAGTTTTCTTGCCCGACCTTCACGGCCGACACCTACACGGCGCAAGCCCAAGGCATTGGCGTCATGAATGGCTTCACCTTCACTATTGATCAGAGCAACACGAAACAGACCACGGCATTCCCCGGCGCCTCTGGGACGAAAAACTGCTGGATACAACGCGCAGGCGACTCATGCTGACGATACCCCCTGGTTTGCGCTCTCGATCAATTCAGCTAGGGGTGACCCTTGTCGAAATGTTGATCGCGCTAGCAGTGCTTGCCGTCCTGCTTGGAATCGCCGCCCCCTCGTTTCGTACATTTCTCGCCAATACTGCCGTTCGCAGCACGGCAGAATCCCTCTATCAGGGGTTTCAGTTAGCGCGAGCGGAAGCCGTACGGCAAAACGCCAGGGTTCGCCTGGTCGTTTCCAATGACACCTCCTGGGTCGTGCAGACCGACACCGGTGTCAACATCGAGTCCAAGCCTGCCCGTGAAGGCACGGGGGGCTTCGTGACCATTGCCGTCACCCCCACAGCAGCAGCCACTATCACCTTTAACTCATTTGGCCGGGTTACGGCCAACGCCGATGGCAGCAACTCGATTACCCAGATCGATTTCTCATCAGCAAACGGCACCATGACACGCCGCCTGGTCTTTGGCGTTACCAGCGGGGGGCTGCTCTGCGACCCATCCATCACCACAGCAGGGGATCCGCGCAAATGCCCTTGACGCCAGCACCGCAGAACTGCCGCGGCTTCTCGCTCCTTGAAGCACTTGTCGCCATTACCATTTTTTCCCTCGGCCTGCTCGGACTCGTCGGCATGCAGGCCGCAGCCATCAGTTCGAGTAGCGACGCAAAATACCGCGCCGATGCCGCCTACCTTGCCAACCAAGTCATCTCACGCATTTGGACCGACCGATCCAATATTGCCAGCTATCAGCACCTTGCCGCCGGCACGGCCTGTGCTCCAACAGGCACGGCGTCAACCTATACCGATCTCCAGAATTGGTTGATCGACGTAACGAATACCCTGCCAGCGGGGACGGGGAGCGTCATTGTGGACACCTCGACCAATACCGTCACCGTCCGCCTATGTTGGCAACAACCAAACAGTGGCCAACACATACATACAGCAATCGCCCAGGTGAATTGAGTCAGCCATGCCCCCCACTATCCACCCACGGCATAAGGGCTTCAGTTTGGTCGAACTGATGGTCGGCCTCGCTGTTGGTCTCGTGGCCTCATTGGCCATCGTCCAAACCATGTCCCTTTTCGAAGCTCAAAAACGCACTACCAACTCGGGGTCAGAGGCACAGGAAAACGGTCTTGTTTCCATCGCCATGCTGGAACAGGACATTCACAACGCAGGATCCGGCCTTGCCGAACCCTCTCCGTTCGACTGCACCAACTTTTATACTTATCTAAACTCCGGCGCAATTACCGGCTTCAACTTAGCCCCAGTAGCCATTGTCGACGGTGGGGCCGGCGCCTCAGACACCATCAGCATCCGCTACACCACCAACTTCCTTTCATCGCTACCAGCATTTCTGACTGCCGACACAAGTGCTGCCAGTCCTTTCCCGGTAAGCCGTACCTTCGGCTTTTCCACCTCAAACCTGGCGTTGATCGTGCAAGGAGCAAATTGCACTCTTTTTAACGTTTCCGCTATTGACTCCAGCGCATCCACACTGACACATGCGCCAGCCTCATCCTCGCCCAACCTCAACCCAGCCTCAGCGTATATCACCAGTAACGGCTGGCCAGACTACATAGCCGGTGCCAAAGTATTCAACATCAATGGCCTGGTAACACACACCTATTCCGTCAACAACGGAAATCTTCAGGTTGTTGAATCCACTTTGAATGGAGCGGGACAAAGCTCAACAACGACACCGCTGGTATCAAATGTGGTCAACCTTCAAGCCCAATACGGCATTGCCCCAGCCGGCTCGACCAACGTCACTCAATGGGTCGACGCCACTGGCTCAACATGGGCAACCCCATCTTCCACCGACCGCAAGCGCATCAAGGCATTGCGCATCGTGGTTGTGACACGCACGACCGCGATAGCCCCCACCAACGTCACCAATACATGCACAACCGATAGCGGCATCATCAACAACGGTCCTTGCGCCTGGAAAGCCGATTCGGCCACAAGCCCCGCTCCTGCGATCGACCTATCGGGAAATGCCGATTGGCAGCGCTACCGCTACAGAACCTACCAGACCATCATCCCGTTGCGGAACGTCATATGGACCAATCTCTGACCACCGCCGGCAAACACCTTCCCTTCAAAAGAGAACGAGGTATCGTCCTCCTGATCGCATTGATCGGTCTGTTTGCCATGACCATGGCCGGTTTAGCACTAATACGGGGCGTCAGCACCACCAACGTCATTGCAGGCAATTTGGCATTCAAACAGGCGGCGCTCCACGCGGCAGACAACGGGGTCGAACGCGCCTTTCTCGACCTGGGCAACACCTTCATCGGCAACATGAACACCAATCAGCCAGCCAATTGCACAACGAATTGCACCTATTACGCCACCACCCGTAAAACCGACGCAAACGGCATACCCTATCAAGAGCAATTCGATGTAACAGCGACATCAACCCCCATCAATTGGGCCAGCGTAGCCACATCCCAAACAGTAAACGGCGCCTTCGTGACTCAATACGTCATTGATCGGCTCTGTAACGGCGTAACTACTACGACCAACATTGCCAGTACTTGTTATTCCGGGACATCTGCCGGTGGTGGCTCAAAAAAAGTCGGTAGCGCCAGCTTTACCAATCCACAACAGATCTACTACCGGATCACCATTAGAGTGAGCGGGCCGCGTAATACGATCAGTATGACACAAGCCATCGTCACTGAATAAAAACCGCCTACTCAAAAAAGCTATGCAACCCGGAGAGCGGATCATGACCCAACTGCCATCCACACGAACGCGAATTTCTAAAAACATTTACTCCTTCAATATTGGAGTATTGTTAATCACTCAAACCATCAGCACATCGATGGCTACAAACCTCAGCATTGCCGACATCCCAATGGCTGTAAAAAATGCAGCCAAGCCAAATATTATGTTCATCCTGGACAATTCTGGAAGTATGTCCTGGGGATCAATTACAGGATTGGATGCCACAGCCCAATATAGCAACAGCTACATAGATTATTACTACAGCAAAATCAACAGGCTTTATTACGACCCAAACACAACATACCCCCCGCCTGTTAATGCAGATGGGACGTCCATGGGTAATGTTTCACCTACCAACGCACCGAACGACCCCTATACTTCTGGCAGCGGGAATTTAGATTTAACAACTTCTTGCTATATGAAAAGTTCGGCCGCCTCTGCTCCTGGATTGCCAATTTCCCCCAGTTCAACTGGATCGTGCCGAACCAGCTCAAACTCGACATACAACACCGCCGTCAAAGCATACGCTTTCTACAACACCTGTTCCCAAACAACACCTAGCAGCAGTACCAGCTACTCCACCTGCACCAGAACAGAAATAAATTCTGGAACCGCATCCTATACGGGCCGGCCAAATCGCACGGATTGTGCCAATGCACCTACATGCACCTATGCAGAAGAAATTCAGAACTTCGCCAACTGGTACAGCTACTATCGTACCCGTATTCAAACCATGAAGACTGCCATGGGGCGGGTCTTTGCAGCACTAGATAACAACTATCGCGTTGGCTTCTCAACAATCAATGACAATAGCAGCAACACCAACAGCAACGCTGCCAATTTCATTAACATCAGCGACTTCAACCAGACCCAAAAAAATTCTTGGTATTCAACCCTATACAGCATTGACCCCGGCGGAGGAACTCCACTACAAAGCGCCCTTCAGAAGGCGGGGAATTACTATCAAAACGGGAAAATGGGATACACATCGAAATACGATACTTCTGTAGACCCCGTACAGTATTCCTGCCAACAAAACTACGCGATTCTTTCCACGGATGGCTACTGGAATGGGAGCTACAACAGTACCGGCGATATTGATGGAGCCAAAGTCCCTACCTTGCCTACCTCTGCCCTAAATCCGGCCCCCGACCCTGGCCTTACCGCTGCGCAGAACTGGCCACGCCCTTACTACGACTCAAGCGCCGTAAAGGACACACTCGCCGACGTCGCAGCCTACTACTGGGTCACCGACCTGCGTACCAGCGGCAGCACCGCCACCAACAATGTCCCAGTCACCACCAGCGATCCCGCCAGCTGGCAGCATATGACCACATTCACCATCGGCCTAGGCGCCAATGGATCGCAGCCGTACCAAAGCGATTACCTGACAGCAACTTCAGGTTTTTATTACAACCTGACCCAAGGCACAGCCAATTGGCCTAAGCCGGTAGCCGATACTGCAACAACCATCGAGGACCTCTGGCACACAGCAGTCAACGGACATGGTCAGTACTTCAGTGCCGCCGATCCTGCAACGATTCAATCCTCGCTCATCAAAGTCCTCAATAACATTGTGGACCGGGCCAGCGCCGCAGCAGCCGTGACAGTATCCAACCCCAACATCGTTAGCGGCGACAATATTGTCTATCAGTCGAGCTATAGTCCCGGCAACTGGACCGGCGATCTCGCTGCCTACCCTGTCGACCTAACGACCGGCAATCTTGTTCTGACCACGCCAGTTTGGACCAGCAGTCCACAAACCCAATTGGACTCTCGAACTTCGGCGAACCGCTCCATCGTGACCTACTCTGGCAGCAGTGGGACGGGGCAAGGCCGCCAGTTCCAGCCAACCAGCGCCTCGACGACCACTAAGTTGAGCAGTGCTCAACAGACCCTACTCAACAGCTCAGTCACACCTCCGGGTCCCGCGGACGGATCTGCGGTGGTAGCTTACCTGCGAGGCGACCGTTCTCAGGAGAATCTGACGACGGGTGGCTACAGAACCCGGGCCCACCTGCTTGGTGACATCATCAATGCGGAGCCCCTGCTGGTTCGCCCACCAATCGCCAACTACATTGACAACTGCTACTCCAATACTGTTTCGGGCCAGTGCACCCAATCTTTCCGCAATGCTCAGGCCAATCGGACGCGAGTCCTATTCCAAGGTGCCAATGACGGCATGATGCATGCATTCACCGCATCGAGCGGCGCTGAAAGCTGGGCCTACATCCCCAACTTGGTGATGAGCAGTCTGAATCTTCTAACTCTCAAAACGGGGTTCGGCCACCACTACTATGTGGATGGCGTCGGCAGCGTCGGCGACGTGGACTTCGCCAACACCAGCGGGGGAAGCGGCAATCCGGATTGGCACACCATCCTCGCTAGCGGCCTGGGCAAGGGTGGTCGCGGTTTCTTTGCCCTGGACGTCACCACGCCTACTGCCACCAGCGAAGCCGATGCCGCCAGCAAGGTGCTTTGGGAGTTTCCGAACAGCAGCACCAATACCGTCGTCAAAAACAACGTCGGTTATAGCTACGGCCGCCCACTCATCACAAAGACGGCTGCCGCCGGCTGGGTCGTTCTTGTGACCTCGGGTTACAACAACGGGACAGGCGACTCGGGTGGCGACGGTCATGGGTATCTATTCGTGCTCAACGCCAGAACCGGTGATCTGATCCGGGCCCTCGACACCGGCGTCGGCAGCAGCACGACCCCCAGCGGCCTAGCCAAAATCAGTGGCTATGTGGAAAACGTGGACGTAGACAACACCGTTCAGTATGTCTACGGCGGCGACCTACAGGGCAACGTATGGCGCTTCGACCTCACCAATTCGGACAGTTCCCAATGGAGCGTGGTCAAGCTCGCCACCCTGGTCGACAATAGTAATAACCCCCAACCGGTAACAACCGAACCTGAGCTTGGGGAAATAACCCTCGCTGGTGTCAGCAAACGCTTCGTTTACGTGGGGACAGGCCAATACCTAGGCGATCTGGATATCCCTGGAGCCAGCGGTGCGTATGCTTCTGCGACCAGCACCCAGTCCATGTACGGCCTGATCGACGACCTCAGCACCCCGAGTGGCACCAATGCTGTCATTTCGCCGCTCCGCAGTAACTTGCAACGGCAAACACTGACAGTATCGACGAGCAATTCAACGCAGCGCGTCTCAAGCAACATCACCCCCAATTACGCTACCCAAAAAGGGTGGTACATCGATCTACCATCAACTGGCGAGCGCATTAACACCAGCCCTGGGCTTTCTCAAGGTACCCTGGTGTTCACCAGTAACATCCCCAGTTCCGACGTATGCTCACCAGGCGGTACCAGTTGGTTCAACGCGGTCAACTACCAAACAGGTGGAGCGGTTGCAGGTAACACCTGGGCATCGATCAGCCTCGGCAATTTCCTCGCCAGTACAGCAACCCTCTTCCGACTTGGCAACGGTCAGGGCAAAGCGGCAATCCGCACTTCCGGCGGTGGAACGGTCACCCAGAATATCCCCGTCGCTCCAGGCTCCGGCGTCGCCCAGCGCATCTCCTGGCGGGAAATCATTCAGCAGTAAGGACATACCCCCGGCGCCAGCCGGGGGAGTTTCATGATCGGCCGTATCGTTTTTTCACCATCCCTACTGTCTGCCGTCGCGTTATCGGCACTGCTGCATATCGGGATGCTAGCCGTTCCCATAGGTGGCGGCACAGGCGAATGTTGTGGGCTGAATGAAGCCTCCGGAGGCTTCCGCAACATTTCACCTCGGTTAAACCTTACGCTGCAAAACAATCGCCGCAGCGAAAACCCGAGCGCAGCCAGCGACTCCGTTAAGCAGGCCATCGGAACATCGCTGGAAAACGCGGATGTAGCGCCCCCGAACCATAGCACCAAATCTGGTGATGGCAGCGCATCGGAAACGATCGCACCGCAACTCAACGACCTGCTGTACTTGCCCGCGGGAAAGCTGACCGAGCGTCCAAGCCCGATCGGCCCCATCGAACCCGCCTTTCCCGAACCCAACAAACCCTCCCTGTCCGGCCGCGTCGGGCTTCGGCTCCTAATCGGCAAGGATGGCCAGGTGGATCGGGTCATCGTCGAACAAAGCGACCTTCCAGCACCATTCCAAGAAGCCGCCAGGGTCGCATTCGCCCAGGCCAAATTTCAGCCAGGGAAGTGGGGCGACACTCCTGTCGCCAGCCAACTACGCGTGGAAGTGCTGTTGGAGCACGATCCCAATGCGACCGTCCCCTCCCCTACGCCAGTTCCTTCGGCAGCGGGAAGGTGACGTTTTCCGGGGCGCCTTCGAGTACCGCCACTTGCCCCGCGCCCAGGCTGCGCAGCCGGGCGATGACCTGTTCCACCAGGACTTCGGGGGCGGAGGCGCCGGCCGTGACGCCGATGCGGGCTTTGCCCGCCAGCCAGTTAGCGTCGATCTGTTCGGGCAGGTCCACCAGGTAGGCCGGCACGCCGCGCAACTGGGCCACTTCGCGCAGACGGTTGGAGTTGGAACTGTTGGGCGAGCCGACCACGATCACCACGTCGCATTCCGGCGTCAGCAGCTTCACCGCGTCCTGGCGGTTCTGGGTGGCGTAGCAGATGTCGTCCTTCTTCGGCCCGACGATCTCGGGGAAGCGCTCGCGCAGGGCATTCACCACCACCGCCGCATCGTCCACCGACAGGGTGGTCTGGGTCACGTAGGCGAGTTTGGCCGGGTCACGCACCGCCAGGACGGCCACGTCGGCCGGGGTTTCCACCAGGTGCATGCCGCCCTCGGCCTGGCCCATGGTGCCTTCCACTTCCGGATGGCCCTTGTGGCCGATCATGATGATCTCGCGGCCGTCCTTGCGCATGCGCGCCACCTCCAGGTGCACCTTGGTCACCAGGGGGCAGGTGGCGTCGAACACCTTGAGGCCCCGGGCCTCGGCCTCGCTGCGCACCGCCTTGGCCACGCCGTGGGCGGAGAAGATCACCGTGGCGCCGTCCGGCACCTCGTCCAGTTCCTCGACGAACACGGCGCCCTTGGCCTTGAGGCCGTCCACCACGAAGCGGTTGTGCACCACTTCGTGGCGCACGTAGATCGGGGCGCCGAACAGTTCCAGGGCGCGCTCGACGATGGCAATGGCGCGCTCGACGCCGGCACAGAAACCGCGGGGGGTGGCGAGGATGACTTGCATGGGGGGGGGTATCTCGAAAGGCGCGTGGAATAAGGCGCTCCGGGCAGGCAGGCCCAAGAGTCAATAGGGACGGGCATCTCCGGGCATACCCCGTGGAGATGCCCACGGGGCGCGGGGTTTCAGCCCACGGGGATCAGCCCCCGCTTACAGCACGCCGATCAGGTGCACGTCGAAGCGCACCGACTTGCCGGCGAGGGGGTGGTTGAAGTCGATCAGGGCGTGGCTGTCGGTAAGCTCGCGCACGAAGCCGGCGAACTCGGCCCCTTCCGGGGTGGCGAACTCGACCACGGCATTCTCCTTGAGCTCCAGACCATCTGGCAGGGCGCTGCGCAGGATGCGCTCGACCAGCCGCGGGTTGTGCTCGCCGAAGGCTTCGCCCGGGGCCAGCTCGAAAGTCTGACGGGCACCGGCGGGCAGACCGAGGAGCTTGTTCTCCAGGGTCGGGGCCAGTTGGCCGCCGCCCATTTGCAGGGTGGCCGGGCTCATGTCGAAGGTGCTGATCACCTCGGTACCGTCGCCGGTGGACACCCGGTAGTGCAGGGTGAGGAAGCTGGAGGGGGTGACCACCGGTTCGGTGGCGGAGGAAGCGGACATGGTCGGTTCGGTTCGCAGGTTGCGGATGGATCGGATGAGCGGATCGGAACGTGCGGCGACGGCTCAATCGCCGTAGCGCTCCTCTTTCCAGGGGTCGGCCTCGTTATGGTAGCCGCGCACTTCCCAGTAGCCGGGGTGGTCGTCCCGGGTGAATTCGATGCCGGTCAGCCACTTGGCGCTCTTCCAGCCGTAGCGCTTGGGCACCAGCAGGCGCACCGGGCCGCCGTGGTCGTCGGACAGGGGCGCATCCTCCACCGAATGGGCCACCAGCACGTCGTCGTCGAGCAGGGCCGCCAGGGGCAGGTTGGTGGTGTAGCCGTCACCGCTGTGCAGCACCACGTGGCGCGCCGCCGGGGTGGGCCGGGCCAGGGCGATCACGTCCCGGGCGAGCACGCCCTCCCAGGGCATGTCGAGCCGGGTCCAGGTGGTGACGCAGTGAAAGTCGATCACCACCCGGGTTTGCGGCAGGGCCAGCAACTGGGGCCAATCGAGCACCACTTCCCGCTCCACCTCGCCGAACAGGCGCAAGCGCCAGTCGTCGTGGGTCAGCCCGGGGCGGATGCCCAGGTCGAGAACGGGAAAGTCGTGGACCTGGCGCTGGCCGGGGGGAATACGCAGGTAGGCAGGACGGGAATCGCTCATGGCAGATCGGGGCAAACGGAAACGAGGGTCAGGTTTGACCGCGTTCCGCCGCGTTTTCTCCCGGCCCCTGTTTGCCGCCGCCGTGGCGCAGCTCGTGCCAGGCCAGCAGGGCCACGCCCAGGCAGATGGCCGAGTCGGCCAGATTGAAGGCCGGCCAGTGCCAGCCGAAGGCGTGCACGTCGAGAAAATCCACCACCGCCCCGTAAGCGAAGCGGTCGATGACGTTGCCGATGGCCCCCCCGATCACCAGGTTGAGCCCGATGCACAGCGGCCGATGGCCGGGCTGGCCGGCGTGGCGGCGCAGCATGGCGCCCATCCACAGGGACACGGCCGCCGCCAGGACGACGAAGAACCAGCGCTGCCAGCCGCCGGCGGAGGCCAAGAAGCTGAACGCCGCTCCCCGGTTGTACACCAGCACCAGGTTGAAGAACTCGGTCACCGGCCGGGATTCGCCCAGGGTGAATACGTCCAGCACCCACAGCTTGCTGGCCTGGTCGAAGAGGATCACCGCCACGGCCAGCAGCAGCCATTTCAGCCAGACCGCTGCCGGGGCGGCATCGCCGGGACGGGCCGTCGTCGCGTCGCTCATCGTGCCGTGCCCAGCTCAGGCATGGGTCCGGGCTTCGCCGGCACCGTAGAGGTTTTCGACGCAGCGGCCGCACAGGGTCGGGTGCTCGGTGTTGGCGCCCACGTCCTCGCGCACGTGCCAGCAGCGCTCGCACTTGCCGTGGCCGCTCGGAGTGGCCACCAGCTTGTCTTCAGTCGACTTCACCACCGTGGCCTTGGAGCAAATGAGGACGAATTTCAGGTCGTCGCCGAGGGAAGCCAGGCGCGCGTACTTCTCGCCATCGCAGTGGATTTCCACCTCGGCCTGCAAGGACGAGCCGATGGAACCGGCCACGCGCAGGGCTTCCAGCTCCTTCATCACCTCGCCGCGCACCTCGCGCAGGGCCGCCCATTTGGCCAGCAGGGCCTCACTATCGCCGCCCACGGGCAGCGGGTGCCAGGTGGTGAACATCACCGAGTCGTCGGGCTTGCCGCTCACCACCGCCCAGATTTCCTCGGCGGTGAACGACAGGATCGGCGCCATCAGCCGGGTCAGGGCCTGGAGGATGTGCCACAGGGCGGTCTGGGCCGAGCGGCGGGCCAGGGAATCGGCGCCGGTGGTGTACAGCCGGTCCTTGAGCACGTCCAGGTAGAAGGCGCCCAGGTCCTCGGAGCAGAAGGTCTGCAGGGCCTGGACCACCTTGTGGAACTCGTAACCTGCGTACTCGGCCTCGCACAGCGCTTGCAACTGGGCGGTGAACGCCAGGGCGTAGCGGTCGATCTCGAACAGCTGCTCGGGAGCCACGCCATTGGTGGCGATGTCGAAGTCGGCGGTGTTGGCGAGCAGGAAGCGTACCGTGTTGCGGATGCGGCGGTAGGACTCGACCACCCGGGCCAGGATCTCCTTGGACATGGCCAGCTCGCCGGAATAGTCCGTGGCGGCGACCCACAGGCGCAGGATGTCGGCGCCCATCTTGTCGGAGACTTCCTGGGGCAGGATGGTGTTGCCCAGGGACTTGCTCATCTTGCGTCCCTGCTGGTCCACCGTGAAACCGTGGGTGAGCAGGGCCTTGTAGGGCGGGTGCCCGTCGATGGCGGCGCCGGTGAGCAGGGAGGAATGGAACCAGCCCCGGTGCTGGTCCGAGCCTTCCAGGTAAAGGTCGGCACAGGGACCGCTGGCATGGCCGATGGGATGGGAGCCGCGCAGTACGTGCCAATGGGTGGTACCGGAATCGAACCAGACGTCCAGGGTGTCGCTGATCTTGTCGTACTGGGCGGCTTCGGCGCCCAGCAGCTCGGCAGCATCCAGCTTGAACCAGGCTTCGATGCCTTCCTGTTCCACCCGCTGGGCCACGGCTTCCATCAGCTCCACCGTACGCGGATGCAGTTCTCCCGTCTCCTTGTGCAGGAAGAAGGGAATGGGCACACCCCAGTTGCGCTGGCGGGAGATGCACCAATCGGGCCGGTTGGCGATCATGGACTGCAGGCGGGGCTTTCCCCAGGCAGGATAGAAGGCAGTGGCCTCGACACCGGCCAGGGCCTTTTCGCGCAGGGACTTGCCGTCCGTGGGCAGGCGGTCCATGCCGACGAACCACTGGGCGGTGGCCCGGTAGATCACCGGGGTCTTGTGGCGCCAGCAGTGCATGTAGCTGTGCACCACATTGCCGTGGGAGAGCAGGTTGCCCACTTCAGTGAGCTTGTCGCAGATGGCCTGGTTGGCCTTCCAGATGGAGAGGCCGCCAAAGAAGGGCAGGTCGTCCACATAGACGCCGTCGCCCTTGACGATGGAGATGATCTCGTCGTTGCCGCGGCCGTAATGGCGCCAGGCGTTGAAGTCGTCCACGCCATGGGCGGGGGCGCAGTGCACGATGCCGGTGCCCGCATCCAGGCCCACGTAGTCGGCCAGATAAACGACGGAAACCCGGTCGTAGAAGGGGTGGCGGAATTCCAGGCGCTCCAGGGCCTTGCCCTGGGTCGTCGCCAGTACCGTACCGTCGCGGCCGTAGCGCTTCAGGCAGTCGGCCACCAGCTCCTTGGCAAGCACCAGCAGGCGGTCACCCGCATCCACCAGGGCGTATTCGTGCTCGGGGTGGACGTTAAGCGCCTGGTTGGCGGGGATGGTCCACGGGGTGGTGGTCCAGATCACCGCATAGGCGGGCTTGGGCAGGGCAGTGAGGCC
Source organism: Oryzomicrobium sp. (assembly GCF_021287045.1). GTDB lineage: Bacteria > Pseudomonadota > Gammaproteobacteria > Burkholderiales > Rhodocyclaceae > Oryzomicrobium. The sequence continues at coordinate 198,496 of NZ_JAJTBG010000001.1, read as the reverse complement.
AAAGGCGGCAGCCAGCTTGGGGGCATCGGCCTCGCTGACCGGGAAGGCCACGTCGATGGAGGGGGACTTCTTGTCGGCGTATTCCACCTCGGCCTCAGCCAGGGCGGAGCCGCAGTCGAAGCACCAGTTCACCGGCTTCAGGCCCTTGAAGACGTAGCCCTGCTTGACCATCTCGGCCAGGGCGCGAATCTCGCCGGCCTCGTTGGCGAAGTTCATGGTCAGGTAGGGATTGTCCCAATCCCCCAGCACGCCCAGGCGGATGAATTCCTGCTTCTGCACGTCCACCTGCTCGGCGGCATAGGCGCGGCACAGTTCCCGCACCTTGTCGGCGGGCAGGTTCTTGCCGTGGGTGACCTCGATCTTGTGCTCGATGGGCAGGCCGTGGCAGTCCCAGCCCGGCACGTAGGGCGCATCGAAGCCAGCCAAGGTCTTGGAGCGGACGATGATGTCCTTGAGGATCTTGTTCAGGGCGTGGCCCAGGTGCAGGTTGCCGTTGGCGTAGGGAGGGCCGTCGTGCAGGATGAACTTGGGCCGGCCGGCGCAGATCTCGCGGATCTTCTGATAGAGCTTCTTCTCTTGCCACTGCTTGACCCATTGCGGCTCCCGCTTGGGCAGGTCGCCGCGCATCGGGAACGGGGTGTCGGGGAGATTCAGCGTGTCTTTGTAGTCAGCCATGGCGGAGTCGAGGGATCTGAGAATCTGAGGATCGGCAAAACAGGTGAATGCGGCAGGGGCCGGCCGGATCAGCGCGGAGACCGGACGGCGAAGAAGGCGCGGGCGTCCAGGGCATCCTGGGCGATCTGGGCCTTGAGGGCGTCCAGGCCGGCAAAGCGCATCTCGTCGCGCAGCTTCTTGACGAAGCGCACCGACAGGTGGCGGCCGTAGATGTCGCCGGAAAAATCGAACAGGTGCACTTCCAGCAGCGGCCGGCGGGTACCGTCCACCGTGGGACGCACGCCCAGGTTGGCGACCCCGGCGATGGGCGGCTGGCCGGGGGCGCCCAGGCCGGCCACTTCCACGGCGAAGACACCGCAAAGCGGCAGGGGGTCGTGCTTGATGCGGATGTTGGCAGTGGGAAAGCCGAGCTGGCGACCCAACTGCTGGCCCCGCACCACCCGGCCGTCGATCGAATAGGGGCGGCTCAACAGGCGCGCCGCGTGGTCCATGTCGCCCCCGGCCAGTGCTGCACGCACGGCGGAGCTGGAAACCCGCTCGCCCCCTTCCACCACGCTGCCCATGGCCTCGACACCGAAACCCCAGGTGGCGCCGGCCCGTTGCAGCAGGGCGAAGTCGCCGCCGCGCTTGGTGCCGAAGCGGAAATCGTCGCCGATCAGCAGGTGACGGGCCTTCAGGCCCTCGACCAGCACCTTTTCGATGAACTGGTCGGCGCTGAGGGCGGCAAAGGGGGCGTCGAAGCGGTACACCGCCACCACGTCCACTCCGGCATCGGCGAGCAGCTCCAACTTTTCGCGCAGGGTCGACAGGCGCGCCGGGGCCGAATCGGGGGAAAAGAATTCCCGAGGATGGGGCTCGAAGGTGAGCACCGCCGCCGGCAGCCCGGCCTGGTCCGCTGCATCGCGCAGGCGCGCCAGCAGGGCGCGATGGCCCCGGTGCACGCCGTCGAAGTTGCCGATGGTGAGCACCGTTGCCGTGGGCGAAGGACAGGAAAGACCGCGCAGGACCAGCATGGACGAGGAATCAGGGCGAAGGAAAGGTTTCGGTGCCGAACGGCCCGTCAGCGGTGCGCCGGCTGGCCAGGCAAGGTTTGCCTAGGCTACAGACTACAACCGCCGAATACCGGATCGCGCCGCAAAAAACCTTGAATTGTAAAGGAAAGCGCCGCCCCTGGGGCGGCGCCCGGGATCGCGCCGCACCAGGCGGCGCAGCCCCTCAGACTCAGTCCAGCCGGGCCAGCTTGGACTTGGCCAGGGGCGGATTCTTCGAAAAGTAGGCCTTGATGCCGCGCAGGATGGCCTCGGCCACCTGGTCCTGGTAGCCCTCGTCCACCAGGCGACGTTCTTCTTCCGGGTTGGAGATGAAAGCGGTCTCCACCAGGATCGAAGGAATGTCCGGGGCCTTCAGCACGGCGAAGCCGGCCTGCTCCACCCCGGCCTTGTGCAGGGTGTTGATGCCGCCCATCTCCTTGAGCACGGCCTTGGCCAGCTTCAGGCTGTCGTTGTTGGTGGCGGTCTGGGACAGGTCGAGCAGGGTCTGGGCCAGATGCGCGTCCTTGACCCCGAAGTTCACCCCGCCCACCAGGTCGGCGTCGTTTTCCTTCTGCGCCAGGTAGCGGGCGGCGGCGCTGGAGGCGCCCCGCTCCGAGAGAACGAACACCGACGAGCCCCGGGCGTCCGGTTTGACCCAGGCGTCGGCGTGGATCGACACGAACAGGTCGGCCTGAAGCCGCCGGGCCTTCTGCACCCGGGTGCCGAGAGGGACAAAGAAGTCGGAATCCCGGGTGAGCACGGCGCGCATGTTGGGCTCAGCGTCGAGCTTGGCCTTGAGGCGCCGGGCGATGGCCAGGGTCACCACCTTTTCCTGGCTGCCGCGCTGCCCCACCGCCCCCGGGTCCTCGCCGCCGTGGCCGGGGTCGAGGGTGACGGTCACCAGGCGGTCCACGATGGGCTTGCCGCCCTTGCGCGGCGCTTCCCGGGCCACCTGCTGCTGGGGAGGCGGATTCTCGGGTGCGGCCTCGACGGGCCGGCGCGGTTCGCCGCGAACCTGGGCCTGGGTTTGTGCCGGCGCCGGTTCCGGGGCCGTCGGCGCGTCGCCCCGGGCGGCAGCCTGCATCGGGTCGCCCTGGACTTCGCGCTTGTCGAGCAGGGACATCAACGGGTCCGCCGGCACCGCCGGGTAGATGTCGAGCACCAGCCGGTGGCCGTACTCGCCCACGGGCTTGAGGGCGAACACCTGGGGCGCCACCTCGGTCTTCAGGTCCATCACCAGGCGCACCACGCCGGGCTTGTAGTTGCCTGCGCGCAGCAGCTTGATGTACGGGTCGTCGGCGCCGATCTTGTTGGCCAGGCTCTTGAGCACGGCGTTGAGTTCGATGCCCTCGATGTCCACCACCAGCCGATCCGGATTCTTCACGGCGAAGTAGGAATACTTGAGGGGGGCGTCGTGCTCCAGGGTCACCCGGGTGTAGTCGGCCGCGGGCCAGACCCGTACCGCCAGGATCGACGGCGGGCCGGAGCGGGCGGCGGCACGCACCCAGGGCGAGCAGAGCAGCAGCAGGGAGGCGCCGCCGGCGATGACGCGGCGGCGCGCCGGGGAAGCGGTCACTTCGCCCGGAGGGGGGAGATCAGTGTGGGATCGAGTCGAGTCAGACATAGGGCCCCCTTCTGGCTAGCAGGGACGAACTCCGCCCGGCGCCCGGCGCCCTCATGGCGCAGGCCGATGCGCAGGTCGGGGGCGGGCGCCACGCCCGCCGCCTTGTCCGGCCACTCGACGACACAGACGCTGTCGTCGCGGAAATATTCGGCCAACCCCGCATCGACAAACTCTTCCGGGTGTTCGAAGCGATAAAAATCAAAGTGATACAAGTATAAATTCAAAAGTTTATAAACTTCAACCAGTGCGTAGGTAGGGCTTTTCACCGGGCCGGCATGGCCGAGGGCCCGCAGCAAGGCCCGGGTCAGGGTGGTCTTGCCCGCCCCCAGGTCCCCTTCCAGGTGGATCACCAGCCCCGGCGCCAGGGCGCCCGCCAACGCCTGGCCGAGGCGCTCGGTATCCGCTTCCCGGGCGAGGTGCAGGGTAAGTGGGGACTCGCTAAACTCTTGGCTATGCACGGGCAACACTTTCCTTCGTCGGATCTGGATCACATGGATGACGCCGCGCGGCAGGCCGCCCTGACGGCGCTGCCCGGGCAGATTCGCGCCTGGGCGCAGGAACTGGGTTTTGCCACGGCCCACATCGGCCGGGCCGAGATTTCCCCCGCCGCTCGGGAAAAGCTGACGGCCTGGCTGGCCGCCGGCCGCCACGGGGAGATGGATTATATGGCGCGCCATGCGGACCTGCGCGCCGACCCGGCGGCCCTGGTGCCCGGCGCCCTGACGGTGGTATCGGTGCGGCTGCCCTACTGGCCCGAGGGCGAGGGGCGCGGCACCGTTCCGGCGGAGCAGGCGCTCACCTCGCCGGAAACGGCCTATCTGTCGCGCTACGCCCTGGGGCGGGATTACCACAAGGTGGTGCGCAACCGGCTGCAGAAGCTGGCCGACCGCATCGGCGCCGCTGCTGGCCCCCACGGCTACCGGGTGTTTTCCGACTCGGCGCCGGTGATGGAGGTGGAGCTGGCGAGCAAGAGCGGCCTGGGCTGGCGCGGCAAGCACACCCTGTTGCTGACCCGGCAAGGCTCCTACCACTTCCTCGGCGAAATCCTCACCGACCTGCCTCTGCCCATTGAGCCCGACCCGGACAGCGGCGGCCACTGCGGTGATTGCCAGCGCTGCCTGCCGGCCTGCCCGACCGGGGCGATCACCGCCCCTTACCAACTGGATGCGCGGCGCTGCATCTCCTACCTGACCATCGAGTTGCACGGCCCCATCCCCGCCGAGCTGCGCCCCCTGATGGGCAACCGCATCTACGGCTGCGACGATTGCCAGCTGGCCTGTCCATGGAACCGCTTCGCCCACGCCGGCGACCCGGACTTCGCCCCGCGCAACGGCCTGGACGGCGCCGCCCTGGCCGACCTGTTCGCCTGGAGCACCGAGGAATTCGAGCAGCGCCTGGCCGGCAGCCCGATCCGGCGCATCGGCTGGGAACGCTGGCTGCGCAACATCGCCGTGGCCCTGGGCAACGCACCGACCAGCCCGGCGGTGGTAGCAGCCCTGGAAAGCCGGCGCGACCATCCGTCCGATCTGGTACGGGAACATGTGGCCTGGGCCTTGGCCCGCCACGGCCGCTGACGCGTAGCCCCCCGCCCTCTCCAATTCCCAATCAACGGCAAATCCAAGAAAAAGGGCGATTCCCGAAGGAATCGCCCTTTTTCTTGGCGGTCCGGGGCGCTGCCACCCCCCGGCCCTACCGGCAGCGGCTTACTTGGCCGGAGCTTCGGCGCCAGCAGCGGGAGCGGCGGCGGCCTTGTGAGCCTTATGCGCCTTCTTGGCCTTCTTCTTCGCGTGATGCTTGGCGGGCTTGGCAGCCTCGGCCTTGGGGGCCGCATCCGGAGCCGCCGCGGGAGCAGGCGCGTCGGCCGCGATGGCGGCGGAGGCGAACAGGGCAGCGAGGAGCATGGTGGCGAATTTCATGGCGGATCCTTTTTACAAGCGAAAAAATTTAGGACCGGCGCGGCGCCGCGCCGGTTAGCGTTATCAACGCACAGCCATATTCCACGGTTGACGGCAAAACATCAACTTTTATGTCGTCAGGTTATCGTCAGCGAGCCACCGGACGGGCCGGATCGCCAACCCATTCGCTCCAGGAACCGGCATAAAGGCGCGAGCCGGGCAGCCCCGCCACTTCCATCGCCAGCAGGTTGTGGCAGGCGGTGACGCCGGAACCGCACTGGTGCACCACGGCCCCAGGCGAGCGAGCGCCGAGCAGGGCCAGCCATTCGTCCCGCAACTGGACGGGCGGCTTGAAGCGCCCGTCCGGCCCCAGATTGTCGCGGAAGAAGCGGTTCACCGCCCCGGGGATGTGGCCGCCCACCGGGTCCAGGGTCTCGTTCTCGCCGCGGAAACGGTCCGGCGCCCGGGCATCGACCAGCTGGAAGCCGCGCCGCTCGATGTTTTCCAGCACCTCCCCGGCGGAAACCACGTCCAGCGCCGCTTTCCACGGCAGCACCTTGGCGGCCGGCTGCGGACAGGCCGTTTCCAGGGGATAGCCCGCCGCCTTCCAGGCCGCCAGGCCGCCGTCGAGCACCGCAACTCGCTCATGGCCGAGCCAGCGCAGCAGCCACCACAGGCGGGCGGCGAACATGCCGGGGCCGTCGTCGTAGGCCACCACCATGGTGTCCGGGCCAATGCCGAGGCGGCCCAGACGGGCCGCCAGGGTCGCGGCATCGGGCAAGGGATGGCGGCCGTTGCGGCCGGTCATCGGGCCCGACAAATCCCGGTCCAGGTGGGCGAACACCGCGCCGGGCAGATGGCCGGCAGCGTAGGCGGCCTCGCCGGCATCCGGCTTGGCCAGGTCGTGGCGGCAATCCACCGCCACCCAGGCCGCATCGCCCAGATGAGACGCCAGGTCGGCGACCGAAACCAGGGGGGCTACCGGCAGCGCCACGCTCAGACCTCGTCGACGGCGGAGAGCCAGGCTTCGGCGTCTTTCGCGCTGTCGAACACGGCGATCTCGGCCTCGACAAAGCTGCGGTTAAGCCAGGCGCTCCAAGCCACCCACTGGTTGTTGGACACCACGGCGATGCGGCGGAAGTCGGTGGCGTGCTGGCGGGCGAACTTCAGTTCTTCCCAGGCCACGTCCACGGTGAAGCCGCCCATCTCTTCCAGGTTGAGCAGCAGGTCCATCGGCCCTTCGAACTTCGCCTTGTAATCGACCAGCTCCTCCAGCTCCCGGTAGTCGGCCAGGGTGAATTCACCGTAGACGTTGACGCTGACCCGCCCGTTCTGGTGGTCGGTGACGATCATGGAGTCCTCCGCTTGTTGTGATTGGGTTGATTCAGTCTAACACCGGCGCGGGGACTTGTTCTCCACCGCTCAGGCGGGTTTTCCGCCCCGGCTGGGGGCCCGGCTGTAGTGGCTTGCCAACAACCCGCTGGCGGCGATCAGCGCCATCGCCAGCCAGCCATCCGGGCCGATGCGCTCGCCCCACAGCAGCGCGCCGAACAGGCTGGCGAATACCACGGTGGAGTAGGCCAGGCTGGCCGACAGGAAGGTCCGGCCCCGCTTGTAGGCCCGGGTCATGGCCAGTTGGGCCAGGGTAGCGAAGCCGCCGACGCCAAGCAGCTCCAGGGTGGCGATGCCGTCCCGCAGGGCGAAGGCGCCGAACCCTTCGCCACTCAGCACCAGCCACAGGGCGGCGCCGACGGTGGACAGGCCGGAGAAGTACAGCACGGTGCGCCACTCCGATTCCCCCAGGGCGCCCAGTTCCTTGACGTTGTAGTAGGCCAGCCCGGCCAGCACGCCGGAGCCCAGGGCCAGGCTGCCGGCCAGCCAGTGCTCGCCGGAGAACACCGGGTGCAGCAGCAAGATCACGCCGACGAACCCCAGCCCCAGGGACACCCACAGCATCAGGGGCGGGCGGTGTCCGGCCAGCACCACCAGGAACAGGGCGAGGAACAGGGGCGAGGTGTAGTTGAGGGTGACGGCGGTGGCCAGGGGCAGCATCACGATGCCGTAGAAGTAGAGCATTAGCGACAGCAGCCCCGAGACGCCCCGTTGCAACTGGAAACGCCAGTGGGGCGTGGTCAGGGGCAGCCCCCGGCTGCGGGCGTAGGCGTAGATGAAGAGAAACGACAGCAGGGAGCGCCAGAAGACGATCTCGGCAGCGCTGTGGGCGCTGCTGGCGAGCTTGACGCACACGCCCATGCAGGCGAACAGCAGGCTGGCGGCCAACATCCACAGGGATTGCACGGGTGGGGCTCCAAAAATGAAACGGGGCGCCGGATTGTACGGCCATCGCAGTGCGCGGCCGGAACATCGGCGCCCCGGGGGGCAAGAACGCGAAGGGGCGGAAGCGGCGAACCGCCGCCGCCACGCCGCGCCTCTTACAGGTGGGGAACGATCAGCTGGCGGTAGAACTCGTGGAAGTGCTGCATGCCGTCCTCCATCGGGCTCTGGTAGGGGCCGACTTCGTTGCGCCCTTCCTTCATCAGGGCGTAGCGGCCCCGGTCCATGCGCTCGCCGATGTCATCATCCTCGATGGCGGTTTCCATGTAGGCGGCCTGCTCGGCCTCGATGAACTCACGCTCGAAATCGACGATCTCCTCCGGGTAGTAGAACTCCACCACGTTGAGGGTCTTGTTCACGTCCTGGGGAATCAGCTGGGACACCACCAGCACGTGGGGGTACCACTCCACCATGATGTTGGGGAAGTAGGTCAGCCACACCGCGCCCTGGCGCGGGGTTTCGCCCCGGCCGGCGTAGAAGTCGCGCACCGCCTTCTGCCAGCGGCCGTACACCGGAGAGCCTTCCTTGAGCAGGGAGGTGATGCCCACCTTCTGCACCGAGTACCAGTCGCCGAACTGCCAGGTCAGGTCGTCGCAGGTGACGAAGTTGCCCAGGCCCGGGTGGTAGGGGACCACGTGGTAGTCCTCCAGATACACCTCGATGAAGGTCTTCCAGTTGTAGTTGCACTCGTGCAATTCGACCCGGTCGAGCTTGTAGCCGGAAAAGTCGAACTCACCGGCCACCTTCATGCCCGCCAGGTCGGCGCCCACGTCGCGAGAGCCCTGGAAAAGCAGCCCGTTCCAGTTCTGCAACCGCACCTTGTTCAGGTTCAGGCAGGGGTTTTCGGGAAAGTGCGGCGCACCGATCAATTCGCCCTGGCGGTCGTAGGTCCAACGGTGGATCGGGCAGACGATGGTCGAATCGAGGGTGCCCGAACCTTGCAGCATGATCGCCTGGCGATGGCGGCAGATGTTGGACATCAGCCAGGTGCCCTGGTCGGCGTTGTTGACCAGCATGCGGCCGTGGTCGGCCCATTCCAGGGAACGGTAGTTGCCGGCTTCCGGCACCATCAGTTGATGGCCGACGTACCCGGGACCGGCATCGAAGATGAGCTTTTTCTCCAGTTCGAAAAGCTTCTCGTCGAAATACCAATCCACCGGCAGTTGGGAAACGGCCGGGGCAAGTTGTGCGCGGGTAGCGATGTCGGTCATAGCCGGACCTCCGGATTCAGAGCCCTAGGCGGAAACAAGAAGAAACACCGAAAAATTCTGTTAAAACAACAGGGAGGCGGGATTTTAGCCGGGTTCCAATTTGACCAAAAGCCTTTTTTTACGGTACGTTTCCCGGTTTCCCCTGTCCCATTGATATGGATCAACCCGGCACCCACACCCGGAAAGCCTCGCCAGCGGCCGGCGACACGGCGCCTTCCGCCTCCGGCGCGCCCACCTTCGAGGACGCCCTGGCCGAGCTGGAACGCCTGGTTCAGGGCATGGAAGGCGGCCAGCTGCCGCTCGAAGCCTCCCTCGAAGCCTATCGCCGCGGCATGGAGCTGCTCAAGCTCTGCCAGGGCCAGCTGGCCGAGGCGGAACAGCGCATCCAGGTGCTCGAAGCCGGCGCCCTGCGCGACCTGCCCGCCCCCGGAGGCGCGGCATGACCGCCCCGCTGCACGACGCCAACGCTCCCTGCACTCCCTTCCCCGACTGGATGGCAGCCGCCCAGGCGCGCACCGAGCGCGCCCTGGCCCGCCTGCTGCCCGGCGCCGACCAGACGCCCGCCCGGCTCCATGACGCCATGCGCTACGCCGCCCTGGGCGGCGGCAAGCGGGTGCGCCCCCTGCTCGCCTTCGCCGCTGGCGACGTGAGCGGCGCCGCCCCTGCGGCGGTCGAGGTGGCGGCCTGTGCCGTGGAGATGATCCACGCCTATTCCCTGGTGCACGACGACCTGCCGTGCATGGACGACGACGTGCTGCGCCGCGGCCGTCCCACCTGCCACGTCGAATACGACGAGCCCACCGCCCTGCTGGTGGGCGACGCCCTGCAGACCCTGGCCTTCGAGCTGCTTGCCCGGGAGTCCATCGCCACCCCGGCGGTGCAACTGGAGATGGTCGCCCTGCTCGCCCATGCCTCGGGCTCCCAGGGCATGGCCGGCGGCCAGGCCATCGACCTGGCCTCGGTGGGCAAGCCCCTCACCCAGCCCGAGCTGGAGTTGATGCACGTGCTGAAGACCGGCGCCCTGATACGCGCCGCCGTGCTGCTCGGCGCCCTGGCCGGCTCGCCCCTGCCCGCCGCCGAACGGGAGCGCCTCGACCACTTCGCCAAGCGCGCCGGCCTGCTCTTCCAGGTGGTGGACGACATTCTCGACTGCACCGCCAGCACCGCCACCCTGGGCAAGACCGCCGGCAAGGACGCCGCCGCCGACAAGCCCACCTACGTCAGCCTGCTCGGCCTCACCGCCGCCCAGGACTTGGCCGAATCCCTGCAGCGCGACGCCCTGGCGGCCCTCGAACCGTTCGGTCCCCGGGCCGAACGGCTACGCCAGCTGACCGGATTCATCACCAACCGTCGCTATTGAGGCGGGCAGCACACGCCACCCAACCTCCCACGCAGCAGCCCCGCGGTCATGACCTCCCCCCTTCTCGCCACCATCGACCAGCCCGCCGATCTGCGCCGGCTCGACCGCAAACAGCTCAAGGCCCTGGCTGACGAACTGCGCGCCTACATCCTCGATTCGGTCTCGCACACCGGCGGCCACCTGTCGTCCAACCTGGGCACGGTGGAACTGACCATCGCCCTGCACACCGTCTTCAACACGCCCGAAGACCGACTGGTGTGGGACGTGGGCCACCAGACCTACCCGCACAAGATCCTCACCGGCCGCCGCGAGCGCATGGCCACCCTGCGCCAGTACCACGGCCTGTCGGGCTTTCCCAAGCGCTGCGAGAGCGAGTACGACACCTTCGGCGTCGGCCACTCCTCCACCTCGATCTCCGCCGCCCTGGGCATGGCCCTGGCGGCCAAGCTCAAGGGCGAGGAGCGGCGTACCGTGGCAATCATCGGCGACGGCGCCATGAGCGCCGGCCAGGCCTTCGAGGCCCTCAACAACGCCGGGGTCTCGGACGCCAACCTGCTGGTCATCCTCAACGACAACGAGATGTCCATCTCGCCGCCGGTGGGGGCGCTCAACAAATACCTGGTGCGCCTGCTCTCCGGCCGCACCTACAACGCTGCCCGGCGCGGCGCCGAGAAGGTCCTCGGCGTGGCCCCGCCGCTCCTCGAACTGGCGCGACGCGCCGAGGAGCACATGAAGGGCATGATCAACCCGGGCACCCTGTTCGAGGAATTCGGCTTCACCTACTTCGGCCCCATCGACGGCCACGACCTGGACGCCCTGATCCCCACCCTGGAGAACCTGAAGAGCCTCACCGGGCCGATCTTCCTCCACGTGGTGACCAAGAAGGGCCAGGGCTACAAGCTGGCCGAGGCCGACCCGGTGCTGTACCACGGCGTCTCCAAGTTCGACACCGAGAACGGCATCCAGGGCGGCAAAAGCGGCGGCAAGCCGACCTATACCGCCATCTTCGGCGACTGGCTGTGCGACATGGCCGCCGCCGACGACAAGCTGATGGGCATCACCCCGGCCATGCGCGAGGGCTCCGGCCTGGTCAAGTTCGCCGAGCAGTTCCCCAAGCGCTACTTCGACGTGGGCATCGCCGAGCAGCACGCCGTCACCTTCGCCGCCGGCCTGGCCTGCGAGGGCCTCAAGCCGGTGGTGGCGATCTATTCCACCTTCCTGCAACGCGCCTACGACCAGCTGGTCCACGACGTGGCGCTGCAAAATCTGGACGTGACCTTCGCCATCGACCGGGGCGGCCTGGTCGGCGCCGACGGGGCAACCCACCACGGCGCCTTCGACCTGTCGTTCCTGGCCTGCATCCCCAACATGGTGGTGATGGCTCCGGCCGACGAGGCCGAGTGCCGCGCCCTACTGTCCACCGCCTACCGCTACCCCGGCCCGGCGGCGGTGCGCTACCCCCGCGGCAGCGGCCTGGGCGTGGCCCCGGGTGCCAGCCTGGACCCCCTGCCCCTGGGCAAGGGCGAAATCCGCCGCGAGGGCAACGACGTGGCCCTGCTGGCCTTCGGCAGCATGGTGGCGCCGGCCCTCAAGGCCGCCGAGGCCCTGGACGCCACGGTGGCCAACATGCGCTTCATCAAGCCCCTCGACGCCGACCTGGTGGAGCAGCTGGCACGCAGCCACGGCACCCTGGTGGTGATCGAGGAGAACGCCGCCATCGGCGGTGCCGGCAGCGAAGTGGCCCGGGTGCTCGAAGAGCGCGGCCTCACGCCCCGCCTGATCCGCCTCGGCCTGCCCGACCGCTTCGTCGACCACGGCGACCAGGTCCAACTGCTGGCCGAAGTCGGCCTGGACGCCGCCGGAATCATTGCCGCCGTGCGGGGAAACTAGCCCTGGCGCGGTTCTCCGGCCGACAGGTGCCAATAGCCGCCGATAGTCAGCCCCCATGGCGGCAATAGTTGAGTATTTTGCTTAGGTATTTAAACTGGCTCATGTTAGCCTCCCCTAACCCCTAACCGAGCCGTTAGGTAAAACAATGACTGCTACCCCCCAACACCTCGCCATCCCCGACGTCCAGGCCAGTGCGGACACCCGCCAACTGGCGATCAACAAGGTCGGCATCAAGTCGATCCGCCACCCGGTCAAGATCAGCGACCGCAGCGGCGACGTGCAGCACACCGTGGCCAACTTCAACATGTACGTGGGCCTGCCGCACAACTTCAAGGGCACCCACATGTCCCGCTTCGTGGAGATTCTCAACTCCCGCGAACGCGAAATCTCGGTGGAATCATTCCCCGCCATGCTCAGCGACATGGTGCTCCGCCTGGAGGCCGAAACCGGCCACATCGAGATGAATTTCCCGTACTTCATCAACAAGACGGCGCCGGTTTCCGGCGTGCAGAGCCTGATGGACTACGACGTGACCTTCATCGGCGACATCCGCAACAACCAGGTCACCTTCTCCCTCAGGGTGGTGGTGCCGGTGACCAGCCTGTGCCCCTGCTCGAAGAAGATTTCCGACTACGGCGCCCACAACCAGCGTTCCCACGTCACCATCACCGCCGAGCTCGACGGCCACCTGTGGATCGAGGAACTAGTGCGCCTGGTGGAGGACGAAGCCTCCTGCGAGCTGTACGGTCTGTTGAAGCGCCCGGACGAGAAGTTCGTCACCGAGCGCGCCTACGACAACCCGAAGTTCGTCGAGGACATGGTCCGCGACGTGGCCGCCCGCCTCAACGCCGAACCCCGCGTGGTGGCCTACGTGGCCGAATCGGAGAACTTCGAGTCGATCCACAACCACTCGGCCTACGCCCTGATCGAGCGCGATAAGCGCCAGGGCTGAAACGGCCTCACCGTGCCGGCGCCGCGCGACCGGCACGACCGCAAAAAAGCCCGGCCTGAGTGCCGGGCTTTTTCGTTCCTCCTACCCCGGTGCTGCCGCCCACCGGACAAAAGGACAAATAAGGACAAAAAAAACGGGGCGCCCGGAAAACCGGGCGCCCCGTTGCGTCGTTGCCACCGGCAACCCGCCGCAGAACGGCGGACTGCCGGCAGCAGGGCATCAGCCCTGGCGACGCTCGAGCTTTTCCTTGATCCGGGCGGACTTGCCGGAACGCTCGCGCAGGTAGTACAGCTTGGCGCGGCGCACGTCGCCGCGGCGCTTCACTTCGATCGAAGCCACCAGGGGGGAGTAGACCTGGAAGGTCCGCTCCACGCCTTCGCCGGAGGAGATCTTGCGCACGATGACGGAGGAGTTGAGGCCGCGGTTGCGCTTGGCGATCACCACGCCTTCGTAGGCCTGCAGACGCTCGCGGTTGCCTTCCTTGACCTTGACCTGGACGACGACGGTGTCGCCGGGGGCGTAGTCGGGAAGGGTCTTGCCCAGGCGGGCGATTTCTTCTTGTTCCAGTTGCTGGATCAGGTTCATGTCGAACTCCTTGTTGGACGGGAAGGCTGCTGTGATACGACCCGTTTATGTCGACCGCAGAGCTGCTCGTTTCAGGTCGAAGGGGATTCCGCCTGGGCGGCCTCCCGCTCGATTTCCGCGAGCAGATGCGCTTCTTCGGCCGTAAACGGCCGACTTGCCTTCAGCTTCGCGAGAAGCTCCGGGCGGCGTTCCCGGGTCCGCGCCAACGCCATTTTCAGGCGCCAGCGGCGAATTTCCTTGTGGTTGCCGGACAGTAACACGGCCGGCACCGGCATTCCTTCGTACACCTCGGGGCGGGTGTAGTGGGGGCAGTCGAGCAGCCCCGTGACGAACGAGTCCTCCACGGCGGAAGCGGCATCGTTCAGCACCCCCGGCAATTGCCGCACGACGGCGTCAATCAACGCCATCGCCGGAATCTCGCCCCCTGAAAGGACGAAATCCCCGAGCGAAATCTCTTCATCGACGCAGCGCTGGATCAGCCGCTCGTCGACCCCTTCGTAGCGCCCGCACAGCAGCACCAGCCCGGGTTCGTCCTTCAGCGCCATGACCCGCTCGTGGGTCAGGGGCGCGCCTTGCGGCGACAGGTAGATCACCCGGCTGCGCGCCGCACCGGCCGCGCGTTGCCGCGCCTTGGCCGCCTCAATCGCTGCCGCCAGGGGCGCCGGCTGCATCACCATGCCGGGACCGCCGCCGAAGGGCCGGTCGTCCACCCGCCGGTAGTTATCCGACGTGAAGTCGCGCGGGTTCCAGCAGTTCAGCGTCCAGCGGCCCTCTTCCAAGCCGCGGCGGGTGACACCATATTGTCCGACGGCGGCGAACATTTCCGGAAAAATGGTCACCACGTCGAAGGCCAGGGCAGACACCGGCTGCTGCGCCTGCAAAACCTGCTCCGGCTGCGTCACCGCGTTTACCAGTCCCGCTGCCAGTCCACCCGGATCACCCCGGGGGCGCCGTTCTTCGGCAAGATCACCTCGCGGACCACCTGCTCGACGAAGGGCAGCAGATGCTCCCGGGGCTTCTTCTCGCCGGGGGCCGCCGCGTCCTCGCGGACTTGCAGCACATCGTTGGCGCCGGTTTCCAGCAGGCCGTAGACCGTGCCGAGGGCGTCGCCCTGCAAGGTTTCCACCGGCAGGCCGATCAGGTCGCCCCAGTAGTAGGCGTCCGGCTCGGGCCGGGGCATCTCGGACCGGGGCGCGCCGATGTAGGCGCCTTTGAGCGCTTCGGCACCGCTCCGGTCGGACACGCCGGTGAATTGAGCCACCAGACCGTCGCCGTGCCACTTGCACCCGGCCAGGGGCAATGCCTTCCAGCCGGTGTCCTCGGAGCCGACCCACCAGTGGAGCATCTTGCCCCACTCCAGCGGATCGTCGCCGAAGGGATGGACCCGCACCCAGCCACGAACGCCGTAGGCGTCCGTGATCCGCCCAAGCACGATGACCGGAGCCGCTTGCTCGTGAGAGGCAGCAGCGTCAGCCATGGCTACGGGACGGGGCGAATCCGGCAAACTCACTCCCCGAGCGTGGCTCAGGCAGCGACTTTGGCAGCGTACTGCTTGGCCAGACGGGCCACGGTCGGGGACAGCTGGGCGCCGGTGCCGGTCCAGTATTGCAGACGGTCCATGGCGATGCGCAGGCCTTCCTCGGACTCGGCAGCCACGGGGTTGTA
This sequence comes from Oryzomicrobium sp., assembly GCF_021287045.1. Classification (GTDB taxonomy): domain Bacteria; phylum Pseudomonadota; class Gammaproteobacteria; order Burkholderiales; family Rhodocyclaceae; genus Oryzomicrobium. The sequence continues at coordinate 183,274 of NZ_JAJTBG010000001.1, read as the reverse complement.
GAAGCCGATGCGCTCAATGAAGCGGCCGTCGCGGCGATTACGGGAATCAGCCACCACCAGAGTGTAGAAAGGACGTTTTTTCGCGCCACCGCGGGCGAGACGAATCACAACCATCGTTGTTCTTCCCGGTTAAGGATTGTGGAAAAAGCCGGAAATTATAACAAGATCGGGGACTTAAACAAGACCGGCGGGACTTTTTTTGCCGTCCCGCCCGCCCCAGAAGCCCTGGCGCCCCGCCACGCCGCCCCGGGACGTTTTGCGCTATGCTGCTCGCACGCGCCCCGCGCCCGCACACATAGCAATCAACACGTCGACGAACACCCACCCGGGCGGCCGGTACGGAAGCCCTCCCGACACTCCGGCACATCCCCTACCCGCTCCGCCGCCCATGCCCGATCCAACCGCCGACGCTTCGCGCCTCGCCGCCATCCTGGAGTGGCTGAGCCTGCCTCCACTGCCCGACGCCACGGCGGATCTGGCGGCCCTCGACCAGCAACGTGCCGCCCTCCGCCCCTTGGCGCTCACAGGCCAGGAGCGCCTGCAAGCGCTCAACCGGCTGGCCGCCCGGACCATGGTGGCCATCAACGGCGCCCAGTCCCAACTGAGCGACCAGCCCCTGCCCCTGCCGCGCAAGCTGCGTGGCCTGACCCGGGCCCTGCTCGACCTCAGCGCCGCCCTGGCGGACGATTTCGACGCCCTGCTGGCCAGTCCCGGCACCGCCGGCCAACTGGCGCCGCAGCGGGCCCAGATCCGCCACCGCACCCTGCTGCTGCGCCGCCTGCACCTGGAAATCGCCGGGCTCGCCGGCACCCCGCCCCATCCCGATGCCTGGTCCGGCCTGCACGGCACTTTTGCCGCCGCCGAGCGCGAGGGCCTGGCCGACGGCAGCCCGTCCCGGGGCGAGCGCAGCGCCCGCCTCGAATACGCCCACGCCCTTTTGCTCGGACTGGTGCCGGCCGGCGCCCTGGGCGCCGGGGCCTACGCCCTGGCCCGGCGCATCGGTGCAGCTCTGGCCGAGGAGCTGGAATTCCTACCCGGCCCGGACGGCGGACACCGGGGGCTGTTCTGGATCGAACCCGGCCGCGACATCCCGCCGGTAGCCCTGGCGCGCCGCCCGCCCCCACCGGACACACCGGCCCGCTGGGTAGCCGGCGACCGGGCTGCCCGGCGCCTGGTCCAGCTGGCCGCGAGCGGCCAGGCGGAGCGCCTGGGCCTGCCGGCCGCCCACGGCGTTGCCCTGCTGCAACAACACCAACCGACCCTGGACAAGCTGGCCGGCCTGTGGGGAAAACCGGCCAAGCGCCGCTTCCCCCGCCGCCGCCAGAACTACCGGGCGCGCCTGTGCATCGGCCTGCCGGCGGTCTGGGCGCTCCTGGCCGGCCGCCTGCCCGAGGATGACGAAACCCGCTTTTCGCGCTGGATGGTGACCAACGAAAGCCCCGACGGCTATGCCGCCATGCACTTGTCCGACCCCACCGACCCGGTGCGGCCCGGCGAAGTGGTGGCGATCCAGGGGGAAAAGTCGCCCCAATGGCACGTCGCCCTGGTGCGCTGGGTGATCTCGGAAAATCCGGAGCATCTGGAACTGGGGCTCCAGCTCGCCGCCCCCCGGGCCCAGGCCGCCCGGGTCGGCGACCCGGCCCAGGGCCCCGCGGGGGAAACCCCGGCCCTGTTCCTGCCCGGCATGCCCGGAGTGCGCCCCGCCCCGGCCCTGATCGTCCCCGTCGGCACGGTGGACGAGGACACCCCCAGGTTGGCCGTGACCATCGAAAGCCGGGACGGCGCCACCGCCGAAACCCTGGAGGCCCAGCCCACGTCGCGCCTTGAGAGCACCGCCAGCGTCTGCCTACTGCAACTGGCGACGATGACCGCAGCGCACTGAAGGCGCCAATCCTCACCGGCGCTCACCATACCCGCACCGACATCCCTGAAGGCTTCCCCAGGGCGAAAGCCCGCCGGATTACCCTACCCCGCCTCCCCCACGCCGCCCCGGGTGGCCGCCACCAGGGCGCCCACCAGCACCACGTTCCAGGTCAGGTAGAGCCAGAGCAGAAAGATCGGCACGGCAGCGAAGGCGCCGTAGATCAGGGTGTAGGACGGAAACGAGGCCAGGTACCAGGCGAACAGGCGTTGCAACAGCGCCAGCCCGGCGGTGGAGGCCACCGCCCCCACCAAGGCGTCGCCCCAGCGCACCGGGGCGTTGGGCACCCGCCAGTAGAGCAGGAAGAACATGCCCACCGGCGCCGCCCAGGCCAGCAGGTTGAAGAGCCACTGGCGCAGCCAGCGCCCCTCGCTGAACCAGCCCAGGGACAGGGACAGGGCGAAGGTGACCACGCCGAAACCCAGCGCCAGGGCCGCCGGCCCCAGGATGAGCATGGCCCCGAACAGCTTGGCCCGGCCCGCCAGGGTGCGCCCCTGGGCGACCTGCCAAACGTGGTTGAAGGCCCGCTCGATGCTCACCGCCAGCAGCAGGGTGGTGAGCAGCAGGAAGCCCAGGCCCACCAGGGTGAGCTTGGTGGCCTTCTGGGAAAACAGCAGGGCGTACTTGGTCACCACCACCCCGGCCTTGTCCGGCAGCAGGTTGGCGAACAGCACCTTCTGCACGTCGACCATCAGGGTCGAATAAAAGGGTAGGGACGACACCACCACCAGGGCGATGGTCACCAGGGGCACCAGGGACAGCAGGGTGGTGTAGGCCAGGCTGGCAGACAGCTGGGCGAAGTGCTCCTGCCGGTAGCGGCGCGCCACCCGGGCGGCGAAGCGCAACGGGTTGGACGGGCCGCCGACAGAGCCGCGACGGGCGGCAGGGGAACGGTGCAAACGGGAACGGGCCATGGGGCCGCTATAATAGCGGATTGCCCGGGGAGGCCGGCCGGTGGCGCCAGTCGGCACACCAACCGGGCTCCGCGCGAATCCCACGCACTCCCCAGCATTGCCGGCGTCATGGGCGGCCTAGCCACATCCTTGGCCCACGCCTCTGGCGGCCAGAAACGCCACGCCGGCGCCCCTCCCCTTTTTTCCCGTCCTTCCGACCAGACGACGCCCTCCTTCGCCATGGCCGACATCCTCGTCCTCTATTACAGCCACCGCGGCTCGGTGGCCGCCCTGGCCCGCCAGGTGGCCCGCGGCATCGAATCGGTGCCGGGCATGAGCGCCCGGCTGCGCACCGTGCCCAAGGTCTCGCCGGTGAGCGAAGCCAGCGCCCCGGCCATTCCCGACGACGGCCCGCCCTACGTGGAGCCCGCCGACCTGGCCGAATGCGTTGGCCTGGCCCTGGGCAGCCCGACCCGCTTCGGCAACATGGCCGCGCCGATGAAGTATTTCTGGGACGGCACCATCCCGGCCTGGACCCAGGGCCACCTGGAAGGCAAGCCGGCGGCGGTGTTCACCTCCACCGGCAGCCAGCACGGCGGCCAGGAGACGACCCTGCTGTCGATGATGCTGCCCCTCTTCCACCACGGCATGCTGCTGCTCGGCCTGCCCTACAGCGCCCCGGAACTGTCCGCCACCCCGGCCGGCGGCACCCCCTACGGCGCCAGCCACGTCGCCGGCAGCGGCGGCGACCCCACCCTCCACCCCGACGAGGCGCGCCTGGCCTTCATCCTGGGCCAGCGCCTGGCAAACACCGCATCCCTATTGGCTCTCAAGGCATGACTCCTCAACAACAAGCATCGGTGCGGCTCTCCAGCCTGGCCGCCAGCGTGGGCCTGATCGGCCTGATCTTTCTCGGCCTCTACTGGGAGATGGCCGGCGCGCCGATCCACCCGGGGGGCTCGTGGATGGTGCTCAAGATCGCGCCCCTCCTCTTCGCCGTGTTCGGCATCCTGCGCGGCACGCGCTACACCTACCAGTGGAGTTCCCTGCTCGCCCTGCTCTACCTGATGGAAGGCCTGGTGCGCGCCACCAGCGACCAGAGCCCGGCCTCCCGGGCCTTCGCCTGGTGCGAGGTGGCGCTCGCCTGCCTGTACTTCGGCGGCGCCGTGGCCTACGCCCGGCTGACCCGCCCGGTGAAGGCATCGGGCAAAGCCCAGGGCAAATAAGGTAGAAGCGCCCGGGGCGGCAATATATTAATTTTTTTCATGTATCCCGAAGGCCGCCTCGTCAAACTCGGCGACTGGCGCGGACTTTGGCTTTTTGCCCACCCGGACGTATTAATTTTTTTCAAGTAACTGCCTGCTATGCTGCGGACCGCAGGCGCCGGACCGGCTTCGAGCAAAAGCCGATAAGCACAACCGGAACGACGCCCGGCGCAACTCTGCCGCAACGAAAACGCCGCATCCGAGGATGCGGCGTTTTCGTTTCCGGAACCGACCGGGCAGACAGGCGGAGCAGCACGGACCGGCGCCGGCAAGCGCGGCGTTTTGACGCTTAGATGTCGCCCTGGGGGTTCACCTTGCCAGGACAGGATTCCAGCTTGTTCAGGGCGTTCAGGTAGGCCTTGGCCGAGGCGATGACGATGTCGGTGTCGGCGCCCTGGCCATTGACGATGCGGCCGCCCTTGGACAGGCGCACGGTCACTTCGCCCTGGGCGTCGGTGCCGGTGGTGATGGCGTTCACCGAGTACAGCAGCAGCTCGGAACCGCTCGCGGCGATCTGCTCGATGGCCGAGAAGGCCGCATCCACCGGGCCGCTGCCCGTGGCCTGGGCCTTGCGCTCGGCGCCGCCCACGGACAGGGTCAGGCTGCATTCCGGAGTCTCGCCGGTTTCGGAGCAGACGTGGGAATAGACCAGCTTGTAGTGCTCGCTCTCGGCGGACACCACCTCGTCGGACACCAGGGCTTGCAGGTCTTCGTCGAAAATCTCGTGCTTCTTGTCGGCCAGTTCCTTGAAGCGGGCGAAGGCCGAATTGAGGGCCTCGTCGGAGTCGAAGACGATGCCCAGCTCGGTCAGCCGGGTCTTGAAGGCGTTGCGGCCAGAGTGCTTGCCCAGCACCAGCTTGTTCTGGGTCCAGCCCACGTCCTCGGCGCGCATGATCTCGTAGGTCTCGCGGTGCTTGAGCACGCCGTCCTGGTGGATGCCCGATTCGTGGGCGAAGGCGTTGGCGCCGACGATGGCCTTGTTCGGCTGCACCGGGTAGCCGGTGATCTGGGAGATCAGCTTGGAGGCTGGCACGATCTGGGTGGTGTCGATGCGGGTCTCCACCGGGAAGATGTCGCCCCGGGTACGCACCGCCATCACCACCTCTTCGAGGGAAGCGTTGCCGGCCCGCTCGCCCAGACCGTTGATGGTGCATTCCACCTGACGGGCGCCGGCCTGGACGGCAGCCAGGGAGTTGGCCACGGCCAGACCCAGGTCGTTGTGGCAGTGCACCGACCACACCACCTTGTCCGAGTTGGGCACCCGGGCGATCACCTGGCGCAGGGTCTCGGCGAACTGGCTGGGCAGGTTGTAGCCGACGGTGTCGGGCACGTTGATGGTCTTGGCGCCGGCCTTGATCACCTCTTCGAAGATGCGGCAGAGAAAGTCCAGCTCGGACCGGCCGGCGTCCTCGGCGGAAAACTCCACGTCGTCGGTATGCTGGCGCGCCCAGCCCACCGCCTTGACCGCCTGCTCGACCACCTGGTCCGGGGTCATGCGCAGCTTCTTCTCCATATGGATCGGGCTGGTGGCGATAAAGGTATGGATGCGGCCGCGCTGGGCGGGCTTGATCGCCTCGCCGGCACGGCGGATGTCGTTCTCGTTGGCCCGGGCCAGGGAACAGACGGTGGAATCCTTGATGGCCTCGGCGATGCTGTGGATGGCGTCGAAATCGCCCGGGGAGGCGGCGGCGAAGCCGGCCTCGATCACGTCCACGCGCATGCGCTCCAGCTGGCGGGCCACCCGCAGCTTCTCGTCCTTGGTCATGGAAGCGCCAGGGCTCTGCTCGCCGTCGCGCAAGGTGGTGTCGAAGATCACCAGCCGGTCTTTGTTCGTACTCATGATGCCCAAACTCCGAATGTGAGGATTCGCGGCGCGGCCGCCGGAGGCGCCGGCCCGCTTGTCGTTGTTGTTGCCGCGCCGGACGCGGCGGCGGCCCGATGCGAATAGTACCAAAAGTACCCAAGCCCGCCCCGGGCCGTCGCCGGATGCCGTTTGCATCGCCAATCACCCATGCACCATTTTGGGGCTTGTCATATCCCAGTCAGCGAGACCGGGGAGAATGCTCCGCCTTGATCGTCGGCGTGGTGTATCCACGCTTTTCTTTTTTGCCAATGGCCCAGCCGCACATGACCACCACTCCCCAGTCCGCCCAGCCCGCCACCCTGCTCCTGACCGGCGCCACCGGCTTCCTCGGCGGCGCCATCATGGCGCGGCTGATCGAGGGCGACCAGTGGGACAACACCCTGTTTCTCGTCCGCGCCGCCACTCCCGAGGAAGGCCTCGCCCGGCTCACCGCCGTCCTGCGCCGCTTCGAGGTGCCCGAGCGCCTGCTGTGGCGCTTCTCCCTGTCCCAGGTGATCTGCGGCGACCTGGGCAATGTGGACGACTACATCAACGACGAGCGCCTCGCCAAGGTCACCCACGTGATCAACTGCGCGGCCATCGCCTCCTTCGGCAAGAACCCGCTCATCTGGGCCACCAACGTCGAAGGCACGGAAAATTTCGCCACCCTGCTGCACCGCCGCGCCAAGCTGCAACGCTTCGTGCACGTGGGCACCGCCATGGTCTGCGGCCCCGAGGCCACCACGCCGGTCCACGAAGCGGTGGACCCGGGCCAGGACATCAGCCACCTGGTGGAATACACCGAAAGCAAGATCGAGGCGGAACGCCGCCTGCGCGCCATTCCCGGCCTGCCCCTGGTGGTGGCCCGGCCCTCCATCGTGGTCGGCCACAGCCGCCTGGGCTGCAAGGCCTCCGGCAGCATCTTCTGGGTATTCCGCATGGCCCTGGCCATGGGCTGCTTCACCTGCGACTTCGACGAGAAGATCGACGTGATCCCGGTGGACTACTGCGCCGACGCCCTGCTGCTGCTCGCCCGCAAGCCCGAACTGGCCCACGACCTGTACCACCTGTCCGCCGGTACCGACTGCGCCAGCTCGTTCCGCGAGATCGACGCCGCCATCGCCGAGGCCACCGGCCGGCCGCGCCACGACCACTACCGGCGCCTGCCCTTCGACGCCCTGGCGGCCATGTCGCCCCGCTTCCAGGATTACTTCGGCCCCTGCAACAAGCGCATCATGCTGCGGGCCATCCGCACCTACGGCGACTTCGCCGAGCTGGGCCTGCTGTTCGACGCCAGCCGCCTGCGCGGCGAAGGCATGCCGCCCCCGCCCCGCTTCAACACCTACGCCGGGCTGTGCGCGGCCACCAGCAAGGGCAGCACCATCGCCGAACAGATGACCGTCGATTTCAAATAATTTCAAATACGTAAAAGCTCACGAAAGAGCCCATCAACCCATGGCAGGGCGCCGGGCACGGTGGTAAGTTGACCGGAACGCACCGCCCGGCGCCCGCCGCGCCGGGGCAACCTGTGCGACACTGTTGCCCGTGGGGTCTTTCCCCGCTCGGGCGATTTTCGCCCTCTCACGTTCGCTCACCACGCCCGTTCACGCCATGCGCCTGCTGCTTGTAGAAGACGACTGCCTGTTGGCCGACGGCCTCACCCAGGCCCTCAAATCCGCCGGTTTCGTGGTGGACTGGGTCAAGAACGGCCGGGACGCCGACCGCTGGCTGACCGACCAGGAATACGAACTCGCCATCCTCGACCTGGGCCTGCCCGGGCTGGACGGCACCACCGTGCTGGCGCGCCTGCGCGAACGCCGGCAGCGCACCCCGGTGCTGATCCTGTCGGCCCGGGAAGCCTTGGAAGAACGGGTCAAGATGCTCGACCTGGGCGCCGACGACTACCTGGTCAAGCCGGTGGCCCTGAGCGAACTGGTGGCCCGCATCCGCGCCCTGATCCGCCGCGGCCGCGCCGCGCCCGAGCCGGAACTGCGCCTGGGCCGCCTGCGCCTCGACACCGTGGGCCGCCGCGCCTTCGTGGACGACACCCCCCTGGAACTGACCGCCCGGGAATGGGCCGCCCTGGAATTCCTCGCCAGCCGGGCCGGGCGCATCGTCAGCAAGGAACAGATCATGCAGTCCCTCTACGGCTGGGACGAGGACATCACCCCCAACGCCGTGGAAAAGTTCATCTCCCGTCTGCGCACCAAGCTCGATCCGGAGGGCATCCCCATCCGCACTGTGCGCGGCCTGGGTTACTACCTGGAAAAACCGACCGACGCCGACCACGGCGAAGGCGTCAGCGCCTCCCCGGACGCCGATCTGGCGCCATGAAGCGCCCGGCCAGCCTGCGGGGGCTGCTGCTGCGCTGGCTGCTGCCGGCGACCGTGCTGTTCTCCGGCGCAGCGGCCATCACCGCCTACGGCATCGCCTTCACCAGCGCCTCCCACGCCTACGACCGGGCCCTGCTCGACACGGCCCTGGCCTTGTCCGAGCAGGTCCGGGTCTTCGAGGGTCAGCCCTACGTCACCCTGACCCGCCAGGCCCAGCAGATTCTTCTCACCGACCGCTACGACCGGGTCTTCTACGAGGTGGTGGGCCCGGGGGACGAATTCATCTCCGGCCACCGGGGCCTGCCCCGGCCCGACGAGCCGATCGACGAGGACGACCGCCTCTACTACGACGGCACCTACAGTGGCGAACCGGTGCGCATCGCCGCCCTGTCCATGATCAAGGACGGCATCCCGGTGCTGGTGTTGGTGGCCGAAACGGTAACCAAGCGCGGCAGCCTGGCCCGGGAAATCCTGCTTGGCATGCTGCTGCCGGTGGGGGCATTGATGCTGATGACCCTGGCCTTCGTCTGGTACGGCATCCGCGCCGGCCTGCGCCCCCTGGACGCCCTGCGCGAGGAACTGGCCCAGCGCTCCCACCACGACCTGCGCCCGGTGGAAACCCGGGTGCCGGTGGAATTGCAGCCGGTGATCAACGAAATCAACCAGCTGCTCGCCCGCCTCGACCTGTCGCTAGCGTCCCAGCGCAGCTTCGTCTCGGACGCCGCCCACCAGCTGCGCACCCCCATCGCCGCCTTGCAGGCCCAGGTGGAAGTGGCCCTGGACGACACCAACCCGGAAACCCGGCGGCACCAGCTCGACCAGATCCGCGCCGCCACCGCCCGCCTGTCGCACCTGGCCCACCAGTTGCTCGCCCTGGCCCGGGCCGAGCCCGGCGGTCTGTCCACCAGCGAGCCCCTGTCCCTGCCCGACATCGCCCACCGGTGCGCCGAAATCTGGCTGCCGGCGGCCCTCAAGAAGGGCATCGACCTGGGCTTCGAACTGGAGCCGGTGACCGTGGTCGGCTCGCCCCTGCTCATTCAGGAACTACTCGGCAACCTGGTGGACAACGCCATCCGCTACACCCCCGGCGGCGGCAACGTGACGGTGCGTTGCGGCCCCCAGGACGGCCTGGCCTGCCTGGTGGTCGAGGACAACGGCCCCGGCGTGGCCCCGGCGGACCGGGCGGCGGTGTTCAACCGCTTCCACCGGGTCGCCGGCAGCCCGGGCGACGGTTGCGGCCTGGGCCTGGCCATCGTCCGGGAAATCGCCCGCCAGCATGGCGGCGACGTGATTCTGGACGAAGCCCCCGGGGGCGGCGCCCGCTTCACCGTGCTGCTGCCGGCGGCGCCCGCCGCAAGCAGTGCCCGGGACAAGGCGGCCGCCTGAACCCCGCGCCAGTAGGGCATCTCCAGGCATCCCGCCTGAAGCGCCGCATCCGGCGCGGCTTTCCGGTTTAGCCCCACGGAAAGCGGCGTCCAGCCTGGCGCTGCGGGCACCGCCTCCTCAGCCCTTTCCGTCCTCATCCTCCGGCATGGGCATGCCCGCGGCGGCGAGAAAATCGAGCAGGATCGGCCCGCTGTCGAGCAGGTCCGGGGCGCCCATGTGGAATTCCGGGTGCCACTGGAAGCCGGCCACGTAGCCCGCTCCTTTCCAGCGGATCGCCTCGACGATGCCGTCGTCCGGGCAGCGGGCCTCCGCCACCAGGTCGTTGCCCAAGCGGCGGACCGCCTGGTGGTGGATGCTGTTGACCCGCCCGGCCAGCGTGCCGCCGTAGAGGCCGGCCAGGCGCGAGCCGGGTTCGATGACCAGGTCGTGGGCAAGCCGGTCGTAGAGGGCCGAATCCACGTGGGAGCGGGCGCCCGGATGCTGCAAGCCGATGTCCTGGTAGAGGGTGCCGCCCATGGCCACGTTGATCAGCTGGCAGCCGCGGCAGATGCCCAGCACCGGCTTGCCCTGGATGATGAATTCCCAGAGCAGCTCGATCTCGTACAGGTCGCGCACCCGGTCGCCGGGCCACAGGGGCGAGATCGGGTCCTCGCCGTAGCTCAGGGGGCTGACGTCGGTGCCGCCTTGCAGCACCAGCCCGTCCAGGGCCGCCACCACGGCCTTCACCGAGATGCCCCGGCGCTCCAGCCCGCCGCCGGATTCCAGGGTCGGCACCATCAGGGCGATGGCGCCCCGGGACATGATCCAGTGGGCGATGGACTGCTCCAGGTACTGCAAGGTCTTGCCGGGGAAACCCAGCTCCGCCGGCGGCGTGTGCATCAGCCGCGCCGACAGGCCGATGCGCAACGGACGGTCAGGGGCGATGGGGCTCACCGCGTGTCCTCAACCCCAGCGCAGGCACTGCTGGCGCACCATCTCGGGCTGTTGGCCACATCCATCGAACACCCGGCGCAGCCAGGTGGCGTCGTTCTCGCCGGTTTCGGCCATCTGCCGCACCTCCCGGCAGGCCTGTTCGGCCTTGAGCTCCATGGCGTGGTTTTCCAGGGCCGCCAGGGTGGCCAGGATATCGTCGCGCAGGGTGCGGTGCTCGCCGCTCTTGGGGTCCACGAAGGTCCCTTCCAGGCCGAAGCGGCAGGCCTGGAAGCGGTTGAAGGTGTAGACCAAATAGTCGTCCTCGGCGGGGCGGAAGGGCTTTTCGATCATCAGGTAACGCGCCACGCACTGGATGTAGGCGGCCAACATGGCGGCCCGCTCGATGGACAGGGGCGTGTCCATCACCCGGACTTCGATGGTGCCGTACTCGGGCTTGGGGCGGATGTCCCAGTAGAAATCCTTCATGCTCGTCACCACCCTGGTCCGGGCCATCTTGGCGAAGAAGGCCGAGAACTCTTCCCAGGTCAGCACGAAGGGCGCCCGGCCGCTCAAGGGGAAGGCGAACACCGAGTTGAGCCGTGCCGACTGGAAGCCCGTGTCGTGCCCCTGGACGAAGGGGGACGAGGCCGACAGGGCGATGAAGTGGGGAATGTAGCGGGACAGTCCGTGGAGCAACACCAGGGCTTCGTCCGGCCCCGGACAGCCGATATGGACGTGCTGGCCGAAGACGGTGAACTGCTTGGCCAGGTAGCCATACAGCTCGGAAATCTGGTGGAAACGCGGCGTGTCGAAGATGCGCCGCTCGCTCCAGTGCTGGTAGGCATGGGTGCCGCCGCCGCACAGGCCCACGTTGAGCTTGCGCGCCGCCGCCTGGAGGGCGTCGCGCAGCCCCCCCAACTCGGCCAGGACCTGGCCGTGGCCGGTGCAGATGCCGGTGGCGATCTCGATCATGCTGGCGGTGATCTCGGGCTTGATGTCGCCCTCAACCCCCTGCTGCTTGAGCACCCGCAACAGGTCGCCGGCGCAGGGCGCCAGGTCGTAGTCGTGGGTGTTCACAATCTGCAATTCCAGCTCCACCCCCAAGGTCAGGGGACGGGACTGGGCGAAGTCGCCCAGGGCGGGCACGGCTTCCGGAGTGACGGTCATGGGATTCTCCTTGGCGGCCGCGGCCTAGCGCCGCTCTTCGCCGGCCAGGCGCAGGGACCACTGGGTGGCGATGGGGCCCACCAGCTCCATCACCGCCATGGCGGTGAGCAGGATGGGCGCCAGGTGTGCCCCCAGGTCGGGGTGGCTGACGCGAAAATCCAGGGCCAGGGCCAGGGCCACCGCCGAGAAGGGACTCAGCGCCACTCCTAAGGCCAGGCACTGGCGCAGCCCCAGGCCGCTCGGCCGGGCGAACAGGGCCACACCGATCAGCTTGGCCGCCAGCCGCACCAGGACCACCCCCAGAGCGGTCAGGCCGCCGGCGAAAAAGTCCTGCCAGCGCAGGCTGGCGCCCCCCAGGACGAACAGCAGCAGCACCAGCACGCCCCCGGCGGTGCCGAAGTGGCGGGGCCACAGGCGCGGCCGGGGATCGGCGTTCTTGAGCAGGATGCCGGCCAGCAGCGGCGCCAGCACCGCCGGCAGGCCGAACAGGTGGAGCATGGCGAAGACCAGCAGCAAGAGGCCGAAGAGGATGGCAGCACCGGGCTCCTCGCTCAGGTCCAGGGCCCGGGTCAGGCGGTGCACGGCCCAGGCCAGCAAGGCGGCCATCAGCACCGAGCCGGAAATCAGGTAGAGAGTGGTGAGCAGGGCCCGCGTGCTTTCCTGGGGCGTGTCCAGGGCCCACCAGCCGGACAGGAATTGCATCGCCAGCACCGCGTAGATGGCGTTCAGCGCCGTCAGCACGTAGAGGCGCTCGGTCACCTGGCCCTGGGAGCGGATCTCGGCGGTGACCTGCATCACCACCGCCGGCGAGGTGGACATGGCGATCAGCCCGGCGGCCACCGCCGCCTGGGGCGGCACCCCGAGCCAGACCAGGCCGGCCTGCACCGCCAGGGCGGTCAGCCCGGCCTCGGCCAGGCTGGTGGCGAGCAGCCAAGGGTTGGCCCACAGCCAGCCCAGGCGCACCCGGTTACCCAGTTCGAAGAGCAGGATGCCCAGGGCGATGTCGGTGACGATGCGCTGGGCGGAGCTGTCCAGGGGATTGTCCTCGGCCAGTCCGGAGGTGCCCATCAGGATGCCCACCAGGGCATAGCCGGTGATGCGCGGCAGGCGCAGCCAACGGAAGACGAATTCCCCGGCCAGGCCGGCGAAGACCAGGGTCAGGGCGAACAGGATGACCGGGTCGGGCACTTCGGTCCAGGCCAAGGCATCGGCCAGCAGTGGGGGCAGGAACGCGCCGTTCATGGATTCTCCTCCGTGAGCGGTTGCGGAAGCGAACGCTTCCGGCCCCGGGCGGGGCGGTGTTCAGGCGGAAGCCGGCGGGCAGCAGGGTGCTGCGAAGGTACGGGGATTCGCCCCGCGAAGGAACCCGCCGGCAGGCCGGTGGCAGACGGACGGGCCGCCCGCGCCGGCGGCGGGAAAGGCGGTGGCGGCATGACCACCGTAACTACAGAATACACGCCCGGAGGCGCTTTGCCCGCCGCAGCACACGGGCCGGGAAGGCAGCCAGCAACCGGCCGGGGCCGGGTGGGGATCAGGATGCGCGCCGGGACAGGCCGTTAGCCGGCCCCGGCGCGAGGGTGTTGCGGATCAGCGCCGCAGCAGGCGCCAGGCGGCCAGGACGTAACCCGACAGGGCGTAGACCACGAACAGGCCGAACAGCACCCCCGGCGGATAGCTGGAGACCAGGACGAAACCCAGGGCGATGGCGGCGATGACGATGAACGGCACGCTCTTGCGCAGGTTGATGTCCTTGAAGCTGTAGTAGCGGAAGTTGGAAATCATCGTCAGGCCGGCAAAGGCGGTGACCACCAATGCCACCCAGCGCAGGTCGGCCGCGTCCACGCCGATGTCGATCATCAGCCAGACGAAGCCCGCCACCAGGGCCGCCGCCGCCGGCGAGGGCAGGCCCTGGAAGTAGCGCTTGTCGATCACTTCCAGGGTGGTGTTGAAGCGGGCCAGGCGCAGGGCGGCGCCGACGCAGTAGACGAAGGCGGCGATCCAGCCCCATTTGCCCAGGGGCCGCAGCGCCCACTCGTAGGCCACCAGGGCCGGGGCGACGCCGAACGAGACCATGTCCGAGAGGGAGTCGTACTCGGCGCCGAAAGCGCTCTGGGTACGGGTCAGGCGTGCCACCCGGCCATCCAGGCCGTCGAGCACCATGGCGATGAAGATGGCCATGGAGGCCTGCTCGAACTGGCCGTTCATGGCCTGGACGATGGCGTAGAAGCCGGCGAACAGCGCGGCGGTGGTGAAGAGGTTGGGAAGGACGTAAATGCCGCGGCGCTTCAGTTCAGGGTTGAACAGCGTCTTGCGCGGTTTGATTTCAGGCATGGATCTTATTCGGCGGCGGCGACCGGACGGTCAGGCCAGCTCTGCAAGAACGGTGGTGGAAGCATACACTTTTTCGCCGATGACCGCCTTCACCCGGGCATCCAGGGGCAGGTACACGTCCACCCGGGAGCCGAAGCGGATGAAGCCGTAGCGCTCCCCGCGGACCAGGGCCTTGCCGCTGTCCACGTAGTTGAGGATGCGCCGGGCCACCAGGCCGGCCACCTGCACGCAGGTCACGTCCTGGCCGGTCTTGGTGCGGATGTGCAGGGCACAGCGTTCGTTTTCCACCGAGGCCTTGTCCAGCGCGGCATTGACGAAGGCGCCCGGGTTGTACCACTTGCGCTGCACGTCGCCATCCACCGGGCTGCGGTTGGAATGGACGTTGAAGACGTTCATGAACACGGAAACCTTGAGGGCCTCCCGGTTCAGGTAGGGGTCCTGGACCCGTTCCACCGCCACGATGCGGCCGTCGGCCGGCGCCACCACGGTCTTGCTGTTGTCGCCGCCGGCGATGACGCGGGCGGGATCGCGGAAGAACTGGAGGACGAAGAGCGACAGGATCCACAGCGGGATCGCCCAGGCAAACCCGGCGTAGGCCGTGGCCACCGCGGAGATGACGACGATGCCGGCAAGGAAGGGCCAGCCTTCGCGGGCGATGATGGGGTGGGGGTAGTTGTTCATTGCAATATCCACAAAAACGAATTGGGCGGGTCGCTGCCGACGCCGCCCAAGGCAAGGGCGCCGCCGGGGATGTCCCTGGCGGCGCGATGCCCATCGATCAGTTCTTGGACTGGTCGACGAGCTTGTTCTTCTTGATCCAGGGCATCATGTCGCGCAGCTTTTCGCCGACCTGCTCGATGGGATGCTCGGCGGTCAGGCGGCGGCGGGCGGTCATGCTCGGGTAGCCGGTCTTGCCTTCCAGGATGAACATCTTGGCATATTCGCCAGTCTGGATGCGCTTGAGGGCTTCGCGCATGGCGTAGCGGGACTCTTCGTTGATGACCTCGGGGCCGGTCACGTACTCGCCATACTCCGCGTTGTTGGAGATGGAGTAGTTCATGTTGGCGATACCGCCTTCGTACATCAGGTCCACGATCAGCTTCAGCTCGTGCAGGCACTCGAAGTAGGCCATTTCGGGAGCGTAGCCGGCCTCGGTCAGGGTCTCGAAGCCCATCTTGACCAGTTCCACGGCGCCGCCACAGAGCACGGCCTGCTCACCGAACAGGTCGGTTTCGGTTTCTTCGCGGAAGTTGGTCTCGATCACGCCACCCTTGGTGCCGCCGTTGGCAGCGGCGTAGGACAGGGCGATGTCCTTGGCCTTCTTGGAGACGTCCTGGTAGACGGCGATCAGGGACGGCACGCCGCCGCCCTTGAGGTACTCGGAGCGCACGGTGTGGCCCGGGCCCTTGGGGGCGATCATGATCACGTCCAGGTCGGCGCGGGGCACAACCTGGTTGTAGTGCACGTTGAAGCCGTGGGCGAAGGCCAGGGCGGCGCCCTTCTTGATGTTCGGCTCGACTTCGCCGTAATACACGGCGGGGATGTTCTCGTCCGGCAGGAGGATCATGACCACGTCGGCGCCCTTGACGGCCTTGGCGATCTCTTCGACCTTGAGGCCGGCCTTCTCGGCCTTGGCCCAGGAGGCGCCGCCCTTGCGCAGGCCGACAGTGACCTTGACGCCAGAATCCTTCAGGTTCTGGGCGTGGGCGTGGCCCTGGGAACCGTAACCCACGATGGTGACCTTCTTGCCCTTGATCAGGGAAAGGTCGGCGTCCTTGTCGTAATAGACTTTCATATCAACCCCTTGGCGAGATGAAGGCCAGCCTTGCGGCTGGCGGGAGATTAGCTGGAAAAAACAGAAACAGCGAAATCAGACCTTCAGAATCCGGTCGCCGCGGCCGATGCCGCAGACGCCGGTGCGTACCGTCTCGAGAATGAGGCCGTGGTCGAGGGCCTCGATGAAGGCGTCGAGCTTGGAGCTCGCCCCCGTCAGTTCGATGACGTAGGTGGATTCGGTGACGTCGATGATACGGCCGCGGAAAATGTCCGCCATCCGCTTCATTTCCTCGCGGTCCTTGCCGGTGGCCCGGACCTTGATGAGCATCAGCTCGCGCTCGATATGCGCGGCCTCGGACAGATCCACCACTTTCACCACGTCCACCAGCTTGTTGAGCTGCTTGGTGATCTGTTCGAGCACGTCGTCCGAACCGGACGTGACGATGGTCATGCGCGACAGGGACGGATCTTCCGTCGGCGCCACCGTCAGGGATTCGATGTTGTAGGCCCGGGCGGAGAACAGCCCGGCCACCCGGGACAGGGCCCCGGCTTCGTTTTCCAGCAGGATGGAAATGATGTGTCGCATGGGGTTCCCCTTACAGGTCCTCGGCCAGGATCATTTCCGACAGGCCCTTGCCCGCGGCGATCATGGGGAACACGTTGGCGGTCTGGTCGGTAAGCACGTCGAGGAAGACGAAGTCGTTCTTGTGCTTGTCGGAGAAAGCCAGCTCCATGGCCGGCATCAGGTCTTCCGGCCGCTCGACGCGCAGGCCGACGTGGCCGTAGGCCTCGGCCAGCTTGACGAAGTCGGGCAGGGAATCCATGTAGGACTCGGAATAGCGGCTGCCGTGGAACATCTCCTGCCACTGGCGAACCATGCCCAGGTAGCGGTTGTTGAGGTTCACCACCTTGATCGGCAGGCGGAACTGCTTGCAGGTGGACAGCTCCTGGATGTTCATTTGAATCGACGCTTCGCCGGTGACGCAGGCCACCGTGGCGCCCGGGTGGGCGAAGGAAACGCCCATGGCGTAGGGCAGGCCCACACCCATGGTGCCCAGGCCGCCGGAGTTGATCCAGCGCCGCGGCTTGTCGAACTTGTAGTACTGGGCCGCCCACATCTGGTGCTGGCCCACGTCGGAGGTGACGAAAGCGTCGCCGCCGGTGACCTGGTGCAGGGCCTGGATCACCGACTGGGGCATGATCGCCGGGCCGTTGGCCTTGTAGCTCATGCAATCCCGGGCGCGCCACTCGGCGATGGTCTTCCACCACTCGGCCACGGCGGGATCGGCCTTGGCCCCGGCCTTGTCCTGCTCGTCGAGGATCTTGACCAGTTCGTCGAGCACGTCCGGCACGTTGCCGACGATGGGCACGTCCACCTTGACCCGCTTGGAGATCGACGAGGGGTCGATGTCGATGTGCACGATCTTGCGCGGCACCTGGGAGAAATGGCCCGGATTGCCGATCACCCGGTCGTCGAAGCGGGCGCCCACGGCGAGCAGCACGTCGCAGTGCTGCATGGCCATGTTGGCCTCGTAGGTGCCGTGCATGCCGAGCATGCCCAGGTTCTGGGCGTCGGAGGCCGGGAAGGAGCCCAGCCCCATCAGGGTCTGGGTCACCGGGAAACCGAGGCGCTTGGCCAGGGCAGTGAGCTTGGTCGCGGCGTCGGACAGGATCACCCCGCCGCCCACGTAGATCATCGGCCGCTTGGCTTCGAGCAGCAGCTGGGCGGCCTTGCGAATCTGGCCCAGGTGCCCCTTGACGATGGGGTTGTAGGAGCGCATCTGCACCGTCTTCGGGTATTCGAAGTCGGCGCTCTGGGCGGAGATGTCCTTGGGAATGTCCACCAGCACCGGGCCGGGTCGGCCGGTGCGGGCCAGATAGAAGGCCTTCTTGATGGTGTCGGCGATGTCGCGCACGTCCTTCACCAGGAAGTTGTGCTTGACGCAGGGCCGGGTGATACCGACGGTGTCCACTTCCTGGAAGGCGTCCAGGCCGATGGCGGCGGTAGGCACCTGGCCGGAAATGATCACCAGGGGAATCGAATCCATGTAGGCGGTGGCGATGCCGGTCACCGCGTTGGTCGCGCCGGGGCCCGAGGTCACCAGGGCCACGCCGACCTTCTGGGAACAGCGGGAATAGGCATCGGCGGCATGGACCGCCGCCTGTTCGTGACGCACCAGGATGTGCTTGACCTGATCCTGCTGAAAGAGTGCGTCGTAGAGGTGGAGCACCGCGCCGCCAGGGTAGCCGAACACATGCTCGACCTTTTCTTCCTGGAGGCACCTGATTACAATTTCCGCGCCGGTGATGTGCATTGCAGTGGCCCTGAGTGCCTGTTGCCTGTGTTTTGTTCGCCGCGCGCCGCCGGGAGCGTCATCCGCACCCACGCCGCGCACGGCCTGGCCTGAAGCCGGAAAGCGCCTAGGGGCGCAGGTTTTCCGGCCGCCGCCCGGATCGCCGCCGCGCCAATGCGCGACGCGTTCCGAAGCGTCAGGAACGGGCCTCCGGCGCACGGCTGGCAAGCCCGGTCCGCGCAGATTCCCGCTTCGCCCGCATCCGGCGCAAATGCGCTCGGCAAGGGCGGAAAAGTCCGCTAAATTACTGACTCCCCCGCGATTGGTCAAGGCTTACGGGGGGCCGAAAAACACTGCCCGGCAGCCGCCGGATGCCCCCTTCGCCGCCCCCGCCCCACCCCCACCGCCCGCAATCCCGAGGTACATTCTGGCCACCCCACAGGAACTGTCCGACTTTCTCGCATCGGTGGAGCGGCGCGCCTTCAAGCAGGCCATCTTCGCCACGCAGAACGAGGAGACCTCCCTCGACCTCGTCCAGGACGCCATGCTCAAGCTGGCCGAAAGCTATGGCGACCGCCCCGCCGAAGAGCTGCCCATGCTCTTCCAGCGCATCCTGCAGAACGCCATCCGCGACTATTTTCGCCGCAGCAAGGTGCGCAGCACCTGGACCACCCTCCTTTCCTCCCTTGCCCCGGACGACGACGAAACCGCCGACCCCCTGGAAATCATCGGCGGCAATGACGGCGCCAGCAACCTGGAGACCCCGGAAACCCGCTTCACGCAAGGACAGATCATCGCCATCATCGAAAGCGAACTCGCCAAGCTGCCGCCACGTCAACGGGAAGCCTTCCTCATGCGTTACTGGGAAGAGTTGGATGTTGCCGAAACCGCTGCCGCCATGGGCTGCTCCGAAGGAAGCGTGAAAACCCACTGTTCCCGTGCCACCCACACCCTGGCGGCGGCACTCAAGGCCAAAGGAATTTCCCTATGAACGAAACGCAATTCGCCCGCAGCGTCGCCCTGACGCTGGACGCCGGGCTGCGTCAGCTCGATTCGAGCACCTCGGCCCGCCTGAGCGCCGCCCGCCACCAAGCCCTGGCCCGCCAGAAGCGGGTCACCGTCCGTGTAGGCCGCTTTGCTGGTCTGGCCGGCGTATTCCACGACAGCCGGGCCCACCTCACCCCCTGGCTGGCGGCGGTGGTGCTTCTGCTCGTCCTGGCCACCGGCTTCTACTGGCAGGCGCAGAATTCCCTGAGCGACCTGGAAGACGTGGATAGCGCCCTGCTGTCCGCCGACCTGCCCGTGAACGCCTACCTCGACAAAGGCTTCGACGCATGGCTCCACGGCAGCAGCGCAAGCGAGCAGTAATCGTCGGCGCCTGTATCGCCGCCGGCGTGGCCGGCTTGGCGGTATGGGGCAGCCGCCACCGGGAAGCACCGGCCCCGATGCCGGTTTCCGGCGTGCCCACGGTGGTCAATGCCTCCCCGGCGGCGCGCGTCGTCACGCCCAGCCAGCCCGACTGGGCCCACCTGAGCGCCGCGCAGCACCGCATCCTGGCCCCCCTCGCCAACGAGTGGGACAAGATGGACAACGTGCGGCGCAAGAAATGGCTGGGCATCGCCGAGCGCTACAGCCGCCTGCCGGCCGAAGAACAGGAGCGCATCCAGGCCCGCATGCGCGCCTGGGTTGAACTGACGCCCCAGGAGCGGCGCGACGCCCGCAGCAAGTTCGCCACCCTGAGCCGCCTGCCGCCGGAAAAGCGGGAAGCGATGCTGCAAAAATGGCAGGAATACGAAAACCTGCCCGAAGAGGAACGGGAGCGCCTGACCCAGGCCGCCAAGGCCAAGCAGGCCAACGCCGCCAAGAGCAATTCCGCCCTGCCGCGGCGCCCCGGCAGCCCGGGGGCAACCACGCCGCCGCGTATTGCCGTCCCCGCCCCCGCGGCCGGGACCAGCACGGCAGCGGCAACGCCCCCCGCCGTCCCCGCTAATCCCGAAGCGCCAGCACAACAGCAACCCGCCCCCAACTCCCCCGCGGCCCAGGAAGGTTCGATAAAATCCTTGTGGAACCAACTTTCCCCGCCCACCCCTTGACCGCCCCCGACCGCCCCGCCCCCACCTCTGCACCCCGTCATCCAGCAGCCCCCCTCTCCCGCCGGCTGCTGGCCATGGTCTACGAAAGCCTGCTGCTGGCAGGCGTCGTCGCCGTCGGCTTCCTTACCCCCCACCTGCTGATCGGCGCCCTGCTGCACCGGCTGGCCAGCCCAGGCATCCTCTGGACCCATCTGTTCCTGCTGCTGGCCCTCTACTTCCTGTGGTTCTGGCTGCACGGCGGCCAGACCCTGGCCATGAAGACCTGGCGCCTGCGCCTGGAGGACGCCCGGGGCCGCCCGGTGACCCCGTTCCAGGGCATGATCCGCTACCTGGTCGCCTGGCCCAGCGCCCTGCTTGGCGTCGGCCTGCTCTGGAGCCTGTTCGACCGGGACCGGCAATTCCTCCACGATCGCCTGGCCGGCACCCGGATCGTTGCCCTGCCGCGCTAAATCCAAGAAACCGCAAGACACTGCCCATGAAAAAAGCGCCCATTAGGGCGCTTTTTTCATGGATTCAACCTTGGCGAAGCGCAACTAGCGCCGCTCCACCCACCACAACATGGCGCCGGCGGCGAACATGAACAGGATCGTCGGCGCGAAGGCGCTGGCCAGGGGCGGCCAGCTGTTGATCACCCCCAGGCTGGAGAACAGCCCGTTGAGCATGTGGAAGAACACGCCGAGCATGACGCCACCGAAGAGCTTGAGCGCCACACCGCTGACCCGGCTGTGGGTGTAGCCGAAGGGCAGCGCCAGGGCGACCATCACCAGCGAGGCGAAGGGGTAGGCCAGCTTCTTCCACAGCGCGATCTCGTAGGCATCGGTGCGCAGCTTGTTTTCTGCCTGATGGCGGATGTAGGTCACCAGGCTGAGCACCGACATGCGGTCCGGGTCCACCAGCAGGACGGTGAGGATTTCCGGCGAGAGGGCCGAGCGCCAGAACAGCTCGGGACGCTTGTCCACCGTTGCTCGCTCGCCCTCGAAACGGGTGCTGACGACCTGGTCGAGGCGCCAGTTGCCGTCCGGATTGCCACCGTCCAGGTAGGTACCGGTCTCGGCATCGCTCACCGCCACCAGGCGCAATTCGGGGTCGAACTGATAGATGCGCACGCCGCGCAGCTCGCCATCCGGCATCACCTGCTTGACGTTCACGAAATTGGGACCGTCCTTGACCCACAGGCCGGAACTGAAATCCTGGGCCACCACGCCGCTGATCGCCTTGACCCGCAGGGTCTTGGCCGCCTGTTCCGAGGCGGGGGCGACGACTTCGCCGATGAGGAAGGCCGCCAGGGCGAACCAGGCCGCCGCACGGAACAGCACCACCAGCAGGCGCCAGGTGGACAGGCCCGAGGCCCGCAGCACGGTGATCTCGGAATGGCGCGCCAGGGTGGACAGGGCGTAGAGGGTGCCGATCAGCACCGCCACCGGCATCAGTTCATAGATGCGCCCCGGCAGGATCAACAGGGTGTAGAGCACCGCCTGGGTCAGCCGGTAGCTGCCCTTGCCCACGTCACGCAGCTCGCCGAGCAGGTCGAAGAAGCCGAACAGGGCGATGAACCCGGCCAGGATCAGGAGGCTGGCCGCGACCACCTCGCGCTGGATGTGACGACGGTGGATCATGACCGGAAGCGCAGCAAGGGTTTGACCGCGATGCGGCGGTAGAACAGAACCGGAATGAACAGGGCCATGCCGCCGTGGAGCGCCAGCAGCGCCGGGAACAGACCGATCTTGCCCTGCCCCACCCAGGCCTGAACGATGGAGTTCAGGTTGAGATAGATGGCGAAGGTGAGCAGCGCCAGGAGCATGTTGGCCGAGCGCCCGGCCCGGGGATTGACGTAGCCCAGAGGCACGGCCAGGAACGCCAGCACCAGCATCGACAGGGGCTGGGACAGGCGCCAGAACAGCTCGGCATCGTTGTCCTTGCCGCGCTGGCGCACCAGATCGGTGATGAAGGCCCGCGACGGGGTCTGCTCCACCCCCCGGGACTCGCGAGTCTCGATGCGCACCGCGTAGCGCTGGAAGTCCAGCACCCGGGCGTCGGCGGCGCCGGGCTCCACGTCGTAGCGCCGGCCGTTCTCCAGGACCACGAAGCGGTCGCCGTTGGGGGCGTATTCCTGATGCCCCTGGCGAGCCACCATCACCCCCTGGCGGCCGTGCTGCAAGGAGGCGACAAATACCTGGCCGATGTTCGCCTCGTTCTCGCCCAGGGATTCGACGAAGACCACCGTGCTGCCGGAACGGATTTCATGGAAGGCGCCGGGCGAGACCTGCTCCGCCTCCTGACGGTCGGACACCTTCTGCCGGTAGTCGGCGCTCTGGGTCAAGGACCAGGGGGTGAGGAAGAGGGCGGTGATCGCCACCAGCACCACCAGGGGAAAGATGAACAAGGCCACCGGCCGAATCCAGCCGGCCAAGGAATGACCGGAGGAAAACCACACCACCATCTCGGAATCGCGATAACTACGCGAAACCGCCATCAAGATGGCGATGAAGACCGTCAGCGACAGGAGGACATGCAGATAGGACAGGGCGCCGAAGCCCATCAGCGCCGCCACTGCGGAAGGCGCAATCTTGCCTCCCGCCGCCTGGCCGAGCAGGCGGATCAACTGGGTGGTGATGAGAATCGCGAACAGCGCCACGAAAATGGCTGCCGCGTTCTGACCGAACTCACGCCGGGCGGCGCGCGCGAACACCATGCTTTGACTTTTGCGGAAAAAGGTGGCGATAATGAAATTTTCGCCGAATTTGTGAAAATTCGCCCCGTAAGGAGCAGGTCATGGAATTTAGCATAAAAAGCGGCAGCCCGGAAAAACAGCGCAGCGCCTGTGTGGTGGTCGGTGTTTTTGAACCCCGCAAGCTGACGCTTCCTGCCGAACTCATTGACAATGCGGCCCGCGGCTACCTGTCGGACATCATCCGGCGGGGCGACATGGAAGGAAAGCTCGGCTCCACCCTGCTGCTGCACAACGTTCCCGGCACCCTGTGCGACCGGGTCCTGCTGGTCGGCCTGGGCAAGGAAAAGGAATTCCGCGAAAAGGAATACTGCTCGGCCCTGCGCGCCGCCGTCAAAACCCTCAACGAGACGGGTTCCTTCGACGGCGTGGTGTTCCTCACCGAAACCGGCGTCAAGCGCCGCGACGTGGGCTGGCGCATCCGCCAGGCCGCCCTGGTGGCCCAGGAAACCGTCTACCGCTTCGACCGTTTCAAGAGCAAGAAGGACGAGGTCCGCCGCCCCCTGCGCAAGCTCACCTTCGCCGTGGAGCGGCGCAACGAACTGGCCCCCGCCGAGGAAGCCCTGGCCCAGGGCCTGGCCATCGCCGACGGCGTGTCCTTCGCCAAGAACCTGGGCAACCTGCCCGGCAACGTGTGCACCCCCACCTACCTGGCCGAACAGGCCCTGGAAATGAGCAAGGACCTGGGCCTGGAATGTCAGGTGCTGGAACGGGCCGACCTGGAGACCCTGGGCATGGGCGCCCTCCTCTCCGTGGCCCGGGGCAGCCACCAGCCGCCCAAGTTCATCGTCCTGCAGCACAAGGGCGCCGACGCCAGCCAGAAACCCGTGGTGCTGGTCGGCAAAGGCATCACCTTCGACACCGGGGGCATCTCGCTCAAGCCTGCCCCCGAGATGGACGAGATGAAGTACGACATGTGCGGCGCCGCCAGCGTGCTCGGCACCATCCGCGCCGCCGCCATGATGAAGCTGCCCATCAATCTGGTGGCCCTGGTGCCGGCCAGCGAGAACATGCCCGGCGGCGCCGCCAGCAAGCCTGGCGACATTGTCACTTCCCTGTCCGGCCAGACCGTCGAAATCCTCAACACCGACGCCGAGGGGCGCCTGGTGCTGTGCGACGCCCTGACCTACGCCGAGCGCTTCGAGCCCGAGGTGGTGGTGGACGTGGCCACCCTCACCGGCGCCTGCGTGATCGCCCTGGGCCACGTCGCCAGCGGCCTGTTCGCCAACAACGAGACCCTGGCCCGGGAACTGCTCACCTCCGGCGAGGAAGCCTTCGACCGGGCCTGGCACATGCCCCTGTGGGACGACTACCAGGAACAGCTGAAGAGCCCCTTCGCCGACATGGCCAACATCGGCGGCCGCGCCGCCGGCTCGATCACCGCCGCCTGCTTCCTGTCCCGCTTCACCAAGAAGTACGACTGGGCCCACCTGGACATCGCCGGCACCGCCTGGAAATCCGGCGCCGACAAGGGCGCCACCGGCCGCCCGGTGCCCCTGCTCGCCCACTTCCTGCTCAAGCGGGCCGGCAAGATCGACTGAGCCCGCCATGGCCACGCCCCGGGTGGATTTCTACCACAACGTCCCGGACCGCCTGCTGGTGGCGGTGAAGCTCGCCCACAAGAGCTTCGCCAGCCGCCAGCCGCTGGTGGTGGTGGCCCCGGACGAGCGGATCGCCCAGGCCTTCGACCGGCAGCTATGGTCCCTGCCGGCCCTGTCCTTCACCCCCCACTGCCGGGCCGACTCCCCCCTGGCCGGCGAAACCCCGGTCCTGATCGCCCGCCACCTGGACGAGCTGCCTCCCGGCCTCGGCACGCCGCTGCTGCTCAACCTGGGCGCCGCGGTACCCGAGGGCTACGAGCGCTTCGAGCGCATCCTCGAGATCATCGGCCAGGACGAGGCCGAACGGCTGCCCGGCCGGGAACGGGTCGGCCACTACAAACAGGCCGGCTGCGCGGTAAGCTTCCACGACCTGGGGCAGCGGGCCCACTGACGGCCGGCACGCCCTTCCCCCGCACCCGAGCCCTGACCGTGACCTCCTTCCCTCCCCCGCCCGGCGGCGACGACAACGCCCCCAAGCGGCGCCGCTTCGTCGCCATCGCTCCCGTGGCCCCGCCCGTGGAAGCCGCCAACGAGCCCCAGGCGGCCGCCAACGACGAAGAAGACTTCCCCCTGCTGACCGAGGTGGTGAACGTCGCCGCGGCCGAACCTGCGCCCGAATCCGACACGACGGCAGCGACGGAACCGCCCGCACCTCTCCTAGCTCTGCCGGCCGAAGATTTCACGCTTCCTGCCCAGCCCACACCCGAGGTTCGCGCTTCCCTCCTGGAAACGCTGCCACCTTTCGTGGCCGCGGGCGCCCCGCCCCGTCCTACCGGCAGCGAGGAAGGCCCGCCTGTCTCCCTGGTCACCCCCCTGTCCGCCGACCTGGCCCGGGCCCTGGAAGCCCGCCTCACCGCCGCCCTGCCCGACATCGTCGCCGAGGCCCAGGAGGCCGCCCAGGCCGTGCTGCGCCAGCGCATCGAAGCCGCCACCCAGGCGGCCATCGAAGGCGCCCTGGCCGACCTGCTCCACGCCACCCCGCCCCTGCCCGACGGGGACCATCCGGCCTGAATCGTGGCCTGAGCCGCCGCCTCCTTCACGGCGCGACACCCAGCCTGACTCCCGGCAAGCCGCCCCCACGGCACACCGCCGGGAGGGCCGGCTCCGGTCGGGTATAATTTCCGGTTTTCCGCCAGCGCCCGGCCTGCCTTTCCGCACTCCGCCGCCGGACCGGCCTTCTATCGATCCATCGATCCGGATGCGCCCGCATCCGCCTTCGCCTCCATCCAGTCTCGCCACCGTTCGCCATGGAACTCGCCAAGAGCTTTGAACCCGCCGCCATCGAAGGCCGCTGGTACCCCGCCTGGGAAGAAAGCGGCTACTTCGCCGCCGGCCTGGACACCACCAAGCCCGCCGACCAGTCCTTCTGCATCCTGCTGCCGCCGCCCAATGTCACCGGCACCCTGCACATGGGCCACGGCTTCAACCAGACCATCATGGATGCCCTCACCCGCTACTACCGGATGAAGGGTCGCAACACCCTGTGGCAGCCGGGCACCGACCACGCCGGCATCGCCACCCAGATCGTGGTGGAGCGCCAGCTGGACGCCCAGGGCATTTCCCGCCACGACCTGGGCCGGGAGAAGTTTCTGGAGAAGGTGTGGGAGTGGAAGGAATACTCCGGCGGCACCATCACCCGCCAGATGCGCCGCCTGGGCACCAGCCCGGACTGGAAGCGGGAACGCTTCACCATGGACGCCGGCCTCAACAAGATCGTCACCGAATCCTTCGTCCGCCTCTACAAGGAAGGCCTGATTTACCGCGGCAAGCGCCTGGTGAACTGGGACCCGAAGCTGCACACCGCCGTCTCCGACCTGGAAGTGGTGCAGGAAGAGGAAGACGGTTTCATGTGGCACATCCGCTACCCCCTGGCAGACGGCAGTGCCACCCTGACCGTGGCCACCACCCGGCCCGAGACCATGCTGGGCGATACCGCCGTCATGGTCCACCCGGAAGATGAGCGCTACAAGCACCTCATCGGCAAGATGGTGAAGCTGCCCCTCACCGACCGGGAAATTCCGGTCATCGCCGACGCCTATGTGGACATGGAATTCGGCACCGGCGTGGTCAAGGTCACCCCGGCTCACGACTTCAACGACTACGCCGTGGGCCAGCGCCACAACCTGCCCCTCATCTCTATTCTCACCCTGGACGGCAAGATCAACGACCACGCCCCCGAGAAGTACCGGGGCCTGGACCGTTTCGATGCCCGCAAGGTGGTGGTGGAAGACCTGGAAGCCCTGGGCATCCTGGAAAAGACCGACAAGCACAAGCTCAAGGTGCCCCGCGGCGACCGTACCGGCGTGGTCATCGAGCCCATGCTCACCGACCAGTGGTTCGTCGCCATGTCCAAACCGGGCGAGGACGGCAAGTCCATCACCGAGAAGGCCCTGGACGTGGTGCAGTCCGGCGAGATCAAGTTCTACCCGGAAAACTGGGTGAACACCTATAACCAGTGGCTCAACAACATCCAGGACTGGTGCATCTCCCGCCAGCTGTGGTGGGGCCACCAGATTCCCGCCTGGTACGGTGTGAACGGCGAAGTCTTCGTCGCCCACAACGAAGAGGAGGCCCGGGCCCAGGCCGATGCCGCCGGTTACGCCGGCCAGCTGACCCGGGATGCGGACGTGCTGGACACCTGGTACTCCTCCGCCCTGTGGCCCTTCTCCACCCTGGACTGGACCCCCGAATACCCGGCCAAGTCCAACCCGGCCCTGGATCTGTACCTGCCCTCCTCCGTGCTGGTCACGGGCTTCGACATCATCTTCTTCTGGGTGGCGCGCATGGTCATGATGACCAAGCACATCACCGGCAAGATCCCGTTCAAGCACGTCTATGTGCACGGCCTGATCCGCGACGGCGAAGGCCAGAAGATGTCCAAGTCCAAGGGCAACGTGCTCGACCCCATCGACCTGATCGACGGCATCGGTATCGAAGACCTGGTCAAGAAACGCACCTTCGGCCTGATGAACCCCAAGCAGGCCGCCCAGATCGAGAAGAAGACCCGCAAGGAATTCCCCGACGGCATCCCCGCCTTCGGCACCGACGCCCTGCGCTTCACCTTCGCCAGCCTGGCCAGCCCGGGCCGCGACATCAAGTTCGACCTGAACCGCTGCGAGGGCTACCGCAACTTCTGCAACAAGCTGTGGAACGCCACCCGCTTCGTGCTGATGAACGTGGAAGGCCACGACCTGGCCCTCGAACACAGCCAGGCCGCCGACGGCTCCTGCCCGGCCACCCCGGGCGCCGCACCGCTCCAGTTCAGCTTCGCCGACCGCTGGATCGTCAGCCAGCTGCAACGCCTGGAAGCGGAAGTCGCCCAGTATTTCACCGACTACCGCTTCGACCTGCTTGCCCAGGCCATCTACCGCTTCGTCTGGGACGAGTTCTGCGACTGGTACGTGGAACTGGCCAAGGTGCAGATCAACGGCAGCGACGACGCCCTGGCCCGGGGCGCCCGGCGCACCCTGGTGCGGGTGCTGGAAACCATCCTGCGCCTGGCCCACCCGCTGCTGCCCTTCATCACCGAAGAGCTGTGGCAGACCGTGGCCCCCATCGCCGGGCGCAAGACCCACCCGTCGATCATGCTCGCCCCCTATCCGGAGGCCAACCCGGCCCGCATCGACCCGGAATCCGAGGCCAAGGTGGAGCGCCTTAAGGCCCTGGTGTCGGCCTGCCGCAACCTGCGCGGCGAGATGACCATCTCCCCGTCGGTGAAGGCGCCCCTGGTGGTGGCCGGCGATGCTGCCGAGCTGGCGCCGCACCTGCCCTACCTGGCTGCCCTGGCACGCCTCTCCGAGATCAGCGTGGTGGACGACCTGCCCGCCGACAGCCTGGCCCCGGTGGCCGTGGCCGGCGAAACCCGTCTGATGCTTCAGGTGGAGATCGACGTGACCGCCGAGAAGGAACGCCTGTCCAAGGAAATCGCCCGCCTCGAAGGCGAGATTTCCCGGGCCTCGGCCAAGCTCGGTAACGAGAGCTTCGTCGCCCGGGCCCCGGCGGCGGTGGTGGATCAGGAGAAGAAGCGCCTGGCCGATTTCTCTGCCACCCTGGAGCAGCTCAAGCCGCAACTGGCCAAGCTGGGCGGCTGATCCGGAGCCCCGGTGCCGGTACTGCCGGCAACGCCAATGAGAAAGCCGCCTTCGGGCGGCTTTCTCATTCCGTGTCACAGGCACCCGGCGGGCAGTGCGCGCCCCGGGCGCCGCATCAATCCCGCAGGTGCACCGGTACCAGCCCGCGCAGGGCGTTGCCGCAATAGAGGGCCTCGGCGCGTTGCAGGTCGGCGGGGGTCAGTATCGCTTCCTCGGCCGCGCCCCGGGCCAGCAACTCGGCGCGCAGCACCCCGGGCAACACCCCGCAGGCCAGGGGCGGGGTCAGCAGGCGGCCATCGATGCGGGCGAACAGGGTGCTGCGCGCCCCTTCGGCCACTTCGCCGCGCTCGTTGCAGTAGAGCACGTCGAAGACTTCCGGCGTGGCGGCCAGGCCGGTCAGGGCCCGGTCGTAGCGGCCGCGCACGGTGGTCTTGTGGGCCAGCCAGCCGTCCCGGGAATCCACCGGCTCGGCCGCCGGCAGCAAGGCCAGGGGACCGGCGGGCAAGGGGTCGAGGGGCGCCCGGGCGATTTCCACATCGCCGCTCCGGCCCAGGGTCAGGCGTACCCGCCAGGCGGCGGGGGAGCCGCCGGCCTGGCCGGCTTGCGCCCATTCGCGGCGGGCCTCCGCTCCGGCCTGTTCCAGTGCCCGCGCTACGGCCAGCCAGTCGCAGACGAAACCGAGAGCTGCCGCCGAGCGGGTCACCCGGGCCCGGTGGCCGTCCAGCCGGGGGTAGCGGGCACCGCCGGCATCCACCTCCAAGCGCAGGGTTTCGATCAGACGCGGCGCCTGGGCCACATCCCCTGCGAGGGCGGCATCGGTGAGAAAGCGGGCCTTGAGCAGGCACTCCCGGTATTCCGCCGCCGGATCGGAGCCATAGGTGATGCCGCTGCCCACCCCCAGGCGCAGGGTGCCGTCCCGGGCCAGCTCGACGGTGCGGATGGCCACGTTGAAGCGGAAGTCGCCCCCCGGCGCGATCCAGCCCAGGCTGCCGGTGTACAGCCCCCGGGGTTCCCCCTCCAGTTCGGCGACGATCTGCATGGCCCGCACCTTGGGGGCGCCAGTGATCGAGCCGCAGGGAAAGAGGGCCGCCAGGATCTCGGCCAGCCCGGCGTTGGGGCGCTGGGTCGCCGCCACGGTGGAGGTCATCTGCAATACCGTGGGATAGGGCTCGACGTCGAACAGGCGCTCCACCGTCACCGATCCCGTTTCCGCCACCCGGGCCAGGTCGTTGCGGATCAGGTCCACGATCATCACGTTCTCGGCCCGGTCCTTGGCGGAGGCGGCCAGGGCCGCCCGGGCCGCCGCGTCCTCGGCCGGCGTGGCGCCCCGCGGGGCGGTGCCCTTCATCGGCCGGGAGACGAGCCGGGCGCCCTGGCGTTCGAGGAACAGCTCCGGCGACAGCGACAGGATGGCGCCCTCGTCGTGCATCACCACGCCGCCGCAGCCCACCGGCTGGCGGGCGCACAGGTCGGCGTAGAGACGCAGGGGATGGCCGATGCAGCGGCCGGTGACGGGGAAGGTGAAATTGACTTGGTAGCAATCGCCGGCGGCGATGTAATCACGGATGCGCTGAACCCCGCGCCGATAGGGCATCTCCGCCATGGCAGGCTGGAGATCGCCTATCCACGCGGGGTTTGACGACTGCCACGCGGAAAGCCAAGCCTGGCGCGCCGTTCCGTCCAGGTGGTCGCGGCTCTCGAAGCACCAGAAACGGGCCAGGGGGCCGGGCGGCGGCGCTACGCCCACGGCCGGTTCCAGGGCCAGTCCCAGCTCATAGCCCAGGGCGGCGACTACCGTGTGGCCGGCGTCATTCCAGGCGGCAACCCGGTCCAGGGTCGCCTCCCAGGCGGCGGGGCCGTCCACGGTACAGGCGGCTACCAGGCCATGGTAGTACCAGGCGCCACCGGCCCCGTCGTCGAGCAGGGCGAACGCCCCGGGAAGCGGGGCGTCGGGCAGGGGAAGAAAAGGGAAAGCGTCTGCGGCCACGGCGATGGAACGGCCCTGGGGCCGCAGGCCCCAAGCGGGGCTTGAGGCTAAAGGCTTACTTGCGCTTGAGGAAGAAGGAGAAGACCTGGCTGTCTTCGTCGCTGCCGAGCAGCTCGTTGCCGGTCTGCCGGGCGAAGGCCTGGAAGTCCTTGACCGACCCCGGGTCGGTGGCGAGCACCTTGAGCACTTGGCCCGAACTCATCTCTGCCAAGGTTTTCTTGGTGCGGAGGATGGGCAGGGGGCAGTTGAGGCCCTTTACGTCGAGCTCGCGGTCGAAGGCAGGAGTGGTCATGGCGTCGTGCAGGAAAGAGGCGGGATCGGGCAGAAGCGGCATCGGAGCGAGCCGCCGGCACGGCCTGCGAATCCCCCGCTCCCCAGCGATCAAGCGGCCCGGGGCGGGGCACCGCAGCGCCGACCATTCTACTCCATCCATGGCCGGCGTCAGGGGCGGGTCAGCGCCGTTTTTCCTCCGCCAGCCGGGCCTTCAGCTCCTTGAGCCGGGCTTCCACCACCGACTGGTCGTAGAAGTTGCCGTCGCCGGCGCGCTGGGCCAGGGTGAGCTGCTCCACCGCCTGGGCGGTCTGCCCCTGCAAGGCGTAGGCCTCGGCCAGGGCCCGGTGCTGGGCGAGCTGGCGGCCCAGGGCGGCCTGGCTCTTGGCCAGCAGGAAGTAGAAGGACGGGTCCTGGGGATAGGTCTGGATCTGGTTCTCGGCAAAGGCCGCCGCGTCGGTGAAACGGTTGGTGGCGTAGAGGGTGTCGCCCAGCCCGTAGATCAGCCCCCGAGCGAAGGGGAAGCGCTTCAGGCCGTCCCGGTAGGCGGCCTCGGCGCCGGCCTTGTCGCCGGCGGCCATGCGGATTTCCGCCGCCAGGCTATCGACCATGGCCGAATTGAGCTTGGCCCGGCGCAGGACCTGCAACTCCCGCTCGGCCAGGGCCGTGTCGTTGGCGCGCAGGGCGGCCCGGGCCAGACCCAGGTGGGCGGCGGATTCGCTGACGTACTTGTGTTCGCGCAGCAACTGCTCGAAATAGGCCACCGCCTCCTTGGGGGTGCCGTCCATGGAGCGCACCTTGGCCCGCACCAACTGGAAGTCGGGGCTGTCGGTGACCTGCCGGTAGGGCAGGTTCTGCACCCGGTTCTGCATGTCGGCGATCCGCTCCACCGTCAGGGGGTGGGTGCGCAGGTAGGCCGGGGCGTTGTTTTCGTAGAGCCGGGTGGCCTGTTGCAGGCGGGCGAAGAAGTCGGCCATGCCGTGAGGGTCGAAGCCGGCCTTCTGCATAGTCTGGAAGCCGATCCGGTCCGCCTCCCGCTCGAACTCCCGGGAAAAGGCCAGGGACGACTGGATGGCGCCAGCCTGGGCCGACACCATGGCGGCGCCAGCCACCTGGGTGTTGGAGCGGGCTGCCAGGATGCCCAGGGCCAGGGCCACCATGGAGGCGATCGAGGTCTGCTTGTCCTTGGCGATGCCCCGGGCTAGGTGGTGCTGGGTGACGTGGGAAATTTCGTGGGCCAGCACCCCGGCCAGTTCGGACTCGGTCTGGGCGGCGGTGAGCAGCCCGGTATTGACGCCCACGTAGCCGCCGAAGGTGGCGAAGGCGTTGATCGTGGGGTCCTTGAGGGCGAAGAAGGTATAGCCGAAGGCCGGGTCCGGGCTGGCCGCCGTCAGCCGCCCGCCGATCCGGTTCAGGTAGTCGGTGATCTCCGGATCGTTGAGGTAATCCGGGTCGCGGCGGATGTCGTTGAAGATCTGTTCACCGACCTTCTTTTCCATCTGGGGCGAAACGTCGGCCTGGGCGGCATCGCCCAGGTCGGGCAGCCCTTCGGCACGCAGCGGGCCGCTCGGCCCGAAGGCCAGCAGCAGGGCAAAAGCCAGCGCCAGGGGGCGCCGTAGGGAGGGAGCGCAAACCATGGGCGCTATAATATCAGCGCTCTCCCGGCACGACTTGCCCTACGACTGACGGTGGCTTGTGGGGAGACCGCTTTTACCCCCGCTTACACTCCTTTTCGACGATTCCGCCATGGCCGATCAGCCCGCCCCCCCCCTCACCCACTTCGACGCCGCCGGCCAGGCCCACATGGTGGACGTGGGCGGCAAGACGGAGACGGCGCGCCGGGCCGTGGCCGTGGGCACGATCCGGATGCTCCCGGAAACCCTGGCCCTGATCCGGGAAGGCAACGCCCAAAAGGGCGACGTGCTGGGCATCGCCCGCATCGCCGCCATCCAGGGCGCCAAGCGCACCGCCGACCTGATCCCCCTGTGCCACCCCATCGCCCTGACCCGGGTGGCGGTAGAGTTCGCCCTGGACGACGCCGCCAGCACCGTCACCTGCACCGCCACCGCCGAATGCACCGGCCGTACCGGGGTGGAAATGGAGGCACTCACCGCCGCCAGCGTCGGCCTCCTCACCATCTACGACATGTGCAAGGCGGCGGATCGGGGCATGGCCATCGAGTCCCTGCGCCTGCTGGAAAAAGCCGGCGGAAAATCCGGCCACTGGCAGGCGGAAAGCGCCTAATTCCACGCCCCGCGCCCCCATACGCAGCCCGACAACGACAAAGGCCCGCCAGTCTTGCGACTGACGGGCCTTCGTCTTCCTGCTCGCCTAAGGGATTAGGCGCGCTGGATGTTGGAAGCTTGCTTGCCCTTCGGACCCTGGGTCACATCGAAGGACACCTTCTCCCCCTCCTTCAGCGTCTTGAAACCATTCATGGTGATCGCCGAGAAGTGAGCAAACAGATCCTCGCCGCCGTCGTCCGGAGTGATGAACCCGAAGCCCTTAGCATCGTTGAACCACTTAACGGTACCAGTTGCCATTTTTACAACTTCCTTTCTACTCAATACTCAAAAGCCCCGGGTTTATTTATTAATCCCCGTGTGCCCACTTAATGTCTGATTCCCGTCAGCGGTGGGCGCTGCCGGTGCGAAACGGGATAGCCAAAACCCCCCGGGACCCGCATAGAATCGAACACCAGCGCTTTTGTACGATGGTTTCTCGCTATCCGTCAAGCATTTTTTGCACCCTATTTCCGGGCCTCTCGAGCGACGTTGCAGAATCGTTGCGAACGCTTAGAATCCATTGCATGGCAACACGCACACGCTCCTCCGGCGGCGAATCCCTCGAAGCGGTCAAAACCCGCCTTTCGCCTCCCCCCCTCTACAAAGTGGTCATTCTCAACGACGACTTCACCCCCATGGACTTCGTGGTCGAAGTTCTCGAGCGTTTTTTTTCGCTCAACCGAGAACAAGCGACCCGAATCATGCTCCAAGTTCATAACGACGGACGAGGCGTCTGCGGGGTCTACCCCCGGGACATCGCGGCGACCAAAGTGGAACAGGTCACGTCTTTCGCCCGTCAGCACCAGCACCCGCTGGCGTGCATCATGGAGGAAAATTAAATGATCGCTCAGGAACTCGAAGTCAGCCTTCACATGGCGTTCGTGGAGGCCCGGCAGAAGCGTCACGAGTTCATCACCGTGGAGCACCTGCTGCTGGCCCTGCTCGACAACCCCTCGGCGGCGGAAGCCCTGCGGGCCTGCGGCGCCAACCTGGAACAACTGCGGCGCGATCTGACCGATTTCGTCACCGAACACACGCCCACCGTCTCGGGCGACGCCGACATCGACACCCAGCCGACCCTGGGTTTTCAGCGCGTCATCCAGCGGGCGATCCTGCACGTGCAGTCCTCGGGCAAGAAGGAGGTCAACGGCGCCAACGTGCTGGTGGCCATCTTCGGCGAGAAGGACTCCCACGCGGTGTACTTCCTGCAGAAGCAGAACATCTCGCGCCTCGACGTGGTGAACTTCATTTCCCACGGCGTGGCCAAGGTGCCCCAGTCGCCGTCCTCGCCCAAGAGCGAGGCCGAGCACGAGGGTGAGGGCGAGGAGCGCGGCGGTTCCGGCCCCCTGGAGAACTACACCATCAACCTCAACGCCCAGGCGTTGCAGGGCAAGATCGACCCGCTGATCGGCCGTGACAAGGAGTTGGAGCGGGTCATCCAGACCCTGTGCCGGCGGCGCAAGAACAACCCGCTGCTGGTGGGCGAGGCCGGCGTGGGCAAGACCGCCATCGCCGAAGGCCTGGCGCGGCGCATCGTCGAGGGCGAGGTGCCCGAGGTACTGGCCGACGCCCACGTCTACGCCCTGGACATGGGCGCCCTGCTCGCCGGCACCAAATACCGCGGTGACTTCGAGCAGCGCCTCAAGGGCGTGCTCAAGCAGTTGCAGGACACGCCCCATTCGATCCTCTTCATCGACGAGATTCACACCCTGATCGGGGCCGGCTCGGCCTCGGGCGGCACCCTGGACGCTTCCAACCTGCTCAAGCCGGCCCTGGCCAACGGGCAGCTGAAGTGCATCGGCGCCACCACCTATACCGAGTACCGGGGCATCTTCGAGAAGGATCACGCCCTGTCGCGGCGCTTCCAGAAGGTGGACGTGCCCGAGCCGTCCGTGGCCGAGACCATCGAGATCCTCAAGGGCCTCAAGTCCCGTTTCGAGACCCACCACGGCATCAAGTACTCGAACGCCGCCCTGACCTCGGCGGTGGAGTTGTCGGCCAAGTTCATCAACGACCGGCACCTGCCGGACAAGGCCATCGACGTGATCGACGAGGCCGGCGCCGCCCAGCGCATCCTGCCCAAGTCGCGGCAGAAGAAGCTGATCGGCAAGGCCGAGATCGAGGACATCGTGGCCAAGATCGCCCGCATCCCGCCGGCCCACGTGTCCAATGACGACCGGGCCGCGCTGAAGAACCTGGACCGGGATCTGCGCGCCGTGGTGTTCGGCCAGGACCCGGCCATCGACGCCCTGGCCAAGGCGATCAAGATGGCCCGTTCCGGCCTGGGCAGCCCGGGCAAGCCGATCGGTGCCTTCCTCTTCTCCGGCCCCACCGGCGTCGGCAAGACCGAAGTGGCCCGCCAGTTGGCCTACAGCCTGGGCATCGAACTGGTGCGCTTCGACATGTCGGAGTACATGGAGCGCCATGCCGTGTCGCGCCTGATCGGCGCGCCTCCGGGCTACGTAGGTTTCGACCAGGGCGGCCAGCTCACCGAGGCCATCAACAAGAAGCCCCACGCGGTTCTGCTGCTCGACGAGATCGAGAAGGCCCACCCGGACATCTACAACATCCTGTTGCAGGTGATGGACCACGGCACCCTGACCGACAACAACGGGCGCAAGACCGACTTCCGCAACGTGATCGTGATCATGACCACCAACGCGGGAGCGGCCGACCTGCAAAAGCCGGCGATGGGCTTCACCTCCAACAAGGAGGTGGGCGACGAGATGGTCGAGATCAAGCGGCTGTTCACCCCGGAGTTCCGCAACCGGCTCGACGCGGTGATCTCGTTCAAGCCCCTAGACCACGACATCATCCTGCGGGTGGTGGACAAGTTCCTCATGCAGCTGGAAGAGCAGCTCCACGAGAAGAAGGTGGAAGCCATCTTCACCGACGCCCTCAAGGAGTTCCTGGCCGAGAAGGGCTTCGATCCCCTCATGGGCGCCCGCCCCATGGCCCGGCTCATCCAGGACACGATCCGCTCGGCCCTGGCCGACGAGTTGCTGTTCGGCCGCCTGGCCAGCGGCGGACGGGTAACGGTGGACCTGGACAGATCCGGCGCCGAACCCAAGGTCAAACTGGCCTTCGCCGAGGAGGCCGAAGCGGTGGTTTGATCCTCCCCCGCCCGGCAACCTCCCAGGCCGCCCCGCTCTCCGGGGCGGCCTTTTTATTTCGCGCCGCCGCCCCTACACTACCGGCCCGATGCAGAAGTCATTCCCCACCCAGCCTTGCGAGGAGACATCGTGAGTTTCAAGACCCCCGACCTGTGTGACGAGTTCGAAAACGACGCCGAGGCCAACCTGCGCGTCGTCGATCCCCTATTCCGCGCCTACGGCGGCCGCCCCGCCTTTTCCGGCCGGATCGAAACCCTCAAGCTGTTCGAGGACAATTCCCTGGTGCGCGAAGCCCTGGGTGAGGACGGCCAAGGCAAGGTGCTGGTGGTGGATGGCGGCGGCAGCCTGCGCTGCGCCCTGGTGGGCGACCAGCTGGCCGCCCTGGCGGTGAAGAACGGCTGGGCCGGCATCGTCGTCTATGGCTGCATCCGCGACACCCCGGACATGGCGGCCATGGACCTGGGGCTGCGCGCCCTCAACACCCACCCCAAGAAGAGCGTCAAGAAGGGCGCCGGCGACCGCAATCTGCCGGTGACCTTCGGCGGCGTCACTTTCGTGCCCGGCCAATGGCTTTACGCCGACCAGGACGGCATCGTGGTGGCTGCCCGGGCCCTGGCCTGAGGCTGCAAAAAGCGAAGGGCCGGGACGTTTCACCGCCCCGGCCCTTCGCTTTCCAATACTCCGGCGCGTAGCCCCGGTCAGGCGTCGAGCAGGACGCGACTGTCACAGCCGACCCGCACGTTGCCCCAGTGGCGGCCGTCCACCATCACCGGCATGGCGATGTCGCAGAGCAGTTCGCCCGTGTCGCGGATGTAGGTCTGCAACAGCATCGGGTTGGTGTTGCGCGCCGCCCGCAGCTCGGTCGGCGACTCGAACTTGCGCCGGGTGCGGTTGCCCACCAGGTCGGCCTGGTAGTCCCCGGTGAGGGGCCTGGAAAACTTGGCGTTGTGGGCGGTCAGGTAGCCGTTCGTATCCACCGCCACGGCGAAAGCGCCGCCCTTGATGTCGGCCAGGGATGAATCGAGAATCTCCTGGCAATCCCGGATGAAGTCCTCGTCGTAGGCCACCTTGTATTTCTGCGGATTGGTACCGGCGACCGGCCGGTAGTTGCGGTCGAAAACATCCACCCCGCGCTGGCGCATGGTTTCCAGGGCGACCTGGACGCGATCGCGGAACGCCCGCACCTTCTCTACGTTGTAGTCGAAGGTGCCCCGGCCAATCTTGAAACGGGACACCAGCTCCTGCACCCCTTCGGTGGCCTGCATCAATTCGACGGCGGATCGCTCCGAATCGGCCATGTGCTGCGATACGTTGCCGGATAGGTCGTGAATCTGGGTGACGTAGCCATGCACCTGTCCGTTGGTGGCGGTCAGCGCCTCCATGGCCGTGGCGATCTGGTTGAGCTGCTCGCTGGTCCGCTCGAAATCCCCCACCATGCCGCGGAACTGGTCGGAGGAGCGCTCCACCACCGCCCGGGTCTGGCCGATGTCGGCGTTGATCACCTCGTTCTCGACCTGGGTATCCTTGACCAGACCGATCATGTCGTTGATGTTCTGGGTGATCTCCTGGGTCGCCACGTTGACCCGCTCGGCCAGCTTTCTCACCTCGTCGGCCACCACGGCAAAGCCCCGGCCCGCTTCGCCGGCCCGGGCCGCCTCGATGGCGGCATTCAAGGCCAGCAGGTTGGTCTGGTCGGCGATCTCCTTGATCAGCGCGGCGATCTGACGAATGCTGTCGGAGCGCTCGCTCAGATTGCCCACGGTGTCGTTGAAGCGCATCAGCTTGTCGCTCACCCCCTGCACTTTGCCGACGATTTCCAGCATCTCCCCCAGGGACTCCCGGGCATTGCCCAGATTGACGCTGGTGGAGCGGGAAATCTGTTCCGCTGAAGCCGACACGTCCTGGATCGCCTGGATGGCCTCGCCGCTGGCGCCGAACACCTCCTCGGTGATCTCGCCCTGGCGCTTTGCCCCCAGGGCGGTCTCGCCCACGCTCTTGCGCACCACCACCGCCTCCCGGGCGATGTTGACACTCATCTTGCGTACTTCGCTGATGATCTGCCGCATCTTGTCGGCGAAGCGGTTGTAGCTTTCCGACAGCTCCCGTAATTCGTCGTGGGTGGTCACCGGCAGATCCCGGGAAAAATCCCCCTCACCCCGGCCGATCTCGTCGAAGATCTGGGTGGTGGTACGGATCGGCCGCACGATCAGGTAGCGCAAGTAGGCGATCTGCAGGACGTTCCACGCGAAACCCACCGCCGTCACCCCAAGCATCAGCCACCAGCCCCGGTCCAGGGAAGCACTCACCTGCTCGAGAACGCCCGGCGCCGCACCGGCCTGGATCAGCCCCTCCACCACGCTGCGCTGGTAAAGGTAGATGCCCAGGTAGATCAAGTTGAGCAGGAACAGCAGGAAGAAGCTGCACAACTTCTTGGTCAGGGTGTTCCAGAATGTTCGCTCGACCCAGTCATACAGTTGCCAGAACGTTTTCATCTCTCCTCCGGTATGTGTAGTCGGCGGGTTCTAGGCCCACTCTCGGCCGGACGCACAGGGGGCACCGGCATTGATGATGCCGGATGATTCTAACAACCGGCCTTAACAAATGTGAAATCCATTGCAAACCCGCTCCCCGCCTGGGATGACGGGCACATATGGTGCATCGCAACACAAAAAAATACGTTAAATATCATATGTCTTATAGAAGAGTGTTGTGCAAGGCAGCAAAACAGCCCATTTCGCCCCAGTGAAACGCATTTCGCAATCCGGATTTAATGCCGTTAAACATTGTTTATAAAAGATTTTATTTTTATCGCCGCTTGCCAAAAAACCATTGTTGCTTCGCAAAACGCGGCCTATACTCCCCTTCCATGTCGCAACGGTTTTATGTCTGACCCAAAACCGAAGGCGCTGCGCCGGTTTCCCCCAGGGGCAGCCAGCACTTTCCGATACAACGTTTACACCTGAGAGGAGTCTCCATGTCGTCTCGCGAACAGCAAATCGCCGCCCTGGAAAAAGAATGGGCCCAGAACCCCCGTTGGAAGGGCGTCAAGCGTGGTTACAGCGCCGCTGACGTGGTGCGCCTGCGCGGCTCCCTGCAGATCGAGTACACCCTGGCCCAGCGCGGTGCCGAAAAGCTGTGGGAAAAGGTCAACGGCGGCGCCAAGAAGGGCTACGTGAACGCTTTCGGCGCCATCACCGCCGGTCAAGCCATGCAGCAGGCCAAGGCCGGCCTGGAAGCCGTGTATCTGTCCGGCTGGCAGGTCGCTGCCGACGGCAACACCTCCGAAACCATGTACCCGGACCAGTCCCTGTATGCCTACGACTCCGTCCCCACCATGGTTCGCCGCATCAACAACACCTTCAAGCGCGCCGACGAAATCCAGTGGTCCCGCGGCATCAACCCCGGCGACAAGGAATTCATCGACTACTTCCTGCCCATCGTGGCCGACGCTGAGGCCGGTTTCGGCGGCGTGCTGAACGCCTTCGAACTGATGAAGAACATGATCGCAGCCGGCGCCGCCGGTGTGCACTTCGAAGACCAACTGGCTGCCGCCAAGAAGTGTGGCCACATGGGTGGCAAGGTGCTGGTTCCGACCCGCGAAGCCGTCGAGAAGCTGATCTCCGCCCGTTTCGCCGCCGACGTGATGGGTGTGCCCACCCTGATCCTCGCCCGTACCGATGCCGAAGCCGCCAACCTGATCACCTCAGACTACGACGAGAACGACAAGCCCTTCCTCACCGGCGAACGTACTCAGGAAGGCTTCTTCCGCGTCAAGAACGGTCTGGAACAGTCCATCTCCCGCGGTGTCGCTTACGCCCCCTACGCCGACCTGGTGTGGTGCGAAACCGGCGTGCCCGACATCGGCTTCGCCCGTGAATTCGCCCAGGCCGTTCTGGCCGCCTGCCCCGGCAAGCTGCTGTCCTACAACTGCTCCCCGTCCTTCAACTGGAAGAAGAACCTCAACGACAGCCAGATCGCTTCCTTCCAGGAAGAACTGTCCGCCCTGGGCTACAAGTACCAGTTCATCACCCTGGCCGGCATCCACGTCAATTGGTACAACACCTTCAAGTTCGCCAAGGCCTATGCCGGCGGCGAAGGCATGAAGCACTACGTGGAAATGGTGCAGGAACCCGAATTCGCCGCCCGCGAAGACGGCTACACCTTCGTCTCCCACCAGCAGGAAGTGGGCACCGGCTACT
This sequence comes from Oryzomicrobium sp., assembly GCF_021287045.1. Lineage (GTDB taxonomy): Bacteria > Pseudomonadota > Gammaproteobacteria > Burkholderiales > Rhodocyclaceae > Oryzomicrobium. Next base: position 142,786 of record NZ_JAJTBG010000001.1, on the reverse strand, counting down.
TCGACGACGTGACCACCGTGATCCAGGGCGGCTCTTCCTCCGTGAAGGCCCTGACCGGTTCCACCGAAGAAGAACAGTTCCACTAAGCCGCAAGGCGATGACGGGCGCCGGCCACGGCGCCCGTTGCAAAGAATCTTGCTTGAGTTTGGCCGTGCCTGGTTTCCAGTGCGCGGCCTTTTTTTCGGGGATGGGAAAGGCGCTGTCAGCGGCCGATGCCGGGCAAACTGCGCGCCATACCGGCAACGCAACGGGTCGCCAAGGCGCCGGGCCAAAGGGCGAAGCACGCCTGCGTGGTCTTTGCAGGGTGTTGCAGACGCCACGGTGGGATCGGCTTGCCGGCCGCTGGCTTCGAATATCGGGAGCCCGCAAGCGCCCCGGAAAATCCAGGGCTGCCCATGCAGCCCGCAGTGACGTCAGTCCTGCCAGGCGGCCGCCACCCGGACGGCCAGGGCCAGCAGTTCGTCGCCTTCGTCAGTAGAGAACCCCGCCGGCAGGGCCGGCGCTCCTCTGCCTTCCAGAGCGGCCCGCACCGAGCGGTCGAGCACCCGGGCGTCGGGCAGGATCGGGCCGAAGAAGCGCAACTCGCCGCCGCGCACCACCGCCAGGGTGGGAAAGGTTTCCACGTCCAGGCTGGGCAGGGCGTCCGCCGCGTCCTCGATGTCGATCCAGGCCCAGGCGGGAGCCGCGCCGGCCATCCTGGCCGACGTTTCCGCGGCCAGGACCTCGAAGCCCCGGCAGGTGCCGCACCAGGCGGCGCACAGCACCAACACCACGTCCCCCGGCCCGCCCCCGCCCTCCGGATGCACGGAGGGCAGATCGTCGAAACGGAGCAAAGGCAGGGCGGGCATGGCGAAACGGTCAGGGCTGCATGAAGACGCTATTCTCCCTCACCTGGAGTGTTTCCGCCCCATCCTCGGCGTGAATGGTGAACTGCACCGGGTTGGCGCCGGGGCGGCCGTCGCCGGCCTCGGCCCGCACCGTCACCGGCAGGTTGGCGGTGCTGCCCGCCGCCACGTCGAGCATTTCGCCGGACACCACCTGGGCCGACGGCAGACCGCTGACCGAAACGCGGAAGCGATGCCCCTCGCCGTCCATGTTGAGGATGTGCAGGCGGTAGGCGTTTTCGACCCGGCCATCCTCCACCTCGCGGAACAAGGCGCCCCGGTCGCGCAGCACGTCCACCTGTAGCGGCACCCGGTGCATCAGCACGTAGATGCCCAGGCCGGTAAAGAACGCCATCAGGGCGCCATACACCCACAGCCGCGGCCGCCAGCCTGTGGCCATCGCACCATCCGCGGTGGCGCGCGGCTGCCCGGCGCTCTCGGCGGCAAAACGGATCAGCCCCCGGGGCCGGCCCAGCTTGTCCATGATCTGGTCGCAGCCGTCGATGCACAGGCCGCAGTTGATGCACGGGTACTGCAAGCCCTGGCGGATGTCGATGCCGGTGGGGCAGACCTGCACGCACACGCTGCAATCGACGCAATCGCCGCTGGCGGCGCCGCTGTGCAGGGCGCCGCGGGGCTCGCCCCGGGCCACGTCGTAGGCCACCACCTTGGTCCGGTCGTCGAACATCGCCGTCTGGAAGCGCGAATAGGGGCACATGTGCTGGCACACCTTCTCGCGCAGCAGGCCGGCCTGCATGTAGGTGAAGGTGGCGTAGAAGAACAGCCAGAACCATTCCCACGGTCCCAGTTGACCCTGGAAGGCCCCCGCCACCACCTCGCGCACCGGGGTGAAGTAACCGACGAAGGTCAGCCCGGTCCACAGCGCCAGCAGCCACCAGGCGGCGTGCTTGGCCACCCGGCGCGCCGTGCCCGGCAAGGTGGCCGGGGCGCTGTCGCGGCGCATGCGCGCCACCCGGTCGCCCTCGATGCGGGCCTCGATCCACATGAACATCTCGGTGTAGACCGTCTGGGGACAGGCAAAGCCGCAGAACACCCGGCCGGCCAGGGCCGTCGCCCAGAACAGGGCCAGGGCCGCCACCACCAGCACGATGGCCATGTACAGGGCATCCTGGGGCCACAGCACCAGGCCGAAGATGTGGAACTTGTAGTCCCCCAGGTCGAACAGCACCGCCTGGCGCCCGTCCCAGGGCAGCCAACACAGGCCGTAGAAGATCAGCTGGGTGAAGATCACCATGCCCCAGCGCAGGCGGTTGAAGCGCCCGGACGTCTCCCGGGCGTAGATCTTGCCCGGCTTGCCGCGCCGGCCGTTGCGCGGCGGGGCGATGGGCTGGGGACTGATAGCGGCCGCCGCGCCGTCGGCGGCGGGAGAAAGGGCGATCGATTGGGGGGCAGACATGACTCACTCCGGTAGGCGCCCCGGTGCCGGCCAGCCATAGCCGCCCGCCCTTGGCGGAGCAAGGTGCAGGTCCCGGGACTACAGCCCGAAGTAGACCCGCTTGGCGCCACCAGTAACAGATTCAGATGCTGCTAAAATCTACCGGCACAGATTTGGACCCACAACGCCCTCCACCGCCGCCCCGACTGCCATGACCACCCTGCGCTACGAAGCCCTGGCCAACGAACTGCTGCTGCTCATCGCCAACGGCGTGCTGCGCGCCGGGGACCGGCTGCCCTCGGTGCGGGCCGCCTGCCGCAGCCACCACCTGAGCCCCGCCACGGTGCTCCAGGCCTACTACCTGCTGGAACGGCGCGGCCTGGTGGAGGCCCGGCCCAAGTCCGGCTACTACGTGCGGCCCCGCCCCGCCCGCCACCTGCCCGAGCCCCGGCCGACCCGGCCCACCTCGGAATCGACCGAAGTGGACATCAGCGACTTCGTCTTCGCCATCCTCCACGCCAGCCGGGACCAGAGCGTGGTGCCCCTCGGCTCGGGCTTTCCCAGCCCGGAGCTGTTCCCTCTGGAAAAGCTGGCCCGCCACCTGGGCGCCGCCGCTCGGCACATGGACCCCTGGGCCACGGTACGCGACCTGCCGCCGGGTAACGACGCCCTGCGCCGCCAGATCGCCCTGCGCTACCTGGCCGCCGGCGCCCCGGTCAGCCCCCAGGAGATCGTCATCACCAACGGGGCCATGGAAGCCCTCAACCTGTGCCTGCAAGCGGTGGCCAAGCCCGGCGACCTGGTGGCGGTGGAATCCCCCACCTTCTATGCCAGCCTGCAAGCCATCGAACGCCTGCAACTGAAGGCGGTGGAAATCCCCACCCACCCCCGGGAAGGGGTGAGCCTGACGGCCCTGGCCGAAATCCTCGAACAGCAGCCGGTCAAGGCCTGCCTGCTCATGCTCAACTTCCAGAACCCCCTGGGCAGCCGGGTGCCGGAGGACAAGCGGCGCGAACTGCTGGCCCTGCTCGCCCGCCACGACGTGCCGCTGATCGAGGACGACGTCTATGCCGAGCTGCACTTCGACGGCGAGCTGCTCTCCAGCAAGTCCCTGGACACGGCCGGCCGGGTGCTGCACTGCGGCTCCTTCGCCAAATGCCTGGCGCCGGGCTACCGGGTCGGCTGGGTGGCCGCCGGGCGCTATACCCGCAGCGTCGAGCGGCTGAAGTTCATGACCTCCCTCGCCAGCAACATCCCGACCCAGATCGCCCTGGCCGACTACCTGCAACAGGGCGGCTTCGAGCCCCACCTGCGCCGCCTGCGCCGCGCCCTGGCCGACCAGCAGGCCCAGCTGATGGACGCGGTGGCGCGCCACTTCCCCGCCGAAACCCGGGTCAGCCGCCCCGAGGGCGGCTACTTCCTGTGGCTGGAACTGCCCGAGGGCACCGACACCCTGGCCCTGCACCGCCGCGCCCTGGCCCAGGGCATCAGCATCGCCCCGGGGCCGATCTTCTCGGCCAAGCGCGAGTACCGCCACTGCCTGCGCCTCAACTCCGGCCACCCCTGGGATGGGCGCGTCGAAGCCGCCGTTGCCGCCCTGGGCCGGCTGGTGGCGGAAGCGGCGTAGCCCGGGCCACCGTTCGCCAGCATGGCGTTCCGGGGCTACGCACACCGCACGACGGCGGGTTGCCTCGCCCCGCCATCCCCCGGATAATTCGCCTCCTCCGCAGGAGAGAGGGGCTGGCGCAACGTCCGCCCCCGCCGAAGGCGCAAGCTCCCATAATCGCTCAGGCACCGGGAACTGCGGAGCACATTCAGCCGACTGGAGAGCGGTCGCCGCCATGCCGAAAGGCCGCGGGGGACCCACCGAAGGGGCAGGCCGGACGCCACGGGCGCCGGGCCGAAACTCTCAGGTAAAAGGACAGGGGGAGAGGCGCAGCGTCGGGCATCGCCGCCGGGACCGAACATCGGCCCGGGCGAAACCCCGCGCCCCTATTGGATCTCCAGCCATGCCTCTCGCACGTCCAGCATCCGCGCCAATCTCCAGGCACCACCTTCGGAATACCGCGCCCCGCCTTGCTTTGCGCGAGGTGGCCCCGTGCTGATCACCATTTACCTGATCGCCATCACCGCCGAAGCCATGTCCGGGGCCCTTGCCGCCGGGCGGCGCAACATGGACATCTTCGGCGTGGCCGTGATCGCCTTCGTCACCGCCCTGGGCGGCGGCACCATCCGCGACATGGTGCTCGGCCACTTCCCCATCGGCTGGACCCAGCACCCGGGCTACATCTACCTGGTGATCTCCGCCGGCCTGTTCACCACCATCATCGCCCGCTTCATGCACCACCTGAAGCGCCTCTTCCTGGTGCTCGACGCCCTGGGGCTGATCGCCTTTTCCCTGATCGGCTGCGAAGTTGCCCTGGGCATGGGCTACGCCACGGTGGTGGTGATCATGGCCGGGATGATGACCGGCATCTTCGGCGGCGTGCTGCGCGACGTACTGTGCAACCAGGTGCCGGTGGTGTTCCGCCACGAGCTGTACGCCAGCGTCTCCCTGGCGGTGTGCATCCTCTACCTAGTGCTGCGCCACCTGGGCATGCCTATGGAGGTGAACACCCTGGTCAGCTTCGCCGCCGGCCTCACCTTCCGCCTGCTGGCCATCTGGCGCGGCTGGCGGCTGCCCACCTTCTCCTACCAGAAGCGCTGGGAATAGCCGTCTGGGCGGAACCAAGCGGCGGCGGTGCAGTCGATGCGGTTGACATACAGGTTGACATACACTGACCGACACCCGGCCGCCGCCGCGGCCCTTTGAGGAGACCGCCATGCCCCACCGCACCATCCGCGACGTGATCCGCGAGCAGCACATCCTCACCGCCGGCGAGGACAGTACAGTGCGCGAAGCCGCCCGGCGCATGGCCGACGCCAAGGTCGGCGCCATCCTGGTGGTGCGCGGCGGCCTGCTGATCGGCATCTTCACCGAGCGCGACGCCCTCAACCGGGTGCTGGCCGCCGGCCTGGACCCGGACGCCACCCACCTCGCCGAGGTGATGACCCTGGAACCCCGCACCGTATCCGCCTCCCGCAGCCTGGGCTACGCCCTGCACACCATGCACAGCGGCGGCTTCCGCCACCTGCCGGTGGTGGACAACGACCGGCCCGTGGGCATGGTGTCGGTGCGCGACGCCCTGGGCAGCGAGCTGATGCAGTTCGAGCGGGAACTGGACGATTTCGAGCACATCGCCACCTCCCTCTAGCCCCGCGCCGCACCACGCGTCAGGGCCGCGGCACCGCGGCCCTGCAACGTAGACTTAGTAGACTTAGCGCCTTCAGCGCCCACGCCGCCAGTAGGCCAGATTGCCGTAGGTGTTCTTCAGATAGTCGATGAACAGCCGCACCCGCAGCGGCAGGTGGCGGCGCTGGGGGAATACCGCGTAGATGCCCAGGGGCGGGGCCGCGTAGTCGTCGAGCACGGTGCGCAGCCGCCCCGCCAGCAGATCCCCCTCCACTTCCCACACCGAGCGCCAGGCCAGGCCGTAGCCGGCCAGGGCCCATTCGTGCAGCACGGCCCCGTCGTTGCATTCGAAGCGCCCGCCGACCTTGACCGAGAAGGTGGCGTCGGGCCGCTCGGCACTGCGCTCCCGGTTGGTGAACAGCCAGCCCCGCTGGGGCCCCAGGGACAGGCAGTTGTGGCCGGCCAGATCGTCCGGAGTAGCCGGGGCGCCCCGGGATTCCAGGTAGGCCGGACTGGCCACCACCACCCGGCGCATTTCCCCGAGCTTGACGCTGACCAGGCTGGAATCGGTCAGCTCGCCGATGCGCACGGCGCAGTCGATGCCTTCGTTGACCACGTCCACCACCCGGTCGGCCAGGTTCAGGCTGGCGGTCACCTCCCCGTGCAGGGCGAGGAACTCGGCCACCAGGGGCGCCACGTGCTTGCGCCCGAAGCCGGCCGGGGCCGACAGGCGCAGGTGGCCGCTGGCCTTGACCCCGCCCAGGGACACCGAGGCCTCGGCGTTGGACAGGTCGTTGAGGATGCGCTGGCAGTCTTCCAGGAAGGCCTGCCCCTCGAAGGTGAGCGACAGGCGCCGGGTGGTGCGCACCAGCAGCTTGACCCCCAGCCGCCCTTCCAGGGCGTCGATGCGCCGGCCGATGATGGCCGGGGTGACCCCTTCCGCAGCGGCGGCGGCGGACAGGCTGCCCCGGGTGGCGGAGGCGACGAAGGCACTGATCTGCTTGAAAGTATCCATGGCGTGTATGCGGGTATTACCGAAGCCGCGCAGGGCAGTGGTCAGTTTTGCGGATACCGGCGGGCCGGCGGGGCGACTAGGATTGCCCGTGTCGGACGCCCCGACCCGTTTGCCTGGGGTGTCCGTACAGGTCCGGCATGGCCGCCCTGCCCCTGGGCGGCATGATCACCCCCCGTGCGCGTCGCGCATTTACCCCGCCCCCGTGGCGGGGTTTTCTTTTGGCGGCGCCGCACCCCGGTGGGCAGGGGGCTTGAGCGGATTACATACCAGAAGTAAAAAATATAACAGACGAAATGGCCGTTATCACGATTCGGAATGTTGAATAGAATCCCTTCATCCTCTTCGGGAATCTTTCATCGGCCATGTTCCGCGCCATCCTGTTCGACGCCTACGGCACCCTGTTCGACGTCCATTCGGTGACGTCCCTGGCCGAGCAGCTCTACCCGGGCCAGGGCACCGCCCTGTCCCAACTGTGGCGCGAGAAGCAGATCGACTATTCGCGCATCCGCAGCATGAGCGGCCAGTACCGGCCCTTCTACGAGATCACCGAGGACGCCCTGGCCTTTGCCTGCGCCCGGCTTGGCCTCACCCTGGGCGAGGAGCAGCGCCGCCGCCTGATGGCCCAGTACGCCTGCCTGTCGCCCTTCCCCGAGAACCTGCCGGCCCTGAAGACGCTCAAGGCCCTGGGCCTGCCCCTGGCGATCCTGTCCAACGGCACCCCGGCCATGCTCGACATCGCGGTCAAGAGCGCCGGCATGACCGGCCTGTTCGACCACCTGCTGTCCACCCACGCCGTGCAGCGCTACAAGACCGCCCCGGAGGCCTACCAGCTCGGACCGGACGCCTTCGCCGCCCCGGCCCGGGAGCTGCTGTTCGTCTCATCCAACGGCTGGGACGCCTGCGGTGCCACCTGGTTCGGCTACACCACCTTCTGGGTCAACCGCACCGGCCAGCCGCCGGAGGAGTTGGGCGTGGCCCCCACCGCCAGCGGCGCCAGCCTCGACGACCTGGTGGCCTTCGTGCGCCGCCGCCAGGCCGGCAATACCAAGGGATGATGCACTCATGGACCTGATCCACGCCCTGCTCATCGGCATTGCCGCTTTCGCCGCCGGCGCGGTCAACTCGGTGGCCGGCGGCGGCACCTTCTTCTCCTTCCCGGCCCTGCTCGCCGTGGGCGTGCCGCCGGTGGTGGCCAACGCCAGCAACTCGGTGGCCCTGTGGCCGGGCAGCCTGGCCGGTGCCTGGGCCTTCCGCCGCGAACTGGCCCGCTTCAAGCGCGCCCTGCCCCTGCTCTCGGTGGTGGCCTTCTTCGGCGGCATCGGCGGCGGCTTGCTGCTGCTCGCCACCAGCAACGCCGCCTTCGCCAAGCTGATTCCCTGGCTCCTGCTGGTGGCCACCGTGCTGTTCGCCTTCAGCGCCCAGCTTTCCCGGCTGGTGGCCCGTTTCAAGCCCGCCGCCCCCGGCGACGAGCGCCACGTGGGCCCCGGGGGCTATCTTTTTCAACTGGCCGTCTCCATCTACGGCGGCTTCTTCGGGGCGGGCATGGGCATCCTCATGCTGGCGGCCCTGGCCATTCAGGGCTTCAAGGATGTCCACGAGATCAACGCCCTGAAAAACTGGCTGTCGGCGGTCATTTACAGCGTGGCCGTCGGCACCTTCGTCATCGCCAACGCGGTTTCGTGGCCGCATACGGCGGTGATGCTGATCACCGGCACCGTGGGCGGCTATGCCGGCGCCGCCGTGGCCCGGCGCATTCCCGCCCTGTGGCTGAAGCGGGTAATCATTGCCGTAGGCACTCTGCTCACCGCGTACTACTTTTACAAGACGGCCTAGCCTTCTTCCGCCCGTTCTCTATTCTCAAACTCTCGGATTCGCAGCATTCCGATTCCGCCCGCCACTTTCTCCCAAGGAGCTTCCATGAGCCTCAACCTGCCCCAAGGCGTCGCCATCAACGCCCCGCTGCACCCCCGCTTCGAAGAAATCCTGACCCACGATGCCCTGGCCTTCGTCGCCAAACTGCACCGCGCCTTCGAACCGCGCCGCCAGGAACTGCTCAAGGCCCGCGTCGCCCGCCAGGCCCGCATCGACGCCGGCGAAATGCCCGACTTCCTGCCGGAGACCAAGCACATCCGCGAAGGCGACTGGAAGGTCGCCCCGGTGCCCGCCGCCCTGCAGTGCCGCCGCGTCGAAATCACCGGCCCGGTGGAAGCCAAGATGATCATCAACGCCTTCAACTCCGGCGCTGATTCCTACATGACCGACTTCGAGGATTCCAACAGCCCCAACTGGTTCAACCAGATCCAGGGCCAGGTGAACCTCTACGACGCCATCCGCCGCAAGCTGACCTTCAAGAACGAGGCCGGCAAGGAATACAAGCTCAACGACAAGATCGCCACCCTGCAAATCCGTCCCCGCGGCTGGCACCTGGACGAGAAGCACGTGACCGTGGACGGCCAGCGCGTTTCCGGCGGCCTGTTCGACTTCGCCCTGGTGTTCTTCCACAACGCCAAGGAGCAGGTGGCCCGCGGTGCCGGCCCCTTCTACTACCTGCCCAAGATGGAGTCCCACCTGGAAGCCCGCCTGTGGAACGACGCCTTCGTCATGGCCCAGGACCACATCGGCCTGCCGCAAGGCACCATCAAGGCCACCGTGCTGGTGGAAACCATCCTCGCCACCTTCGAGATGGAAGAGATTCTCTATGAGCTGCGCGAGCACTCTGCCGGCCTGAACGCCGGCCGCTGGGACTACATCTTCTCCTGCATCAAGAAGTTCAAGAAGAACAAGGACTTCTGTCTGGCCAACCGGGGCGCCATCACCATGGAAGTGCCCTTCATGCGCTCCTACGCCCTGGCCCTGGTGCAGGCCTGCCACAAGCGCGGCGCCCCCGCCATGGGCGGCATGAGCGCCCTGATCCCGATCAAGGGCGATCCGGAAGCCAACGAAAAGGCCCTGGCCGGCATCCGCCACGACAAGCGCCGCGACGCCAACGACGGCTACGACGGCGGCTGGGTGGCCCACCCGGGCCTGGTGCCCATCGCCATGGAAGAGTTCGTCAAGGTCCTGGGCGACAAGCCGAACCAGTTCGGCAAGCAGGTCGAAGGCTCCTTCGGTCCCAAGGACTGGCTCAACTTCCAGCCCGAGCAGCCCATCACCGAGGCCGGCCTGCGCAACAACATCAACGTCGGCATCCACTACCTGGGTTCCTGGCTGGCCGGCAACGGCTGCGTGCCCATCCACAACCTGATGGAAGACGCCGCCACCGCCGAAATCTCCCGCTCCCAGGTGTGGCAGTGGGTGGTCAGCCCCAAGGGCAAGCTCGACGACGGCCGCAAGGTCACCGTGGAAATGGTCCGTCCGATGATCGCCGAGGAGCTGGCCAAGGTGAAGGCCACCGTCACCGCCCAGGGCGAAAAGACCGAGACCTACGACCAGGCCGCGGTGATCTTCGACAAGATGTCCCTCACCCCGGAATACCCGGAATTCCTGACCCTGCCGCTGTACGAGGCGATGGAATAAGCACCGGGAACACCGGGCGCCGTCCGCGACGGCTGCAACAAAAACGGCGCCAGGGAAACCTGGCGCCGTTTTTGTTGGGCGACGGCCCAGCCAGACCAGATGGCGCTAAGGACCCAAGACTTGAGAGGGTAAGGCTGGCTCACGAAACCACAAACTTTAAAATAAACAGAAAAGCAATTTCAATGCCACGTCTAGCGCTCACGTCCCGCCTCATGCCATGCTTTCTGCACTGGTGAAAGCAGATATTCCAGCACAGACCGCGTACCGAGCAGAATTTCTGCATTCGTCTGCATGCCGGCATTCAAAGGAAAGTGCTTGTCATCAACTTCTAGGTGCATCGTTTTCAGTGCAATCAGTGCCTTATAGACCAGCGGCTGATTTTTTCGGGTCTGTACTTTCTCAGCCAATACATTCGTGCTGTTGCTGTCCGCCGAGTCGGCGCTGATGTACTCAACAGTGCCTTCGACCATCCCGTACTTCTGAAACTGGAAGGCAGTAAATTTCAGCTTCAAGTGGATAACCCGTCTACTGTGCCTGCCAGTTGTACTCAATGCGTCCTTTGAGTTTTCCGCAGATATCGAAGAAAAATCTGTCATTCAGATTCGCACCGTAGATATTTACTGTGGTTGTCTCGTTATTCAATTCCACAGATATCACCTGCCGGTCAAACATTCGGTTAAACAATGAGAAGGACTCTTCCCGAATAACGCGACAGCAATTGAAATGCTTCGGATTGAAATCGCGCCCGGAGTACGTGAACTTCTCTTGCCCCCCTCTTTTTTTCCAGTCTTGCTCACGCAATTTAATTGCAAGCTGGATAAATTCTTCGTCCGATATGTACCTGCCCTGGGCTTCACAATATCCGGATGGGGCAGCGCGAAGATATTTGTCTCCAAAATAAATTGCAAGACACGTAAAAGTACCGACCAACAGAAGCCAGCCGATTCGACTTTTCACGCTTAAATTACTCCAAGGCAGGAGGCTGTTTCGCCTTGTATTTCTCATATTCAGTACTCTTAATTATCAGCTATTTATTTCTATATCCTTCACGATAGCTACCTGGGCCCAGCGACAAAAGGGGCAGGGACATTTTACTTTTCCGGAATTGCATTTCATTTTCCTCCTCAACGAGCAACGGGGTCAGAGTCATTTTTTACATCAAGAAAGTAAATCATTCTGACCCCTTTGATTGGTGCAGTTTCTTTATAAAGCCATTGCGGGAAACTTTGTAACTGGTTTGCGTTCCGTTGAAAATCATGGCATTCCCTCCAATAATTGAGTCAATTGAATCGGCTACACAGAACATCGAATCTCTCACTACTGCTCGAGATGTTGTGACCGCCCCTTTGGCAGCGTTCCCATCCTTTTACTTCAGAAAACCGGAACCAAGTTTCCACCTCATTCATGCAATCATGGATCACCTCGCCATGAATATGATTTTCACCATCAGAACTCACATTGAGTATTCCAAATGGACTTCCACCACAAGTGCCGTGAGATTTTGGAGCAGCGTAGTTCACTGATATTTTGAATTTCCTGGTAATCAATGTACATTTATCATGTAAGCGCCCTATCGCAAGGTGGTATTTACTAGAGCCTATCGATATAAACTTTTGGCTATTAGGTTGTTGAAAATCACGCCCAGTTGATCTGCCCAAGGCCGCTTCATCTATTGGCCGAATCTCCAATACTCCTGACTTAACGTCACACTTTATTTGTAGGACATTACGCACCTCTTGCGCCATTGATGGATATACAAAAATCACACTCAAAAGATGACCTCGAACTAGAGGGGTCAGCTTCACATTCTTTCTTATCTCACATGTCATATACGTTTTCCCCGCTCAGAATCCAAAATCGGCTTGCAATTCGGTGTTAATCGGTTGGTCTGTCTTTCCTGCCGGTCTCCCAGGTCGCTTCTGCGAACGCCGGGTCCCCGTTGCCGCACAAATCTGGTCGCCGAAACGCCCCAGCCCCAGTGGCTGCCCCTGTGACAGGGCAAGCCGGATGTCGGCAAGCGCTTCTTCATCCAGCTCGCTGCGGAACAGCGCGCGATAGGCCGTTTGCCTTTTGGCATCGTCACGATCAAGAGCAAGAAATACCGGATGGGGTGTGATGCGCGGGTCGGCCAGACCCAGCCCGTTATGCCGGTAACTGCTCTAACGATACGGGCCGGGGTCTGGCACCATCGCGGCGCGAACGGGATTGAGTTCAATGTAGCGCATGCAGGTGAGCAAGTAGCTTTCTGCCTGGATGACGCTGGACTTGTAGCGACCCTCCCACAAGCTGCCGGTTCGCCGATAGGCGCGGTTGATGTACTGCACGTAGCGCCGCCCGATGGCTTGCATGAGTTTGGCGATTCCCGTCTCGTTTTCCGGTGTGACCAGCAGATGGACATGGTTGGTCATAAGGGCATAGGCGTGGATGTGGCAGCACCAATCGGCAGCCGATTTTTCCAGCCAGTGGAGGTAAAAGTGGTAATCCTCCTCTGCGAAAAAACAGGGCTCTCGATTGATTCCGCGCTGAACGATGTGCTGCGGCATTCCAGCTAATTTAATGCGTGGGCGACGTGGCATGACTGCTCCGAAAAGAATGTGAAGCTGCCCCCTTTAGCGCTTTCAAGAATGGCGCGGTCTGTATCCGAGAGATTAATTCCTGCGGCAGTCCATAAGGAAAGGTTGTCTGATCGATTAAACGTGTATCCATATCCTATTGTGGCCTTGCCATCTCCGATATTCTCAGCCACTGAGTGGTGTCCTTCAAAGCCTGTAATTAATTCCGATAATAAGTTGACGTAGGCGGATTGTGTAAGAAGATGATAGTTAATCATAACTTATCCTTTGATAGATAAAATTGCTCTATTGTTCTTGGCAGGCCAGTAGTGCGGCTTGATACTGAATATCCTCAGGCTCGCGCGTAAGAACGCCGCTTGTCAATACCAGCGCTGAATCACTCTCCTGCCTACGCTGGGTTTCGCCGACCACATTCCAAATCAAATTCTCACGATTTCTAATTGCACGAACTCTAAAAACATTGCCATTCCGGCCGCTAGTTATAGTAATGTTTGCAATATTGTTTTTTTTGATGTGACCAATTACTGATCGTGGCGCTCCTTCGTTGATTCCACCTCCGTCTGGAGATGAAAAAAAATGATCCCCACACAATCTGTTTCCAACTTGAGTAAGGTAAACTGTGAACTCGCTACAGTTTGTTATTTTGTTTGAGTTGCACAATCTAATATGCCATTGCCCGGAAAAATGATTTTTTAATTTCGCCTGGCCCAACGCAGGTGTGGTCTTGTGAATTTCATGTGCCATCAGTGGGTATGAAATAATCGAATTAACGATAAAATAAAATAAAATAGCAAGTGGTGGTCGGAGGTGGAGTTTCATCTCAATCTTTTTTATTGCCAGTATGTAAAAAATCAGAAGCAGATCAATAGATCGTGCTCCAACGGCACATTTCTTGTTCCTCAGAATCCCAATTCGTCGGAAAAACGCTTCGAAGAAGCACTTGCTCCCAATCAGCAAAACTTGATGCAACGCCAGTTAATTTTAGTCATGGCTTCAGTACCCAATTTCGGGTAGAAGAACATGTGTTAGGCAACCGTTACACTCCCCGCACAGGGCAGGGCATCTCCAACTCGCTCATTTTTCCTCCACCACTTCCATCCGTGTCGTGTGCTGCTCGCTCCCGAAGCTGAACACCTCATCGACCTGCAGCCCTCTCGGAATCTGGTGCGTGATGAAGATCATCGTCACCCGTCCCTTGAGCTTGTTGATCGTCTTGGCGAAGTGCTCAGCCGTCTGCTGGTCGAGGTTGGAGACAGCCTCGTCGAAGATCAGGATCTTGGGTTTCTTGAGCAGTGCCCGGGCGATGGCGATGCGTTGGCGCTGGCCGCCCGACAGGCCCGTGCCGCGTTCGCCAATCTCCGTCTGGTAACCCTCCGGCAGCTTGTCGAGCACGTCGTGGATTTCTGCCGCCTTGCAGGCCGCGATGGCGTCCTCGAAGGTGGCGTGCGGGTGCGCCATGACCAGGTTGTCGTAGATGGTGCCGGCGAACAGCACGGTCTCCTGCGGAACGACGCCGAAGGTCTGCCGTAGCTCGTTGGCGGCGAGGTGGCGGATGTCCCGGCCGTCGAGCCGGATTTGCCCGTCGCTCGGCTGGTAGAAGCCGAGCAGGAGCTTGGCGAGGGTGCTCTTGCCGCAGCCCGAGGGACCCATCAGCACGGTCAGGTGGCCGGGCATGAAGGCCATGTCGAGGTTGCGGTAGAGCCAGGGGTGGTGTTCGCCGTAGCGGAAGGCGATGCCGATCAGCTCGACCCTGCCGGAATCCTTGCCGTTCCCGGTGCTCTCCCGGCTGGGGATCAGCGCATGCGGCTCCGTCGGCATATCGAGGATGTCGCCCAGGCGCTTGACGGCGATGTTGGCCTGCTGGAATTCCTGCCACAGGCCGACGAGGCGCAGCATCGGCTGGCTCATGCGCCAGGCGAACATCTGGAAAGCGACCAGCATGCCGACCGTGAAACCGTCGTTCTGCATCACCAGCAGGGCGCCGACGATCAGGATGGACAGCGTCATCACCTGTTCAAGACCGTTGGCCAGCGTGTTGTAGGTGTTGCCGACCTGCTTGGTCGAAAAGCCGGCGGCGAGGTACTGGGCCAGCAGGTCGCCGTACTTGCGGTCGATGTCCGGCTCCATCTGCAGGGATTTGACCGTCGCCATGCCCGAGACGTACTCGGTGAGGAAAGCCTGGTTCCGGGCGCCGAGCACGAACTGCCGGTTGAGCTTTTCGCGGAAAATCGGCGAGACGAGCACGCTGATGGCGCCGATGGCGCCGAGCAGGCCGACGGCGATCAGTGAGAGTTGCCAGCTGTAGGCGAACATCACCGCGAGAAAGATGAGCAAGAAGGGAAAGTCGAGGATCAGCGTGATGGCCGCCCCGGAAACGAACTCGCGGATGGTTTCGACGCCGTGCAGGCGGGCGACAAGGGTGCCGGTTGATCAGCGCACCCAGCAAGCAGGCACCGGAAACGATGTATTGGAGGTAATAAGCCAGCGTGCCCCCCAGCATGCTCCCGACACTGCCGGGTCGCTGGAGATCAATCGCAGGGACGCCCCCCGGGACCAGCGCAAAATGATGCAGCACCAGGTAACTGACGACGGCAAGCACCACACCGACTTGCCAGGGCAAGGCCGCACAGATTTCGACGATATCCTCGAACGACGATGATTTTCGGCCCATGGCACCTCCCTAAAACGCAGGATTATGCCAAACAGATCGCCAGCCCCTGAAATCACCAACCCTTAGGCACTAGCCTCCACCGGCGCCAGCAGCCGGCCCAGCTCGTCCCCGGACATGGGCCGGGCCATCAGGAAGCCCTGCATCAGGGTGCAGCCCTGGGCGGCGAGGAAGGCGCGCTGGGCTTCGGTTTCGACGCCCTCGGCGACGGTGGTCAGGCCGAGCAGGCGGGCGATGCCGATGATGGCGCTGGTCAGCGCCGCGTCCTCGCTGTCGTCGGGCAGGGCCTGGACGAAGGAGCGGTCGATCTTCAGGGTGTCCAGGTCGAAGCGCTTCAGGTACGACAGGCTGGAATAGCCGGTGCCGAAGTCGTCCAGGGCCAGGCGCACCCCCAGGGCCTTCAGTTCGGCCAGGGTGGTGGTGTGGCGGGGGCCGTCTTCCATCAGCATGGATTCGGTCAGTTCCAATTCCAACCAGCGGGGTTCCAGCCCCGTCTCGGCCAGGACGTCGGCCACCAGCCCCGTCAGGCGCACCTGGCGGAACTGGACGGCGGACAGGTTCACCGCCACCGGGATCGGTTTCAGCCCCTGGTCCTGCCAGGCCTTGGCCTGGCGGCAGGCTTCGCGCAGCACCCACAGGCCCAGGGGCAGGATCAGGCCCGTGTCCTCGGCCACCGGGATGAAACGGGCCGGCGGGACCAGGCCCTGCTCCGGGTGCTGCCAGCGCACCAGGGCCTCGCAGCCGGTCAGTTCGCCGCTTTGCAGGTCGTACTGGGGTTGGTAGTGGAGGAACAGTTCGTTGCGCGTCAGGGCCTGGCGCAGACTGTTTTCCAGGGCCAAGCGTTCGGACACCCGGGCGTTCATTTCCGGGGTGAAGAACTGGTAGTTGTTGCGCCCATTTTCCTTGGCGCTGTACATGGCGGCGTCGGCGTTCTTGAGCAGGGTCGGGCCGTCGTCGCCGTCCTCCGGATAGACGGCGATGCCGATACTGGGGGTAACGGCCAGTTCGTGGGCGCCCACCGCCAGGGGCTGGCTGAGGGCCACCAGCAGTTTTTCCGCCACGCTGGCGGCCCGGTCCGGCACGTCCAGGTTGGGCAGCAGGACGACGAATTCGTCGCCCCCCAGGCGGCTCACCGTGTCGCTGGCACGCACGGTGGCGGACAGGCGCTCGCCCACCAGGCACAGCACCTGGTCGCCTACGGCGTGGCCCAGGGAATCGTTGATGTTCTTGAAACGGTCCAGGTCGATGAACAACAGGGCCATGCCCGTGCCGGCCCGGCCGGCGGCGGCGATGGACTGGCCGAGCCGGTCCAGCAGCAGCACCCGGTTGGGCAGGTTGGTCAGGGCGTCGTATTCGGCCATGTGCCGCACCTGGGCCTCGGCGGCCTTGCGCTCGGTGATGTCGGAGAAGGCGGCGATGTAGTGGGTCACCATCCCGGCGTCGTCCCGCACCGCGCTGATGTTGAGCCACTCGGGAAAGAGCGAGCCGTCCTTGCGGCGGTTCCAGATTTCCCCGGACCAGGTGCCGGTCTCGTTCAGCTCCCGCCACAGGGTGTTGTAGAACTCGGGGGGATGGCGGCCCGACGAGAACATGCTCGGGTTGCGCCCCACCACCTCGTCCACCCGGTAGCCGGTGATGGCGGTGAAGGCCCGATTCACCGTCAGGATGCGGTTCCGGGCGTCGGTGATGACGATGCCCTCGTTGCCGCTTTCGAACACCTGGGCCGCCAGGCGCAGCTGCTGGGCGTTCTCGGTGAGCTGGGCGTTGCGCGTCTCGATGTCGTCCCGGTAGGCATGGAGGATGCGGCCCAGCCAGCCGGAGAAGAACAGGGAGAAGGCCAGGGTGGCGGACGCCGCCAGGGCCAGCACCAGCAGGGTGGTGGTGACGTGCTCGCGCACGCTCGCCGCCAGTTCGGTCTGGCCGCGTTGCACCGTGTCCGCCAGGTCGTCCAGGTACACCCCGGCCACCAGCACCCAGCCCCAGGAATCCACGGGACGCACCACCGAAAGCTTGGGCGTGAGCCGGCCGCTGTCGGGGCGCAGCCAGTCGTAGCGCGCCACGCCGCCGCCGGTCTTGGCCAGGTCGAGCAGCTGGCCCACCACCCGGCGCTCGGCATCGCTGCCCAGCCGGCTCACGGCGACGCCTTCCGACTGGGGATGGGAGGGGGACACCAGCACCCGGCCGTCCCGGTGCAGCACCGCCAGGTAGCCGTTCTTGCCGAAGCGCACCGAGCGCAGACGCACCAGGGCCTCCTGGCTCAGCTGCTGCTCCATGTTGGACAGGTAGTCGCCGGCGCCGATGATCCAGCCGAAGGGCTCGAAGCGGCGCACGTAGGTGATCTTGTCGGCCATTTCCCGGGGGTTGCCCGGGGCGTACCAGCGGTAGCGTGAGAAGCCGGCCCCGGAGGCGGAGGCGTCGATCAGCCCGCGCATGATGTAGGTGCCGGCGTCGTCCCGGTTGTCGAGCAGGGAGGAGCCCTCCCGATCCGGGGAAATGGGCAGCAGCACGCAGTTGCCCTTGAGGTCGTCGATGAAGAAGTAGCCCCGGCCATCGAAGAAGCGCATCGGGCGCAGGGCCTCGGCGGCCAGGCGGCGGATCTCGGCCTCGGGACGCCGCCCCTTCTCCTGGCGGTAGAGGGCCTCCACCACCTGGAAGGCCTGGTCCACTTCGGCCTTCAGGCTCTCCTTGAGGACTTCCTCGGTGCGGGAGCGGACGAACTCCAGGTAATTGCGGTTCGAATCAAGCTCGGCCTCCAGCAAGGACTGCTGCTGGGCCAGGGTTTCCCGCTCCAGCCCGGCCATGCCGGCCTGGAAGTCGCGCACGTGCTGCCAGGTAAAATAGAGCCCCATCCCCAGGGTGAAGACCAGGACGAGGGCGAGCATGCCGAACAGTTGGAGCCGGGGAAGGGACTTCTCGTTGATTCCGGAGAGCACGAAGTATTTATTTTAGATATAGCTAAGGTCATATTTTATAATTACTTTGCGCCCCCTCCGGTAGGAAATACGTTACTGCTCCGGCGATTTTCTTGTGCCGCCCCATTTCATGCTGCTTTCCCCCGGCTCAGGAATGGAACCCGGCGGCCCGCATCACCAGCCGCAGCAGCCACGCGCAAGCGCCCAGGGCGGCCACGCTGGCCGTCCAGATCAGGGCCAACCAGCCGATCCGTCGGGCCCAGACCGCGAGCCCCGGATGGGGCCGGTCGCCAGCGCTCATCGCCACTCCCCAGCGTGCATCAGTGGTACCCCTCGCCGTGCCGGACCTTGCCGCGAAAGACGTAGTAGGACCAGACGGTGTACATCAGGATGAAGGGAATGATGAACAAGGCCCCCACCAGGGCGAAGCCCTGGCTCTGGGGCGGCGCCGCCGCCTGCCAGATGCTGATGCCGGGCAGGATGTTCGGCCAGACGCTGATGGCCAGGCCGCTGTAGCCGAGGAACACCAGCCCCAGGGCGTAGAGGAAGGGCGCCGCCGCCGGCTCGCGCGGGAGGGAGCGCACCAGCCCGACCATGGCCAGGACCACCAGCAGCGGCACCGGCGCGAACCAGGCCAGGTTGGGCCAGCTGAACCAGCGCTCGGCGATATGGGGCTGGGCCAGAGGCGTCCACACGCTGATCGCCACGATGGCCGCCAGCAGCAGCCCCACCAGGGGGCGGGTCAGGGCCAGCATGCGCCGGTACAGATCGCCCTCGGTCTTCATGATCAGCCAGGTGCTGCCGAGCAGGGCATAGGCCACCACCACCCCGACGCCGCAGAACAGTGGGAAGGGCGCCAGCCAGTCCAGGGGGCCGCCGGCGAAGGCGCGACCGTCCATCCTGATGCCGTCGATGTAGGCCCCCAGCACTACGCCCTGGAAGAACGAGGCCGCCAGGGAACCGCCGATGAAGGCCTTGTCCCAGACGTGGCGCTCCCGGTCGTTGGCCTTGAAGCGGAACTCAAAGGCCACGCCGCGGAAGATCAGCCCGAGCAGCATGAACACCAGGGGCAGGTAGAGAGCGCTGAGGACCACCGCGTAGGCCAGGGGAAAGGCCGCCAGCAGGCCGGCGCCGCCCATCACCAGCCAGGTCTCGTTGCCGTCCCAGACCGGCGCCACGGTGTTCATCATCACGTCCCGGTCGTGCCGGTCGGGGACGAAGGGGTAGAGCAGACCGATGCCCAGGTCGAAGCCGTCCATGACCACGTACATCATCACGCCGAACAGGATGATGCCGGCCCACAACAGGGAAAGATCGATGCCCATGGTCAACTCCTCCCCGCCGTCGCCGCGGTGCCAACAGGCAGGGGCGCCCGCGCCTCGTCGTCGCCCACCGCCGACAGGGGCCGGGCCGGGGTGCGCTCCAGGCCGGGTCCGCTCTCCGGGTGCGGGTCGCCCTCGTGGGGCTGGGGGCCCTTGCGCACCAGACGGAACATATAGGCGATACCCACGCCGAAGACGAAGAAATAGGTGATCACGAACAGGCCCAGGGACAGGGTCAGTTCCGGCACGCCGTGGGGTGTCACCGCGTCGGCGGTGCGCAGCACCCCGTACACCACCCAAGGCTGGCGGCCCGCCTCGGTGGTGATCCAGCCGGCGAGCAGGGCCACCAGCCCGCTCGGCCCCATCCACAGCACGGCGCGCAAAAAGGCCCGGGAGCGGTACAGGGCGCCGCCCCGGCGCAACACCAGCCCCCACAGTCCGAGCAGGATCATCAGCAAGCCCAGGCCGACCATGACGCGGAACGACCAGAACAGCAGGGTGGCGTTGGGCCGGTCCTCCGGCGGGAATTCCTTGAGCCCCTTGATCTGGCCGCCCCAGGTGTGGGTCAGGATCAGGCTGCCCAGACGGGGGATCTCGACGGCGTAACGGGTCTCCTCCCGGGCCATGTCCGGCCAGCCGAAGGCGATCAGGGGCAGGGCCTCGTCGCCCCGGTTCTCCCAGTGCCCTTCCAGGGCGGCGATCTTGGCCGGCTGGTGCTCCAGGGTGTTGAGCCCGTGCATGTCGCCGATCACCGCCTGGATCGGCGCCACCACCACCAGCAGCCCGAGGGCCATCGACAGCATCTTGCGCAGGGCCGGGTTGTCGTGGCCGCGCCGCAGGTGCCAAGCCGCCGAGGCGGCGACGAACAGGGCAGTGGCAAGAAAGGCGGCCACGCTCATGTGCAGCAGCCGGTAGGGGAAGGAGGGGTTGAAGATCACCGCCAGCCAGTCCGTGGGCACCACCCGGCCATCCAGGATGGCGTAGCCCTGGGGCGTCTGCATCCAGCTGTTGGAGGCCAGAATCCAGGTGGTGGACACCAGGGTGCCCAGGGCCACCATGGCGGTGGAGAGGAAGTGCAGCCCCGGCCCGACCTTGTTCCAGCCGAACAGCATGACGCCGAGAAAGCCGGCTTCGAGGAAGAAGGCGGTCATCACCTCGTAGGCCAGCAGAGGACCGGTGATGCCCCCGGCGAACTGGGAGAAACCGCTCCAATTGGTGCCGAACTGGTAGGCCATGACCAGCCCCGACACCACCCCCATGCCGAAATTTACGGCGAAGATCTTCGACCAGAAGTGGTATAGGTCCCGGTACACCGGCTGCTTGGTGCGCAGCCAGCAGGCCTCCAGCACCACCAGGTAACTGGCCATGCCGATGGTGATGGCGGGGAAGAGGATGTGGAACGAAACGGTGAAGGCGAACTGGAGCCGGGCCAGATCCAGGGCGGAAACATCAGGCATGGCCGTTCCTCCCGAACATCCGGCCGGACAGCCCCGGCCCCTGCCTACTTCCTTGCCCGCAACCTGCGCGGCATCCCAGCCCTCGCCTCTGCCCCGCTCCGGGGGAAACCACCTGCCTGCCCATGAAAGCCTCGCGTGGATGATGACCGACGACCGCCGCCGCTCCGCCCTTCCCCCTGCTGCCGCCCGACCGGCAATGGCAGCGGGGAGGGAAACGCGGGACGCGTCGGCCGCTTGATTGACCCTGGCCCCATCTTTCGGGTTCTGGCTTTTTTGTCACAATTGGTATCAGCGGCGCCCGGTCCGGCGCATCCGGCCTTCCCTACGGCTGGCGCCCCCCAATAGCCGGCCGGGCCGGCGACTTGGCATAATTGCGGCCGACCCGGCGTTGCCGCCGCCCTCCCCTTTTCCGCTCCCCGCCATGGAACTGCTCATCGACGCCATCCTCAAGGCTGGCCGCTCCGCCGTCGAACTGTCCCTCTTCATCCTGCTGCCGGTGATGGTGGTGATGCTCTCCCTGATGCGCCTGCTCGAAGCCAAGGGCGTACTCGACTGGGCCGTGGCGCGCATCGCCCCGCTGCTCAAACCCGTGGGCCTGACCGGCCTCGGCGTGTTCGCCGCCCTGCAGATCAACTTCGTCAGCTTCGCCGCCCCGGTGGCCACCCTGGCCATGATGGACCAGCGCGGCGCCTCGCCGCGCCACCTGGCCGCCACCCTGGCCATGGTGATGGCCATGGCCCAGGCCAACACCACCTTCCCCCTGGCCGCCCTGGGCCTGAGTTACGCGCCGACCCTGCTGCTCTCGGTGCTGGGCGGGCTGGCGGCGGCGGCCGTCACCTACTACGGCTTCGGCCGCCACCTGAGCGGCACCGAGGCCCCCCTGGACGAGACCCTGCACCACCGCACCGCCGAGGACGCCAAGGGGGTGCTGGACGTGATCAACCACGCCGGGGCCGAAGCCTTCAAGATCGCCGTGGGCTCGATCCCGATGCTGGTGCTGTCCCTCACCGTGGTGATGCTGCTGCGCGCCTTCGGCGCCATCGACCTGCTCACCGCCCTGCTCGGCCCGGCCATGGCCGCCCTGCACCTGGACCCGGCCCTGATCCTGCTCACCCTGACCAAGGTGCTGGCCGGCGGCACGGCCATGATGGGGGTGATGGACGAGATGCTGCGCCAGGGCCACGCCAGCGTGCTGCTGCTCAACCAGGGCGCCGGTTTTCTCATCAACCCCCTGGACGTGGCCGGGGTGGCCATCCTTATCTCCGCCGGCAAGCGCGTCGCCGCGGTGTGGAAGCCCGCCGTGCTGGGCGGCTGCATCGGCATCCTGCTGCGCACCGCCGGCCACATCCTGCTCGCCTGAGCCCCGCCCCCATCCCCGTTCTGCTGGGGAGAGTAGAATGGCCGCGCCGCCGCAAGTTGGGGAGTTTTCTCCAACGCCCAGCGGCGCAATCGTCTTCAGGGCGGGGTGGAAGTCCCCACCGGCGGTAAGGTCCCGAATCCTCGGGGCCGAGCCCGCGAGCGCCCGCCATCCGGCGGGGTCAGCAGATCCGGTGCGAAGCCGGAGCCGACGGTCATAGTCCGGATGAAAGAAGACGCAGCCCGGTGGCGGCCTCGGCCGTTGCCGGCGGTATGCCATTGCACCTGCCGGCCCGGCGATCGCCATCGCTTGCCGGTAGAGCCGTGGCGTCGCCGCGCGTCCCCCTGAAACGCCTCCCTTTCATTTCCAGGAGCGTTTCATGTCCGCAGTAGCCAAGCAATTCCCCCGGGCCGACGAAGCCCAATCCCTCCCCTCCTCCCCTTCGGATGCCGCCGTTGCCGACGCCATCGCCGCCCTGCGCGACGGCCGCGCCGTGGTGCTGCTCGACGACTTCGACCGGGAGAACGAGGGCGACCTGATCGTCGCCGCCGAGGCCATGGACGAGGCCATGATGGCCCTGTTCATCCGCGAATGCAGCGGCATCGTCTGCCTGTGCCTGGACGACGCCCGCATCCGCCGGCTCGACCTGCCGCCCATGGTGGTGCGCAACGAGAGCCGCCACGGCACCGCCTTCACCGTCAGCATCGAGGCCAAGGTGGGCGTCACCACCGGCGTCTCGGCCGCCGACCGGCTCACCACCATCCGCGCCGCCATCGCCCCGGACGCCACCCCCGCCGACCTGGCCCGCCCCGGCCACGTCTTTCCCCTGCGCGCCCATTCCAAGGGCGTGCTCGGGCGGCGCGGCCACACCGAGGGCTCGGTGGATCTGGCACGACTGGCCGGGTTCGCCCCGGCGGCGGTGCTGTGCGAGCTGATGAACCCGGACGGCACCATGATGCGCGGCGCCGCCCTGGAGGCCTTCGCCGCCGCCCGCGGTTTTCCCCTGCTGACCATCGCCCAGCTGGCGGAGTACCGCCAGGTCCACGGCTAGGAACCACGCAAGCCGCCCGGCGGGGAACCAGCCGCGAAGCTGGCGCAAAACCGTCATCCCGGCCGGGCAAACTATGGCAAAGTGCACGGCATGATCCGCACTCACCTCACCGGACTGCCGCTGCCCGCCGAACGACGCCGCCGCCCCCATGGCGGCCGCCGCCCGCCGCTCGTCCCCCGTTGAGGGTTTGCCCGCTTTCCCCCCAGGCCACGGCATTCCCGTGGCCTTTTTCATTGATGGAGACTTCCATGGATTTTTCCCCCGCCGACGCCCAGCCCCTGATGTGGATCACCGCCCGCCCCGACCTGGTGTTCGTCGAGGGGCGAGGCTCCTGGCTCACCGACCACCGGGGCAAGCGTTACCTGGACTTCGTCCAGGGCTGGGCGGTGAACTGCCTGGGCCACGGCCACCCGGCCATTGTCGACGCCCTGACCACCCAGGCCGGCAAGCTGATCAACCCCAGCCCGGCCTTCTACAACGAACCGTCCCTCAAGCTCGCCCGGGGGCTCACCGAGCACTCCTGCTTCGACCGGGTGTTCTTCGCCAGCACCGGGGCCGAGGCCAACGAGGGGGCCATCAAGCTGGCGCGCAAATGGGGCAAGGTGCACAAGGGCGGCGCCTTCGAGATCGTCACCTTCAACGGCAGCTTCCACGGCCGCACCCTCGCCACCATGTCCGCCTCCGGCAAGCCCGGCTGGGACACCCTGTTCGCCCCCCAGGTGCCCGGCTTCCCCAAGGCCACCCTCAACGACCTGGCCTCGGTCGAGACCCTGATCGGCCCCGACACCGTGGCGGTGATGCTGGAACCGGTCCAGGGCGAAGGCGGCGTGGTGCCCGCCAGCGCCGAATTCCTCCAGGCCCTGCGCCGCCTCACCCTTGAGCGCGGCCTGCTGCTGATCGTGGACGAGGTGCAAACCGGCATGGGCCGCACCGGTACCCTGTTCGCCCACCAGCACGCCGGTATCGAGCCGGACATCATGACCCTGGGCAAGGGCATCGGCGGCGGCGTGCCCCTGTCGGCCCTGCTCGCCAAGGAAGCAGTGTGCTGCTTCGAGGCCGGCGACCAGGGCGGCACCTACAACGGCAACCCGCTGATGGCCGCTGTCGGCGTGGCGGTGCTCGACACCCTCACCGCCCCGGGCTTCCTCGCCGAAGTCGCCGCCCTGGGGGACTACCTGGGCGCCAAGCTGCGCGAGCTATCCGATGAACTGGGCCTGAACGGCGAGCGCGGCCAGGGCCTGCTGCGCGCCCTGCTGCTCGCCGACGAGCGCGGCCCGGCGGTGGTGGAGGCCGCCCGCAACCTGGCCCCCGAGGGTCTGCTGCTCAACGCCCCCCGCCCCCACCTGCTGCGCTTCATGCCCGCCCTCAACGTCACCCGCGGGGAGATCGACCGGATGATCGAACAACTGCGGCCGCTGCTGCTGGCGAAGTAAGGCTCAGGGAGGGGACCGTGCCGCTGCCGGTGCGGCCCCTTCCTGTATCTGTATCGCGGGCCGTTATGGGTGACGGCTAAAGTGCTGCGGCATCAGATGGTGGTGCATGCCGTGCCCTGCCATGCCGCAAGCCCCCTTGTTTGGCTGGGAAAGTGCCGGCATTCAGAATTTTTGAATACGCACCCTGCCCCCTACCCCGCCAACGCCCGTTCCACATCCACCGCGTCGATCTGTTCCGGGCGCAGGTAGCGCTCGGCGTAGCGGCGGTAAACGCCCGAGGTGAGGAACAGGGCGAACAGGTCCGGGTCCACATGCCGGTCCCGGGCCATGCGGGCCATGATCGCCACCGACTCGGACAGGGTCTTGCCCTTCTTGTAGGGGCGGTCCACCGCGGTGAGGGCCTCGAAGATGTCGGCGATGGCCATCATGCGCGCCTCCAGGCTCATTTCGTCCCGGGTCAGGCGTTTCGGGTAGCCCCGGCCGTCCATCGTCTCGTGGTGGCCGCCGGCGATTTCCGGCACCCGTTTCAGGTGGGCGGGAAACGGCAGGCGCGACAGCATGACGATGGTCTGGACGATGTGATCATTGATCTTGTAGCGCTCCTCGTCGGTGAGGGTGCCCCGCCCCACCGCCAGGTTGGTCAGTTCGCCCCGGTTGTACTTGTAGGGCGGCACGTCGAGCTTGAAACCCCAGGGGTTGTCCGCCGGCATGCGGTCGGCTTCGCCGCGCTCGATCAGGTGCTCGGGCTTGTCGGCGAGCAGGGGCTCCAGCACCGGCAGCCTGGGCTCCGGGATGCGTGACTTGCGCTGCCGCTCCTCCCAGGAGATGCCGAGGCGGTCCGACAGGGTGCGCCGCCAGGTGCGTGCTGCGATGCCGCGCAACCGCTCGATGCGTTCCGGGGCCATGAATTCGCCGCCCTCGTTGCATTCGGCGACGAAGGCGAAATCCGCGTCCAACCGGGCCAGCTCGGCATCCCGCTCGCGCCGGGCGAAGCCTTCGTCGTCGCCCCGGGCCAGGGCCTGCCAGTAGGCCAGCTCGGCGTCGCGCTTGAGCACCTCGAAGCGCATGCGCACCTCGTGGATGCGGTCGTACAGGGTTTCCAGCTTGGTGGCCTTGTCCACCACGTATTCCGGGGTGGTGACCTTGCCGCAATCGTGCAACCAGGCGGCGATGTGCAGGGCCTCCCACTGGTCGTCGTCCAGGGCGTAATCGGCGAAGGGTCCGGCATTGGCCTCGCAGGCAGCCCGGGCCAGCATCTTGGTCAGTTCCGGCACCCGCTGGCAGTGGCCGCCGGTGTAGGGGCTCTTGGCGTCGATGGCGCCGGCCAGCAGCTTGATCAGGGCTTCGAGCAGGGCCTTCTGGCCGAGCAACAGGCGCTGGTTCTCGATGGCCACCGCGGCGGCCCCTGACAGCTGCTCGATGAACGACACCAGATCCTGCCCCGGGGCCTCCTGGTCCTGTTCCCGGTACAGGCAGAGCACGCCGATCACCTGGCCGCCCCGGTTCTTGAGCGGCACCGCCACTAATTGCAGGGGAGCGTCCCCCAGGGCCGCGCGCAAGGGGCCGGCGGGTACAGCCGCCGGCAGCAGGTTGGACAGGGAGGTGGCGCCGTTGCGGGCTACCCCGGCCACCGAGTCGAGGCGCGGATCGGTGCCGTCCAGCGCAATGGCGTCGAGGCTGGCGAGCAGTTCGGCCTGGGCCTCGTCCTCCCCTTCGGGCACGGCCTCCACGCCCGCCGCTGCGCCGCGGCGCACCGCCTCGGGCACCAGGCAGCCCTCGTCGTCGCTGACCAGGTAGAGAACGCCGGCCCGGGCATCCACCGCGTCCACCGTTTCCTTGAGCACCCGCTGCACCAGCCGGCCGAAGTTGCGCTCGGCGGCCAATGCGGCGCTGATGTCGAGGAAACGGCGGATGGTGCGCCGGGTGCGCCCCAGGGTATCCGACAGTTCCTGGACCTCCCGCACCATGGACTGGACCTGGGCCGTCTCGGAGAAGCGGAAGCGGCGGATGTCCCGGGTCTGGGCCGTCAGAGTGCGCAGGTCCTTGGACACCCGGCGCGACACGTACAGGGTGAGGGGCACGGTCAGCACCAAGATGAGCAGGGTGATCAGGCCCTGGTGGGCCAGGTGGCGGCGGGCATCCACCAGCAGTTCGTCCTCCGGCGCCGCCACCGCCAGGTAGGTGGCCTTCTCGCCCTGGCCGTCGATGCGGCGGATCAGCACGTTCCAGTCCTGGCGCTCGGTGGACAGGGTCAGGGGCTGGTCGAGGCGGCCTTCATGGAAGGCCTTTTCCACCTCGCCCATCACCGGGCTGCCGACTTCGGCCAGGGACTTGCGCAGGAGCTGCCCGCCCAGGTCGCCGCGCACCAGCCGCACCGGGCTGGAAAAAGCCACCAGATTGGCGTCGGCGTCGAACAGGGCCAGTTCCGAAGAGGGAGTGGTGCGCGAGGCGGTGAGCAGCAGGGACAGGTCCGCCAGGGTCAGGTCGGCGCCGACCACCATCCCCGGGCGCCCGCCACGCCGGGCGATGCTCTGGCCCACGTCCTGGGTGGTGAAGAATACGTAGGGGGCGGTCTGGATGTCGTCGTTGGCGGCCAGGGCCTCCCGGTACCAGAGGCGCCCCCGGGGGTCGTAGAGGTAGTCGCTCCGCTCCCGGTTTTCCAGCACGGTCTGGTCCGCGTCGAGGAAGATGAAGCGGCCGCGCACCTGGCCGCCGGGGCGCTCCACGCTCTGCACCACGTAGCGGGCGTCCCGGGGGGCGCTGAAGGCCTGGCGCTGCTCGGCATTGTCCAGGGGGCGGACCAGGATGAACGCCCCGTCAGCGTAACCGGTATAGACGGCGGAGAGGGCCGGGTTGAGGCGCAGGGTCTCCACCAGCAGGGGCACGGCCAGCATGCGCTCGTCCAGGGTGGTAGCCTCGGCCAGCCGGGAGCGGGAAAGCAGGGAAACGGCGCTGGCAATGGGGCGGCGCAGGCGCTCCAGGCGCTCGCCGGCCTCGACGCCGATCCGCCCGAACACGTCCTGGGCGGCGGTGAGCAGGGTTTCCCGGGCCTTGATGTAGTTGAAGACGCCGATCACCGTCCCCGACAGGAAGATCAGCAGGGTGAACAGCAGGGTGAGGTGGACGTGCAGCGGGAAGAGCCGCCGCGCCCGGGGCTTGCCGGGGGCGGGGGAAACGACGGCCGACGACGAGGATGCATCCATGCCAGCTCCGGAGCGGCGCGCCCCAGGCCGATCCCGGGGTTGCAGCCGTCATTGTAAGGGCAGGATGACAACCGTATAGCCGGTCGCTCCCGCCTTTTTCAGAGCACGACCTGGGTGCCGAGTTCCACGACCCGGTTGGAGGGAATCTTGAAGAAGGAGGTGGCGCTGCCGGCGTTGCGGAACATGGCGATGAACAGCTTTTCGCGCCAGAAGGCCATTTCCGAGCCCAGACGGGGGATCAGGGTCTCGCGACCGAGGAAGAACGAGGTCTCCAGCATCTCGAAGGTCAGCCCGGCGTCGGCGCACATGGCCAGGGCGGCGGGGATGTCCGGCTCGTCCTTGAAGCCGTACTGGACCACCACCCGCCAGAAGTTCTCCTTGAGCGGCTTCACCTCGACCCGGTCGATCTCGGGCACGTAGGGCACGTCGAAGACCTTGACGGTGACGATGACGATGCGCTCGTGCAGCACCTTGTTGTGCATCAGGTTGTGCAGCAGGGCGTGGGGCACCGACTGGGGATCGGCGTTCATGAACACCGCCGTGCCCGGCACCCGGGTGGGGGCCCCGGCGGAAATGCTGTCGATGAACATCTCCAGGTTGAGGTTCTCGCCCTTGAGCCGGTCGGACAGCAACTGGCGGCCGCGCTTCCAGGTGGTCATCAGGAAGAACACGCCGGCGCCGGCCACCAGGGGGAACCAGCCGCCGTCGGGGATCTTCAGGATGTTGGCGGCCAGGAAGATCATCTCCACCACCAGGAAGCAGGAGAACAGGGCGATGGCGCGGAACCAGCCCCAGTGCCACACCTGGGCGGCGACGATGATCGCCAGGATCGAGGTGGTGACCATGTTGCCGGTCACGGCGATGCCGTAGGCGGCGGCCAGGTTGTTGGACGACTTGAAGCCCAGCACCAGGATGGCCACGGCCAGGAACAGGCCCCAGTTGATGGCCGGCAGGTAGATCTGGCCCTGTTCCTTCTCCGAGGTGTGCTGCACTTCCATGCGCGGCACGAAACCCAGCTGCATGGCCTGGCGGGTGATCGAGAAGGCGCCGGAGATGACGGCCTGGGAGGCGATCACCGTAGCCAGGGTGGACAGCCCCACCAGCGGGTAGAGGGCCCAGCCCGGCGCGGCCTTGAAGAAGGGGTTGGAGACGGTAGCCGGGTCCACCAGCAGCAGGGCGCCCTGACCGGCATAGTTGAGCGCCAGGGACGGCAGCACCAGGCCGTACCAAGCCAGGCGGATGGGGCGGCGGCCGAAGTGGCCCATGTCGGCGTAGAGGGCTTCGGCGCCGGTCACCGCCAGCACGATGTTGCCCATGGCGATCAGCGCCATGGCCTTGTTGGCCCACAGGAATTCCAGCCCGTACCAGGGGTTGACGGCCAGCAGCACCGAGGGGTTGCGTACGATGTTGTAGAGGCCGATGGCCGCCAGGGCGAGGAACCACACCATCATCACCGGCCCGAAGGCGATGCCCACGGTGGCGGTGCCACGCCGCTGGACGAAGAACAGCAGGGCCAGCACCACCAGGGTGATGGGCAGGATGTAGGGGGAGAAGGCCGGGGTCGCCACCTCCAGGCCCTCCACGGCGGACAGCACCGAGATGGCCGGGGTGATCACCCCGTCGCCGTAGAACATGGCGGCGCCGAAGATGCCGATGATCAGGATGCTCTTGCGCCCCACGTGGTGCTGGTTGCCTTCACGGCGCGAAGCCAGGGCGATCAGGGCCATGATGCCGCCTTCTCCCCGGTTGTCGGCGCGCATGATGAAGGCCACGTACTTGAACGAGACGATGATGATCAGCGCCCACAGGAAGAGGGACAGGCTGCCCAGCACGTTGGCTTCGTTGAGCGGGATGGCGTGGTTGCCGGCAAAGACTTCCTTCACCGAATACAGGGGGCTGGTGCCGATGTCGCCGTACACCACCCCCAGGGCGGCCAGGGACAAGGCGGCCAGGGGCGAGGATGTGCCGTGGCCGGCGGAAGGATTGGGTGTAGCGTTGGCGGACGACCCGACGGCAGACATGACAGCTCCCTGGAGTTTCTTGCGGCGGCGCAACAAAGTCCGCGGATTCTATTACTTTTCTCTGACGCTTCCTGACGGTTTGTAACGCAGTCGGCGTGAAAAAAGTCACAAAGGCCGTGCTGTGTGGCGTAAAGCCAACATCCTGCCCCAACGCCGGGGAAAGCGGGTGAAAAAGGAACCGGCCTCAGGCCGGGGAACGGGCGCCCGAATGGCCGTCCAAACGCCCATCCACATGGCCGCCCATCAGGCCCGTCACGGCCCCCACCAGGCGCGCCAGGGCGACATCGAGCCTGGCCGGCGGGCAGCCGAAATTGAGGCGCACGAAACCAGGCAGGCCAAAGTCCGCGCCATTGCTCAATCCCAGGCCATGGGCCTCGAAGAAGGCCGCCGGGTCTTGGCCTTGGGGCAGGCGGGCCTGGAGGCCGCGACAGTCGAGCCAGCCCAGGTAGGTAGCCTCGGGCCGGGCCATGGCGACGCCGGGCAGCCCGGCCACCGCCGCCACCAGCCGGTCGGCGTTGCCGCGCAGGGTGGCGAGCAGGGCCGCCAGCCAGTCGTCGCAATCCCGGTAGGCGGCTTCGGTGGCCGCCAGGCCGAGCAGGTTAGGCTCGGGCACGAAGCCCCGGGCTGCGGCGCGAAAGCGCTGGCGCAGCCCGGCGTCGGGGATCACGGCGAAGGCGCAGTACAGGCCGGGGATGTTGAAGGTCTTGGACGGCGCGAACAGGGTGACGGTGCGGCTGGCCAGTTCCGGCACGGCCCGCACCAGGGGCAGGTGACGGGCGCCGGACACCAGTTGCAGGTCGGCGTGGATGTCGTCGGACACCACCACCAGGTCGTGGCGCAGCACCCGCTCGGCCAGGGCCTCCAGCTCGTCGCGGCGCCAGGCCCGGCCCACCGGGTTGTGGGGATGGCAGAGCAACAGGCCGGCGGCGCGCTGCTCGGGGTCGGCGAGCAGGGCGTCCAGGGCCGGCCAGTCCCACCCCCACTCCGGGCCGGCGGGGGTGGCCCGCTCGACCAGGTCGGTGCGCAGCAGGCGCCGGCCGGCGTGGCCGGGGGCGGCGAAAAAGGGCGGGTAGACCGGGGCGGCCACCACCACGCCGTCGCCCTCTTCCCCCATCAGGCGGCAGCCGACGTTGAAGCCGGACACCACCCCGGGCAGCCACACCAGCCAGTCCGGGGCCACCTCCCAGCCATAGTGGCGGGCGAGAAAGCCGGTGACCGCGGCGGTAAGGCCATGCCCCGGGTGGCCGTAGCCGAACACCGGGTGTTCCAGGCGGTGGCGGATGGCCTCGACCACCGGTTCCGGAGCGGCGAAGTCCATGTCCGCCACCCACAGGGGCAGCACGTTGCCTTCGAATTCGCCCCCCTTGGCCCGGGGCCAGGGACGGTTCCACTTGACCGAATCGCTGCCGCGCCGGTCAGGAGCGGTGGAGAAATCGAAGGCGGTGCTCACGGCAATGCCCCTCAGACTTCCAGGTCGGCGAACAGGGCGGTGGAAAGGTAGCGCTCGCCGAAGGACGGCACCACGGCCACGATCAGCTTGCCGGCGTTCTCGGGCTTCTTCGCCTCTTCCAGGGCGGCCCACACGGCGGCGCCGGAGGAGATGCCCACCAGCAGGCCCTCTTCCTTGGCCAGGCGGCGGGCGGTGACGAAGGCATCCTCGTTCTTGACCCGGGCCACGGCGTCGTAAACATGGGTGTTGAGCACCGCCGGGACGAAGCCGGCGCCGATGCCCTGGATCGGATGCGGGCCCTTCTGGCCGCCGGAGAGCACCGGAGAGGCGTCGGGTTCCACCGCCACCACCCGCACCGAGGGCTTGCGCGCCTTGAGCACTTCGCCCACACCGGTGACGGTGCCGCCGGTGCCCACGCCAGCGACGAAGATGTCCACGGCGCCGTCGGTGTCGCGCCACACTTCCTCGGCGGTGGTGGTGCGGTGGACTTCCGGGTTGGCCGGGTTCTCGAACTGTTGGGGAATGAAGTAGCGGGAATCGGACGCCGCCAGTTCCTGGGCTTTCTTGATCGCCCCGCCCATGCCTTCCGGCCCCGGGGTGAGGATCAGCTCGGCGCCGTAGGCCTTGAGCAGCAGCTTGCGCTCCCGGCTCATGGTCTCGGGCATGACGAAGGCGCTCTTGATGCCCCGGGCGGCGCAGACCATGGCCAGGCCGATGCCGGTGTTGCCCGAGGTGGGCTCGATGACGATGGTGTCGGGGCCGATCTTGCCGGCCTTTTCAGCGGCGTCGAGCATGGCCACGGCAATGCGGTCCTTGACGCTGTGGCCCGGGTTCATGAACTCCAGCTTGACCACCACGGTGGCGGCCAGGCCGGCGGTGAGGCGGTTGAGCTTGACCAGGGGGGTATTGCCGACCAGCTCGGCGACGTTGTTGGCGATACGGGCCATGACGGGCTCCTGAAAGTGAACGGCGCTACCTTAGCGCAAAGCGGCGCCGGACCTGAGAACAAGGGATTCGCTCGTTATTCCGCTGGGGAATAAGGCGGCACGAAACGGAATCGGCCGGATTGATGGCGTAATGGACCAAGGGGCCGACGGCACGACCAAATCTTATTGCCGCACTTCGCCCAGGTTGGCCGGCATCTCCCCCGGGGCGCTGGCGCGCCACGGGTTGATGTCCAGGCCACCGCGGCGGGTGTAGCGGGCGTGCACCGACAGATAGTCGGGCCGGCAGCGGGCCATCAGGTCCACATAGATACGTTCGACGCACTGCTCGTGGAATTCGTTGTGGTTGCGGAACGAAACGATGTAGCGCAGCAGCCCGGCCCGGTCGATGGGCGCGCCCCGATAGCGCACCACCACCGTGCCCCAGTCGGGCTGGCCGGTGACCAGGCAGTTGGACTTGAGCAGGTGGGAAACCAGGGTTTCCTCCACCGGCGCGGCCCCGGCGTCGGCGGACAGCAACTCCGGGGCCGGCTGGTAGGCGTCGCAGGCCACGTCCAGGTCATCGAGCAGAATGCCCGCCGGGTAGCCCGCCTGCCGCGCCGGGCGCTCGTTGAGCGGCGCCACGGTCACCGCCACCGGCGCCCCGGCGGCGGCGGAGAGATCTCGTTCGAGTACGGCGCCCACGGCCGCAGCGTCGGCGAAGGGTGTCTGGTTGAAGGAATTGAGGTAGAGCTTGAACGACTTGGATTCGATCAACCGGGGCGACTCGGCCGGCACCACGAAGGTAGCCAGGGCCACCACCGGCTTGCCCCGGGGGTTGAGCCAGGACAGTTCGTAGCCGTTCCACAGGTCGGCGCCGAAAAAGGGCAGATGTTGCGGATCGACGCCGATCTCGCGGCGCTTGTCGTCCCGGGAAATGGGGAAGAGCAGCTCGGGGGCGTAGGTGGCCCGGTAGGTGACCGCCTTGCCCAGGGGGGAATGCTCGGGGCGGGAAGAAGGAACGTCGGCCATGGGCGTGTCGGAAAGTGCGAGGTACAAACGCTCATTGTAACTGCCCGGCCAAGCCGGGTCCGGCGCCATCCCACCCCTAGAAAAACAAGCGGCGGATGAGGGGCGCCGCGGCCACGTTGGCGGCGCCGGCGATCATCATCACCAGGGCCGCCACCACACCCTGGACCTCGCCCAGCTGGCGCGCCTTGGCCGTGCCGCCGCCGTGGGCAGCGCCGCCGAACACGGCGCCCTGGGCCAGGCGGCTGCGCACCATGGGCAGCCAGGCCAGCACCGCCTCGCCCACCAGCATGCCGGTGACCCCGGTCATCAGCACAAACAGGGCCGCCAGATCGGGGGGGCCGCCCAGGCTGCGGGCCGCTTCCACGGCGAAGGGGGTGGTCACCGAACGCACTGCCAGCCCCTTTTGCAGCAGGGGCGACAGGCCCAGGGCCCGGGCCAGCCATACCGAACTGACGATGGAGGTGGCGCTGGCCACCACCACCCCGGCGGCGATCGACAGGCCGTGGCGACGCAGCATAGCCCGGTGGTCGTACATGGGCAGGGCGAAGGCGATGGTGGCCGGGCCGAGTAGCCAGATCAGCCAGCGGGTGTCGGCAATGTAGTCCCGGTAGGGGATGCCCGCCCCCAGCACCAGCAGGAGCAACAGCACCGGGGTGGCCAGCAGCGGCATCAGCAGGGGGTGGCGCCGCCGCGCGTAGAGGTGTTTGTTGGCGTAATACAACCCCACCGTGGCGGCGAACGACAGGGCGGCCAGCAGGGCGTCGCTCATGCCCGGCTCCCGCGGGGGCCGCGGCGACGCGCCAGCCACAGCTCCAGCCGGTGCACCCGGTCCACCGCCAGGGCGGTGGCAGCCATCACCAACACCGTACTTAGGCCGATCACCAGGGCGATGCGCCAGCCGTCGTGGCGCACCAGGTCCGGGTACTGGGTCACCACCAGCATGGCCGGGACGAAGAACAGCACCATCTCGCCAAGCAGCCAGTTGGCGCCGTGGCGCAGCCAGTGCACCCGCACCAGGCCGGAGAACAACCCGGCGGCCAGGGCCAGGAAGCCGAGCAGCCCCGCCGGCACGGGCAGGGCGAAATGGCGGCGCAGGGACTCGGCGGCCAGCCACAGGCCGCACAACAGGCCCACCTGGGCCAGGACCGCGCCCAGGCGGCGCAGCGGCGGAAGGTCGGCGGGGGTAGTCGCCGTGGAAACTGCGGAGGCGGCGGCAGTGGCAGTTTTGGACGCCTTGGCGGCGGAAGAACGGGGCATCGAAGCGGCGTGGCCGGCACGCGGGATCAGGATGCCGCCAGTGTAGGCAGCCACCGTCGATGCGTGAAATGAATAATAATCATCCAATCGATTCAAATCTGGAATGCAATATGGACGTGCGTGCCCTGCGCTACTTCGTCGAAGTGGTCGAACAGCAAAGCTTCACCCGGGCGGCAGAAGCCCTGCACGTTACCCAGCCCACCATCAGCAAGATGGTGCGCGCCCTGGAGGACGAACTGGGCGGCCCCCTGCTGATCCGCGACGGCCGCCGCCTGCAACTCACCGACGCCGGCCGGGTGGTGCTGGAGCGGGGCCGGGCGGTGCTCGCCGAGGTGGGCCGGCTGCGCCGCGACGTGGCCGACGTGGAGGGCCTGGCCCGGGGCGAACTGACCGTGGGCATTCCCCCCACCGCCGGCCCCTACTTCGCCCCGGTGATCGGCGCCTACCGGCGCCGCCACCCCGGCGTCACCCTGCGCCTGCGCGAACAGGGCGCCCGGGCCCTGGAAGCGGGGGTGGCCGAGGGCGACCTGGACATCGGCGTGACCCTGCTGCCCCTGGGCCGGCCGGAGCTGGCCGCCCAACTGGCCCAGCTCTCGGTGGCCCGGCAGAGCGTGGTGGCGCTCTTTCCCCGCGCCCGGGCGCCGGCCCACCCGGGGCCGGTGGCCCTGGCCGAGCTGGCCGGCCTGCCCTTCGTCATGTACGAGGACGACTTCGCCCTGCCCCGGCTCATCGCCGACGGCTGCCGGGCCGCCGGCTTCACGCCGGAGATCGCCGCCCAGAGCCGCTACTGGGACTTCATCGGCGACCTGGTGGGGGCCGACGTGGGGGTGGCGATCCTGCCCGCCCACGTGGCCGGGCGCTTCGACCCGGCCCGGGTGGACTGCCGCCCCCTGGCCTCCCCGGCCCTGATCTGGGAACTGGGGCTGGTCTGGCGCCAGGGCTACCTGTCCCGGGCGGCCCGGGCCTGGCTGGACTGCTGCCGGGAAGAATTCGGCCTGGCCCCGTCCCCCGACGCGCCGCCCCTGCCCTAGCGGGGCCAGCGCAATAGGCCGGTCAGGCGCCCGGCGAGCCCTTCGCCTTGAGCACGTCGCCGGCACGCACGAAATTGCCGGCGCCCAGGTGATGGATGGTGTGCAGATCGGCATTGCCGGCATCGAAATTCCAGTGACCACCGGCAAAAACGCGGCTGTCCGCCGCCGCGGCCACCACCTCGGCGAAGCAGGTGTCGTAGGCGGTTTCGGTATGGGGTTCGGGGATCAGCCGGCATTCGAGCCAGGCGGCGCAACCCGATTCGATCAGGGGAACGCCGGTGGCCGCCCCGTCCCTGGCGGAAATTGCGAAGCGGGCGAACTTGTCCAGGTCGCGGCCGCTGACGCTGCCCACGGCATAGGTCAGATCCACCAGGGCGGCGCCGGGGATGCACAGGCCGAAGGTGCCGCTGGCCTGCATCAGTTCCCGGGTGAAGGTGTGCTTGTCCACCACCACGGCAATGCGCGGCGGGGTGAACTCCACCGGCATCGACCAGGCCGCCGCCATCACGTTGCGCCGCTCGCCGTGGCGGCTGGTGACCAGGACCGTCGGGCCATGGTTGATGAGCCGGCTCGCATGGGCGAGGTCGACGGGCTTGAAGTGGCTCATGGTGTTGCCTTCCTAAATGCGGGGGAAGCGGCATGGGCCGCAGTCCAAAAGACAAGACCCCGATTACGTCGGTAACCGGGGTCTTCAATTCCCAACAGGAACAACTAGGTCGGGATTAGAACGGAATGTCGTCGTCCATGGTGAACGGATCGGCCTTGGCCGGGGCGCGGGGAGCGCCGCCGCCGGAGGCACGGGGCGCCGGCGCCGGGGCCTGGGAATAGTCGTCGCCGCCGCCGTAGCTGTCGTTGCCGTAGTCGCCGCCGCCGGCGCTGTCGCGGCGGCCGCCGAGCATCTTCATCTCGGTGGCTTCGATTTCGGTGGTGTAGCGCTCCTGGCCGCTCTGGTCCTGCCATTTGCGGGTCTTGATGCGGCCTTCGATGTAGATCTGGCTACCCTTCTTCAGGTACTGGGTGGCGATCTCGGCCAGGCGGCGGAACATCACCACCCGGTGCCACTCGGTCACTTCGCGGCGCTCGCCGGAGGCCTTGTCCTTGTAGGTGTCGGTGGTGGCCAGGCGCAGGTTGGCCACGGCGTCACCGTTGGGCAGATAGCGGGATTCGGGATCGGCACCCAGGTTGCCGATGAGGATGACTTTGTTGAGGGATGCCATGCGGGCGGTCTCCGTCCAGGGCGCCCCGGCGGGGCCGGGGTTGCCGTTCGATCTAAGACAGGCGCCCGGCCCCCGCCGCAGGGCGGGGGCCGGGCGCCCGAAAAAATGGGTTGGCGGACAAGTATACCCGTTTGTCCGCCGCGCCGACCGGCAATCCCCGGCATCCGCCGGGGACGGGCTTACAAGGCGATCTGGGCCTTCAGCCAGAAGGTCCGCCCCGGTTCGTTGATGCGGGTATTGGGCGGGAAGACGAAGCCGGGCAGGCTGCTGCCGGTACGGGACAGGAACTCGGCATAGGTGCGGTTGAACAGGTTGTCCACCCCAGCGGTGACCAGAGTGGTCTTGTGCGGTTTCCACCCGGCGTTCAGGGAAAACACGCTGAAGCCGCCCGAGGGGCCGATGTCCTTGCCGTTCATGACGATGTTGCCGGACCCCAGGTCGTAGCGGTGCTGGGCCGCCACGACCCGCCACAGGGCGCCGAAGGAGTAGGTGTTGTTGTCGTAGAGCAGGGACCAGCGGAACTCCAGGGGCGGTTGCTGGGCCAGGGGCTTGCCGTCGGTGTCGTTACGCCCCCAGACGTAGGCCAGGGTGCCCTGGGTCTTCCAGTTGGGCGCCAACTGGTAGCCGGCCTCGGCCTCGCCGCCCAGGGTGGTGGCATCCACGTTGCGGGTGAGGCCCTTGTCCCAGTTGATCAGCAGGTAGTCGTTGATCTTGGCGGCAAAGCCGGACACGGAAGCATTCCAATCCGCGCCCTTCCAGTTCACGCCGGCATCGAGCTGGGTAGTTTTTTCCGGACGCAGGGACAGGAAGACGCTCTTGCCCGTGTCCTGATCCTTTTCCAGGCGCTCCCAGTAGTCGGCGAAGCGCTCCACATGGCCCAGGCCCACGTAGTAGGTGCCGCGACCGGCAAAGTTCTGCAAATCCTGCTCATAGCGCAGGAAGCCGCTGCCCAGGGTCTTGCGGTCTTCCTTGCCCAGGGTGGTGTTGGTCGGGCTGGTGGCAGGGCTATACATGTTGGGCCGACTGTCCTTGGCCTCGTGCCAGTCCACCCGCAGACCACCGACGATCCGCTGGGCGGGAGCAAGGTGATAGGTCGCCTCGGAAAACAGGCCGAACTGGCCGAAGCGCATGTCCTGCTTGTACGGCAGGCCTTCGTAGAAGGCAGTGGCGGCATCGGCATTGGCCTTCATCATGGCGCTGCGGATGCGGTGCTGATCGCTCTTGCCGTCGGCCCCCAGCACCACTTCGAGGGACTCGAGCGGCGTCAGGGTGATGGCGAAGCGGCCACCGGTGGTGGTCCGATCCGGGTTCATGGCGGCGAACTTTCCAGCGGCGGGCTGGGGCCGCAGGGAATAGTTGTCCATCACGTGGTCGATGTGGTTGTAGTACGCCAGCGCCTCGACCTTCTGCACCAGGGACGACAGGCGTGCCTTCTCGAAGCGCAATGCCAGGTTCTCCCGGGCGAACTTGGAACCGTCCATGGTCCGGTCGGCGTAGGCGGCGCGGCCATCGCTCTGGGCCATCGACAGTTCGAGGCGGGTGTCGTTGTCCGGGGTCCAGCCCACGGCGCCGCTGGCGTTCCAGCGGGTGTAGCGGGAATTCACCTCCTTGCCGTCCCCGTCCTTGTAGTTGTCGGCGTGGGCGTGGGTGCCGCTGGCCTGGACGTAGAAATCCTGGCTGCCGGCGCGCAGGTCGGCCACCTCGTCGCGGCGGCCGAAGCTGCCGACGGTCAGGCTGCCATTGAATTTCACGCCGGGATCTCGGAAGCGTGCGATGTCGCGCTCGAACAGCACCACCGCGGCGCTCATGCCGGCACCGTAGCGCACGGTCTGGGGCCCTTTGAGGACGGTGACCCGGTCGTAGGATTCGGGATAGACGTAGGCCGTGGGCGGGTCCATGCGCCCGCCGCAGCCGCCGTAGATTTCCTGGCCGTCGAGCAGGATGCCCAGGCGCGAGCCGGACATGCCGCGGAACACCGGATCGCCGTCGGTGCCGCCCTTGCGGATCTCGGAGAAACCGGGAATGGTCTTGAGGAAATCGGCGCCGTCGTGGGCCGGGATCGGCTGGCGCGGCTGCTTGGGATCGGTCACCACCTTGAGGGGGGCTTCTTCCTGGGGAGCGGTCACCACCACGGGGGAAAGCACCGGCTCATCGGCGGCCGGCGCGGCCCAAACGGCCAACGGCGCCGCCAAAGCGGCGGCAACGGCCGCGGAAACCCGCGACAAACGCAACGTCATGTCAGCTCCCTGTCTTTTTTGTAAAGGGCGGATCATGCCCAGCCAGCCTGGCGACAGGGAGTGACACAACGTCGCAGTTCCATGCGGAACGGGCCGCACTGCGGCCCGTTCCTGGTTCAGGTCAAATCAAGGTAAGAATCCGGCGTCAGCCCTTGCGGCGCTGCTCCTGGGCTTCGAACCAGAGGGCATTGACCAGGGCGAGCAGGACGGCCAGGCCAAGGCCCAGTATCCAGGCGAAATACCACATGGCGGAACTCCTTCGTTGCGGTCAGTAAAGGGCCTTGTCGTTGGCGGCCACGTAATCCCGGGTCACCTTGCCGGCCATCACCCGGTAGGCCCAGCCGGTGTAGGCCAGCACGATGGGGGTGAAGATCAGGGCCACGTAGAGCATCACGTTCAGGGTGACGTAGCTGGACGTGGCGTCCCAGGCGGTAAGGCTGGCCTTGGGCATGGTGGAGGACGGCAGGACGAAGGGGAATAAGGCCACGCCGGCGGTCAAAATTACCGCCAGGCAGGACAGGGACGAGGCAATGAACGCCAGCAGGGTCTTGCCCCGGTCCAACCCGGCCATGGCCAGCAGCGCCCCGGCGTAGGCCACGGCGGGCACCAGCCAGAGCGCGGCATGGGCGCGGTAGTTGGCGAACCAGGCGCCGGTCTCCCGGCCCACTTCCTTCATCAGCGGGTTGAGGGCGCCGCCCACGTCCGGAATCGACCGGATCACGTAGCCGTCGAGGTGCGATACCCACAGCCCGCCAGCCGAGAAGGACAGCAGCAACACGGTGGCCGCCACCAGCCCGGCGCTCCGGGCCCGAGCCTGAAGCGCCCCGTCGGTACGGTGGGCGAGGAAGGTAGCGCCCTGCAAGGCCAGCAAGGACAGGCTCACCACGCCGCAGAGCAATGCGAAGGGGTTGAGCAGCGCCCAGAAGCTGCCGGTGTAAAAGGAGCGCATGGTCTCGTCCAGGTGGAAGGGCACCCCCTGGAAGAGGTTGCCGAAGGCCACGCCGAACACTAGGGCCGGCACCGCGCTGCCGGCGAACAGGCCC
Source organism: Oryzomicrobium sp. (assembly GCF_021287045.1). GTDB lineage: Bacteria > Pseudomonadota > Gammaproteobacteria > Burkholderiales > Rhodocyclaceae > Oryzomicrobium. Next base: position 102,556 of record NZ_JAJTBG010000001.1, on the reverse strand, counting down.
CAGTCCCATGAGCGGCGCCAAGCCGGGTTAGGCAGTTTGGAACGGTACTCGAAGCCGACGGGGCGGAAGAACAGGGCGAACAACACCAGCAGCAGGGCCCAGTACATGCCGGAAAAAGCGGTGGCATAAACGAAGGGCCAGGCGGCGAAGATGGCGCCGCCGGCGGTGATGAACCACACCTGGTTGCCGTCCCAGTGGGGGGCCACGGTGTTGATCATCACCCGGCGGTCGGTGTCGTCCTTGCCGAGGATGGGCAGCAGGATGCCCACGCCCATGTCGTGGCCGTCCATGATGGCAAAGCCGATGAGCAGCACGCCGACCAGCAGCCACCAGATGAGCTTCAGGGTCAGGTAATCGAACAGCATTGCATCGTCCTCCTCAGGAATGGGCCGGCACGGCCTGGGCGTCGGCGGGAGCGGGAGCCGCCTTCAGGGCGTCGGGGCCAAGACGGGCGTACTTGAACATCAGGAACATCTCGGCGACCAGCAGCACGGTGTAGAAGCCGACGAAGCCGGAGATCGAGCCGTACAGGCTGGCGGCGGACAGGCTGGAGGCAGACAGATGGGTGGGCAGCATGCCGAACACCGTCCACGGCTGGCGGCCGTACTCGGCGACGAACCAGCCGGACTGGATGGCGATCCACGGCGCCGGAATGAACCAGAGGGCCCAGCGCAACAGCCAGGGCTTGTCCTGGAAAGTGCCCTTCATGCCGTGCCAGAACGCCAGAGCCACCAGGGCGAGCATGGCAAAGCCCAGGGCCACCATCAGGCGGAAGGTCCAGAACAGGGGCGCCACCCGGGGAACAGAATCGTGGGCGGCCTGATCCAGCATGGTCGGGGTGACCTGGGTCAGGTCCTCCGTGTACTTCTTGAGCAACAGTCCGTAGCCCATGTCCTTCTCATGGGCCTGGAAGCGCGCCTTGGCCTCCAGATCGCCCGGATTCTTGCGCCAGGCTTCCAGGGCCAGGACGGCCAGGCGGCCGGACTCGATGCGCTCCCGGTTGGCCGCCCGGATCTCCTTGATCCCTGGCAGGGTCTTGCTTACCGAGCGGGTGGCGATCAACCCCAGGGCATAGGGAATGCGCACCTCCCAGTCGTTGGCTTGGCGCGCGTCGTTGGGCCAGGCCAGCAGGTTGAAGCCGGCCGGGGCGGGCTCCGTTTCCCACATGGCCTCGATCGCCGCCAGCTTGGACTTCTGCGACTCGGACACGGCATAGCCCGATTCGTCGCCGAGCACGATCACCGACAGGCAGCCGGCCAGGCCGAACGCCGCAGCGATGCGGAACGAGCGCCGGGCAAAGTCCACGTGCAGCCCCTTGAGCAGGTACCAGGATGAAATGCCCAGAACGAACAGCGAACCGGTGACATAGCCCGCCGCCACGGTATGCACGAACTTGGACTGGGCCACCGGGTTGAACACCAGGGCGGCGAAATCCACCAGCTCCATGCGCATCGTCACCGGGTTGAAGGCGGCCCCCACCGGGTCCTGCATCCAGCCGTTGGCGATCAGGATGAGCACGGCGGAAAGGTTGGTGCCCAGGGCCATCAACAGCGTGACGGAGAAGTGCCCGACCTTCGACAGCCGGTTCCAGCCGAAGAAGAACAGGCCGACCATGGTCGATTCGAGGAAGAACGCCATCAGCCCCTCGATGGCCAGGGGGGCGCCGAAGATGTCGCCCACGTAATGGGAGTAGTAGGCCCAGTTGGTGCCGAACTGGAACTCCATGGTGATGCCGGTGGTGACGCCCAGGGCGAAGTTGATGCCGTAAAGCTTGCCCCAGAACTTGGTCATGTCCCGGTAGACATCCTTCCCGGTCATCACATAGGCCGCTTCCATCACCACCAGCAGCCAGGACAGCCCCAGGGTCAGCGGGACGAACAGGAAGTGGTACATCGCTGTCGCGGCGAATTGCAGCCGCGACAAATCAACGACCATCGGATCGATCATGGCGGGTATCTCTCATGGATTGGTTTGCAGGGGCCCCGGCAATGCGCTCGGCCATGTGCGGCGCGTCGACATGGACGCGGTACGGCGCGATGCAACAAGTCCAGAGCAGGAACAACAGGACCGCCTTGAGCACCAGAAGCGCCGCCAGGTGCCCCCCCAGCCCGCGGCGGAAGCCGGATGCGGGCACAGGCGAGGACGGGGAGGAAGGGGACGGCAGCGGACTTGGCGGGTTCATGGCGTTGGCGGCTCCTGGACGGACGCCCCGCCGCCGGCCGGAGGACCGGTTACCCCCCCGGCCCGGGCGGCCGGGCAGGCGAGCGCATTCTGTTGCGCCCACCGGAAGGCGAAAAGAGACCTAATGCCGCGCGGCCTGATGCCGCGCGTCCTGGCGCCGCACCCTCCGGTCCGGCGGCCATGCCGGAGTGCGGCGGATTGCCGCAGGAATGGCAAAGCGCCCCCCGGCTAGACTGCCGGGTGTTCTTTCACCTCGGTACCACCGCCATGTTCAAGCCACGCATGACTTCGCTCAGCCAGACCCTGGCCACCCTCGCCCTTGCCACCGCTGCCGGCGCAGTCCAGGCCTGCGCCAGTTGCGGCTGCACCCTGAGTTCGGACTGGGAAAGCCAGGGCTTCACCAACCAGCCGGGCCTCAAGGTGGACCTGCGCTACGACTACCTGAACCAGAACGAGCTGCGCCACGGCAGCGGCCGGATTTCCGCCGCCGACGCCAGCCAGCGGACCACGTCCCAGGGTCAGCCCCAGGAAGTGGAGAAATACACCCGCAACAACTACCTGACCCTGGGCCTGGACTATGCCTTCAACGCCGACTGGGGGATCAACGTCCAGCTGCCCTACATCGACCGCAGCCACCAGACCCTCGGCACCAACTCGAACGGCAGCGCCCCGGCGAGCGGGGCCTACGACTCGAAGACGTCCAGCCTGGGCGACGTGAAGGTGATCGGCCGCTACCAGGGCTTCACGCCCCAGCACAACGTGGGAATCCTGTTCGGCCTCAAGCTGCCCACCGGCAACTACACCAAGACCGGCATTTCCACGGACCCGACCAATCCCGGGGACGGCGCCCCCATCGACCGGGGCCTGCAGCCCGGCACCGGCACCACCGACGCCATCCTGGGGGCCTACTTCTTCGACAGCCTGAGCCGCAACTGGGATTACTTCGCCCAGGCCATGGTGCAGACCGCCCTCAACAGCAAGGACGACTACCGGCCGGGCACCGGCTACAACCTGAACGTGGGAGTGCGCTACATGGGGTACGCCGCGGCCATGCCGCAGCTTCAGCTCAACACGCGCTACGTTGAGCACGACCGGGGCGCCAGCGCCGACCAGACCAGCACCGGCGGCACCCTGGTGTATCTGAGCCCCGGGGTGGTGGTGCCCGTTACCAAGCAGGCTTCGGTCTACGGCTTCGTCCAGCTGCCGGTGTACCAGTACGTGCGGGGCGTGCAGCTGACGCCGCGCTACACCCTGTCGGTGGGCGCGCGCTTCGCCTTCTGACCCGGATCAGCGGGAGGCGCTCTCTGACAACAGGGGAGTGACTTCCCGCTCCAGGGATTGCAGATCGACCCGAGGCTCGCCCTCGCTGCCGTCGCGGCGCAGGATGCCGCGGCGGTCCACCACGAAGGTCATCGGCAGCCGCCAGATGCGGCCCAGCCCGCGCAGGTTGCTCTGCCGCCCGACGCCCATGGGGTAGCTGTAGGCCCGCATCACCTCCCGGGCCAGGGCGTCCGCCCCCGCGTCGTCCATGCTCACCGCCACCAGGCGCAGGCCCTCGGCCTTGTGGCGCCGGTAGTAGCTCTCCAGGGCCGGCATTTCCTCACGGCAGAACTCGCACCAGGTGGCCCAGAGGTTGATCACCACCACCTCGCCCCGGGCCTCGGAAAGCTTGAAGGACTTGCCGTCGGCCAGGACGATCTCCAAATCCGGCGCCGGCTTGCCCACGTCCAGTGCCAGGCCGGGAACGGCGGTGAGCAGCAGGGCCAGAACCAGCAGGCCCTTCCTGAGGGAACGGAACGGTTGGGCCACGGCGGCGCTCCTGGCAAGAACCTCGGTCGATCGAAACGCCCGACAGGCGAAAAGCTCAATCCTTGCCGCGGGGCGGGGGAAACTGGAAGGTGGCGGCCACCGTCAGCCACAGCAGGGCGATGCCGGCACAGGCCCAGTACACGGTGTGGGGGCCAGCGCGCTGGACGATGGCGCCGCCCACGGCGCCGCCCAGGAACAGCCCCAGGGACTGGGTGGTGTTGTACACCCCCAGAGCCGCGCCCTTGGCCTGGGGCGGGGCGATGCGCGAGATGAGGGACGGCTGGGTGGCTTCCAGCACGTTGAACGAGACGAAGAACAGGGTCAGGCACAACGACAGGCCGGCCAGGGAATCGCCGAAGGCTTCGAACCCCAGCTGCACCAGCACCAGCAGGGCCACGGCGCCGTTGAACACCAGCTTCATGCGCCCGTGCTTCTCGGCGGCGATCACCGCCGGCACCATCACGGCGAAGGACACCAGCACCGCCGGCAGGTACACCTTCCAGTGCTCGCCCAGGGGCAGGTCGCCGACCCGCACCAGGGCGGCGGGCACCACCACCCACATGGCGGTCTGCATCAGGTGCAGGGCAAACACGCCGAAGTTGAGGCGCAGCAGGCGCCCGTCGCGCAGCACATCGGCGAAGCGGGCCCGGCCGATGCCGCGCTCGGCAGCGGAAACGTCCCGCACCGGGTCGGGCACGATCAGCAGCAGGGCGGCGATGGCGCCGGCGGCGAGCAGGGCGGTGAGCCAGAAGATGCCGCCCATGCCCACGGTGCGGAACAGCAGCGGCGCCAGCACCAGGGAGCCGGCGAAGGTGAGGCCGATGCTCGATCCGATCATGGCCATGACCTTGGTGCGCTGGGATTCACGGGTCAGGTCGGCGGCCAGGGCAGTGACGGCGGCGGAGATCGCCCCGGCGCCCTGAAGGACGCGGCCCACCAGTATCTGGGGCAGGTCGTTGGCAAGGGCGGCGACGATGCTGCCGGCGATGAACAGCAGCAGCCCGACCACGATCACCGGCTTGCGCCCGAAGCGGTCGGAGGCCATGCCGAAGGGAATCTGCAAGAAGGCCTGGGTGATGCCGTAGGCGCCGATGGCCAGGCCGATCAGCCCGGCGTTGTGGCCGGAAGGCAGGTCCCGGGCATAGACGGCGAAAACCGGCAGGATGAGGAACAGCCCCAGCATGCGCAGGGCGAAGATGGCGGCGAGGCTGACGCCGGCGCGGCGTTCTTCTGCATTCATGGCGTTCCCGGAGGAAACGGGGTCGACGGCGGCCATGGGCACTCGGTAGGACGAAAAAGGCGGCTATCGTAACAGGTTCGCCTGACGGCGAGGTTCTTCGCCGGCCCCATCCCTGCGCGCGCATCCACGCCAAAGGCGTCCCGCCCCCTCCCTTGCCGTTCGGATTTCCGAACGATCCACCCCCCCGCCATCCGTAAATCCGACCGCCCCGCCCGGACCGTCATAAAAAAACAACCTCCGATCAAGGCATTGCGCCGGATCGCTACCTGGCACGCTCCGTGCAATTCCTGAGGGCCTCCACACGAGAGGCCACCACACCAGGAGACCGGAGACACCATGAGCGGCACCCCCTACCGTTCCGAGCACGACCTGCTCGGCGACAAGAACGTCCCTGCGGACGTCTATTACGGCGTGCATACCCTGCGCGCCCTGGAAAACTTTCCCATCACCGGCATTTCCATCGCCGTTTACCCGGACCTGATCCGGGCCCTGGCCCAGATCAAGCTGGCCGCCGCCCGCGCCAACCAGCAGCTCGGCCTGCTCGACGCCCCCCGGGCCGACGCCATAGTCGCCGCCTGCCGCGAGCTGATCGCCGGCAAGCTGCACGACCAGTTCGTGGTGGACGTGATCCAGGGCGGCGCCGGCACCTCGACCAACATGAACGCCAACGAGGTGATCGCCAACCGGGCCCTGGAAATCCTCGGTCACGGCAAGGGCGAGTACGCCCACCTGCACCCCAACGAGCACGTCAACATGGGGCAGTCCACCAACGACGTGTATCCCTCGGCCCTCAAGCTGGCCACCTACGTGGGCATCTTCCGCCTGGTGGAGGCCATGGCCCACCTGCGCCGCAGCTTCGAGCGCAAGGCCGACGAATTCGCCGACGTGCTCAAGATGGGCCGCACCCAGTTGCAGGACGCGGTGCCCATGACCCTGGGCCAGGAGTTCTCCACCTACGCCGTGATGCTCGGCGAGGACGAGGAACGGCTCAAGGAAGCGGCCCTGCTGATCCGCGAGATCAACCTGGGCGCCACCGCCATCGGCACCGGTATCAACGCCCACCCGGACTACGCCCCCCTGGTCTGCCGCCTGCTCGCCGAAGTGAGCGGCGTGCCGGTCATCACCGCCCCCAATCTGGTGGAAGCCACCCAGGACTGCGGTTCCTTCGTGCAGCTGTCCGGCGTGCTGAAGCGGGTGGCGGTGAAGCTGTCCAAGACCTGCAACGACCTGCGCCTGCTCTCTTCCGGCCCCCGCGCCGGCCTGGGCGAGATCAACCTGCCGGCACGCCAGGCCGGCTCGTCGATCATGCCGGGCAAGGTGAACCCGGTGATCCCCGAAGTGGTGAACCAGATCGCCTACGAGGTGATCGGCAACGACCAGACCGTCACCTTCGCCGCCGAGGCCGGCCAGCTCCAGCTCAACGCCTTCGAGCCGATCATCGCCCACAGCCTGTTCAAGAGCGTTCACCACCTGCGTGCCGGCTGCCTGACCCTGGCAGACCGCTGCGTGGACGGCATCACCGCCAACCGGGACACCCTGCGCGCCAGCGTCGAGAACTCCATCGGCATCGTCACCGCGCTGAACCCCTACATCGGCTACGCCAACGCCACCGAAGTGGCGGCGGAGGCCTTCCGCAGCGGCAAAAGCGTCACCGAGGTGGTGCTGGCCCGGCAGCTGATGACCCCGGAAGCCCTGGCCGAGGTGCTGCGCCCCGAGGTGCTGACCCGGCCGCGGGCCATCCCTGCTGCTCCCGCCGCCCCCGCCGCCAAGCCCTGATCCCCCACCGAAGAGACGATCAACGTCATTCCCATTTCATCCCGGCCTGACCGGGGGAGGAGTCCTGCAATGAAAATGAACAAGCTGACCACCTGGATCGGGGTTGCCCTCGTCCTCGGCATCGTCGTCGGCTACGCCTGCCACGAGCTGGTCCCGGAAGCGGCGGCGGCCAAGGAGCTGGCCGGCTATTTCGGCATCCTCACCGATATCTTCCTGCGCCTGATCAAGATGATCATCGCGCCCCTGATCTTCGCCACCCTGGTGGCGGGCCTGGCCAACATGGGCGACGCCAAGGCGGTGGGCCGCATCGGCGGCCGCGCCCTGGGCTGGTTCATCTGCGCTTCGTTCTGTTCGCTCTTCATCGGCCTGCTGTTCGCCAACGTGCTGCACCCGGGCCACGGGCTGAACGTGCCCCTGCCCGATTCCGCCGCCGGCCTCAACCTGAAGACCGCCGCCCTCAACCTGAAGGACTTCATCACCCACGTCTTTCCCAAGAGCGTGATCGAAGCCATGGCCGGCAACGAGGTGCTGCAAATCCTCATCTTCGCCGTGTTCTTCGGCGTCGCCCTGGGCCACCTGCACAACCAGACCGCCCGCTCCCTGGTGAACACCATGGACGAGGTGGTGCACGTGATGCTCAAGGTCACCGACTACGTGATGCGCTTCGCCCCCTTCGGCGTGTTCGGCGCCGTGGCCGCCGCCATCACCATCAACGGCCTGGGCATGTTGCTGGTGTTCGGCAAGTTCATGCTCAGCTTCTACGTCGCCCTGGCCGCCCTGTGGGGCGTGCTGATCCTGGCCGGCTTCGCGGTGCTGGGCAAGGACGTGTTCCGCCTCCTCAAGCTGGTGCGCGGCCCGCTGCTGGTGGGCTTCTCCACCGCTTCCAGCGAATCCGTCTATCCCAAGCTGATGGAGCAGCTGGAGAAGTTCGGCATCAAGAACCGGGTCACCGGCTTCGTCCTGCCCCTGGGTTACTCGTTCAACCTGGACGGCTCGATGATGTACACCACCTTCCTGGCCCTGTTCATCGCCCAGGCCTACGACATCCCGATGAGCATCACCGCCCAGATCACCATGCTGCTGGTGCTGATGGTGTCCTCCAAGGGCATCGCCGGGGTGCCCCGGGCCTCCCTGGTGGTGGTGGCCGCCGTGCTGCCCATGTTCAACCTGCCGGAAGCCGGCCTGCTGCTGGTGCTGGGTATCGACCACTTCCTCGACATGGGCCGCACCGTCACCAACGTGCTGGGCAACTCCATCGCCACCGCCGTGGTGGCCAAGTGGGAAGGCGCCATCGACCCGGTGCCGGCCGACCAGGCCGACGCCGAGGAATCCCTGCCGGTGGTGGACGAAACCTACCCCGAAGCGGCCTGACGCCGCCTCGCCGGGCGGCGGCCCGACAACGCCGCCGCCCCAACCTTCCTCCAGTTCGCCCGGCACCTTTTTGCCGGGCTTCTTTTTCTCCCGCCATGACGCCCGACGGCAACCGCCCCGCGCCAGCCGCCCTCCGCCACCGCCATGCGTGACGAACCCCGCCCGGCGGCCGCCGCGCCTGATAGCATGGGGCCGTTTTCCGCCCCGGACCCGGCCCTGCCCATCATGCCCGCCCCGCAACGCCTGCTCCGCCTCCTGGCCCTGCTGCTGGGCCTGGCCGCGCTGATCGGCGGCGCCAGCTACGCCACCTTCCGGGTCAGTCAGGCCATGGGCCTAGCCGAACTGCAACTCACCGGCCGACACCGGCTCGACCTCTACAGCGCCAGCCTGGAACGGGAAATCGACAAGTACGCCTACTTCCCCACCACCCTGGGGCTGGAGCGGGACGTGCTCGACCTGCTCGCCAAGGGCGAGCGGGACACGCCCCTGGCACGGCGGATGAACGTCTACCTGGAACAGCTCAACGACCGGGCCGGCACCCTGTCGGTCTACGTGCTCGACACCCGGGGCACGGTGCTCGCCACCAGCAACTGGCGCCGCCCGGACAGCTTTCTCGGCGAGGACCTGTCGTTCCGCCCCTACTTCCGCGACGCCATGGAAAACGGCAGCAGCCGCTTCTTCGGCATCGGCACCACCCGGGGCGAACCGGGCTACTACCTGGCCTCGGCCCTGACCAACGCCCAGGGCACCGTGGGCGTGGCGGTGGTCAAGGTCAGTCTGGAGCAGCTGGAAAAATCCTGGGCCACGGTGGAAGCCCCGGTGCTGGTCTCGGACGAGAACGGGGTGGTGATCCTGGCCTCGGTGCCGGACTGGAAGTTCACCGCCCTCGCCCCCCTGGACGAAGCCACCCGCCACACCTTCGACCGCACCCAGCAATACAACCGGCGCGCCCTCAACCCCCTGGGCGTCAAGGAAATCGCCGCCCTCGACCACGGCGCCCGCATGGTGAAGCTGCCCCGGGTCGGGCCGGAGATGGTGTCGGTGTTCCCGGTGACCGGCCAGTTCCTGGCCCAGTCCCAGCCCCTGCCCGGCACGCCCTGGAGCCTCACCGTGTTCTCCCACGTCGAGCCGGTGCGCGAGATGGCCGCCAGCCGGGCCGCCCTGGCCGGCATCGCCGCCGTGCTGGTGTTCATCGTGCTGATCATGTTCAACGAGCGGCGCCGCCACCTGCGCGACCGTCTGGCCGCCCGGGAAGCCCTGCAACGGGCCCACGACGAACTGGAGCGCAAGGTGGCCGTGCGCACCGCCGACCTGTCCGCCGCCAACGCCCGCTTACAGGAGGAAGTGGCCGAACGCATCCGCGCCGAGCGCACCCTGCGCGCCGCCCAGGACGAGCTGGTCCAGGCCGGCAAGCTGGCGGTGATCGGCCAGCTGTCCGCCGGCATCGCCCACGAGCTGAACCAGCCCCTGGCCGCCCTGCGCACCCTGTCCGGCAACGCTGGCAAGTTCCTCGACCGGGGCGACCTGCCCACGGTGCGTGGCAACCTGACGCGCATCGCCCAGTTGGTGGACCGCATGGGCAGCCTCACCGGCCAGCTCAAGTCCTTCGCCCGCAAGTCCTCGGGCCAGCCCCGGCCGGTGGTGCTGCAACAGGCCCTGGACAACGCCCTGGCGCTGCTCGACCAGCGCCTGCGCCAGAGCGGCACCCGGGTCGTGAGCCGCCTGCCCGCCGCCGACCTGGTGGCCCACTGCGACCCGAACCGGCTGGAGCAGGTGCTGGTCAACCTGATCGGCAACGCCCTCGACGCCATGGCCGGCCAGCCCGAGCCCTGCCTGGAACTGTCCGGCGAAGCGGCGGGCACCCTGCTGCGCCTGCGGGTGCGCGACCACGGCCCGGGCCTGAGCGACGACGTGCGCGCCCACCTGTTCGAGCCCTTCTTCACCACCAAGGAAGCCGGGGTCGGCCTGGGCCTGGGGCTGCCCATCTCCGCCGGCATCGTGCGCGACTTCGGCGGCACCCTGGACGGCGACAACCACCCGGAAGGCGGCGCCGTGTTCACCCTGGAAATCCCCGCCGCCGACGAGAACCGCCATGACTGACGCCCCCCTTGCTTCGCCCGCCCCCACCCTGTCCGTGCTGATCGTCGAGGACGACCCGGACGTGCGCCTGGGCTGCGAGCAGGCCCTGCAACTCGAAGGCATCGCCACCCAGTCCGCCGGCTCGGTGGAGCAGGCGCGCAAGCGGCTGGGGGCCAACTTCGCCGGGGTGGTGGTAAGCGACATCCGTCTGCCCGGCGCCGACGGCATGGCCCTGCTGCGCGAACTGCACGCCCTGGACCCGGAGCTGCCGGTGGTGCTGATCACCGGCCACGGCGACGTGTCCCTGGCGGTGCAGGCGATGAAGGACGGGGCCTACGATTTCATCGAGAAGCCCTTCGCCCCGGAGCACCTGGTGGACGTGACCCGACGCGCCCTGGACAAGCGCCGCCTGACCCTGGAAGTGCGCGCCCTGCGCGCCCGGCTGGAGAGCCAGGACCAGCTGGAGGCCCGGCTGATCGGCCGTTCGCCGGCCATGGTGCGGGTGCGCCAGCTGATCGGCGACCTGGCCAACAGCGCCGCCGACGTGCTGATCTTCGGCGAGACCGGCACCGGCAAGGAACTGGTGGCCCGCTGCCTGCACGAGGCCGGCCCGCGCCGCCACGGCAACTTCGTCGCCATCAACTGCGGCGGTCTGCCCGACACCCTGTTCGAAAGCGAGATCTTCGGCCATGAGGCCGGGGCCTACACCGGCGCCGGCAAGCGCCGCATCGGCAAAATCGAGCACGCCAGCGGCGGCACCTTGTTCCTCGACGAGATCGAGTCCATGCCCGTGGCGATGCAGATCAAGCTGCTGCGGGTGTTGCAGGAGCGCTGCCTGGAGCGCCTGGGCTCCAACACGCCGGTCCCCATCGATTGCCGGGTGGTGGCCGCCACCAAGGAGGACCTGCTGACCCTGTCCGGCCAGGGGCGTTTCCGCAACGACCTCTACTACCGCCTGAGCGTCGCCACCCTGCCCCTGCCGCCCCTGCGCGAGCGTCGGGAGGACATCCCCCTGCTGTTCGAGCACTTCCTGCTCCAGGCCGCCGCCCGCCACCAGCGCCCGGCGCCCCCGGCCGATCCGGCCCGCTTGCAGCAGTTGCTGGCCTACGACTGGCCGGGCAACGTGCGCGAGCTGCGCAACGTGGCCGACCGCTGCGTGCTGGGCATCGAGGCCGGCGTGGCCCCCTTTGCCGCCGCCGCCCCGGCCGCGCCCCTGGCGCTGGCGGAATCCGTCGAATCGTTCGAGCGCGCCCTGATTGCCGACGCCCTGGGCCGCCACGGCGGCAGCCTGTCCCGCACCGCCGAAGCCCTGGGCGTGGCCAAGACCACCCTGCACGACAAGATCCGCAAGTACCGTCTCGGCGAGCAGGGCTAAGGTCCGCGCCAGTACTCGTTCTCCGGGCAGTCCCCCTTCCCGGCCGGTGGCGCTCCCCGCCGCTTTCGCACCCCAATCGTTGGACGGGTCAGAGGTTTGTCAGGCCGTCGTCCTAGATTGACGACATTGGCAAACCCGTCGAAAGCCGGGGACGCAAAGCTGCGGGGCTAACGAGGAAACTCCAGGCCAGCCGGGCTGCCGGAATGCCGCAAGGGCGTTTCGTCATGCCGGGTCTCGCCCGCATCCCGCTTTGCATCCCGATTTCGCGCACTCCGGAAGGAAATCGAGATGCTCAACTCCCTCGTCAAGCGCACTCCCGTAGCCCTGGCGCTCCTTTCCGCCTTTGCGGCCGGCGCCCAGGCCGCCACCACGCCGGGGCTCGCCCCCTGGCTGGTCCAGATCGGGGAAACCAACGCCATCCTTTCCGCCGCCAACTGGGGCAAGGGCGTGATCATCGGCACGGTGGACACGGGCATCGTCGCCAGCAACCCGGTGTTCGCCAGCGGCCAGGTCTCCAACCAGCTGAGCGGCTGCGCCGCGGTGAGCTTCCGCTGCACCAGCGGCGCCCTGGACGACAACGGCCACGGCACTGCCGTGGCCTCGATCGCCGCCGCCAACAAGACCACCACCGGCACCTACAGCTACTCGGGCTACACGGTCGCCGCCGGCAGCTACATCGGCGTGGCCCCCAACGCCAACATCGTCGCCGAAAAGGCCCTGAGCAGCGCCGGCTCCGGCACCAGCACCGACGTGGCCAACGGCATCAACCGGGCCGTGGCGGCGGGCAGCGCCATCATCAACCTGTCGCTGACCTTCATGCCCACCGCGGACATCGTGGCCGCGGTCAACGCCGCCGCCGCCAAGGGCGTGTTCATCGTCTGGGCCGGCGGCAACAGCAGCCAGGCCCTGCTCAACAACGCCAACAGCCTGGGCTTCACCCAGGCGGCCATCAGCCATCTGATCCTGGCCGGCGCCCTGGACACCACGGCGGCCAAGAACGCCTCATACACCAACACCCCGGGCACCGGCAGCTTCGTCAGCACCAGCGGCACCCAGGCCACCTACGCCTCCCGCTGGATCACCGCGCCGGGCACCAACATCCTGGCCCCGGGCATCATGTACGGCTCGGGCGCCATGGCCCTGTGGTCCGGCACCTCGATGGCCGCCCCCGTGGTCAGCGGTTCCCTGGCCCTGCTCGAATCCGCCTGGCCGATCCTCAAGACCAACGGCACCGCCGCCAACCTGCTGCTCGCCACCGCCACCGACCTGGGTGCCAAGGGCGTGGATACGAGCTACGGCACCGGCCTGGTCAACCTGGGCACTGCCTTCCAGCCCTACGGGGCCCTGACCGTCACCCAGGCCAACGGCAAGACCGTCGCCCTGACCAGCCTGACCGGCTCCCTGATCACCGGCGGCGCCCTGGGCAGCCTTGCCTCGGTGCAGGCCAAGCTGGCCAACTACACCGCCCTGGACGGCTACCAGCGCAACTTCACGGTCAACCTGTCGGGCCTGATCCAATCCCGCCCCACCGCAGCCAGCGTGAACCCGCTGCCCAGCAACCCGAACACGGGCGTGGCGGTGATGAAGCTGAACGACGGCGGCCAGATCGCCACCTGGCAGGCGCCGGCCCTCAGCCCGGCGGACCGGCTGGGCGTGTTCGCCAACAACGACGGCAGCCCGGTACCCAACGTCGGCTTCGTCGCCTTCACCAACGCCGCCGGCAGCACCCTGGCCATGGGTTACGGCATCGCCTCCAAGTACGCCTTCTCCCGCGCCCTGTACGAGGACGCCAACCTTTCGTACCTGGGCAGCGAGCTGGGGGTTTCCAACCTTTCCGACCTGGCCCAGGGCGGCTACCACATGGCCTACGGCACCCGGCTCGACTCGGGCGTCCGGGCGGCCCTCTCCCTGACCCGCACCCCCACCGAGTTCTACGCCGGCAACCCGGCCTGGGGCCAGGTGACCGGCCCCACCAGCGCAATGAACCTCAACCTGGGGGTGACCTACAAGTTCGCCGACCGCTGGACCGGCGGCATCACCCTGGGACAGCTGAGCGAAACCTCCGGGCTGCTCGGCAGCAGCTACGCGCCCAATAGCGCCCTGGATCTGGGCACCAACCGCACCACCAGCTATGGCCTCTCCCTGGCCTACGCCTTCGACGCCGACCGCAGCCTGCTGATGGAAGCGGGATTCGCCTTCACCCGGGGCGGCAGCGGCAGCGGCCTACTGACCGAGACGACCAACATCCAGTCCCGCTCCTACGGCGCCACCTACCTCGCCAAGCGCATCTTCGGCGATGAGGACCGGCTGACGATCTCCGTGAAGCAGCCGTTGCGCGTGACGGCCGGCCAGGCCGGCGTCGCCACCACCAGCATCGACCAGTTCGGCGTCGCCCACTACGGCACCGAAATGACCAGCCTGGTACCCACCGGCCGCCAAGTGGACGTGAAGCTGGCCTACGACACCCCGATCGCCCGCAACCAGTCCGTGATCCTGCAAGTCATCGGCCGCAAGGACGTGAACAACATCGCCGGCGCCCGGGACGGCCAGTTGGGCATGATCTGGTCGGCGCGGTTTTGAGGGGATGAATTACGGGGTAGGCCGCTCCCGGCCTACCCATAGCTGCACGGACGGGCGCTGCCATTGGCGCCGGGCGTAGGCGGCCAGGGCCGCCGGAACCGGGTCGCCATTCAGAACGAGACGATTCAGCATCAAGGACAGGTCCGTATCCGCGATGCTCCAGTCCCCGAAGAGATTCGTCTCCCCCGAGGGAAGCAGAAGCTCCGCAGCGGCAATGAGCTTATCGGCGGCGACCTGGGCCTCCCGGGATAGCGGTGTGTCGACCGGCCGAAGGAATACGACCTCGGTCGAGCGTTCGTTGCGTAACGCAACCAGATCGCTGCGCAGCCAGGCTTGAATCTGGCGGGCCCGGGCACGGTCGCGGACGTTGGCCGGGTAAAGGGGCGTTCCCGGGAAAACCTCATCGACGTACTCCGCAATCGCCGACGACTCGGACAGGGCGAAGTCCCCGTGAATGAGCGTTGGAACGCGCCTGGTGATGGACTGGGCGGCAAAGTGCGGCGCCTCGGTTTCCTTGGCGGCGAGGTTCAGCGGCACCAATTCGAACGGCAAGCCCTTTTCATGCAGCGCCACAAAGGCGGACATGCCATAAGGGCTGACGAATTGAGCGTCGACATAAAGACGAAGATTGGGGCGCGACATGGGAGCCTTTCAGGAACAATCGATGGGACCGGCCATACTTTTGGCCGCCGCATGAGCAAGCGGCAAGTAATCGGCAACCCTCTTGGATTCGATTTCTGCCACGGTCTTGAGCTTGATGTGCCGCCGGCCCTTACCGGAACCTTCGAGATAACCATGCGGGTCTTGAATCTTTGCGCCATCGCCGAACTCGAGCGATACATGGGCCTTGTATGCGAACAGGCCACAGAAGCGGCCCCCGGACGAAAAGAGTACGCCACCGTATTTGACCTCTTCCACACAGGGAGCAAACATCCGATGAATCAGCTTGCGCACGGACTGGACCACTTCATATTGCTCCGTTCCAAGCAGCTGGATGTCGGCGACGAGTGCTTCGACCGATTTTGTTGCCATCGAGATGATCCCAAGCGAAGTGACGACAACGCCATGCTACTGGCGGGTATGTCATCGCAGAAAGCGTCACTATAGGCCGCTTGCGGTGGGGCGGTTTGCTGGAGGAGTTTCCCCACGCACCGGCACTGAAGAGGAAGCCAGCAGGCCTGGCGGGGGAAACGGCCGTGGATTCCACACAGGCCGAACTCCCTTTCACTCCGCCGCCAGGGTATAGTTTCCGGTTGCCCCCAATCGAGCCGGACACCCCATGGACGAGATCAAGATCCGCGGCGCGCGGACCCATAACCTGAAGAACATCAGCCTGGACCTGCCCCGGGACAAGCTGATCGTGATCACCGGCCTGTCCGGCTCGGGCAAGTCGTCCCTGGCCTTCGACACCCTCTACGCCGAGGGCCAGCGCCGCTACGTGGAAAGCCTCTCGGCCTACGCCCGGCAGTTCCTGCAACTGATGGAAAAGCCCGACGTGGACCTGATCGAGGGCCTGTCGCCGGCCATTTCCATCGAGCAGAAGGCCACCAGCCACAACCCGCGCTCCACCGTGGGCACGGTCACCGAGATCCACGACTACCTGCGCCTGCTGTTCGCCCGGGCCGGCACGCCTTACTGCCCGGACCATCACCTGCCCCTGGAAGCCCAGACCGTCTCCCAGATGGTGGACCACGTGCTGGCCCTGCCCGAGGACACCAAGCTGATGATCCTGGCGCCGGTGGTGGCCAACCGCAAGGGCGAGCAGCTCGACCTGTTCGCCGAACTGCGCGCCCAGGGCTTCGTGCGCCTGCGCATCGATGGCGAGATCCACGAGATTGACGCCCTGCCCAAGCTGGACAAGAACAAGAAGCACACCATCGACGTGGTGGTGGACCGGCTCAAGGTGCGCGACGATATGCGCCAGCGCCTGGCCGAGTCCTTCGAGACCGCCCTGCGCCACGCCGACGGCCGGGCCATCGCCCTGGAGATGGATTCGGACACGGAACACCTGTTCTCGGCCAAGTTCGCCTGCCCGGTGTGCTCCTACG
Source organism: Oryzomicrobium sp. (assembly GCF_021287045.1). Taxonomy (GTDB): domain Bacteria; phylum Pseudomonadota; class Gammaproteobacteria; order Burkholderiales; family Rhodocyclaceae; genus Oryzomicrobium. The sequence goes on along the minus strand of NZ_JAJTBG010000001.1, from coordinate 86,097 downwards.
CCTTGCAGGAGCTGGAGCCGCGCATCTTCTCGTTCAACAACCCGATGGGCGCCTGCCCCAAGTGCGACGGCCTGGGGGTGATGCAGTTCTTCGACCCGAAGCGGGTGGTGGCCCACCCGGAGCTGTCCCTGTCCGCCGGCGCCATCCGCGGCTGGGACCGGCGCAACCAGTTCTACTTCCAGATGCTGCTGTCCCTGGCCCAGCACTACGGCTTCGACGTGGATACGCCGTGGAACGAGCTGCCCGAGGCGACCCGGGAGATTCTGCTGTTCGGTTCGGGCAAGGAGGCCATCGCCTTCCAGTACCTCAACGAGCGGGGCAAGTACGTGCTCAAGGAGCACGCCTTCGAAGGCATCATTCCCAACCTGGAACGGCGCTACAAGGAAACCGACTCCCTGACGGTCAAGGAAGAGCTGGCCAAGTACATCAGCACCCGCCCCTGCCCCACCTGCGAAGGCACCCGCCTGCGCAAGGAGGCGCGCCACGTACGCATCGGCCAGGGCGACCAGGGCAAGACCCTGCACGAGATCAGCCGCATGCCCCTGGCGGCGGCCCGGGACTTCTTCTTCAACCTGGAGATGACCGGCCACAAGGCCCAGGTAGCGGAGAAGATTCTCAAGGAGATCACCTCCCGCCTGCAGTTCCTCATCAACGTGGGCCTGGACTACCTGTCCCTGGACCGCTCCGCCGAGACCCTATCCGGCGGCGAGGCCCAGCGCATCCGCCTGGCCAGCCAGATCGGCTCCGGCCTCACCGGCGTCATGTACGTGCTCGACGAGCCATCCATCGGCCTGCACCAGCGCGACAACGACCGCCTGCTGAAGACCCTGGCCCAACTGCGCGACATCGGCAACACGGTGATCGTGGTGGAGCACGACGAGGACGCCATCCTCACCGCCGACTACGTGGTGGACATCGGCCCCGGGGCCGGGGTGCACGGCGGCGCCATCGTCGCCGAGGGCACGCCGGGCCAGGTGGCCAAGAATCCCGAATCACTGACCGGCGCCTACCTGTCGGGCAAGAAGCGCATCGCCGTACCCGCCCAGCGCCGTGTCCCGGACCCGGAGCGTGAGCTGGTGGTGAAGGGGGCCCGGGGCAACAACCTCAAGGGCACCGACCTGACCCTGCCGGTGGGGCTGTTCACCTGCGTCACCGGCGTTTCCGGCTCGGGCAAGTCCACCCTGATCAACGACACCCTGTACGCGGTGGCGGCCAAGACCCTGTACGGCTCCAACACCGAGCCCGCCGAGCACGACGAGATCGTCGGCCTGGATCACTTCGACAAGGTGATCAACGTGGACCAGAGCCCCATCGGCCGCACTCCCCGTTCCAACCCGGCCACCTACACCGGTCTGCTCACCCCCATCCGCGAGCTGTTCGCCGGGGTGCCGGAATCCCGCTCCCGGGGCTACGGCCCGGGCCGCTTCAGCTTCAACGTCAAGGGCGGCCGCTGCGAGGCCTGCCAGGGCGACGGCGTGATCAAGGTGGAGATGCACTTCCTGCCGGACATCTACGTGCCTTGCGACGTCTGCCACGGCAAGCGCTACAACCGGGAAACCCTGGAGGTGCACTACAAGGGCAAGTCGATCTACGACGTGCTGCAAATGACCGTGGAACAGGCCCGGGAATTCTTCGACGCCGTGCCGGTGGTGGCCCGCAAGCTGCAAACCCTGGTGGACGTGGGTCTTTCCTACATCACCCTGGGCCAGAGCGCCACCACCCTGTCCGGCGGCGAGGCCCAACGGGTCAAGCTGGCCCTGGAACTGTCCAAGCGCGATACCGGCCGCACCCTGTACATCCTGGACGAACCCACCACCGGCCTGCACTTCGCCGACATCGAACTGCTGCTAACGGTGTTGCACCGCCTGGCCGACCACGGCAACACGGTGGTGGTGATCGAGCACAACCTGGACGTGATCAAGACCGCCGACTGGTTGGTGGACCTGGGCCCCGAGGGCGGCGGCGGCGGCGGCCAGATCATCGCCACCGGCACGCCGGAGGCCGTGGCCAAGGTCAAGCAGAGCCATACCGGCCGCTTCTTGGCACCGCTGTTGAAGCGGGGCTGACCTAAGGGGTACAGATTAGGTAGTGGCCGGGACTCCTGCCACTACCTCCTGTACGTCAGTATCCCCCTCGAACCCAAGCATGTGCCCCGCACGTGCTATGAGCCTCTCTCGCACCGGCTTGGACAAGGACTGGTAGGCGGCTTCGCGCAGCAGATTCTGACGAAATACCAGCCGAGGATCGCTGTCATCTTCATCGTCACTGAGCACGGCAAAAACACCGTCTTCGACCAGTGGCTCCAAGTAAGAAGCCATTTCCCCGACCCGCAATCCACACAATCCAGCGAGTTGGGTCAGGGAAAACTCGCGGCCGATCACCGCCGCATATTGCACAACCCCCTTCGCCACTCCGAGACCATCCAGCCGGGCCATCATCAGGTCGCGCAGGGTTGCCGGAATCAACTGGCGTCCCCCAGAAAAAAGGCGGCCGCCGTTACGCATGCCCATTACCAGATACTCCTCAATGAAGAGGGGATTTCCCTCGCAGAACACCAGAGCATTTTCTACCCAGGTAGGCAGGCAGCCGCCCTGCTCTTGTAGGCAGGCAGCCGCCAGCGCTCTGGCATGCGGCTGAGTTAGGGGCGTCAGTACCACGGTCTCGGCCGCCGCGTGGCCGGCATAGGGCCGACGGCCGGTAACCACCACCAGAAGCGCTGTTTTGGGTTGCCCCAGGAGAAAATCGATCAAGCGCAGGGTTTCCCCATCGGCAAACTCCATGTCCTCCACTGTGAGCGACAGTGGGTACCGGGAACAAACTTGAACCAGCACGCTTGCGACCAGGACAAAAAGACGCGGCATTTCCCCGCCGCTCTCTTCGGCTGGGCAGCAGAGCCAAGAAGCCGCCTCGGCGAGATCGCCCGGCGGCAACGTAACCGGGCCCAGCAGTTGCTGCAGCCGTTGCACGACACTCTCTCGGGAATCCACCGGTCGCACCGGCAGACGCCTGACCAGCCAGTGATGCAGCGGCCATAGCGGCGTGTTGCGATGTTCCCGACGGCATTCGAGCGGAATGACTGCGGCCTCGCTACCGAGCAGGCGACGTCTGAAATTGGCCACCAGAAACGTCTTGCCGACACCGGCCTCGCCCAGCACGCACCCCAATCGAGGCACTCCCCGGCGCGCCTCCCGCCACAAGTCCAGAAGCCGGCCCAATTCTCCCTTCCGCCCCACCAGCCGCACCGTACGGCCCGGCATCCCGAAGTGGGGCTCGCCATGCCGCCCCGTGCGCAACCGATTCAAGCGGTAAGCCTGAACCCCGGGCCGGCCAGGCGCGGCCACCAAGTCAAGGGACTCGTAGAGAAAAGCTCCCCGCAACTGGGACAGGGTCACATCGGACACCACCACCTGCCCTGGACTCACCGCATAGGCCAGCGCCATGGCTGCCGCGGAGACATGGCCGCACAGCGTTTCCTCCGGCCCCTCGCCGACCGTGGCCATCCCCGTGTGGATCGCCACCGTACAGCGCAAATCCGGAGCGGAAACGGTACGCACGCCGTTGCAGGCGGCCCGTGCCGCGGCCAGGGCCGCCCCCTCCCATGCCCGGGGATAACCGAAGTAAGCGAGCACCGACAGGCCATGGTTGTGCACCACCCGCCCACCGGCCTGGATCAACTGGCGGACCAACTCGTCGCGGCGCGCGGAAAACAGCTCGCCCATGTCCTCGTGCTCCGGCTCGCAACTGGGGGTCAGTTCGCAAAACACCACCGTCACCTGGCGCCGTTCGCTAACGACCAATCCACCCGGCTCGGCATCGCCGCTCTGTATCTCTGGCGTGCTGACCTGGCCGTTGCGCAGCATGTCCGCCAGGATACGGATTTCGTTACCCGGGCGGATGCCCAACTCGGCGTACAGTTCCTTTTCGAAGCGTTGGTAATGCGCCAGACCTGCAGCGGGATTTCCGCTTTCCGCGTAAAGGCGCATCAGGCGGTGCATCCCTTCTTCGTCCCAGGGCTCCAGGTCTACCTGGCGGATAGCCCACTGCAGGGCCTCCTGAATTGCCCCCTGGGCGGCTCGCCACTCAATGTAGCGGCCCATGAAATCAACCGCGCAGCGGTGCAATCCCTCCCGACGCGCCACCAGCCAGCGCTCGAATTCGGGACAATCGGGCAAGCTGAGCCCCTCAGCAAAACCACCGCGGTACTCCTGCAAGGCAACGTCCGGACGGCAAATGCACGAGGCGACGCCAGCGCATCCGGCACAATCGGAGAAGCTCCGGGCGGCCTGCTCGAAGAACAAGGCATCGACCATGACCCGGCGCCCAGGCATAAAACGCACCGTCTGGCGGGAGGATTCAATGACGCCGTCGCCCAAGACGCTCCGCAGCAGGAATAGCGCCTGGCGGAGATTCTGCCGACCGGCATCGGCGGTCAGATCAGGCCAGAACAGGGCCGCGAGAAACGTCCGAGACAGCGGCATCTGGGGCTGCATCGCCAGGTAGGCGAGCAGCCCCTTGAGCTTTTCGTAGCGGAAGGGGGGCGCCTCAGCCTCTCCAGCCGCGACCGACACCATGCCGAACAGGCGGATGCGCAGGCCGTCGTTCACTGCGGACTGAAAATGAACGACCTGACCTGCGGCAAGACACGACTCACCCGCGGCGTCGGGGCCGGGACGATTAAAAATGCCTGTTTTTTCCCGCATGGCGCTGACCATCTGCGACGTCCCCGAATCCCCTGATAACGCGCCCCCACGCTGGCAAGGGGCCGAAAATATTATTAAGTCATTCTATGATGGCTAATGCCTTGAATAAATAAGACTTTCATCATACAAAAAACCTATTACCCCCCCTGACGGCGCCAGGCATTCCAGACCCGCTCGGCGTAGCGGCTGTTAAGTTCCGGGGTGCGCGAATGGTAGTTGCCGACTGCCCGCCAGAAAGCCTGCCGATCGACCTGGGTGATGTCGAGTCGACCCAACTCCCGGGCAAGCAGCCAGGTTCCAAACTGGATATTGGCGCAGAAATGATCCCGGATCAGGCTCAGGCTGCCTCCGCGACGCTCGATTTCTGGCAGCCATATCGAGTTGATCTGCATCGGCCCGATATCGACACTACCATTGCGGTTATGCACCGTTTGCCCGACCGCCCCCCCCTCCACCGCCAGGATCGCGCGGATCAGGGAAGAAGGTATCCGGTGACGCATCGATGCTTCCTGAATACACCCCTCCCAACGATGCGACGGAGCCCACGTAGCCATTGCCGATGCCACAGCCAGTACGGAGCCAAGGCCCACCACCCAGCAGGAGGATGGCCCGCGACGTCGCCTTCCGGTATCGCCCCGGATCACCCCTAACACCATCTCAGCGCCCCAGGCGCTGCTCCACGTAGCGGCGCAGCGACGCATAACGGGAAGAATCGCCCGCCAACTGGAGGAACCTTCCCCACTCTTCCTCCGCCAGGGATTTGTTGCCTAGCGCCTGACGCGAATAGCCCAGGTTGAACCAGACTTCCGGGGATGAAGGGGCCAGGCTACGGGCCTGTTCGAGGTACACCACCGCCCTACCGTGATCGCCGCGCTCTTGGGAGGCGATGGCGCGGGACAACCAGACGTCAGCCACCCCGGGATTCAGTTCAGCCGCACGGGAGAGATAGTTGTCCGCCTCCGCCGCTCGTCCCTGGCCAAGGACCGCCCGTCCCATCCACCACCACACTTCCCAACGCCCCCCCGCTTCCAGCAACAGGGGGCGGCTGCGCTCTTCGACCTCGCGCCACTGCCCGGCGCGGAATGCGGCCCGAATCGGCTCCGCTCGGCCGTCGAAGCGATAATCCTCGGTTCCGGCCGCGGCTGGCGGGTGCCCCGCGCTGGTGGCACCGCTGCCGTTACCGGTAGCCGTTGCCGGCGCGGCCGCCGCTTTGACAAAGCTCTCCCGCCCCCCGCTCTGCTTGATGGCAGCGGCCTGCACCACCGGTGCTTCACCGTTGAGGGATTGATTCAGGCGTCCCGCTGTCGTCACCGCAGCACTCCGGATGCCGGTCAGCTCCCGCACCCGGCTCAGCACGGCCTGTCGACTCTCCGGCTCGGCATGGACGGCGGCATAGAAAGCGTCGTGCCCCCGGTACAGGCCGCGAGTCAGGAAGGCCCCGGGAATTTCGTCCAGCCTGGACAAAGCCTTGTCGGCGCTGGGGCGGTCATAAAACGCCGCCACCGCAATCAGGCGCTGCTGGGACGGCAAGCCGGCCACCCCCTTGTCCCAGGCGGCCAAGGCCTGGTCAGGCTTGCCGGATGCCCAAAGCTCTTTCCCGGCAGACAGCCATTCGGGCAGGGCGGCACCGTCCTTCACTGCAGTTACCACGACGGCTGCTGGGGCAGGCGCCTCCGACGTCATCTGCGCCTGCCCGGTTGCAGGACTCTCAGGTGCGGCGCCACGGTTCGCGGATGCTTTCTCCCCCTCGTCACGGCCTGCCAGCGCCACCGGCTGCAAATTGGCGGAGGGTTGTCCCGCAGCAGCCCCTCTCCCCAACGGGTCATCCTTTGGCGGATCGCCGGGGCTGGCCAGAAAGAGGAAGCCACCTGCGGCCAACATGGCCCCCGACAGGGTCAGCGCAGCTGCCGGCAAGAGCCAGTTGCGCCGCTGGGGGGGACGGCCAAGCGCGGTAGCCGCCGGCAACGTTGCCGACAGGCCAGGATTCTGGACTTGTTCCAGGCGGTGCAGGGTTTCTTCAATGATGCTCATGTACGTCTTCCGAAAGGACCGCGTTACACGCAGTCGGACGATCAACGGCCAAAGCCTGCGACTTCCCGCGCGGCTACGTTCACCATGCGCCGGGTTACTTCCTGGGAGCCCCGCGCAAAAGCGAGCAGAACCGCCCGGTCGCAGATCTGGTTGATGCGGCGGGGAACGCCCCGTGCGTGCCAATGCACCGCCAGCAGCGCCGGGCGGGAAAACTGGAATACTCCGGTGGAGCGGGCCGTGTTCATGCGATGACGCACGTACTCGCCGGTTTCGAGCCAGCCAAAAGGCTTGAGGCGATGCCAGATGCTGATGCGCTGGCGCAAAGCCCGCATTTCGGAGGTGGCCAAGATTTCCTCCAACTCCGTCTGGCCAAACAACATCAGGGAAATCAGCTTGCGCTGCTCTGTCTCCAGATTGGAAAGCAGGCGCAGCCCTTCCAGCAGCCGCGGGCTCATGCCGTGGGCCTCGTCGACAATCAGCGCCACCCGAATCTGCTGTTCCGCCAAGCGCACCAGGGTGGCGTACATCAGGTCGTGCAGTTCGCCTTCAGAGGTCACCGGCGGCCGCTCCCCGGTCAGATCCCGATAAATCCCCGCGAGCAGGTCTGCATAGCTCTGTGCTGGATTGAATACGTAGGCAGTGCGCACCTGTTCCCCAGCCAACTGGCGCATGAAATAGCGGCACACCAGGGTTTTGCCCAGTCCCACCTCGCCGGTAAGTAGTGTGAAGCCCCCCGTCATCAGGCCGTAGCGCAGATGACTGAGGGCCGTCAGGTACTGGCTGTGGGGGAAAAACAAGTCCGTATCCGGCGTGATGCGGAATGGCGCCCGATGGAACCCCAGGGCCTGGTACACCGCATCCAGTTCGGGTAGGGAGGCAGACAGCGTGGTCATGGCTGTGGCATCAATTGACGATGTAGGGGGTAAGGATCACGACCATTTCCCGACGCGTGGCCGCCTTGTAGGTCGTGCCAAACAGATTGCGGAGACCGGGAACATCCCCCACACCGGGTACGGCCCGGTTGGTTTCCTCTTCCACTTCCTGGATCAGGCCACCGATGATGACCGTCTCGCCATCCCCCACCCGCACCATGGTCGAGGTCTGCTTGACGTCCAGGCGCGGGGCGTTGGATTTGCCATCCGGCGAGATATCCACCCCGGAAATCCGGGTCATGATCGGCGACACGTCGAGAGCGATCCGGCCATTCATCGAAATCTGTGGCGTCAGGGACAACACCAGGCCTTCGGTGATCGTCGTCGGGGTGGTGGTGGTGGAAACCACCGGCGTCCCACCGGCGACCGGGGTCAGCACCGTCTGGGTGGTGAAGAAGGTCCGCTCGGTACCCGAACGGACAATGGCCGCCTGGTTATTGAGGGTGCGGATGCGCGGCTGCGACACCACCTTGACGTCGCCCTGCTGCTGCAACGCCTGAATCACCACATTCATGTCATTGACCAGGAAGGACTTGGGAAACACCTTGCTGTACAGGGCAGAAAGGGTGCTGGGCGGAACGTTGCTGCCCGCCGCAGAGGTCGTGAAGCTGGTGTCGGAGCCAAGCTGCAGGGAACCGAAATTGATCTTGCTCCAGTCGATCCCCAAGGAGCGGTCCGAACTCAGGCTGACCTCGACGATGCGCACATCGATGAACACCTGGCGGCTGATGTTGTCGTGCAGTTGCTTGAGGTACTCCTCCACGGCCCGCATCCGGGTCCGGGTACTGGTCACCTGCACCGTGCCGGACAAGCGGTTGATGATCAACCGTCCTTCCTTTTCCTTGAGGGGTTTGACGCTGGTGGTTGTGGTGTTGGCCACCCGGTCAAGCGTGGTCACCGTTTCCATCGGCGCCGGCTGCTCGTCGCTACCGTCCGAACGCCCCTTGGTCAGGATGTCTTCGAGCTGGCTCTCCAGCTCGCTCCAGAAGTTGATGGTGTCGCTCTTGGACAGGCCGGCCCGGGTGGTATCCCCCCCACCACCACCGCCGCCGGAAGAAGTGGATGAAGTCGTGGTGGTGGAGTTGCCGGTCCGGGTCAGACGCAGGTAATCCACGTTGAAGGTCTTGGTCTGCAGGCGGGTGACCCGCAACAGGCCGTCATCCCACTCCCAGGACAGGCCGTTCACTTCGAGGAGGGCTTCCAGGGCTTTTTCCAGGGACAGGTTGCGGAAATCCGCAGTCACCGTGCCGCGCACATCCCGGTCAATGCTGACGTTGAGACCATAGACCTGGGCAAACTGGGCCATGGCCAGTTCCACCGGCAAACCGCGGGCCCGGAAGGTGTACAACTTGCGGGCGGCAACCGGCGTGGCGACGGCAGGTTCCGGCATGCGCGCATCCATGTTCAACTCGCCGGTGGGTTTGGTATCCACCACGGGCGGGGTCTTGGCCCGCTGCAGTTCTTCCTGACTGAAAACCGAGGGCCGTTCGGGAAGTCGGGGGGTCGTGCACCCCGCAACCACCAGGGCGAGGAGGGGAAGCGTGACGTACGTTCTCATGCTGATTAAATCCCTTGCTTGCTAAATGTCAGAGGCGGTCCAGCAGGCGGCGGTACTGCCGCTCCAGCTCGTCCGAGGAAAGTGGCGGCTGGGCGGGAACGCCGGTATCGGCACGCCGTTTGGGCGGCAGCAGCGTCAAGCGCCCCTGCCCTTCTCCGTCCAGGCGCAGCACTTCGCGCCCCTGGGCTCCGAGCAGGATCACCCGATCGTCGGCAATGCGCTGGACCCGGTACCCCTTGACAAAATTGCCTTCGAAAACCAAGTCGTTGTCGATCACCGCCGCACGTTTATCCGGAGTCACCAACACAGAGCGCAGACGCAGGCGCTCATTCGCCTGCCGAGTGTTTTCCGCCTCCGGGTGTGGCATAAAACGGTCCACCGCGTCGCTGGGCATCAGTGCCGCCAGGCGTATCGGCGTCACTTCCTGGTGCCGCTCTGTTGCACGCAAATCCCGAATACCGGGGGGAATCGAAATACGCGCGGTAACGATACTTTCCGCAGGCTTGGTCATGAGTCCGCTGACCCAGGGGGCCAGCCAATATCCGCCCCCGACCAGGACTGGCACGATGGCAAAAGGAATGAACGCTTGCATGGATGAATTCTCAGGCGAGGTCGAATCGATGGGATCGGACAGGTCAGTGGGTGAAAATCTTTTCACCCTGGAAACTCAGGGTGAGGATCCCGCCGGCAGGGTCACGCCCTGAGGCGAGTTCCTTTTCCTCAGCCTGACCAGCGATGCCTTTTTCCTGCCAGGCCAATTCGAAGCTGCGCAACAGGAGAAAACCATCGCCTTCGTAGGCCCGGGTCAGCAAGGCCTGCAGACGGGGCAATTCATTGGGCGCAAACGAAGTCGCCAGCGCCACACGCTCATGGCGGGCGATGCCATCTTCCTGCCCCAGGTGAGAACGGGCCCTTTCGTAATGTTCGACGCTGCGGCGCAAATCCTGCAAATCCAGACTGGACCGGGACAGGGCATCCCGCTCCTGGCCCAGGGCAATGCTGCGCGCTTCGCCCAAGCGGTAAGCAAACAGGGCGGCGCCCAGCGCCAGGCCGACGCACAGCAGCAACAGCGTGAGTTTTCGTTGTAGGGGCATGAAGACTCCGTATCGGATAATCGGCGTATCAATTACAGCTGGCGACGGCCCGCAGTTCCTGCAGGGTGACGACCTCGACCAGATCGTCGTAGGTATTCAGGGAACGACGGGACGGATTTTCGTAAATGCGGGCCGGCGGAGTTCCGCTGTTGAGATTCCGATTCACCAGGGTCGGAAAGGCCGCATTGAAGATTTCCATTTCCCCGTTAGTGCCGGGACGATTCGCTCCAGTACCAATCAGAACGAAGGCCACCGGATTCTGGACCGCGCAATAGTTGGCGTAGGTCGTCACATCGTCCGGGCTAGGGGCGAGACTACAAATCCGCGGTCCGGTAATCTGTCCAGGCGTTGTGGAGGCCAGCGTGATTGCGGCATCAAGGCGATTGCATAAACCGGGGGGGGCAGGTGCCACTGTTCTGCCCGGGCTTCCCGCCGCGGTAAGGTCGATACTGTTTCCCGCGTCATTGAGCACGTCATACACGAAGCCGCTGCCACGGCCATCCATCCAGCGAACCCCCAGGCTGCCCAGGGTCTGCTGCGGGTCACAATTGCTGCCGCTGGGCGATGGGGTCCCGGCGGCGCTTCGGCAACGCGGCAGTTGCCCGGTCGCCAGCACCTGGCCGATCAGAGCCCGCTTGAGGCTCTGCAGCATGCGACGATCCTCTTCAGCCATGGTTTTCTGGTGGAGAAAGCTCGCAGATGGCGCGGCAAATGCCACCATGATGCCGAACACGATGAAGACGAATGCCAGCTCCAGCAGAGTGAAGCCAGACTGGCGGGTGCCAGCTCCCAGGAGGCGCTGACCCCGGTTGAAGTGACCGCGCGACATTACTGAGCCCCCCCGAGGTTGGCGAGCATGTTGGACAGGATCGAGTAGATGGGGCCCATCATGGCCACCACGAAGAAGATGAAGAAGGCGCCCATCAGCAGCACCAGCAAGGGTTCGATCGCCTTGGTGAGGAGTTCAACACTGGCCTGAACCCGCTGCATGTACATGGTGGCCAGCTTGCGCAGTTGCTCTTCCAGGGCGCCGGTTTGCTCGCCAATGGCGATCATGCGTATGTCCAGGGGCTGGAAGATGGCGGTACGCTGAAAAGCCTCGCGAAGGGACAGGCCGAGGCGCAGGAATTCGGGAATGCGCTTGATGCGGGCGCGGAAATAGCGGTTATGCACCGTCTCGACGAGACGTCCAACCGCCTCGGTAATCGGCACCCCGGCGCCGTAAACCAGGGCCAAATACTGGAAGTAGAAGGCTTCCTGGGCGTTGCGCACCACCGGTCCGATCACGGGGAACTCCCACAACACCCGATCCACCGCTACCCGGAAATCGCGCTGCTTGCGCGCCATGGAGAAGACGACGGGAACCGTGAATAGTCCCAGCACCACCCACAACCATTCGGAGGAGAAGAAATCGCTGAGCGCGATCATGGCGCGGGTTGCCGCGGGCAACTCGATACCCATGGTCTTGTAGACAGCGGCGAGCTTCGGCACCACCACTGTCATCCAGAAAATGCCGGTACCGATCAGCACGAACAGGCTGAACGCCGGGTACAACATGGCGCGCTTGGTCGCCGACTTGATTTCCTCGATCCGGCTCAGGTAATCGGCCGCATCCTTGAGCATCCGGTCCAGGCTGCCGCTGACCTCCCCCAACTGGGCCATGCTGACCACCACATCGGGGAACTGTTCGGTACGACGCATGGCCTCCGACAAGGACAGGCCGCCCACCAGGCTTTTGCGCAGCGTATCGGCCGTATGACGCATCAGCCCGTTGCGCGAACCCCGCGACAGGTCGGCGAGAGCCGTCTGCAAGTCCAGCCCCCCCTGAATGTAGAGCGCCAGGTAGCTGCACAACTCCACCACCTGAGGAATGCGCAGACGTCCGCGCAGTGCGTGCAGCAACTGCTCGGCCACTCCGGGCAGCTCGTAGAACTTGTCCAGGTGCTCGCCACGCTTGGCCAACTCGTCGTAGAGGAGGCCCAGATGGTCGTACGTCCCGGAGCGCCAGGCCACGGCCCCCTCGGCGGTCACGCAGGAATAAATGATGTATGGCATGGCCGCGTCAGAGAACCCGCTCAAGTTCAGCCAGATCGGTCACGCCGGCGCGCACCAGGGCCAACGCTGCCTCGCGCAGGGACTTCATGCCCTTTTCCCGCGCCCGGCGCTCGATCTCGGTGGGCATCGCCCCCCGCTCCACCAAACTGCGCAGCTCTTCGTCGAACTCGATCACCTCGGCTACCGCCGCCCGCCCGGTGTAACCAGTGAAATGGCAGCGAGCGCACCCCTGGTGCCGCGGGACTTGCGGCGGCAAGGCGCCATAGCGGACTAGATCGTCGTCCGCAGCCGCCACCTCGGTCTTGCAGTGGGGACACAACCGGCGCACCAGGCGCTGGGCTACCACGCCGACCAGGGAGGCGGACAGGACCATGTCGTCCACGGCCAGGTCGCGCAGCCGGACGATGGCGCCGACGGCATCGTTGGTGTGCAAGGTCGAGAGAACCAGGTGGCCAGTCTGGGAAGCTCGCATGGCCAGTTGGGCGGTATCCTCGTCTCGCACCTCGCCAACCAGGATCACATCCGGATCCTGGCGCAGGAAGGCGCGAATCGCCGAAGCAAAGGTGATTCCGGCCTTTTCATTCACTTCCATTTGCCGGGCCAGGGGAATGCGGAATTCCACCGGATCCTCGATAGTCAGCACATTGCGCTGCAGCATATTGATTCGCCGCAGCATGCCGTACAGGGAGGTGGTTTTCCCCGAGCCGGTCGGGCCCGTAACCAGGATGGCACCATGAGAACGGCGGATCATGCGATCGAGGCTGGCGACCTGGGCCTCGGTAAAGCCGATGCTGGCCAGGGAATAAAGTTCGTTGTTGCCGGCCAGCACCCGGATCACCAGGTTCTCGCCGTTGACCCCCGGCATGGTCGAGATGCGCAGATCGAACTTCTCTTCCAGGTAGGGAAAGCTCATCCGCCCGTCCTGGGCCCGGTTCATGTCGGCGATATCGAGGCCGCTCATCACCTTGACGGTGGACACCAGGCGCCCGTGGGCCGAAGCCGGCAAGGTGTAGGTCAGTTGCAGCACCCCGTCGAGGCGCAGCGATACCAGGGTCGCCAGGGGCGTCGGCGAGATATGCAGGTCCGAAGCCCGGGCGTCGATGGCAGCCGAAAGCAGGAGTTCGGCCAGCCGCTCGGCGGGGAAGTCCCGGCCGGCGGCAATGGTCTGGGACATGCGCTCGATTTCCGCATCGAGGGGATGCTCGGCCCGGTAATAGCGACGCTGGATTTCGCGAACAAGGCGGCCTTTGGGCGCCACCTTGAGCCGGTGGGGCTGGCTGACGAAGCGGGCCAGCAATCCTGCCAACTGCGGATTGCCCGGATCCTCCACCGCCAGGATAGCCTGCCCGCCTTCGATGGCCAGGGGCAGCACCAGATGGCGCTGGGCAAAATTGAAGGGAATCAGACGCAGGACATCAGGAAGCAGGGGCTCATCAAGCTCGGTGAACGGTACTCCGAACTGGTGGGCCAGCACCAGGGCCACTTCCTGGTCGGTAACAAACTTGAGCTGCTGCAGCGTTTCTCCGAGCCGGACCCCAGCAGTCGCCTGCACTTTGAGAGCATAGGCCAGGGTTTCCTCATTAACGAACCCCGCATCCTTGAGCAGTTGCCCGAGGGGGCGCTTGGTGTTTTCGCTCACTGGAAATCCTCCGCCCGGGCAAAAAGTTCCGAGGTCAGCAGTGCCCGTTCCTGGCCCGATTCATATTTGAGATTGCTCTGGCCAAAGCGCAGTTTGGCGGAAAGGCGCTTGAGCACTTCACCCGCCTGGGCTTCGACGCTTTCGTAAGTGCCGGGAACGGTCAGCGCCAGTTGTACCCGATGCTCCGATGCCCCGCTGGCGGCCACTCGCCCCGGCGGCTCGTTCGGCGGCAACGGCTTGGATTCGGCCGATACCGCCCCGCCGCCCGCAGGGCGAATGCTGATGGAGCGGATGACCACCCCCGGCGGCAACTCTTGGGTAACCCAGGCGAGCAGGCGGTCGACGCGCACCTGCTGATTGCGCTGCTGCAACAGTCCAAAGAACTCGCTGAACCGGGCCTGAACCGCCTGGTCGGGCACCCTGCCCATGAGGACATCCCGCTCGCGCAGGACCTGGGCGCGCTCCCCTTCGAGTTGACGCGACAGCCCGGCATTCTCAACGGCATGGGTCAGCGCCAGTCCTGCCAGCACCAAACTCGCCCCCCCCAGGACCAAGGACGCAGGCAGTGCCACCTGCCAGGCCAGGGCGCGCTGGACCTGGGCGTTTTCCAACATGTTCCAGCGGTTCTTCACCCAGAGCAGGCCGAAGAGCTCGGGACGGGCCAGCACGTCTCCGCCGCTGACCAGGGCCGCCAGTTGCCGCTCGAGCCCCCGCGACGCACTGTCACGCTGGGCGTCGGCCTGGGCCGAACGACTTTTCAGATCGCCCAGGTAAATGCGCAGCGGCATACGGGCGGCGGCATCCCCAATCCCCCAGCCGCCCCCCCCGGACAGCGCCAGTTCGGCCCGCTGCAAGGCATCCTTGATGCCATCCTCGTCCGGTGGCAGGAAATCCAGCCGCCGCTGCCGCACTTCCCCGGCTTCGGCGATGAAATAGACGAAGCGCTCTCCCCGGGCGAAATACACTTCCACCGGCTCGCTGGTCGCCGTGGCGACCACGGCGGCAATCGCCGACTCCTCCAGGGCGGCCAGGCGCACCGGCTGGGTCTCCAAGGGCAACCCTTCTTCGATGCGCAGGCAGTCGATCTCGGCACAGGCCGCCAGACGCAGGCTGAAGTCGGTTTCGCCGGCCGATGCAATCTGCAGACGCAGGCGGTAGGCCTCGGAAAAGAGCATTTCGGCGTCGATGAAACGCCGGGCCACCACTGCCGCCAGGCGAGGGTTATCGGTCTGAGAGGGGGTGCGCTCGAAATAAGCGCCCCGGGAGAAAAAGCTGGCGCGCATCTGCCAGCCCCCCAGACGGGCCAGTTCGTGCATCTCGCACTCGGCCTCGCGTACCACGCGCCGCCCCTTGAGCACGGCGTAGCGGACGCGCCGCGCCTCGAGGCTCTCGCCCCCCGACTCACCCACCGAAACCAGCACGGTCGCGGTCATGCGCTTGAACATTCGGTCACTCCGAAGATGGAGGTGGACTGGCCACCCGGACAAGACAAATCCCTTTCGCAAGGCACAGGCCTTGCGAAAGGGGCCGCCCGCAGGCGGCTCCCTAAAATGCGGCGATAGCGACTTAGTTGGACGGAATCGCCCGGTCGAACTGGAAGGAAACGGCCACCAGTTGGTCATCGTTGTTATTGGTATTCGGCCAAGCAGCACCATCGATGTGAATGGCATTACCGTCATGGAACAGGCGCACGCGACCGACCTGACCACCATCCTGAGTCCCGGTGCCCAGGGTCAGCGGGTCGGGGCCGTCGATGGCGACATCGATGCCCTTGGCCATCCACAGGGGGATGTCATAGACAACGATGAAGTTGTTGGTCGACTTGCTGCCGAGCGCGCTGGTCAGCGAGCCGAAGGCATACCAGTTGTTGGTCTGATTCTTCGCCAGTTGGCGGTTCACCCGGTTCGGATCCACCAGGTTGGCCTTGCGCAGGTCGGACCAAGGCGTATTGATTTCGGTTTCGACGATGCCGACGCCAGGGCCAGTACTACCGCCGGAGCAAGCACCACCGGTTGTTGCCACCGGGTTCGGGTCGTCGGTATAGGTCGTCCCAGTCAGGCGTACCACGTTAGCCGGAGAATTAGAGAGCACCACACCGATGATGCCGTCGCCGTTGCAGTCGCCCGGCAGACGGCCGGTACGCTTCTCGTGCTCGAAGGCCATGCCTTGCAGGCCCTTGATGTCGTTGACCACCCGCTCGATCTTGGCCTTGTTGATCATGTCGGTGCCCTTGAGGGCGGCGACGAGGATGATGCCGGCGATGACCAGGACGATGGCCAGTTCCACCATGGTGAAACCGCCCTGGCCGCGCCGTTGGGCGGCGAGCGCCCGCTGGATGCGTTGATGCATGGAATTGCTCCCGAATAAGGTTCTGAAGAGTGGGCCGGTCGAAGTCGCCTGACCTATTGCATTCGTCATGACGCTGCCGAGGCACGCCCCCGCCCCGGATGGCCGAAAGAATAGGAAGCGAGCGTCAACGTTTCGTCAAAACGACAGTCCCTTTCGCCCGCTGCAACGATTTTTTTGCGTCAACGCATCGTCAAATCCGATGTCATCCCGTGTCTTTTTTCACATCGACCAACTCGTTGCTTTTATTCATAACCTGTTCAGAGTAGGCAGCGCATATCACCTTCAGCCAAACTTCCGCTCGCTTCCACTCCTGCCAGGGGTTCGACACTCAATATCGCCCCATGCCTTTACCGCAGGGGCCTCGGTACCGAATAATTGCCGTCTCTCCTGATCGCCCGCCCATGTCCTCATTGCCCGGCTTACTCGATTTATTACCCCAGACCGAAGCCTCCCCCCTGAAGTCCCAGGAAATGCCGCGCACAAAAGGGCTATTGCTCCTGGCTACTGGATTGGCCGGAGGTGTCTCCGTGGTCTGGTACGGCCTCTACTGGCTGCTCGGGGTCCGCTTTTCCGCCCTGTTGCCAGTGGTCTTCAACCTGCTGCTGGCGGTCAACCTGCTGGGCTACCTGAAGGGTGGCAACCTCGTCCTATTCCGCAATGTCCAGCTGGGCTTTTTCCTGGTGATGCCATTCGCGGCCCAATGGGGCATGGGGTCGTTCGTCGCCGCCTCCGGCCTCTGCCTATGGGGCGTGCTGGCGCCGGTAGGCGCCATCATGCTGGTGGGCGTGGGCCAGTCCGTCGCCTGGTTCGCGGCCTACCTGGCGCTCATCCTGATCTCCGGCGTGGTGGACTACGCCCTGGCCGGCCATGCCCACGCGGTGCCGGCCGAGGTCAGCGGGCTGTTCTTCACCCTCAACCTGATCGCGGTTTCCGCCCTGGTCTTCCTGCTGCTGCGCTTCGCCTCCGTCGAGCGGGAGCGGACCCAGCAGCGCCTGGAAGATGCCCACCGCCTGCTCCAGGCCGAACAGGACCGTTCCGAGCGGCTGCTGCTCAACGTCCTGCCCGGCCCCATCGCCGAGCGGCTGAAGCGGGGCAACCAAACCATCGCCGACGGCTTCGCCGACGTCTCGGTGATGTTCGCCGACATCGTGAACTTCACCCACGTGGCCGAGGGGCTGTCGCCCCAGCAGGTGTTCTCGATGCTCAACCGCATCTTCTCCACCTTCGACGAACTGGCCCAGCAGTACGGGCTGGAGAAGATCAAGACCATCGGCGACGCTTACATGGCCGCCGGCGGGCTGGACGAGGGCAACAGTCTCGCCGAGGGCCTGCGCCCCGACTACACGGCGGCCATCGCCGACCTGGCCCTGGCCATGCGCGACCTGCTGCACCGGGATTTCGACGTGAACCGGCGCCACCTGGACGTGCGCATCGGCATCGGCACCGGTCCGGTGGTGGCCGGGGTGGTGGGCAAGAACAAGTTCATCTACGACCTGTGGGGCGACACGGTGAACACGGCCAGCCGCATCACCGGCGAAGGCCAGCCCGGCATGATTCAGGTGGACGAGGCAACCTACCAACGCCTGCGCGACCGCTTCGACTTCACCCCGCCCCTGACCCTGCCCCTCAAGGGCAAGGGCGACACGGTGATCTACCGCCTGCTCGGCCGCCAGGCGGCCCGCCCGGAAGACAACGGCAGCGCCGAACCCGCCCCGCAGCGGGCCTGACACTCCAGGCACGGCCCGCCGGGCGCCAAAAAATGACATTCACATTTTTCAGCGCCCGATAGATAATCCCCCGACCCATTTCCTCGCCTGCAAACCTAGGGCCTGGTCCGCCCGACGGGCCGCCCAACCGTCGGGAGGTCGCCCCATGCAGCAGCAGCGTGGTTTCACCCTGGTGGAAATCGCCATCGTGCTGGTCATCATCGGCCTCTTGCTGGGCGGTGTCCTGAAGGGCCAGGAGCTGATCAACAGCGCCAAGGTGAAGAACTTCGTCAACGATTTCCGCACCGTGCCGGTCTTCATCTACAGCTACCAGGACAAGTTCCGCGCCCTGCCCGGGGACGACCGCCAGGCCACGGCCCACCTGGGCGGCAGCGCCGTCTCGGCCGGCGTGGCCCTGCTCGACCCCGCCGCCCAGGGCGGCGGTACCTCCGGCAACGGCCGGATCGAAGGTGCCTTCAATTCGGAATCGGCCAGCGACGAAAGCGTGGCCCTGTGGCAGCACATCCGGCTCGCCAACCTGGCCGCCGGCAGCACCAACTTCGCCGCACCCCGGGACGTGCTGCCCACCAACGCCGACGGCGGCCGCCTGGGCGTGCAGAGCACACCGCCGATCACGGGCATGAGCGGCTCGTTCTTCGTCTGTTCTTCCGGCATCCAGGGCAAGTTCGCCCGGCAGATCGACGTCACCATGGACGACGGGGCCACCCATACCGGTTCGGTGCGGGCCACCGCCGGCACCATCTCGGCCGCCAGCCTGACCCAGGCCGCCGTCTCGGCGGCGGCGCTACAGGACGACCAGACCTACACCGTCTGCGCGGCGTTCTGACCCTGCCCCGATCGTCCCTCGGCCCCGCCCTATCAGCCCTTGAGCAGGCGAGTCTCGGCGGCACTCACCTCGTACTGGCCGCCCAGCAGCACCACCACATCGCCGGCCTGAAAACGCATGTCCGGAGCCGGCTCGACCCCGGTGATGCCGCGCCGGCGCACGGCGCTGACCTCGATGCGCATCTGGTCCAGGCCCAGCTCCTCGATGCTGCGCCCCACCCCGTGGGCCTGCTCGGTGAGCAGCACCGAGTGCAATCGGGGCGCCTGGATGTCCGGACTGTCGTCGGCCCGCTCGGTCAGGCCGTGGAAGAAGCCGCGCAGCAACCGGTAGCGTTCACTGCGGGTCTCGCGCAGGCGGCGCAGTACCCGGTTGAGGGGCACCCCGAGCAGCACCAGGGCGTGGGATGCCAGCATCAAGGTGGCTTCCATCACGTCCGGCACCACCTCGGCGGCGCCAGCCTTGGCGAGACGCTCCAGGTCCCGCTCGTCGGCGGTACGCACCACCACCGGCAGGTCCGGCCGGAGTTGCTGGACATGGTGCAAGATGCGCTCGGCCGACGGGGTGTCGTTGAAGGTCACCACCAGCACCTGGGCCCGGGAGAGACCGGCCGCCACCAGGGTTTCCTTGCGCGTCGCGTCACCGTAGACCGCCGACTCGCCGGCCGTCACCGCCTCGCGTACGTGCTCCGGGTCCAGGTCCAGGGCCACGTAGGAAAACCCTTCCCGGGCGAGGAAGCGGGCCAGGTGCTGGCCGGAACGGCCGAAGCCGCAGATCAGCACGTGGCGGTCGGTGGCCATGGTCTGGGCGGCGATGCGGGTCAACTGCATCGAGCGCAGCATCCATTCGCTGGTGGCCAGGCGCATCACGATGCGCTCGCTGTAATGGACGATCAGGGGCGCCGCCAGCATCGACAGCACCAGGGCGGCCAGCACCACCTGGAGCACTTCCATGGGCATCAGGGGCTGGTTGCCGGTGAGGGAGATCAGTACGAAGCCGAACTCGCCCCCTGCCGCCAGCCACAGCCCGCTGCGCAGGGCCGTGCCCGGGGAGGCGCCCATCAGCCGCGACAACCCCGCCACCAGGGCGAACTTGCCCAGGAGCAGGAGCACCAGGGCGAGCAGCACCCAGGGGAAGTAGTCGAGCACGGTGTGCGGATCGAGCAGCATCCCCACGGTGACGAAGAAGAGGCCCATCAGCACGTCGCGGAAGGGCTTGATGTCCTCGTCCACCTGGTGGCGGAACTCGGTCTCGGAGATCAGCATGCCGGCGACGAAGGCCCCCAGGGCCAGGGATAGGCCGGCCAGCTCGGTGACGTAGGACAGGCCCAGGGTCACCAGCAGCACGTTGAGCACGAACAGTTCGGCGGACTGGCGCCGGGCCACCACGTAGAACAGGCGGCGCATCAGCTTCTGCCCCAGATAAAGCACCAGGGTCAGCACGAACACCGCTTTTAGCGCCGCCAGCCCCAGGGTGCGCAGCATCTCGCCGGCCGGCTCGGCGAAGGCGGGGATCAGGATCAGCAGGGGCACCACCGCCAGATCCTGGAACAACAGCACCCCAATCACCTGGCGGCCGTGGGGCGAATCCAGCTCGAGGCGCTCGGCCAGCAGCTTGGACAACACGGCGGTGGACGACATGGCGACGATACCGCCCAGGGCGATGCCGGCCTGCCAGGTCAACCCGGCCGCCAGGCAGATCAGCAGC
The DNA here is from genome assembly GCF_021287045.1 of Oryzomicrobium sp. GTDB lineage: Bacteria > Pseudomonadota > Gammaproteobacteria > Burkholderiales > Rhodocyclaceae > Oryzomicrobium. Next base: position 65,482 of record NZ_JAJTBG010000001.1, on the reverse strand, counting down.
ACCGCCGCCATCACGCCCAGGACCTGGGCCGAGCCCAGGCCGAACACCACCTGGCGCATGGCATGCAGCTTGGGCAGGGAGAATTCCAGCCCGATCGAGAACATCAGGAACACCACGCCGAATTCGGCCAGGTGCTGCACGCTGGCCACGTCGCGCAACAGGCCGAAGGCGTGGGGGCCGACCAGGGTGCCCACCACCAGGTAGCCCAGCACCGGCGGCAGCTGGAAGCGGCGGAACAGGGCCACGGCCACCACGCTGGCGGCAAGCAGGAGGATGGTGACGGGCAGGAGGTTCATGGCCAGGGGAGTTGGGGAAAAGGGCTCCGGCTGCCCCGCGCGGTCGCGAACCCCGGCCCACGCAAGGCCGGACGGGGTGGAGTGGTATAATTTGCGTCAATCATAACCGCAGCTTCCCGATTGCCCCAATGACCTCCGCATCGCCCGCCGCCACCGCGACGCCCCAGGCCCTCGAACTGGCCCGCGAGGTGCTGCGCATCGAGGCCGAGGCGGTCACGGCCTTGATCGGCCGCATCGACGGCACCTTCCTCGCCGCGGTGAATCTAGTGCTGGCCTGCCGGGGGCGCCTGATCGTCTCGGGCATGGGCAAATCCGGCCACATCGGCCGCAAGATCGCCGCCACTTTCGCCAGCACCGGCACCCCCGCCTATTTCGTGCACCCCGCCGAGGCCAGCCACGGCGACCTGGGCATGATCACCGGCGACGACGTGGTGATCGCCCTGTCTAACTCCGGCGAGTCCGAGGAACTGGTGCGCATCGTCCCCATCCTCAAGCGCCAGGGCGCCAAGCTGATCGCCATGACCGGCAACCCAGCCTCGTCCCTGGCCCGCCAGGCCGACGTGCACCTGGATGCCGCCGTGGCCCAGGAAGCCTGCCCCCTGGGGCTGGCCCCCACCGCCAGCACCACCGCCGCCCTGGCCCTGGGCGACGCCCTGGCCGTGGCCGTGCTCGACGCCCGGGGCTTCGGTCCCGAGGATTTCGCCCGCTCCCACCCCGGCGGCACCCTGGGTCGCCGCCTGCTCACCCACGTGCGCGACGTGATGCGCCCGGCCGAGGCCGTTCCCGCCATCGGCCCCGCCGCCACCCTGGCCGAAGCCGTGCTCGCCGCCTCCCGAGGCGGCCTGGGCATGACCGCGGTGGTGGACGAGCAGCGGCGTGTGCTCGGCATCTTCACCGACGGCGACCTGCGCCGCACCTTCGAAAAACGCCTCGATTTCAACGGCGTCGCCATCGCCGACGTGATGACCCGCTCGCCCCGCACCATCGGTCCGGAAAAGCTGGCGGTGGAAGCCGTCGAGATGATGGAGCGGCACCACATCAACCAGCTGATCGTCACCGCCCCGGACGGCCAGCTCCTCGGCGCCCTGAACATGCACGACCTGTTCCGCGCCAAGGTCATTTGAGTTCCCGCCTCCCCATGTCCGCCACCACCCTCAAACTGATGGCCTTCGACGTCGACGGCGTCATGACCGACGGCCGCCTCTACTTCACCGACGACGGCAGCGAGGTCAAGGCCTTCCACACCCTGGACGGCCAGGGCTTGAAGATGCTGGCCGGCGCCGGCGTACAGCTGGCCATCATCACCGGCCGCCGCTCCAACTGCGTCGCCCACCGGGCCCACAACCTGGGCATCGACCTGCTCTTCCAGGGGGTGCACGACAAGCACGCGGTGATGGCCGACCTGCTCAAGCGCCGCGGCCTGACCTTCGCCGAGGCCGGCTACATGGGCGACGACGTGGTGGACCTGCCGGTGATGCGCGCCTGCGGCTTTTCCGCCACCCCGGCCAACGGCCACGCCGTGGTCAAGCAGTACGCCACCCTGACCACCCAGCTGAAGGGCGGCGAAGGGGCCGTGCGCGAAGTGTGCGACCACCTGCTCGCCGCCCAGGACCGGCTGGAGGCCGCCCTGGCCCCGTACCTGGTGACCTTCCCCGACGGCGCGGCGCAATGAAAGCCTCCTTCGGCCCCGGGCTGTTCCCCATCGGTGTGATGGCGGCGCTTGCCGGCCTCACTCTGTGGCTGTCCCAGACCACCCAGCTGCCGGAACCGGACCGCACCGGCAAGTTCCGCCACGATCCGGACTACCGCATCGAGCACTTCACCCTCACCAAGCTGTCGCCCCAGGGCCTGCCCCACCACGTCCTCGTCGCCGACAAGATGCAGCACTACCCGGACGACGACACCACCGACGTGACCCGCCCCCATCTCACCACCCTGGTGCCGGGCAAGCCCCGCACCCAGGTGAGCTCCGACACCGGCCAGGTCAACAGCGACGGCAGCGAAGTCCAGCTCACCGGCAACGTGCACCTGATCCGCGACGGCGAGAAGGGCAATCCGCCCCTGGAAGCCTTTGCTCCCGACCTGCTGGTCCTGCCCGACGACGAGAAGGCCCACACCGACAGCCCCGTGCGCTTCGTCCAAGGCGCATCCCGCCTGAGCGGCACCGGCTTCGACATCGACAGCGCCGCCATGCAGTCCACTCTTCATTCCCGGGTTTCCGGCCAGTTCGAAAGCCGCCATAAAAAATGACCCCCTCCCGCCACTTCGCCCGCCCCGCCCTCCTCCTCTCCCTGGCCTTGGCCTTCGTTCTCGGCGCCGGCCCGGCCCGCGCCGAAAAGGCCGACAAGGAGAAGCCCGTCAACCTGGAAGCCGACCGGGTCAGCGCCGACGACGCGCGCAAGGTCTACACCTTCGAAGGCAATGTGCGCTTGGTGCAGGGCACCATGAGCCTGCTCGCCGACCGGGTGGTGGTGACCCAGGACGAGAGCGGCTTCCAGAAGGGCGTCGCCTACGGCCTCAACGGCAAGCTGGCCAAGTTCCGCCAGAAGCGCGAGGGCAAGGACGAATGGATCGACGGCGAGGCCGAGCGCATCGAGCACGATGCCAAGACCGACACCACCGAGCTGTTCATCCGCGCCTGGGTCAAGTCCGGCCAGGACGAGGTACGCGGCCCCTACATCCGCTACGACGCCCTGACCGAGCAATATCTGGTGGCCTCCGCTCCCGGCGCCAAACCCACCAGCACCGGCACCACCGCCGCCGCTCCGGGCGGCCGGGTACGCGCCATCATCCAGCCCAAGGGCAAAGGTGAGGCCGCCGGCACCGCCCCAGCCACGGCTAAGAGCGATGGTGCGCCGCTCCGGATCGCACCCACGGTCAACACCGACCGCTGAACGCCCTGCATCACCCGACTGTCCTGCGGCGACGCGCAAGCACGATAATTACACCGCGCCAACACCCTGTTTTTAAGCCAATTCCCGATTTTGTGCACTGCAACAAAAAAGTGTTGACATCGGAACGGGCATCCCTATAATGGCACTCATGTTGCGGTGCAACAGCACGCCGGGATCGTTCCGGATGCCGCCGCACAACGTCGAGAGTCCCTCGGGACTCCGGACCGGGGCCTAAAGCGCATGCTGGCATCGGTCTTCCCCGAAGGATGTTGAACGAGCTTAACTTCCGAAGGAGATGCACATGTTTGCCACCCCCGAGCAATTCGCCGCTGCCAACAAGGTCACCGTGGACGCCCTGCTGACCATCGCCAACACCGCCCTGGCCTCCGCCGAGCGCGTTGCCGCCCTGAACCTGCACACCGCCCGCGCCCTGCTGGAAGACAGCGTGTCCAACACCAAGACCCTGCTGGGCGCCAAGGACGTGCAGGAACTGGTTTCCCTGCAAGCTTCCCTGGCCCAGCCGAACGTGGAAAAGGCCGTGGCCTACTCCCGTAGCGTCTACGAGATCAGCGCCCAGACCCAGGAAGAAGTGTCCAAGGTCTTTGAAGCCCAGCTGACCGAGTTCAACAAGACCGTCGCCGGCGTGCTGGACAAAGTGTCCAAGAACGCCCCCGCCGGTTCCGACGTGGCCGTGGCCGCCGTCAAGTCCGCCATCGCCGCCGCCAACTCCGCCTTCGACAGCGTGAACAAGGCTGCCAAGCAAGTGGCCGAAATCGCCGAAGCCAACGTGGCTGCCGCGACCAACGCCACCGTCAAGGCCGTCGGCACCGCCGGCAAGAAAAAAGTAGCCTAACGGCTCTGCTTTAAAATCCCCCGGTTCGCCGGGGGATTTTTCCATGTGAGCGACCGACGAGGCCGCTTGCTAGAATGCAGTAGCGGTACCCAGCAGTACGTAACACTCGCAGCAAACGCCACCACAACGGCAACACCACGACAAACGGCGACAACAACACTAGGCGCTCCCCACGCCAACCGCTCTTGGACGATCACCTTTGATCTCATCTAACCTGGAGGGTAGCACTATGTCGACGCAACAAAATCTGGACCAACTGAAGGCCGCGCAAAAGGTCAACGCCGAGGTTCTCCTCGAACTGACCCGTTCCACCTTCGACAGCATCGAGCGCTTGTCCTCGCTCAACCTGGAAACCGCCCGCGAACTCCTCAACACCTCGGTCGCCCAAAGCCAGACCCTGCTCGGCGCCAAGGACATCCAGGAGGCCGCCCGCCTGCAGACCGGCCTGGCCCAGCCCAATCTGGAACTGCTGACCAACTACTACCGCAAGCTCTACGAGCTGGTGACCGAGTTGCAGAAGGAAGCCACCCAGGTGGTGGAATCCCACTACAACCACCTGTCCAAGAACGCCACCGCCGCCATCGAGAAGACTGCTTCCCAGGCTCCCGGCGGCGACGTGATGGAAGCCGCCCTGAAGTCGGTCCTGTCCGCCTCCACTCAGGTGTTCGACAACATGACCAAGGCAGCCAAGCAGTTCGCCGACATCGCCGACGCCAACGTCAAGGCTGCCACCACCGCTACCAGCAAGGCAGTGGGCAGCGCCACCAAGGCCGCCAGCGCCGCGAAGAAATAAAAGCATCAACGCAAAACAAAAAGCCCCGGGAGTTTCCCGGGGCTTTTTGCGTTAACTGCGTCGCAGCCGCGTCGCTGGGCGGCACCGCAATGCCGTGCCTTAGTGCAGCCTCAGGGCCGCCAGGTCCAGGCGATGTTGCGGGCCTTCACCTCGGCCAATATCTCATCCATGGCCGCCGCCACCCGGGGCCCCAGGCCTTCGACGCCCAGCTCCAGGTGGCGCCGCTCGCCGTTGTCGGCCATGGACGGCAGGGAGAACAGGCGCAGGTCCGGATAGGCAGCGACGATGCGCTCCATCAGCTCCAGCAGGTTGCTCTCGTAGGCGCCGGGACCGGTCAGCAGCAGGGCCCGGTCCACCAGTTCCACGGGACGGTGCAGGTCGCGGTGGCGGGTATCCAGGGCCCACTCGATCATCGGCCAGGCCATCTGGGGGAAGCCGGGCATGAAGTAGTGGTCGCGCACGAAGAAACCAGGGATCTGGTTCACCGGGTTGGGAATGATGCCCGTACCGGCGGGGAAGGTACCGAGCAGCAGGCGCTTTTCCGTCGCCTCGGCGCCGAAGCGGCCACGGATCAGGGCCTCGGCCTCCGGGTGCAGTTCCAGGGGCACGCCCAGGGCGGCGGCTACCGCCTGGCGGGTGTGGTCGTCCGGAGTGTTGCCGATGCCGCCGCAGGAAAAGACCAGGTCGCCGGAGGCCAGGCTGCGCCGGAAGGCCTCGGTGAGGCGCGCCCGGTCGTCCCCCAGGTACTGCACCCAGGACAGACGCAGCCCCCGGGCGGCAAGGAGCTCGGTCAGCTTGGCAAAATGCTTGTCCTGGCGTTTGCCGGACAGTATCTCGTCGCCGATGATGAAGGCGCCGATGGTCCGGGACGGGGCCGCCGAGCCAGCCGGAATGGAAACGTCGCTCACAACAGTTCTCCCTTGATGACGCGGCCCCGGCCCTCGCCGTGGCCGCCGTCGGATTCAACGCTTACACCGCTGACCTCGATCACCTCGGCCTCACCGCTCATCACCGCCCCGCCGCGCATGCCGCGCAACAGGGACAGTCCCAGGTGCACGTAGGCCAGGGCGGTGAAGGACGGCACGAACAGGCCGAGGAACGGCACGTGGGCGGCCAGGGCCAGGATCAGGCCGAGCAGGTAGAAGCTGCCGGCATGGCGCTGCTTGATCTCCTGCCATTCGGCCGGGGTGGCGTGGGCCGCCAGGGCGTCGAAGGCGAAGGTGCGGCGGTTGAGCCAGGCCAGCAGCATGATCGGCAGCACCAGGGCAGCGCCGGGAATCAACCACAGGGGCAGGGTCACCAGCCAGCCGGCCAGGTAGCCGGCCACCGCCACCAGGCTGTTGACCGTGGAGGCGACGATGCTGTCGCGGCCCAGGGGCGCCACGTCCCGGTAATCGGTGCGGGCCAGGTGGCGCAGCAGCAGGGGCAGGATGACCACGGCGGCGATGACCACGGCGGTCAGGTAGGCCGCCGCCAGAATCACCACCCAGCCGCCGATGGCGGCCAGCAGGTGGGCCAGCCAGGCCACGCCCCAGTTCGAAATCCAGGAGAGTGGCGGCTGGATCGCCAGCCAGTCGATCACCCGGCCGAGAAAGGCGAAGGCCAGGACGATCCACACCACCAGGGAGAGGATCGCCGGCCCCAGGATAGCGGCCCACACGCCGCTCCGGGACAGGGAGGCAAAGCTGCGCGCCAGGGCGAAGAGGACCTCAGCCATGGCGGGCCTCCGTGGCAGCGTCAAAAACGCCCCTGGCCAAACCCCGCGCCAGCCGGGCATCTTCAGGCAGGCACCGTGAAAGTCCGCGACTGGCGCGGCGTTTCAGGCAGGCATCGCGGAGAACAAGCACTGGCGCGGCGATCCGGGCAGAAGGCAGCGCGGTCATGCGCAGCGAAACAAAGATCGGTTCCATAACCTCAACCATACTGGATTCCCTCCCACTGCTTCTGTAACCGTTTCACCGACACCGGCACCGGGGTGCGCAGTTCCTGGGCGAACAGGTTCACCCGCAGTTCTTCGAGCAGCCAGCGGAACTGCACCAGTTGCGGATCGGCAACGCCCTGCTTGGCCAGTTGCAGGGCGCGGCGCTCGTAATTGGTCCACAGCGGCGCGTAGTCGGCCAGATTGCGGGCGTCCCGGGCCGGGTCGGCCTTGAGCTTGTCCAGACGCAGTTGGGCGGCTTTCAGGTAGCGGGGAAAGTGTTGCAGGCGCTCGAAGGGCGTATCCGCCACGAAACGTTTGCCCATCAGCCGCTTCACCTGGGCCTCGATGTCCGCCACCACCGCCGGGAAGGCCTTGAAGCCGGGCAGTTTCTTGGTGAGCGTCTGCCACTCGGTGAGCACCTGGCCGGCCAGCCGGGCGACTTCCTGGAGCAGCAGGCCGAGGCGGCTCTTGGCCTCGGCGCAGCGGGCGCGGAACTCGGCCTCGGAAGCGGGCAGCGGGTCGCCGGCGGGCAGGCAGGCGCGCTCGAAGGTGACGGCGACGATCTGGTCGCGCAGCTCTTCCAGGCTGCCCAGGGCCATGTACTGCATGGCCATCTGAGTCAGGCCCGGGATGTTCTTCTCGAAGTACTTCACCTGCTCCTTGAATTGCAGCTGGAACAGCCGGCGCAGACCCTGGCGGTGCACCGCGGCGGCCTCTTCCGGCGAGTCGAACACGGCGAGCGACACCGTTTCGCCCTCGTCCTTCAAGCCCGGGTAGCCAACCACGGTCTGGCCGCCGGCGCGCACTTCGAGCAGTTCCGGCAGCTCGCCGAAGGTCCAGTCGGTAAGGCCGGTGTATTCGGAAGGCGCCTCGTGCAGGTTGGAGAACTCCTGCTTGGCCTCCCGGCCCCACTCGGCGCGCAACTCGGTAAGGCTGCGGCTCATGGCCAGTTGGCGGCCGTGCTCGTCCACCAGCTTGTAGTTCATGGCCAGGTGGGGCGGCAAGGTGTCGGGACGGAAGGCGTCCGGGGTCACCACCCAGCCCCGGGCGTTGAGACCCCGGGTGGCGTGGATGAAGTCGATCAGGGCCGGCAGCAGGCCGAAGTTGAGCTTCTTCTCGTCCGCGCCGCAGGCGGCGACGAACTCGTCGGCGAAGTCCGGCACCGGTACCAGCTTGGCGCGGATCTTCTGGGGCAGGGTTTTCACCAGCTGCACCACCTTGTCCTTGAGCAGGCCGGGCACCAGCCACTCGCCCCGGGTGGCAGAAATGGCATTGAGTTGGGCCAGGGGCAGGGTCAGGGTCACCCCGTCCCGGGGGTTGCCCGGCTCGAAGTGGTAGGCCAGCTTGTACTCGATGCCGCCGATCTTCACCGACGGCGGGAAGGCGTCGGTAGTCACTCCGGCCGCCTCGTGGCGCATCAGGTCGTCCTTTTTCAGGAACAGGACCTTGGGGTCGGTGGCCTCGGCTTCCTTGCGCCAGGCGTCGAAGCCGGCGCCGTTGTAGATGCCCTCCGGAATCAGGTGGTCGTAGAAGGCGAAGATCAGATCGTCGTCCACCAGCACGTCCTGGCGGCGCTGCTTGTGCTCCAGGGTCTCGATCTCGGCGATCAGCTTGCGGTTGTGCTGGTAGAAGGGCCAGCGGCGGACGTAGGCCTCGTCGATCTCGCCGGCCACCAGGCCGTCGCGGATGAAGATCTCCCGGGCCGCCTTGGGGTCCAGGGGGCCGTAGTGGATGCGCTTGCGCGGATTGACCACCACCCCATACAGGGTGGCCCGCTCGAAGGCCACCACCTGCATCGGCTTCTTTTCCCAATGGGGCTCGAACTGGCTGCGCCGGATCAGGTGGGCGCCCACCTCTTCCAGCCACTCCGGCTCGATCTTGGCCACGCAGCGTGCATAGAGCTTGGTGGTTTCGGTCAGCTCGGCGGCCATGATCCAGCGTCCGGCCTTCTTCTGCAGGGCCGAGCCAGGATGGATGAGGAACTTGATGCCCCGGGCGCCCAGGTAGTGGCCGCCTTTTTCGGCGTCCTCGGCCTTGCAGCCGATGTTGCCGAGCAGGCCGGAGAGCAGGGCCTTGTGGATGGCGGCGTAGGCGCCGGGAATGTCGTTTTCCTTCCAGCCCGCCTCCCCCACCAGGGCGTGCAGCTGGCTATGCACCTCGCGCCACTCGCGCATGCGCAGGGGCGAGAGGAAATGGTCCTGGCAGGCCTGGGCCAGCTTGCGGTGGGAGAGGTGCTTGGCCTGCTCCTGATACCACTGCCACAGGGACAGCCAGGCGAGGAATTCGGAGGATTCCTGTTTGTCGTCACCCACCTTGAACATGATGCGGCGGTGGCGCTCGTCGGCGGCCTGGAGCTTGTCCTGGGGCCGGTCCCGGGGGTCCTGCACCGACAGGGCGGCGGCGATCACCAGCAGCTCGCGCAGGCAACCGTTGTCCCGGCCGGCGACGATCATGCGGGCGATGCGCGGGTCCAGGGGCAGCTTGGCCAGTCCGTGGCCGATGCCGGTGAGGCGCTTGTCGTCGTCCAGGGCGCCCAGTTCCTGCAACAGGGCGTAGCCGTCGTTGATGGCCTTGGCCGGCGGCGGCGAGAGGAAGGGGAACTCCTCCACGTCGGAAAGCTTGAGGCCCTTCATGCGCAGGATCACCCCGGCCAGGGACGAGCGCAGGATTTCCGGATCGGGGAAGGCCGGGCGGGCCTTGAAGTCGGCCTCGTCGTAGAGGCGGATGCACACCCCCGCCGCCACACGGCCGCAGCGGCCGGAGCGCTGGTTTGCCGAGGCCTGGGCGATCTTTTCCACCTGCAACTGCTCGATCTTGTTGCGGTAGGAGTAGCGCTTAACCCGGGCCAGGCCCGTATCCACCACGTAGCGGATGCCGGGCACGGTGAGCGACGTTTCCGCCACGTTGGTGGCGAGCACGACGCGGCGCGGCCCGCCGGTCTTGAACACCCGGTCCTGCTCCTGGGCCGAGAGGCGCGAGAACAGGGGCAGGATTTCCGGTTGCGGCCCGGCGAAGTGGTGCTTGCGCAGGGCCTCGGCGGCGTCGCGGATTTCCCGCTCGCCGGGCAAAAAGACCAGCACGTCGCCGGGGCCGACCCGGCACAACTCGTCCACCCCATCGACGATGGCGTCGTACAGGTCGCGCTCTTCGTCCCGGGCCTGCTGGGCCTTCTCCCGGTCGCTGCGGGGGGCGCCGCCAGGGGTGGGTGCCGCATCGGCGGATTGGATCGGCCGGTAGCGCACTTCCACCGGGTAGAGGCGGCCGGACACTTCGATCACCGGCGCCGGCTTGCCGTCCGTGGCGAAGTGCGCGGCGAAGCGCTCGGCGTCGATGGTGGCCGAGGTGACGATCACCTTCAGGTCCGGCCGCTTGGCCAAGATCTGCTTCAGGTAGCCGAGCAGGAAGTCGATGTTCAGGCTGCGCTCGTGGGCCTCGTCGATGATGATCGTGTCGTAGGCGTTGAGATAGGGGTCGCCCTGGGTCTCGGCCAGCAGGATGCCGTCGGTCATCAGCTTGACCACCGATTCGGGCACCGAACGGTCGTGGAAGCGGATCTTCACCCCCACCCCCATGCCCACCTGGGTGTTCAGTTCCTGGGCCAAGCGCGAGGCCACGGAACGGGCGGCCAGACGGCGCGGCTGGGTGTGGCCGATCAGGCCGAACACGCCGCGCCCCTGCTCGATGCAGATCTTGGGCAGCTGGGTGGTCTTGCCCGAGCCGGTCTCGCCGCAGACGATCACCACCTGGTGGTCGCGGATCAGTTTGGCGATCTCGTCGCGCCGGACGTTAACCGGCAGGGCCTCGTCGAAGGTGGGCTGGGGCAGGCGCTTGCGCCGGGCGGCGACGATGCCCTTGGAGCGCTCCAGCAGGGCGTCGAAATCGGCCCGGGCCTTGGCCGCCCGGGGGCCGTTCTGCTTCATCTCGCGCGACAGGGCGCGCAGCTTGGGCCGGTCGGCGGCCAGGCAGTCGGCAAATGCAGTGGCGGGCGCAACGGCGCCCGGCGCCGGACGGGCGCCGGCGCGGGAATGGGTAACCTTCATCGATGCTGATCCAGCCGGGGGCAGAGGGCCCGCCGGGGTAGGTGGGGCGGCGGCATGGGGCGGCGGAAAGGCGCAATCCGAAAACCCGGGCCGCGCGGCGGGCGGCCATGGAAAGGCGCATACCGGGTCGGCGGTGCTTTTCCCGGCCCGCCGTGCCAGCCGCTTGAATGCACAGGGGGAATCGCCCCCACGACGAACCCCGCATCTTACCCGAGGCGGCGCCGGCTGGCGCCGCCCGCCCCGATCCGCACACCAACATGGACGACGGCCCGCACCGAATCTATGCTGCCGTGGTCGCCCTGGCTTTCTTCAGCCGGTTTTCCACGCCGGTCAGGCACTTGCAAAGGACGCACCATGACCCGAGCCCTCCTCATCACCGGCGGCGGCCGTGGCATCGGCGCCGCCACCGCCCGGCTCGCCGCCGAAACCGGCTACGCCGTGTGCATCAGCTACCGGGACAACCATGCCACGGCCGCCGCCGTGGTCGAGTCGATCCGCGCCCAGGGCGGCACGGCCCTGGCGGTGCAGGCCGACGTTTCCCGGGAGGACGAGGTGCTGCGCCTCTTCCGCCAGTTGGATGAAACCTTCTGTTCCCTGTACGGGCTGGTGAACAACGCCGGCATCCTGGAACCCCAGATGGGGGTGGAGACCATGACCGCCGAGCGCATCGCCCGGGTGTTCGCCACCAACGTCACCGGCAGCTTCCTGTGTGCCCGGGAGGCGGTGAAGCGCCTGTCCACGCGCCACGGCGGACCGGGCGGCGCCATCGTCAATGTCTCGTCCCGGGCGGCACGGCTGGGGGCGCCGGGGGAATACGTGGACTACGCCGCCTCCAAGGCCGCCGTGGACACCCTCACCATCGGCCTGGCCCGGGAAGTGGCGGCCGAGGGCATCCGGGTAAACGCCGTGGCCCCCGGGGTCATCGCCACCGACATCCACGCCAGTGGCGGCGAGCCCGGGCGAGTGGAGCGGGTAAAGGCAGGCATCCCGATGCAGCGCGGTGGCACCCCGGAGGAAGTGGCCCGGGCCATCCTGTGGCTGCTCTCGGACGAGGCCTCCTACACCACCGGTGCCATCCTCGATGTGGGGGGCGGACGCTGACGCCGCCGTGGATGAATCTCCCGCTTCCGTAGTGGACATTCCCCCCTTCCCCTCCTAGGCTGATCTCTCGACCCGCCACCGCCGCTCGCCTCGGCACGCGGAGCGCAACCGGTAGCGGCCAATGGTAGCGGCCAATTTGAGTCAAGGAGAGCGCCATGGGGTTATTGGACACACTCACCGGGCAGGTGCTCGGCTCCCTGTCGGGAGAAGGGGCGCAACGTCCCGCCGGCCTGGCCGATGCCATCCTGGCCCTGGTCAACGATCCCCAGTCGGGCGGGCTGCGGGGCCTGATCGGCGCCTTCGAGCAGCAGGGGCTGGGAGACATCGTCTCGTCCTGGATCGGCACCGGCCAGAACCAACCGGTTTCCGCCGAACAGGTGCAGTCGGCCCTGGGCAGCGAGCAGGTCGACGCCATCGCCCAAAAACTGGGGGTGACCTCTCAGGAGGCCTCTGGGCACTTGGCCGAGTTGCTGCCCCAGATCGTCGACAAGCTGACCCCGAACGGCACCGTACCCGAAGGAGGGGACCTGGCCGGCATGCTGGGTTCCCTCAAGGACCTGCTGCGCTGAACGGCTGCATGCCAGCACCTGAAACCATGCCAGGCGTAGCCGGCAGACGATGAGCGCGGGCCTCAATCCGGTCCCCGGATACAGGCCCGGTCTATGGCATGTGCGAGGAAGCGCCCGGTCAATCACCTCCGGGCGGAGCACGTCTGCATTTGCCGCCATGCTCGTACTGTCTAATCCCGCGTGAACGGGTGGGCCTCACGAGGGCTTTGCACTCAGCCTCGCTGACTTGGCCCCTCCCATCGCCCCGGCCCATCCAGCCTGGGCACTTTTACGGCTTGCCGGAGCCCGGCGGGCGAGGCAGGATCATGACCTTTGCCAAACGCCACCGCGCCCGCCGCCGCCATGATCGTCCGCCCCAAACTCCACTGGTTCCGCATGCTGTTCGTCTGGCGCGGGTCCGTGCTGGGCATGGTGGCGCCGCGGCTGCTGGGCATCCTGGCGATTTCGGTGCTGGCTCTGGCGGGGCACCTGTGGTTCCGCGATTTCGGCGTGCGCCTCAACCCCGCTCCGTTCAGCCTGGTGGGCATCGCCCTGGCGATTTTCCTGGGCTTTCGCAACAACGTCAGCTACGACCGTTTCTGGGAAGGGCGGCGCCTGTGGGGGCAACTGGTGATCGCCGCCCGGGCCCTGAGCCGCCAGGCCATCACCCTGCCAAACCTGCCCCCCGGCGATGCCCGGGTGCGCCACTTCGCCGCCCTGGTGATCGCCCTGAGTCACAGCCTCAAGCACCAGTTGCGGGACGAGCCGCCCCAGGCCGACCTGGAGCGGCTGCTGCCGGCGGACCTGGCGGCCCGCGTCGGTGCGGCCCGGTTCGTCCCCGTGGCCCTGCTCACCGAACTGGCCCGCTGGGTGCAGGAGCGGCGCCGCGAGGGAGCGCTGCCGGACATCCTGGCGGCCAACATGGACACCAACCTGGACCGCATCGCCGAAATCATCGCCAGTTGCGAGCGCATCGCCAACACGCCGATCCCCTACGCCTACAACGTGCTGCTGCACCGCACCGTGTATTGCTATTCGGCCCTGCTGCCCTTCGGGCTGGTGGACAGCATCGGCCTGCTCACCCCCTTGATGGCGGTATTCGTGGCCTACACCTTCATGGCCCTGGAGGCGATCGCCAGCGAACTGGAAGACCCCTTCGGCCGGGAGCCCAACGACCTGGCCCTGGACGCCCTGTCCCGCACCATCGAACGCACGGTGCTGGAAATCGTCGGCGTGCCGCCGGCGGAGCTACCGCCGGCCATGGTGCCGGACCGCGACTACCGGCTCACCTGAACCGCTGGCCCCACGGCCGGATCAGCCCCAGATGCGGGTCGCCCCCAGGGTGGCCAGCCCCAGCCAGGTGGCGGTCAGCGAACCCGCCAGGTGCACCCCGCCGAGCAGCAGGGCCCAGCCGGGCTGGCCCGAGAGCAGGCGCTCCACCACTTCGGCGGAAAAGGTCGAGAAGGTGGTGAGCCCACCGAGGAAGCCGGTGATCACCAGCAGCTTGAATTCTGCCGGCAGGCCGCTGTTGAGGTGGAACACCGCCACCGCCACGCCGACCAGATAGCCCCCCAGCAGGTTGGCCGCCACCGTGCCCAGGGGCAGGGCCGGCAGCAGGGGGTTGAGGAGCAGGCCCAGGCCCCAGCGCAGCCAGGCGCCCAGGGCGGCACCGCCGCCGATGGCGGCAAAACTCAAACCGTAGTTCATGGGAAGGTTCCGAAGGGGATGGGGCCGGCGGCCCCGGCTGTCCGCCATTGTACGAAATGCGCGGAATCCCGCCGCCCCTCCGTCATCCCGAACCTCAGGCCGGCAGCGGCTCACGACGCGGAGCGGCCCCGCCCGCCGCCCCTGCATTCCCCAGGCCACCGGCCCGGCCCTGCCACAAACGGGCCTCGAACATCTCCACCAGCCGGGTGGCCGCCGGCCATTCGCCGTCGGGGGCGAACAGGGCCACCCATTCCACGTCCGGCAGGGCCGGCAGCCCGTCGCGCACCCGGGCCAGGCCCGGGCCGAGCAGGCTCGCCGGCAGGGGAGTGACCGCCAGCCCAGCCGCCACCGCCTGGCGCAGCCCCGTGTGGCTGTGGCCGGAAAAGGCCTGGCGCCAGGGGATGCCGGCCTGGCTGAGGGCGGCCTGGGCCACTACGCGGAAGATGCAGGTTTCCTGGAACAGGGCCAGGGGCAGGGGCCGTTCCTGCGCCGCGCCGCCCCGCTCGCCCGTGACCCACACCATGGGCTCGCGCCACAGGGGGCGGCCCTCGGCGGTGGGCTGGGTGCCGATGCGCTTGATCAGGGCCATGTCCAGCTCGCCGGCCTGGACCCGGGCGGCGAGGCGCGCCGACAGGTCGCACTCCAGGGCCAGGCGCACCCGGGGATAGGCCTGGTGGAAGTCCTCCATGACCCCGGCCAGATCCCGCTCCATGATCTCTTCGGCCAGGCCGACGCGCAGGCTGCCGGCCAGCTCGGGCTCGGCGAAGCAGCCCACCGCCTCGTCGTTGAGACGCAGGATGCGCCGGGCGTAGTCGAGCAGCAGCAGTCCTTCCGGGGTGGGGCCGTCGAGGCGCCCCTGGGAGCGCACCAGCAGGGGGTGGCCGACCAAATCCTCCAGGCGCTTGATCTGCAGACTGACCGCTGACTGGGTGCGGCCCAGGCGGCTGGCGGCCAGGGAAAAGCTGGCGGCGTCGGCGGTGGCGACCAGGGCGCGCAGCAGGTCCATATCCAGGTGGCGGGGCATGATTTCAATCGCTCATATTGAATCCAGAATTATCAATTTATCAAATTTTGCCGCGACCGCTAGGGTATCGGGGTGACATCGTCGGCACGCGGTGCCGCCCCGCCACGGGGCCCGCTGCCGGCACGACGCAAACGGCGGACCACACCGACCCGCCTCCCCCGGAGCCTTTCATGAACAACGCCACCGCCGCCCCTCTTCCCCTTGCCTCGGGAGCCACCGCAACCGGGCCCCGCCCCACCGCCGGCGCCCCCTCCCGAGCCGCCCTGGCGGCCGCCGGCCTGGCCTTCAGCGTCATCTGGAGCTCGGCCTTCATTGCCGGCAAGGTCGGCCTCCACTACGCCGGCCCGCTCACCATCCTGGCCATGCGCTTTCTCGCCGCCGGCCTGCTGCTCGCCGCGGTGTGCACCCTCCAGGGCCGCCGCCTGGGCGGCATGACCCTGCCGGGCCGCACCCTGGTGGCCGGGGTGCTGTACAACGCGGTTTACCTGGGTCTGGCCTACTGGGGCATGCAGGCCACCCCGGCGGCCCTCACCTCGATTCTGGTGAGCACCTGCCCCCTGCTCACCCTGCTCTTCGCCGCCCTGATCGGCGGAGAGCGGCTGACCCCGGCCAAGGTTCTCGGCGTTCTCCTGGGCCTGGCCGGGGTGGTGTGGATCACCCAGCATCGGCTGGCGGTGGACCATCTCGATCCGCTGTCCCTGGCTGCCATCCTGGCCGGCACCCTGGCCCTGGCCTTGGGCACGGTGCTGACCAAGCGGGTGGCGGGTAGCCAGGACATGCTGGTGGCGGTGACCTTGCAGATGCTGTGCAGCGGTCTGGTGCTGCTCCTGCCCGCCTGGGGCTGGGAGGGGCTGCGCTTCGAAAACGCCGCCGGGTTGTGGTGGAGCCTGGCCTACAGCGCCGGCGTGGCCTCCCTAGGCACCACCTTGCTGATGTTCTGGATGCTGCGCCACGGCCAGGCCGGCACCGCCAGCAGCTTCCACTTCCTCAACCCCTTCTTCGGTACCCTGTTCGCGGTGGTCCTGCTCGGCGAGCCGCTCTACGCCAGCGACCTGCTCGGGGTGGTGCCGATCGCCGTCGGCATCGTGCTGGTGGCTCGCGGTAGCGGCAACGGAAGGCCCCGCACCGCCCCGGGGACCCGGCCGGACTGATAAAATCGGGGTTTTGCGCGACCGGCTGGAAACGTCCGCCCCGGCCCTGCTCCGGCAGGCCTGCCCGGACGAGCTTTCCGGCCCGCGCCCCGGGGCGGGCCCCGTGCCGCCGCGCAGTACGCCGGCACGCCAACGCACCGCCCCGCCACCCCTCTTTCCGCCCGCGCCATGACCGACCGCAAGAACGAGCACGTCCCAGCCGCCAACTTCATCCGCAACATCGTCGAGGCCGACCTGGCTGCCGACAAGTTCGCCAGCCGCCGCTGGGCCGGCCGTCCCGGCCCCGCCGCCTCCCAGGCCGAGGCCCCCCCGGATGCTGCCAAGATCCGCACCCGCTTCCCGCCGGAGCCCAACGGCTACCTGCACTTCGGCCACGCCAAGTCGATCTGCCTCAACTTCGGCCTGGCCAAGCAGTTCGGCGGCCGCTGCCACCTGCGCTTCGACGACACCAACCCGGAGAAGGAAGAGCAGGAATACGTCGATTCGATCATCGACGCCGTGAAGTGGCTCGGCTTCGACTGGCAGGACGGCCAGGAGGACAACCTCTACCACGCCTCCGACTACTTCGACTGGATGGTGCAGTTTGCCGAAAGCCTGATCGCCACCGGCCACGCCTACGTGGACAGCCAATCCGCCGAGGAAATGCGCGCCAACCGGGGCACCCTGACCCAGCCGGGCAAGGACAGCCCCTACCGCAACCGCAGCGTGGCCGAGAACCAGGACCTGTTCCGCCGCATGCAGGCCGGCGAATTCGCCGACGGCGCCCACATCCTGCGCGCCAAGATCGACATGGCCTCGCCCAATATCAACCTGCGCGACCCGGCCATCTTCCGCATCCGCCACGCCACTCACCACCGCACCGGCGACAAGTTCTGCGTGTACCCCATGTACACCTTCGCCCACCCGATCGAGGATGCGCTGGAGAACATCACCCACTCCATCTGCACCCTGGAGTTCGAGGACCAGCGCCCCTTCTACGACTGGCTGCTGGAGCGCCTGGCCGACGCCGGCCTGCTGCTGCGCCCCCTGCCCCACCAGTACGAGTTCTCGCGCCTCAACCTGACCTACGTGGTCCTCTCCAAGCGCAAGCTGATCCAGCTGGTGGAGGAAAAGCACGTCGAGGGCTGGGACGACCCGCGCCTGCCCACCCTAGTGGGCGCCCGCCGGCGGGGCTACACGGCCGAAGGCTTTCGTCTGCTGATGGAACGGATCGGCGTGACCAAGTCCGATTCCCTGATCGACTATTCGGTGCTCGAAGAGTGCATGCGCGAGACCCTCAACGAATCCGCCGAGCGCCGCATCGCCGTGCTCGATCCGTTGAAGCTCATCATCACCAACTACCCGGAGGGCCAGAGCGAGGAGTGCCACGCCCCCAACCACCCGCTCAAGCCCGAACTGGGCAAGCGGGCCATGCCGTTCAGCCGGGAGTTGTGGATCGAGCGCGAGGACTTCATGGAGGAGCCGGTCAAGGGGTACCACCGCCTCTATCCGGGCAATATGGCCCGCCTGCGCTACGGCTTCGTGGTCAAGTGCACCGGCTGCGAGAAGGATGCCGCCGGCAACGTCACCGCTGTACTGTGCGAGTACCTGCCCGACTCCAAGTCCGGCACCCCGGGCGCCGACAACTACAAGGTCAAAGGCAACCTGCACTGGGTGTCCGCCGCCCATGCCTACACCGCCGAGGTGCGCCTCTACGACCGCCTGTTCAAGGTGCCCCACCCGGGCGCCCGCCGCGAGGGCGATCCGGAGGACCTGGAACGCAACTTCCTCGACGACATCAACCCGAATTCAAAGGTGGTCATCACCGCCCAGTTGGAGCCCGCACTGAAGGACGCCCGGGCCGAGGAACGCTTCCAGTTCGAACGCCACGGCTACTTCGTCGCCGACCGTGTCGATTCCAAGACGGGCACCCCGGTGTTCAACCGGGCGGTGACCCTTAAGGATTCCTGGGGCCACGGGGCCAAGTAAGGGACGAGACGATGACCACGACCTTTACCCAGTCCCTGGCTGCCGCCTGGCAGAAGAACGACTCGCTGCTGTGCGTCGGCCTCGATCCCGAGCCGACCAAGTTCCCCGCCCACCTCCAGGGCCGGCCGGATGCCATCTTCGAGTTCTGCAAAGGCATCGTCGATGCCACCGCCGACCTGGTGTGCTGCTTCAAGCCCCAGATCGCCTACTTCGCCGCCCATCGCGCCGAAGACCAGCTCGAAGCCCTGATCGCCCACATCCATGAGCGCCACCCGGGCATTCCGGTGATCCTCGACGCCAAGCGCGGCGACATCGGCAGCACCGCCGAGCAGTACGCCATCGAAGCCTTCGAACGCTTCCAGGCCGACGCCATCACCGCCAGCCCCTACATGGGCCGGGATTCGGTCACCCCCTACCTGGCCTACCCGGACAAGGGCGTGATCCTGCTCTGCCGTACCTCAAACCCCGGCGGCAGCGACCTGCAATTCCTCGACGTGGGCAACGGCGAGCGCCTGTTCGAGCGGGTCGCCAAGCTGGTCGCCACCGAATGGAACACCACCGGCCAATGCGCCCTGGTGGTGGGGGCCACTTTCCCGGCTGAGATCGCCCGGGTGCGCAGCATCGTCGGCGACCTACCCCTGCTGGTGCCGGGCATCGGCGCCCAGGGCGGCGACATTCAGGCCACGGTGGAAGCGGGCAAGACCGCCGGCGGGACCGGGCTGATGATCAGCTCGTCCCGGGCCATTCTCTACGCCGGCAAGGACGAGAACTTCGCCACGGCCTCCCACCAGGTCGCACAGGAAACCCGGAATGCGATCAACCGCTATCGCTGACATGCGCCCCGTACTGCTGACCACACTGCTAGCCTTGGCCGGGTCTATCCAGGGGGCCCAGGCGGCCCCGCAAAACCTGCCCGTGCCCGGCGGCGTTGCCGTGGTGCCGCTCAACGCACCCAAGGGCCAAGCGCCCAAAGCCCGCCTCGGTGACGCCCCGGTCGCAGTCATCCAGGAACGCGGCCGCTGGCTCGCCCTGGTCGGCATTCCCCTGGACACGCCAGCCGGGGAGCTTCCCCTTACCGTGGAAAGCGGCGGGAACACTGGTTTCGTGCCGATCTCGGTGCGCGACAAGACGTACCCGGTGCAGCGCCTTACGGTCCGCAACCCGCGCCACGTCAATCCCAATCCCGACGACGAGGTCCGCATCGCCCGAGAAACCAGCGTGCTCACCCAGGCAAAGCGTCATTTCTCGGCAGCGGCACCGCAAACTAATTTCCAACTGCCCGCCCAGGGCCGCCTCTCGTCGCGCTTCGGCCTGCGCCGCTTCTTCAACGGCGAGCCGCGCAACCCCCACACCGGACTAGACGTCGCTGTCGGTACCGGCACCCCGATCCACGCCCCGGCAGCCGGCACCGTGCTCAATACCGGCGATTACTTCTTCACCGGCAACACGGTCTTCCTCGACCACGGCCAGGGCCTGATCACCGCCTACATGCACCTCTCGCATATCGACGTGCGCGAAGGCGACCGCATCGCCCAAGGCCAACAACTCGGCGCCGCCGGCGCCACCGGCCGGGTTACCGGCCCGCACCTGCATTGGGCAGTTTTTCTCAATGGCACGGCCGTTGAGCCTGAGGTTTTTCTAGCACCCAAACGCTGAAGCAAGGGAGCCGTCCACAAGGACGCCTGTCCTTAAGGCACCCGCTCGCGCGCAGTACCACTGCGGAATAGTGAGCCAGCTGTTGCTTCGGCACTCGTAACCCTGAGAAAATCCACAAACGAAAAACGGGCACCCGAAGGTGCCCGTTTCAACTTCAGATCGTCGGAAGACGATTAGAAGGAGTGACGCACGCCCACTTGGACGCCGTTCAGCTTGGCACCAAGGCCACCATTGGCGGCGGTGTTGATACCAGCGGCATTGATACCGTAGTCGTAGTTGGCGTTCTTGTCGTTACCCAGGTAGGAGTAGACAGCCTTGACGATGGTGCGCTTGGACAGGCTGTGCTCGTAGCCCAGTTCGAACAGCTTGGCGCCAGTTTGAGCGGGGATACCAGCAACCAGATCACCCGTTACGTTCTGAGCACGGTAGAACTGAGAAACGATCTTACCGTTGGTGGTCACGTTATAGGTAGCACCCAGGCCCCAAACGATTTGGTGCATGTTGCCAACAACGTTCTGGAAGCTAGTACGTTCCACCAGGGCACGGACGGAGGCCACGCCGAAGTTGTAGGAACCACCCAGACGCAGGTCGGAAACGCGAGTTTCGTTGGTGTCGCGCAGGGTCACGGCGTTGTAGGTCAGGCCAGCCAGGATCGGGCCATTGTTGTAGTTCACGCCCAGGTCGTAACCTTGGGTATTGGCAGCAGACGCAGGAGCCGCATCGAAGCCATGGTTCTCGTTAGCCACATAAGCCGCGGTCACGGTCACGCCAGCAAAGCTGGGAGACACGTAGGCAATGGCATTCTTCCAACGGGTATCGAAGAGGGAGGTGCAGGTGGAGGAACGATCGCAACCAACCAGGGAAGTATTGGTAACCTTACCGTTCACCAGGCTGGCAGTAGAGGAAGTGCCATAGGAGGTCGGGGTGAAGTTGCCATTGGCGTTAGTGGTACCAACCAGAGCATTGCTCAGCTTGCCGATCAGGGCAGTGTTAGCACCGATACCAGTCGCACCAGCGTTCACGTCCAGAGCAGCGCCCAGGGCACGGGTCGGGCCGGTCAGGTTACCAGCGACGACGGTACCGAAGCCACCGGCCAGACCCACGAAGCTGTCACGGCTGGCCCAGGTGCCAGTGGCCTGGTCGGAGCTGATACCGCTTTCAAACTGGAACACAGCCTTCAGGCCGTTACCCAGGTCTTCGGTACCCTTGAAGCCCAGGTAGGAGGAGTTGGTGGAGACGCGGTTGGTGGAACCGAGCTTGTCGCCGGCAGCAGCGGTGCTGGAAGCACGCACGTTGTCGAAGGTGGCGTCAGCAACACCGTAGATGGTGACGTTGGTCTGAGCGAAAGCCGGAGCGGCGGCGAGGCCGGCGACGGCGAGGGCGATCAGCTTCTTCTGCATATCGATCTCCTAATAATTGGCGGGGTGTTCCCGGAAAGCTCTCATTCGAGAGTTGAACGCATTCTGGCAAGGGGCACCGGGCCGGGGCAACCCGGTTTTAGCCTTGGGTGGCTATGAATCCGCAATACGTTGCAAAAAAACAACAACGCTGTGGATCAAATCGGGCCGTACTTCAACATTCGCCCACAAGCTTATGATTCGAATCGTCTTAAGGCACCAAAGACTGCCAGCCCAGCCTTAGCGCGAATGAAACAGCCCGGCCAGGGCCAAACCCGGGTCCGGGGCGCGCATGAAGGCTTCGCCGACGAGGAAGGCGTCAACGTTATGCCCACGCATCAAAGCTACGTCCTCGGCCGCCAGGATGCCCGACTCGGTCACCACCCGGCGCCCGGCGGGGATGCGCGGGAGCAGGTCCAGGGTGGTTTGCAGGCTGACCTCGAAGGTGCGCAGATTGCGGTTGTTGATGCCGACCAGGGGTGTGCGCAGTTGCAATGCCAAGTCCAGCTCGGCGGCGTCGTGCACCTCCACCAGCACCGCCAGGCCCAGGGCTTCGGCGGCGGCCTCCAGGTCCTTGAGGCGCGGCAGGTCAAGCGCGGCGACGATCAGCAGGATGGCGTCCGCCCCCATGGCGCGGGCTTCAGCCACCTGATACTCGTCCACCAGGAAATCCTTGCGGATCACCGGCAACGTGCAGGCGGCCCGGGCCTGTTGCAGATACTCGGGGGCGCCCTGGAAGAACTGCCTGTCGGTGAGCACCGACAGGCAGGCGGCGCCGTGGGCGGCATAGCTGGCGGCGATCTCGGCCGGGCGGAAGTCGGCGCGCAGCACGCCTTTGGACGGGCTGGCCTTTTTCACCTCGGCGATCACCCCGGCCTGACCCGCGGCAATCTTGGCCTCGATGGCGCCGACGAAGTCGCGCACCGGGTTATCCCGATTGGCGGCCTCGGCCTCCGCGCGCAGCGCCGCCAGGGGCTTGGCGGCCCGGGCGGCGGCCACTTCCTCGGCTTTTACCGCGAGGATTTTCTTCAGGACGTCGCTCATGCCGACTCCTTGAACTGCCGGGTGAAGGCGATGAACTGGTCGAGCTTTGCCCGGGCCGCGCCGCTGGCGATGGTGTCCAGGGCCAGCTCCACGCCCTCGGCCAGGCTCGGCACATGGTCGGCCACGTAGAGGGCCGCCCCGGCGTTCATGGCGACGATGTCGCGGCCGGCGGTGTGGCGATTCTCCAGGGTGGCGATGACCATCTCCTGGGACTCCTGCACCGACCCTACTTGCAGGGCGCGGGGATCGTGCACCGGCAGGTTGAAGTCCTCGGGATGAATCTCGTACTCGCGGATCTTGCCGTCCTTGAGCTCGCCGATCAGGGTGCGGCCGGACACGGAAATCTCGTCGAGCCCTTCCAGGCCGAACACGGTGAAGGCGCGCTTGGAGCCGAGCCGTTGCAGCACCCGGATCAGGATGCCCACCAGATCGGCGTGGAACACGCCGAGCACCTGGCGCTCGGCCCGGGCCGGGTTGGTCAGGGGGCCGAGGATGTTGAAGATGGTGCGCACCCCCAGCTCGCGCCGCACCGGGGCGGCGTGCTTCATGGCGCCGTGATGGTTGGGGGCGAACATGAAGCCCATGCCCACCTGGTCGATGCAGCGGGCGATGTGCTCCGGGGTCAGGTTGATGTCGGCGCCCAGGGCCTCCAAAGCGTCAGCACTGCCCGACTTGCTCGAAACCGAACGGCCGCCGTGCTTGGCCACCTTGGCCCCGGCCGCCGCCGCCACGAACATGGAGGTGGTGGAAATATTGAAGGAGTGGGCGCCGTCGCCGCCGGTGCCGACGATGTCCACCACCGCGTTGGGATCGGCCACCGGCACCGGGGTGGCGAACTCGCGCATCACCTGGGCGGCGGCGGCGATCTCGCCGATGGTTTCCTTCTTCACCCGCAGGGCGGTGGTGATGGCGGCGATCATCACCGGGCTCATCTCGCCGGACATGATCTGACGCATCAGATCGAGCATTTCGTCGTGGAAGATCTCCCGGTGCTCGATGCAGCGGGTCAGGGCATCCTGCGGGGTCATCGTGCGTGCTCCTTCAAAAAGTTGGCCAGCAGGTCATGGCCGCGCTCGGTGAGGATGGATTCGGGGTGGAACTGGACGCCCTCGACCGCCAGGGTCTTGTGGCGCAGGCCCATGATCTCGCCGTCGTCGGTCCAGGCGGTGATCTCCAGGCAATCGGGCAGGGACTCACGCTCCACCGCCAGAGAGTGGTAGCGGGTGCAGGTGAGCGGATTGGGCAGCCCCTTGAACACGCCCACGTCCTGGTGGTGCACCGGCGACGTCTTGCCGTGCATCAGTTGCTTGGCGTGCACCACCTTGCCGCCGAAGGCCTCGCCGATGGACTGATGCCCCAGGCACACGCCGAGGAGCGGAATCTTGCCGGCGAACTCGCGGATGGCGGCCAGGGAGACCCCGGCCTGGGCCGGCGCGCAGGGCCCCGGAGAGATCACCAGATACTCCGGATCGAGCCGGGCGATCTCGGCCAGGGTGATGGCGTCGTTGCGGTACACCCGCACGTCCTGCCCCAGCTCGCCGAAGTACTGGACGATGTTGTAGGTAAAGCTGTCGTAATTGTCGATCATCAGCAACATGGCAATTCCTCACTGCAAGCGGGTGTCGAGGCCGCCTTCGGCCATTTCCGCGGCACGCAGCACGGCGCGGGCCTTGTTCTGGGTTTCCTGCCATTCGGCGTCCGGGTTGGAATCGGCGACGATGCCAGCCCCGGCCTGGACGAGCAGTTGGCCGTCCTTGATCACCGCAGTACGGATGGCGATGGCCAGGTCCATGTCGCCGTTGAAGCCCAGGTAGCCCACGGCGCCGGCGTAGATGCCGCGCTTGACCGGCTCCAGCTCGTCGATGATCTCCATGGCCCGCACCTTGGGGGCGCCGGAGACGGTGCCCGCCGGGAAGGTGGCCTTGAGTACGTCCAGGGCGTCCAGGCCCGGCTTGAGACGGCCTTCCACGTTGGAAACGATGTGCATCACGTGGGAATAGCGCTCGATCACCATGGTGTCGGTGAGCTTCACCGATCCGGTGGTGGCCACCCGGCCCACGTCGTTGCGGCCCAGGTCGAGCAGTTGCACATGCTCGGCCCGCTCCTTCTCGTCGGCCAGCAGCTCGGCGGCCAGGGCGGCGTCCTCTTCCGGACTGGCGCCGCGCTTGCGGGTGCCGGCGATGGGCCGCAGGGTGACGCGCTTGCCCTGCCCCTGCTCATCGCCCTGCCCTTCGACCCGGACCAGGATCTCCGGCGAGGCGCCGACGATATGGAAGTCCTCCAGGTTGAAATAGAACATGTAGGGCGAGGGGTTCAGGCTGCGCAGCGCCCGGTACAGGGCCAGGGGCGTGGCGCCGAAGGGCTTGACCATGCGCTGGGAGAGCACCACCTGCATGATGTCGCCCTCGGTGATATAACGCTTGGCCTTGACCACGGCTTCCTTGAAGCGGGCCTCGCCGAACACCGAGACGGCGGGCTGGGAGGTGCAGGGGGTTTCCGTGGGCACGGCGGCGGGCTGGCGCAGCCTGGCGAGCAGTTCCTTGAGGCGCGCCTGGGCCTTCTGGTAGGCCCCGGGGAAGCCCGGCTCGGCATAGACCACCAGGGTCAGCTTGCCGGACAGGTTGTCCACCACCGCGATCTCTTCCGAGAGCAGCAGCAGGATGTCCGGGGTGCCCAGGTCGTCGGCCTTGGCGGTGCGGGTCAGGCGCGTTTCGATGTAGCGCACCGTGTCGTAGCCGAAGGCGCCCACCAGGCCGCCGCAGAAACGCGGCAGGCCGGCCACCGGGGCGACGCGGAAGCGCTTCTGGAAGCGGGCGACGAAATCGAGGGGATTGGTGTCGTCCTCCCGCTCGGCGATGCGGTTGTGGTTGAGCACCAGCACCTGGTGGCCATGTACCGCGATGCGGGTCGGGCTCTGCAGGCCGATGATCGAGTAGCGGCCGAAGCGCTCGCCGCCCTGCACCGATTCGAGCAGGTAGGTGTAGGGCGCGTCGGCCAGCTTCAGATAGATGGAGAGGGGGGTGTCGAGATCGGCGAAGGTCTCGAGGGTCACCGGGATACGGTTGTACCCCTGCGCGGCAAGCGCGTTGAATTCGGTTTCGGTCACAGCAACCTCGCAAGCAGGTTTTTACTTCTTTGAACGCCCCCGTGCGGGGAGGGGCGCGTCGTTGCCCGGGTGTCAGCCGTCCGGGCCCGGACGGGGGATTAATGTTGGCGCGGCGAGCGCCACCAACCCTGCCACGATTGCCAGCGCTGCTGGCCGATCAGGCATTCCGTCCGGAAAACGACGTTCTTGCGGGTCACGATGGGTGGGAAGTGAGGTTCTAGCTCAGGGTCATTGCCGGCGGAATCGTTACGCTTCAATCACGAGTGCCGCGCCGGCGGTGGAAGCTCCCCGCCTTGGCGGAGGCTTTCGTTCCATGCCGCCACCATGCGGGCGGCGTCATGAAGGTCCGATACTAGCGCATGGCAGGAAGCGACGTCTACCGATGACTCTGTCACCGGCCGTCCCTCGTTGTAGCCGTAGGGTACGCCGATGGTCAGACAGCCGGCGCCCCGGGCGGCGATGAAGTCGTTGCTCGAATCGCCGACGTGGACATTCTCCGCCGGCAGGCAGCCCAGCAGCTCGCAGGCGTGGCGTACCGGCGCCGGGTCCGGCTTTTTCTGCGCCAGGGTGTCGCCGGATACCACCGCGGCGAAGTAGTGGGCCAGCCCCTGGCGTTCGAGCAGCGGCAGGGTGAAGGCCTCGGGCTTGTTGGTCACCACCCCGAGCTTGAGCCCCTGGGCCGCCAGGGCGTCCAGCCCGGCGAACACACCGGGATAGGGCTGCGCCGTCCGGCCATTGGTTTCGGCGTAGTGGCGGCGAAAGGCGGCGATGCCGGCCTGCACCAAGGCGGGTTCCGGCGGCGCGCTCCAGGTCAGGCAGCGCTCCACCAGCACCGCCATGCCTTTGCCGACGAAATTGCGTACCTCGTCGTCGCTGCGCGGCGGCTGGCCCAGCTCGGCCAGCATGGCATGGCAGGCGGCGGCCAGGTCGGGCACCGTGTCGAGCAGGGTGCCGTCCAGGTCCAGGGTTACCGAAAGGAGCGCCATGGCGGTCACCGGCCCGTCGCCGCTCAGGCCTTGGCCAGTTCGGCGCGCAGGGCGGCGATGACCGAGTCGTAGCGGTTGGGATCGCTGTCCTTGCCGGCCCCGTACACGGCCGAACCGGCGACGAAGGCGTCGGCCCCGGCCCGGGCGATCTCGGCGATGTTGTCCACCTTCACTCCGCCGTCGATCTCCAGGCGGATGCTGCGGCCGGTACGGGCGGTGTAGGCGTCGATCTTGGTCCGGGCCTCGCGCAGCTTGTCCAGGGTGCCGGGAATGAATTTTTGCCCGCCGAATCCCGGGTTCACGCTCATCAGCAGCACCACGTCGAGCTTGTCCATGACGTAGTCCATGTAGGTAAGGGGCGTGGCCGGGTTGAACACCAGGCCGGCCTGGCAGCCGGAATCGCGGATCAAGCCCAGGGTGCGGTCCACGTGGTCGGAGGCTTCAGGGTGGAAGGTGATGATGTTGGCGCCGGCCTTGGCGAAGTCCGGGACGATGCGGTCCACCGGCTTGACCATGAGGTGCACGTCGATCGGCGCGGCGGTGCACGGGCGGATCGCCTCGCACACCAGGGGGCCGATGGTCAGGTTGGGGACGTAGTGGTTGTCCATCACGTCGAAGTGGATCCAGTCGGCGCCGGAGGCGATCACGGCGGAGACTTCTTCGCCCAGCTTGGCGAAGTTGGCGGAAAGGATGCTGGGGGCGATGACGTGCATGGCGGAGGCCGAAGGGGCAAAAAGGCGAAGGGGCGATTTTACCGCGAACCCCATCCTGACTCCGCTGTCAGAATGCAACCCCAACCCGGACGCCGCCATCCCGGCGCCCGGCCCACGAACGCTTACAACAAGACCGCCATGGCCACCATCACCAGCCCCGACCCCGAGCAGCCCCGGGACGACTACGCCGTCCGCGTCAGCGCCGTCCCCCAGTTCATCCCCGAGCAGTCCGACAGCGACGCCGGACGCTACATCTTCGCCTACACCATCACCATCGAGAACGTCGGTCGCGTCGCTGCCAAGCTGGTGTCGCGCCACTGGATCATCACCGACGCCCGGAACGAGGTCCAGGAAGTGCGCGGCATCGGCGTAATCGGCCAGCAGCCCCTGCTACGTCCCGGCGAGCGCTTCGAATACACCAGCGGCTGCTCCCTGCCCACCCCGGTGGGCACCATGCGCGGCACCTACCGCATGGAAGCCGACGACGGCACCGCCTTCGACGCCGACATCCCGGAATTCACCCTGGCTGCCCCCCGGGTGCTGCACTGAGCCGGCCTTTTGCCCCCGTCATGAATAGGCATGCCCTATCGCAGCCATAGGGCACGCCTATTGCAAGCCATTGATTTAAATCAACATTGACCCTGACGTGAAACGGACAATCCCCTGCTAGTAACAAGGTTTTTCAACCAGCAAGGGAGATGTCATGAAAAAGAGAGTCGCATTGCCCCTCCTCGTCGCGGGGCTCCTCGTCGCCGGTGCCAGCCAGGCCGCCGACCCCTACGGCAAGTTCAAGGAACTGTTCAAGCCCCTGCCGGCCATCGCCCCGATTCCGGCGGACAACCCCCAGACCGAGGCCAAGGTCGAGCTGGGCAAGATGCTCTACTTCGACGCCCGCCTGTCCGGCGACGGCACCATCGCCTGCGCCACCTGCCACAACCCGGCCCTAGGCTTCACCGACCGCATCCCCCGGGCCATCGGCCACGGCGCCGCCCGCGGGCCGCGCAACTCGCCCACCACCCTGAACGCCGCCTTCCTCACCTCCCAGTTCTGGGACGGCCGCGCCCCCACCCTGGAAGCCCAGGCCCTGGGCCCCCTCCAGGCCAACATCGAGCACAACATCACCCTGGACAAGGCGATCGCCGTGCTGAAGGGCTTCCCCGAGTACCAGAAGCGCTTCGCCGACGTGTTCGGCGGCAAGGACCCGGTCAATCCGGACAACCTGGCCAAGGCCATCGCTGCCTTCGAGCGCACCCTGATCACGCCGAATTCCCCCTTCGACCGCTACCTGGCCGGGGATGAATCGGCGATCAGCACCCAGCAGAAGAAGGGCATGAAGGCCTTCGTCGAAAAGGGCTGCGTCGGCTGCCACAACGGCCCCAACTTCACCGACGGCAACTTCTACGCCATCAAGGTGCCGGGCTCCACCGACGAAGGACGCTACACGGTGACCAAGAAGGAGAGCGACAAGCACGCCTTCCGCACCCAGACCCTGCGCAACGTGGCCCTGACCTACCCGTACTTCAACAACGGCTCGGTGTGGAAGCTCGACGAGGCGGTGAAGATCATGGGCAAGGAAATGCTCAAGACCGACCTGAGCAAGGATGAGGTGGACGACCTGGTGGCCTTCCTGCACGGCCTGACCGGCGAGATGCCCAAGTTCACCATCCCGGCCCTGCCGTAAGCCGTCAGGCGCGCAGCAACCACAAACGGGGGCGCAAGCCCCCGTTTGCGTTGGGAGTCCCGCTGCCCCGCCCCGGGTGCGGCACAGGGAAGCGCCCTTCTCCGGGACAGGGCGCGCAGACACGGCGTTCGCAGCGAAATCAGGAACAACCGGCTTGCGTGGGATTGGCGCGATGGCCCGCCCCGGAACTGTGCAAGGCTAGGAACCGGCCAAGCCTGACCAGCGCGCCCTCCGGCCCGGAGTATCGCCCGGATCTTCCAGACCCAATCAAGGCCCCCCCCCAGCCGGAAAGCCATCGTCAACCGCGATGGCTGTTTTCAGACCATGCTGAAACTCCGCGACTGGCGCGGGGTTTGGCGGTGCGTCAAAAGCGCCATCGCCGTTGACGATGGCTGGAGAGAATCCGGCCGCTGGGACGCCAGGCCGACACAGCGCCGCCAACTGGTCCGGGGTCACGGCAAGGCACGGGGAATTGCCGCGCCGCCGCCATCATCGCCAGAGCACGCTGGCGGAATCAGTGATCCGCCGCGTTGGCGGGCGGGATGCGCCCCTCGTCCATGCGCTCGCCGTAGATTTCCACCGCCATCAGCCCGGCGATCAGGGCCACGATCACGGCGCAGGCGATCGCCCCGAAAATCAGGGTGCCGCGCCGTTCCGAGCGCGCTGCCGCCTGTTCCGCCGCCCGCTTGGCCGCGGCCGGCTCCTGGTGATCGTTCATGGCTGTCGGCTCCACAAGGTAAAGCGCCTATTATCCGCCCTTTCGCCCGCCGCCTTCCTGCCGGGGGTCAGCGCGGTCGCCAATGAAAAAGCCCGCGCGCAGATGCGGCGGGCTTTGTCGGAGCCGGAACTCTTCGGGCCTCAGGCCCAAAACCTACGGTTAGCTGCGGTAGTCGGCGTTGATCTTCACGTAGTCGTAGGAGAAGTCGCAGGTCCACACGGTGCCGGCGGCGCTGCCCCGGCCCAGGTCGATGCGCACGGTGATCTCGGCGGACTGCATGATGCGGGCGCCATCCTCTTCCCGGTAGGCCGCGGCGCGCCCCCCGTTCTCGGCCACCAGCACGGCGTCGTCGCCGGCCGCCAGCCAGACGCGGATGCCGTCCACGTCCAGGTCGGCAATGCCGGCGTAGCCCACCGCCGCCAGGATGCGGCCCAGGTTGGGGTCGGAGGCGAAGAAGGCGGTCTTGACCAAGGGAGAATGGGCAACGGCGTAGGCCACCTGGCGGCATTCCTCCCGGGTTTTGCCCCCTTCCACGGCGATGGCCATGAACTTGGTGGCGCCCTCGCCGTCGCGCACGATGGCCTGGGCCAGTTCCCGGGCCACTTCGATCAGGGCGGCGCGCACTTCGGCCCAACCCGGCTCGTCGCCGCGGGCAAAAGCCACGCCGGCCTGGCCGGTGGCGGCCACGACGAAGGAATCGTTGGTGGAAGTGTCGCCGTCCACGGTGATGCAGTTGAACGACTGGTCCGCCGCCTCCTTGGTCACCGCCTCCAGCAGGTCCTGGGCGATGCCGGCGTCGGTGGCGAGGAAGCCGAGCATGGTGGCCATGTTCGGGCGGATCATGCCGGCGCCCTTGGAGATGCCGGTCAGGGTCACGGTCTTGCCGCCCACCACCACGCGGCGCGAGGCGGCCTTGGCCACCGTGTCGGTGGTCATGATGCCGTGGGCGGCGGCGTGCCAGTTGTCGGCCTTGAGATCGGCAATGGCCGCCGGCAAGCCGGCCACCAGGCGATCCACCGGCAGGGGCTCGAGGATCACCCCAGTGGAGAACGGCAGCACCTGGCCTGCCGCCAGGCCCAGCATTTCGGCCAGGGCGGCACAGGTGGCGTTGGCCGTGGCCAGCCCCGGGGCGCCGGTGCCCGCGTTGGCGATGCCGGTGTTGACCACCAGGGCGCGGATGCCCGCAGCGCCGTCCCGGGCCGCCGCCAGGTGGCTGCGGCACACCTGCACCGGCGCGGCGCAGAAGCGGTTGGCGGTGAACACGCCGGCCACGGTGCTGCCCTCGTCCAGGGCGATCACCGTCAGGTCGCGGCGGTTGGCCTTGCGAATGCCGGCCTCGGCAACGCCGAGGCGGACGCCGGCGACGGGAAACAGGGCTGCGGGAGCGGGGGTGGCGTAATTGACGGGCATGGCGGGTACCTGGAAAGAAAACCGGCCGGGCGCGGGGTCATCCCCGGCCCAGCCGCACGGTCGTCAGTTGAGTTTGCCGTGGCAGTGCTTGTACTTCTTGCCGCTGCCGCAGGGGCAGGGATCGTTGCGACCGACCTTGTCGGCACCGGCCGGCAGGGGCGTCAGTTCGGTTTCGGCACCGTCGGCGCTGGACAGGGCTTCGTCGTAGTCGGCGTGGTGGTACTGGACGTTCTCCACGTCGGCATGGGGCGCAGTCTCGGCCACTTCCTCGGCGGAACGGATCTGCACGGTCATGAGCAGACGGGTCACCTCGTTGCGCACCGCGTTGAGCAGTTGCTCGAACAGCTCGAAGGACTCGCGCTTGTACTCCTGCTTGGGGTTCTTCTGGGCGTAACCGCGCAAGTGGATGCCCTGGCGCAGGTGATCCAGGGCCGCCAGGTGCTCGCGCCAGCGCTCGTCGAGGCGTTGCAGCATGACGTTGCGCTCGAACTGGTGGAAGGCGTCGTCGCTCACCAGGGCGATCTTGGCGGCGTAGGCGGCGTCGGCAGTTTCCACCAGGCGGTGCAGCAGGTCGTTCTCCTGCAACTGGGGCTCGCTCTTCAGCCATTCGCCCACCGGGGCTTCCAGCAGCAGTTCGGCGGCCAGGGTCCGTTCCAGGCCCGGAATGTCCCACTGCTCTTCCACCGACTCTTCCGGCACGTGGGCGCGGAACAGTTCTTCCACCACGCCGTGGCGCATGGCAGTGATGGTCTCGGAGATGTCAGCGCTTTCGAGCAGCTCGTTGCGCTGGGCGTAGATCACCTTGCGCTGGTCGTTGGCCACGTCGTCGTATTCGAGCAGCTGCTTGCGGATGTCGAAGTTGCGGGCCTCGACCTTGCGCTGGGCCGACTCCAGGGAGCGGGTCACCAGCGGATGCTCGATGGCCTCGCCCTCAGGCATCTTCAGCCGCTCCATGATCGCCTTGAGGCGGTCGCCGGCGAAGATGCGCAGCAGGGGGTCGTCCAGGCACAGGTAGAAGCGGGACGAACCCGGGTCGCCCTGGCGGCCGGCGCGGCCGCGCAGCTGGTTGTCGATGCGGCGGGATTCGTGGCGCTCGGAGCCGATGATGTGCAGGCCGCCGGCGGCCACCACCTGCTCGTGCAGGGGCTTCCACTCGGCCTTGAGGGCGGCGATCCGCTCGGCCTTTTCCTCGGCGGACAGGGCCTCGTCCTCGCGGATGGCGTCCACCTTCTTGTCGATGGCGCCGCCGAGCACGATGTCGGTGCCGCGGCCGGCCATGTTGGTGGCGATGGTGATCATGCCCGGGCGGCCGGCTTCGGCCACGATCTCGGCCTCGCGGGCGTGCTGCTTGGCGTTGAGCACCTGGTGGGGCAGCTTTTCCTTGTCGAGCAGGGCCGAGAGCAGCTCGGAGTTCTCGATCGAGGTGGTGCCCACCAGCACCGGCCGGCCCTTGCCGTACTGCTCGCGGATGTCGGCGACGATGGCGGCGTGCTTCTCGTCGGCGGTGCGGAACACCTGGTCGTTCAGGTCCTGGCGCACCACCGGCCTGTTGGGCGGGATGACCACGGTTTCCAGACCGTAGATCTGGTGGAATTCGTAGGCTTCGGTGTCGGCGGTACCGGTCATGCCGCCGAGCTTTTCGTACATGCGGAAGTAGTTCTGGAAGGTCACCGAGGCCAGGGTCTGGTTCTCGGGCTGGATCGATACGCCTTCCTTGGCCTCCACCGCCTGGTGCAGGCCGTCGGACCAGCGGCGGCCGGCCATCAGGCGGCCGGTGAATTCGTCCACGATGACGATCTCGCCCTGGGGGCTGACCACGTAGTGCTGATCCCGGTGGAACAGATTGTGGGCGCGCAGGGCGGCGTTCAGGTGGTGCATCAGGGTGATGTTGCCGGCGTCGTACAGGCTGCGGCCGTCGGCGAGCAGGCCGATTTCCACCAGCAGCTGCTCGGCGTGCTCGTGGCCGGCGTCGGACAGGTGCACCTGGTGGCCCTTCTCGTCCACCCAGTAATCCCCCTCGCCGTCCTCGGTCTCCATGCGCGTCAGGCGGGGCGCCACCTGGTTGAGCTTGAGGTAGAGGTCGGTGTGGTCGTCGGCCTGGCCGGAGATGATCAACGGGGTACGGGCCTCGTCGATGAGGATCGAGTCCACTTCGTCCACGATGGCGAAGTGCAGGCCGCGCTGCACCCGGTCGTCCTCGTCGTAGACCATGTTGTCGCGCAGGTAGTCGAAGCCGAACTCGTTGTTGGTGCCGTAGGTGATGTCGGCGGCGTAGGCGGCCTGCTTGGAGTCGTGGTCCATCTGGGACAGGTTCACGCCCACGGTGAGGCCCAGGAAGCGGTGCAGGCGTCCCATCCACTCGGCGTCGCGGCTGGCCAGGTAGTCGTTCACCGTGATGATGTGCACGCCCTTGCCGGTGATGGCGTTGAGATAGGACGGCAGGGTGGCCATCAGGGTCTTGCCCTCGCCGGTGCGCATTTCGGCGATCTTGCCGTAGTGCAGGGCCATGCCGCCGATCATCTGCACGTCGTAGTGGCGCATGCCCATGACCCGCTTGCCGGCCTCCCGGACCACGGCGAAGGCTTCCGGCAGCAGGGCGTCCAGGGATTCGCCCTGGGCGTGGCGCTGCTTGAACTCGGCCGTCTTGGCGGTCAGGGCCTCGTCGCTCAGGGCGGCGATGCCCGTTTCCAGCTCGTTGATGCGGCGGACGGTCTGGGTGTATTGCTTGATCAGCCGGTCGTTGCGGCTGCCGAAAAGCTTTTTGAGAAGGCCGGAAATCATGTCGGGAAGGACCCTGAACTCACGCAAATCGCGAAAGGCAGGATTCTAGCATGGGGGAATGACCGCCCCGACGGGGTGAGCCCGGGGCGGTACCAGAAGGCGGCGGGGACGAACCGCCGGGGGAAAGCGGAAGGCCGAGGCGGGGCGGGGCCAGCCTCTGAGAGGATCAGCGCTGCGCCAGGCGCGGCAGGGCCCGCTCCAGGAAGCGGTTGGGGTTCTGCGCCACACCGTTCATGCGCACCTCGAAGTGCAGGTGGGGGCCGGTGGAGCGGCCGGTGGTGCCTACCTCGGCGATCCGCTCTCCCGGCTTGACCACCTGACCTTCGCGCACCACCAGCTTGGAGCAGTGAGCGTAGCGGGTGGTCAGGCCGTTGCCGTGGTCGATCTCGACCATGTTGCCGTACTGGGGATGGAGTTCGGCGGCGATCACCACCCCGCCGGCGGCGGCGACGATCTCGGTGCCCACGCCGGCGACGAAATCCACCCCTTCGTGAAGGGCCCGGGCGCCGGTGAAGGGATCGATGCGCCAGCCGAAGGTGGAGGCGTTCCACTGGGAATTGACCGGCAGCACCGTGGGCAGCCGGCTCTTTTCCGCCCAACGGGCGAGCAGCTCGGATTCGAGCAGGGAAAACTGTTCGCTCTGCACGTCCAGGCGTTCGGAGAAGCGGTCCAGCTCCTGGTGCAGGTCGCCCAGGGACATGGCCGGCCGGGCCAGCACCAGGGGCCCGCCCTGTCCGCCGGCGGACAGGGCGTCCAGGGGCTTCAGGGCCGCCCCGCCCTGGCCCACCTTCTCGCCGGACTTCACCCCGGCCAGGCCCATCAGGCGCTCGCTCATGGAATCTAAGCGCAGTACCTGCGCCTGGAGTTGCCCCAGGCGCAGAGCCATTGCGTTGACGTTGTCGCGCAGGAAGGCCTCGCGCTTTTGCGCTTCATGCTCACGGACCGCCGTCAGCATCTGCTCGGCCACGGGCAGCCGGAAGTGCAGCGACAGGTAGGCGAGGATCAGGCCCACCAGCAGGACGCCACCCAGCAGCGCCAGGCCCGCCAACAGCAGGTGGCGCCCGGTCAGGGTGACGGTCTTGGCGGTGGCCAACCGGTTTGAGACTACAATGATGTGCATACGCTGATCTCCCCATGCCCAACTTCATCAACGCTTATTTCGACGCCCCCGACGGCCTGGGCCGAATGATGGCCCACGCTCGTCTGCTCAAGCGGTTGCAAGCCGCCTATGAACAGGCGGCACCAGCCTATCTGGGACAAGCGAGCCGAGTGGCGAACTACAAGCAGGGAATGGTGGTTATCCACGCCGACAGCGGCGGCGTGGCGGTCAAGCTGAAGCAGCTAAGCCCCTCATTGACCGGTGTTTTTCTTGGAATGGGGATCGAGTGTAGCGGCATCCAGGTGAGGGTGCAACCCGCCCCGGAAGGCCCGGAAGCCCGTCCCCGCCCGAACCGGGCGCTCACCCCCAACGCCCGCCAGGGCCTCGGCGAACTGGCCGCCGGCATGGCCGACAGCCCCCTGCGCCGCGCTCTGGAATCCCTGCTCAAGCGTAGCGCCTGAGCGCTGTTCCCCACCCTGGGCGTGGTGATTCAGCGATTTCAGTAGGTCGATCAGCCAGGAAGCAGCGTCGCGCCTCCGGCCAACAAGCACCTCAGACCAGCAACGGCGCAATCACCGCCACCCTCTCCAGCAGCAACAGGCCGAAGAAGCACAGGGCGACGATCAAGGCCCAGCGGAACAGGCGGAACGCGATGGTCAGGTAGCGCCGGTCGGCGGTGAAGAAGTAGGCGGCCACGCAGCCGGCCACGCCGATCACCACCAGCACCGCCAATATCCGCAGGACGAGCATGGCGGCGGCGCGGAGTCAGAGCACCCGGCTCAGGCGGCCAGGGCGGCCGGCTGTTCCAGCCAGCGGGAAACGGCGGGCGGGGCCTCGCCTTCCTTCTCGAAGGTGACGAACTCCCAGGCGTCCTGCTGGGCCAGCAGGGCCCGGGCCAACTGGTTGTTCACCCCATGCCCGGACTTGTGGGCGGTGAAGGAGGCCAGCAGCGGGTGGCCGAGCAGGTAGAGGTCGCCAATGGCGTCCAGCACCTTGTGCTTGACGAACTCGTCCGGCAGACGCAGCCCGTCGGCGTTGAGCACCCGGAACTCGTCCAGCACCACCGCGTTGTCCAGGCCGCCGCCCAGGGCCAGGCCGTTCTCGCGCAGCCACTCGACTTCCTGCATGAAGCCGAAGGTGCGGGCCCGGGAGACTTCGCGCACGTAGGACTGCTCGGCGAAGTCGAAGGTGGTTTCCTGGGCGGTGCGGTCGATGGCCGGGTGGGAGAAGACGATGGAGAACGACAGCCGGTAGCCGTCGTAGGGCTCGAAGCGGGCCCACTTGTCGCCGTCGCGCACCTCGATGGGTTTCAGCACGCGGATGAATTTCTTGGCCGCCGGCTGCTCCTCGATCCCCGCCGACTGGATGAGGAAGACGAAGGGTGCCGAGGAACCGTCGAGGATGGGCACCTCGGCCGCATCCAGGTCCACGGTGGCGTTGTCGATGCCCAGGCCGGCCATGGCCGACATGATGTGCTCGACGGTACCGACCTTGACCCCGTCGCGCTCGACGCAGGAGCACATGCGGGTATCCCCCACCAGCAGGGCGGAGGCGGGCAGATCCACCGGCTCGGGCAGGTCCACGCGACGGAAGACGATGCCGGTGTCGGGGGCGGCCGGGCGCAGGGTCATGGTGACCCGGGCGCCGGAATGGAGGCCCACGCCGGAGGCGCGAATCGTCGATTTGAGGGTGCGCTGCCTGAGCATTTTTATACCGAAGCGAACCTCCGCGTCGCCGATGGCCCGCAACGGGCCGGCAACGGAAGGCAAAAATTCGTTTTCGCGTTGAAAAAGGGGGGAAGAACGCATTTTAGCACGCGCACGTCCTTCCCCCTTTCAAGAGGCGAGTATCGATACGTTAGGCTGGATTAATCAGCCTGCCGGCGCAGGAAGGCCGGGATGTCGTAGCGATCGACGCCGGAGGAGACCATGGCCTCCACCTTGGCGTTGCTGCGGTTGGTGCGGAACACAGCCGGCACTTCCAGGCTGGCGTAGTCGGGACCGGCGGCCATGGGCGCGTCGTCGGTGCCGGTACGGGCAGCCACCACCAGCTGGGGCTGCTTGACCGCCTGGCCGAGGCCGGTGGCGACCACGGTGACGCGCAGGGCGTCGCCCACGTTCTCGTCGAACACGGCGCCGAAGATGATGTGGGCGTCCTCAGCGGCGAAGGCGCGGATGGTGTTCATCACCTCGTTCACTTCCTTCATCTTCAGGGAGCGGGAAGCAGTGATGTTGACCAGCACGCCCTTGGCGCCGGACAGGTTGATGCCTTCGAGCAGCGGACTGGCCACGGCCTGCTCGGCGGCGATGCGGGCGCGGTCCACGCCGGCGGCGACGGCGGAACCCATCATGGCGCGGCCCATCTCGCTCATCACGGTGCGCACGTCTTCGAAGTCCACGTTCACCAGGCCGGGGAAGGTGATGATCTCGGCGATGCCGCCCACGGCGTTGCGCAGCACGTTGTCGGCGGCCTTGAAGGCCTCGTCCATGGACACGTCGTCGCCCAGCACTTCCATCAGCTTGTCGTTGAGGATCACGATCAGGGAATCGACGTGCTGTTGCAGCTCGGCCAGGCCGGCTTCGGCCAGCTTCATGCGCTTGCCTTCGAAGCCGAAGGGCTTGGTCACCACGGCCACGGTGAGGATGCCCAGCTCGCGGGCCACTTCGGCCACGATCGGGGCGGCGCCGGTGCCGGTGCCGCCGCCCATGCCGGCGGTGATGAACACCATGTTGGCGCCCTTGAGGGCTTCGGCGATCTGCTCACGCTGCTCCATGGCGGCGCTGCGGCCGGCTTCCGGCTTGGCGCCGGCGCCAAGGCC
This sequence comes from Oryzomicrobium sp., assembly GCF_021287045.1. GTDB lineage: Bacteria > Pseudomonadota > Gammaproteobacteria > Burkholderiales > Rhodocyclaceae > Oryzomicrobium. The sequence goes on along the minus strand of NZ_JAJTBG010000001.1, from coordinate 27,777 downwards.
GGTGGCCCCGAGTTGCAGCTTTTGGACGGCCACGCTGCGGTTGAGCGCCTGGGCGTCGGTGTTGGCGGCGATGAATTCCACCCCCTGCACCCCTTCCCGGATCATGTGGTCGACGGCGTTGCCGCCGGCGCCACCCACGCCCACCACCTTGATGATGGTGCCGCCCACTTCCTTATCGATGATTTCAAACATACTCGCCTCCGTTACAAGAGATTCATTGATATTGTTTGCTGCTTAAAACGGAACTACCGAAAACACGGGTACTGCCTGACACCTGAAGCGCCCGGGCTGCAAAGGTCGCCCGGGATGCCGCGAAACCTTAGAAGTTCTTCTCGAACCAGCCCTTCATCACCGAGAACACGTCCTTCACCGAACGGGTCTCGCGCACCTTCATGCCCCGCTTGTGCTGGGTCTGGGCTTCGAGCAGCAGGCCGTAGGCGGTGGAGAAGCGCGGGCTCTGCACCACGTCGGCCAGGCTGCCCACGTACTTGGGGATGCCCAGGCGCACCGGCATGTGGAAGATTTCCTCCCCCAGCTCGACCATGCCCGGCATCAGGGCAGCACCACCGGTGATGACGATCCCCGAGGACAACACGTCCTCGAAGCCGGAGCGGCGCAGCTCGGCGTGGATCAGGTCGAACAGTTCCTCGATGCGCGGCTGGATCACGTCGGCCAGGGCCCGGCGCGACAGCTTGCGCGAGGGGCGGTCGTCCATGCCGGCCACTTCGAACACGTCTTCCGGATCGGCCAGGTCGGACAGGGCGGTGCCGTACTGGCGCTTGATCTCTTCCGCTTCCCGGGTCGGGGTGCGCAGGGCCATGGCGATGTCGTTGGTCACCTGGTCGCCGGCGATGGGGATCACCGACGTGTGGCGGATGGCGCCCTGGGTCCACACGGCGATGTCGGTGGTGCCGCCGCCGATGTCCACCAGGCACACGCCCAGGTCCTTCTCGTCCTCGGACAGCACGGCGTAGCTCGACGCCAGGGGTTGCAGCACCAGATCGTTCACTTCCAGGCCGCAGCGGCGCACGCACTTGACGATGTTCTGGGCGGCGGACACGGCGCCGGTGACGATGTGCACCTTCACTTCGAGGCGCATGCCGCTCATGCCGATGGGCTCGCGGATGCCGTCCTGGCCGTCGATGACGAATTCCTGGGTGAGGATGTGCAGGATTTCCTGGTCCGCCGGGATCGGCATGGCGCGGGCGGTCTCGATCACCCGGTCCACATCCATCGGGGTGACTTCCTTGTCCTTGATCGCCACCATGCCGTGGGAATTGAAGCTCTTGATGTGGCTGCCGGCGATGCCCGTGTAGACGTCCTTGACCTTGCAGTCGGCCATCAGCTCGACTTCCTGCACCACCCGGGAGATGGTGGCCACGGTTTCCTCGATGTTGACCACCACGCCCTTCTTGAGCCCCTTCGACTCCTGGGTGCCCATGCCGATGACGTTGAGGCGTCCTTCCGGCGTGATCTCCGCCACCAGCGCGACGATCTTCGAGGTGCCGATATCCAGGCCGACCACCAGATCCTTGGTATCCCTGCTCATTTCTTTTCCTTGCCGTCAGGCTTCGTTCCAGCGTTGCCGGTGCCCATCACCCGCAGCGCAAATCCATTGGGGTACCGCATGTCCACCACATCCGGCCGCGGCGTGCGCACGGCCAGGGTGCCGGGGTAGTAGGTGACGAAGCGGGCCAACCGCGCCGCCACCGGCGCCTTGGCCTGCTCCCGCCCCAGTTCCACCACCATCCCGTCGTCCAGCTTGAGGTGCCAGGCCAGCCGGGGCGACAGGGTCAGCTCCACCGGCCGTCGCGCGATCGGCTTGAGGGCGGCCTGGGTATCCACGTAGCGGCGCAGCACCTCGGCGCTGGAGCCGGCCGGTCCGTAGAGCATGGGCAGGCGCGCCAGCGCCAGGCTGCGCGCATCGCCCTCTTCCCCCGGCACCGGCGCCGTGGCCCCGGTGGCGAAGACCTCGCCGTAGGTATTGACCATCTGCCCCGGCTCGGCACCCCAGCGAGCGGCGGCCTGATGCTCTTCCAGGCGCACTTCCAGCTTGCCCGGCCAGCGCCGCCGCACCTCGGCCTTGCGCACCCAGGGCAGTTTTTCCAGGGCGCCGCGCACCGCTTCCAGGTTCACGTTGAAGAAGTTGCCGCGCAGCAGCCCGGACCCGGCCAGGGCGCCTTCCAGCTCGTCCGGACGCACCGACTGGAGCCGCTCCAGCAGCACCACCTGGTGCAGCGGAAAAAGAGGCAGCCGCGCCGCCGCCAGCACGCCCGCGGCGAGAATGGCCGCCGCTCCCGCTGCGAACAGCAGGTCGGCCAGGACATTCAGCAGGTGCGGTTTGTGCCACATGCGCGGGAGCCATTTCGTCGGATCAATCGTTGGCCGCCAGGGCCAGGACCTGGAGCACCAGGGCCTCGTAGTCGAGGCCGGCCACCCGGGCCGCCATCGGCACCAGGGAGTGGTCGGTCATGCCCGGGGAGGTGTTGGCTTCGAGGAAGTAGGGGTTGCCGGCCTCGTCCATGAGGAAGTCCACCCGGCCCCAGCCGCGCCCGCCCAGCACCCGGAAGGCCTGCAGGGCCTGGGCCTGGATGGCGGCCTCCTGCTCGGCGGACAGGCCGCAGGGGCAACGGTAGGCGGTGTCGTCGCGCAGGTACTTGGCCTCGTAGTCGTAGAACTCGGTGGCCGGCTCGATCTTGACGATGGGCAGGGCGCGCATGTCCTCGCCGCTGCCCAGGATGCCCACGGTGTATTCGCCGCCCAGCACCGCCTGCTCGGCGATCACCAGGGAATCGTGGCGGGCGGCCTCCTGGTAGGCGCTGCGCAGCTCGGCGGCGGTCTTGACCTTGGTCACGCCGATCGACGAACCCTCGCAGGCCGGCTTGACGAACAGGGGCAGGCCCAGCTCGCGGGCCACGGCGTCGAAGTCGCTGCCGGCGTCGAGCATGCGGTAGGCCGGCACCGGCAGGCCCGCGGCCTGCCAGAGCAGCTTGGTGCGCCACTTGTCCATGCCCGCGGCGGAGGCCAGCACGCCCGGGCCGGTGTAGGGGATGTGCATCAGTTCCAGGGCGCCCTGGATGGTGCCGTCCTCGCCGTGGCGGCCGTGCAGGGCGATGAACGCCCGGTCGTAGCCCTTGAGGGCGTCCAGGGGCTGTTCCGCCGGGTCGAAGGGATGGGCGTCCACACCCTGCCGTTGCAGCGCCGCCAGCACGCGGGAGCCGCTGTTCAGGGAAACTTCCCGTTCTGCCGAGGTGCCGCCGAACAGCACCGCCACTTTTCCGAATTCCTTGTTCATAACCACGTCACACCGTTGCAAGTTTGGCGGGAACGGCGCCGATCGACCCCGCTCCCATCGTCAAAACCACATCGCCGTCCTGAGCCACGGCGCAGATGGTGGCCGGCATCTCGGCCATGTCCTCGACGAACACCGGCTCCACCTTGCCCGCCACCCGCAGGGCCCGCGCCAAAGCCCGGCCGTCGGCGGCGACGATGGGCGCCTCGCCGGCGGCATAGACGTCGGCCAGCACCAGGGCATCGACGGTGGACAGGACCTTCACGAAATCCTCGAAGCAGTCCCGGGTGCGGGTGTAGCGGTGGGGCTGGAAGGCCAGCACCAGGCGGCGGCCGGGGAAGGCGCCGCGAGCGGCGGCCAGGGTCGCGGCCATTTCCACCGGGTGGTGGCCGTAGTCGTCGATCAGGGTGAAGCTGCCGCCGCTTTCCAGGGCCACTTCGCCGTAACGCTGGAAGCGCCGGCCGACGCCGCGGAATTCGGCCAGGCCCTTGGCGATGGCCTCGTCCGACACGCCGACCTCGGTGGCCACGGCGGCGGCGGCCAGGGCGTTGCGCACGTTGTGCAGGCCGGGCAGGTTGAGGGTCACCGGGTAGCGCACGGTGGTGCCATTGACCCGCACCAGGTCGAACTTCATCTGGGCCCCGGCAGCCTCGATGTTCTCGGCGCGGAAGTGGGCCTCGGCGGCGTGCTCCGGATCGATGCCGTAGCGCACCACATGCTTGGAGACGAAGGGCAGGATCTCGCGCACGTTGGGGTCGTCCACGCACACCACCGCCACGCCGTAGAAGGGCAGGCGGTTGAGGAAGTCGATGAAGGCGTGCTTGAGCTTGCCGAAGTCGTGGCCGTAGGTCTCCATGTGGTCGGCGTCGATGTTGGTCACGATCGACATCACCGGCGTCAGGAACAGGAACGAGGCGTCCGACTCGTCAGCCTCGGCCACCAGGAATTCGCCGGTGCCGAGCCGGGCATTGGCACCGGCGGCGTTGAGTCGGCCGCCGATGACGAAGGTCGGATCGAAGCCGCCCTCGGCCAGGATCGAGGCCACCAGGCTGGTGGTGGTGGTCTTGCCGTGGGTGCCGGCCACGGCGATGCCCTGCTTGAGGCGCATCAGCTCGGCCAGCATCTGGGCCCGGGGCACCACCGGGATGTGGGCGGCGCGGGCGGCGATCACTTCCGGGTTGTCGGCCTTGACCGCGGTGGACACCACCACGGCGTCGGCGCCGGCCACGTGGGCGCCGTCGTGGCCGAGCAGCACCCGGGCACCGGCGGCGGCCAGGCGGGCGGTGGTGGCGTTTTCCGCCAGGTCCGAGCCGGACACGGTGAAGCCCAGGTTCACCAGCACCTCGGCGATGCCGGACATGCCGGAGCCGCCGATGCCGACGAAGTGGATGTGTTTGACCTTGTGTTTCATGGTCGTCGATTCCTCAAACGTTCTTTTCCGCCGCTTCGGCGCAGATCGCCGCCACCCGCTCGGCAGCGTCGGTGCGGGCCACGCCCCGGGCCTTGGCGGCCATTTCGGCGAGTTGTTCCCGGGGGATCGCGGCCAGTTCGGCCAGGGCCGCCGGGGTCAATTGGTCCTGGGGCATCAGCACGGCGCCGCCGGCGTCGGCCAGATGGCGGGCGTTGGCGGTCTGATGGTCGTCCACCGCATGGGGGAAGGGCACCAGCACGCTGGCCACCCCGGCGGCGGCCAGTTCGGCCACGGTCAGGGCCCCGGCGCGGCACACCACCAGGTCGGCCCACTCGTAGGCACCGGCCATGTCGGTGATGAAGGGCACCAGGAAGCCGTTGGCGCCGGCCACCTCGTAGTTCTCGCGTAGGGCCTTCATGTGCTTTTCGCCAGCCTGGTGCACCACCTCGGGCCGCTCTTCCTCGGCGATCAGGGCCAGGGCCTGGGGCACGGCGGTGTTGAGGGCCGCGGCGCCCAGGCTGCCGCCCACCACCAGGATGTGGCGCACGCCACTGCGCTCGGCGTAGCGGGCGGCCGGCGGAGCCTTGTCGGCCACGGCGGCGATCTCGGCGCGCACCGGGTTGCCGACCCACTCGCCCTTGGGCAGCACGTCGGGGAAGCCGGTGAGGACGCGGTCGGCCACCTTGGCCAGGACCTTGTTGGCCAGGCCGGCCACGGCGTTCTGCTCGTGGACGATCAGGGGGATGCCGGCCAGGGAGGCCATCATGCCGCCCGGGAAGGTGATGTAACCGCCCATGCCCAGCACCACGTCGGGCTTGATCCGCTTCAGGGCGCGGCGGGCCTGCCAGAAGCCGGACAGCAGGGTGAACGGCAGCAGCAGCTTACGGGCCAGGCCCTTGCCGCGCAGGGCGCCGAACTTGATCCAGACGCACTCGAAGTCCTGCTCGGGCACCAGGCGGGCTTCCATGCCGTCCGGGTTGCCCAGCCAGACCACGCGCCAGCCCTGGCTGCGCAGCACCTTGGCCACGGCCAGGGCGGGGAAGATGTGGCCGCCGGTGCCGCCGGCCATCACCAGGAGGGTTTTCGGGCTAGTGCTCACAGCTTTCCTCCCCGCATCAGCTGGCGGTTTTCCCAGTCGATGCGCAACAGCACGGCCAGGGCGATGCAGTTGGCGAGGATGCCGGAGCCGCCGAAGCTCATCAGGGGCAGGGTCAGGCCCTTGGTGGGCAGCAGGCCCATGTTCACCCCCATGTTGATGAAGGACTGCACCCCCAGCCAGATGCCCACGCCCATGGCCACCAGGGCCGGGTAGAGGCGGTCGAGGGTGACGCACTGGCGGCCGATGGCGAAGCAGCGCTGCACCAGCACCGCGAACAGGGCCACCACCAGCAGCACGCCGGCAAAGCCCAGTTCCTCGGCGATCACCGCCAGCAGGAAGTCGGTATGGGCTTCGGGCAGGTAGAAGAGCTTCTCGACGCTGGCCCCCAGGCCTACGCCGAACAGCTCGCCGCGGCCGAAGGCGATCAGGGCGTGGGACAACTGGTAGCCGCGGCCGAAGGCGTCGGTCCACGGGTCCATGAAGCCGAAGATGCGCTCGCGCCGGTAGGGCGAGACGATGATCAGGATGGCGAAGGCCACCAGCATCACCACGATCAGCACGGCGAACAGGCGGGCGCGCAGACCGCCGAGGAAGAGGATGCCCATGGCGATGGAGATGATCACCACGAAGGCGCCGAAGTCCGGCTCCTTGAGCAGCAGCATGCCGACGAAGATCATGGCCGCCGCCATGGGCAGGAAGGCCTTCTTCAGGTCGCGCATGTGGGGCATCTTGCGCACCGTGTAGTCGGCGGCGTAGAGCACGGCGAACAGCTTCATCAGCTCGGACGGCTGCAGGTTCACCGGCCCCAGGGGCAGCCAGCGCCGGGCGCCGTTCACGTCCCGGCCCAGGCCGGGGATGAGCACCACCACCAGCAGCAGCACCCCGGCCATGAACAGGTAGGGCGCCCACTGCTGCCAGGCGGTGAGCGGCACCTGGAAGGCCACCACGGCGGCGACGATGCCGACGGTGAGGAAGACCCCGTGGCGCACCAGGAAGTAGGCCGGCTGGTGGCCGGTGAAGCGGCTGCCCTCGGCGGTGGCGATGGAGGCCGAATAGACCATCACCATGCCGAGCAACAGCAGGACCAGGCCGGACCAGAGCAGCAGCATGTCCACCTCGGTGGGCGCGCGGCGGGTGTTGTCGAGGATGGCCCTCACCGCCCCTCCCCCTGGCCCTTGGCCACGGCGGCCAGCTCGGCCACGGTATCGATGAACACCTGAGCCCGGTGGGCATAGCCGCGGAACATGTCGAAGCTGGCGCAGGCCGGCGAGAGCAGCACGGCGTCGCCGGATTGGGCCCGGCCCGCCAGCCAGCGCACGGCGGCGGGCAGGTCGGCGCAGCGCTGCACGGGCACCCCGGCGGCGGCCAGGGGCGCGGCGATGGCGGCATCGATCAGCCTGGCGTCGCGGCCGATCAGCGCCACGGCGCGGCCGTGGGCGGCCAGGGCGGCACCCAGGGGGGTAAAATTCTGACCCTTGCCGTCGCCGCCCAGGACGATGCCGACCTTGCGGCCCAGGCCCTCGATGGCGGCCAGGGTGGCGCCCACGTTGGTGCCCTTGGAATCGTCGATGTAGGTCACGCCGCCGACCTCGGCCACGGTCTCGACCCGGTGCGGCAGGCCGGCGAAGGCCCTGAGGGCCGGCAGCACCCGCTCGGCGGCCACGCCCACCGCCTCGCACAGGGCGATGGCGGCCAGGGCGTTGGCGGCGTTATGGGCGCCGGTCAGCTTGAGTTCGTCCTGGCGCACCAGGGCCTTGTCACCCTTTACCAGGGCACCGCCCGCCAGGCCGAAGTCGCCCGCCAGGCCGAAGTCGCCGGCCCGGCCCGGGGCGTCCAGGCCGAAGGTAACGAAGGGCACGCCGCAGCGGCCATTGGCCAGGCTCCAGTCGTCGTCCCGGTTGAGCACGGCCACCTTGGCCCCCTTGAAGACACGGGCCTTGGCCGCGGCGTAGTTGGCCAGGCTGCCCTGGTAGCGGTCCAGGTGATCCTCGGAGACGTTCAGCACCGTAGCCGCGTCGGCGTTCAGGGTATGGGTGGCCTCCAGCTGGAAGCTGGACAGCTCCAGCACCCAGGCCTGGGGCAGGTCGTCGTGGTCCACGGCGTCCATCAGGGCGTCCAGGGCCGAGGGCGAGATGTTGCCGGCGGCCCGGGCGGTGACGCCGGCGCCGTTGAGCAGGTGGGCGGTCAGCGCCGTGGTGGTGGTCTTGCCGTTGCTGCCGGTGATGGCCACCACCTTGGTGGCCGAGGCCAGGGCGCGCAGGCCCCAGGCGAACAGTTCGATTTCCGAGACCACCGGCACGGCCAGGGCCGGCAGGCTTTCCCGAGGCACGCCGGGGGAGATGGCCACCACGTCGGCGCCGGCGAAGGTGTCGGCAGCGAAGGCGCCGCAAACGAGTTCGGCCGCCGGCACGGCGGCGGCCAGTTCGGCTTGGTTGGGCGGCACGGCACGGCTGTCGGCGACCCGTACCCGGGCGCCTTGCCGATCCAGCCATTTGGCCATGGCCAGCCCGGACTCGCCGAGCCCCGCCACCACGACCGTTTTACCCTTGAGTTCCATGTTCGCTTACCGCAGTTTCAGGGTGGAGAGGCCAAACAGCACGAGCATGATGGTGATGATCCAGAAGCGCACCACCACCTGGGTTTCCTTCCAGCCGCTCTGCTCGAAGTGATGGTGCAGAGGCGCCATCAGCAAGATGCGGCGGCCTTCGCCGAAGCGCTTCTTGGTGTATTTGAAGTAGCCGACCTGGAGCATCACCGAGAGGGTCTCGACGACGAACACGCCGCCCATGATGAACAGTACGATCTCCTGGCGGACGATCACCGCCACGGTGCCGAGGGCCGCGCCCAGGCCCAGGGCGCCCACGTCGCCCATGAACACCTCGGCCGGGTAGGCGTTGAACCAGAGGAAGCCGAGGGCCGCGCCGGCCATGGCGCCGCAGAACACCGCCAGTTCGCCGGCACCGGGGATGTAGGGCACCCCCAGGTAGCGGGAGAACACAGCGTGGCCGGCCACGTAGGCGAAGATCGCCAGGGCGCCGCTGACCATGGCGGTGGGCATGATGGCCAGGCCGTCCAGGCCGTCGGTGAGGTTCACCGCGTGGCTGGTGCCGGTGATGACGAAGTAGGTCAGCACGACGAAGCCGATGGCGCCGAGGGGGTAGGCCACGGTCTTGAAGAAGGGCACGATCAGTTCCATCTGGGACGGCACGCTGGCGGTCAGCGCCAGGTAGAGGGCCGCCCCCATGGCCAGCACCGAGGTCCAGAAGTATTTCCAGCGCGAGGCCAGGCCCTTCGGGTCCCGGTACACCACCTTCTTCCAGTCGTCGTAGAAGCCCACCGCACCGAAGCCCAGGGAAACGATCAGCACCACCCAAATGTAACGGTTGGTCAGGTCGCCCCACAGCAGGGTGGTGATACCGATGGCGATGAGAATCAGCACCCCGCCCATGGTCGGGGTGCCCGACTTCTTGAGGTGGGTCTGGGGGCCGTCCTGGCGCACCGCCTGGCCGATCTTCTTGGCCGCCAGCCAGCGGATCACGCCGGGGCCGGCCCAGAAGGCGATCAGCAGGGCAGTCATCGCCGCCAGCACCGTGCGCAGAGTGATGTAGTTGAAAACGTTGAAGGCCCGGATGTCCTGGGCCAGCCACTGGGCGAGAAGCAGCAGCATCAGTGGGACTCCTGCACGGGTTCGTCGGCGAGCAGGGCGACGACCCGCTCCATCTTCATGAATCGGGAGCCCTTGATCAGGACGGTGACGTCCGGGCCCAGCTCGGGGATCAGGGCCTGGGCCAGGGCCTCGGGGCTGCCGAAGTGCTGGGCGCCCTCGCCGAAGTTGCGGGTCGCCACCTCGGCCAGGTCGCCCAGGGTGTACAGCCGGTCCACCCCCTGGCTCTTGGCGTAGCCGCCCACCTCGTCGTGGAACTGGCCGCTCATCTCGCCGATCTCGCCCATGGCGCCGAGCACCATGACCTTGCGGCCGACGGTGGCGGCGAGCACGTCGATGCCGGCGCGCACCGAATCCGGGTTGGCGTTGTAGGTGTCGTCGAGCAACTGGGCGCCCTTCTTGCCGGCGCGGCGTTGCAGCCGCCCGGCGACGCCGGTGAAGCGGGCCAGCCCCTCGGCCACCTGGGCCAGGGGGATGCCGGCGGCCAGGGTGGCGGCGGTGGCGGCCAGGGCGTTGGCGGCGTTGTGCCGGCCGGGAACGGCCAGGCGCACCATGGCGCTGCCCTCGGCGCAGGCGAGATCCAGCTCCAGGTCGAGGCCGTGGGTGCGCACCGCGCCGCGCACGCTAGCGCCCTCGGCAAAACCAAAGGTACGCACGGTGCGGCCGCAGTTGAGGCCCTGCCAGTAGCCGGCGAACTCGTCGTCGGCATTGACCACCGCCACGCCCTTGGCGTCGAGGCCGGCGTAGATGCTGCCTTTCTCCCGGGCCACCTCGTCCAGGGTGCCCATGCCTTCCAGGTGGGCGCGCTGGGCGTTGGTCACCAGGGCCACGGTGGGCCGGGTCAGGCCGGTCAGGTAGGCGATCTCGCCGGGGTGGTTCATGCCCATCTCGATCACCGCCACCTTGTGGGCGGCGGTGAGGCCGAGCAGGGTCAGGGGCAGGCCGATGTCGTTGTTGAAGTTGCCTCGGGTGGCCAGCACCGCTTCGGCACCGAAGGCCCCCGCCAGGATGCTGGCGATCATTTCCTTGGTGGTGGTCTTGCCGTTGGAGCCGGTCAGGGCGATCACCGGAATGGCAAACTTGGCGCGCCAGTAGGCGGCCAGCCGGCCCAGGCCGTGGCGGGTGTCGGCGCAGGCCACCAGGGGCAGGGCCGGCGCCGCGGCGCGCGCCTTGGCCAGCTGGTCGTCGGCCACCAGGGCGGCGGCGGCGCCCTGGGCGGCCACCTGGGCGATGAAGTCGTGGGCGTCGAAGCGCTCACCCTTCAAGGCGACGAACAGCTGCCCGGGGGCCACGGCCCGGCTGTCGGTGCTCACGCCGGCGACGTTGGCCAGGCCGCCATGGACGGTGCCGCCGACGGCGGCGGCGATTTCAGCCAGATCCAGGATCACGTGTTGGCTCATTGTTGGTTGCTCCACGCAGCCAGGGCCGCCTTGGCCTGGACCACGTCGGAATAGGGCCGGCGCACAGCGCCGACCTCCTGATAGTTCTCGTGCCCCTTGCCAGCGAGCAGCACCACGTCCCGGGCGCCGGCTTCGGCGATGGCGCGGGCCACGGCCCGCTCCCGGTCCAGGTCGTGCTCGGCGCCCGGGGCGCCGGCCAGGATGGCGGCGACGATGGCCGCCGGGTCCTCGCTGCGCGGGTTGTCGCTGGTGACGATCACCCGATCGGCGCGGCGCATCGCCACTTCGCCCATCAAGGGGCGCTTGCCGCCGTCCCGGTCGCCGCCGCAGCCGAACACGCAGACCAGCTTGCCGCCCCGGGCCATGGCCACTTCGCGCAGGGCCGCCAGGGCGTTGTCCAGGGCGTCCGGGGTGTGGGCGTAATCCACCGCCACCAGGGGCTGGCCGTCGCCGCCCAGGCATTCGAGGCGCCCGGGGGGCGGCGCCAGGCGGGACAGTTGCTCGGCCACCTCTTCCACGGGCAGGGCCAGGCTAACGAGGGCGCCGGCCACCGCCAGCAGGTTGGCGGCGTTGTAGCGGCCGATCAGGCGGGAGGCCACGGGAGCGCGGCGATGGCCGTCGCTCAGGGTGAAGTGCAGACCGGTGGCGGCGATGGCCAGGTCCTCGGCGACCAGGGTTCGGGTGGCCCGGGGATGGCTGGCGCCGGCGAGGCTGTAGGCGATGCGCTCCCGGGCGTCGGTGACGGCCAGCAGGTGGGCGCCGTAGGGGTCGTCCAGGTTCACCACCACCGCGTCGAGGCCGGGCCAGCGGAACAGCTTTTCCTTTTCCGCCGCGTAGCGCTCCATGGAACCGTGGTAGTCCAGGTGGTCCCGGGTCAGATTGGTGAACACGGCGGTGGCAAAGCGGCAGCCGGCCACCCGGTCCTCGGCCAGGCCGATGGAGGACACCTCGATGGCGCAGGCCCTGGCGCCGGCGGCGACGAAGCCGGCCAGCTTTTCCTGGAGGTGGGCCGGTTCCGGGGTGGTGAAGCCAGACGGGACCAGGGCCCCCGGGAAGCCGTCGCCCAGGGTGCCGACCACGGCGCAGCGCCGGCCGGCGCCGTCCAGGGCCTGGGCGATCCACTGGGTGCAGGACGTCTTGCCGTTGGTGCCGGTGACCCCCACCAGGGCCAGCTTGCCGGTGGGCGCGCCATAGACGGCGTCGGCCAGGGCGCCGCACCAGTGCTTGAGCTGCGGGACGGCCACGGCGGGTACGGCCAGGGACGCGGCATTCCAGCCGGCGGCCTCGTAGACCACCGCCACGGCGCCCCGGGCGATGGCGTCGCCGATGTAGCGGCGGCCGTCGGCAGCATCGCCCGGGTAGGCGAGGAAGACGTCGCCCGGACGCACCCGGCGGCTGTCGTTTTCCAGCCGGGCCACAGCCACGCCCTGGGCGCGCAGGGCATCGAGCACGGAGGCGATCACGGTTTGGGCGTCCATCACATGCCCTCCGGTTCGGCGACCACCTGGGCCACTTGCAGATTGCTGTTCAGGGGCGCGTCGTGAGGCACCCCCAGGGTGCGCAGGGCGCCGGCCATGATGCGCGAGAAGGCCGGGCCGGCCACGTCGCCGCCGAAGTGGCGGCCGTTGGAGGGCTCGTCGATCATCACCGCCACCACCAGGCGCGGGTCCGAGGCCGGGGCCAGGCCGATGAAGGAGGCTACGTACTTCCGGGCGTAGACGCCGTTCTCGATCTTGTAGGCAGTGCCGGTCTTGCCGGCGACGCGGTAGCCCGGCACCTGGGCCTTGGGCGCGGTGCCGCCGGGCTGGGTGGCCATCTCCAGCATGGTGCGCACTTCCTGCACGGTCTGGGGCGAGAAGATGCGGGTGCCGGTGACCGGGCCCGGAGGCAGCTTGGTCAGTGACAGGGGCAGCAGCTCGCCGTCGGTGGCGAACACCGAGTAGGCCCGGGCCATCTGCACCAGGGACACGGCGATGCCGTGGCCGTAGGACATGGTGGCCTGTTCGATGGGGCGCCAGTGGGCGTAGGGCCGCAGCCGGCCGCCGACTTCGCCGGGGAAGCCCAGGCGCGGCGGCTTGCCGAAGCCGACGCTGTCGAACATTTCCCACATTTCCTTGGGGGCGAAGGTGCCGGCCACCTTGGCGGTGCCCACGTTGGACGACTTCTGGATCACCTGAGCCAGGGTCAGCACGCCGTGGGGGTGGGCGTCGGAAATGGTGGCGGTGCCGATGGTCAGCTTGCCCGGGGCGGTGTTGATCAGGCTGTCGAAGCGGAACTTGCCCTTTTCCAGGGCGAGCGCCGCGGTAAACGGCTTCATGGTCGAGCCGGGCTCGAAGGTGTCGGTCACCGCCCGGTTGCGCAGCTGGGCGCCGGACAGCCGCTCCCGGTTGTTCGGGTTGTAGGTGGGCCAGTTGGCCAGGGCCAGCACTTCGCCGCTCTTGGCGTCGAGCACCACCACGCTGCCGGCCTTGGCGGCGTTGTCGGTCACGGTCTGCTTGAGAGTGCTGAAGGCCAGGTACTGGATCTTGCCGTCCAGGGCGAGCTGGATGTCGCGGCCGTCCTGGGGCGGCTTGATCGAGCCCACGTCCTCGACGATCTGGCCGCGCCGGTCCTTGATCACGCTGCGGCTGCCGTTCTTGCCTTCGAGCTGGTTCTGGAAGGCCAGCTCCACCCCTTCCAGGCCCTTGGCGTCCACACCGGTGAAACCGACGATGTGGGCAGTCATTTCGCCGGAGGGGTAGTAGCGGCGGTATTCCTTTTCCTGGTGGATACCGGGCAGCTTGAGGGCGGCGATGCGGTCGGCGGCGTCCGGCGGGATCTGCCGTTGCAGGAAGACGAAGTTGCGGTCGGTGGCCAGCTTGCGGTTCAGCTCGCGCTGCTCCAGGTCGAGCAGCTGGGCCAGAGCGCGGGACTGGTCCGGGGCCAGCTTGACGTCGCTGGGGATGGCCCAGATCGACTTCATCGGCGTGGAGATGGCCAGCACCTCGCCGTTGCGGTCGGTGATGCGGCCGCGGGAGGCGGACACCTCGATGTCGCGACGGTAGCGGGATTCGCCCTTTTCCTGGAGGAAATCGTTGTTGATCACCTGCAGGTAGAACGAGCGCCCCACCAGGGACACCATGGCGGCCATCAACAAAACGACGATCGCCCGGCTGCGCCAGGCGTCGAGTTTGAGGTGGAGCACGGGGCTCTCGGTGTATTTGTGGGGCTTCATTTCGCCCCCCCGCCGCCCCGGGGCGAGGACTCCCGGGCCACCACCACCTTGGCCGGGTCCGGGGTCTGCATTTTCAAGCGCTCCCGGGCGATTTTCTCGATGCGCGGATGGGTCGCCCAGGTGGACAGTTCGAGCTGGATCTGGCCGTACTCCACGTCCAGGCCGCGGGCGTGCTCCTGTTCGGCCTCCAGGGCCTGGAACAGCTTGCGCGCCTTGTGCTGGGCGGTGATCACTCCCAGGGAGCAGAGCATCACGGCGAGGAGCAGGGCCATGTTGAAGCGCAGCATGGTCGCCTCAGGCCGCCAGTTTTTCGGCGACGCGCATCACGGCGCTGCGCGAACGGGGGTTGGCCGCCACTTCGGCGGCGGAGGCCTTGACCGGCTTGCCGACGATCTTGAGGCGCGGCTGGGGCAACTGGGCGGCGGTCAGGGGCAGGTTCTTGGGCAGGTCGTCCGGATTGGCCTCGGCCTTCATGAAGCGCTTGACGATGCGGTCTTCCAGGGAGTGGAAGCTGATCACCGCCAGGCGGCCGCCGGGGACGAGCAGGCCCATGGCCGCGGGCAGGGCTAGCGCCAGCTGCTCGAGCTCCTGATTGATATGAATCCGTAGAGCTTGAAAGCTCCGCGTCGCCGCATCCTGCCCTGGCTCGCGGGTACGCACGGCCTCGCGCACGAGCGCAGCGAATTCACCTGTGGTTGCAATACGCCGTTCCCGCCGAGCAGCCACAACCTTCTTTGCAATCTGGAAAGCAAACCGTTCTTCGCCATAGTCCCTGATCACCTCCGTAATTTCCCGCTCGCTGGCGCGGTCGAGCCACTCGGCGGCGGTTTCGCCCCGGGTGGTGTCCATGCGCATGTCGAGGGGCGCGTCGAAACGGAAGGAAAACCCCCGCTCCGCTTCGTCCAGTTGGGGAGACGAGACGCCCACATCGAGCAGCACGCCATCCACCGCCGGGTAACCCGCACCCCGGACCACCTCGCCCATTTCGGCAAATGGGGCGTGGAACAGGGTGAAGCGGGGGTCGTCGATGTTGCCGGCCGCAGCGATCGCCTGGGGATCGCGGTCGAAGGCCAGCAGCCGGCCATTGGGGCCGAGTTTGGAAAGGAGCAGGCGGCTGTGGCCGCCACGGCCGAAAGTCCCGTCGACGTAAACGCCGTCGGCTTTCACCGCCAGCGCCTCGATCGCCTCTTCAAGCAGGACCGTGACGTGGGTGAGGGGCGCGGTCACAGCGAAATCGCCTCGAAGCCCGGCGGGGGAACGTCGCTCTGCAGCGCCGCCAGGGCCGCCGCGTTCTGGGCCTGCCAGCCCTCGTCGCTCCAGATTTCGAAGTGGGAACCCATACCCACCATCCACACCTGCTTTTCCAGCTTGGCGTGGCCGCGCAGCTCGGGGGCGATCAGCAGGCGCCCGGCGGAATCCATCTCTTCTTCCCGGGCGTTACCCACCAGCACGCGCTTGAGGGCGGCGGAGCGGGGATCGAAGCTGGGGGCCTTGAGAATCTGGTCGCGGATCGGCTCCCAGGCTTGCAGGGGGTAGAGCAGCAGGCAGCCGTGGGGATGGGCGGTCAGCACCAGCCCGCCGGCCGACGCCTGGGCGAGCGCCTCCCGGTGACGCGCCGGAATGGCGAGCCGCCCTTTGGCGTCGAGGCTGATCGAAACCGTCCCCTGGAACATGGCGCCCTGTCGCTTCCCCTGTTAAACCCGTTTTCGCCTCACCGAGGCGAAGCCCAAAAAACCCGTTTTTCCCACTTCCTACCACTTTCACCCACTTTAGAGGAATGATTTCCCACGGTCAAGCAAGAAAACGGGTTTTTCTCAATGGAGACAATGACTTAGAAGCGCTTTTGCGCAAAAAACCTCGAAAAATAAACCTTATGAATCAATGGGGATACAAAAGCATCTGAAAGTGCTTTGTGAGGAATACAACCGTTATTCCCGGGCGACGGACGGTCATGCCGGACGCATCGGCCGATACCAGGGGCGAACAGGCGGGGAAAACGGCAGTGAGGGCAGCGGCAGGCGCGATGCCCGGAGGAGACGCCACGGCGCGCTCGGCGCGGGGCGGATGGCCGACCCAGAAGGGGCACGGCCGGAAGGAAGTGCGACACAGCAGATAACGCCAGACAGCCAATACCGATAAAACAGCCCGGCACCCGGACAGGTGTGCCGCGGCAAGAAACGCGAAGTGGGAAGCCGGCCGGTAAGCCGGGTTCTGTCGATGCCCGAAGGCACCGTGGCAGCCATTCCTCTAGGCGACGCGTTGCCACGCCGCTCAAGCAGCCTACCCGGGAGCAGCGCGAGCCACGCCATTGCTCCCCTATTTGGCCTTGCTCCGGATGGGGTTTACCGTGCCGTCCGGCGTTGGCCCCGGACGCGGTGGGCTCTTACCCCACCATTTCACCCTTACCTGGCGTGCGGCGCCATCGGCGGTATCTCTCTGTTGCCGGAATCAGGCGGCGCGAAGGTTGCCCTTCAAGCCGCACCGCCGCCTGATCCGCCCACCCCTGCGGGCGGGACTTTCCGTCACCTTGGTTATAGTGCCCGGCCGTTAGCCGGCATCCTGCTCTGCGGAGCCCGGACTTTCCTCCCCGTGCTTGCGCACGCGGCGGCTGCCTGGCCGACTTCCCGGGGCGGATTATACCCCGAGAGACGCCCTCTCCCGCCGCCCCGGGCGGAATTGCCGGGTGTCGTCGTAGTAAGCCGGATCGGCGTTGGCCGCAGTCGCCCCGGGAATGCCCAGCAGCGGCACCGGCTGGAGCGCCCGGGGGGCATCGTAAGTGCCGGCGGCCAGGTCCCGGGCCAGCCAGCCGTCCAGGGCCGCGCGCAGTTCGTCCGCGGGCAGGGCCAGGGCGTCCGCCGCCACCGGATAGAGGATGGCCTTGGCGGTGAGGCCAAAGAACGGCGCCAGCAGGGCCTCGTAGGTGGCGTGGCCGAAAACGATGAAGCGCATGTGCCGGGCCACGTCGGCGCGGCGCTCCCAGAACAGGGTCTTCCACTGGAAGCCGCGCAGCAGGTCGAGCAGGGACGGATCGGAGGACAGCACCGCCATGCCGCACTCGTCGAAGTGGGTCATGGCGTCCCGGGCATGGCCGCGGGCCTGGCCGGGGGCCGGTTCGCCGCCCGCCTCGGCGATGCCGCGCAGATGGCGGGCGTTGAGCGCCGCCTTGGCCCGGGGAAAGGCCAGCCAGACCAGGGCGTTGAAGAAGTCATGCCAGTTGTCGGGGCGGGTTTCCACCTCGCCCCGCTCCCACACCCGGCGCTCATAGCCCAGGCCGTCGTCGGCCGGCGGGACGAAGCGCACCGGCAATCCGGATTCGGTGAACACCGGCAGGGCCGCGGCCAGCGCCGCCAGGGCCTGCCCGTCGGGCCGGCCGGGCAGGCGGTCGAGCCAGGGGCGCAGCGGGTCGAATAGGGGATGGGCGTAGGCGCCCGAACCGCCGGTCATTGCCCGGCGGCAGCCCCGGCAACCCCGGCCGTGCCGCTGGCGCCCTTAGCCTGGAGGTCGGGATTGGCGGCGAAGCGCAGCTTGCCGCCCTCGACCTTGAAGGTGCCGAGCCACTCGCCCAGGCCGCCCGGGGGCTCCTCCTCCAGGGCGCGGAAGCCCTCGCAGGTCTGAGTTTCCACCAGGTAAAGCCTCTTGCCCTGGCGCAGCACGTAGGTCTTGTCGCCGGCCCGATGCACTTCCATGGCGATGCTGGCGATCGGCACCGCCTTCAGGTTGTGGCGGCGCTGGCAGTCGGGCAGGCGCGCCGCCACCACGGCCAGGTCGGCCTCCGGCTTCCAAAACCGGGGCTGGTCAGCGATCAGGGTCAGGGCATGGTCGCGGCCGGCGATCTGGTAGGACGCAGCGTCGTGCATGCACCCGGCGAGAAGCGGCAGGGCGACGAGGGGCAGGAGCAGGTGGGCGCGCATGGGGGCCTCGGCTGGGCTGGGCGGTAGGGGGAAGAAGGTCGCGGGGTCAGTCCTGCAAGCGCCAGGCCAGGGTCTCGCCGGCACGCAGCGGGGTAAGGGTTTCGCCCGGGGCGTAGTCGTAGGCGTCCGGCACGGTCCAGGGCTGCTTGACCAGGGTGACGG
Source organism: Oryzomicrobium sp. (assembly GCF_021287045.1). GTDB lineage: Bacteria > Pseudomonadota > Gammaproteobacteria > Burkholderiales > Rhodocyclaceae > Oryzomicrobium. The sequence goes on along the minus strand of NZ_JAJTBG010000001.1, from coordinate 9,624 downwards.
TGCCGGCATTGCGCGGCAGGCCGTAGAAGTCGGCGCCGTGGAAGCTGGCGAAACCCTCCAGCTTGTCCAGGGCACCGGCGGCCTCGAAGGCCTCGGCGTACAGCTCCAGGGCGGCGTGGGCGGTATAGCAGCCGGCGCAGCCGCAGGCGGCTTCCTTGGCGTGGCGGGCGTGGGGCGCCGAGTCGGTGCCGAGGAAGAACTTCGGGTTGCCGCTGGTGGCGGCCTCCACCAGGGCCAGCCGGTGGGTTTCGCGCTTCAACACCGGCAGGCAGTAATAGTGGGGGCGGATGCCGCCCTGGAAGATGGAGTTGCGGTTGTAGAGCAGGTGGTGGGCGGTGATGGTGGCCCCCACGTTGGGGCCGGCGGCCTTGACCAGTTCGGCCGCATCCTTGGTGGTGATGTGCTCGAACACCACCTTGAGGCCGGGGAACTTGGCGATCAGGGGCAGCATCACCCGCTCGATGAACACCGCTTCCCGGTCGAAGATGTCGATGGCCGGGTCGGTGACTTCGCCGTGGACCAGGAAGGGGATGCCGCGCTTTTCCATTTCGGCGATGGCCGGGAAGGCCTTTTCCAGGGCGGTGACGCCGGCGTCGGAGTTGGTGGTGGCACCCGCCGGGTAGAGCTTGACCGCCTTGACGAAGCCCGACTCGGCCGCCTTGACGATCTCGGCCGCCGGGGTGTTGTCGGTCAGGTACAGGGTCATCAGCGGCTCGAAGGCCGCGCCCGGGCCTTGCTGCGGCAGGGCCGCCAGGATGCGCTCCCGGTAGGCGGCGGCGGCCTCGACGGTGGTCACCGGCGGGCGCAGGTTGGGCATGATGATGGCCCGGCCGAACTGGCGGGCGGTATGGGGCATCACCGCGGCCAGGGCGGCGCCGTCGCGCACGTGCAGGTGCCAGTCGTCGGGACGGGCGATGGTCAGGGAGGTCAAAGCGGAAGAAGGCTGGGTCACGGCAGGCTCGGCAGACGGCGGGTTACGGACAATGGCGGGATTTTACCGGGGAACCGCCCCGGCTCCGATGGAATCCGCACAGGTGCCGCCGGCACCGGTCGAAACCTCGCGCCAGTGCTTGCTTTCCGGGCATCCCATGGGAAGGCCCGCATCCCGGGCCGGCTTCCGCCGCCCCACCGCCAAGCGCCAGGGCTGGTGCGGGATTCGGCGGACTCGCCAACCTCGCGCCTGCCCCCGCCTTCCGGTCGCACCATACTAAATAGGCGCCGCCCCCAGCCGCCCCCGATGCCGCGCCGGAACATGGGCACATGGGAGGCCATCATCGATACATTAATTTTCTTAATGTATTTCTGGAGACACCAGGCCAAACTCCAATACTGGCGCGGACCTTGGTTTTTTCGCCCGCTGCTTACTTGAATTTTTTTAATACATCAGCCGACAGCAGCGGCTCACAAGCCACACAAGCCGCGCCTGCTGCGGCCGGTGTCGCGTCACGCCGCCCCGTCCTTAAGCTCCAAGGCCCGGGCGTAGAGGGCGTTCTTGGCGGAGCCGGTCAGGGCCGCCGCCAGCTTGGCCGCCTGCTTCACCGGCAGCCCCTCGTCCAGCAACAGGACCAGGGCGCGCTCGGCCTCGGCGGGCAGCCCCTCTTCCACCGCCGCTGGCGCCGCGCCGACGATGACCACGAACTCGCCGCGCTGGTGGTTGGGGTCTTCGGCCAGCCAGGCCGGGCCGTCGGCCAGGGGGCAGGCGTGGATCTGCTCGAAGGTCTTGGTCAGCTCCCGGGCGATCACCAGGGGGCGCACCGGCTCCAGGGTGGCGGCCAGGTCGGTCACCATGTCCACGATGCGGTGGGGCGCCTCGTAGAAGACCAGGGCGGCGTCCACCGCCTTGAGGGCCTCCAGTTCGCGCCGCCGCTCGCCGGCCTTGGCCGGCAGGAAGCCGACGAACAGCCAGCGGGCATCCGCCAGTCCGGCAGCGGAAAGGGCCGTGACCGCCGCGCTCGGCCCGGGGATGGGGATCACCTTGAAGCCGGCGGCGCGCACCGCCTCCACCACCTTGGCGCCCGGGTCGGACACCGCCGGGGTGCCGGCGTCCGAAACCAGGGCCACGGATTCGCCGGCGGTGAGCTTGTCGATGATCTGCCCGGCAGCCTGGCGCTCGTTGTGCTCGTGGGCCGCCAACAGGCGCGCCGAGATGGCGAAATGGCTGAGCAGCCCCTGGGTGTGGCGGGTGTCCTCGGCGGCGATCCAGCCCACCCCGCGCAGCACCTCCTGGGCCCGGGGGGAAAGATCGGCCAGGTTCCCCAGGGGGGTGGCCACCACATACAATGCGGAAGATTCAATCGTCATTTTTTTTGCATTCACATCGGCCGCCGCCGGCAAGGTGCAACCACGCGGAGCAGGCGGCCGCAAGCGCGCAGGCACAGGCGCGGGGCGGCTTCGGAAACAAAGGGGAAGCGCAATGGCGACGCACGATAGCACACCGTCCGGCACCACCGCCCGGGGCGCCGCCGCCGAGCAGGCGGCCGCCGACCACCTGGCTCGCCACGGGCTGGCGGTGCTGGCGCGCAACTACCGGGTCAAGGGAGGCGAGATCGACCTGATCTGCCGCGACCGGGGGGCGCTGGTGTTCGTCGAGGTGCGCGCCCGGGCCGGCTGGGCCTTCGGCGGCGCGGCGGCGAGCATCGACCCGCGCAAGCAGGCCCGCCTGGTGCTGGCTGCCCGGCATTACCTGCAACGGACCCGCCAGGACGACATGCCCTGCCGCTTCGACTGCGTGCTGTTCGACGCCGGCCGGCTGACCTGGCTGAAGGACGCCTTCCATGCACCGGACTGAGGCCGCCCGGGCCGTACGGCTGACCACCCTCATCTTGCTGCTTGCGGTCTGGGCGGCGCCCGCCGCCGCCCAGACGGTGCGCATCCTGGTGCAGGACTCGCCCCTGGCCGGCAGCCAGTACTACGCGCTGGAGACGCGCTTTGCCGACATGCGGGTAGGCGATCCTCTGGCCCTGACCCGGGAGTCGGACAACCGCCACGACCGCAACGCGGTGCGGGTAGACTGGTACGGCGAGAAGCTCGGCTACCTGCCCCGGGCAGAAAATCGGGCGGTGGCGGCAGCCATGGACGGCGGGCTGGCGGTGGAGGGACGCATCGCCGCCCTGGTGCCCCATTCCAACCCCTGGAAACGCCTGCGCGTCGAAGTGTGGATCGCCCCCTGACGCGCCGGCCGAACGCTGCTCCGCCATGACCGGCCTGCCGGAGCAAAAACGGCCCCGTGTTAAACTTGAAGCTTCATTTCTCCCTACGCCCGACGACGACTCGCCATGGATCTCATCGCCCGCATCAGCCAGCAATTTCAGGACAGCGCCGACACCAAGCTGGCGGCCGTGGAACTCCTCGCCGCCCCCATCGCGGCGGCCACCGAGCTGATGACCGGTGCCCTGCTCAACGGCGGCAAGATTCTGGCTTGCGGCAACGGCGGCTCCGCCGGCGACGCCCAGCACTTCGCCGCCGAGCTGGTGGGCCGCTTCGAGCGCGAGCGTCAGGAACTGGCCGCCATCTCCCTGTCCACCGACACCTCGATCATCACCGCCGTGGCCAACGATTACGCCTTCGAGCAGATCTTCGCCAAGCAGGTGCGGGCGCTCGGCCATCCGGGGGACGTGCTGCTGGCCATTTCCACCTCGGGCAACTCGGCCAACGTGATCGAGGCCATCCGCGCCGCCCATGACCACGATATGAAAGTGGTGGCGCTGACCGGCAAGGGAGGCGGAAAAATCGGGGAACTGCTGCGTGACGACGACATCCACCTCTGCGTGCCGGCCAAGCGCACGGCGCGCATCCAGGAGGTGCATCTCTTGACCATCCACTGCCTGTGCGATGGCATCGACTGCATGCTGTTAGGAGAAGACGAATGACCGAGCGCGTTTCCCGATCCGCCCCCACCCGCAACACCTTCCCCCGCCGCGCCGTCCGCGGCGTGGCCGCCGCCCTGGTGGCCGCCACCCTGGCCTCGGGCCTGGCCGGCTGCTTCCCGGTGGTCGCCGCCGGCGTCGGCGCCGGCGCCCTGATCGTGGCCGACCGCCGCACCAGCGGCACCTACACCGAAGACCAGGGCATCTCGCTCAAGGCCGGCCAGCGCATCGGCCACATCATGGGCGAGAACTCCCACATCAATTCCACCAGCTACAACCGCAAGGTGCTGCTGACCGGCGAGACCGACAGCGAAGAGCTGCGCGCCAAGATGGAAGAGACGGTGCGCGGCATCCCCAACGTGGCAGGCGTGTACAACGAAATCAAGATCGCCCCGCCGACGCCGTTCACCTCCCGCTCCGCCGACACCTTCATCACCTCCAAGGTGAAGGGCCGCTTCGTGGATGCCAACAAGTTCTCCGCCAACCACGTCAAGGTGGTGACCGAGGCCGGCGTGGTCTACCTGCTTGGCCTGGTCACCCAGCGCGAGGCCGACGATGCGGTGCAGATCGCCCGCACCACCGGGGACGTGCGCAAGGTGGTGAACCTGATGGAGATCATCAGCGACGCCCAGGCCAAGGAGATCGACGCCAAGCCGGCCACCGACGCCAACAACGACGCCACCTCGCGCTGAACGTCCCGTTCCCGCCGCGAGGACGAAAAAAGCCGGAGCCAACGCTCCGGCTTTTTTCATACCCGTGCGAATCGCGGGGGCCGCGGTTCAGCCGTTGACCGGCATGGCGAACTCCGGCCCCTTGCCGATGCTGTCCGGCCAGCGCTGCATGACACTCTTGTAGCGGGTGTAGAAGCGCACGCCCTCCTCGCCGTAGGCATGGTGGTCGCCGAACAGACTCTGCTTCCAGCCCCCGAACGAATGCCAGGCCATAGGCACCGGAATCGGCACGTTGATGCCGACCATGCCCACCTCGATGCGCTGGGCGAATTCCTGGGCAGTGCGGCCGTCCCGGGTGAAACAGGCGACGCCGTTGGCGAAGGTGTGGCCGTTGACCAGGGCCACCGCCTCGGCAAAGGTATTCACCCGCACAACGCCCAGCACCGGGCCGAAAATCTCGTCCCGGTAGATGTCCATCTCCGGCCGCACCCGGTCGAACAGGGTGGCGCCGAGGAAGTAGCCCTGGGGCCGCGCCGGCACCGGATGGGCGCGGCCGTCGAGCACCAGCTCGGCCCCGGCGGCGATGCCCGATTCGATATAGCCAAGGATGCGCTCCCGGTGGGCGGCGGAAACCACCGGCCCCATGTCCACGCCCGGCTCCAGGCCGTCGCCGATGGTCAAGCGGCGGCTCCGCTCCGCCACCTTGGCCACCAGCTCGTCGGCAATGTCGCCCACCGCCACGGCCACCGACACCGCCATGCAGCGCTCCCCGGCGGAGCCGTAGGCCGCCCCCACCAGGGCGTCGGCAGCCTGGTCCAGGTCGGCGTCGGGCATCACCACCAGGTGGTTCTTGGCCCCGCCCAGGGCCTGCACGCGCTTGCCGTGGCGGGCGCCGGTCTCGTAAATATGGCGGGCGATCGGCGTCGAGCCGACGAAGGACACGGCCTGCACGTCGGGGTGGGCGAGCAGCCCGTCCACCGCCACCTTGTCGCCCTGCAGCACGTTGAACACCCCGGCCGGCAGCCCGGCCTCGGCCCACAGGGCGGCGGTCATCAGGGAGGCCGAGGGGTCCCGCTCCGAGGGCTTGAGCACGAAGGCGTTGCCGCAGGCAATGGCCACCGGCGCCATCCACATCGGCACCATGAAGGGGAAGTTGAACGGCGTGATGCCGGCCACCACGCCCAGGGGCATGCGCTGGTTCCAGTGGTCGATGCCGCCGCCAATGGCCGGCGAATGCTGGCCCTTGAGCAGTTGCGGCGCGCCGCAGGCGAACTCGATCACCTCCAGCCCGCGCTGCACCTCGCCCAGGGCATCCGGCAGGGTCTTGCCGTGCTCCCGGGTGATCCAGCGCGCCAGTTCCTCGGCGTGGCGCTCCACCAGTTCGCGGAAGCGGAATAGCACCCGGGCGCGCTTCTGCGGCGGAGTCTCGGCCCAGGCGGGAAAGGCCGCCTTCGCCGCGGCCACGGCGGCCGCCACGTCGGCGGCGTCGGCCAGGGCCACCTGGCGCGCCACGACGCCCCGGGCCGGATCGAACACGTCGCCCCGGCGCCCGGAACTCCCCGGCGTATTGGCGCCAGCGATCCAGTGGCCGAGCAGAGGCAGGCCGGAAGCGGCCTGTTGTTGCGGTTCGGTCATCGATGCATCTCCTTTGTCCATGCCTGGCTAAAATCTGGCGGCCGGTCCGGCGGCGCGCCACTCCATACTGTGTCATGGGCCTGCCAGAACCAGGCCGCATACTGCGCCGGATGCCGCAGGCCGCCAACAATGCTGCCACGCCAGCGGCCATACCCATTCGCCCACCGCCATGACCGACGCCCCGCCCAATCACCCGCCGCCACCCGCAGTTTCCTTCGCCACCGCCTTCCGCTTCTGGCTCAAGCTGGGCTTCATCAGCTTCGGCGGGCCGGCTGGGCAGATCGCGGTGATGCACCAGGAGCTGGTGGAAAAGCGCCGCTGGATTTCGGAGCGGCGCTTTCTCCACGCCCTCAACTATTGCATGCTGCTGCCCGGCCCGGAGGCCCAGCAGTTGGCTACCTACATCGGCTGGTTGATGCACCGCACCTGGGGCGGCATCGTCGCCGGCGGGCTGTTCGTGCTGCCGTCCCTGCTGATCCTGACCGGCCTGTCCTGGCTGTATGCCGCCCAGGGCCACACGCCCCTGGTGAGCGGCCTGTTCTACGGCATCAAACCGGCGGTCACCGCCATCGTCCTCCACGCCGCCCTGCGCATCGGCGGCCGGGCCCTGGGGCGCCCCCTGCACTGGGCCATAGCCACGGCGGCCTTCATCGCCATCTTCGCCTTCGCGCTTCCCTTCCCCCTGATCGTTGCCGGTGCCGCCCTGACGGGCTACCTGGCCAACCGATTCGCCCCGGCCACGGCGGCGGCACAAGCCGCCGCACCCAATTCCCAGGCCCAGGACGGGCATGCCCCCTGCCTGATCGACGACCACACCCCATCGCCGCCCCACGCCCGCTTCCGCTGGCCGCTGCTCGCCCGGGTGGCGGGCATCGGACTGCTGCTATGGCTGCTGCCCCTGGCCCTGCTGGCACTGGCCGGCGGCTGGCAGGCCCCCCTACCCCAGATGGGCTGGTTCTTCACCAAGGCGGCCCTGCTGACCTTCGGCGGCGCCTACGCGGTGCTGCCCTACGTGTACCAGGGGGCGGTGGTCCACTATGGCTGGCTGTCGCCCGCCCAGATGATCGACGGCCTGGCCCTGGGCGAAACCACCCCGGGACCGCTGATCATGGTGGTGGCCTTCGTCGGCTTCATCGGTGGCTACGGCCACGCCGAGGCCACCCTGGCCATGGCCGGGGCCAACCCGTTCCTGGCCGGCGCCGCCGCCGCGGCCGTGGTCACCTGGTTCACCTTCCTGCCCTCCTTCCTGTTCATTCTGGCCGGCGGCCCCCTGGTGGAATCCACCCACGGCGACCTGCGCTTCACCGCCCCCCTTTCGGCGATCACCGCTGCCGTGGTGGGGGTGATCGTCAACCTGGCCCTGTTCTTCGCCTACCACGTCTTCTGGCCCGCCGGCTTCGGCCCGGACCTGGCAGCCCTGGCCCGGCCCGACTGGCCATCGCTGGTCATCGCCGCCCTGGCGGCCACGGCCCTGCTGCGCTTCAAGCGCGGCGTGGTGGAGGTAATCGGCGGCTGCGCCTTGCTGGGGCTTCTGCTGAGCCAATTCCCCCACTAAGCGGCCGCCTATTACCCGCTGACCCACGGTTTTTTTCGTGGAAATTTCCCCTTCCCCCCCACGAGCGGCGATAATGCGGGGTTAGGCATAAAAAAACCGGATTCAAAATTACATGAAGCGAGTGGATGACTTTCGCCTGCGCCTGGGCAACCAGGAGCTGGTTCCGATCGTAATTGGTGGCATGGGGGTCGATATCTCGACCGCCGAGCTTTCGCTGGAGGCCGCACGCCTGGGTGGCATCGGCCATATCTCGGACGCCATGGTCCCGACCGTGTCGGACCGGCGCTTCAACACCAAGTACGTGCGCAACAAGCTCGCTCAGTACAAGTTCAACGTGGCCAACCCGGACAAGTCGGTGGTCAAGTTCGACCTGGGGCTGCTTGCGGAAGCCACCAAGCTGCACGTCAGCCGCACCATGGAAGCCAAGCGCGGCCCCGGACTGGTGTTCATCAACTGCATGGAAAAGCTGACGATGAACGCCCCCAAGGACACCCTACGGGTGCGCCTTTCCGCCGCCCTGGACGCCGGCATCGACGGCGTCACCCTGGCGGCCGGCCTGCATCTGGGCACTTTTTCGCTGATCGAGGACCACCCGCGCTACAACGACGCCAAGCTGGGCATCATCGTCTCATCCCTGCGCGCGCTGCAGATCTTCCTCAAGAAGAATTCCCGCCACGGCCGTCTGCCCGACTACGTGGTGGTGGAAGGCCCCCTCGCCGGCGGCCACCTGGGCTTCGGCATGGACTGGGCCAAGTACGACCTGGCCGCCATCGTCGCCGAGATCCACGCCTGGCTGGTGGCGGAAAAGCTGGACATTCCCCTGATCCCCGCCGGCGGCATCTTCACCGGTAGCGACGCGGCAAACTTCCTGGAGATGGGCGCCGGCGCCGTCCAGGTCGCGACCCGCTTCACCGTGACCCACGAATGCGGCCTGCCTGAAGATGTACAGCAGGAATACTTCAAGGCCAGCGAAGACCAGATCGAGGTCAACCAGATCTCGCCCACCGGCTATCCGATGCGCATGCTCAAGAATAGCCCCGCCATCGGCAGCGGCATCCGCCCCAACTGCGAAGCCTACGGCTACCTGCTCGACGCCTCCGGCAACTGTCAGTACATCGAAGCCTACAACCGCGAAGTGGCCGCCCACCCCGAGGCACGCAAGGTCAAGGTATTCGACAAGACCTGCCTATGCACCCACATGCGCAACTTCGACTGCTGGACCTGTGGCTACTACACGTATCGACTGAAGGACACCACCCGCAAGAACGAGGATGGCAGCTACCAGCTGCTGACGGCTGAACATGTGTTCCATGACTACCAGTTCAGCACTGATGGGAAGATTGCGCTGCCGGAGTGACCCGCCCCTCTCAGTTCCTGCTTATCCGGGAGCCAAAATCCAAACGGCCAGAGATTTTCTCTGGCCGTTACATATCTTGACGTCGCAAGCTTGTGTGAGGCGCGACAACCTCCTCTCGAAAGACTGACTAATGCCTCAAGCCCTTCTCTCACCCTGAGGTGCCGACGTCGCCTTGGCAAAGTACGCTGCGGCTTTTTTAAAGATATCGCGCTCCTCGGTGACGCGCTTCAACTCGGCCGTCAGCCGCCGGATCTCGACGGACTGGCTCTGCTGTTCTTGCCGTGCTTCCGCCGGCAGGCTGTACTGCCTCAGCCACGCATACAGGCTGTGCTGTGACACTCCAATCCGGCTCGCCACCTCGGCCACCGGATGGCCTCGCTCGGTGACCTGCTTGACCGCTTCGACTTTGAACTCTTCCGTGTAACGCTTGCTGCTCATGACACCTCCCTAGTACCTCAAGTTTAAGGCTCAAAGGTGTCTACGGATCGACGTCCCCCCGTTTTCAGTAGCAGTGGGCTTTAGAATCCGAGGTTAATTTAC
>NZ_JAJTBG010000008.1 GCF_021287045.1 Oryzomicrobium sp. | reverse complement strand
GCACTGTCGACGTGGGCCTGGGCGGCGGTGAAGGGGGCTTTGGCGTTCATGGGGAAACTCCCGGTGGGGCAGGGTGGTGCGAAGAGGCTAATAAGAACGATGGTTTTAGCGCAAGTGGGCGCTCACCACCAGGCGTGAAAGTGATGGGTCGGGCCGTGGCCGCTGCCGACCCGGAGCCGGCCGCTTTCGGCGATGGCCCGGTTGAGATAGGTCCGGGCATCGGCTACGGCGGCGGGTACGTCGGGGCGCTGCGGCAGCAGAGCGGCGATGGCCGCCGACAGGGTGCAGCCGGTGCCGTGGGTGTTGCGGGTGGGCAGGCGGCGGCCTTCGAATTCGATCATGCGGTCGCCGTCGAAGAGCAGGTCGGTCAGGTCGTCGCCGGGCAGGTGGCCGCCCTTGAGCAGCACCCAGCGCCGGCCGTCGTCGGGCAGCAGGCGGCGCAGCTTCTCGGCGGCCTTGTACATTTCGCGCACCGACTCCGGGTGGCCGATCTCCACCAGCACCGCCGCTTCCGGCAGGTTGGGGGTGATCACCGTGGCCTGGGGCAGCAGGGCCTCCTTGATCAGGCCGATGGATTCGTCGGAAAGCAGCTTGTCGCCGCTCTTGGCCACCATCACCGGGTCCACCACCACCTGGGCCGGGCGCCACTTGGCGAAGCCCTCGGCCACGGTGCGCACTACCGCCGGGGTGCCGAGCATGCCGGTCTTGGCGGCGGCAATGGCCACGTCGGCGAACAGGGTGTCGATCTGCAGCGCCAGGAAATCGGTGGGTGGGACGTGCACGCCGGCGACGCCCTGAGTGTTCTGGGCGGTCAGGGCGGCAATCACGGCGCTGCCGTAGGCGCCCAGGGCGGAAAAGGCTTTCAGGTCGGCCAGCACGCCGGCACCGCCGGAGGGATCGACCCCGGCGATGGTCACGACGTTGGGCGGCACCGCCGGGCGGGCGCCCGGGGCGGAGGGGGAAGACGAGGGGGACGTCGCGAGGACGTCAGTTTCTGGCAGGATAATGGCTGGCGGCATGGCGTTTCCCTTCGCCGGCATGACCCGGATCAGGTTCCAAGGGACTCTCTCAGCCGCCCAGCCCATCCGGGCGGCACCCCTAACGTGGAACCGCACGGTACTGGAAAAGCGCTGTGCCCTCAAGTTTCCTATTGGCAGGCCGTAAAACCGACGTAGACCAATAATTTCCGCCGCTGTCCCGGGGAACTCAAATGATCCAATCGCGAATCGGCATCATCCGCCAGGCCGAGGGCGTCCGCGCCCCTCGGCGCCTGGGCGCGTGCCTGCTCGCGGCCGCCCTGGGCGCGGCCGCGCTGCTGCCTGGGGCGGCTCAGGCCGAGGGGCAGCGCAAGAACGTCAAGCCGATCACCGAGATGCGCCTGGACGGCCCGGCGGTGGTGGCCAAGGCCGCGCCGGACGCCAAGTCGGCGGCCCCCGCGCCTGCCGCTGCCGCGCCGGATTGGCGCTCCCTGATCAGCGAGACCGGTCGGCGGGTGGACATCGACCGGGCCAGCATCAAGAAGGACGAAACTGGCAAGACCGTGGCCTGGGGCCGCATCGTCCTCGACAAGGAAGTGCCGGACCCGCGCAGCTCGGCCGCCTACAAGGTGGTCCAGGCCTACAACCGCTACGACTGCTCCAACCGCACCTTCGCTACCCTGAAACGTTCCTTCCTGCGCGCCGACGGCGAGGTGCTGCGGGAGGAGGACGTGAAGGCCGCCGCCGAGCTGCCGGTACGCGGCGGCAGCATCGAAGACCGGCTGCTGCGCGAAATCTGCCGTCCCCAGACCCCCGGCGAAGTGCGCCGCGAGGCCGAGCGAGCCGCCGGCCGGGTGATGGAAGTGGCGTCCTTCGACCTGCAAAAGGCCAACGACGCGCTGCTGGCCAAGGAAACCAAGAAGGCGATGAAGAAGGTTGCCGCCACCGAGGCCCCCGTGCCGGCGGCGGCCGCCGATCCGGCCGCCACCCTGGAGGCGCGCATGGCCAAGGCTCCGGCGCCCCGGGCGGCAGTGGCGCGGCGCGCGCCGCCGCCCCGGGAGGTCGAGGTGCATTGGGACTACGAGGGCCTGGGCGGGCCGGAGAACTGGGGCCGGCTCAAGCCCGAGTTCTCGCTGTGCGCCAAGGGCGCCCGCCAGTCCCCCATCGACCTGCGCGACACCATCCAGGTGGATCAGGACCCGATCCAGTTCCAGTACGAGGATGCGCCCTTCCGTATCGTGGACAACGGCCACACCATCCAGGTCACGCCCCTGGGCAACAACTTCATCACGGTGATGGGGCGGACCTACCGGCTGCGCCAGTTCCATTTCCACCGGCCCAGCGAGGAACTGATCAACGGCCGGGACTTCGACATGGTGGCCCACCTGGTGCACCAGTCCGCCGACGGCCGGCTGGCGGTGGTGGCGGTGCTGCTCGAACGGGGCGCCCTCAATCCGACCATCCAGACCCTGTGGAACAACCTGCCGCTGGAAAAACAGGACGAGTTCCAGCCCACCACCGCCACCCTGGACCCGGCCAGCCTGTTGCCCAAGGATCGGGGCTACTTCGCCTACATGGGCTCCCTCACCACCCCGCCGTGCACCGAGGGCGTGCTGTGGCTGGTGATTCGCCAGCCGGCGCCGATCGCCGCCGAACAGATCGGCATCTTCAGCCGCCTCTACCGCAACAACGCCCGCCCCGTGCAGGCGGGCAACGGCCGGCTGATCAAGGAAAGCCGCTAAGCCGGAGAAAGTGGCCCCGGGGCGTTCCGGGTTCCGTACAAGGGGCGCTGCTTCGGCAGCGCCCTTTTTCATTGCCGGTCGCGGCCAGGTACCGATGCCGTGAGGCGGTGTCCGGTACCGGACAGCAAAAAAGGTTTGACGGACAAGGACGTGTCATTTAGTTTACTGACTGATCAGTAACTAACTTAACGTCATGACGCCCCCCTCCGACACGAACGCTTCCGCCACCGAAGCGGCGCCCCGGCGCCGGCGCAAGGAAGCCCGCCCCCAGGAATTGATGGCGGCGGCGCTGGCGCTGTTCGTCGAGCACGGCTTCGCCGCCACCCGCCTGGACGACGTGGCGGCCCGGGCCGGCGTGTCCAAGGGCACCCTGTACCTGTACTTCGACAGCAAGGAAGCCCTGTTCGAGGCGGTGATCCGGGAGGGCATCGTCCCGGCGTTGAAAGAGGCTGGAGCCCGGGTGGCGGCCTATCAAGGCTCCGCCTCGGCCCTGCTCGAGGAGTTGCTCAAGGCCTGGTGGGCGCTGATCGGCGAGGGCCCTCTGGGGGGCATTCCCAAGCTGATGATCAGCGAGGCGCGCAATTTTCCTTCCGTGGCCGAGTACTACTACCAGAACGTGATCGTTCCCGGCCGTCGCCTGCTCGCCCTGACCCTGGAGCGGGGCATGGCCGCCGGCGAATTCCGCGGTGTGGACGTGGATACGGCCATCGACGTGGTCATCGCCCCCCTGCTCATGCTGGCCATCTGGCGCTACTCCATGGGGCCGTGCTGCCCGTCCGACGCCAGCTACGACACCGAGCGCTACCTGCGCACCCACCTGGACATCGCCCTGGACGGCCTACGCTGCCGGGGCTGACCCGGCGCCGCCAGCCCGCACAAGTCCGGCCCGTCTTCCGTCCTTCCCGCCTTTCCCTCTTTTTCGCCATGACCCGACTCCCCGCCCTGCCGTTCCGGCCCGCCCGGCCTCTCTGTGCGGTTCTGCCCCTGCTGGTCCTGCTGGCCTCGGCCTGCTCCCGGGAGGCGCCCACCGCCGTGCCACCCACGCCGGTGCTGGTGGCGGCGGCCCAGCCGGCGCCTCTGGGCGGCCAGGTGTTCTCCGGCGAAGTGCGGGCGCGCCGCGAGGCCGACCTGGCCTTCCGTATCGCCGGCAAGCTGGCGATCCGCCTGGTGGACCCGGGCAGCCGGGTGAAGCCCGGCGACGTGCTGGCCCGGCTCGATCCCGAAGACGTCCGCCTGTCCGCCGCCGCCGCCCGGGCCCAGACGGCCCAGGCCGAGGCGGATCTGAAACTGGCCCAGGCCGACATCGCCCGTAACCGGGCGCTGCGCGCCCAGAATTTCATCAGCCAGGCCGCCCTGGACCAGAAGCAGGCGGCCTACGATGCCGCCGTGGCCCGGGTCGAGGCGTCCCGCGCCCAGGCGGCGGTGGCCGGCAACCAGTCCGGCTATGCGGCCCTGGTGGCCGACGTGCCCGGGGTGGTCACCCAGTACTACGCCGAGCAGGGCCAGGTGGTGTCCGCCGGCCAAGCCGTGGTGCGCCTGGCGCCGGACGGGGACAAGGACGTGGTGATCGCTGCCAGCGAATCCCAGGTGGGCGCCTTCAAGGTCGGTGAGCCGGTGCTGGTCAGTCTGTGGGCCCGGCCCCAGCCCCTGATTCCCGGCGAGGTGCGGGAAATCGCCCCCGCCGGCGAAGCCGCCAGCCGGACCTTCGTCGTCAAGGTACGGCTGAAGCCGGCCAAGGCCGATGAATCCGCCGTGCTGCTGGGCATGACAGCCACCGTGTTGGTGGGTGGCGCCCGGGACGACGGCGCCGTGCTGGTGCCGCCGGGCGCCCTGGTGCGCAGCGGCGGCAACGAGGTGGTATGGGTGGTGGCCGCTCCGGCCGCGGCGGCGGGGCAGTCCGCCCGGGCCGAGGCCCGGCCGGTGCAGGTGCGCCAATACCGGGAGGACGGGGTGGTGGTGAGCGGCCAGGTGCGCCCCGGCGACTGGGTGGTATCCCATGGCGGGCATAAGCTCCTGCCCGGCCAGACCGTGCGTCCCGCCAGCCTGCCCGGCGAGGCGCCGGTGGCCCTTACCGCAGCCACGGCGCCGGCCGCCGGGAGCGCCAAGTGACCGGCCGCTTCAATCTGTCCGAATGGGCCCTGGCGCACCAGCCCTTGGTGCGCTACCTGATCTTCGTCCTGGCCCTGCTGGGCGTGCTCGCCTACGGCAAGCTGGGCCAGTCGGAAGACCCGCCGTTCACCTTCAAGGTGATGGTGGTGCGCACCAACTGGCCCGGCGCCAGCGCCCGGGAGGTGGAGCAGCAGGTCACCGATAAGATCGAAAAGACCCTGCAACAGGCGCCCCAGGTGGACATCCTGCGCAGCTATTCGCGGCCCGGCGAATCGGTGGTGATCTTCCAGGCCAAGGATTCCACGCCGCCGGCCCAGGTGCCGGACCTGTTCTACCAGGTGCGCAAGCGGGTCGGCGACATGCGCTACCAACTGCCCGCCGGCACTCAGGGGCCCTACTTCAACGACGAGTTCGGCGACACCTTCGGCAACATCTACGCCCTGACCGGCGAGGGCTACACCCCCACCGAGCTGCGCGACTACGCTGACCGCATCCGCAACCGGCTGCTGCAGATCAAGGACGTGGCCAAGGTGGAGCTGTTCGGCGACCAGGACGACAAGATCTACGTCGAACTGTCCAACATCAAGCTGGCCAACCTGGGTCTGGACCTGACCGCCATCACCGACGCCCTGGCGCGCCAGAACGCGGTGACCGAACCCGGTTTCTTCGAGACCGGCGAGGACCGGGTGCGGCTGCGCCTCTCCGGCGCTTACGACACGGTGGCGACAGTGCGCGACACTACGCTCCGCGCCGGCAACCGGCTGATCCGCCTGGGCGACATTGCCGAGGTCAAGCGCGGCTACGCCGAGCCGGCCCAGCCGCGCATGCGCTTCATGGGCCAGCCGGCCCTGGGCCTGGGCGTGTCCATGGCCCCGGGGGGTGACATCATCCGCCTGGGCAAGGCCCTGGAGGAGGAGGCCGCCCGCTTCAAGGCCAACTTGCCCGCCGGGCTGGAACTGCGCGAGGTGGCCAGCCAGCCCAAGGCGGTACAGCGCTCGATCAACGAATTCGTGCGCTCCCTGGCCGAGGCGGTGATCATCGTGCTGATCACCTGCTTCTTCTCCCTGGGGTTGCGCACCGGCCTGGTGGTGGCGGTGTCGATCCCCCTGGTGCTGGCCGCCACCTTCCTGCTCATGCAGTACTTCGGCGTGGGCCTGCACAAGATTTCCCTGGGGGCGCTGGTGCTGGCCCTGGGCCTGCTGGTGGACGACGCCATCATCGCCGTGGAGATGATGGTGGTGAAGATGGAGCAGGGCTGGGAGCGCACCAAGGCGGCAGCCTTCGCCTACACCTCCACCGCCGGTCCGATGCTCTCCGGCACCCTGGTCACCGTGGCCGGCTTCCTGCCGATCGCCACCGCCCAGTCGGCCACCGGCGAATACACCCGCTCGATCTTCCAGGTGAACGCCATTGCCCTGCTCACCTCCTGGGTGGCGGCGGTGGTGGTGATCCCCTACCTGGGCTACCACATGCTGCCCGACCCCCTGGCACCCCGGGAGAGCCGGCTCTCCTACCGGCTGCGCCAGCGCTGGCTGCACCCGCTGCTGGCCCGGCTGTCGACCCGCTTCCCGCGCCTGGAATCCCGGGTGAACGGCTGGCTGGAGAAGGCCACCGCCTCCCGGGTCGAGGACCACCACGCCCATCCCGAGGAAATCTACAACACCCCCTTCTACCACCGCTTCCGCACCCTGGTGGACTGGTGCGTCAAGCGCCGCTGGCTGGTGATCGCCGCCACCCTGGCGGTGTTCGTCACGGCGCTGGTGGGCTTCCGCTTCGTCCAGCAGCAGTTCTTCCCCAGCTCGACCCGGCTGGAGCTGATGGTGGACCTGCGCCTGCCCGAGGGCTCGTCGTTCACCGCCACCGAACAGGTGGTGCAGCGCCTGGAAACCATGCTGGCCAAGGAGGCCGGTGTGGAGAACTACGTGGCCTGGGTCGGCACCGGCAGCCCACGCTTCTACCTGCCCCTGGACCAGCAGTTGCCCCAGACCGCCTTCGCCCAGTTCGTGGTGCTGACCCGCAGCATCGAGGACCGGGAGGGGCTGCGCGACCACCTGATCGCCCTGTTCCGCGACGACGCCGGCTTTGCCCCGGTACGGGCCAACATCACCCGCCTGGAGAATGGCCCGCCGGTGGGTTTCCCGGTCCAGTTCCGGGTCAGCGGCGAGCACCTGCCCACCCTGCGCGCCCAGGCTGAGAAAGTGGCGGCGGCGATGCGCGCCAACCCCCACCTGTCCGACGTGCAGTTCGACTGGGACGAGCCGTCCAAGGTGCTGCGCCTCGAGGTGGATCAGGACAAGGCGCGCCAGCTCGGCGTGTCCACCAGCGAATTGGCCCAACTGCTCAACACCGCCCTGATCGGCCTGAAGGCCACCGAGTTCCGCGAGAAGAACCGCACCATCGAGGTTCTGTTGCGGGGCGACCGGCGCGAGCGCACCTACCTGTCGCAACTGGAAACCCTCAATGTGCCGACCCGGACCGGACGCACCGTGCCTTTGGCCCAGGTGGCCAAGGTGCGCTATGAGATGGAGGACGGCCTGATCTGGCGGCGCAACCGGCTGCCGACCATCACCGTGCGCGGCCAGATCTACGACAGCCGCATCCAGGCGCCCACTGTCACCGAACAGTTGCAGCCCAAGCTGGAACCGATCCGCGCCGAACTGCCCCCGGGCTACACCCTGGAAACCGGCGGGGCCGTGGAAGAGGCGGCCAAGGGCTCGTCGTCGGTGGCCGCCGGCATGCCCCTGTTCATCTTCACCGTGCTGACGGTGCTGATGGTCCAGCTGAACAGCTTCTCGCGCACCATGCTGGTGGTACTCACCGCACCCCTGGGGCTGATCGGCGTGACCCTGTTCCTGCTGCTCTTCAACCGCCCCTTCGGCTTCGTCGCCATGCTCGGCACCATCGCCCTCTTGGGCATGATCATGCGCAACTCGGTGATCCTGGTGGATCAGATCGAGCAGGACATCCGCCACGGCCTGGCGCCCTGGCGGGCCATCGTCGAGGCCACGGTGCGGCGCTTCCGCCCGGTGGTGCTGACTGCCGCCACGGCCATCCTGGCGATGATCCCGCTCACCCGCTCCACCTTCTTCGGCCCCATGGCGGTGGCGATCATGGGCGGCCTGCTGGTGGCCACGGCGCTGACCCTGCTCTACCTGCCGGCCCTGTATGCCGCCTGGTTCCGGGTCCGCCCCCAGCCGGCCGCGCAGGAGGGTCAAGCCCCTGCGGTATAATCCCAAGGTTTAGCGCAACTCGCGTGGTCCGCCTACGGCGCACCGGTGCAACGTAACCTCGGGAAACGATGGAGAAGGCAAGGAAATGGAAAGCACACTGAATATCGAGCAGGCCCGCTTCAACATGGTCGAGCAGCAGATTCGTCCCTGGGACGTGCTCGATGCGTCGGTGCTCGACCTGCTGTTCGCGGTCAAGCGCGAGGAGTTCGTGCCCGCCGCTTCCCGCGACCTGGCCTTCGCCGACCTGGAACTGCCCATCGGCCACGGCCAGGTGATGCTCCAGCCCAAGCTCGAAGCCCGCCTGCTCCAGGAACTGGCTGTGAAGAAGACCGACAAGGCCCTCGAAGTGGGCGCCGGCAGCGGCTACATGGCCGCCCTGCTGGCCGCCAAGGCCGCCCAGGTGACCACCATCGAGATCAACCCCGAACTGGCCAAGACCGCCACCGCCAACCTCAAGGCCGCCGGCGTCGCCAACGCCCGCGTCGAAGTGGGCGACGGCCTGCAAGGCTGGTCCGCCGGCGCTCCCTACGACGTGATCGTCGTCTCTGGTTCCGTGCCGGTGCTGCCGGAAGCCCTGCTTGCCCAGCTCAAGGTCGGTGGCCGCCTGGCCGCCATCGTCGGCACCGCCCCGGTGATGGAAGCCCAGATCATTACCTGCACCGCCCCCCACACCTACTCCACCCTCAACCTGTTCGAGACCGTGGCGCCCGCCCTGCAAGGCGCGCCCCAGCCGAGCACCTTCAGCTTCTGAGCCCAGCCCGCCGATCATGCAGAACCTTGCACCCCGCGACCTGGCCGAGTGGCTCGCCGATCCCGCCCGGGAAAAACCCCTGCTGCTGGATGTGCGCGAGCCCTGGGAATTCGCCCTGTGCCACCTGCCGGACAGCCGGCACGTGCCCATGGGGCAGATTCCGGCCCGCTGGGAAGAGCTGAACGATCGGCCCGAAGGCGTACCCGTGGTGTGCATCTGCCACCACGGCGGGCGCAGCATGCAGGTGGCGCTGTTCCTCGAACGGGCGGGGGTGGGGCCGGTCTTCAACCTGGCAGGAGGCGTTCACGGCTGGGCCGGGGACGTGGATCCGGCCATGCCCACCTACTGAGTCATCGACTCCCGCCATTCCCGTTACGGAGATTCCGGCATGTTGCTGCGCGCGTTGCTTGCCACCCTGTCCCTGACCCTGGCCGGCCAGGTTCTGGCCGCCGAAGACCTGATGCAGATCTACCGCCAGGCCCTGGACAGCGACCCGCAGTACGCCGCTGCCCGGGCCACCCTGGAAGCGGGCCAGGAAAAGCGGCCCCAGGCCCTGTCGGGCCTGCTGCCTGTGGTGGCGGGCAACGCCAACACCACCTGGAACCACTACGACCTGAAGGTCGGCCCCTACCCGTCGGCCAAGCAGGGCTACAACTCCAACGGTTGGGCCCTCCAGCTCACCCAGCCCGTCTTCCGCTGGGACCGCATTGCCACCTACCGCCAATCCGGCGCCCTGGTGGCCCAGTCCGAGGCCCAGTTCGCCCAGGCCCGCCAGGACCTGGTGCTGCGCGTCGCCCAGGCCTATTTCGACGTGCTCTACGCCCAGGAAAACCTGGCCGCCCTGAAGGCCCAGAAGGTGGCCATCGGCCAGCAGCTGGCCCAGGCCAAGAAGAGCTTCGAGGTGGGCACCGCCACCATCACCGACACCCATGAGGCCCAGTCCCGCTTCGACCTGGCCACGGCCCAGGAACTGGCGGCCGACGCCGACCTGGAAGTGAAGCGCCGCGCCCTGGCCGCCATCATCGGCCGGGAGCCGGGGGAACTGGCCCGCCTCAAGGCCGATGCCCGCCTGACACCGCCCGAGCCCCAGGCCATGACCCCCTGGGTGGAATCGGCCCAGCGCGACAACTTCCTCGTCCAGGTGCAGCAGGCCGGCCTGGAAGCGGCCGAGCGCGAGGTGGACAAGCAGCGCGCCGGGCATCTGCCCAGCGTGGATGTGGTGGCCAACCAAGGCTATACCGGCAGTCTCAGCCAGAGTGTGCTGAACGGCTACCCGGCGGCACTGGACAGCAAGACCAACACCTACAGCGTCGGTTTGCAGGTGACCATCCCCCTGTTCCAGGGGGGCTACGTCAATTCCAAGACCCGGGAAGCCCAGGCCCAGCGCCAGGCGGCTATCGCCAACCTGGACAACGCCCGGCGCAGCGCCGCCCTGGCGGCCCAGCAGTCCTACCTGGGGGTGATGAGCGGGCTGGCCCAGGTGAAGGCCTACGAGGCGGCCCTGGCCTCGTCCAACCTGGCCCTGGAGTCGAACAAGCTCGGCTACGAGGTGGGGGTGCGCATCAACATCGACGTGCTCAACGCCGAGCAGCAGGTCTACACCACCACCCGGGACTTGGCCAAGTCGCGCCTCGATACCCTGGTGGCCCAGCTCAAGTTGAAGTCCGCCGTCGGCGCCCTGGCCGAAGAGGACATCGGCCGGGTCAACGTCCTGCTGGAGCACTGATCGCCTGGCGCCGGGCGGACCCGGCGGGTGCATCGACTCCGGGCGGAGCTGGTTGGCTTCAGCCGGTATGCCGCCGAATCGGGTGGTTGGTGCCTGAAAAGGCGCGCCAGTATTGAATCTCCAGGCGCTATTCCGGGAGAGCAAGCGCTGGCGCCGTTCTCCAAGACCCCATTGTGAAGATCCAATACTGGTGCGCCTTTCCACGGTGGCTGCTCCAAGCCTTGCCTCGAATGGGGCAAACCACAGGGTGACCCACTGAGGCGCCAAGAGCATCAATGGGCACCTCGTACCGACGCGGCGAGATCGCTTTTCCTTGGTGAAGCGTGGTGCACCTTGTTGGTTCGTTTTTCAGCGCGGGCTCTCACGTGGCGCCGCCGCAATCGGAAACGCCGGGTTTCGCCTGACGGCGAGCTACTTTCTGTCCGGCGACAGAAAGTAGCCAAAGAACGCCCGAACTGTACAGTGCGCTCCCCCGCCGGCAGACCAAACAGCCGGCCTGCCGGTCCCCTGCGCTACTCGCCCGGGACGGGGGCTGCGGAACTCGGCCTACGGCCTCGGACAGTCCTCGCCCTTTTCCGCCCCGGACTGCGTTGCTCGGCGGGGGAGAAGGGCACACGGGGGCGCACGGTTTGGGCGCTGCCTGGTGCGCCACGTTGCTTGGGCCAGTTGTGCATTACCCTGAAAGCTACGTCTGGTGCGGCGTTCCAGGGTGCGCTTTCCGAGAACCGCGCTGGTATTGGGTTGGCGAGTATGCGCCTTGTAGATCAAGCATTGGCGCGGGTTTCAGGCTGTGCGTGAAATTTGGCGTTGCATGCGCGCCTGCCATCCCGCTGCGTTTTTTGCCCCCCGCACCCCTGCGAATGCTGCGTTGGAAGCGGTTCCGCAGGTTCGCACCACGCACCAGTACCGATACGGCGATCGCTTTCCCTTGCTGAAGCGTGATGCCCCTTAGCCCCGCATCGCGGCGTCGATCACCGCCATTACCCGTTCCGTCGCGCCTCTATGGGCCGTGCTGAAGGCCGTCGCGGCGTTTTGCATGGCGGCTAGTGTTGCGGGGTGGGTGAGCAGGTCGGCGGCGGCCGATGCCAGTTCCGCTGCGTCCGCCACCTGCCGCGCCGCGCCGGCCGCCACCGCGTCCCGGGTGGCCTGGGCGAAGTTGAAGGTGTGGGGGCCGATCAGCACCGGGCAGCCGCAGGCTGCCGCCTCGATCAGGTTCTGCCCGCCCAGGGGCACCAGGCTGCCGCCGATGAAGGCCAGGTCGGCGCAGGCGTAGTAGGCCGGCATCTCCCCCAGCGAATCCCCCAGCCAGACGTCGGTGGCGGCATCGACCGCGGGTGCCGCTTCCCCCGGCGCGGTCGAGCGGCGGGTCAGCGCCAGGCCGGCACCCTGGGCCAGGGTCGCTACCTCGTCGAAGCGCTGCGGGTGGCGCGGCACCAATACGAGCAGGGTCCGCTCCAGCCCGGGCTGGCGGCGCAGGGCGGCAAAGGCGTCCAGCACCAGGGGCTCTTCCCCTTCCCGGGTGCTGGCGGCGAGCAGCACCGGGCGCGGACCGCCGGCCTGGAAGGCGATGCGCCAGGCCCGGCCCCGGTCGCGCAGGGCGGGGGGCGGGGCTACGTCGAACTTGACGTTGCCGCACACGGCGATGTTGCCGGCGCCGCAATCGGCCAGCCGTTCGGCGTCGGCCCGGGTCTGGGCGGCCACGGCGGCCAGGGCGGCAAAGGCCGGGCGGACCAGGGCGGAAAAGCGCCGGTAGCCCCGGGCCGAGCGTTCCGACAGTCGGGCGTTGGCCAGCACCACCGGCACTTGGCGGGCAGCGCAGCTTTGCACCAGATTGGGCCACAGCTCGGTTTCCATCAGCACCCCGACCTTGGGGCGCCAGGCGTCGATGAAGCGGTTAACCGCGCCGGGCAGGTCGTAGGGCAGGTAGGTGACGGCGATGCGCTCGCGGCCGGGGAAACCGGCGGCCAGGTAGAGGGATTCGGCGGTGTCCCGGCCGGTGGGGGTCATGCCGGTGATGACCAGGTGGTGGTCTGGATGGCGGTCGAGCAGGGCCCGCACCACCGGCTGGGCGGCCCGGGTTTCACCCACCGACACGGCGTGCAGCCATAGCCAGGGCGTGCCGTCGTAGGGCGTGAAACCGTCAGGCGGGGCGCTGTAGCCGAAGCGCTCGCCCAGGTGGCGCCGGTAGCCGGGCTGGCGCCGGCCGCGCCACCACAGGCGCAGGCAGATGAGCGGCGTCAGGGCGTAGAAGAGCAGGCTGTAGGCGAGGCGGGTGAGGTCCATGGCGGGCGGTGGAAACCGTGCGGGTAGGGCGGGCTAGCTGGGCGCCTGGGGGGTTAGCCGACGGCGGGCAGGTCGCGCCCGGTCAGGAAGGCGTAGGCGCGGGCGGCCACGTCCCGGGAGTCGGGGCACTGGGCCTTGCCGCCCAGGTTGGCGTGCAGGCCGGCGGAGAGGACGCCGGTCAGGCCCGGGTCGGTGGCGACGAACAGGGCCAGGGTGGGGATGTTGAGCGCCGCGGCCAGGTGGGTGAGGCCGGTGTCCACGCCCACCGCCAGCCGGGCGAGAGCGATCTGGGCAGCCAGCTCGGCCAGGCCCGAGGCGGGAAGCGCCTCGGCGCGAGGTGGGGCGGGAAAGGCGCGTCCCCCCTCGATCTGCACGATGGGTGGCTGGAGATCGGCCATCCATGCGGGGGTTGCCAGGGAGGCCTCCGGGGCGTTCAGGGCGGCGGCGATGCGTCCGGCCCGCTCCCGCTCCCGGGGGCTGCCGCCGGGCAGGCGCAGGTCCAGGCCGGCGGCGAGCAGGGCCCGGCCCAGGGCGATCCAGCGGTCTTCCGGCCACAGCTTGTCGTCCCGGCTGGTGGCGGTGAGCAGCACGGCGTAGGGGCGTTCGGCTTCGGCGCCGATGGCCGGGGCGGGCAGGCGCGGGCTGCCGGCCAGTCCGTAATCGAGGGGCAGCAGGTCGAGCTGGTCGGCGTAACCGAAGGCGGCGGCGGCCAGCCAGCGGTTGCGGGTGACGGCGTGGATGCCGGTGGGGATGCTGTAGGTCCGGTCGTAGAAGCGCGCCGCCAGGGGTTCCCGGGCTGATTCCGGGGCGTAGCCGGCCTTGGGGCCCCGGGCCTGGCGGGCGATCAGGGCGCTCTTGACCAGCCCCTGGGTGTCGAGCACGGCATCGTAGGCGCTCTCGCGCAGGCGGCGGCGGAAGGCGCCGATCTCGCCCCAGGTGGCGCCTTGCAGCAGGTGCTTGCGCCAGCGCCGCACCGCCACCGGGATCGTCTGTGCCACGCCCGGGTGCAGACCGGGCAGAGCCTGGAAGCCTTCCTCGACGCACCAGTCGATGCGCGCCTCGGGGAAGTGGCGGCGCAGGTCGCTGACCACCGGCAGGTTGTGGATCACGTCCCCCAGGGACGAGGTCTTGACCAGCAACAGGGTCGGCGGGGCGTGGGGGCGGGAGGCGGGAGCGGGCAGGGGCGGCAAGGTAGAATGGCGGCCGAATGAAGGGAGAATGCGCCAGTCGCGGAACAGGACCAGGCAGGCGGCATAGGCGCGGCGAATACCCACGGTATTGGCGCGGGTGGATTATACGGCCCTGCCGTCCATCCGGCCCGCCCCGCCGGGTGCCGGGCCATGCCGCCGGGCCTTCTTCCCTCTCGCCTTTCCGACCACTCCGATTGCTTCGATTGCTCCGACCATGCCCCTGTCCGTCGTCATCATCACCCTCAACGCCGCCGCCCAGTTGCCGGCCTGCCTGGACAGCGTCGATTTCGCCGACGAGGTGCTGGTGGTGGATTCGGGCAGCAGCGACGGCACCGTGGAGCTGGCCCGCGCGCGGGGCGCCAGAGTGATCCACCAGGACTGGCTGGGGTTCGGTCCGCAGAAGCAGTTTGCCGTGGAGCAAGCGGCCCACGATTGGGTGCTGTGCCTGGATGCCGACGAGCGGGTCAGCGCGCCGCTGCGGACGAGCATCCTGGCCGCCCTGGCGGCACCGACGGCCCGGGCCTACCGCTTCGCCCGCTGCAACCGCTTCCTCGGCCGCTACCTGCGCCACGGCGAGGGCTACCCGGACTGGAGCCTGCGCCTGTTCCACCGGGGCCATGCCCGCTGGTCCGACGACGCGGTGCACGAGAAGGTGGTGGTGGCGTCGGAGGCCGGACCGGTCGCCACCCTGGCCGGCGACCTGATGCACGATTCGGCCGAGAGTATCGCCGCCTACCTGACCAAGCAGAACCGCTACACCAGCCTGGCCGCCGAAGCGGCGGTGGCGGCGGGAAAGAGGGCGTCGGCGGGGCGGGTGGCGCTCTCGCCCCTGGTGCGCTTCTTCAAGTTCTACGTGGTGCGCCGCGGCTTCCTCGACGGCCTGCCCGGCTTCATTCACGTGACGATCGGCTGCTTCAACAGCTTTACCAAGTACGCCAAGATGCGGGAGATCGCATTGCGGGCCGGTCGGCACGGCTCCGGCCAGGGGTGATGCCTTGGGGCGGAGACGGAGTGG
Organism: Oryzomicrobium sp.; assembly: GCF_021287045.1. Lineage (GTDB taxonomy): Bacteria > Pseudomonadota > Gammaproteobacteria > Burkholderiales > Rhodocyclaceae > Oryzomicrobium. The sequence continues at coordinate 227,462 of NZ_JAJTBG010000008.1, read as the reverse complement.
GGCTCCGGTATAATTTTCGTTTTGCCCGGGGCGCTATGGGTCCGGGCGGTCATTCAGGCGTGTGGGGGTAATTTGAAAGTTCTGGTCACCGGTGCCGCCGGATTCATCGGCATGCACACGTCGTTGCGCCTGCTCGACCGGGGCGACGAGGTCGTGGGGTTCGACAACTTCAACGACTACTACGATCCGACCCTCAAGGAAGCCCGGGCGGCCCGTCTGGCGGGGCACCCCAACGCAGCCCGCTTCCGCATGGTGCGCGGCGACGTGGCCGACACGGCGGCGGTGGCGGCCCTGTTCGCCCGGGAAGGCTTCGATCGGGTGGTGCACTTGGCCGCCCAGGCCGGCGTCCGTTATTCCCTGCAGAACCCCCACGCCTACGTCTCGGCCAACCTGGCGGGCTTCGTGAACATCCTCGAAGGCTGCCGCCACGGTCGCGTCGGGCACCTGGTGTACGCCTCCAGTTCCAGCGTCTACGGCGGCAACACCAAGATGCCGTTCTCCGAGCACGACAGCGTGGACCATCCGGTGAGCCTGTACGCGGCTACCAAGAAGTCCAACGAGCTGATGGCCCACACCTACAGCCACCTGTTCGGCCTGCCCACCACCGGCCTGCGCTTCTTCACCGTGTATGGCCCCTGGGGGCGCCCGGACATGGCCTTGTTCCTGTTCACCCGGGCGATCCTGGAAGGCCGTCCCATCGACGTGTTCAACCACGGCCAGATGGTGCGCGACTTCACCTATGTGGACGACATCGTCGAGGGCGTGGTCCGCGTGCTCTACCAGCCGGCCCAGCCCGACCCGGCCTTCGACCCGGCCAATCCGGACCCGGCCCGCAGCAATGCCCCCTACCGGGTGTTCAACATCGGCAACCACGATCCGGTACAGCTGATGACCTACATCGAGACCCTGGAGAAGGCCTTGGGCAAGACGGCGGAAAAGAACTTCCTGCCCTTGCAGGACGGCGATGTGCCGGCCACCAGTGCCGATACCGCCGAACTGGCGACCGCCGTCGGCTTTGCTCCCGCGACCACGGTGGAAGAGGGCGTGCGCCGCTTCGTGGCGTGGTACCGGGACTACTACGCACAGTGTGCGTACGCACCAATGCACAAGAACGAGCGCAAGAAAGAGTGGAAGCGATGACTGATACCCGATTCAATCCGACCGTTGCCGTCATCGGCCTGGGCTATGTGGGGCTGCCGCTGGCGGTGGCGTTCGGCAAGCGCTTCCGTACCATCGGTTTCGACCTGGCCGAGAGCAAGGTCGCGGCTTACCGCCAGGGATTCGATCCCACCGGCGAAGTGTCCAGAGAGGAGCTGGCCGAGGCCGTGCATCTGGAGGCGACGACGGACCCGACCCAGCTTTCCCTGGCCGATTTCATCGTGGTCGCCGTGCCGACACCGGTGGACGACGCCCACCAGCCCGACTTCTCGCCCCTGGTCGGCGCCTCCGAGACCGCTGGGCGGTACATGAAGCGGGGCGCGACCCTGGTGTTCGAATCCACGGTCTACCCCGGGGCCACGGAAGAGGTGTGCATCCCGGTGCTGGAGCGGAGTTCCGGACTGCGCTGGGGGCAGGATTTCCACGTGGGCTATTCCCCGGAGCGCATCAATCCGGGCGACAAGGAGCACACGCTGACCCGCATCGTGAAGGTGGTGTCCGGGGACAGCCCCGAGACGCTGGAGCAGGTGGCGCGCCTGTACGAGTCGGTCATCGTGGCGGGGGTGCACCGCACTACCTCGATCAAGGTCGCCGAGGCGGCCAAGGTCATCGAGAACACCCAGCGCGACCTGAACATCGCCTTGATGAACGAACTGGCGCTGATCTTCGACAAGCTCGGCATCGATACCAACGAAGTGCTCGAGGCGGCCGGGACGAAGTGGAACTTCCTCAAGTTCAAGCCGGGCCTGGTCGGCGGCCACTGCATCGGCGTGGACCCCTACTACCTGACCCACAAGGCCGACATGCTGGGCTATCACCCCCAGGTGATCCTGGCCGGCCGCCGCATCAACGACGGCATGGGCAAGTTCATCGCTGAAAAGACCATCAAGCTGATGATCCAGGCGGGGCAGAACATCAAGGGCGCGCGGGTGAACGTGCTCGGCCTGACCTTCAAGGAAAACTGCCCGGACCTGCGCAACTCCCGGGTGCCGGACATCATCCGTGAGCTGGAGAGCTACGGGGTGGAGGTGTTCGTCCACGATCCCCTGGCCGATGCGGCGGAGGCAAAGCACGAATACGGCCTGACCCTGTCCGCCTGGGGCGATCTGCCGGTGGCCGAGGCGGTGGTGCTGGCGGTGGCCCACGATGCCTACCGCAACGACGGTGCCGCCATCGCCGAGAAGATTCTTCCCCGTGGCGGGCTGGCAGATGTCAAAGCCCTGTTCGGGCAGCCGCCCCGCGGCGACATCACCCTGTGGCGTCTGTGATTTCGCCGCTGTATCGACAACAAGCATAGGGAGCGGAACAACGTGATCCTGGTAACTGGCGGGGCCGGGTTCATCGGCGCCAATTTCGTGCTCGACTGGCTGGCGGAGAACGAGGAGCCAGTCCTCAACCTCGACAAGCTGACCTACGCGGGCAACCTGGAAAACCTGGCGGCGTTGGCCGGGAATCCACGCCACATCTTCATCCAGGGCGACATCGGCGACGCGGCGCTGCTCGAAAAGCTGCTGACCACGCACCAGCCCCGGGCCGTGGTGAACTTTGCCGCCGAGTCCCATGTGGACCGCTCCATCCACGGCCCCGAGGATTTCATCCAGACCAATATCGTCGGCACCTTCCGCCTCCTCGAGGCGGTCAGGGGCTACTGGAGCCGGCTCGACGACGCGGCGCGGGCGACATTCCGCTTCCTGCACGTTTCCACCGACGAGGTCTATGGCTCCCTGACCGCGGAGGCGGCGCCTTTTGCCGAGTCGCACCGTTACGAACCCAACAGCCCGTACTCGGCCTCCAAGGCCGCGTCCGACCATCTGGTGCGGGCGTATCACCATACCTACGGGTTGCCGGTTCTCACCACCAACTGTTCCAACAACTACGGCCCCTACCATTTCCCGGAAAAACTGATCCCGCTGATGATCGTCAATGCCCTGGCGGGCAAGCCCCTGCCGGTCTATGGAGACGGCATGCAGGTTCGCGACTGGCTCTACGTCAAGGACCACTGCAGTGCGATCCGGCGCGTACTCGCCGCCGGCCGCCTGGGGGAAACCTACAATGTCGGCGGTTGGAACGAGAAGCCGAACATCGAGATCGTCCATACCCTGTGCGACCTGCTGGATGAGATGCGGCCCCGGGACGACGGACAGCCCTACCGTACGCAAATCATCCATGTGGCCGATCGCCCCGGGCACGACCGCCGCTATGCGATCGATGCGCGCAAGATCGAACGGGAGTTGGGGTGGCGTCCGGCGGAAACCTTTGAATCCGGTATCCGCAAGACGGTCCGCTGGTACCTGGATAACCAGGACTGGGTCGCCAACGTGCAAAGCGGCGCATACCGCACCTGGCTGCAGACGAATTACGGCGAGGCGCTGAAGTGACGGCTCCGCTGAAAATCCTGCTCTTCGGCAAGAACGGGCAGGTAGGCTGGGAACTGCAGCGCGCCCTGGCGCCGTTGGGCCAGGTGCTTGCCTTGGGGACGTCGGGCCAGCCCGGTCTGGCTGGGGATTTTCGCGATCCCGAGGCGATCGCCCGGACTGTCCGGACGGTGGCGCCGGATGTGATCGTCAATGCGGCCGCCTACACTGCCGTCGACAAGGCGGAAGGCGAGCCCGAACTGGCCCGGTCCATCAATGCCGACAGCGTGGCGGCGATCGCCCGGGAAGCCGCGGCCCTGGGGGCCTGGCTGGTGCACTACTCCACGGATTACGTCTTCGATGGCAGTGGCGAGCGGCCCTGGTGCGAGCGGGACGTCCCCGCGCCCCTGTCGGTCTATGGTCAGACCAAGCTGGCGGGAGAGCAGGCAATCCAGGCGGCCGGGTGTCGCCACCTCATCTTCCGGACGAGCTGGGTCTATGCCACCCGTGGCGGCAACTTCATCAAGACCATGCTGCGCCTGGCGGCGGAACGGGACCAACTCAAGGTGATCGACGACCAGTTCGGGGCCCCGACCGGTGCCGAACTGATCGCCGACGTGACCGCCCACGCCATCCGCACCGCCCGACGGCAGGCGGACGTGGCCGGGCTTTACCATCTGGCCGCCGCTGGGGAAACCACCTGGTACGGCTACGCGCGCCATGTGATCGAATCCGCCCTCGCGGCGGGGCGCCCGGTCCTGGTCCGGCCCGTGCCGACCAGCGCCTATCCCCTGCCGGCCCCGCGGCCGCACAACTCGCGTCTGGATACGGCGCTGCTGCAACAGACCTTCGATCTGGCTCTGCCCCATTGGAAAATTGGGGTGTCACGCACGTTGGCGGAACTTTTCGACAAATAATCACCATGATCCAGCGCAAAGGTATCATCCTCGCGGGCGGGGCCGGAACCCGCCTGCATCCGGCCACGTTGGCGGTGTCCAAGCAGCTTCTGCCTGTCTTCGACAAGCCGATGATCTACTATCCCCTGAGCACACTGATGCTGGCCGGGATCCGCGACATCCTGATCATTTCGACGCCCCAGGACACGCCCCGTTTCGAGCAGCTGTTGGGCGATGGCCGGCAATGGGGGTTGAACCTGACCTATGCCGTGCAGCCCAGCCCGGACGGTCTGGCCCAGGCCTTCATCATCGGCGAGTCCTTCCTTGCCGGGGCGCCAAGCGCGTTGGTGCTGGGCGACAACATCTTCTACGGCCACGATTTCCCGCAACTGCTGGGCAATGCCATGGCTCGGGAACACGGCGCCAGCGTGTTCGCCTACCACGTCCACGACCCCGAACGTTACGGCGTGGCCGAGTTCGATACGGCGGGAAAAGTCCTGAGCCTGGAGGAAAAACCTGCCCGGCCCCGGTCCAACTATGCGGTCACCGGCCTGTATTTCTACGACAGCCAGGTGGTGGAACTGGCCAAGGGATTGCAACCTTCCCCCCGTGGCGAACTGGAAATCACCGATCTCAATCGCCTCTATCTGGAACGGGGCGACCTGTCGGTCGAGATCATGGGGCGCGGCTATGCCTGGCTCGATACGGGGGCCCATGAAAGCCTGCTCGAGGCGGGGCAATTCATCGCCACCCTGGAAAAGCGCCAGGGCCTGAAGGTGGCCTGTCCCGAGGAAATCGCCTGGCGCCATGGCTGGGTCGACGACGCCGAACTTGAGCGGCTCGCCCAGCCCCTGGCCAAGAACGGCTATGGTCAGTACTTGCAGGGTCTGTTGAAGCAGAAGGTGTTCTAAGGTGAAAGCGGTTCCATCGGCGATTCCGGATGTGGTTCTCTTTGAGCCGAAAGTATTCGGCGACGAGCGCGGATTTTTCTTCGAGAGCTTCAATGCCCGCGAATTCGCCAAGGCCACGGGGCTGGAGGCCCAGTTCGTCCAGGACAACCATTCCCGCTCCCGCCAGGGCGTACTGCGTGGGCTCCACTATCAATTGGCGCCCAAGGCCCAGGGCAAGCTGGTGCGGGTGACCGAGGGCGAAGTGTTCGACGTGGCGGTGGACATCCGCCGCGGTTCGCCGACTTTCGGCCAATGGGTGGGGGAGATTCTCTCCGCGGAAAACAAGCGCCAGCTGTGGATTCCAGCCGGTTTTGCCCACGGCTTCGCGGTGTTGTCCGAGAATGCCGAATTCCTGTACAAGACCACCGACTATTGGTCCCCCGAGCACGAGCGCTGCATCCGCTGGGACGATCCGACACTGGCGATCCCGTGGCCAGTGCCGGGCGCGCCGCTGGTCTCCGACAAGGATCGCCAGGGGTTCAACCTGCGCGATGCCGAACTTTATGATTGAGTGATTTCATGGCCACCTACGCCATCGGCGACATCCAGGGCTGCTTCGACGCCCTGCAATGCCTGCTCGACCGCTGCCGCTTCGACCCCGCCCAGGACCGGTTGTGGTTCGTTGGCGACCTGGTGAACCGGGGGCCCCAGTCCCTGGAAACCCTGCGCTTCGTGCGCGGCCTGGGGGATGCGGCGGTGACAGTGCTGGGCAATCACGACCTGTACCTGTTGATGGTGGCCGCCGACGCGGTGCCCAAGCGGGGGCGTGATGACACCCTGGACGAGATCCTGGCCGCGCCGGACCGGGGCGAGTTGCTCGACTGGCTGCGCCGCCAGCCCCTGTGCCACCGGGAAGGCCCCTACTGCGTCGTCCATGCCGGCCTGTTGCCGGGCTGGAGCGCCGACCAGGCCCGGGCCCTGGCCAGGGAGGTGGAGCTTGAGCTGGCCGGCCCGGACTGGCGCCGCTTCCTGCAGACCCTGTGGGGCGACGAGCCGGCGGCCTGGCGCGACGATCTGGCGGGGACGGAGCGCCATCGGGTGATCGTCAACGCCATGACCCGGATGCGCTTCTGCTCGCCGGAGGGCGAGATGGAATTCCGCGCCAAGGGGGAGCTGAGCGACGCCCCCTCCGGCTTCCTGCCCTGGTTCGACGTGCCCGGGCGGCGCAGCCACGACGGCCGCACCGTGCTGGTCACCGGCCACTGGTCGGCCCTGGGCCTGTTCCTGCGCACCGATCTGCTGGCCCTGGATTCGGGCTGCCTGTGGGGCGGCGCCCTGACCGCCCTGCGCCTGGAGGACCGGCAGGTCTTCCAGGTGGAATGCGGCCAGGACGGCTGCGTCGCGCGCTGATGGGGCTGCGACCGAGCAGCCTATAAATTTTTGTTATGTTGCCCGGTGGGTGCTTCGTCAAGCTCGGCGACTGGCGCGGACCTTCTGTTTTTCACTGCCGGACATCATTAATGTTTTTAATGATGTGACCGGCTGATCGGCGCAATGTCGTCATTTCGCCGTCACTGCGGCCAAGGGCGAATCCGTAAACGGAGGGCGGCGCCTGAAAGTCAGAGGCGCCGCAAAATCAGCCCGTCAGCCTGCGGCGCCCATCAGTCCACGGCAAAACCCAGAGCGTTGGCGATGCTGGCCCGGGCGGTGCGCGCCAGGGTGCGGCGGTCGGCGCAGGGCGAATCGGGTCCGGTGTCGAGGGGGGGCAGAATCTGCACCCGCACGATCAGCCGACGGCGCGTCAGGATGGCGCCCAGGCACTGGCCCATGGTGGTGTCCCCGGCATAGGCCGGCGCCAGGCTGGGGCGCCCGTCGGCCTCGTGGTACGACAGGGCGATGGGGATCACCGGCAGCCCTGTTTCCACCGCCGGTTGCAGCAGGGCGCCGTGGAAGTGCAGCAGATGGGTGCCGTCGGTGGTGGTGCCTTCCGGAAACAAGGCCACATGGGCGCCGGCGGTCATCGCCGACTCGATCTCCCCGTTGACCACCTTGGCGTGGCCCCGGCTGCCGCGGCGCAGGAAGATGGTGTCGGTGTGGGCCGCCAACCAGCCGATCACCGGCCACTGGCGCACCTCTGCCTTGGAGACGAAGGCCACCGGCGAGGTGGCGTTGAGGGCGTAGATGTCGATCCAGGACACGTGGTTGGCCACCACCAGGCCGGCGGGGGGCAGCACCGCGCCGTCGGCGTGGCGGACCTCCAGGGCGAAGCCGAGCATGGCCAGCAGCTGCCGGGCCCAGCGGCGCTTCAAGGCGCGGCGGTGGCGCGGCGAGGTCCAGGGATAGACCAGCATCAGGGTCAGCACGCCCTGGACGAGATGGAGCACCAGCCGGGCGCAGCGGAACAGGCGCACGACCCGGGTGGTGGGGCGCGGGGCGGTGCGCGAAAGCGTGTCTGGCGCGGCCGCGGCGTTGCCGTCGGGGTGGGCCAGGGAAGGAGCGGGGGCGTTCAGTTTCGGACTCGCGAGGTGAAACGACAAACGGGGAGACGCAGGCGCCTCCCCGGGATCGGGCGGTTGCCGCCGGCGCGCTCAGGCGCCGTTCTTCAGGAAGTGCTTGGCGTAGCGGGCATCCACCCGGGACATGGGCAGCAGCACCGGCAGGTCGGCGGTGTTGAAGTCCGGGTCCCAGGCCGGCTCGCCGCACACCCAGGCGCCGGCGCGCAGGTAGCCCTTGACCAGGGGCGGCACCAGCGCTTCGCTGCTGGCGGCCGCTTCGCGGCTCAGGGCGTCCAGGGGCAGGGGCACCCGGGGGAAGACCCGGTATTCCAGGGGCGACATGTGCTCGGTCAGGCGATGATACAACGCGGCGGCGGCGAAGCCCCCGTCGGCCATGGACACCGAGGCGCAGCCGATCAGGTAGTCGTAGCCGTTCTCCAGCATGAAGCGGGAGAGGCCGGACCACAGCAGGGTGATGGTGGCGCCGCTGCGGTAGTCGGGATGGACGCAGGAGCGGCCCACTTCCACCAGCTTGGGGCGCAGGTGCTGCAGGCGGGTCAGGTCGAACTCGCCCTCGGTGTAGTAGTTGCCGATCTTGCGCGCGGCTTCGGGCGACAGGATGCGGTAGGTGCCCACCACCTCGCCGCTGTCCTCGTCGCGCACCACCAGGTGCTCGCAATGAGCGTCGAACATGTCCTGGTCAACGCCCGGGGTGCGGCATTGCAGGTTGGCGCCCATTTCCTGGGCGAACACCCGGTAGCGCAGGCGCTGGGCTTCTTCGATTTCACGGGGACTGCGGGTCAGGCCCACGCTCAGGTGGCGGCGCTGGCGCGCGGCGGATTGGTCCTGGGCGGCGGCGTCGGCGTTGTGCAAGACCGGGGACTGGTCGGCTGGGGTCGTCATGGAGTGCTCCCTCTCGTTCGATGGGGACCACTGTACGGATCGACCATGACAGACCGGTTGCAGCCGCATTAACCGTCCATGACCTGGAGGGCGGAAACGCCACGAGGCCCCGCAGGGCCCCGTGATATGCCGGTAGCGGCGCGCGGATCAGCGCGATACGCGGGTGGCGCCGCCGCCGGACAGCACCCGCACCCGGTCGCCAGGGGCGAACTGCTGATCGGCTTCCTGCACCACGGCGATCAGGGAGCCGTTGTCGAGGCGCACGGTGATTTCCAGGCCCTGCTTGCGGGTCAGGCCTTCCTCGGCCGCCGCGCCGGCCAGGCCGCCGGCCACGGCACCGATGATGCCGCCGATGATCTGGCCCTTGCCGCCGCCCACGTTGCTGCCGGCCACACCGCCCACCGCGGCGCCGGCCAGGCCGCCGACCGGGGTCTTGGTGCCTTCGATCTGCACCGGCTTGACGGCTTCGACCACGCCCATGCGCACCACCTGTTCCTGGCGCGCCTGGTCGCGGCTATAGACCTCGCCGGAGCGGCTGGAGGCGCAACCGGCGGAAATCAGCACGGTGCCGCCCACCAGGGCGAGCAGCGCCAGGCGGGAGGCGGAGAGGGGCATGGAGAGAGCGGCGGGGCGGGTCATGTCGGGCTCCTTGATCGTTCTTGGTGGTATGGGAAAAGCATACTGCGCTCGGCAGAGCTTACCAAGGCCGGTAGCCGAATTCGGTGACGAAGCGTTGCGCGATGTAATCGCGGGTGAAATGGTGGTTCTGCGGGCCGGCCTGGGCGATCTTGATCGCGCCGAGCAGGGAGGCCAGGCGCCCGGTGGTTTCCCAGTCGAAACCGGCGGCAATGCCGTAGAGCAGGCCGGCCCGGTAGGCGTCGCCGCAGCCGGTGGGGTCCACCACGGCTTCGGCCTTGACGCAGGGGATGGTGAGCTTGCGGCCGCCCACGTAGATGTCCGAGCCTTCGGCGCCCTTGGTGACTATCAGGGCAGTGACCTTCTCCGCCAGGGCCTCCAGGGAGAGGCCGGTGCGGTCCATCAGCAACTGGGCCTCGTAATCGTTGAAGGCGGCGTAGGTGGCCTGCTCGAGGAAGGCCAGCAGGTCGGCGCCGTCGAACATGGGCATGCCCTGGCCCGGATCGAAGATGAAGGGGATGCCGGCCGCGGCGAACTGGCGGGCGTGCTCGATCATGCCGTCCCGGCCGTCCGGGGCGACGATGCCCAGCACCACATCCTTGGCGTCGGCCACCTTGTTCTCGTGGGAGAAGCTCATGGCGCCCGGGTGGAAGGCGGTGATCTGGTTGTCCGACAGGTCGGTGGTGATGAAGCACTGGGCGGTGTAGCTGCCCGGCACCAGGCGCACGTGGTCCTGATTCAACCCCAGGTCGCCGAGGCGCTGCCGGTAGGGAGCGACGTCCTCGCCCACGGTGGCCATGATCAGGGGTTCGCCGCCGAGCAGCTTGAGGCTGTAGGCGATGTTGCCCGCGCAGCCGCCGAATTCCCGGCGCAGCTGGGGCACCAGGAACGACACGTTCAGCATGTGGATCTTGTCCGGCAGGATGTGATTCTTGAAGTGGTCCGGAAAGACCATGATGTTGTCGTAGGCGATGGAGCCGCAGATCAGGGTGCGCATGGGAATGGTGGCGGGAATAGGAATGGGCGGGTTGGAATGGCCGGGGCGGCGGGCCGCTCCGGAAAACCCGCAAGTTTAGCGCGAAAAAAACGGCCCGCCGTTGCCGGCGGGCCGAAAGCTATTCCCGAGAGACTTGCAGGGCAGGACTATGCCTGCGCCAGATGACCGGGCGATTACGGCGGCGCAGCGCCTGCCGCCGGGGTCAGGGGTAGAACACCACCAGCCGGTAGCCGGCGGCTTCCAGGGGCTTGATGTCCAGCCACACCTTGACGGCCAGGTCGGCCCCCGGGGCGAACTCGGCGGGGGCGCCCGCCGGCAGGTAGTCCGCCGGAGCCAGGGTGCGGCGCAGCACCACCGTGTCGCCCACGTCGGTGAGGGCCAGGTCCAGGGACGGGTAGGCCTGGGCGAAGGCCGCCCGGTTGCGCAGGGTGGCCTGCAGCACCAGAAGGCCGCGGCTGGCGTCGGATTGCAGGTCGGAGGCTTCCAGGCTGATCTTTTCGGTGACCCGAGGCAGGGGCACCTTCATGCCCAGGGCGGCGAACACGCCGCGCAGGGCCGGCACGCTGGTGCACAGCTCGGTGCGCCAGTAGGCGGCGGCCTGGCCGAGCAGGACGAGCACGAGCAGGGTCGCCGCCAGGGCGTAGGGCCAGGCGGGGCGCTGCTGGGATGCACCCAGGCCCAGGCCACCGGCGCCGCCGGCCAGGGGGGCCTGGGCCCATTTGCTGTAGCCGGGAATCTCGGTGTGGTCCCGGGCCAGGATCGGGTCGCTCGGGTCCGGGGTCAGGACCGGGTTGAGGGGGGCGGCGGGGGCAGCTTCCTCGGCGGCAGGTTCGGCGTTGGGCTCGGATTGGAGCTCGGCATCGGCCGGGCCGGGTTCGGCGCCCGGCTCATCCGGCGGTACAGCGCGGCCGTCCGCGGCGATGGCGCCGTCTGGGACGGGTTTCGCCTCCTCCGGCGCCATGTCGGGGCGGGGGACGAGTACGGTTTCGCCCGCCGGGTCCCAGTCCGGGCCGGGGGCGAGGAGGGTTTCCCCGGCCGGGTCCCAGGCGGGGTCGAGCAGGGGCGCGGCCTCGACGGGGGACTCCGACACGTCGAGTGCCAGGGGCTGGGGCTCCGACTGGAACTCCAGGTCGGTAGGGAGCCGGGTGGGGGCGTCCAGCGGCAGGTCGGCGGGATGCGCTGCGGGGGAGATTGCCGGGGGCTCGGCGGCTGGAGCCTCGGCAGGTTCCAGGGGCGCGGCCAGGATGGTTTCGTCGCTGGGGTCTGCTTCCAGGTGTTCCCGGGCGTCGAAGACGTGCTGGCACTGGCCGCAGCGCACCCGTCCGGACCGGGCCTGGAGCTGTTCCGGGGTGATGCGGAAGGTAGTCTGGCAAGCGGGGCAGCGGGTCAGCATGACAAAACTCCGGGAGCGGGCGCGGTCAGCGCCCGGCCGTCAGGGATGGCGTTGGCCGGCCAAGCATACCCAGCCTTCCCGGCTGTCGGCCAGGGCGGTGGGCAGGTAGGTGGAGTAGAGGGCGCACATTTCCTCGGCCTGTTCCGCCAGGATACCCGAGAGCACCAGCCAGCCGCCGGGGCGGACGTGGCCGGCCAGGGCCGGGGCGAGCATCTTGAGCGGATTGGAGAGGATGTTGGCCACCACCACGTCGAACAGGCCGTCCACCGGCGCGGCCGAGTCGTGGAAGCGGCACTGGGCGGCGACCGCGTTGCGCTCGGCGTTGGCGACGGCGGCATCCACCGCCTGGGGATCGATGTCCACCCCGACCACGCTGGCGGCGCCCAGCCGGGCGGCGGCGATGCCGAGGATGCCCGAGCCGCAGCCGTAGTCGAGGACGGTCTCGCCGCCCTTCAGGTTGGCTTCCAGCCACTCCAGGCACAGCCGGGTGGTGGGGTGGGAGCCGGTGCCGAAGGCCATGCCCGGGTCGAGGATCAGGTTCACCGCGCCCGGGTCCGGCGCCTCGTGCCAGGAGGGCACGATCCACAGCCGGCCGGAAATGGGGATGGGGTCGAACTGGCTCTGGGTGAGCTGCACCCAGTTCTGCTCTTCCACAGTCTCGGTGGTGAAGGGGGGCACGGCGTTGAGGCCGGCCTCCCCGGCGGCCAGCGCCAGGCTGGCGGCCAGGTCGGCATCGGCGTCGAACAGGGCGACCACCGCCGAGCGTTTCCAGCCCGGCTGGGTGATCATGCCCGGTTCGCCGAACTGGGGCTCCTCGTCGGGGGTGCCGGCGTCGGCATCCTCGATCGAGGCGGTCAGCGCCCCGTGCTCCATCAGGGCGTCGGCCAGCGCTTCGGCGCCGGCCGCATCGGTAATCAGCCGCACCGAAAGCCAGGCCATGACGTCAGTCCTTCTTCTTGATCTCGCCGCGGGCGGCGAGCTTCTCTTCCAGGTAGTGGATGCTGGTGCCGCCTTCGACGAAGCGGGCGTCCTGCATCAATTCCTGGTGTAGCGCGATGTTGGTCTTGATGCCGGTGACGGCCATTTCCGACAGGGCGATGCGCATGCGGCGGATGGCCTGCTCCCGGGTTTCGCCGTAGGCGATCACCTTGCCGATCATCGAATCGTAGTGGGGCGGGACGCGGTAGCCGGCATAGACGTGGGAATCCACGCGAATGCCGGGGCCGCCGGGCGGGTGCCAGCCGTCGATGGTGCCGGGGGAGGGCACGAAGTTGAACGGGTCTTCGGCGTTGATGCGGCACTCGATGGCGTGGCCCTTGAGTACGATGTCGCGCTGCTTGACGCGCAGCTTCTCGCCGGCGGCGACGCGGATCTGTTCCTGGACGATGTCGATGCCGGTGATCAGCTCGGTGACCGGGTGTTCCACCTGGACCCGGGTGTTCATCTCGATGAAGTAGAACTCGCCGTTTTCATAGAGGAATTCGAAGGTGCCGGCGCCCCGGTAGCCGATCTTGCGGCAGGCTTCGGCGCAGCGTTCGCCCACCTTGGCAATCAGCCGCGGGGGAATGCCCGGGGCCGGCGCCTCTTCGATCACCTTCTGGTGGCGGCGCTGCATCGAGCAGTCCCGTTCGCCCAGATACACGGCGTTGCCGTGCTGGTCGGCGAGCACCTGGATTTCCACGTGGCGCGGATTCTCCAGGAACTTCTCCATGTACACGGTCGGGTTGCCGAAGGCGGTCTGGGCCTCCTGGCGGGTCATTTGCACGGCGTTAACCAGGGCGGCCTCGGTGTGCACCACGCGCATGCCGCGGCCACCGCCGCCGCCGGCGGCCTTGATGATCACCGGGTAGCCGACGCTGCGGGCGATCTTGACGATCTCCTTGGGGTCTTCCGGCAGGGCGCCGTCGGAACCGGGCACGCAGGGCACGCCGGCGGCCTTCATGGCGTCCTTGGCCGAGACCTTGTCGCCCATCAGGCGGATGGTGTCGGCCTTGGGGCCGATGAAGACGAAGCCCGAGGACTCGACCCGCTCGGCGAAGTCGGCGTTCTCGGAAAGGAAGCCGTAGCCCGGGTGGATGGCCTGGGAGTCGGTGACTTCCGCCGCCGAAATGATGGCGGGGATGTTGAGGTAGCTCTGGGCGGAGGGGGCCGGGCCGATGCACACCGACTCGTCGGCGAGCTTGACGTACTTGGCTTCGCGGTCGGCCTCGGAGTGCACCACCACCGTCTTGATGCCCAGTTCCCGGCAGGCGCGCTGCACACGCAGCGCGATCTCGCCCCGGTTGGCGATGAGGACCTTGTCGAACATGCTGTCCGACTCCTTAGCCGATGACGAACAGCGGCTCGCCGAATTCTACCGGCTGGCCGTTCTCGATCAGGATGGCCTTCACGGTGCCCGAGACTTCTGCCTCGATTTCGTTGAGGAGCTTCATGGCCTCGATGATGCACAGGGTCTCGCCGGCCTTGACCGCCTGGCCCACCTCGACGAAGGCGCTGGCGCCGGGGGAGGGGGAACGATAGAAGGTGCCGACCATGGGGCTCTTGACCACGGTGCCTTCCGGCAGGGCGTCGGCGGCGGGGGCTTCCGGAGCCATAGTGGCGGCCACGGGGGCAGCGGCGGCCGGGGCGGCGGGCATCACATAGGCCTGGGGGGCGGCGGTGGGGGCGGCCAAGTGTTTGGCAATGCGCACCTTCTCTTCGCCTTCGGTCACCTCCAGCTCGGAGATGCCGGACTCTTGCACCAGGTCGATCAGTTTCTTGAGCTTACGCAGATCCATTCTTGATTTCTCCCCAAAAAAAGCGCGCAACGGGGCGCACGGGATGATTTATGCAGGACGTTTTGAACTTGGAAATTTGGTTGGGGCGGCAAGATGGCCGCCCCGGAAGGCTGTCCGACGGAGCTCAGGCCGTGTCGCTGGCGGCGATGCGGGCCAGGACGTATTCCAGGGCCAGGGAATAGCCCTCGGCCCCCAGGCCGCAGACGACGCCCACGGCCAGGTCGGAGAAGTAGGAATGCTGCCGGAAAGGTTCCCGGGCATGCACGTTCGACAGATGCACCTCGATGAAGGGGATGCCGACGCCTGCCAGGGCATCGCGCAGGGCGACACTGGTGTGGGTGTACGCCGCCGGATTGATGATGATGAACGCCACGCCTTCGTCCCGGGCCGCGTGGATGCGCTCGATCAGCGCCCCCTCGTGGTTGCTCTGGAACGCCACCAGCTCGACGCCTGCCGCTTCGGCCCGGCGCGCCAGGGCCAGGTTGATGTCGGCCAGGGTGGTGGAACCGTAGATTTGCGGTTCCCGGGTGCCCAGCAGGTTGAGGTTGGGGCCGTGCAAGACCAGTAGCCGCGGCGTGCGCGCCTCGACTGCGGAGGCGCCTTCGCGGGCGGTTTTGGTTTTGCCGGAGGTGGATTTTCGGCGCTGCATGCCGGCAAGTTTGCCGGAAATCGCCGGAGTTTGTCCAGACGGGAATCACGTAGCCCGGGGCGGCGCCTGGGGGGCGAAAACGCCGTCATGGGGCCGTTTTGCGCCTGGCATGGTCGGGGGAGGCCGGCCCCGGGCGGGTTGGCCGGCCATTTGGAGCGGCGTTGGCGGTGGCGTGGGGCGCTATGCCTGCTGCAAACCAGTTTGTCCGACGTTCGCCACAGATGGCCGCTTTTACCCCGTGCCGTGGCGCCGGGGTCAGGCGTTGGCGGCGACCAAGGATTCCACCGCCTCGCGGCGGGCCCGTTCCCGCACCCGGCCGTCCCGGCTGCGGAAGGTCACCCGCTCGTCGTCCGGCGGGTAGATCACCAGGTTCACCGGGGCACCGTGCCAATCCAGTTGCAACACCGCTTCGACCCGGTCGTGGCGCGGGGTGACGTGCTCGAAGGGGATGTTGCGGTTGAGCAGGTAGATTTCCACGTCCTTGGCCGAGTCCGGGTAGAGCAGCAGGTCGATCTCGGCGTAGCGCCCGGCGGTGCCGTCGAGCACCGAGCCGGTCAGATAAGGGCTGAAACGCTCGAACTCGCGCATCGCCTCCAGGGCTACCTGGCGCATGCCCTGGAGCCGGTCGCGCTGTTCGTCGCCCTGGTACAGGGCCTGGTGGGTGCGCAGGGCCGATTCCACCTCGGCGTTGGTGGGCAGCCCCTCGCCGTCGGCGAGGTTGAGCTGGCGGGCGGCCTTGCGCTTGGCCAGTTCGTAGTCGAGGGAGCCGTCCTCGGCGATCAGCCGGGCGGCGGTGGAGGCGATGGTCTGGCGCAGCATTTCGGCCTGGCGCGGGCTGGCCGGGTGCTGGCGGCGGGACGGGGTGGCGGTGTTGCGACGGGGCATGGCGATGGCCTCGGGTAGGGGACGGGCTCGGGTAGAATCCCGTCCAGTCCTCGGGGGCGGCGGCGTGTGGCGCAGCCCCCAGTCCACGCGTCCCATTGTATCCCGCCCCCAACGCATTCCCATTACAACATGCACATCCACATTCTCGGTGTCTGCGGCACCTTCATGGGCGGCATCGCCCAGCTGGCCGCCGCCGCCGGCCACCGGGTCACCGGCTGCGACCTGAACGTCTATCCCCCGATGAGCGACCAGCTGGCCGCCGCCGGCATCGAACTGGTGTCCGGCTATGGCGAGGAGCAACTGGCCCTGGAACCCGACCTGTTCGTGGTCGGCAACGCCATCTCCCGGGGCAACCCGCTGCTGGAGGCCATTCTCGACAAGGGGCTGCCCTACGTCTCCGGCCCCCAGTGGTTCGCCGAGCACATCCTGCAAGGCCGCTGGGTACTGGCGGTGGCTGGCACCCACGGTAAGACCACCACCTCGTCGATGCTGGCCTGGATTCTCGAAGACTGCGGCTACGCCCCGGGCTTCCTGATCGGTGGGGTGCCGCTCAACTTCGGCGTGTCGGCCCGGCTGGGCGGTTCGCCCTTCTTCGTGGTCGAGGCCGACGAGTACGACACGGCCTTCTGCGACAAGCGCTCCAAGTTCATCCACTACCGGCCCAAGACCGCCATCCTCAACAACCTGGAATTCGATCATGCCGACATCTTTGCTGATCTGGCGGCGATCGAAACCCAGTTCCACCATCTGGTGCGGACCATGCCGCGGATCGGCCAGATCGTCACCAACCGGGGCGAGGCCAGCCTGGAACGGGTCCTGGCCCGGGGCTGCTGGTCCGAGCAGGTGGGCTTCAACGACCCAGCGGGCTTCCACACCCGGGGCGACGACGCCAGCGGCGCCCTGGCGCTCTACGAGGGCGAGCGCCTGGTGGGCGAGACCACCTGGGAGGTGACCGGCGACCACAACCGGGCCAACGCCGTAGCCGCCCTGCTTGCCGCCCGCCACGTCGGCGTGCGCCTGGAGGATGGACTGGCTGCCCTGTCCCGCTTCAAGAACGTCAAGCGGCGCATGGAAGTGCGCGGCGTGGCCGGCGGGGTGACGGTGGTGGACGACTTCGCCCACCATCCGACCGCCATCGCCACCACCGTGGCCGGCCTGCGCCGCAAGGTGGGGGCGGATACCCGCATCCTGGCGGTGCTGGAGCCCCGCTCCAACACCATGAAGCTGGGGGTGATGAAAAACGCCCTGCCCGGCTCCCTGGCCGAGGCCGACCGGGTGTTCTGCTACGCCGCCAACCTGGGCTGGGACGCCGCTGCCGCCCTGGCGCCCCTCGGCGACAAGGCCGTGGTGCGCGACGACCTGGACGCCCTGGTGGCCGAGGTGGTGGCCGCCGCCCGGCCCGGCGACCAGGTGCTGGTGATGAGCAACGGCGGCTTCGGCGGCATCCACGGCAAGCTGCTGGACGCCCTGGCTGCGCGGGGCTGACCCGGCCCCCGGGCGCCGTTCGGCGCTCGGGCTGCCGCCCCTTCCTTTTTCCCCTTCCCGGCCTGATCGTCCGGAGCGCCCGATTCAGGCGCCTTGGGGGGGTCAATAGCTGCGGTAGCTCGGTCCGCGCCGGTTGTCGTATTCCATCTGGCGCAGGGTCGCCTTGTCCCGCTCCAGGCGCTGCTGGGCTTCGCGCTGGCGTTCCTGTTCCAGGGCGAGCACCTGTTGCTGCTGGCGGCGGTTTTCCCGGGCGGCGTTGGCGGCAGCCACTTCCCGGGAATGCAATGCCGCGTCGGCCCGGGCATTGGCGACCTCGTAGCTGTGCTGGGCGTCCCGTTCGGCCTGGGCCTGGAGCTGGGCCTGCTGGCGGGCTTCGGCGGCCTCCTGGAGCAGGCGCGTCTTTTCCAGTTCGGCGGCCAGTTCGAGGGCGCGCCGCTCCTTGGCCTGACGTTCGACCTCGGCCAGGGCGCGGGCTTTTTCGGCCTCCTGCCGGCTCTGGTATTGCCAGCCGCCGACCAGGGCGGCGCCGATCAGCAGGACGGCCACCCAGCCCAGGCGCCGCGATGGCGGGGGCGCAAGCATCGCCGCCGTGGCGGCGGCATCGGCCTTGGACGCCAATTGCTGGTCGTAGCGCTGGCGCGATTCGGGGCGGGACAGCACCTGGAAGGCGTCGTTGATCGCCTTGTAGCGGTTGAGCGCGTCTCCGTCGTCCGCCGTGCCCTGGTTGTGGGGCGCGTGGGGGTGGTACTTGTCGGCCAGGCGCTGGTGGGCGGCGGCGATGGTTTCGGCGGAGGCGGTGGACGAGACTTCGAGCAGGTCGTAGAGGGTCTTGCTCATGATGGCTGGGGCGGTGGCGGTAATGTAAAACGCGTGAATCGGTCAGAAATCCGTCAGGCCGTGACGATGACATAGCCGCGCCCGGCGGGCAAGGCGCCGGAGGGGGGGGCGGGACGAAGCCCGGGTTCTAAGCTCATCAGCAAACGTTATTTGGCCCCGGGGCGGCCGCTGTCCAGAATGAATTCACCTGTTCCTTCCGGAGATCCGCATGGCTTCCCTGCGCCTGGGCGATACCGCCCCCGACTTCGAGCAAGAGTCCTCCCTGGGCCCGATCCGCTTTCACGAGTGGCTGGGCGACAGCTGGGGCATCCTGTTCTCCCACCCGGCCGATTTCACTCCGGTGTGCACTACCGAGCTGGGCTTCACCGCCAAGTTGGCCGACGAATTCAAGAAGCGCAACGTCAAGGTCATCGCCCTGTCGGTGGACCCGGTGGAGTCCCACAAACGCTGGATCGAGGACATCAACGAGACCCAGAAGACGGTGGTCAATTTCCCGATCATCGCCGACGCCGACCGCAAGGTGTCCGAGTTGTACGACCTGATCCACCCCAACGCCAGCGCCACCGCCACGGTGCGTTCCCTGTTCGTCATCGACCCGCAGAAGAAGGTGCGCCTGACCATCACCTACCCGGCCAGCACCGGGCGCAACTTCAACGAAATCCTGCGGGTGGTGGATTCGCTCCAGCTCACCGAGTACCACAGCGTGGCCACCCCGGCGAACTGGCAGGACGGCGACGACGTGGTGATCGTGCCCTCCATCACCGACCCCGAGGTGCTCAAGGCCAAGTTCCCCAAGGGCTGGAACGCCATCAAGCCCTACCTGCGCCTGACGCCCCAGCCCAACCGCTGATTCAATCGCTGATCGCCGGACGTTTGCGTCCAACGGCAAAAAGCCCGCTTCGTGCGGGCTTTTTGCCGTTCATGGGGTGATTTTTGCTGCGATTGGCGGCGAACGTCGGTCAATCGTTGCGGGGCGGCGGCGCCGTTCACCCGGCCGGATGCAACTGGCGCCAGCCGCCGGGCCGGGGGGCCGGTGCGTCCCGATCCCGCCGGGGTGCCCGGGCCAGGCGGTGGCACAGGGCCAGGGCGCCGGCCAGGAGCAGGGCGGCGCCCGTGTTGTGGGCCACCGCCAGGGGCAGGGGCAAGGTCGCCAGCACGTTGGCGACCCCCAGCCCGGCCTGGAGCAGCGTCAGCCCGGCCAGGGCGGCGGCCGCGCCGCGGTGCCCCTGGCGCAGCAAAGCCAAGGCCAGGGCGGCGGCGGCGGCCAGCACCGCCAGGGCGCCGGCCCGGTGGGCCAAGTGGATGGCGGTGAGCGCCGCGCCGGGCAGCAGCGCGCCGTCGGCGGTGGCGCCCAGGCTGCGGTCGAGGGTGAAGGCGTGGTGCCAGTCCGCCGCCGGCCAGGCTTGGCCGCCGGTGCAGGCGGGGAAATCGCCGCAGGCCAGGGCCGCGTAGTTGCTGCTCACCCAGCCCCCCAGGGCGATCTGGCCCAGCACCAGCAGCACGAACAGGGCGGCGCCCCGGCGCAGTCCCGGGCTGGCCGCCGGCAGCCGCTCCGGCGCCGGCGTCAGGTTCGGGCGCAGTTGCAGGTTGAGGGCCAGCAGGCCGCCCCAGGTGAGCATGCCGCCCAGCAGGTGGGCGGTGACCACCAGGGGCTTGAGCAGCAGGGTCACGGTCCACATGCCGAGCAGGGCCTGGAACAGCACCAGCCCGACCAGGGCCGTGGGCAGGGCGCGGCGCAGCGGCCCGCGCTCGGTCCATACCCCGCGCCAGGCGCCCACCGCCAGGGCGGCGATGAGCAGGCCCAGGGTGCCGGCGGCGTAGCGGTGGATCATCTCCTTCCACGCCTTGGCCGCTTCCACCGGCCGGTCGGGGAACAGCCGGGCCGCCTGGGCGTGCTCGTGGGGGGCGTCCGGCACCCCCACCAGATGGCCGTAGCAGCCGGGCCAGTCGGGGCAGCCCAGGCCGGCGTCGGACAGGCGCACGTAGGCGCCCAGGGCGACCACCCCCAGGGCGAGGAGGGCGGCGAGCAGGGCGAGGCGGCGGTAAAGAGCGAGGGTCATGATGGACTCGGGGGGGAGAGCAAAAATAGGAAGAGGGGGGCGGGCGCCAATGCCGGTGGATCGGCCGCCTTCCAGCGGGCTGGGGCGGCCGATGTATTAATAAATTTCATGTATTCGCCTGGTTCG
Organism: Oryzomicrobium sp.; assembly: GCF_021287045.1. Lineage (GTDB taxonomy): Bacteria > Pseudomonadota > Gammaproteobacteria > Burkholderiales > Rhodocyclaceae > Oryzomicrobium. Next base: position 206,921 of record NZ_JAJTBG010000008.1, on the reverse strand, counting down.
AAATACAAGGTCCGCGCCAGTATTGGAGTTTGGCGATACGCCGGTCGGGATACATGAATAAAATTGATATATTGATGCCACCGCCGCCTCAGGCCGTACCCGGCAGGCCCAGGAAGTGATCGGCCAGGAGCGCGGCGAACAGGCCGAACAGATAGACGATCGAGGTGCGGAACACCTTGCGCGCCAGGGCGTCGGAATAGGCCCGCCATAGTTGCCAGGTGCGCGCCAGGAACAGGGCGTCGAGGACCAGCACCGCCGCCAGGTAGAGGCCGCCGGCCATGCCGATGGCCACCGGCAGCAGGCTCACGCCGCACAGGGCGATCACGTACACCAGGCTCTGGGTGCAGGTGTGGGCCACCCCGTGGGTCACCGGCAGCATGGGCAGGCCGGCCTGGGCGTAGTCGTCGCGCCGGTAGCAGGCCAGGGGCCAGAAGTGGGGCGGGGTCCAGGTGAAGACGATGAGGAACAGGGCCAGGGCCTCGGCCCCCACCTGGCCGGTCACCGCCGCCCAGCCGAGCAGCGGCGGCATGGCCCCGGAGGCGCCGCCGATGACGATGTTCATGGGCGTGGCCGGCTTGAGGATGACCGTGTAGATCACCGCGTAGCCGAGGAAGGTGGCCAGGGTCAGCCACATGGTCAGGTCGTTCACCCACAGGTGCAGCACCGCCAGGCCGGTACCCCCCACCAGGGTGGCGAGGGTCAGGGTCTCGACGGCGCCGATCTCGCCGCGCACCAGGGGGCGGCCCCGGGTGCGGGCCATGCGCGCGTCGATGTGCCGCTCCACCAGGCAGTTGATGGCCGCCGCCGCCCCGGCCACCAGGGCGATGCCCAGGGAGGCGGCGACGAACACTCCGGCGCCGGGCAGCCCCGGGGTGGCCAGGACCATGCCGATCATGGCGGTGAACACGATCAGGCTGTTCACCCGGGGTTTGCACTGGCGCCAGAAGGCGGCGAGCTTGAGGGCGAGGGGCTGGGGCCGGGCCAGGATGGCGGCGCGGGCGTGGGTGTGGGCAGCCTCCGGACCGGCGGGCGTGGGGGTGGCGGTCAGCATGGTCTCCTCCTTTTCTTGTTCGGGCCGGACGGACGTCCCTAGCCCACCCAGGAATACTTGAGCAGCCGGTCCAGGTCCTGGCGCAGGTCGCCCCAGGGCACGGCTGCCGGATAGGCCAGGATCAGCCGGCCCAAGGGGTCGGCCAGGTAGAAGCGGTAGGCGGCCGGGGGCTGGCCGGCGGCGCCCAGGTCGGGCGGTGTTACGGGGACTTCGCGCAGGGCCACCCGGTCGGCGTTCTTGCCCAGGGTGGCGCGCAACTGGGTCAGGGTGCGGCGGGCCGCCTGGCAGTCGGTGCCACAGGGCCCCTTGCCCACCAGCAGCACCTGCCAGCGGCCGGCGGTCGGCGCATTGGCGTCGTTGGCCGCCAGGGCCGGCGGCAGGGGCTGGGGCGGCTGGATCAGGACGCCGTGGGGCGAGCCGCCGGGCCGCCAGCCCAGGGCGAACAACCCCCAGCCGAGCACCAGGGGCAGGGCGAACAGGGCGAACACGCCGGCCATCGGCCAGAAGCGGCGGCGGGCGGCCTGGATGGGGGAGTCGGGTGAGGGAGGCGCCGCTGGCGGCGCGGGCTGGGGCCGGGCGGCGGTGCGGCGCAGGGGGATCAGGGTGGCGGTCATGGGCGGCGCCTCAGGTTGAGTCCGACGTAGAGCGCCGCCAGGGTGGCGGCGAAGGCAAACCATTGCCCGGCGTAGGCCCGGTTGCGCGCGGCACCGTCGTCCGGGGGCAGGGGGGCGAGGGGGAGGGGCTGGAGCTGGGGGGCGGTCCGGGATGCGGGTGCGACAGCGACGCTTTCGCCGCGGGCTTCGCCGCCGCGCCCGGGCGCGGCACCGTCCGGGGCGGCCAGCTGGAGCACCACCGGGAGCACCACCGGCGCCACGTCGACGGCGGGGGCAGCATTGGCGGCCTGGCGGGCGGCGGCGTAGCGTTCCGGGGTGAGGTATTGCCAAACCCCGCGCCAGTGGCCGTTTTCCAGGCCGGGCTCTTCGGGCGCGAGGAGGAACGCGGCTTTCGCCGGGGGCATGGCGGTTCCCCGCGCCAGCACCGGGCCTTGGGGCGCCGGCACCTGGGGGGCATGGCTGCGATCGGCTGGGGCCGGCACCCAGCCCCGGTCCACCAGGATCTGTTGCGGCCGGTCGCCGCCGGCCAGGGTGAGGGGGGTGATGACCCGGTAGCCGGCCTGGCCGTCGTGCACCTGGTTGTCCAGCAGCATCTGGTGGGCGGCGTCGTACTCGCCCGCGGCCTCGACCGGCCGGTAGGCCAGGGCCTCGGCGGTGGGCAGGGGGGCGGTGCCGTCCAGGAGCCAGGGGGCGAACTGGCTGCGGGCCGCCAGTTCGGCGCGGCGCGCCTCCTTGGTCTCGGCCCGGCCGAGCTGCCACTGCCCGAGGGCGATCAACAGGGGCAGCAGCAGGGCGGTGGTCAGGGTGGCGGGCCAGCCGGGGCGGAACCGCCAGCGGCGCGGGGCGCTCTGAGAGGGAGAAGGTTCGTGCGCTGCGCCGCCCAGCGGGCCGTCCGCCGGCACCAGGGCTGGGTGGAGCGGACGGCAGAGCGCGCAGGGTTCCGCCGGGGGCTCGGGGAATGGAGCGACCGGATCGATCGAATCGAACGACTCGAATGAAGGGAAGGGAGCGTCGGCCATGGTCTTCAAACTGGTGGTGATCGCGGTGTTGCTGGCCATCGTCGCCAGCCTGTTTTCCGGGCTGGTGTTCCTCTACCGCGACCGGGGCCAGGGCACCCGGGCGGTGCGGGCGCTGACGGTGCGCATCGGCTTGTCCATCATGCTGTTCCTACTCCTGCTCGTGGCGTTCCGCCTGGGCTGGCTGCCGGCGGTGCGCTAGGGTGGGGTTGGGCGTTCGGATTCAGGCGAATTCAGGCAGATTCAGGACCGGGGGCCGGGCTGGATGAAGAAGGCGTAGGACAGGGTCACGTCCCGCACGTCCGGGTCCAGGGCCGGGTCGAGGATGAAGGTCACCACCAGTTCCCGGGTTTCCCCGGGGGCCAGGGTCTGCTGCTGGAAGCAGAAGCAGTCGAGCTTGTTGAAGTACTGGGCGGCGTTGCCCGGCGAGACGCTGGGGATGGCCTGGCCGACGATGCTGCGCTCCGAGCGGTTGTGCACCACGAAGCGGGCCTGGTGGACCTCGCCCGGATGCAGGTCGAGGCGGCCGGTGATCGGCCGCACTTCCCAGGGCAGACCGGGCATGGCGGTGCCGACGAAATCGAGGGAGACGGTGCGGGCCAGGTCGACCCGGGAGGCGGGGGCGCTGGCTACCAGCGGTGCCGCCGGAGTGTTGGCGGTCTTGCCGTTGATGCCGGTGAGGCGGCAGAAGGTGTCGTAGAGCGGCACCAGGGCGAAGCCGAAGGCGAAGGCCCCGGCCACCAGCCAGAGCAGGCGTTTGACCAGCCGGCGGTTGGCCGCGGCAGTGGCGGCCGCAACCACCGGCGGCGCGGGCATCGCGGCGGCAGTTGCGCAAGGCTTGGTGGGCGGCACGGGCGGAGGCATCATCCCGATCTCCTGGGCAGGAAGGTGGGGCGGCGGGGCCGCCCGGGCGATCGCTTCGCAGGGTTTGAAGCCTGCCCGGCCCGTTTAGTTTCGTCGTCCCGCCATGCCCCGAGAATTTTTTCCGCCCGGGCCGGCCATAATCCAGGCCTGGCGCGGGCGGAGCGCGCCGGATATTGAGAGGACGAGAGGAGAAAGAGCGATGCGGCGACGGCCGGAATGGATGAACGGGATGGGCGCCCTGGCGGCGGCGCTGGCCGTGGCGTTGTTGCTGGCCGCCTGCGGCGAACCGGCACCGCCGCCCTTCCGCGCCACCGACATCACCGGCGCCTCGGTGGGGCCGGACTTTCCCCGGCCGCTCACCGACACCCAGGGCCAGCCGCGCCGCTTGGCCGACTACCGGGGCAAGGCGGTGGTGCTGTTCTTCGGCTACACCCATTGCCCGGACGTGTGCCCCACGGCCCTGACCCGCTTCGCCGCGGCGATGCAGGCCCTGGGCGACGAGGCGAAGCGGGTCCAGGTGGTGTTCGTCAGCATCGACCCGGCCCGGGACACTCCGGCCCAGCTGGCCGGCTACGTGCCCTGGTTCAACCCGGATTTCGTCGGCCTGACCGGCAGCGCCGAGGACGTGGCCGCCGCCGCCCAGGCTTTCCGCATCTACGCCGCCCGGCGCGACGTGCCCGGGGGCATGGGCTACGTCATGGACCATTCCGCCGGCGCCTACGTGCTCGATACCGCCGGCCGGCCGCGCCTGTACCTGCGCGACGACGCGCCGGTGGAGGACATTGTCGCCGACCTGCGTCGGCTCCTGGCCGGGGGCTGAGGGGCGCTGTAGGGCCACGCCCCGGGCGCTTCCCGCGCCGCGCCTCCGCCTGTTTTTCGCCCGCGTTCCCGCTCGTTTCCCCATTCCGGCCGGCCCAGGCGGGACGGGCCGTTCCGGTGGTCGCTTCATGCCGCTGGGAACTTGTTCGGTGCCGTCGCACTCCCACGCCTTGAGCTTTGCCGGCAGCTGGTCGGGGTAACGGGGCGTGCTGGATGCCCCCACCCCGCCGCCGCCGGCAAGGCGCCCGCCAGGCCCGATCGCCCGGGCCCTGGCCTCGCCGGGAGCGCGGTCGCAAGTCCGCCCTTCCGCCGTTGAGGAGGGGGTCGATGAAAAAGAACGATGGCTGGAGACAGGCGACGGCGTGCCGGCGGGGCATCCCCCGGACCATGCCGCTGCTGTGCGCGTTCCTCGCCGGGGCGCTGCCGCCGGGCCTGGCCCGGGCGGAATTCGCCCTTAACCTGCAAGCGCCGGCGACGGTCATCGCCCGGCAGATCGTGGACCTGCACACCACCATCCTGTGGATCTGCGGCGTCATCCTGGTGGTGGTCTTCCTGCCCCTGGTCTATGCCCTGATCCGCTTTCGCCGCTCCCGGGGCGCCCAGGCCAGCCAGTTCCACGACAACACGCCCCTGGAGATCGTCTGGACCATCATTCCGGCGGTGATCCTGGTGGCCATGGCCTGGCCGGCCACCGAGACGGTGCTGGCGATGAAGGACACCAGCGCCTCGGACATGACCATCAAGGTCACCGGCCACCAGTGGAAGTGGGAATACGAGTACCTGGCCCGGGACGGCACGCCGGAAAGCGACGAACCGGTGCGCTTCTTCAGCAACCTGGCCACCCCCCGGGAGCAGATCGAGAACCAGGCGGCCAAGGGCGAGCATTACCTGCTCGAAGTGGACAATCCCCTGGTGGTGCCCACGGGCAAGAAGATCCGGCTGGTGCTGACCGCCGCCGACGTGATCCATTCGTGGTGGGTGCCGGCCTTCGGGGTCAAGCAGGACGCCTTTCCCGGCTTCATCCGCGACACCTGGTTCAAGGTGGACGAGCCCGGCGTGTACCGGGGCCAGTGCGCCGAGCTGTGCGGGGTGAACCACGGCTACATGCCGGTGGTGGTGAAGGCCGTGCCGCCGGCGGAGTTCGACGCCTGGCTGGCGAGCCAGAAGCAGCTGCACGCCGCTGCCCGGGCCGCCGCGACCCGCACCTATGCCCTGGCCGACCTGAAGGCCCAGGGCGAGAAGGTGTACGCCACCAACTGCGCCGCCTGCCACCAGCCCACCGGCAAGGGCATCCCCGGCGCTTTCCCGGCCCTGGACGGCTCCAAGGTGGCCACCGGCCCGGTGGAAGGGCACCTGGACGTAGTGCTGCACGGCCGCCCGGGCACCGCCATGCAGGCCTTCGGCAAGCAGCTGTCCGACCTGGAGATCGCCGCGGTGCTGACCTACGAGCGCAATTCCTGGAGCAACCGGGCCGGGGCCGCGGTCCAGCCTGCCGACGTGGCGGCTGCCCGGGCCAAGGATGCAGCCGGCGGCGCCGGCATGGCCCAGGCTCCGGCAGGCAAATGAACTAGCCGAGCGCATCGGCCCAGACGAGGAGGCCCCATGGACGCCCACTCTGCCAATCCCGCCATTCCCGTGCCCGGGCAACCGCCCCGGGACTACGCCGAGGAGCACCACGGCGCGCCTCCCGGCGGGTTGCGCCGCTGGCTGACCTCCACCAACCACAAGGACATCGGCACCCTGTACCTGTGGTTCTCCTTCGCCATGTTCCTCTTCGCCGGGGCCCTGGCCATGCTGATCCGGGCCGAGCTGGCGCGGCCGGGCATCCAGCTGGTGGAGCCGGCGGTGTTCAACCAACTCACCGCCCTGCACGGGCTGATCATGATCTTCGGCGCGATCATGCCGGCCTTCGTCGGCTTCGCGAACTGGATGGTGCCCTTGCAGATCGGCGCGCCGGACATGGCCTTTCCGCGCATGAACAACTGGAGCTTCTGGCTGCTGCCGGCGGCGGGCACCCTGCTCATTTCGTCCTTCTTCGTCCCCGGCGGGGCGGCGGCGGCGGGGTGGACCATGTACCCGCCCCTCTACCTCCAGGGCGGCATCTCCTACGACATGACCATTCTGGCGATCCACATCCTGGGCCTGTCGTCGATCATGGGGGCGATCAACATCATCGTCACCATCCTCAACATGCGGGCGCCGGGCATGACGCCGATGAAGATGCCCCTGTTCGTGTGGACCTGGCTGATCACCGCCTTCCTGCTGGTGGCGGTGATGCCGGTGCTGGCCTGCGCCATCACCATGCTGCTCACCGACCGGCACTTCGGCACCCACTTCTTCTCGGCGGCCGGCGGCGGCGACCCGGTGCTGTTCCAGCACGTGTTCTGGTTCTTCGGCCACCCGGAGGTGTACATCATGATCCTGCCGGCGTTCGGCATCGTTTCCACCATCTTGCCGACCTTCGCCCGCAAGCCCCTGTTCGGCTATACCTCGATGGTCTGGGCGGTGGCCTCGATCGCCTTCCTGTCGTTCCTGGTATGGGCGCACCACATGTTCACCACCGGCATGCCGGCCGCCGGCCAGCTGTTCTTCATGTACACCACCATGCTGATCGCCATCCCCACCGGGGTGAAGGTGTTCAACTGGGTAGCGACCCTGTGGAAGGGCTCCCTGACCTTCGAGACGCCGATGCTGTTCGCCATCGCCTTCATCTGCCTGTTCACCATCGGTGGCTTCTCCGGCCTGGTGCTGGCCCTGGTGCCGGTGGACATCCAGTTGCAGGACACCTACTACGTGGTGGCCCACTTCCACTACGTACTGTTCTCCGGGGCAGCCATGAGCATCATGGCCGGGGTGTATTACTGGCTGCCGAAATGGACCGGCCACATGTACGACGAAACCCTGGGCAAGACCCATTTCTGGCTCACCGCCATCGCCTTCAACGTCACCTTCTTTCCCATGCACTTCCTCGGCCTGGCCGGGATGCCGCGGCGCATTCCCGACTACGCCCTGCAATTCGCCGAGTTCAACCTGATCGCCAGCATCGGCGCCTTCGTCCTCGGTGCGGCCCAGCTGCTCTTCCTCTACAACGTGGTCCGCTGCATCCGCGGCGGCAAGCCGGCCGGGGCCAAGCCCTGGGAGGGGGCCGACACCCTGGAATGGACCCTGTCCTCGCCGCCGCCCTACCACTCCTTCACCACCCCGCCGACGGTCCGCTAGCCGCCATCGCCCCCACCGCCATCGTTACACGTGCCGTCCCCGGAGGTCCGCCATGTCCCTGCCCTCCCAGCCCGGAAACCTCGCCGCCCACGCCGCCCCCGGCGGCTACTACACCCCGCCGCCGTCCTGGTGGCCCCTGGTCGGCTCGGTGGCCCTGCTTACCCTGGCCTCGGGCTTCATCCTGCTGCTCGCCAAGGTGGGCGCCGGCCCCTGGGTGATGGCCCTGGGCTTCGCCATCCTGGTGTTCATGCTGTTCGGCTGGTTCGGCAACGTCATCCGCGAGAGCCTGGCCGGGCGCTACAACCCCCAGGTGGATCGCTCGTTCCGCTGGGGCATGGTGTGGTTCATCTTTTCCGAGGTGATGTTCTTCGGCGGCTTTTTCGGTGCGCTCTTCTACGTACGCGAGTTCGCCATCCCCTGGCTGGCCCACACCCCCCTGCTGTGGCCCGGCTACGACGGCGCCTGGCCCACCGAGGGGCCGGGGCTGAAGGACGCCTTCACCCCCATGGCGGCCTGGGGCCTGCCGGCGATCAACACCCTGATCCTGCTCAGTTCCGGCGCCACCGTGACCTGGGCCCACTGGGGGCTGAAGAGCGGCCGGCGCGGCCAGCTCGCCCTGGGGCTGTTGCTGACGGTGCTGCTCGGCGCCCTGTTCCTCACCTTCCAGGCCTACGAGTACCACGAGGCCACCTTTTCGCTGAAGACCGGCATCTACGGCGCCACTTTCTTCATGCTTACCGGCTTCCACGGCCTGCACGTGACCCTGGGGGCGGTGATGCTGACGGTGATCCTGCTGCGCGTGCAGGCCGGCCATTTCACCCCGGACCACCACTTCGCCTTCGAGGCGGTGTCCTGGTACTGGCACTTCGTGGACGTGGTCTGGCTGCTGCTGTTCGTCTTCGTCTACTGGCTGTGAGGGTGACAGAACGGCCCTGCTCCGGCGAGGTCCAATTCAATGTAGTGAAGCAGTGAATTTGTGGTGCTTGGCAGTCGTTGCAAGGGGGCTCAGGGAGTGGTTCGCACTATGCGTCTTGCCTGAAAGGAGGTACGCCATGAGTCCGATGATGTTCCCGAAGATGCTGTCGTCCCATGGCGAGGGCTGGGACTGGCTGATGAAGGTCCACCCCTCGGTCACCAAGATGTTCTGGATGTACGTGGTGCCCATGTCCCTGGTGCCGCCGGCAATGATGCTCTACGCCTGGTCGGCTTACCACGAGACGGTGAACCTGCCGACGATCGGGCGGCAGATGATGATGGGCATTGCCGTGCTGTTCTACGTCACCGAGCTGGTGGCGGTGCCGGTGATGGCCCGCATCATCCAGCAACTGGGCGATGTGATCGACGCCCGGCCGTCCTACCAGGACGCCTTCACCCTGGCGGCGGTGGCGCCCACCCCCCTGTGGATCGCGCCGGTGGCCTTCTTCGCACCCAGCCTGCTGTTCAACGTGGCGGTGGCCATCCTCGCCCTGTTCGCGGTGGGCGTGCTCATCTACCAGGGCGTCAACCGGGTGTTCCACATGGGTGACGACGACGGCCATGCCCTGCTGCTGTGGGGCTCGGTGCTGGCTGCCGGCCTGTGCGCCTGGGTGGTGATGATGTTGCTCACCTTCGTCGCCCTGGGCTGGGCGGTGGGCTGATCCTGCAACCGGGGCCTTGCCCGCGTGCAGGCCCCATAAACACAACGGCCGGAGCGCACGCGCATCCGGCCGTTGGCATTGGGGGGGCGGAAAGGTCAGGCCGCCAGCACCCCGCGCAGGGACTTGAGGGCCTTGGCCTCGATCTGGCGGATGCGCTCGGCGGAAACGCCGAATTCGGCGGCCAGGTCGTGCAGGGTGGCGCCGCCGTCCTCGGCCAGCCAGCGGGCCTCGATGATGCGGCGGCTGCGCGCATCCAGGGTGGCCAGGGCGCCGCGCAGGCCCTCGTTGTGCAGGCGCTCCTCTTCCCGGGCTTCCAGCACCCGGGTCGGCTCCAGGCGCGAATCGGCCAGGGTGGCGATGGGGGCCAGGCGGCCTTCCTCGTCGTCCGGGTTGCCTTCCAGGGCCAGATCGTGGCCGCTCAGGCGGGTTTCCATCTCCACCACTTCCTCGGGCTTGACGCCCAGGGTGGCGGCCACTTCGTTGGCCTGCTCCGGCGTCAGCGCTTCGCTGCCCGGTTTCATGCTGCGCAGGTTGAAGAACAGCTTGCGCTGGGCCTTGGTGGTGGCCACCTTGACCAGGCGCCAGTTCTTCACGATGTATTCGTGAATCTCGGCCTTGATCCAGTGGATGGCGAACGACACCAGGCGCACGCCCCGGTCCGGGTCGAAGCGCTTCACGGCCTTCATCAGGCCGATGTTGCCTTCCTGGATCAGGTCGGCGTGGGGCAGGCCGTAGCCCAGGTAGCCCCGGGCGATGGCGATCACCACCCGCAGGTGCGACAGCACCAACTGGCGGGCGGCACTCAGGTCGTCGTCGTCGCGGAAGCGGCGAGCCAAGGCCTTCTCTTCCTCGTCGGAAAGCAGCGGAAAGCGTTGGGCGGTCTGGATGTAGGCGTCCAAATTGCCCACCGCCACCGGTAGATGCATCAGCGAAGCGGTCTGGGTCATGGAGGTCCTCCAAAAGGGTCGATCTGATTTTAGCACTCGTTGCCTTTGAGTGCTAAAGGGGGGATGAGTTCTGGGGAATCGCAGCTGGCGGCACCAGGTTAGGCCGCGCGGAACTCAGCCGGGAAGAGCATTCAAGATTGGCGTTTGGCATAAAACATGCTGCTTGGAAGAACTCGCCTTCCAAGGACTTCCCATGATCGTCCAGAGCGCCTTTGGCGCCGCCTCGCTGTATGCCGCCTCCGGTACGCCTGCCGTGCAGCGGCAAATCTTGGCAACCACCGATCCGGGCACGGCAAAATCTGCCGAACCGGTATCCATTTCGGCAGCCGCCCGGGAGCGGCTGGCTGGTGAGCAGCGGGCGGCCGCATCGGCCCCGTCCTCGACCGTGGCTTTCGATACCAACCAGGGAACGGTCAACCTGGACGTCGAGTCTTACCTGACCGGAAAGTCCTGGTCCGGCACGGGGGAGATTCCCCCGCTGCTGATGCCGACCCAGCGGAACATCGACGCCCTGGGGCAGTACGTTTCGAGCAACATGCCGGGGCTGCTGGCCGCCCACGGCATTCCCTATGCGCCTGCCCAGATCGGCTTCGATTCCCAGGGGCAGGTCCAGTTTCCTAGCGACTACCCCTACGGCGCCCAGTTGAAGGAGGCGTTGCAACAGTCGCCGGCTATGGAGCGGGCCCTGGGTTGGAGCCAGGGCTTGTCGGAAAGCAAGGCGGCGCTGGATGAGGCCGTCGGCTTCCAGGCCGAATACCGGGGCGCGGCGTCGCCGCAGGAATTGCAGGCGGTGATCGCCAAGTACGGCAGCCTGCTGTCGGGCAACCGGACGTCGGCCCAGGTGGTCCTGAATTTCAGCTCCGCCGGGCAGTTGAACATCACGGTCAATGGCGCGCCCCAGCGCACGTGAGCCAGGGGCGGCGGCGTGGCGGGGGCCGACGAACGTGCGCCGTCCCGGCCCGGGCGGGGGGTGTGGCGGCTGTGCAGCGAGTTGCAACAGTCGGTAAATCCAGGGCCGGCGGGTCGGCTCGGCAGCTGGTTCCGGCGTTAAATGCTCACGGATCGACGCTTTCCAACATTGCACAACAAGGAACCGCCATGCGCACCAAGCTGCTACTCGTTGCCCTCGCCACCGCCGCCGCCCTGTCCGGCTGCGTCGTCGCCCCTGTCGGCCGGCCGTATTACGGCCCGGCCTATTCCGAACCGGTGATGGTGGCTCCGCCACCGCCCCAGGTTGAAGTCGTGGGCCCGCCCCCCGTGGTCGGCCAGATCTGGATCGGCGGCTTCTGGAACTGGACCGGCCACCGGCACGAATGGGTGCCCGGCCACTGGGAGAACCCCCGTCCCGGCTATACCTGGGTGCCCCACCGCTGGGAGCAAGCCGGCAACGGCTGGCGACATACCGGCGGCCACTGGGAAGAAGACCGGGGCCGGGGCGAGCGCGAGCGCCGCGACTGGCGCTGAACCAACTACCCACTCAGTCAGGGCCGGCAGCGTGATGCTTCACGCTGCCGGCCCTTTTCCTTTGTGCCGCTCCGACGCCTGTGCGGGGTGCTGCAGTCCGCCGCTGGACGCATTGCCGGAGTGGCTGGGAGCGTGTTCGACAGCCCCGCTGCGGCGGTATGAGAGCAGTGGCGATTCCCTTAATCGAAACGTGTTGCATATCAGAAAACAGGTGCTAATATATCAGCAAGCTGAACTGACATATCAGAGCGGCTTCCCTAAAAAACAGAGGAGACAAACATGGTTGCTGGTATCAAGGCCCGTCATGGCGTGTTGTTCGGAGCGATGGCCGTTGCCCTGTTATGTACGGGGCCGGCCCGGGCGGCCGACCCGGACAAGTTCAAGATCGGCGGGGTGGTGTCCCTGTCCGGCACCTACGGAATCTTCGGCGAGGACATGCGCAAGGGCGTCGAGATCGCCATCGAGCAGCGCGGCGGCAAAGTCCTCGGCAAGCCGATCCAGGTGATTTGGGAAGACGACGAGACCAAGCCCCAGCCGGCGGTGCAGAAGACCACCCGGTTGATCTCCGAAGGGGTGCAGATGATCTTCGGCGCGGTCAGTTCGGCCTCCAGCATCGCCATCATGAACATCGCCAAGCAGCGCAAGATTCCCCACCTGGTGACCATGTCCGCCGACGACAAGATCACCGTGCCCAACGGCTCCCGCTACACCTTCCGCACCTCCAACACCCTGGGCATGGAGCAGCGCATGGCCCTCAGCTTCACCAAGGAACAGAAGCTCAAGCGGGTCTACGGCGTCACCGCCGACTACCAGGCCACCCGCGACAGCTGGGAGTGGTATCGCCGCGAGGCGGAGAAGGCCGGCGTCGAGATCGTCGGCGCCGACTTCGCCCCCCTGGGCAACCGGGATTATTCCTCCATCGTGGACAAGATCGCCCGCTCCAACGCCGACGGCGTGGCCCTGTTCATGACCGGCTCCGACGCCGTGACCATGGTCAAGCAGGCCGGCCAGGTGGACCTGGGCAAGACGCGCAAGATCTTCGGCCCGGTGATCGCCGATGAAACCATGGCGGCGGGGGTGGGCCCCGCTTCCATCGGCGTCTATTCCGGGGTGCGCTACCACTTCACCGTGGATAACCCGGCCAACCGCAAGTTCGTCGAAGCCTTCCGCAAGAAGTACAACGAACTGCCCTCCAGCGCCGCCGGCGAAGCCTACGACGGCATGGCCTGGTGGCTCGACACGGTCGAGCAGACCGGCTCCTGGGACAAGGAGAAATGGGTCGCGGCCTTCGAGAACAGCGTCCGCGACAACTCGGTGGAAGGGCGCAAGTCCATGCGCGCCTGCGACCACCAGGCGATGCAGGACGGCCTGTGGGGCGTGGTCGAGAAGGGCGCACCGCCGGCGCCGGCCTACACCATGAAGATCGTCAAGGTGTTCCCGCCCAACCAGGTCTTCGACGCCTGCCAGCCCTGAGCGCCGGCCCCGTCCGCCCCTGGGCGGCGCGTTGGGCCTAGCGCCTGACCGTCGTCCCCAGGGGCCGGGTTTCCTGCCGGTGCCGCGCGCACCGGCCGACTGACCGATGGAGGGAGTCCCCCGGAGGCGGCCTGGCCGCCCTCCCGGGCGGCGCTCGTCCCGACGATCCCTCCGCCGCGGAGATACCTCATGTCTACCCTCATCATCGGGCTCAGCCTGGGGATGCTGCTGTTCCTGCTCGCCTCGGGGCTGACCCTCATCTTCGGCATGCTGGGCGTGATCAACTTCGCCCACGGCGCCCTGTACATGCTCGGTGCCTATATCGCCTTCGACATCGGCCGCCACACCGGCTCCTTCGTCGCCGGGCTGATCGGCGCCACCGTGCTGGTGGCCGCCGCCGGCGCCCTGATCGAGCGCCTGGCCCTGCGCCCGCTCTACAACCGACCCCACTTCTACCAACTGATCCTGACCTTCGGCGTGATTCTGGTGATCAGCGAGCTGGTCAAGATCGTCTGGGGCCTGGGCTACCAGGAATCGACCATGCCCGAGGCCCTGGCCGGCACCGTGGAGCTGTTCGGCAGCACCATCCCGGTCTACCGCCTGTTCGTCATCGGCTTCGGCGCCCTGGTCTCCGGCGGCCTGTTCCTGCTCATCGAGAAGAGCACCTTCGGCATGCTGGTGCGCGCCGCCAGCAGCGACGGCGAAATGGTGCGCCTGCTCGGCCTGCCCGTGTCGTCGGTGCGCATGGCCGTGTTCGCCCTCGGTTCGGGGCTGGCCGGCCTGGCCGGGGCCATCGCCGCGCCGCTCTTTCCCATCGAGCTGGGCATGGCCACCAACACCATCATCGACTGCTTCATCGTCGTCATCCTCGGGGGCCTGGGCAACATCCGCGGCGCCGTGGCGGCCTCGCTGCTGATCGGCCTGGTGCGCGCCCTCGGCTACGCCTACATGCCGAGCTGGGTGGACATCCTGACCTTCGCCCTGCTCATCGCGACCCTGCTCACCCGGCCCCAGGGCCTCTTCTTCCGCGCAACGAGGTCCGCATGAACGTCTCCCGTTTCGACCTGTGGCTCGGCCTGCCCCTGGCGGCCGTCGCCCTGCTGCTGCCTTTCACCGGCCCAAGCGACTTCCTGCTCAACCTGGCGACCCTGGTGATGATCTGGGCGATCTTCGCCATCGGCTTCGACTTCGTCTTCGGCCTGCTCGGCATGGTTTCCTTCGGCCACGCCAGCTTCCTCGGCCTAGGCGGCTACGCCCTGGCCCTGGCCACCCAGCTGTGGGGCCTGCCCTTCAGCGCCGGCCTGGGCCTGGCCATCGTCGCCGGCGCCCTGTGCGCCTGGCTGTTCAGCTTCTTCGCCCTGCGCGTCTCGGGCATCTTCTTCGCCCTGGTCACCCTGGCCCTGTCGCAACTGCTCTACATCCTGGCCGACTCCAAGCTGCGCGCATGGACCGGCGGCGCCGACGGCCTGCCCGGGGTGGAGCGGCCCGGCCTGGGCGGCATCGACTTCTTCGATTCGACCCACTTCTACTGGTACGTGGTGGCGGTGTTCGCCCTGGTCATGGCGGCGGTGGCGGTGCTGCGCCGCTCACCCTTTGGCCGGGTCATCGCCGGCATCCGCCAGAACGAGACCCGGGCCGAGCAGCTGGGCTTCGACGTGCACCGCTACAAGCAGATCACCTTCATCGTCTCCGGCGCCATCAGCGGCCTGGCCGGGGCGCTGCTGGCCTCCCTGCTGATGTACGTGAATCCCCAGATGCTGCATTGGACCACCTCCGGCGACGTCATCATCATGACCCTGCTCGGCGGCGCCGGCACCCTGTGGGGGCCGGTGGTGGGGGTGCTCGCCTTCGAGGTGCTCAAGGAGTGGTTGAGCGGCTGGACCCAATACTGGTACGGCTTGCTCGGCCTGGTCTTCATCCTCGCCACCCTGTTCTTCCCCAAGGGCATCGTCGGCGAATTGCAGGAGCGCTTCGGGCAATGGCAGGACAAGGCCGCCCGGCGCGACGGGAGGTCCTCATGAGCGACATCGCCCTGAAATGCGACGGCGTGACGGTGAGCTACGGCGCCCTCAAGGCCATCGACGGCGTCAGCCACAGCTTCGAGCAGGGCCGCATCTACGGCCTGATCGGCCCCAACGGGGCGGGCAAGACCACCCTGCTCAACGTCCTGGCCGGGCGGCAGATGCGCCATAGCGGCAGCATCCACTGCTTCGGCGCCGATATCACCCGCACCCCACCCCACGAGCGCGCCCACCTGGGCATCGGCCGCAGCTTCCAGATCACCAAGATCTTTGCCGAGATGACGGTGCTGGACAACCTGCGCATCGCCGCCCAGATCAAGCACTCGCGCTTCCAGCCGTTCTGGATCGCGCCGCGCTACGAGCGGCGCCTGGCCGGCGACATCGACGCCATGCTCGAACTGACCGGCCTCACCGCCCGCCGCGACGACATCGCCGGGACCCTCTCCTACGGCCTGCAACGGGCCCTGGAGCTGGGCATCACCCTGATGCCGGACCCGCGCATCCTGCTCCTCGACGAGCCCCTGGCCGGCGTCGGCCAGCACGAGATCGAAAGCTCGACGCGCCTGATCAAGGCCGTTTCGGCCGGGCGCACCGTGCTGCTGATCGAACACAACATGGACGCCATCATGTCGCTCTCCGAAGAGATCGTGGTGATGAGCAACGGCCGGGTGATCGCCGTCGGCGCCCCGGAACAGATCCGCAACGACGCCACCGTGCGCTCGGTTTATCTCGGGGAGGATGCATCGTGATCGCGCTCGAACACGCCAGCGTCAAGTACGGCCACGCCCTGGCCCTGGAAGACATTTCGATCGAGGTCGGGCTGCACGAGATCGTCGCCATCGTCGGCCGCAACGGCGCCGGCAAATCCACCACCCTCAAGACCCTGGTCGGCCTGCTGCCGCTGGTGGCGGGGCGGCGGGTGTTCGGCGAGCGCGACATCTCGCGCCTCTCGGTGGAGCAGATCGCCCGCCTGGGCATCGCCCTGGTGCCCGATACCCGGCGCATCTTCCCCAACCTGTCGGTGCGCGAAAACCTGCGCATCGGCGCCGTCGCTCACCAGCCCGGCTACTGGACCGAGGAGCGGGTGCTGGAAATCTTCCCCCGCCTGGGCGAGCGCATCGACTTCGGCGGCGACCAGCTGTCCGGCGGCGAACAGCAGATGCTGGCGATTGCCCGGGCCCTGCTCGGCAACCCGCGCATCCTGCTCCTCGACGAACCCACCGAGGGCCTGGCGCCCCTGATCGTGGACCAGCTGGTGCAGGTGTTCGCCCACGTCCACCGCCAGGGCACCGGCATCATCCTGGTCGAGCAGAACCTCAAGGTGCCGATGAAGCTGGCCCACCGCCAGTACGTGCTCGACCACGGCCAGGTGGTCTGGTCGGGCACCTCGGCCGAACTGCAACAACAGCGGCAACTCGTGGAAAACCTCATCACTACCGGAGCGGCACAATGAGCAAGCAGAACCTCTACATCGTCGGCGTCGGCATCACCCATTTCGCCAAGCACCCGGACAAGACCGTCAAGGACCTAGTGCGCGAGGCGGTCGAGGGCGCCCTCCAGGACGCCGGCTGCGGCCGCGAGCTGATCCAGGCCGCCTACTTCGCCACCGCCGGCCAGGGGGTCATCGAAGGCCAGCACATGGTGGCCGGCGAAGTGGCCCTCAAGGCCATGGGCCTCACTGGCATCCCGGTGACCAACGTCGAGAACGCCTGCGCCAGCTCCAGCACCGCCCTCAACGCCGCCCAGCTGTACGTGGCCGCCGGCGAAGGCGACATCTGCCTGGCGGTGGGCGTGGACAAGCTGTTCTCGCCGGACAAGGAAAAGAGCTTCAGCGTCTTCGACGGCGCCTTCGACGTGAACAACAGGGATGGCCAGCTGGCCCTGCTGCACGGCCTGGCGCCGACGGTGACGCTGCCGGCGGGCATCAAGGAAGCGGACCAGCGCAGCATCTTCATGGACATCTACGCCAGTCTGGCGCGGCTGCACATGGAGCGCTTCGGCACCACCCAGCGGCAGATCGCCGCGGTGGCCGCCAAGAACCACGTCCATTCCACCCGCAACCCCCTGGCCCAGTTCCAGTACCCCCTGACCATCGACGAGGTGCTGGCGGCGCGCACCATCGCCTGGCCCCTCACCCTGCCCATGTGCGCCCCCATCGGCGACGGGGCGGCGGCGGCCATCGTCTGCAACGAGGACGGCCTGCGCAAGTTGCAGCGCAGCCGCGCCGTGCGCCTCATGGCCAGCGTGCTGCGCACCGCCACCGAGCGGCCCGCCGACCAGTACGAACGCCACCTCTGCCACCTGGCCGCCTTCGAGGCCTACGAGCGGGCCGGGGTCGGCCCCGAGGACATGTCCCTGGCCGAGGTGCACGACGCCACCGCCTTCGCCGAAATCCAGCAGACCGAGGCCCTGGGCTTCTGCCCCTTCGGCGAGGGCGGACCGATGGCCGAATCCGGCGCCACCAGCCTGGGCGGGCGCATCCCCATCAACGTCTCCGGCGGCCTGCTCTCCCGCGGCCATCCGATCGGCGCCACCGGCCTGGCCCAGGTGTACGAGATGGTCACCCAGCTGCGCGGCGAGGCCGGCGCCCGCCAGGTGGACAAGGCCCGCTTCGCCATTGCCGAGAACGGCGGCGGCTTCAACGGCGTCGAGGAAGCCGTCACCTGCATCACCATCCTGGGCCGCTGATCCACGCCATCCGCATCGTTTATTGCGACGAGACCACCATGCACCTCAACCAACTTTTCCAGCGCACCGTGCGCCTGCACGGCGACCGTCCCGCCCTGGCCCGGGGCCGGGGGCCGAGCCTCACCTACCGGCAACTGGAGCGGCGCGTCGCCGCCCTGGCCGGCTGGCTGCGCCACGACCTGGGCTTGCAGCCCGGCGACCGGGTCACCCTGGCGATGAAGAACTGCATCCAGTACGCCGAATCCATGCTGGCCATCTGGCACGCCGGCCTGTGCGCCGTGCCGGTCAACGCCAAGCTGCACCCCAACGAGCTGGAGTACGTACTGCACGATTCCGGTTCCGCCGCCTGCCTGTCTAGCGGTGAGCTGTACCGGGGGCTGCTGCCGGTGGCCGAGCGCCTGCCCGGCCTGCAACTGATCGACGTGGAGGCGGACGGCTACACCGCCGCCCTGGGCCGGGCGCCCATCGCCCCGGTGGCCGGCAACGGCGGCGACCTGGCCTGGCTGTTCTACACCAGCGGCACCACCGGCCGGCCCAAGGGGGTGATGCTGACCCACGACAACCTGCTCGCCACCTCCCTCAACTTCTACGCCGACGTGCAGCCGGTGGATGGGGACGACGTGCTGGTGCACGTGGCCCCCATGTCCCACGGCAGCGGCCTCTACAGCGTGCCCTACTTCATCCGCGGCGCCTTGCAGGTGGTGCCCGAGAGCGGCGGCTTCGACGAGGCCGAGCTGTTCGAATTGCTCGGCCACTACCGCTCGGCCAGCCTGTTCGCCGCGCCGACCATCGTCCAGCGCATGGCCCAGCACGCGGCGGACCACGGCAGCGCCTTCCCCGGCCTGCGCGCCTTGATCGTCGGCGGCGCGCCGTTCTACGTCGAGGACATCAAGGCGGCGGTGGCCTGCTTCGGCCCGCGCATCGCCCAGATCTATGGCCAGGGCGAAAGCCCGATGTCGATCACCGCCCTGTCGGCGGAGCAGACCGCCGCCGCCGTGGCCGGCAACGACCTGGCCATGCTGGCCTCGGTGGGGGCCAGCCAGACCTCGGTGGAAGTGGCGGTGCTCGGCCCCGACGGCCAGCCGGCCCCGGCCGGCACCCTGGGCGAGGTGGTGGCCCGGGGACCCTCGGTGATGAAGGGCTACTGGAACAATCCGGACGCCACCCGCCAGACCCTGGCCGGGGGCTGGCTGCACACCGGCGACGTGGGCGTGCTCGACGAGCGCGGTCTGCTCCAGCTGAAAGACCGCTCCAAGGACGTCATCATCAGCGGCGGCACCAACATCTACCCCCGGGAAGTGGAGGAAGTGCTGCTCCAGCACGCCGCGGTCCAGGAAGTGTCGGTGATCGGCGTGCCCGACCGGGAATGGGGCGAGTCGATCGCCGCCTTCGTCGTCTGCCGCGACGGCATGGCGGTCGGCGAAGCCGACCTGGAGGCCCTGTGCCTGCGTTCCATCGCCCGCTTCAAGCGGCCGCGCTGGTACTTCTTCGTCGCCGAACTGCCGAAGAACGGCACTGGTAAAGTGCTGAAAACCCAACTGCGCAAACTCGCCACGCCGACCTCATGACCGACGCCGACGCCAATCCCCTCTTTGCCCGCCAGACCGCCAGCCAGACCGAGAAGGCCTATTGCGCCCTCGAAGAGATGGTCGTCACCGGAGAGCTGCCCCCGGGCAGCCAGTGGTCCGAGGTGGCCCTGAGCGAGAAGGTCGGCTTCGGCCGCACCCCCACCCGGGAGGCCCTGCACAAGCTGGCCTACCAGCGCCTGGTGCACATCGCGCCGCGCCAGGGGGTGTTCATCTCCGAGATCGACTACCAGGGCCAGCTGAAGATCATCCAGGCGCGCCGCGAGATCGAGCGCCTGATCGTCTCCCAGGCGGCCCTGTGTGCCAGCGACGCTGAGCGGGCGGCGCTGCGCCAGCTAGCGGGCGAGCTGGAAGGGCTGAAGGCCCTTAACGACATGCGGGTCTACATGCGCCTGCACTTCTGCCTCACCAGCCGCCTCGGCGAGGCGGCGCGCAATACCTACGCCGCCGAGTTCTACGCCATGTTGCAGACCCTGGCGCGGCGCTTCCTGTACTTCCACCAGAAGCGCCACTCCAACCTGGCCCACATCTGCGACCTGCACATCGCCCAGATCAACGCCATCGCCGACGGCGACGCGGAGCGGGCGATGGCGGCGGCCACGGCGCGCAACGACTACGCCGAGCAGCTGGCGCGCAACATCCTGATGGAATTGATCGTCACCTCGGCGGTGACGATCAGCCCGGCCGAACGCTGACCGGTCCTGGCCGGGGCGCGGAGTTTGCAGAATCTGCGGCCCGGCATAGCCGATAACCAAAACAACCAACGAGGTGCGCCGCCACCGGCAGGCGTACCCAGGAGACGTTCCATGACCCCACCCCAACCGGGCCGTCGCGCCCTCGTCACCGGCTCGCTGCAAGGCATCGGGCTGGCCATCGCCACCGCCCTGGCCGAAGAGCAATGCCACCTGGTCCTGCACGGGCTGGGGGATGCCGAGCAGCAGGAACGGGCGCGCCAGGCGGTGCTCGCCGCCGGTGCCCTGTCGGCCACCGTCCATGGCCACGACCTGAGCGACGCCGCCCAGGTCCAGGCCCTGATGGCCGCCGTCCTGGCCGACGGCCCCCTGGACATCCTGGTCAACAACGCCGGCATCCAGCAGACCATGGCCCTGGCCGAGGTGCCCTTGGAGCTGTGGCAGCGCTTTCTGGCGGTCAATCTGTCGGCGGCCTTCCTCACCATGCAGGCCGCCCTGCCGGGCATGGCGGCGCGGGGTTACGGCCGGGTGGTGAACATCGCTTCGGTGCACGGCCTGGTGGCCTCGGTGCACAAGGCCCCCTACGTGGCCTCCAAGTTCGGCCTGGTGGGCGTGAGCAAGGTGGCGGCCCTGGAGTACGCCCGCGCCGGCAGCCGGGAGCAGGGCGGGGTGACCGTGAACTGCATCTGCCCGGGCTGGACCGAGACCGCCCTGCTCGAACCCCAGATATTGGACCGGGCCGCCCAGGTCGGCGGCGACCGGGAGGCCGGGGGGCGTTCCCTGCTCGCCGAAAAACAGCCCAGCCAGCGCATGTCGCTGCCGGTTGAGATCGCCCAGCTGGCGGCTTGGTTGTGCCATCCCGTGGCCCACAACATCACCGGGGCGGCGATTCCCGTCGAGGGAGGCTGGACCAGCCAGTAGCCGCGGGGCAGGGCGGGCGGCCGGGTGGCCCCGCCTCAATCGAAGGCGATGTCCCGGGGCACCACCACCGGGCGGCTGTCCTCCTGCCAGGCTTCGAAGCCGCCCGCCAGGGAAGTCACGTTCTCGAAGCCCATGGACTGGAGCGATTTCACCGCCAGGGCGGCGCGGCCGCTGGTCTTGCAATAGACGATCACCGGCCGGGTCACGTCCTGGAGGGCGGGCTCGCTGGAAATCTTGAACTCGAGCAGGCCCCGGGGAATGTTCAGGGCGCCCTGGATGTGCCCCTGGCGGTACTCGTCCGGTTCGCGCACGTCGAGCAGCAGGGTGTCCGGCGCCGTCGCCCGCCGGGCCTGGAGCTCGGCGGGGGAGCATTCGTCTATGGTCAGGCGGGCCGCCTGGACGAGGGTGTGGGCAGGGGTGAACATGGGGGCCTCCGCAAACGTGGCAAGGGCATGGCCCGCCGCCGGGGCGGCCATGACAGGGTGGAGAAGGATCAGTTTTTTCTAATTTAGCACGGCCGCCGCCGTGCAGCCCCCAGGTCTTCAGCTACCGTTACGTCGGCCCTTTTGCCGGCCCCTTGCCGGAAATGCCGATTGGTCGCCGCCGCCGTCGGGCCTACACTGGCGCCTCCTTTCACCGCGCCGGAGACGCCCATGTCCCGCCCCGCCGACCTCCCCTTGGTCTATTCCTGTTCCGGCTGCTCCAGCGCCGCCCAGATGGCCAATCACATCGCCGTGCAGCTGGACCGGCGCGGCGAGGCCGAAATGTCCTGCATCGCCGGGGTCGGCGGCGACGTGCCCCACCTGGTGCGCATCGCCCGTTCCGGCCGGCCGATCCTGGCCCTGGACGGCTGCCCGTTGCAATGCGTCAAGCACAGCCTGGCCCAGCGCGGGGTGACGCCCGACCGGCAACTGCTGCTGCACGAGCACGGCATCAAGAAGCGTCTGCGCACCGATTTCGACCTGGACGATGCCGCGCGGATGCTTGAGGTGGCGACGGCCGCCGCCCGTGACCTGCGCCAGCCGGCGGCGGAGGTGGCGTAAGTGGGCAAGGCCGCCATCTGGGTCGATGCCGACGCCTGCCCCAAGGTCATCAAGGAAATCCTCTTCCGCGTCGCGGTGCGGGCCGAGATGGTGGTCACTCTGGTGGCCAACCAGGCCCTGTTCGCTCCGCCTTCTCCCTTTGTGCGCAGCCTCCAGGTGCCGCGCGGCTTCGACGTGGCCGACCAGGCCATCGTCGAGCGGGTGGCAGAGGGCGACCTGGTGATCACCGCCGACATTCCCCTGGCCGCCGAAGTCATTGCCAAGGGGGCCCGGGTGCTGACGCCCCGGGGCGAGCCCTACGGGCCGGACACCATCCAGGCGGCCCTGACCCTGCGCAACTTCATGGACACCCTGCGCTCCTCCGGGGTGGAGACCGGCGGTCCGGCGGCCTTCAACCACGACGACCGCCGCGCCTTCGCCCGAGAGCTGGAGCGCTTCGTCGTCAAGGCCGGACGCCGGGTGGAGTAATCCTGCTGCGCAGATCCACGGACCCTTAGCCTTGCGGCGGCGCCGTGGCGCCGCCTCCCGTTTCGTCTTCGCTCTCCGCCCGTTCCTGCTCAGGGCGTCTCAATCGACGTCGTAATCCCAGAGCTGGTGAGCGTCCAGCTCCAGCCGGTAGCGGGCTTCCAGGGCGTCTAGGCGGGTCTGTTCGGCGGCCAGCCGGCCCTCGCCGGCCTGGCGGCGGGCGAGTAGCACCTCGGCCAGGGGCGCCTCCCCCAGGGATTGGGCCCGGGCGGTCAGGTCGGCGCTGGCCTCTAGTTGCCGGGCCGCCTGGTCGGCCCGTTGCCAGGCGATCTGGGTGGCGCTGGCCAGGGCGTGGCGGCTGGCGATGTCGGCGCTCACCTGGCGGCGCAGCCCGTCCTCCCGGTAGGACGCCGCATTGGCCCGGGCCGCCTGGCTGCGCGCCGCGGCACCCCGGGCGGCGCCGGGCAGGGGAATGGTGACCGACACCCCCACCAGCTTTTCCTCGCCGCCCCGCTCGCTGCCGACATGCACGCCGAACACCGGGTCCGGAGTGCGCTCGGCCTCGGCGCGCTGGACGGCCAGCCGGGCCTGGCGGGTCTCGGCGCCGGCCAGGGCCAGTTCGTGGCTCTTGCCGGCGATGCGCTCTTGCCAGGTGGTCAGGGTGCCTTCCAGGGGCTCGGGGGCCGGCAGGCTCACCCGCTCCGGCTGGGCAATGGCGGGAAAGCGCGCCCGCAGGTCTTCGCTGGCAGCCTGGAGGCGGGCCCGGGCCTGCTGCCACTGGGCGTCGGCCTGGGCGGCGGCGGCTTCGGCCTGCATCGCTTCCAGCCGCGCCGCGTCGCCCAGCTTGAGGCGCCGGCCGGTGCTGTCGGCCAGCCGGGCCAGCAGCCTGGCCTGGGTCTGGGCCTGGTCGGCGGCGACCCGGGCGCGCAGCCACTGGAACCAGGCGGCCAGCAATTGGCGGGCGGTTTCGTGCTGGGCATCCTCCACGGCGATGCGGGCGGTGTTCTCGCCCTGTTCGCCCAGGGCCCGGTCGGCATCGGCCTTGGCCGGTAGGCGCAGCGGCCGTTCCAGGGTCACCAGCCATTCGTTGTACGGCCCGCCCGGGCCTTCGCTGGGGGCGCTGCGCAGGCGCCGGCGCTGGTCCATGAGCCGGGTGGTCCACTCGTGGGGGCCGGCGTCGAGCCGCTCCCGGTTGGCGCTTTCCGCGCTCAGGTCGGCCCGGGCGGCGGCTACCAGGGGGGCGGCGGCGATGGCGGCCTTGACCTCGGCGGCGGCAGGCAGGCCGTCGCCGGTCTCGGCCCGGGCGGCCGGGACCGCCAGCAGCAGGGCCAGCAATAGGCTCAGAGGCAGGGTCAGCGGCAGGGATGAAACGGCGGTGGGGAAATGCGGGGTCATGACGGTTGCACCACGGAAGAGTCGTTGCCGCTATTGCTGCCGTCGCTTTCCGCGTTCCGGGGAACGCCGAAACGGCGGTAGAGGATGGGCAGCAGCACCAGGGTGAGCAGGGTCGAGCTGATCAGCCCGCCCACCACGACGATGGCCAGGGGGCGCTGGATTTCCGAGCCGGGGCCGCTGGCGAAGAGCAGGGGCACCAGGCCGAAGGCGGTGATCGAGGCGGTCATCAGCACCGGGCGCAGCCGGCGCCGGGCACCCTCGCGCACCACTTCGTCCAGGGGCAGGCCCTGGTCGCGCAGGGTGTTGAAGTAGCTGACCAGCACCACCCCGTTGAGCACGGCGATGCCGAGCAGGGCGATGAAGCCCACCGAGGCCGGCACCGACAGGTATTCGCCGGAGACGAACAGGGAGATGGCGCCGCCCACCAGGGCGAAGGGGATGTTGGCCAGCACCAGGGCGGCCTGGCGCAGGGAGCCGAAGGTGACGAAGAGCAGGCCGAAGATCAGCAGCAGGGCCATCGGCACCACCAGGGCGAGCCGGGCCGCGGCGCGCTGCTGGTTTTCGAACTGGCCGCCCCAGGCGATGCGGTAGCCGGCCGGCAGCTTGACATGGGCGGCCACGGCGGCCTTGGCGTCATCGACGAAGCCCACCAGGTCCCGGTCGCGCACGTTGCTCTGCACCACCACGTAACGCTGGGCGTTTTCCCGGTCCACCTTCACCGGGCCTTCGACCCGCTTCAGGGTGGCCACCGCCGACAGAGGCACGGCCCGGCCGTCGGGCAGTTGCAGACGCAGATCGGCCAGTGCCGGGGCGGCGCTGTCGGCGCCGGGGCCGCGCAGCAGCAGCGGGGTGCGCCGGCCCGGCTCCACCACCACCCCCACCGGGGTGCCCTCGATCAGGCGCTTCAGGTCCGCTTCCAGGGCGTTCACCGAGAGACCCAGGCGGCCGGCGGCAAGCCGGTCGATGCCCACCGACAGGTACTGGACGCCCTCGTTCTTGAGGGTGATCACGTCCTCGGCGCCGGGCACGCCCTTCACCGCGCCCTGGACCTGGGCGGCCAGGCCGTTGAGGGTGTCGATGTCCGGGCCGTAGATCTTGATCGCCACGTCGCCGCGCACCCCGGTGAGCATTTCCGAGACGCGCATCTCGATGGGCTGGGTGAAGCTGTAGACCACCCCGGGGAAGCGGTCGAGCACCTGGCGCAGCTGGTCGGCCAGCCAGGCCTTGTCCGGTGTGCGCCACTCGTCCACGGGCTTGAGCACCAGGAAGGTGTCGGTCTGGTTGAGGCCCATCGGGTCCAGGCCCAGCTCGTCGGCGCCGGTGCGGGCGACGATGCGCCGGACCTCGGGGATGTCCTGGAGGATCGCCGCCTGGACCTGCTGGTCCAGGGCGGTGGAGGCGGACAGGCCGATGGAGGGGAGCTTTTCCAGCTGGACGATCAGGTCGCCCTCGTCCAGGGTGGGCATGAAGGTCTTGCCGGTGCCCAGGTAGGCGCCCACCGCCAGCACCAGGGACAGGCCGGCGCCGATCAGCACCGGGCGTGGATTGGCCAGGGCCCAGGGCAGCAGCCGGTCGTACAGGGCGGTGAGCTTGCGCACCAGCCAGGGATCGCCGTGGGCCGGCTTGAGCAGCAGGGAGGCCGCCGCCGGCACCACGGTGAAGGCCAGCAGCAGAGAGGCGCCCAGGGCGAAGACGATGGCCAGGGCCACCGGCATGAACAGCTTGCCTTCCAGCCCTTCCAGGGTCAGCAGCGGCAGGAAGACGATGGCGATGATCGCCACGCCCGAAGCCACCGGCGGCGCCACCTCGGCCACCGCCCGGAACACCAGGGCCAGCTTGTCGTGGGCCGATAGGGCGGCCGGGTTGCCGGCGGCCCGAGCGTGCAGGTGGGATTCGATGTTCTCCACCACCACCACGGCGCCGTCCACCAGCATGCCGATGGCGATGGCCAGACCGCCCAGGCTCATCAGGTTGGCCGACAGGTCGTAGTGCCCCATCAGGATGAAGGTGGCCAGGGCCGACAGGGGCAGGATCGCCGCCACCACCACGGCGGCGCGCAGGCTGCCGAGGAAGGCGAACAGCAGGATTGCCACCAGCACCACCGCTTCGAGCAGTGCCTTGGTCACGGTGTGCACCGCCCGGGCCACCAGCTCGCCCCGGTTGTAGAAGGGCACCAGGCGGGTGCCGGCGGGCAGGGTGGGCTCGATCTCGGCCAGCTTGGCCGACACCGCCTCCACCACCGCCCGGGCGTTGGCGCCGCGCAGGCCGAGCACCAGCCCTTCCACCGCCTCGCCCTGGGCCAGGGCCGGAACGGCAGCGTTGGCATCGTTGGCTTGGCCGGCGTGGTCCGGCTGGGAGCGCTGGGTTACCGCGCCGTAGCGGGTCAGGGCGCCGAGGCGCACCTCGGCCACGTCGCCGACCCGCACCGGGGCGCCGCCGCGCACCGCCACCACCACGTTGCGCAGGTCGTCCACGTCGCGGATGGCGCCCTCGGCCCGCACCAGCAGGGCTTCTTCGCCCTCGTTCACCCGGCCGGCGCCGTCGTTGCGGTTGTTCTCGGCCAGGGCCGTTTCCAGGTCAGTCAGGGATAACTGGCGGGCGTTGAGCGCCGCCACGTCGGGCACCACCTCGAAGGCCCGGGCGTTGCCCCCCAGGCTGTTCACGTCGGCCACGCCGCGCAGGGTGCGCAGCTGGGGGCGGATCACCCAGTCGAGCAGGGTGCGCTTCTCCTCCAGGGAGAGGGGGCCCTCGACGGTGAACATGAACATCTCGCCCAGGGGCGTGGTGATCGGCGCCAGGCCGCCGGAGGCTTGCGGCGGCAGG
Source organism: Oryzomicrobium sp. (assembly GCF_021287045.1). Lineage (GTDB taxonomy): Bacteria > Pseudomonadota > Gammaproteobacteria > Burkholderiales > Rhodocyclaceae > Oryzomicrobium. Next base: position 180,183 of record NZ_JAJTBG010000008.1, on the reverse strand, counting down.
TCCTTGAGCACGTTGCCGAGGCGCTCGCCCACCTGCTGGCGGGCCCAATAGATGTCGGTGCCGTCGTCGAAGTCGATGGTGATGTCGGCCAGGGCGTACTTGGAGGTGGAGCGCAGGATGTGCTGCTTGGGAATGCCCAGCATCTCCTGCTCGATGGGCACGGTGATGCGGGTTTCCACCTCTTCCGGGGTCATGCCCGGGGACTTGATGATGATCTTGACCTGGGTGGTGGAGACGTCAGGGAAGGCGTCGATGGGCAGGTTCTGCAGGCTCACCATACCGAAGCCGGCCAGCAGCAGGGCGGCCAGCCCCACCAGCAGGCGCTGGGCCAGGGAGAGGGCGACGAGCTGGGAGAAGAAGCGGGCGATCATGGCTGGTTCCGCCGCCTCATTCCGCGTTCTGGCCGAGCCAGGCGGCCTTCAGCGCCGCCACACCGGCCGTCGCCACCCGGCTCTTGTCGCTCAGGGGGGCGCCGCCGGCGGACTTGACCAGCCAGCCCCCGGGCACCGGGCCAAGCACCGTCACCGGCTGAGGCATGAAGCGGCTTTCCCGGGCGTCCTCCTGCACGGCAACGAACACGTAGGCCGTCGTCGCCTGCTTGCCCGGGCTGGCGGCGCCGCTGCGGTAGGTCAGGGCCGCGCCGGGGATGCGCACCGCGCCGGCCAGGGCGGGCAGTCCGGCCAGGCCGATTTCGGCTTCCACCGCCTGGCCGGGGCGCAGGGGCAGGGCGGCGGTGCCCGCCGCGGGACGCTCCAGGCTGGCGCGTACGGCCACGGTTTGGGCGGCGCCCACCTGGCGGCCGACGCTCACCACCTTGCCGCGCACGCTGCGGCCGTCGGCCAGGGTGGCGGTGACCGGCGCCCCGTCCGGCAACAGGGCGGCCAGGCTGGCGGCCACCTGGATTTCCAGCCCCAGGGCGCTGGTTTCGGCCAGGGAGAAGAGGGGGGCGGCGGCATCGACCCGCTGCCCCGGCGTGGCCATCTGCTCCAGCACGTAGCCGGAGAGGGGGGCGGTCAGGGCGGCGGCGCCCGGGCCGGATTTGGTCGCCGCCGACAGGCCGGCCACTCCCAGGGACAGCCGCTTTTCCTCGGCCTGGGCGGCGGCCTGGGCCGCACTGGCCCGGGTGGCCTCCAGGCGGGAGGCGGGGATGATGCCCTCGTTGTACAGCGCTTCGTCCCGGCGCCGGGCGCTGGCCGCCAGCTCGGCCTGGCTGCGGGCGATGCTGGCGTCCCGTTGCAGGGCCAGCAGTTCCGGGCTGGCGAAGGTGGCCAGCACCTCGCCCTTGCGCACCTGCTGCCCCGGCACCACCTTCACCGATTCCACCAGGCCGGCGGCGGGGGCGGCCACCATGCGCAATTGGCCCAGGGGCACGTTCACCGTGGCCGGCAGGCGCGACAGGCTGGCGCCACCGGCGCCGGCCGGTGTCGCCGGGGTGCTGCGCACACCCAGGGCCTGGACCTGGGCGGCGCTGAGCACCAGGGGCGGGGCCGGCGGCTCGCCGGCCCCCAGGGCGGCCAGGGGGAACGTTGCCTGGGTCGCCAGGGCCAGGGCCGCCAGACGGCGGCGCCAGGGGGCGGGCAGGAGGGGAAGGCGCGGGACGGCGGGTAGTGGCTGGCGCATGGCTGGCGGGGAGCAAGGGGAGAGTGGCCGCCAGCTTAGGCCGTCCAGATTAAGCGTCCCTTAAGGCACGGGCCGCCGCATCGGCGCGGGCGGCCGGACGTCGCTGGCCTGCCCTCGGGGCGTTGCCGTTGGAATGCCATCCGCCCCGGCCGCCGCTACAATGCTTATCCAAAAACCTGATAAGGGCGGTTTCCGCCCCTTCCCCTCCCCAGCCGATTCCGCCATGACTTCTCCCTCTACCTCCGCCGCGGACCGCACCCTGGCCTCGGTGTTGCTCTTCGCCGCCCTGATCGTGTGCGTGTCCATGGGCATCCGCCACACCTTCGGCCTGTTCCTCGCCCCCATGACCAGCGCCCACGGCTGGAGCCGGGAGCTGTTCTCCTTCGCCATCGCCGTGCAGAACCTGATGTGGGGGTTCAGCCAGCCCTTCGCCGGCCTGCTCGCCGACCGCTTCGGCGCCAAGCGGGTGCTGTGGGTGGCCAGCCTGTTCTACGTGCTCGGCCTGGTGGGCATGGCCTATTCGGCCAGCGGCACCGGCCTGGCGGCCACCGCCGGGGTGCTGATCGGCATGGCCCAGAGCGGTACCACCTACAGCGTGGTGTTCTCGGCCATGGGCAAGCTGGTCGCCCCCAACCGGCGCAGCTGGGCCATGGGCATCGTCGCCGCCGCCGGCTCCTTCGGCCAGTTCCTGATGATCCCGGTGGCCTCCGGGCTGATCGGCGGCCTGGGCTGGTTCGGCACCCTGCTGATCTTCGCTGGCGCCGCCTTCCTGATCGTGCCCCTGGGCGCTTCCCTGACCAAGGGGGTCGCCGCCGGGGCGGCAGCCCACGGCCAGACCGCCGGCGAGGCGCTGCGCGAGGCGATGCGCGAGAAGAGCTTTATCTTTCTCATGCTCGGCTACTTCGTCTGCGGCTTCCAGGTGGTGTTCATCGGCGTACACCTGCCCACCTACCTGCTCGACAAGGGCTTGCCGGCTTCGGTGGGCATGACCGCCCTGGCCCTGATCGGCCTGTTCAACGTGTTCGGCACCTATACCGTGGGCCACCTGGGCAACCGCTTCCCCAAGCGCTACCTGCTCGCCGCCATCTACTTCTGCCGCAGCATCGCCATCAGCCTGTTCCTGCTGGCGCCCCTCACGCCCCTGAGCGTCTATGCCTTCGCCGCGGTGATCGGCTTTCTCTGGCTGTCCACCGTGCCGCCCACCAACGCCATCGTCGCCCAGGTGTTCGGCGTGCGCTTCCTCGGCATGCTCTCCGGCTTCGTCTTCTTCGCCCACCAGATCGGCAGCTTCCTCGGCGTCTGGCTGGGGGGCAAGCTGTTCGATGCCACAGGCGCTTACGACACCGTGTGGGGCATCTGCATCGCCCTGGGGGTGATGGCCGCCCTGATCAACCTGCCCATCGACGAGCGCAGCCTGGAGTCGCGCCGCGCCGTGCCGGCAGCGGCCTGACCCTTCCGGAAGCATCGGACCACGGGACCGCCATGCGCCTGCTCCTCGTCGAAGACGACCTGCTGCTCGGCGACGGGCTGTGCGTCGGCCTTGGCCACTACGGCTTCCAGGTGGATTGGGTGCGCGGCGTGGCCGCGGCCCGGGCGGCTCTGGCCACCGACGCCTACGCCGTGCTGGTCCTCGACCTGGGCCTGCCCGACGGTGACGGGGTGGCGGCGCTGGAGGCAGCCCGGGCCGAAGGCGGGCGCAACGGGGCGGTGCCGGTGCTGCTGCTCACCGCCCGGGACGCCAAGGAGGACAAGCTGCGGGCCTTTTCCGCCGGGGCCGACGACTACGTGGTCAAGCCGGTGGACCTGGACGAACTGGCTGCCCGGCTGCGCGCCCTGATCCGGCGCAGCCACGGCCGTGCCGTGCCGCGTATCGTCGCCGGTCGCGTCGCCTTCGACCCGGAGGCCCGCCAGGCCTACCTGGACGATGCCCCGGTGGAATTGTCCGGCCGGGAACTGGCGATCCTCGAACTGCTGCTCGCCAGCCTGGGCCGGGTGGTGTCCCGGCCCCAGCTCGAAGCCGCCCTGTACCGTTGGGGCGAGGGGGTGGAGAGCAACGCCATCGAGGTGCACATCCACCACCTGCGCAAGAAGCTCGGCGCCGACTTCATCCAGACCCGCCGCGGCCTGGGCTACCTGGTGGACAAGCCGTGATCCGCCGCTGGCTGTCCTCGCTCCATGGCCGGCTGATCCTGATCGTGCTGGTCTGCGTCACCGGAGTGGACGGCCTCACCGGCCTGCTCGGCTACCGCCAGGCCACCCGGGAGGCGGCCGAGCTGATGGACGCCCAACTGGTGGAGATCGCCCATGTGCTGGGCACCACCACCGGCGCTCCCGCCACCGCCGTGGTCAGCGTCGACGGCGCGGCCCGGGCTGCTCATCGCTACCACAAGCGCCTGGTGTTCCAGGTCTGGCGCCCCGGGACGGGAGGGCGTGGCGACCAGTTGCTGGCCCGTTCCGACACGGCCCCCGAGGCGCCTCTGGAGGCCTTGGCGGCGGTGGCCGACGACGGCTACGTGACCCTGCCCTGGCGCGACGGCACCTGGCGCTTCTACGTGTCCGGCAACGAGCCGGGCGGGCTGCGGGTGGTGGTGGGCCAGCAGGGCGGAGTGCGCGACAAGATGGCCCGGGAAGTGGCCATGAACGCCCTCTATCCCCACCTGGCCAGTTGGGCGGTGTTGGTGGGCCTGCTGCTGGTGGGCGTGCGCCAGGCCCTGACGCCCCTGCGCCAGTTGGCCGAGCAGGTGCGCCAGCGTTCGCCGGACCACCTGGTGCCGGTCCGCATCGAGGCGGCGCCGGCGGAGATCGTCCCCGTGGCGGGGGCGGTCAACGGCCTGCTGCAACGGGTCGAAGCGGCCCTGGAGCGGGAACGGCGCTTCACCGCCGACGCCGCTCACGAACTGCGCACGCCCCTGGCGGCGCTCAAGATCCAGGCCCAGGTGGCGCGCCTCGCCGATTCCGGCAGCGACGAGGCGGCCCGCCAGGCCGCCTTGCTCAACGTCATCCGCGGCACCGACCGGCTGGCCCACCTGGTGGAGCAACTGCTCACCCTGGCCCGGGTGGATGCTCATGCTCCCGGCCAGGCGGGGAACGCCTTCGCCACGGAGAGCGCCGACCTGGCCGCCTTGGCCCGGGAAGTAGTGGCCGGGGCGGCCGGACAGGGCGCCCAGGCCCAGCGCCGCGGCGTGACCCTGGCGGCGGTGCTGCCGCCGTGGACGGCCACGGCGGCGGGCCAGGCCGACCTGCTGGCGGTGCTCCTGCGCAACCTGGTGGACAACGCCCTGCGCTATACCCCGGCCGGCGGCCGGGTGGAGGTGCGGGTCGACCAGGTGCCGTTCGGCTGGCGCCTGACGGTGGCCGACGACGGCCCGGGCATCCCCGTGGCCGAGCGCGACCGGGTGCTGGAGCGCTTCGTGCGGCTGGCGGAGGATGCCGGCGGCGGCGAGGGAAGCGGCCTGGGGCTGTCCATCGTCGCGCGCATCGCCCAGTTGCACGGCGCGGCCCTGGAACTGGGCGATGGCCTGGGCGGCAAGGGCCTGGCGGCGAGCGTGGTCCTGCCCCTGGCCACCGGGGCGGCCTGATCGGCCAGGCGCGGCCTTCCCGCTGCCCTCAGGCCCCGGCCACCGGGACAGCTGGCAGGCCCACGGGCGGCCCTGCCAGCAATTCGGCCAGAGGGCGCGGCGGCGAGAGCGCGTAGCCCTGGCTGTAGCCCACCTCCAGGTCGGTCACCCAGTGCAGCACTCCCGCGTTGTGCACGAATTCGGCCACGGTGCCGACCCCCAGCCGGTGGGCCACGCGCACGATCGACGCGACGATCTCCCGGTCCACCGGGCTGCTTTCCAGATCCTTGACGAAGGCCCCGTCGATCTTCACGTAATCCACCGGAAAGCGTTTCAGGTAGTCGTAGGTGGCCAGGCCGGTGCCGAAGTCGTCCAGGGCGATGCGGCAGCCGAGCGCCTTGAGGCCGAGGAGCAGGTCGCTGGCCGCCTGGTCGTTGAGAATGGCCTGGCTTTCGGTGATCTCGAAGGCGAAGGGCGCCGTGGGCAGGCCGTGGGCGCGCAGGCGGTCGCGGATGAAGGGCAGCATGTCCGGATCGGACAGGCTGGCACCGGTCAGGTTGAGGGCGCATTTGCCGACCCGGGCGAGCTGTTCCGGGTGGGCGGCGAAATGGGCGAAAGCGGCCTCGATCACCGCCCGGTCCAGTTCCAGGGCCAGGGGCCGCTGGGCCAGGGCGGCGATGACCTCCGGCATGGGGATGACGTTGCCGCCCTCGTCGAGCACCCGCACCAGCACCTCGAAGTCGTGGTGCGGCGGGGCGTCCGATGGCAGTGGGCGGTTGGCGACCAGGGGCTGGGCGAGCAGGCGGATACGCCCTTCGCCCAATGCGGCGCGTACCGCCTCGATGCGCCGGGCATGGGCGCGGCGGGTGTCGGCCTGGTGGCGCGACACCGGCTCCGGCAGCACCCGCCGGTCAGGCTTGAGGGCTGCCTCGCTCAGGGCTTCGCGCAGGGCGATGAGAATCTCGTCGAGGGTTTCCTGGGCTTGGGCGGGCACGTACAGGCCGGCACGCAGGGGTTGCAGGCGCAGCGCCGTGCCGTTGCCAGCCAGGTGCAGGGGGCCGCGGCGGAAGCCGGCTTCGACGCGCAGGAAGGCTTCCTCCACCGCCGCCGGGCTGCCGAAGGGCAACAGGGCGGCGAATACCCCGGGCTGGAGCCGGGCCACAGCGCTCAGGTCGTCCTCGGCGCGCAGCCGTGCCGCCAGTTCGCGCTCGAAGTCGGCGATGGTGGCCAGCCCCACCAGGTGGCCGGCGGATTCCAGGTTCTCGACGCCGAGGATGAACAGGCCCCGGCCGTCGCGGCGTCGCGCCCGTTCCCGGCGGCTGTGCTCCATGGCGGTGAGGAAGCCCCGCTCGTTGAGGCAGTCGGTGACGTTGTCCAGCTCGGCCTGGCGCGCCAGTTTGCGGTAGGCAGCGCGGCGGTCGGCGGCGATGGCCTGGAGAATCTGGCCGAAAGCGGCGGCCACCAGCAGCACCAGGGCGGTCTGGAAGATGGCGAAGCGCAGGGCCTGGGCGTCCATGGTGGCGAACGCCTTGGCCGACAGGATCAGGATGGCCGTGGCGATCAGGGTCAGGCCGGTGGTGGCGGCCTCGCGGCGCATGGCGCAGGCGGCGATGGCCGGAAAATACAGGTAGGCCAGGGCGGTGGCGTAGTCGTTGGCGCCGCTCCAGGCGAGCAGGGTCAGGGCCAGGGCGATGGAGGCGGCGGCCGCCAGGGTGGGGCGGTCCAGCGTCGCCAGCCACTGCCGGGGGCGGATGTTCTCCTGCCACAGGGTGAGCAGGGCGGGGGCGAACAGGATGCCGCCGATGGCATCGACCAGCCAGTAGGCGAGAAACACGTCGAGGGCCGAGGAGGCGGGGAACAACCCGCCCAGCTTGAAGCCCAGGGTGCCGATCAGGGCCGACAGGGGCGCCGCGATACCGACCCCGACGCGGTAGAAGGCGAGCAGGTCGCGCACGCCGCTGCGCCGTTCCGGCATGGCGGTCGGGCGGGCCCGCAGCAGGCGGCGCAGCACCCTGGCCCCCACCGCCGGCCCGGTGCACGAGGCGACGATGGCCAGGGCCGCCACCAGAGGCTCCTGGTGGTAGGAGAGCAGGCTCCAGGCCCCCAGCCCCAGGGCCAGGGGCCACAGCCCGGGCAGGCCGTAGCGCCAGACCAGGGCGAAGCCGATGCCGGCCGGAGGCCAGAACAGGGAGAAGCTGAGGTCGGAAAAGGTGTTGCCGGAAAACGACAACAGGCGGGAGAGGGCGGCACCGAGGAAGACGGCCACCGCCGTCCACAGGCCCGCCTGGGCCGCGAGGCGGGGGCGGGGCAGGGGAGCGGGAGCGAAGAGACGGGGCATGTCCGTGGGCAGGCTCGCAAAAGGGTGGCGGCGGTGGAGCGGAATTGCGGCGACGGGACGGTCGGCCTGGAGGGCGTATCGTCCCGCTGCGGTGCTATTGCTCTGACCCGCTCGCCCAGCGGCTGTTTCCGGGGGCGGTGGCCGTAATCCTACTGGGGCTGCTGGCGCAGGTAGAGGGCCACCGACAGGCGGGCGCCGAGCCAGCCGAGCAGGGCGCCGGCGGCGCACAGGGCGCCCACTTCGGCCAAGCTCGGGCCGCGCAGGCGGAAGCTGCTGCCGTAGAGGCGGGTCAGTTCCCCCACCGGCCCGGACAGGAAGAAGAAGGCCAGGGCCACCAGGGCCGCGGCGAGCAGCCCGCCAAGGATGCCTTGCAGGGCGCCGTAGTAGGCGTAGGGCCGGGAGACGAAGCCCGGGGTGGCGCCGATCAGCCGGGCCACCTCGATCTCCTGGGCCCGGGCCAGCATCTGCAGGCGGATGGTGTTGAAGGTGGCGGCCACCAGGCCGACGCCGAACACCCCGGCGAGCAGCACAACGGCCAGGCGCCCCAGGCGCAGGAAGGCATCGAGGCGGCGCATCCAGGCCGAATCGAACTGGACGTGGGCGACCCGGGGCCACTCGCCGGCGCTCTTGACGAAGGCTTCCACGGCGGCGGCGTCGCGCCCCGCCATGTCGGCGACGAAGGCGTCGGGCAGGGGGTTCTTCGGCAGGTTGGCCACCAGATCGGCCAGCCCTTCCCGGGCTTTCAGCCGTTCCAGGGCGGCGTCCTTGGCGACGAAACGGTAGGGGGCGCCAGCGTCGCGCAGCTTCTGCTCAATGGCCTTGACCTCGTCGCGGCCGGCGCCAGGGTCGAGGAACAGGCTGACCTCGGGGGCCTCTGCCAGGCCGCTGGCGGCCAGGCGCACGTTGTCCAGGGCGACCCAGCCGGCGGCGGGCAGGGCCAGGGCGATGCCGATGACCAGGAGCGACAGCAGGGCGTTGAAGGGGGCGTCGCGCAGGCGCTCCAGGGCGGTGGCGAGGGCCTGCTGATGGTGGGCGAGGCTCATCGGGTGGCCTCCTCGATCAGGGTGTCGGAGGCGCCGGGGACGGCGAGCGCGTTCAGGGGTGCCAGTTCGACGGGGGACTGGGCGGGCAGGCCTTCGTGCAGCTTGCCCTTGGCCAGCCACAGCACCCGGGGTCGGAGCTTGTCCACCCATTGCAGGTCGTGGGTGGCCAGGATGACGGTGACGCCGACCTGGTTGAAGCTGTTGAAGATGGACAGGATCTGGCCGGCGGAGGCCGCGTCCAGGTTGGCGGTGGGCTCGTCGGCGAGCAGGATGGCGGGGCGGTTGACCACCGCCCGGGCGATGGCCAGGCGCTGCTGTTCGCCGCCGGACAGGGCGATCGGCAGGGCCTTCTCCCGGTCGAGCAGGCCCACCTTGTCCAGCGCCGCCAGGGCGCGCTTCTTCGCCTCCCGGGGCGGGGTGCCGGCGATTTCCAGGGGCAGCAGCACGTTGGCCAGCACCGGGCGGTCGAACAGCAGCTTCTGGTCCTGGAAGACCAGGCCGAAGTTGCGCCGCAGGAAGGGCAGGGCGGAGGCGCGCAGGGCCGAGAGGTTCTGGCCGTTGACGATGATGCCGCCGCTGGTGGGCCGCTCGATGGCGGCCATCAACTTGACCAGGGTGGTCTTGCCGGCGCCGGAGTGGCCGGTGACGAAAACGAACTCACCGGCCTGGATGTCCAGGCTGACGTCGCGCAGGGCTTCGAAGCCGGTGGGGTAGCGCTTGGTGACGTTGGCGAAGGTGATCATGGTGGGGGTGTCGTGGGCGTCAGGCCAGGGTGTCCTGGCCGAACAGGGCGTCGGTGAAGTCCCGGGCAGTGAAGGGGCGCAGGTCGTCGATGGCCTCGCCGATGCCGATGAAGCGCACCGGCTTCGGGCACTGGCGCGAGATGGCCGCCAGCACGCCGCCTTTGGCGGTGCCGTCGAGCTTGGTCACCACCAGGCCGGTGACGCCGATGGCCTTGTCGAAGGCCTTCACCTGGGCGATGGCGTTCTGGCCGATGTTGGCGTCGAGCACCAGCATCACCTCGTGGGGGCCGCTCGGGTCGGCCTTCTGGATGACGCGGCGCACCTTGGCGATCTCTTCCATCAGGTGCAGCTGGGTGGGCAGGCGGCCGGCGGTGTCGGCCAGTACCACGTCGATGCCCCGGGCCTTGGCGGCGGCGATGGCGTCGAACACCACGGCGGCCGGGTCCCCCGATTCCTGGGCGATGACGGTGACGTTGTTGCGCTCGCCCCAGGTCATCAGCTGTTCCCGGGCGGCGGCGCGGAAGGTGTCGCCGGCGGCCAGCAGCACGCTCTTGCCCTGGCCCTGGAAATACTTGGCCAGCTTGCCGATGGACGTGGTCTTGCCGGCGCCGTTGACCCCCGCGATCATGATCACGAAGGGGGTATGGGTGCCCACGTCGAGGGGCGCCTCCAGGGGCGCGAGCAGCCCGTTGACGCTGTCGGCCAGGGCCTGCTGGATCGCCTCCGGGGTGTTCAGGGTGCCGGTCTTGGCCTTCTTCTTCAGCTCGTCGAGCAGGTGCTGGGTGGCCTCCACCCCCACGTCGGCGGTGAGCAGCAGGGTTTCCAGTTCCTCGAGCAGTTCGTCGTCCACCTTGCCCCGGGAAAACAGGGACTTGAGCCCTCCGGACAACTGGCTGCGGGTGCGGGTCAGGCCGGCGAACAGGCGCTCGCGCCAGGAGCGCTTCTCCTGGGGAGCGGCCTCGGCCGCTGCGGCCGCAGCGGGCTGCGGGGCGTCTGCCGGGGATTTCTTGAACAAACCAAACATGCGGGAATCCAGTCGTAGCGGGGCGGGGCGCCGGGATCGGCGCGATGGGGCGGGCGGCCGGTACTGGCCGTGGGGCAAGAGGCGGGGGTAACATCCCCCGTTCGCTGGCGCCCGTTCCCGAGCCCGGGAAAGCGGGATTTTATCCCAGCCCGGGGCGCTCCCGCCCGTTCCGGCGCTTTTGCTGTTCGCTGACGTCATTTCGCCATCGCCGAGGATTACCATGAAACGAATGTTGCGCGGCATGCTCGCATTTACCCTGCTCCTGGAAGGCAGTCTGGCCCTGGCGGCCGGCGCTCCGGTGTTCGAAACCCGGCTCGACAACGGCCTCAAGGTGCTGGTCATGGAAGACCGGCGCGCGCCCACGGCGGTGCAGATGGTGTGGTACCGGGTGGGCAGCGTGGACGAGGTCAACGGCACCACCGGCGTGGCCCACGCCCTGGAGCACATGATGTTCAAGGGCACCCCCAAGGTCGGCGCCGGCGAGTTCTCGAAGCGGGTGGCCGCCGCCGGGGGGCGCGACAACGCCTTCACCAACCGGGACTACACCGCCTACTTCCAGCAGATTCCCAAGGAGCGGCTGCGCGACATGATGGCCCTGGAGGCCGACCGGATGCGCCACCTGACCCTGGCCCCGGCCGAGTTCGCCAAGGAGATCAAGGTGGTGATGGAAGAGCGGCGGCTGCGCACCGACGACCAGCCCACCGCCCTGTTGAGCGAAGGGCTCAACTCGGTGGCCTTCCAGGCTAGCCCCTACCGGGTGCCGGTGATCGGCTGGATGGACGACCTGGAGCACATGACCGCCACCGACCTGCGCGCCTTCTACGACCGCTGGTACGTACCCAACAACGCCACCCTGGTGGTGGTGGGCGACGTGGACCACCAGCAGGTGGTCCGCTGGGCCAAGGAAACCTACGGCCTCCTCAAGGCCCGGCCGCTGCCAGTGCGCAAGCCCCAGGACGAGCCCGTCCAGGCCGGCATCCGCCGCCTGACGGTGAAGGCCCCGGCCGAGCTGCCCTCGGTGCTGCTGGCCTGGAAGGCGCCCAAGATCACCGGCATGGACGCCAAGGCCATGGCCAACGACGCCGACAGCTACGCCCTGGACGTGCTGGCGGCGCTGCTCGACGGCTACGACGGCGCCCGCCTCAACACCCGTCTGGTCAAGGAATCCCGCATCGCCCAGGACGTGGGCGTGGGCTACGACAACGTGGGCCGCGGCCCGGCCCTGTTCATGGTCCAGGCCACCCCGGCCCCGGGCAAGACCCCGGCCGAAGTGGAAGCGGCCCTGCGCGCCGAGATCGCCCGCATCGCCAACGAGGGCGTCAAGGACGAGGAACTGGTGCGGGCCCGGGCCCAGATGCTGGCGGCCCAGGTCTACAAGCGCGATTCGATGTTCGCCCAGGCCATGGAGATGGGGGAGCTGGAAACCGTCGGTCTGGGCTGGCGCGCCACCGACCTGATGATCGAGCGCCTCAAGGCGGTCACCGCCGCCGACGTGGCGCGGGTGGCCAAGGCCTACTTCGGCGACGACACCCTGACCGTCGGCGTGCTCGATCCCCAGCCCCTCAAGGACCGGCCCGCTGCACCGCCCCCGTCCGGCATGCTCCACTGACCGCGCGCCTTCGCGCTGCGTTGCCGATATTGCTGACGATTCGACAGACTGCCCGCGCCGCCACGGCGGCGCCGCTTCCGGAGAAGACCATGAGCGTTTCCCTCGCCGTCCCGCGGCACTTCGCCTCCCCGGCCATCGGCCGGGCCTTTAGCCGGGTGCTTGGCCGGGCCCTTGTTCCCGCCTTCTTCGGGCTGGTGGCCGCAGGTCTGGCCCTGCCCGCCGCGGCGGGCCCCCGCATCGACACCTGGACCGCCCCCTCCGGTGCCAAGGTGCTGTTCGTCGAATCCCACGTCCTGCCGGTGGTGGACGTGCAGGTCGATTTCGCCGCCGGCTCGGCCTACGCCCCGGCGGGCAAGGCCGGGGTGGCCGGCCTGACCCGGGGCCTCCTCTCCCAGGGGGCGGGGAACCTGAGCGAGCAGGCCATCGCCGACCGGCTGGCCGATCTGGGCGCCCAACTGGGCGGGGGCGTGGACCCGGACCGGGCCAGCCTGTCCCTGCGCACCCTGTCCGATGCCCCGACCCGGGACGGCGCCCTGGCGGTGCTGCGCACCGTGCTGGCTGCGCCGGCCTTTCCTGCCGACGTGGTGGCCCGGGAGCGGGACCGGGCGGTGGCCGCCCTCAAGGAATCCCTGACCCGGCCGGAGACCCTGGCCAGCCGGGCCTTCTGGCAAAACCTGTACGGTGACCACCCCTACGGGCGCCAGGCCACGCCGGAGTCCATCGCCGCCCTCACCCGGGACGACCTGGCGGCCTACTGGAAGGCCCACTACACCGCCCGGCGCGCCACCGTCACCCTGGTCGGCGACCTGACCCAGGCCCAGGCCGAGGCCGTGGCCCAGGACCTTACCGCCGGGCTGCCGGCGGAGGCGGCCAACGGCGGCGCCTCCCTCGCCCTGCCGGCGGTGACCCCGCCCAAGGCCACTACCGTGGCCGTGGCCCACCCGGCGGCCCAGTCCCATCTGTTCATCGGTTCCCCCACCTTCAAGCGCGGCGATCCGGACTTCTTCCCCCTGGTGGTGGGCAACTACGTCCTGGGCGGCGGTGGCTTCGTCTCGCGGCTGATGAAGGAAGTGCGCGAGAAGCGCGGCTACGCCTACAGCGTCTATTCCTACTTCCTGCCCCTCAAGGAGGAAGGCCCCTTCCAGATCGGGCTGCAGACCAAGCGCGATCAGGCCGGCGCCGCCCTCAAGGTGGTGCGCGACACCCTGGCAGAATTCATCGCCAAGGGCCCCACCGAGTCCGAGTTGCAGGCGGCCAAGGACAACCTGGTGGGCGGCTTCCCCCTGCGCCTGGACAGCAACCGCAAGCTCCTCGACCAGGTGGCCACCATCGGCTTCTACGGCCTGCCCCTGGATTGGCTCGACCGCTACACCGAGCGGGTCAAGGCGGTGACCGTGACCCAGATCAAGGACGCCTTCGCCCGCCACGTGCAGGATGCGCGCCTGGTGACGGTGGAAGTGGCGACCGACCTGCCCGACGCGCAAGCCGGGGCCGCCCGCTGATGGGCAACCTGCGCATCATCGGCGGGGCGCACCGGCGTCGGGTGCTCAAGTTCCCCGACGTGCCCGGGCTGCGCCCCACCCCGGACCGGGTGCGGGAAACCCTGTTCAACTGGCTCGGCCAGGACCTGACCGGCCAGACCTGCCTGGACCTGTTCGCCGGCAGCGGCGCCCTGGGGTTGGAAGCGGCCTCCCGGGGGGCCGCGCGGGTGGTGATGGTGGAGCGTTCGCCCCAGGTGGCGGCGGCCCTCAAGGCCAACGCCAAACTGCTCGGATTGGGCTGTGTGGAGGTGGTGGTGGCGGATGCGCTACAATTCGCCGCCTCCGCCGGGGTGCCTGCGGGCGGGTTCGATGTGGTTTTTCTCGATCCCCCCTACCGGCAGGGCTTTCTCGAACGGCTGGAGGCACACCTGCCGCGGCTGTTGCGGCCGGAGGGCGCGCTGTACGCCGAGGCGGAAGCGCAGCTCGCCGGGCTGGCGGGCTGGACACCGGTCCGGGAGGGCCGGGCCGGGCAGGTTTTCTACCACTTGTTGAGGCAGGCTGAACACGACGGTGCCCGCGCTGCCTAAGCAGTGTGGGCTGGCGCAGGTTCTCCCCGGCCCGATCCTGGAGCATCGATGGAATTGAGCAAGCGCGTCGCCATCTACCCCGGTACTTTCGATCCGTTCACCAAGGGGCACGAAGACCTGGTGCGACGGGCCGCACGGCTGTTCGACCACGTCATCGTGGCGGTGGCCGACAGCCGTTCGAAGCGGCCTTTCTTCCCCCTGGCCGAGCGGGTCGAGATCGCCACCCAGGTGGTGTCCGCCTACCCGAACGTCGAGGTCAAGGGCTTCTCGTGTCTGCTCATGGAGTTCCTCCATCAGCAAGGCGCCAAGGTCATCCTGCGCGGCCTGCGGGCGGTTTCGGACTTCGAGTACGAATTCCAGATGGCCGGCATGAACCGCAACCTCTACCCGGACGTGGAGACCGTGTTTCTCACGCCGGGTGAGCAGTACATGTTCATTTCCGCGACCATGGTCCGGGAAATCGCCCTGCTGGGCGGCGATGTTTCGAAGTTCGTGCAGCCGGCGGTCGCCGAGCGGCTGGCTGCCAAAGTGTCCGAAATTCGGCAAGCAACGAGTGCGTAAGGAAAGCAGCCATGGCTTTGTGGATTACCGACGAATGCATCAACTGTGACGTTTGCGAGCCGGAGTGCCCGAACGAAGCGATTTCCCAGGGCGCGGAGATCTATGAGATCAACCCGTCCAAGTGCACCGAGTGCGTCGGTCACTACGATACCCCCCAGTGCATGGAAGTGTGCCCGGTGGATTGCATCGGCAAGAGCCCGGAGCATCCCGAAAGCAACGACCAGCTGTGGGTCAAGTACGAGCACCTGACCGGCAACAAGCGCCCCGCCTGAGCCTGGGCGCGGCGTGATGTTGCGTAGCTAACGTAGCGCCGCGGCCGGCCGTTCAGGACGCGCAAACGAACAGAGGGCTCCCGCCGGCGACGGCGGGAGCCCTCTGTTCGTTTGTTGCCCGGTCGCCTCCCCGCAGCGGGGTCAGGCGGCGGCCCGGACAGCCTCGGCGGTGCCTTCCAGGCGTTCGTCCAGGGTCATCTTCAATTGCGCCAGGGCGGCCTGCTGGGTGCCCAGTTCGCCGTCCACATGGTTAAGTTCGGCGATGCGGTCTTCCAGGGTCTCGGTGGCCTGGTGGATGCGCTTGATGCTTTCCAGGCGCCGTTTCAGGGTGATCTGGTGCTCGCGCACCTGGGTCTCCATGGGCGCCATCACCGCCTTCAGCCATAACTCGGCGTCCCGGTTGGCGTGCTCGAAGGCGCGCCGCACCTGCACCGCCACCTCGTCGAAGAACTTCTGGATGACGTTGCGCTTCTCGTGGGTGAGCAGCTGCCGGGCGGTGTTCAGATTGTCGTTGCACCAGCGTTCCAGGCGCAGCACCTCCTTCTCGTAGCGCAGCAGGGAGAAGGCGGTGGGGGCGCCGAGCTTGAGGCCGTGTTCGACGCTGAACTGGCGGTACACAGCGTCCATCATGGCGGTGATCTCGCCGATCTCCTCGGCGGACTTGGCGAGGTTGCCGCGCACCACGACGAAGAAGCGGGTCATGGCCTCGGACAGGTGGCGCGAGAAGCTGGCCTCGTCCATGGCCTCTCGGGTGGTGCGGGTCAGGGCCTTCAGCGCTTCCAGCCCCAGGTGGCCGAACAGGTTGTTGGTCAGGGTGGAGAACACGCTGCGCACCGCGTAATAGCGTTGCAGGCCGGACTCGAACTCGTCCTTTTCGGTCTGAATCTTGCCCATCATGTACTCGACCACGCCCCGGTTCTTGCCGCGCAGCTCGGTCAGTTCGGCGAGCTGTTCGGCCAGGCCGGCCTGGCGGGCGTCCAGCAGGCGCCGGATGCGCAGGTGCAGCTCGTTCAGCTCACCGGCGGCGCCGTCCCTGACGATCTCGCGCTTGGCCGGGATCAGCTCCCCGGCCAGGGCCTGCTCCAGGTCGGCGAGGCGGCTGCGGGCGAGCAGCCCGGCGTCGCCGTTGATCTTGCCCACCAGCCCCTTCTGGGCCGAGACGGGAAACACCTGGGCGTCGGGCACCCCCAGGATGGCGGCGCAGTCGTGCTGTTGGCGGGCGATCTCGCCGTCCACCTCGTTGTCGCTCTTGAGCTCGTCCCACAGGCCGTCGATCTTGTTCAGCACCACCAGCCGGCCCCGGGCCGGGGCGCGCTGGCCCGGCCCGCCGTTCTGGCCGTCGTCCGGGCCGACGATGTGTTCCTGCCAGACTTCCAGGTCGGACTGGGTGACCCCGGTGTCGGCGGACAGGATGAACAGCACCGCGTGGGCGTTGGGCAGCAGGGACAGGGTCAGCTCGGGCTCGGCGCCGATGGCGTTGAGCCCCGGGGTGTCCAGGATCACTAGGCCCTGTTGCAGCAGGGGGTGAGGGAAGTTGATCAGGGCGTGGCGCCAGCGCGGGATTTCCACCAGTCCGTCGTCCCCCGCCCGGTGGGTATCCTCGCCCACGGGAAAGCCCAGAGCGGCGGCTTTTTCCGGCGGTACCCGGACTACTTCCGAGACCTGCTTCAAGGCCGCCTGCATGGCCTCCGCCGAGGTGGTGTCGAGGGGTACCCGGCGCCATTCGTCCGGGTAGCGCTTGAGCTCGGAGATGCTGGTGTTGCCTTCCCGGGTGGCGATGGGCAGCAGTTCGATGGCCGGGGGCTTGGCCGGATCGAACAGCAGTTCGGTGGGGCACATGGTGGTGCGCCCGGCCGACGAGGGCAGCATGCGGTTGCCGTAGTCGGCGAAAAAGATGGCGTTGATTAGCTCCGACTTGCCCCGGGAGAACTCGGCGACGAAGGCCACGTTGAGCCGGTCTTCCGTGAGCCGGTCGAGCAGGCGTTCGAGTTTCAGCTCGATCTGGCCGTCGTTCAGCTCGTTGTCGGCGAGCCAGCTCCGGAAGCGTTCGATGCCTTCCCGCAGGCCGGCGCGCCATTGGCCGTAGGCGGCGAAATCCTGGGCGATCGTCATGTGGAGTGTCCTGAAAGGGGCGGCGCCGCGCGGCGCCAAGCGCATGGTTGGAAATGTATCACAGGGGCATGGCCGCCCGGTCTGGCCGGACGAACGGCGCGAACGCCACACCGGCCGGAGCGCGCCGTGGGCCCTCAGCGTCCCTGGCAGTGGGGGCAGTAGAAGGTGGAGCGGCCGCCTTGGCGAATCTGCCGGATCGGCGTGGCGCACACCCGGCAGGGCTCGCCGGTCCGGCCGTAGACGGCGCAGCTCAACTGGTAGCCGCCCATGCCACCGTCACTGTGCACATAGTCGCGTACCGAGCTGCCGCCCAGGGCGATGGATTCGGCCAGCACTTCCCGTACCGCCGCCGCCAGCCGGGCGCAGCGGGCGGCGGACAGGCTGCCCGCCGGCGCCGTGGGGGCGATGCGGGCGCGGAACAGGGCCTCGGCGGCGTAGATGTTGCCGACGCCGACGACCAGGTGCGAATCCATCAGGGCCTGCTTGATCGCCACCGACTTGCCGCCCAGGGCCCGGTGCAGCCAGGGGCCGGTGAAGGTCTCGCCCAGGGGCTCGACGCCCAGCACCGCCAGGCGCGGGTCCCGCTCCGGGTGGGGGCCGCCGTGCCAGACCATCAGGCCGAAGCGGCGCGGGTCCCGGTAGCGCAGCACGGCCCCGGGGAAGCGGATGTCCACGTGGTCGTGGGCGGCGGGCGGGGCGCCGTCCGCCACCAGGCGCAGGCTGCCGGACATGCCCAGGTGCACGATCAGCCAGCCCGGCTCGTCCTGGGGATCGCCCGGGCGGGCGGTCCATTCGAACAGCAGGTATTTGCCGCGGCGGTGGATGGCCGTGAGCAGGCGTCCTTCGAGCAGGGCGTTGAGGTCGGGCAGGGGCAGGCGCAGGCGGGGTGCCCGGGTGACGGCGCCCAGGCAGGGGCGGCCGGGCAGGTGGGGGAGCAGGCCGCGGCGGCTGACTTCGACTTCGGGGAGTTCGGGCATGGCTGGATCAAGGTTAGGGGGCGGGCGGCGTTGTCGGGTGGGGGAAAAGGCCCTACCATCGGGGACCCTGGCGCCGGGCCGCGTAGCGGCGCGTACCGCCGGGGGCGATGATCGCAAACCGCTACAAAGCCGTCACAAACTATTGCCCGCCGCCGGGTTCTAATCAAGCACCTCCATTTTCCTTCGTCGGCATCCCGGGGACCATTGCCCCGCCGGTCGCCGGATTGGATTCTTCTATGCCCCTCGCTCCCACGAGCCCGCTCAACTCCCGGTCCGCAGCCCCGTTGCCCCGTCCCGCCTTCTCCCTCGCCGTCCTGGCGGCTGCCGCCTGGCTGGGGGTGGCGCCGCCGTTGCTGGCGGCCGATGCCAGCCCGGCGACCCCGGCCGCGGATGCGCCCAGCGCGGCGAAAGCCAAGGCCAAGGCCCGTCCCCGGGCCGAGCGGAGCGAGCCCGCGCCGCGGCCTGCCCATCCGCCCCTGCCCGGCGGTGGCGAGATTTCCGAAGGCCAGGGGGTGTACCAGTACCTGATCGGCGAATTCGCCATGCGCCGCGGCATGGCCGACCTGGCCACCTCGGCCATGGCCGATCTGGCGGCGCGCACCGACGATCCGAAGATTCTGGCCCGCACCGTGGAGGTGGCCGGCTTCGCCCGCCGCTTCGACGTGGCCCTGGTTGCCGCCCAGCGCTGGGTGACGCTCCAGCCCGAATCGATGGAGGCCCGCCAGGCCCTGGTCAGCCTGCTGGTGGTGACCGGCAGCTACGACGACCTGCCCGCCCAGCTCGGTTACCTGCTGGCTCAGGAAAAGGTCCAGTTGCCGGCCAACCTGCTCGGCCTCAACCGCCTGTTCCCGCGCAACGCCGACAAGCAGGCGGTGCTTCAGGTGGTGTCCGAGGTGGCGGCCCCCTACGGCAACTTGGCCGAGGCCCACTTCGCCGTGGCCCAGGCGGCTATCAACGCCGGCGACCTGCCCAGGGGGCGGCTGGAACTCGGCCGGGCCCTGGCGATCCGCCCGGATTGGGAGAGCGCCGCCCTGGTGCGCGCCCAGCTGCTCGCCCGGGACGACGTCAAGGCGGCCCTGGACTACCAGGCCGAGTTTCTCGACAAGTACCCCAAGTCCAAGGATGTGCGCCTGCATTACGCCCGCCAGCTGGTGCTGGAGCGGCGCTTCGGCGACGCCCAGGCCCAGTTCCGCCAGTTGCTCAAGGACGAACCGGACCGGGCCGACGTGGTGTACGCCGCCGCCATCCTGTCGTTGCAGCAGCGCGACTACCGTTTCGCCGAGGCCCAGTTGCAGCACTTGCTCGACCTGGAGCCCGCCGACCCGGGCCTGATCCGCTTCCAGCTCGGCCAGATCGCCGAGGAACAGAAGCACGACGACGCGGCCCTCGCCTGGTACCGCCAGGTGGACGACGGCGACCAGTTCGTGCCCGCCAAGAGCCGGGCCGCCTCCCTGCTCGCCAAGCGCGGCGACCTGGACGGTGCCCGGGCCCTGCTCAAGGCCGCCCAGGTCCAGCGCCCCCAGGACCAGGCCGCCCTGCTCGGCTCCGAGGCCCAACTGCTGCGCGACGCCAACCGGGGCGACGAAGGGCTGGCCCTGCTCGACCAGGCTCTCGCCAAGGAGCCCAGCAATCCGGACCTGCTCTACGATTCGGCGCTCCTCGCCGAGCGCATGGGCAAGGTGGAGTTGGCCGAGAGCCGGCTGAAGAAGCTGATCGCGCTGCAACCGGACCACGCCCACGCTTACAACGCCCTGGGTTATTCCTACGCCGAGCGCAACGTGCATCTGGGCGAGGCGCGCAAGCTGATCGAAAAGGCCGTCTCCCTGGCGCCGGAAGACCCGTTCATCATCGATAGCCTGGGCTGGGTGCTGTTCCGCCAGGGCGATCTCCAGGGCGCCTTGCAACAGTTGCAGAAAGCCTACGCCCTGCGCGCCGATCCCGAGATCGCCGCCCACCTGGGCGAGGTGCTGTGGGACCTGGGCCGCCAGGACGAGGCCAAGGGCGTGTGGAAGGAAGCGGCCAGCCGCTTCCCCGACAACGACGTGCTGTCCGCCGTGCAGCGGCGCTTCCAGCCGTGACGGCGGCGCTGCACCTGGCGGCGCCGAGCGCGCCGCGCCGCCGCTTGCTGCGCGGCCTGGCCGGCATTCCCCTGGCGTTGGCCCTGGCCGCCTGCGCCAGCAAGGGGGCGAAGGTCGATAAGCCGGCCGCACCCTTGCCCCTGCCGGATCGGGACGATCTGAACGCCTTCCTCGTCTCCGGCCGCTTCGCCGTGCGCCACGGCGAGCAGAGCGCCGCCGGCGGCTTCTCGTGGCGGCGCACGCCGGAATGGCGCGGCGATGCGGCGCGTAATGGCCCGGGAACCGTGGCCAGCAACCGGGACGAGGTGTTCTTCTATTCCCCCCTTGGCCAGACCGTGGCCGAACTGGTGATCACGGTGGACGGTGCTACCCTCACCGCCGACGGCCGCACCGAGTCGGCCGCCAACGCCGACGCCCTGGTCCAGCGCGCCCTGGGCCTGGAGTTGCCCCTGGCCGGCGGCGGCGACTGGCTGCTTGCCCGGGGCGGTGCGGTGCAGCGCCGCGACGGTTCGGGCCGGCCGGCCCGCATCGAGGATCGGGGCTGGCGTCTCGACTACGGCTACCCGGACGAACGCCCCGGCGCCCTGCCGGAACGGGTGGTGGCGCTGCGCCTGCTGGACGAGGTGGAGGTGCGCCTCAAGCTCGACGAGTGGGAGGCCCTGGGGCTGGACGCCCTGACGGGGCGCCGGCCGTGACGGCCGCCGACTGGGGGTGGGACAGCGCCTACCCGGCCCCGGCCAAGCTCAACCTGTTTCTGCACGTGGTGGGGCGCCGTCCCGACGGCTACCACCTGTTGCAGACCGTGTTCCGCTTCATCGACCGGGCCGACACCCTGCGCTTCTCCCCCCGGGACGATGGCCAGGTGGTGCTCGCCACCCCCATTCCCGGCGTGCCGCCGGAATCCGATCTGACCGTGCGCGCCGCCCGCCTGCTGCTGGCGGAAACCGGCGCCCGCCACGGCGCCACCATCCACCTCGACAAGCGTCTGCCCATGGGCGGCGGCATTGGCGGCGGCAGTTCTGACGCGGCCACCGTGCTGCTGGCCCTCAACCACCTGTGGGGCCTGGAGCTGCCGCGCTCGCGCCTGCAAGCCCTGGGCCTGGTCCTCGGGGCCGACGTGCCGGTGTTCGTCTATGGCCGGGCGGCCTTTGCCGGCGGCATCGGCGAGGAGCTGTCGCCGGTGGCGGTGTCGGCGGAAACCTATCTGGTGGTTGAATCCCCGGTGGCGGTGCCCACCCCGGCGATCTTCGGCGCTCCGGAATTGGTGCGCGACACTCCCGCCATCGACCCCGCCGCCTGGCGTCCGGGGATGGGGCGCAACGACCTGGAACCGGTGGCCTGCGCCCGTTTCCCTGCCGTGGCGGAGCGGCTGGCCTGGCTCAAGGCGGCAGCCGCTGCCGCCGGCGGCGGGCCGGCGCGGATGACCGGGTCGGGGGCCTGCGTGTTCGCTCCGTTCGCCGGGCGGCAGGCCGCAGAACAAGCATTGGCGCGCCTTCCCGAGGGGTGGGTGGCGTGGCTGGCGGCCGGGCTGGAGGATCATCCGCTGCGCGGCCTGCTGGCCGATTGAAGGCACGTGACCGAGATT
Source organism: Oryzomicrobium sp. (assembly GCF_021287045.1). Lineage (GTDB taxonomy): Bacteria > Pseudomonadota > Gammaproteobacteria > Burkholderiales > Rhodocyclaceae > Oryzomicrobium. The sequence continues at coordinate 158,596 of NZ_JAJTBG010000008.1, read as the reverse complement.
TTTTTCGCGAGTTGCTGCGAAAAGTTGGCACAAGCGGAAAAATTTCTGTACTATGCGCGCCTCGCCACTGACGCATTGAGCAGTACGCAGCAATGCGGTTCGGCACCGAATTCCGAGCCTTCGCTAGAAGGCTTCGAAAAAGGTCACTGGGGAGTCGCCAAGTTGGTTAAGGCACCGGATTTTGATTCCGGCATGCGAGGGTTCGAGTCCTTCCTCCCCAGCCAAAATTTTGCAAAAAACGGGCAGGCTAATCCCTGCCCGTCTTGCTTTCCGGGGTTCGCCTCATGGCCTACAACAGCCTGATGGTCTTTACCGGCAACGCCAATCCGAAACTGGCGTCCGCCGTTGCGCAAAAGCTCAATATCCAACTCGGCCGTGCCAAGGTGGGCCGCTTTTCCGACGGCGAGGTGAGCGTCGAGATCGAGGAGCACGTCCGCGGTCGCGACGTTTTCGTGCTGCAATCGACCTGCGCCCCGTCCAACGACAACCTGATGGAACTGCTGGTCATGGTGGATGCGCTCAAGCGCGCCTCGGCCGGCCGCATCACCGCCGCGATCCCCTACTTCGGCTACGCCCGCCAGGATCGCCGCTCCCGTTCCTCCCGGGTACCCATCGCCGCCAAGCTGGTGGCCAACATGCTCACCGCCGCGGGCGTGGACCGGGTCCTGACCATGGATCTGCACGCCGAGCAGATCCAGGGCTTCTTCGACATCCCGGTGGACAACATCTACGCCCAGCCCATCCTGCTGGACGACATCCAGACCCGCCGCAAGGACTGGGGCGAGGATCTGATGGTGGTGTCCCCCGACCACGGTGGCGTGGTGCGCGCCCGGGCCCTGGCCAAGTGCCTGGAGAGCGACCTGGCGATCATCGACAAGCGCCGCCCCAAGGCCAACGTCTCCGAGGTGATGAACATCATCGGCGACGTGCAGGGCCGCTCCTGCATCATCATGGACGACATCGTCGACACCGCCGGCACCCTGTGCAAGGCCGCCCAGGCCCTCAAGGACCACGGCGCCAAGGCGGTGCGCGCCTACTGTACCCACGCCGTGCTGTCCGGCGCGGCGATCGAGCGCCTCAACGAGTCGATGCTCGACGAACTGGTGGTCACCGACACCATCCCCCTGCGCGACGAGGCGGCTGCCTGTACGCGCATCCGCCAGCTGTCGGCGGCGAACCTGATGGCCGAAACCATCCGCCGCATCAGCTGCGAGGATTCGGTGTCCGAACTGTTCGACTGATCCGTTCCCGTTTCTCAGCCCCCGGCTCCGGCCGGGGGTTGTCTTGTCAGCCGCCTGGTCGCGGGCGGCTTAATTTCTGGAGTCATCATGAAAATCGAAATCAACGCCAAAAAGCGTGACGTGCAGGGTTCGAGTGCGAGCCGCCGCCTGCGCCGCGCCTCCCAGGTCCCGGGCATCGTCTACGGTGGCGAAGCCGCCCCCGTGTCCATCGTCTTCGACCACAACGAGCTGTACCAGGGCATGCGCAAGGAAGCCTTCCACTCGTCCGTGCTGACCCTGGCCATCGACGGCGCCAAGGAACTGGTGCTGCTGCGCGACTACCAGATGCACGCCTACAAGCAGCAGATCCTGCACGTGGACTTCCAGCGCGTGGACGCCAAGCAGAAGCTGCACACCAAGGTGCCCCTGCACTTCGTCAACGCCGACGTGGCCCCGGGCGTGAAGCTCTCCGGCGGCATCGTCTCCCACGTGCTGAACGAAGTGGAAGTGGCCTGCCTGCCCGCCGACCTGCCCGAGTTCATCGAAGTGGACCTGAAGGACCTGAACGCCGGTCACTCCCTGCACGCTGCCGACCTGAAGCTGCCCAAGGGCGTCAAGCTGGCCCACGCCGACACCAACCCGGTCGTCGCCACCATCCTCGCCGTCCGCGGCGCGGCTGCTGACGAAGCCGAAGCCCCGGCCGCCTAAACAGCGTCCGGTCGCTGAAGCCGCAGGGAGAGGCGTTGCCTTCCCCTGCGGCTTTTCCATTTCTACCCGCAGCCACCGCCATGACCCCTCCGCGCCTGATCGTCGGCCTGGGCAATCCCGGGCCGGAGTACGAAGACACCCGCCACAACGCCGGCTTCTGGTTCGTCGACCGGCTGGCCGCCGACCTCAAGGTCCACCTGGCGCCCCAGCCCAAGTTCTTCGGCGAGGCGGGCAAGACCGGCGACGTGTGGCTGCTCAAGCCGGCCACCTTCATGAACCGCTCCGGCCAGGCCGTGGCCGCCCTGGCGCGCTTCTACAAGATCGCCCCGGAAGAGGTGCTGGTGGTGCACGACGAACTGGACCTGCTGCCCGGCGCGATCCGGGTCAAGCAGGGCGGCGGCAACGGCGGGCACAACGGCCTCAAGGACATCCAGGCCCAGCTCGGTACGCCCAACTTCTGGCGCCTGCGCCTAGGCATCGGCCACCCCCGTTCCCTGGCTCTCAAGCAGGAGGTGGTGGACTTCGTCCTGCACCGGCCCCGGGTCGAGGAACAGCGCGACATCGACGAGGCCATCGACCGCTGCCGCATCGCCTGGCCCAAGCTGGCCGCCGGCGACTACGGCGCCGCCCAGCAATCCCTGCACGGAAAGCCCACCCCATGACCGCTCCCGCCCTGCCGCCCCTGATGGGCCGCCTGCTGGCCCTGCTGCCCGGCCGCGGCCTGCGCCTCGAACCCCAGGACGACACCCTGCTCGCCGGGGCCCTGGAGCGTGACGGCGCCCGCTTCGGCCTGATGCTCGCCGCTCGGGAGGACGAGCGCCTGCTGATCGCCCTGGTGCATTACCCGGTGGAAGTGGCCGACGACCTGCTGCCCGACTGGGCCTTGCTGCTCGCCGCCCTCAACCGGGGCCTGCCGCGCGGCCGCTTCGAACTGGACCTGGACGCAGGCCAGGTGCACTACTTCTACTCCGCCGACTTCGTCGACAGCGAACTGACCCCGGCCCAGCTGGATCGCTTCCTGCTGCCGGTGCTGGAGCAGGGCTTCCGCGCCTGCACCCTGTTCGACGCGTTCGCCGACGGTCGCCTCGACCTGGAAGCCGCCTTCGCCGACCTGGCGGCGGTGCGGGTCGAACTCGACCAGGTGCCCGGGCTCTCCCGCGCCTGAAGCCTGGCCGCCAGGCGGCCGCGACCCCCGGTGATACAATCCGGGCGCCCCGGGTTGGGCGCCCCCTCATGTAGCAACGCAAGGAAAACGAGATGAGCCTCAAGTGCGGTATCGTCGGCCTGCCCAACGTGGGCAAGTCCACCCTCTTCAATGCCCTGACCAAGGCCGGCATCGCCGCCGAGAACTACCCCTTCTGCACCATCGAGCCCAACGTGGGCATCGTCGAGGTGCCGGACCAGCGGCTCGTCGAACTGTCCAAGATCGTCAAGCCCCAGCGCGTCCAGCCGGCCATCGTCGAATTCGTGGACATCGCCGGCCTGGTGGCGGGCGCCTCCAAGGGCGAAGGTCTGGGCAACCAGTTCCTGGCCAACATCCGCGAAACCGACGCCATCGTGAACGTGGTGCGCTGCTTCGACGACCCCAACGTGGTGCACGTCTCCGGCAAGGTGGACCCCATCGCCGACATCGAGACCATCGTCACCGAACTGGCCCTGGCCGACCTGGCCGCCGTGGAGCGCACCATCGCCCGGGACGGCAAGAAGGCCAAGGCTGGCGACAAGGACGCCCAGAAGCTGGTGGCCGTGCTGGAAAAGCTGCTGCCCCACCTCAACGAGGGCAAGCCCGCCCGCACCGCCAGCCTGTCCGACGACGACAAGGCGATCATCAAGCCCCTCTGCCTGCTCACCATCAAGCCGGCCATGTACGTGGGCAACGTGCTGGAAGACGGTTTCGACAACAACGCCCACCTAGACCGCCTGAAGGAATTCGCCGCCAAGGAACATGCCCCGGTGGTGGCCGTGTGCGCCAAGATCGAGGCCGAACTGGCCGATCTGGAAGACGAGGACAAGGCCGCCTTCCTGGCCGACCTGGGCCTGGAAGAGCCGGGCCTCAACCGCCTGATCCGTGCCGGCTACGACCTGCTCGGCCTGCAAACCTACTTCACCGCCGGAGTGAAGGAAGTGCGCGCCTGGACCATCCACAAGGGCGACACCGCCCCCCAGGCCGCCGGCGTGATCCACTCCGACTTCGAGAAGGGCTTCATCCGCGCCCAGACCATTGCCTTCGCCGACTTCATCGCCTGCGGCGGCGAGCAGGGTGCCAAGGAAGCCGGCAAGATGCGCGCCGAAGGCAAGGAGTACGTGGTGCAGGACGGCGACGTGATGAACTTTTTGTTCAACGTCTGACCGGCGTCCGCTATGGCGGATCGCCACCAAAGCAAAAGCCCCGCAAGTGCGGGGCTTTTGCTTTGGTGACCGGGGCGGCAGGGCCTGACGTTCAGCGGTGCAGGGTGCCGATGGGCACGTCGGGCGGGTGCAGGCTCCATTCGACGATGCCGATGAAGCCGTCCTGGACCGCCACCAGCATCTGCAAGGCGTTGACGTGCACCAGGGTGCCGGGGCGGTAGTCGTGGCTTTCCTTCCAACCTACCGCCTTGTGCACGAAGACGGTGACGTCGTTGACCACCGCCAGGCATTCGATCAGGCCGAAGGCGCGGATGCGGCGCAGGATTTCGTCCACCGGCCGGGTCAGGTCCAGGGTCCGGTCCGCGGTGGTCCATAGTTTGAAGTAGGTGCCCTCGCCCTGGGGGCGGGCGTTCTCCCAGTAGTCGCCGAAATGGGCGGCCACGTCCGCGGCCAGGGTCTTGGCTGCCAGCTGGACCTTCAGGTCCAGGGACTCGTGGCATTCGTCGGCGGCGAGGGGAAAAGTGCGGCTGGCCAGGATCGGGCCGCTGTCGAACTGGGGGTCGAGGCGGTGGCAGGTCACGCCCCAGGAATCGTGGTTGCCGAGGATGGCCGAGACGATGGGGTAGGCGCCCCGGGCGTAAGGCAGGGGCGAGGGGTGGAAATTGACGGCGTAGCGCAGGTAGGGGCGCCAGTCGCCGATGCGCCAGTTGTAGCTGGCCACCACCAGGGCGTCGCAGCCCCGCTGGGCCAGGTCCTCCAGGTCGGCTTCGCCGAGGGGGGATATCTGGGCCTCGATGCCCCGCTCCCGGGCGTACTTGAGTACGGCCTGGTGGTGGTGCAGGCGGTTGTCCACCGGGGTGGTGAACAGCTTGACAGGCTCCCAGCCCTGGGCCACGAAGGCTTCCCAGACGCCCAGGTAGCGGTCGCTGGCGGTGATGGCGAATTTCATCGGCAGATGGCGTTGATGGCGGCGGCTGGTCAACAAACCGGTGCCCCGCCGCCGTGGGGCTGCAGCAGGGAGTCGCCGGCGACTTTACCGTCCCGTACCCCACGCAAACGTCAAGGGCGTGTAAGGAAACGTAAGAGTTCGACATTGCCAACAGCTGCTTACAACTTTCACCGCAGGCTTACATCTGCGCGTCAGTCGTGGGGCGGGGCGCCGCGTTAATGTCTTCAGGACCGGGCAGTTTCAGTCGGCGGCCCGCCGGAACCGGTCTCCGTCCGCAGGACCAAATTTCGAGGAGAAGATCATGTCGCGCACCAACAAGATGCTGTCCGCCCTGCTGGTTTCCGTCCTGGCCCTGGGGGCCGCCGGTTCGTCCTTCGCCGAGACCCAGTGGCAGAAGACCCACCCCCGCCGTACCGAGGTGAACGACCGCCTGGCCAATCAGAACCGCCGCATCCATCAGGAAGTGCGGGAAGGCGAGATGAGCAAGCAGAAGGCCGCCCAATTGCACAAGGAAGACCGGCAGATCCGCCAGGAAGAACGGGACATGGCCAGCCAGAACGGCGGCCACATCACCAAGCAGGAACAGCGCACCCTGAACCAGCAGGAAAACGGGGTCAGCCGCCAGATCGGCCAGTGACGAGGGAGCGCGCCGACCGGTGGGCCGGCAAGCGCACCTGACCTGCACCACGCCGGACGACCCGCCCTTGTGGCGGGTCTTGTTCGTTTACGGATGGCCGTAAACGGCCCGGGGCAGGCTCGTGGCCTGCCCCGGAGCAGAAAAAGCCGGGTGAAGCGGCTTACTTCTTCTGGATCAGTTCGATCTTATAGCCGTCCGGGTCCTCGACGAAGGCGATCACGGTGGTGCCGTGCTTCATCGGGCCGGCCTCACGCACGACCTTGCCGCCCCGGGCCTTGATCTCGGCGCAGGCGGCGTAGGCGTCGTCCACTTCCAGGGCGATGTGGCCGTAGCCATTGCCCAGGTCGTAGGCGGCGGTGTCCCAGTTGTGGGTCAGCTCGATCACCGCCCCCTCGCTCTCCGGGCCGTAGCCAACGAAGGCCAGGGTGAAACGGCCATCCGGGTAGTCGTGCTTGCGCAGCAGTTGCATGCCCAGGACCTCGGTGTAGAAGGCCAGGGATTTGTCGAGGTTGCCGACGCGGATCATGGTGTGCAGCAGGCGCATGGGGAAATCTCCGGTGGAGGCCGCAGGGCGGCCGGGATACTAGGGCAGGGCGGGACCGTCCTACCAGGTGGGCAGCGTTGCGGACAGGCGGCGCAGTTCCTCCCGGGCGTGCTGCCAGTCCGGGTAGAGGGAGCCGACCACGGCCCAGAATTGCGGGCTGTGGTTCATCTCCCGGGTGTGGGCCAGTTCGTGGGCGACCACGTAGTCGATGATGTCCAGGGGCATGAACACCAGGCGCCAGTTGAGGCGGATGGCGTAGGCGTCCGGGGCGCCCAGGGGGGCCGCCGGATTGCGACTGCAACTGCCCCAGCGGGTCCGCGCCGAGGACAGGGACAAGGGCGGCGGGGCGATGCCGAGCCCGGGGGCGAAGTGGGCCAGCCGTTCGGCGAAAAGCTCCCGGGCCCGGGATTGGAGCGCCCGGGCCAGCAGGGTTTCCGCGTCCCGGCCGGGGACGGTGAACAGGGTCAGCTGGGGATGGGCACTGTCGGCGTGCCACACCGCTCGGGCCCGGCGGGTGCCGGCAGCCAGGCGCAGGGTCAGGGTGGTGCCGAGGAAGGGCAGGGTGGCCCCGTCCGCCACCCGCAGGGGCTCGGGGCGGCGCCGGTTGCGCCATTCGTCGAGCTTGGTCAGCACCCAGTCGCCGTGGTGGCGCAGGGTGGCCTCGATTTCGGCGATCGATGAGCGGGGCGGTGCGCCCACGGTGAGGCCCCGGTGGTCGATGGTCAGGCCGATGGTGCGGCGCCGGCTGCGGCGCAGCTGGTAGGGCACGATGCGGTCGGCCAGGGCGATGGTGCGGCTGTCCGCCCCGGGGCGCGACGTGGGTTCGCCCGGGAGGGCGAGGGCCAGCTGGGGCGAACGGGACGGCGGGGCGGGACGGCGGGGCAAGGACGGGGGCGGCGTGCGGGCGGAACGGAGCGGTCAGGCGGCCTGCTGGGTGGCGGAGCCGGCCTGGCGGTAGCGGTGCGGGGCAATGCGCGCCATTTCGGCTTCGATCCAGGCTTCGGCGCGCTGGCTCACCTCTTCGGCGCTCAGGCCGACGGTGTCGATGGCCGGGCCGAAACTGATGGTGACGGTGCCCGCCTGCTTGACAAAGACGTTGCGCGGCCACAGCTCGCCGGCGTTGTGGGCCACCGGCACCACCTTGGCGCCGGCCTGCACCGCCAGATGGGCGCCGCCAGCCTTGTAGCGGCGCTTCTGGCCGGGAGGCACCCGGGTGCCCTCGGGGAAGATGATGACGCTGATACCGTGGCGCAGCCGGTCGGCGCCCTGGTCGGCCACCTGGGACAGGGCGTCCAGGCCGGCGGCCCGGTCGATGGCGATCATGCCGATGGCTCTGAAGGCCCGGCCGAGGATGGGCAGTTTGAGCAGTTCCTTCTTGAGCACGAAGACCATGCGCGGGAACCACTGTTGCAGGGCCACCGTTTCCCAGGCCGACTGGTGCTTGGAGAGCACCACCACCGCCTCGGCGGGAATGTTCTCGGCGCCCACCACTTGGGTGCGGATGCCGAGCACGATGCGCACCAGGCCCTTCATGAAGCAGAAGCGCCAGGCGTCGATCAGCACGTAGGCCGCCTTGGGCGACAGGGGGGCGGCGATGGCCACCAGAAAGCCGAACAGGCCGGTGAGCGGCAGGGCGAGCAGGGTGAAGAGAAGGGAGCGGATGAAGGCCATGGAGGTTCCGTCAGCGGGCAGGGCGGGAGGGGGCGGCGAGCAGGTGGTCCACCGCAGTGGCCAGGTCGGGAAAGACCCGGGTGCCTTCGGGCAGACCGCCGTCGGCCTGGGTCTTCTCGCCCTTGCCGGTGAGCACCAGGTAGGGCACGCAGCCCTGGGAGGCACCGGCCACCAGGTCGCGCAGGGAGTCGCCCACGGTGGGTACGCCCACCAGGTCCACGTTGTACACCCCGGCGATGCGCTGGAACATGCCGGGCTTGGGCTTGCGGCAGGCGCAGTCCACGTCGGCGGCGTGGGGGCAGTAGAAGATGGCGTCGATGCGGCCGCCGGCGGCGGTCACGGTCTTGTGCATCTTGTCGTGGATGGCGTTCAGGGTGTCCATGTCGAACAGGCCCCGGCCCACCCCGGACTGATTGGTGGCCACCACCACCCGGTAGCCCGCCTGGTTCAGCTTGGCGATGGCTTCCGGGCTGCCCGGGATGGGCTTCCACTCGGCCGGGCTCTTGATGAACTGGGCCGAGTCGTGGTTGATGACGCCGTCGCGGTCGAGAATGATCAGCTTCATGCCGAGAGTTTGGAGATGTCCGCCACCTGGTTCATGGCCAGGTGCAGGGTGGCCAGGAGGCCCAGGCGGTTGGCGCGCAGGGCCGGGTCTTCGGCGTTGACCATCACGTCGTTGAAGAAGGTGTCCACCGGCGCCTTGAGGGCCGCCAGGGATTGCAGCGAGGCGGCGTAGTCGCCCTTGGCGAAGGCGGCGTCGGCGGCCGGCTTCACCTCGGCCAGGGCGGCGGCCAGGGCCACCTCGGCGGCTTCCTGGAGCAGGCCCTTGTCGATCGCGGCGGCAACCGTGCCTTCGGCCTTCTTGAGGATGTTGCCGACGCGCTTGTTGGCGGCGGCCAGGGCCTCGGCCTCGGCCAGGGCGGCGAAGGCGCGCACGGCGGCCAGGCGCTTGGGAATGTCGCCCAGGCGCTGGGGCCGCTGGGACACCACCGCGTCCACTTCCTGGGCGGTGTAGCCCTGCTCGCGCAGGCTGCCGGCCAGGCGCTCGTAGATGAAGTCGGCCAGGGCGCCATTGTTGGCCTTGAAGCCCTCGACGGCGGCGAAGGTGGCGGCGGCGTTGGCCAGCAGCGCGTCCAGGGGCAGGTCCAGGTCGCCCTCGGCCAGCATGCGGATCACGCCCAGGGCGTGGCGGCGCAGGGCGAAGGGGTCCTTGTCGCCGGTGGGGATCTGGCCGATGCCGAACAGGCCCACCAGGGTCTCCAGCTTGTCGGCCAGGGCCACGGCGGTGCCCACCGGGTTGCGCGGCAGGGTGTCGCCGGCGAAGCGGGGCTTGTAGTGGTCCTCGATGGCGTCGGCGATGTCGGCGGAGAGGCCGTCGTGCAGCGCGTAGTAGCGGCCCATGATGCCTTGCAGCTCGGGGAACTCGCCGACCATGTCGGTGAGCAAGTCGGCCTTGGCCAGCAGGGCGGCCTGTTCGGCCTGGAGCGCTTGGGCTTCTCCACCGAGTTGGGCACCGATGGCCTTGGCGATGGCGCAGACCCGCTGCACCCGCTCGCCCTGGGTGCCCAGCTTGTTGTGGTAGACCACCTTGGCCAGGCCGAGGACGCGGGATTCCAGGGTCTTCTTGCGGTCCTGGTCGAAGAAGAACTTGGCGTCGGCCAGGCGGGGGCGCACCACCCGCTCGTTGCCGCCGATGACGGCGGACGGGTCGGCCGGGGCGATGTTGCTCACCACCAGGAACTGGTTGGTCAGCTTGCCCGCATTACCCACACTCGCGTCGAGCAGGGGGAAGTACTTCTGGTTGGCCTTCATGGTGAGGATCAGGCATTCCTGGGGCACGGCCAGGAATTCGGCCTCGAACGTGCCGATCAGCACGTTGGGGCGCTCCACCAGGGCAGTTACTTCGTCGAGCAGGGCCTCGTCGTCGATGGGCTTGAGGTTGCTGCCTGCTTTGGCGGCAGCCGCGGCGAGCTGGCGCTCGATCTCGGCGCGGCGCTCGGCGAAGCTGGCGATGACGGCGCCGTCCCGCTTCAGGGTCTCGGCGTAGCTGTCGGCATCAGCGATTACCACCGGGCTCTTGGCCGCCTCGAAGCGGTGGCCCTGGGTGGTGTTGCCCGAGGTCAGGCCGAGGATGGCCAGGGGTACCACGTCGGCGCCGTGCAGGGCCACCAGGCCGTGGGCCGGGCGCACGAAGTTGACGCTGCTCCAGCCGTCCTGCAACTGGTAGGTCATCACCTTGGGAATGGGCAGGGCGGCGAGGGCGGCTTCCAGGGCCTTCTGCAAGCCTTCGGCCAGGGTCGCGCCCTTGGCCAGGCTGTCGTAGAACAGCACGTCGGCCTTGCCGTCGTTTTCGCGGCGCAGGCCGGGCACTACCGAGGCGTCGGCGCCCAGGGCGGAAAGCTTCTTGAGCAGGGCGGGGGTGGCGTTGCCGCTGGCGTCCAGGCCCACGGCCACGGGCATCAGCTTTTGTGCCACGGGCTTGTCGGCGGCCACCGCCAGCACGCCGGTGACGTGGGCGGCCAGGCGGCGGGGCGAGGCGTAGGGGGTTATGGCGGCCGCGTCGGACGCCAGGCCCTGGGTCTTGAGGGATTGGGCCAGGGTCTGGGCGAACACCTCGCCCAGCTTCTTCAGCGCCTTGGGCGGCAGTTCCTCGACGAACAGTTCAACGAGCAGATTCTTGGCGGTCATGGTCAGGCGGCTTTCTTTTCGATCTGGGCGAGGACTTCGGCGGCCCACTCCTTGGGCGCCATGGGGAAGCCCAGACGGGCGCGGCTGTCCAGGTAGCTCTGGGCGACGCTACGGGCCAGGTTGCGGATGCGGCCGATGTAGGCGGCCCGCTCGGTGACGGAAATGGCGCCCCGGGCGTCGAGCAGGTTGAAGGTGTGGGCGGCTTTGAGCACCTGCTCGTAGGCCGGCAGGGCCAGGGCCACTTCCTCGCTCATCAGGTGCTTGGCATTGCCCTCGTGGGCATCGAACGCCTTGAGCAGAAAATCGACATTGCTGTGCTCGAAGTTGTAGGTGGACTGCTCCACCTCGTTCTGGTGGTACACGTCGCCGTAGGAGAGGCCCTCGGTCCACTTCAGGTCATAGACGTTTTCCACGCCCTGCAGGTACATGGCCAGGCGCTCCAGGCCGTAGGTGATCTCGCCAGTGATCGGCTTGCAGTCGATGCCGCCGACCTGTTGGAAGTAGGTGAACTGGGTCACTTCCATGCCGTTCATCCACACCTCCCAGCCCAGGCCCCAGGCGCCCAGGGTGGGGTTTTCCCAGTCGTCCTCGACGAAGCGCACGTCGTTCTTTTTCAGGTCGAAGCCCAGGGCCTCCAGGGAGCCCAGGTACAGCTCCAGGATGTTGTCCGGGGCCGGCTTCAACACCACCTGATACTGATAGTAGTGCTGCATGCGGTTGGGGTTCTCGCCGTAGCGGCCGTCCTTGGGGCGGCGGGACGGCTGGACGTAGGCGGCTTTCCAGGGCTCGGGGCCGATGGCCCGCAGGAAGGTGGCGGTGTGGCTGGTGCCGGCGCCCACTTCCATGTCGTAGGGTTGCAGGAGGGCGCAGCCCTGTTTGTTCCAGTAGTCCTGCAGGCGCAGGATCACTTCCTGAAAGGTCAGCATGACGGCAATCCGTAAGGGGCGTGAGCGTGTGAGAACGCGTGGGAAAACCTTGAATTCTACCGTTTTTCGCCCGCCGAGTCCGAGGGCGGGCGCGTAGCCGGCATGGGGCGCGGGGCTTCGCGGCGGCGCGATGGCTGTGCCAGAATTTCCCCATTGCAACCGGAGTACGCGCCATGCGCCTCGATGACGACAGTGAAAGCCAGAATGTGGAAGACCGCCGCGGCAGCGGCATGGGCGGGTTGCCCATCGGTCCTGGGGGCATCGGGGTGGGCACCGTGGTGCTGGCCCTGGTGGCCTGGTACTTCGGCATCGACCCGTCGGTGGTGATCAACGGCGCGCGCATGATCGAGCAGCAGGCTCCGGCCTCCGCGCCGGCGGGCAAGCCCCTTTCCAGCGACGTCAAGGAGGACGCCACCGCCCACTTCGTCGCCAAGGTGCTCAACGACACCGAAAAGACCTGGCACCAGGTCTTCCGCGAGGCCGGCCGCGATTACGAGGAGCCCAAGCTGGTACTGTTCCGCGGCGCCACCCAGACCGCCTGCGGCGCCGGCCAGGCGGCCATGGGGCCGTTCTACTGCCCCCTGGACCGCAAGGTGTACATCGACCTGTCGTTCTACGACGAGCTGCGCCAGCGCTTTCATGCTCCCGGCGATTTCGCCGAGGCCTACGTGATCGCCCACGAGGTGGGCCACCACGTGCAGAACCTGCTGGGCATCTCGGACCGGGTGCACCAAGCCCAGCAACGGGCGTCCAAGACCCAGGCCAACGCCCTGTCGGTGCGCCTCGAACTCCAGGCCGACTGCCTGGCCGGGGTGTGGGCCAACCGGGCCAACGCGGCGCGCAAGATTCTCGAAAGCGGCGACGTGGACCAGGCCCTGCGCGCCGCCACCGCCATCGGCGACGACACCTTGCAGAAGCAGAGCCGGGGCGTGGTGGTGCCCGAATCCTTCACTCACGGCACCTCGGAGCAGCGGGTGCGCTGGTTCCGCCAGGGGCTGGACAGCGGCAGCGTCGTCCAGTGCGACACCTTCAAGGCCGCCCAGCTATAGGCGGGCGGCAACGCCCTGCGGCGCGCCCGGGTCAGCCCGCCGTCGCCGGGATGACCCGCCGTGCCGCCGCCAGCAGGCCCAGGGAGAGCAGGGCGAAGGTCAGGCAGAACAGCAGCACCGCCGGGGCCAGCCCCAGGTGGTCGGCGAGAAAGCCCACCCCCAGCACCGGCAGGATGGTGCCCAGGTAGCCCACCGAGAAGAACGAGGACAGGATGCCCGCCCGGGTCTGGGGCGTGCTGGCGGCGCTGGCGGTGGCCAGGGCCGCCATGAAGGCCATGCCGTGCCCCGCGCCGGTGACCAGGATGGTGGCGATGAAGAGGGCACTGGATTGTGATTCCAGCGCTGTGGCGAGCAGCCCCACCCCTATGGCCAGTCCGGCCAACCCCTGTATCAGGTTGCGCCGCACCGGGCGGCGGCGCAGCACGAACTGGATACCCGCCGAGCACAGCAGAAAGAGGGCCAGGGCGCTGCCGCTGATGGCCGGGCCGTGCAGGTGCAGCAGGGCCTTGAGGAAGGACGGGGCCAGGGAGCCGAACAGGCTGAAGATGGCGAACAGGCTGAAGGTGGTCAGGGCCGCCACCCAGAACCCGGGCCGCGCCGGCCGGGCCGGCAGGACGAAGCGCGGGTGCAGCGACAGGGGCGGCGGCGACGCCCGGCGGGTGGCGCGGAAGCCGCACAGGGCGGCCAGCACCACCGCCACCAGCAGCATCACCACCACGTAGGGGGTGAGCAGGGGGCTGGGGGCGAACTGGGCCATCAGCCCGCCGGCCAGGGGGCCCAGGCCGAAGCCGACGATGCTGGTGATCGAGCCCACCAGGGAGGCGTGCCCCTTGGCAGCCGCCGGCGCCACCTCCATCAGCCCGGCGGTGGCCGAGGCAGTGATCAGCCCCGAGGCGATGCCGATCACCGCCCGGCCGGCGAACAGCTCCGCCAGCCCGGCGGGCGCATAGGCGGCCGCCGCCGATAGGCCCATGCCGGCCAGGATCAGCACCAGGGCGGCGCGCAGCACCGTGAGCGGGCCGAAGCGGTCGGACAGGCGGCCGAGAAAGAGGAAGGCGCACAGCACCGCCACCATGTAGGCGACGAAGATCAAGGTGATGGTGCTGGCGGTCAGGTGCCACAGCTCCTGGTAGAGCGGATAGAGCGGGCTGGCCAGAGCGGTGCCCATGGTGCCGGCGCACAGGGCCAGGGCGATCCAGCAAAAGAGGGGCCAGCCGGTCGAAGGGGCGGCGGTGGGTGGGGCAGGGGGCATGGCGTAGGCAACGGCGCCAGCCCGGGCGGGGCCGGACTGGATTGGGCTGATTGAGCGAGGGGAATGAAAAACAACGTTGGCGTGCAATGGACGCCAGGATGGGGCCGGAGGTTCCGGAAGACGGGCGACCTGAGGGAGACAGGGTGATTTTACGCCTGCCGCACACCGGGGCGATGGCTCGGCGGGGCGACGTCGCCCACCTGCACTGGCGTGGCCGGTCGGTCCGCCGATCGGCTTCATGCTCCCCGAAATGCCACAGGCCGCGTTGCGGCGCGGCCTGTGGCGGGGATGACGATGTGGTGGGCGGCCTACTTCTTCGCCAACTGCTTTTCCAGCTCGTCCACCCGGCGCTTCAGGGCGTTGATCTGGGCGTTGAGCTGGCCGGTCAGGGCGCCCACGTTGAGGAAGGTCTCGTTCTCCACCGGGGCCGACAGCTTGGCCGCCCAGCCCAGCCAGGAGGAGTCGTACACCTTCACGTCCTTGAAGCCCAGGGTTTCCAGCACCGCGGCGGTTTCCGAGGCGCGCACGCCGGACTGGCAATAGACGATGGTCTCCTTGTTGCGGTCCAGGTCCTTGTACAGGGCTTCCAGGGCGGAACGATCCTTGAGGGCCAGACCGGCGGTGTTGGCTGCTTCCTTCTTGGCCAGCTTCTGCGGCGCCTCCGGGTCCTGCCAGTTCTGTTCGACGGGGATGCTGATGGCGCCGGGAATGTGGCCGCCGCGGATGGCGCGGATGTCGTCGCCGGAGAATTCCTTCCTGGTGCGCACGTCCAGCACCTGCACGCTGAGGGCGTTGAAGCGCTTGACCACCTCGTCGGTGGTGGCGGCGATGGCCGGGTTGGGAGCCAAGGTCAGAGCTATCTTGGGGCGTTGGTGGGGCTCGGTGGACACCGGCTTGCCGGCCTCCTGCCAGCCCTCGAAACCGTCGTGGAAGACGCTCACGTTGCGGCCGCCGAAGTAGCGCACCGCGTAGCCGCCGAAGTAGGCGTAGGCGTTACCCCGGCCGCCGTAGACCACCACCTCCTGGCGCGGGTCCAGGCCGGCGTCGCCGAATGCCTTGGCGATGGCGGCGGTGGGCAGGAAATCCTCCCGCTGCTCGTCGCGCAGCACCTTGCCGGCGTCGCCGAAGTTGATCGCCCCGGGCAGGTGGCCGCGCTTGTAGTCGTCGGCGGAGCGCACGTCCCAGACGATGGCGCCCCGGGCGATGGCGGCCTCGACCTGGGCGATGTTCACGATGCGGCCGCCGGGCTGGGCGGCCGCGTTCGCCTTGGCCGGCGCCGGACCGTCCGCGGCGTGGGAGGGGGCGGCGTGCAGGACCAGGCCGGCGGCGCAGAAGAGGCCCACGGCCAGGGTGCGCAGGATGCGGGCGGGGGAAGCGTCCAGGGTGCGGGTCAGGTGCAGGGCGGAGGCGAGGGCGAGCATGGCGTCGGGCGTGGGGGAGGCGATGGTGCCCACTCTAGCCCCGCCTTTATGTGCCCGAAAGTCGATTTTCTTCTTCGCTTATGGCGAAAAAGAATGAGGGCGCCGCCGTTGCCGGCGCGCCCTCGGGCCTGAGCCTGGGCCGATGCCGTGTCCGGGCCGGCAGGCCCGGACACGGAGTGGCGGGATCAGGACAGCAGGTCGGCGTACATGCCGGTGGCCCAGCCGAAGTCTTCCTTGACCAGCCGGTGGCTGCGCACGTTGTCGTCCACCTGGGTCTGCTGGATGATCCCCTGCTCGTTCACCTTGTAGTCGAAGGTGACCAGCAGGTCCTCCTGGGGGCCGCCGTCCAGGCCGCCGTTGACCATCATGTAGCAGAGGTTGTCCGGCAGGGCGTACTTGGGCGTCTTGCCGGCGACGCGCTGGGCGATGTAGCCGGCGACGATGCGGCCGAGGCGGTGGGCCACGTGGCCGCTCTTCGGGTAGAAGCCGAAGTGGGGCGAGACGAAGCCGACCGAATCGCCCACCACGTAGGTGTCCGGATCGTCCTTCAGGTTGAGCATGAACTGGTCCACGTCGGCCCAGCCGGTGGGCTTGCCCTCGGCGTTCTTGCCGATGCCGCCGGCCTTCCACACCATGTCGCCGGCCTGGTGCGGGGTCATCAGGATGGCGTGGTCCCACTTGAAGTCGCCGGCCTCGGTGACGATGCGCTTGTTGTACGGATCCACCGACTGCACCCGGGCGTTGGGCACGTAGGTGACCATGCCCGGGTACAGCTCCTCCCAGGCTTCCTTGAAGCCGGGGCCCAGGGGGCGGGGCGAATCCTTGGGGTCGAGGATGGTGATGTGGCCCTTGACCTTCTTCACCGTGAACATCCAGGCCAGCAGCGTCGCCCGTTCATAGGGCGAGGGCGGACAGCGGTGGGGCGGCGGCGGCAGGGTCATCACCAAGTCGCCGCCCTGGAACTGCTGGATGCCCTTCTTCAGCCGGAACATCTCATTGTTGGGGATGTAGGCCGAGGGGAAGTGGGTGCGGGCGTAGTTGGCCGCTGCTACGTCGTTGCCGAACCAGGCCTCGAAGTTGTAGCGGATGCCGGCGGCCAGCACCAGGTAGTCGTACTCCAGGTAACCCTGGGCGGTGTAGACCCGCTTGCGGTCGCGCTCGAAGCCGGTGACTTCGGCCTGGATGAAGCGGTAGCCGTAGGTGTCGGCCACTTGCAGGTAGTCGTGCTGGAGGAACTGGGTGTCCACGATGTCCACCAGCCATTTGTTGCTCATCGGGCCGGAGAAGAAGCTCGGGTTCTTCTCGATCAGGATCACTTCCAGGTCCGGATTGGCCTTGCGCAGATGCTTGGCGGTGGACAGGCCGCCCCAGCCGCCGCCGCAGATCACCACCCGCTTGGCTTTGCCCTTGGGCAGGATCGCCTGCACCGAGGTGGTGGTGAGGATCGGCAGCTGTGGCGGAAAGGCCGGCTGGGGCGTGGCGGTCGTGCTTTGGGCGAGGCTCGGGCTGGCGGCCAGGGTGGCGGATGCGGCGGTGGTGGCGCCGGCGGCGGCCAGGAAGCGGCGCCGCGACAGGTGCGGTTTGGTGTCGGACATCGGGTTTCTCCCATTGGAGTCGTTGCCCGCCCGGGTGGGGATGGCGCCCGGGCGTTGGGATGCCGCCGGGGTGGCCGGCGGCGGTGCAAGGGCCGCGCACAGGCGGCGAGGGGAGTTTACCCGATGGAGCAAGCCTTGCCCCATGGCTGTTGCATGGGGGATGGGGCGCCGCGCGCCCGGGCGTCGGGCGGGCAGAAATGGGAAGCGTAGAAACGGGGCCGGGGGGCGGGCGTCCGCCTGCCGGAATGGCCGGCCGGCGTTAGTCGCCCTGGTCCGTCGCCTGGGCTGCGGTGGGCTGGCGGCTGGGGCGGGGCGCCAGAAGCGCTGCCAGGAGCAGGGCGGCCACGGCCAGCAGCAGGGCCGGCAGGTTGCCGAAGCGCACGAAGGGCGTGGTGCCGGTGGTGCCGGTGACGGTAGCCACCAGGCCGTCCCGGGTGAACGGGGCGAGCACGCCGGCGATGCGGCCGTCTGGGGTGACGTGGGCGGTCATGCCGGTGTTGGTGGCGCGCAGCATGGGCCGGCCGGTTTCCACGGCGCGCATGCGCGAAATCTGCAAGTGTTGGGGCTGGGCCAGGGAATGGCCGAACCAGGCAGTGTTGGACAGGTTCACCAGCACCGTGGCGTCCTGCGCCCCCCGGGCGATCTGGTCGGGGAACAGGTCCTCGTAGCAGATGTTCACCGCCACCTTCTGCCCGGCCAGGGACAGGGGCGGCTGGGGGTCGGGGCCGGCGTAGAAGTCGCCCATGGGGATCTTCATCAGCTTGAGGAACCAGTCGAAGCCCGGCGGGATGTACTCGCCGAAGGGCACCAGGTGGGCCTTGTGGTAGCCCTGGGCGGCCTGACCGTCCGGCCCCAGGGCCAGGGCGCTGTTGGCGTAGCCGCCGGGCTGGCGGGTCGGCGCCCCGGTCAGCAGTTCGCCCGGGGCGGCCCGGCGCAGGGCCGCCAGGTAGTCGGCGGGCAACTGGTCGAAGAGCAGGGGCAGGGCGGTTTCCGGCAGCACGGTCAGGTCCGCTGGATGCTCCCGGGTCAGGGCCAGGTAGGTGACCAGGGAATCGCGCAGGCGCTCCGGCTCCCACTTCAGGGACTGGGGGATGTTGCCCTGGAGCAGGGCCACCTTGATCGGCGCGCCGCTGGGCTGGGTCCAGGAAATGCCCGCCAGGAGCCAACCTCCGAGCAGTACCGCCGCCAAGGCGCATGAATGCTTGATCGCAGCGGGGTGTGCCCGGAGAACGAGGCTGGACGCGGCGTTCCACAACAGTGCCCCGCACAGGGCGGCCATGCCCGAGACGCCATAGACGCCGAGCAGGGGGGCGAAGCCGGCCAGGGGCGAAGGCGGCGTCTGGCTGTAGCCCAGGGCCAGCCAGGGGAAACCGGTGAGCACCCAGCCGCGCAGCCATTCGCTCAGGGTGACGAGGGCGGCGAAGGCCACGGCCGCCGCCGCGGGCGACAGGGGGCGGCGGGCGGAAAGCCTGGTCAGGACGGCGCCGGCCAGGGCCGGGTAGAGGGCCAGGTAAGCGGCCAGGGCCAGGGCGGCCAGGGCGGCGATGGGGGCGGGCATGCCGCCCACGTCGTGCATCGACACATAGACCCAGGAGACGCCGCCTACGTAGAGGCCCAGGCCGAAACCCCAGCCGATCAGGGCGGCGCGGCGCGGCGGGAGGGGGGCGGCGTTGAGGGGAGCTCCGGCGGCATCACGGCTGGGCCGCCCGCCCCGCAGCAGGGCGAACAGGCCGCCCCAGGCGACGAAGGCCAGGGGCCAGGCCTCGAAGGGGGCGAAGGCGAACACCCCCAGGGCGCCCAGGGCCAGGGCGGCGGCGAAGGCGGCGGTCCGGCCGGGGGCGGAGACGGGGCGCGGAATGGCGCCCTCAGCGGCCGGTGGCGTCATCGGCGGCCGGGGTGCCGTTGCTTGCGGCGTCCGCCGCCGGCTTGGGCAGGGCGTCCACCAGCAGGGTGTACAGGCGGCGGCTGTCGGCGCGCAGCACCTGGAAGGTGACCGGGCCGATGCGCACGATCTCGTTGCGTTTGGGCACCCGGCCCAGGTGGTGCAGCACCAGGCCGCCGATGGTGTCGGACTGTTCGTCGGCCAGGGCGGTGCCGAAGGCTTCGTTGAAGTCCTCCAGCTCGGTCTGGGCCTTGACCCGGTAGCGGCCGGCGGCGTCGAGGCGGATGTGGTCCTCGGTCTCGTCGAAGTCGTACTCGTCCTCGATGTCGCCGACGATCTGCTCCAATACGTCCTCGATGGTCACCAGGCCGGACACGCCGCCGTACTCGTCCACCACGATGGCCATGTGGTTGCGGCTGACGCGGAACTCGCGCAGCAGCACGTTGAGGCGCTTCGATTCGGGGATGAACACGGCCGGACGCAGCCAGTCGCGCAGGTTGAAGTTTTCTTCGCTGATGGAACGCAGCAGATCTTTGGCGAGGAGGATGCCGAGGACGTCGTCCTTGTTCTCGCCGATCACCGGAAAGCGGGAGTGGGCGGTGTCGATGACGAAGCGGATCAGGTCCGGCAGTTGGGCGTCCATGTCCACCACGTCCATCTGGGCGCGGGGGACCATGATGTCCCGGACGGCGGTCTCGGAGGCGGCGAGCGCCCCTTCGATGATGGTCAGGGCGTCGGCGTCGAGCAGGCTTTTTTCGTAGGAGGCGTGGAGCAGGTCGAGCAATTGCTCCCGGTCTTCCGGCTCGCGCAGGAGCAGGGAAGAGAGGCGTTCGAGGAAGGAAGGCTTGGGACTACTTGGGGAACTGTCCATTTCAGCGTGGGCAGGATGCAGGAGTCAGAAAGGCCGGCGGGCGCCCGGGGTCGGACGCCGGCCGGCGGTCCTCAGTCTTGAACCCTGGGGGCGGGGGAATCTTTTTCGGCGGCGTAGGGGTCCGGGTAGCCCAGGCCGGCGAGAATCTCGGTTTCCAGAGTCTCCATGGCCTCGGCGTCGTCGTCGTCCTCGTGGTCGAACCCTTGCAGGTGCAGCATACCATGCACCACCAGGTGGGCATGGTGGTGCTCCAGGGGCTTGCCCTGCTCGAGGGCTTCCCGGGCCACCACCGCGGCGCAGACGATCAGGTCGCCCATCACCACCGGCTCGGTGTCGTAGGGAAAGGACAGCACGTTGGTGGCGTAGTCCTTGCCCCGGTAGTCCCGGTTCAGCTCCTGCCCCTCGTCGGGTTCGACGAAGCGCACCGTGACCTGGCCGCCCCGGTCCGCGTCCACCGCGTCCAGGGTCGCCCGGGCCCAGCGGCGCACCGCCTCACGGGAGGGTAAGCCATCCTTGTTGCAGGCGTATTGCACCGACAGGTTGAGGCGCCGGGAGGGGCGGGGCAGCGGCTCGGTCATGCCTCATCCCCCTCGCCAGTGGTGCCGGCGGCCCCCGTGGCGCCGGCGTGGCGGGCCGCCTGGGCGGCCTTCTGGGCGGTTTCCACGGCCTTGGTGTGGGCCTCGTAGGCGGTGACGATGCGCGCCACCAGGGGGTGGCGCACCACGTCCTCGCGGCCGAAATGCACGAACGACAGGCCGCGCACGTCCTTGAGCACGTCGGCGGCTTCCTTGAGGCCGCTCTTCTGGCCCTTGGGCAGGTCCACCTGGGACGGGTCGCCGGTGACCACCGCCTTGGCGCCGATGCCGATGCGGGTGAGGAACATCTTCATCTGCTCGGGCGTGGTGTTCTGCGCCTCGTCGAGGATGATGAAGGCGTTGTTCAGGGTGCGGCCGCGCATGTAGGCCAGGGGCGCGATCTCGATGTTGCCCTTTTCGAACAGCTTGCCCACCCGGTCGAAGCCCATCAGGTCGTAGAGGGCGTCGTAGAGGGGGCGCAGGTAGGGGTCCACCTTCTGGGCCAGGTCGCCGGGCAGAAAGCCCAGGCGCTCGCCGGCTTCCACCGCCGGGCGGGTGAGGACGATGCGCTCGACCAGCTCCCGCTCGAAGGCATCCACCGCGCTGGCCACGGCCAGGTAGGTCTTGCCCGTGCCGGCCGGGCCGATGCCGAAGGTGATGTCGTGCTCCTGGATCGCCTTCAGGTAGTCGCCCTGGCGGGGTGTGCGGCCGTGCAGCTCGGCCTTGCGCGTGACCAGCTGCACCGTGGCGGTGTCCTGGGGGCTGACCCGGCGCACCGGCTGGTTCACCAGCTCGATCAGGCCGAGTTGCAGGGTATCCACCCCGATCGGCTCGCCGGACTTGCCGTAGAAGTAGCGGATGGCGTCCTCGGCGCGGCGCATGGCGTCCAGCTCGCCGCGCAGGGTGAAGTGTTCGCCGCGCCGGGCGATGGCCACGTCGAAGGCGGCCTCGATCTGGCGCAGGTTCTCGTCCAGGGCGCCGCACAGGTTGGCCAGGCGCAGGTTGTCGTAGTCGTCCAGGGCGAAGCTGAGGGGGCGCTGCTTGGGGGCGTTGGTGGGCACCGGGGCTTACTCCTTGACCACGATTTCGCCGCGCAGGCTGTGGGGCAGGGCGGAGGTGATGGTCACGTCGACGAACTGGTGCACCAGGCGCGGGTTGCCGACGAAGTTCACCACCCGGTTGTTGTCGGTACGGCCGGCCAGCTCGTTGGGGTCCTTCTTCGACGGGCCTTCCACCAGCACCCGCTGCACCGTGCCGACCATGGCTTGGGAAATGGCCTGGGCCTGATCCTCGATGCGCTTTTGCAGGCGCATCAGGCGCTTCAGCTTGACGTCCTGGGGCGTGGTGTCGGCCAGCTCCACCGCCGGGGTGCCGGGGCGGGGCGAATAGACGAAGGAGAAGGAGGTGTCGAAGCCCACGTCCTCGATCAGCTTCATGGTCTTCTCGAAGTCCTCCTCGGTTTCGCCGGGGAAGCCGACGATGAAGTCGGAGGACAGGGAAATATCCGGGCGTGCGGCGCGCAGCTTGCGGATCAGGCTCTTGTATTCGAGGCCGGTGTAGCCGCGCTTCATCGCCGCCAGCACCTGGTCCGAGCCGGCCTGCACCGGCAGGTGCAGGTGGGACACCAGCTTGGGCACCTTGGCGTAGGTGTCGATCAGGCGCTGGGTCATCTCCCGGGGGTGGGAGGTGGTGTAGCGGATGCGCTCGATGCCGGGAATCTCGGCGATGTACTCGATCAGCATGGCCAGGTCGGCGATCTCGCTGCTGCCGTCCATGATGCCCCGGTAGGCGTTCACGTTCTGGCCGAGCAGGGTCACTTCCTTGACGCCCTGGTCGGCCAGGCCGGCCACCTCGGTGAGCACGTCGCCGAAGGGGCGCGACACTTCCTCGCCGCGGGTGTAGGGGACGATGCAGAAAGTGCAGTACTTGGAGCAGCCTTCCATGATCGAGACGAAGGCACTGGCACCCTCGGTGCGCGCCGGCGGCAGGGCGTCGAACTTCTCGATCTCGGGGAAGGACACGTCCACCGCCGCCTGGCCCTTGGCGCGGCGCTCGGCGATCAGTTGGGGCAGGCGGTGCAGGGTCTGGGGGCCGAACACCACATCGACGAAGGGCGCCCGGGCGACGATGGCGTCGCCTTCCTGGCTGGCCACGCAGCCGCCGACGCCGATCACCAGGTCCGGGTTCTGCTGCTTCAGGTGGCGCACCCGGCCCAGGTCGTGGAAGACCTTTTCCTGGGCCTTCTCCCGCACCGAGCAGGTATTGAAGAGGATGATATCCGCCTCTTCCGGGTTGTCGGTCTTGACCACCCCCTCGGCGGCGTCGAGCACGTCGGCCATCTTGTCCGAGTCGTACTCGTTCATCTGGCAGCCAAAGGTCTTGATGTACAGCTTTTTCACGGCAAACAACCTACACAAAAAGAGCGCCCGGGGGCGCGGAAAAACGGGGGGCGGCGAAGCGCGGGCGGCCGCTGCCTACTTGTTCACTTGGCCAGGGCCTGGGCTTCGCCCTCGGTCAGCAGCCACAGCTTCCAGATCTGGCCTTGGGCGTCCCACTGCACCCGCACCGGCAGGTCCTTGTACTCCCCGACCACCGCCATCGGCAGCACGATCAGGTTCTGCTGGTTGCGAATCTGGACGCCGGGGGCCAGGGGAAAATCGGTCTTGTCGATGCGCACCCAGCCCTGGCCGATGACGCTCAGCTTGCCCACCTGGGTATTGGCCGGAAAGATGCGCAACTGGGCCAGGACCGGCAGGCTCGTCCCCCACATCGCCAGCACGGCGAAAACGGCCAGCAGGCGGCGCAGGGCGGGGGCGGCGGTCATGGCGGCTCCAGGAACGGTGATCGGGCGGTCGGGCGGAACGGATATGGACGCGGCGGCCGGGCGAAAAGTTGCAGCGCCAACCCCGTCCGGGGCGCCGCGAGGGGCGAGGAGCCGCGATAAATGATGCGGATTTCGCCCGAATCCCGGCTAAAAACAGCAATTTGCGCAAGTATAGCCGATTCCTGTACAGTGCATCTGTTGACGGCGAGTGGCGTTTTGCCTATTATTTGCGCCCTTCGTGGTGATGTAGCTCAGTCCGGTTAGAGCGGCGGATTCATAACCCGCAGGTCGGCAGTTCGATCCTGCCCATCACCACCAGAATCCCGCAAAAAGCCCGCTGGCGTTGTCCAGCGGGCTTTTTTGTTGGTTTTGTCCGGGCGAGCGATCTGGAGAGTGGAAGATGTCCCAGGAAAAATCCCCTGATTTCGACGTGCTCATCGTCGGCGGCGGCCTGGCCGGCCTGAGCCTGGCGGTGGGGCTGCGGGACGCCCGGCTCAAGGTGGCCCTGGTCGAAGCCCAGGCGCCGCGCCGGCCCACCGAGGGCTGGGACGCCCGCATCTACGCGGTCAGTCCGGCCAACGTGCGCTTCCTGCGCCAGCTCGGCGTGTGGGACCGCCTCGACCTGTCCCGGGTGGCGCCGGTGGCGCGCATGGCGGTGGCCGGCGACGCCGGCGGCCAGCTCGACTTTTCCGCCTACGAGGCGGGGGTCTCCGAACTGGCCTGGATCGCCGAATCGTCCCTGATCGCCGAGGAGCTGTGGCAGACCGCCCTGCGCCAGTCCAACCTGACCCTCTTCGCCCCGGCCCGGCCCGCCGCCGTGTCCTGGGACGGAACGGCCGCCCGGCTCACCCTGGACGACGGCCGCGCCCTGTCCGCCCGCCTGCTGGTGGCCGCCGACGGGCGCGATTCCTGGGTGCGCGGCCAGGCCGGGTTGCCGGCCCATGCCACGCCCTACAACGAGGTCGGCGTGGTGGCCAACTTCGACATCTCCCGCCCCCACCTGAATGTGGCCCACCAGTGGTTCCGCGACGACGGGGTGCTGGCCTACCTGCCCCTGCCCGGCGACCGCATGTCCATCGTCTGGTCCACTCCGGACGCCCACGCCAAGGAACTGCTGGCTCTGGAGCCGGCGGCCTTCTGCGACAAGGTGGCGGCGGCCGGCGGCCGGGTGCTGGGCGAACTGTCCCTGATCACTCCGCCGGCGGGTTTTCCCTTGCGCCTGATCCGGGTGCCGCGCACCGTGGCGCCGCGCCTGGCCCTGCTGGGGGACGCCGCCCACGGCATCCACCCGCTCTCGGGCCATGGCATCAACCTGGGGTTCCAGGACGCCCGGGCCCTGGCCGAATTGTTGTCCGGCGCCTCGCCGTGGCAGGATGTGGGCGACGAGCATTTCCTCGCCCGCTACCAGCGCGCCCGCAAGGAAGAGGTGGTGATGCTGCAGACCGTCACCGACGGCCTACGCCGCCTGTTCCGCGAGCCCCTCCCATTCCTCCGGGCGGTGCGCAACACCGGCCTGTCCCTGACCAACCGCCTTGGGCCGGTAAAGAGCCGCCTGATCCGCTACGCCCTGGAAACCTGAGCGTTTTTTCTGGAAGTCTGGAGTCCCCCATGTCCCTGCCCATTTCCCGCCGCCCTCTCGCCCTGCTGGGCGTCCTGGCCCTGTCCGCCGGCATCGCCGCGATCGGCACCGCCCTGGCGGCCGACGACGGCCACGCCCGCCTCAAGGCCGACCTGGAGAGCAAGCTCAACATCAAGGTCGACAGCATCACCAAGAGCGGCTACCTGGGCCTCTACGAGGTCTATGCCGACGGCACCATCTTCTACACCGACGAGAAGGGCAGCGCCTACGTCTTCGGCAACCTGGTGGACGCCAAGACCCGCCAGAGCGTGACCGAGGCGCGCATGGCCAAGCTCAACGCCATCAAGTTCGCCGACCTGCCCTTGGATTCGGCGCTGAAGCAGGTCAAGGGAAACGGCAGCCGCACCCTGGTGACCTTCGAGGACCCTAACTGCGGCTACTGCAAGCGCCTAGCCAAGGACCTGCAAAAGCTCGACAACGTCACCATCTACACCTTCCTCTACCCGATCCTGTCCCAGGATTCGGTGGACAAGGCCAAGCAGATCTGGTGCTCTGCCGACAAGGTCAAGGCCTGGAACGACCTGATGCTCGACGGCCGCGCGCCCTCGGGCAAGGGCGACTGCACCACCCCGACCCAGAAGGTGGTGGAGTTGGGCCAGAAGTACAACATCCGCGGCACCCCGACCCTGGTGTTCACCGACGGCGAGCGCATCCCCGGCGCCGTGCCCCTGGACCGCATCGAGAAGAAGCTGGCCAGCCTGGGCAAGTAAGCCGGCTGGAAACCCAAGCGGGGCGGGCCTCTCCGGTCTGCCCGAACGCCCCCTGGAGAGCGCCGTCCGGCGCATTTCTCCAGGGGGCGTTTTGTCGTTTGCGCGGCCGATGAGGGGGCTCCCCGTGCGTGCCTTGAACGTCCAACCCATTGATGCTTTTGGCATTTTTGAGGGGCGTCCCGATATCGCTGCGGCATTTTGTCACTTTCGGCTACTCGTAACAAAACGTAACAATCCGCCCTCGTTTGCGCCCCGGCCACGTTGCCGCCGGGCGTTTCCGGGGCCCGGCCGTGCCGGTGCCATCCGGCTTGCCGTGCAGCCCAGGGATGCCTTCTCGCCCGGCGGCAGGGCAAGCCGACGACAACAACAACTCCGCTCAAGGAAGTCGTGGCATGGGATTCAAACGTTCACCGCTCGGCCTGGCCGTATCGCTCCTCTTTTCATGCGCAAGCGCTGTCCCCGTCATGGCCGACGAGGGTGAGCGGGTTCTGGCGCCCGTCACCACCACCCTGGACCGCTATGCCGATGTCCATGCCCGCACCGAGCTGGGCAAGCTGACCGAGTCGACGCCGATCTCCGGCGCGGTGGTCGACAGGGACGAAATCGAGAACCTGGAGTATGTGAACAGCCTGGCCGAGCTGGGGCGACGGGTGCCGGGCATCAGCATGGTGCGCAACCTGCGCATACCCGACGGTTCCAAGAACTACACCGAGAACCGGGTGGACGGCATGCGCGTGTCGTCCACCTCGAACTTCACCCTCCTCGACGAGGTGAACATCTCCAACGTCGAGCGCATCGAGGTGATCACCGGCCCCGGGTCCGCGCTGTACGGCAGCGGGGCCCTGGGCGGCACCCTGAGCGTCTTCACCCGTCAGCCGCCGAAAGGCCTCGAAGGCCGGCTGTCCCAGGAGTTCGGCAGCTGGGATTTCCAGCGCACCCAGGGCTACGTGGGGGCGTCGACGGAAGACGGCCGGCTCGGCTTCAGCCTCAACGGCGCCATGATGGACAACGGCGGCTGGCGCAAGGACACCGCGCCGAGCGCCGCCAATGCGGCGGCCGAACACAAGAACGGCGCTTCGCTGCGGGCCATGGCCCGTCCCACCGACACCACCCGGATCACCCTGGGCTACGATCAGCTGCACTACGACTTCCGCCTGGCCGGCGCCGTGCCGCTGACCGCGGCGGATGCGGCCCGGCTGCGCAACGCTGCCTTCAACGGGGCGTCCCTGCGCGGCGTCTCCTTCGCCAGCGATTGGCAACAGGTGGTGCCCGGCACCTACGGCCAGAGCATCAACGACTTCGATACCTATTCGGCCCGGCTGGTGCAGATGGTCGGCGCCCGGGGCGAATTCAGCCTGGCCTTCTCGCAACGCAACAACGACGGCCTGGGCTACGGTTCGGGCGGTTCGGGGGGCGCCCTCAACGTCATTTGCGACAACAAGGTGGTGACGTGCGCCACGGTCAACGGTTCCGGCACCTCGACCAACACGCTGAAGAAAACCCGCGAGGTGACCCGCTCCACCACCCCGATGTACCGGCAGGAGTTCGACCTGGCCAAGTCCACCCTGTACGTGGGGGCGGAGCTGATCGACATCTCCTCCGATTCCGTCACCTACAACAACGCCTACAACGCCAAGCAGGCCCAGGCGGGCAGCTGGGGCCAGGGCACCCTGTCCAACGCCGGCTCCCTGGCCCGGGAAAAGGACGTCACACCGTTCATCCACTATGAGTTCTCCCCGCTGGAGAAGCTGCGCTTCCACATCGGCGAGCGGTTCGACAAGATCACCTACTCCACGGACGACCGGACGCCGGCCAACAAGGACGTGCAGAAGACCTTCAACGCCCAGATCCTCAAGAGCGGCGTCACCTACGACCTCAATGCCAATCACCTAGTCTGGGGCAATTGGTCCGAAACCTTCAACGCGCCCAACCTCAGCACCCTGCTCGACACCGCGGCCAAGGGCACGGCGGGCAACACCATCGGCGCCAACCTGCGGCCCGAGGAAGGCGTGACCCGGGAAATCGGTCTGCGCGGATTCTTCCCCGGCCGCGGCCTGCGCTACGACATGGCCCTGTACCACACGACGAACAAGGGCTTCATCGTCAGCCGCAACTGCACGGCGGCCGAACAGGCGGCCCTGAACAACGGCGCGGCCTGCAACATCAACGAGAACGCCGGCCAGTTCACCGCCCGGGGCTTCGAGTCCATGTATTCCTGGGCGGCCACGTCCTGGTTGGACCTGGGCGCTACCTACACCTACGCCGAGGCCTACTACAACAAGTACAAGACGGCAGCTGCCGATTACAGCGGCAACTCCTACCAGGCCATGCCGCGCAACCGCCTGAACCTGCGCGTCGCCGTGAAGCCCGCCGCCGGCTGGAACGTCGAACTCGAAGGCGACTACATCTCCCGCTACTACTACGACACGGCCAATACCGGCACCTATGCCCGGCCCACCCTGTTCAACCTGCGCGCCAGCTACCGTGACAAGCACTGGGGCTTCTGGGTCCATGTCCTCAACCTCACCGACCGCAAGTACGCGGCCCGGGTGACCACCACCACGATCGCCGGCGTGCAGAACGTCGTGTCGGCCGCCACGGTAGGCAACTCCGGCACCTATACCCCGCTGACGGTGCGGGCGGGGCTGTCCTACAGCTTCTGAGCCGTCGCCGGGCGCACTGGCCCGGTGGCGATGGAAACGGGGAACGAAGGTAAGGAACGGATACATGAGGAAGGCGCTGGTGGTGCTCTGCTGCATGCTCTGCATGCAGCCTGCCTGGGCGGAAAAGGTGGCCTTGCTGTCCACCCAGTTCGTGCTCGAAGGCAAGTTCAGGCTGATGGAAGCCGCGGCCCGCAAGCAAGGGGTCGAATTGGCCTGGACCCAGGTCGACCGGGACGGCGAAGAGGGCGTGCGGCGCGCCCTCAAAGGGGCCGGCCTGGTGATCGTCGATGCCCCGCGGGCCGACGACCAGGCCCTGATCGAGCGGGTCGCGGGCAAGGCCCTGGCCGGCGCCGCCGTTCCCCTGGTGGCCATCCAGGTCATGTCCGCCCCCAACCGGCTGCGCCAGCAGCGCATCGACCCGGCGGTGGCCCAGCGCCTGTACGACTATTACGTGGGCGGCATGCGCGCCAACCACGAGCGGCTCTTTCTCTATGTCCGGACCTGGCTGGCCCGGGGCGACCTGGCGCGGGTGCCGCCGCCCCTGGAAATGCCCAACGGCGGCATCTATCACCCGGGCCACGAGCAGGGAGTCTTCGCTTCCCTGCCCGCCTACCTGGACTGGTGGAAGCAGCGCAACGGCAAGGCGCCCCTGGCGCGGCCGGTCATCGGCATGGAAATCTCCTCCGGCCATCTTTCGGACGGGCAGACGCGCCTGCTCGATGCCGTCGTCGCGGCCCTCGAAGAGGCGGGGGCATTGCCGGTGGTGTTCTACCGCAGCAGCCGGGTCGCCCAGGAGCAGGCGGCGCGCGGAGGCGCAGCCGCGGGGGGCCGGGGGAGCGAGCGCGGTGGGCGCCGGGCGCCCGCCGCCGCTGCCGGCGAGGGCGATCCGGGCTTTCCCAACCCCAAGCCGGTGCAGCGCGTCGCCATCGACGAGCCGATCATCACCCTCGACGACAAGCCCGTGCTCAACGTGCTGCTGGTCCACACCTTCCTGGGCAGCAACCCCGAGGGGCGCAAGACCTGGCACCAGGCCCTGGGCATTCCCGCCATCAACGTGGTGACCTACCGGGGCGGCACCCGGGCCGACTACTACAAGGACAACGCCGGCATCAGCAGCTTCAACCTGCCGTTTACCCTGACCACTGCCGAATACATCGGCCTGCAGGACCCGGTGGTGGTCGCCGCCAACGAAGGGGGCGAGCTGGTGCCGATGCCCGAGCAGCTGGACATGCTGGTGGGCAAGGCGGTGCGCCTGGCTGCGCTCCAGACCCGCCCCAACGGCGACAAGAACGTGGCCCTGCTGTTCTGGAACCACCCCCCCGGGGAGAAGAACCAGGGCGCCTCGAATATGAACGTGCCGCGCTCCATCGCCTACCTGGTGGAGCGCCTGCGGGCGGAGGGCTATGCCTTCTCGCCGGTGGAAGAGCGGCAGATGATCGACACCGTGGCCACCATGCTGCGCCCGGCCTACCGCAAGGGCGGCCTGCCCGAACTGATGCGCACCCCGCACTGGGCCTTCCTGCCCCTGGCCGCCTACAAGCGCTGGTACGCGGCGCTGCCGGCGGCGGTACGGGCCGACATCGAAAAACGCTGGGGCGCACCCGAGAGAAGCGCCTGGATCGCCCGCAAGGACGGGGTGCCCGGCTTCGTCATTCCGCGCATGGCCCTCGGCAACCTGGTGGTGATGCCCCAGCCGTCCCGGGGCGAGATGGCTCATTCGGAAGAAGAGAAAAAATTGTTCCACGACACCAAGCAGCCCCTCAACCATGGCTACCTGGCGGCGTACCTGTGGATTCGCGAGCGGTTCAAGGCCGACGCCATCGTGCACTTCGGCACCCACGGCACCCAGGAATGGACCCCGGGCAAGGAGCGGGGGCTGTGGGCCTACGATTCCCCCAACCTCCTGGTCGGCAACGTGCCGGTGGTCTACCCCTACATCGTCGACAACATCGGCGAGGCGATCCACGTCAAGCGCCGCGGCCGGGGCGTCATCGTCAGCTACCAGACCCCAGCGTTCTCCCCGGCCGGCCTGTCGGACGACCTGGTGCGCATCAACGATCTGATCCGCGAGTACCAGTCCCTCGACCAGGGGCTGGTGCGGGACAACGACCGCAAGCTGATCATCGAGCAGGCGGTGAAGATGAACATCCACAAGGACATGAAGTGGAAAGTCGCCGATCTCGAACGGGATTTCGACCGCTTCCTGCGCCAGTTGGAGGATTACCTGGAAGACCTGGGGGCCGCCCAGCAGCCCCTGGGGCTGCACACCTTGGGCAAGGATGCGGAGCGCGCCCACCTGGTCAGCAACGTCATGCAGATGCTCGGCGAGCCCTTCTATCTCCAGCTCGGCATCAAGAATTCCCGGGCCATGCTGCGCGACGACTACCGCAAGCTCCAGCAGAGCAAGCCCTACCGCTTCGTGGATGAGGTGATCTTTTCCGACCGGCCGGCCGACGAGATCGCCGACCGGGGTCTGCGCGCCTCGGTGGAGCGGGGTCGCAAGTTCCTCGCCGACCTGCGCGCCGAGGGGGAGATCGAAGGCGTGGTCCGGGGCCTGTCCGGGCGCTGGATCGATCCTTCCTACGGCGGCGACCCGATCCGCAACCCGGATGCCCTGCCCACCGGCCGAAACATGTACGGCTTCGACCCGGCCCGTGTGCCGACCCGGGCGGCCTACGAGGCGGGCAAGGAAGCCATCGAGCAACTCATCGCTAATTACAAACTCACCCACGGCAAGTTCCCGGAAAAGCTCGCCTTCACCATGTGGAGCACCGAGACCATGCGCCACCTGGGCATGCTCGAAGCCCAGATCTTCCACGCCATGGGGGTGCGGCCCACCTGGGACGAAGGCGGCCGGGTGACGGGGCTGGAGGTCATTCCCCTGCGCGAGCTGGGCCGGCCGCGCATCGATCCGGTGATCTCCCTGACGGGCCTCTACCGGGACCAGTTTCCCAACGTGATGGAGCGCTTCAACGAGGCGGTGGCGATGCTGGCCGTCCGCGACGAACCCGACGGCGCCAACTTCGTGCGCGCCAACACCGAGCGCATCGAGGCCAAACTGCGGGCCCAGGGCGTCGCGCCCGAGCCGGCCCGGGAGTTCGCCCTGACCCGGGTGTTCGGCAACGAGAGCGGCGACTACAGCACCCGCCTGACAAAGGCCTCCCTGGCCTCCGACCAGTGGGACGAGGGGGACGGCAAGCTCGAACAGCTCTACCTGTCGCGCATGTCCTGGGCCTACGGGCCGAACACGGCCCACTGGAGCCGCAAGCTGACGGATGGCGCGGGGCGCGAGATCAACGCCTATGCCGAGCATCTGCGCGGCACCAGCGCCGCGGTCTTTTCCCGCTCCTCGAACCTGAAGGGGCTGCTCGACACCGACCACCCCTTCGAGTACCTGGGCGGGATTTCGCTGGCGGTGAAGTTCCTCGACGGGGCCAACCCCCAGCTCTACATATCCAACATGCGCGACCCCCGCCGGGCCAAGCTCGAAACGGCGGAAGCCTTCCTGGCCAAGGAGCTGCGCGCGGTCTACCAGCATCCCAACTGGATGAAGGAGATGCAGAAGGAGGGTTACGCCGGCACCTTGCAGATGCTCAACACCGTCAACAACTTCTGGGGCTGGCAGGCGATGGACCGCAACATCGTGCGCGACGACCAGTGGCAGGAATTCCACGAGAGCTACGTGAAGGACCGCTACAAGCTGGGCATGCGCGAGTGGTTCGAGAAGTCGAACCCCACGGCCCTGGCCCAGATCGCCGAGCGCATGCTCGAAGCGATCCGCAAGGGCTACTGGCAGGCCGATGCGCAGACCACGCGGGAATTGGTCGAGACCTACCGGGAGGTCGCCCGCCGCCACGACGTCCACACCGACAACGCCACCTTCAAGGCCTACGTGGCGGAGCTTTCCGCCGGCTTCGGCCTGGGGCGGCCGGCTCAGGCCGCCTCGCCCCGACCCGCCACGGCATCGGCGTCGCCCCCGCCGGCCGTTCCGGCCGAACCGCCCCCTGCCCCGGACGCGGTGCGCGGCCAGGAGCTGAAGGAAATGACGATGCACAAGAACGCCGAACGGGTCCTCTGGGCCTACGCCTGGATGCTCGGCGCGATCGTGCTCGCCGGCATCGCCTACCAGGCCTGGCGCGTGCGCCGCGAATCCCGTGTCCCCCCGCCGCATCCCTGAACCGAAACCATCCCACCGGAGCCCCGCCGTCGTGAATGCCCTTGAAACCCTGCTCTACGAAGTCTCGAAGTTCTTCCTCGCCCCCGTGCTGGTGGTGCTTTGCCTGATGTTCGCCTACGCCCTGTTCATCTTCGGCACCCTGCTGTTCGACATCGCCCTGCGGACGCTGCGCGGGCGCGGCCGCCAGCCTTTGCACCGCTTTGCCGCGGCGCGCCCCGGAGCCAGCCAGGAGGCCCTGGAACTGCACCTGCTCAAGCTCATCGAGCCCCTGCGCATCACCAGCCGGATCGCTCCCCTGCTCGGACTGGTCGCCACCATGATCCCCATGGGGCCGGCCCTGGTCGCGGTGTCCGCGGGTAACGCCCAGGGCATGGCCCAGAACCTGGTGGTGGCCTTTTCCGCGGTGATCGTCGCTCTGCTGGCGGCGGCCATGACCTACCTGGCCCTGACGGTACGGCGGCGCTGGCTGCTCCAGGAACTGGACGAGTTGCTCACCCGGCGCAGCGCCACCGCCGCGGTGGCCGGTCTGCCCGTGGCGATGCCCGCCCACCTGGCCGAGGTGGCCCATGGCTGAACGCCGTCCACTCAACGTGCTTGACGACGACGATGCCGACGACCCGATCCTGAGCGTGGTCAACATCATCGACGCCTTCCTGGTGATCATCGCCGTGCTGCTGGTGGCCGTGATCGAAAACCCGCTCAACCCGTTCACCCTGCAGAACGCCCTGGTCATCAAGGACCCGGGCGAGCCGACCATGGAAATGGTGGTCAAGAAGGGGGACGAGCTGACCCGCTACAAATCCTCCGGCCAGATCGGCGAAGGGGAGGGAGCCAAGGCCGGGACCGCCTACCGCCTCAAGGACGGCCGCATGATCTACGTGCCGGAATGAGGGCGTAGCCTTTCCCCGGTGCGCCTGGCGGCGCCCCGGAGCGGTGCGCCCGGCCGTGCGCCTCAGCGGGCGGCGGCGGAGACCTTGAACTGGGCCATCAGCCGGTTCAGGGCCTGGGCGGCGCCGCCGGTCTGCTCGGCGCTGCGATGGGATTCCTGGATTGCCGTGCGCACCGTGTCGGCGCTCTCGGCCATGGCTTCGATGCGGTTGCCGTTGGTGCGGGTGGCGGCGGCCAGTTCGTCGATGGTGGCGAACAGGCGCTCCAGGATGTCCTGCACCTCCTTCTTGTCGCTGGCCGCCTCCATGGCCAGCTTGAGGCCTTCCTCCAGTTCGTCCATGCCCGAATCCATGGTGCTCACCGCCTCCTCGGCCCGGTGCTGCACCGTGGCGATCATGCCGCCGATCTCCTGGGTGGACTGGGCGGTGCGGTCGGCCAGCTTGCGCACCTCGTCGGCCACCACGGCGAAGCCCCGGCCCGCCTCCCCGGCCCGGGCCGCCTCGATGGCGGCGTTCAGGGCGAGCAGGTTGGTCTGGCTGGCGATCTCGTTGATCACCGTGACGATGCGGCCGATTTCCGAGGCGCTGTCCTTCAACTGGCGGATGGTCAGGGTGGCGGCCCCCACCGACTCCCGGATCTGGCCGCTGCGTGCTTCCACCAACTGGAACTGCTCCCGGGCCTCGGCGGTGGCCTGGTGCACCGCCTCGCGCATGGTCTCGACCTCGGCGCTGGCGGAATCCAGCTCCTCGGCCTGGTGGCGCACGCTGGCCAGGGTGTCCACCAGGGTTCCATGCAACTGGCCCGAGGCGTCCAGGGTCTTGCGGCTGGTGCCCTGCAAGGCGGTATTGGCCCGGCCGATCTCCTGGTTGGTGGCGATCACCCGGCCGATCAACTGCTCCAGGTTGTCGATCAGGCTGTTGATCCACTGGGCGATCACCGTCGCCTCGTCGCCCCGGCCGTCGGGGCGGGGCAGGCGCTCGGCCAGGTTGCCGCCGCCCTCGGCGATGGTGCGCAGCACCCGGCTGGTGTCGCGCAGCCGGTGCGATAGGGCGGTGGCCCCCAGCCGCTTAAAGAGGAAGGCGCCGCCCAGCACCAGTACCAGCTGGATGAGGGCGATGGCGGCGAAAGACAGGTCGGTGAGGCCGTGGATGGCGGCGCCCGCGCCCCACACCCCCAGGGTCATGGCCAGGTAGAGGCGCGACAGCTGATAGCCGACGCTGCGGTAGCGGTAGACCTCTTCCAGGTCGGCCTCGCACATCATCCCCCAGGTGTCTTTCGAGCCGGGCATGGCGAAGGTGACGCCCTTGCCGATCACCGGGATGTGCCGGTAGTCCGAATAGCCCGGGTAGGTGACGAACAGGTTCTGCCCTTGGCGGATGGTTTCCCGCACTCCGGGGTGGAGCTGGCCGGTGGCCGGGTCGTTGAAGACCACCTCGAACTCGGTGTGCTCCTGGATGCGTACCGTGCCGAAGTCGGTGCGCACCCCCTGCTTGAGGTTGTCGCCCAGGGAGAAGGTGCTGTCCTCGAAGCGCGAGCGGGACAGGGCGGTGCCCGGCTTGATCGACGGATCGAAGCGGGACTGGACCATGAACAGGTAGTTGTCGCCGGACTCGTGGAAGATGTGCCCGGCCTCGCGCTGGATCAGGTCGCCCACCACGTCGTTGGGCACCCGCGCCATCAGGGCGGCCTTGTTCCCACCCACCGCCAGGGGGCGGTAGAACATCAGGGTGACGGCGTCGTGGAAGGCCGAGGTGGAGGGCCCCAGGGCGCGGGTCGCCGGATCAACGTAGGGGCCGTGCAAAAAGCGCTCCGTGAGGCCCGCCGCCACCGCCTTGGCCGGCAGGTCCCGGGCGCCCACGCGCTCGGCGCGGGTCGAGGCCAGCACCGCGCCGTCGGCGCCGATCACGGCGATCTCGCTGGCGTCGCGCAGCAGCTTCTGCTTGTCGCTCAACAGGCTGGCGGGCACGTTGGGGTAGGCCCGCTCCACTTCCCGGGCCAGGGCGTCGAGCTGGTCCCAGGTCTGCTCGGCCCAGGATTGCAGGATGCGCACCCGGGTGGCGGCGAAGCCCTCGAAAGCCTGCTCCAAGGCCGGGTAGCGGTCCTTGTTGAGCCAGGTGCCCCAGCCCATGGCCAGCTTGCCGGTCTTGCCCAGCCAGGGCAGCCAGGCCCGTTCGGCGGGGGAGAGTTGCATCGCGTCGCTTTTCAGCATGGCGTCCTCGTATCGGAGAGAGTTCGGGTTTTCTTGCCAGGAGGATTAGCAAGGGCTGTTCCATTTTTGGGCGTTGGCGTTAATTCCTTGATCCAAAGGATGAAATGGCAGTTTTGCGGCTTTATGATTATGGCATCCGCACCATGGCGGTGCCAGCCGTCTGCGCCGGGACGGGGCGTCCGGGATTGCATGCACCACGGCGGTGCGCGGTGGCGCTCAGGAGGCCGGCGGGGCTTCGCCCGGGGCGCGGTCGCGCTCGTGTTCCCCCACCACCTCGGGGGCAGCGGCCCGCATCGCCTCCACGAAGAAGCGCAGCCGGGCCGGGTAGAAGCGGGCGTAGGGGTAGACCAGGTTCACCGGCAGGGGCGCCGCCTGCCAGCGCGGGACGAGTTGGACCAGGCGCCCGGCGGCCAGGTCGTCGGCCATCACCCAGGCCGAGCCGATGGCTACGCCCAGCCCTTGCACCGCCGCGCTGCGCAGGGCGTACAGGCTGTCGGTGCTCAGGCGCGGGGCGATGGGGATGCGGGCGGATTCGCCGGTATCCAGGTGGGTGAGGCGCACCTCGTGGCGGTAGTAGGTGCGCAGGGCCAGCCAGGGCAGGGCGGCCAGGTCGGCGGCCCGTTCCGGCGGCGCTCCGTTGCCGAGCAGCGACGGGGCGGCCACCACGATGCGCGGCACTTCGGCGAGCTTGATCGCCACCAGGCTGGAATCGGCCACTTCGCCCACCTGGATGGCGCAGTCGATGCCCGCGGCGATGAAGTCCTGGATGGCGTTGTCGTCGTGCAACAGCCACTCCACGGTCATGCGCGGGTGGCGCCTCAGGTAGTCGGCCAGGGGCTTCACCAGGCGCTCCTGGCCGAAGGCGTGGGGCGCCACCACCCGCAGGATGCCTTCGGCCTCCTCGCTGGCGCCGCGCAGTTCCGATTCGAAGGCGGCCCAGCCGGCCAGCAGCTCCCGGGCGTGTTCGTAGCAGCGCTCGCCGTCGGCAGTGAGGCGCATGGAATGGGTGGAGCGTTGCAGCAGGCGAGCCCCCAGGGCCCGTTCCAGGGTTTGCAGGCGGCGGCTGGCGGTGGGCTGGGTGATGGCCAATTGGGCCGCCGCCGCCGACAGGCTGCCGGCCTCGACGATGCGCACGAAGGTCTGCAACAGCTCGATCCGGTCCCCCGCCCCGGTGGCGAAGGTGGGGGCGGCGCTGCCGGCGGGGGGGACGATGATGGGCTGTTTCATGCGCTAAACGTATAACAAATCTTCGGGTCATGCCACTACCGCAAGACAAGGTCGGCGACCACACTTGCGCTCCATCGAAACACCGAATGGACCTTGAAGGAGCGCACCATGTCATCCATCCATACTTCGCATAACCAGGCCGCCCTGGCCGGGACGCACGAGCCGGCCCCCCAAGCCACCACCGCCACCACCGCCCCGGCGGAAACCCCGCTCGGGCCGGGCCTGGTGCTGCTGCTGGCCGCCGGCGCCGGGCTGTCGGTGGCCTCCCTCTACTACAGCCAGCCCATGCTCGGCGTCATGGCGGCGGACCTCAAGGCCGGAGACCAGGCCATCGGCCTGGTGCCGACCCTGACCCAGCTCGGCTACGCCCTGGGCATCCTGCTGCTCGCCCCCCTGGGGGACCGCCACGACCGGCGCCGCATCATCCTGGCCAAGGCCTCCTTGCTGGTGGCGGCGCTGGCCGGGGCGGCCCTGGCACCTTCACTGGCCGTGCTGCTCGCCGCCAGCCTGGCCATCGGCCTGACCGCCACCCTGGCCCAGGACATCGTTCCCGCCGCCGCCACCCTGGCGCCCAACGCCCGGCGCGGCAAGGTGGTGGGCACGGTGATGACTGGCCTGTTGATGGGCATCCTGCTCTCCCGGGTGGTCAGCGGCGTGGTCGCCGCCCAGGCCGGCTGGCGGGCCATGTTCGGCCTCGCCGCCCTCGGCGTGGCGGCCATCGGCGTCGCGGCCTGGCGCGGCCTGCCCCGCTTCGCCCCCACCACGGCCCTGCCCTACAAGGCCCTGCTCGGCTCCCTGCTCGACCTGCTGCGCCGCCACGGGGCGCTGCGCCACGCCGCCCTGGCCCAGGGACTGCTGGCCATGGGCTTCAGCGGCTTCTGGTCCACCCTGGCGGTGATGCTGCACGGCGAGCCTTTCCACATGGGCAGCGCGGCGGCCGGGGCCTTCGGCCTGGCCGGGGCGGCGGGCGCCCTGGCGGCGCCCTTGGCCGGCCACCTGGCGGACCGGCGCGGGCCGGAACTGGTGACCCGCCTCGGCACCGGCCTCACCGCCCTGTCCTTCGCCCTGATGTGCCTGGCGCCCCTGCTCTCGCCGGCGGCCCAGCTGTGGCTGCTCGGCATCGGCACCGTGGGCTTCGACCTGGGCGTGCAGAGCACCCTGATCGCCCACCAGACCATCGTCTATGGCATCGAGCCAGGGGCACGCAGCCGCCTCAACGCGGTGCTGTTCGTCGGCATGTTCATCGGCATGGCCGGTGGCGCCGCCCTGGCCAGCGCCCTGCTCGCCCACTGGGGCTGGCTCGCCGTCACGGGCATGGCCACCCTGACCGCCCTGGCCGCCTTCGCCGTGCGCCTCTGGCCGGTGCCGGCGGGCGAGGCGTGAGGATCGGCGCCGATGCCCAGGCCTCGCCGTGTGGCGGGGTTTGGGCCATGCAGGCGGGAGGCGTTTGGAAAACGGAGGAAGCGGTCGTCGGCCGGTGCGGCGCTCCGCCGCAGAGCGGCGATCAACGCACCGTCATAGGCATCGTCATAGAATAGGGACCCCGGCGGCCGGCGTTCCCGATGTTTCCAAGGCGGATACGCCGCCCGGGCTCCCGTCTGGCGTTGTTGCGGCGATACCTCCGAAGGAACGGCATGAAGAACCTGGCCCTGATTGCGCTCACCCTGTCGTTTGCCGGCGCCGCCGGCGCGGCTACCGTCCAGAATTTCCAGCCCCAGGGCAAGGTGGCCGACCAGACGCGGATCACCGCCCGCTTCAGCGCCGACATGGTCAAGCTGGGCGATGCCACGGCGGCGGCGCCCTTCGAGGTGGACTGCAACCGCATTGCCGGCGAGGGGCGCTGGGTCGATCCGCGGACCTGGGCCTGGCAGTTGGCCCGGCCGTTGCAACCCGGCGAGCGCTGCACCTTCACCCTCAAGCCCGGGCAGGCCAGCGCCGGTGGCGAGGCCATCGGCGGCCGCACCCGCTTCGAGCTGCTGGGCGCCCCGCCCCGTCCCTGGCGCATCGTCCCCAATCCCGGCGCCGCCATCGAGGAGGACCAGGCCTTCGTCATCAACGGCGGCGGCAAGCTGGACGGCGCCTCCCTGGAGCAGAACCTGTGGTGCGAGGCCGACGGCGTCGGCCACCGCCTGCCGGCCCGGCCGGTGCCCGACGCCGTGCGCCGCGAGGTGCTCGAGCACGTCGGCAACGTCGGCGCTTCCCCTCTGGTGGTCGCGTGCAGCGAGCGCCTGCCCGCCGGCAGCCGGGCGCGGCTGGTGTGGGGCAAGGGCATCAAGGCGGCCAACGGCACGCCGAGCGAGAAGGAAGAGAGCTTCGTCTACAAGGTCCGGGAGCCGTTCAAGGCCACCCTCACCTGCGAGCGCGAGCGGGCCGACGCCCCCTGCTCGCCGCTGTCGGGCCTGACCCTCAATTTCAACGCCCCCGTCGATGCCAAGCTGATCGGCCAGTTCGGCCTCGCCACCCCCGAAGGCCCGCGCAAGGCCACGGACCCGAACCAGGCCGGCAGCAATCGGCACGCCACCTTCCAGTCCGTCACCTTCCCTGGCCCCCTGCCGCAGAACGCCGAGCTGACCGTGACCCTGCCCGCCGGGCTGAAGGACGACGCCGGGCGCCCCCTGGCCAACGGGGCCAGCTTTCCCCTCAAGGTGAAGACCGGCGGCCTGCCGCCCCTGGCCAAGTTCCCCGGCCGCTTCGGCATCGTCGAGCTGAAGGAAGGGGGCGTGCTGCCCGTCACCCTGCGCAACGTCGAGGCCAGCCTGAAAACCGCCCGCCTGGCCCTGCCCGGCCAGCACCGTTTCAGCCAGCAGCGGCTGACCGAGGACGCGGACGTGATTGCTGCCATGGTCGCCCTGGAAACCTTCGAGCAGCAGACCCGCAAGGTCAAGGTGAAGGTGGGCGGCGAGACCCGGGAGGTGGAGGACCCTTATTACGCCCGGGAACTGTCCTTCCTCCAGGGCCGGCCCGGCGTCATCCGCCAGGAGCTGCCCAAGCCCGGGGGCAGCAGCGAATTCGAGGTGGTGGGCGTGCCCCTCGGCCAGCCCGGCTACCACATCGTCGAAATCGAGAGCCGGCTCCTCGGCCAGGCCCTGCTGGCCACGCCCAAGCCCATGTACGTGCGCAGCGCGGCCCTGGTCACCAACCTGGCGGTGCACCTCAAGACCGGCCGGGACAACGCTCTGGTGTGGGTCACCGCCCTGGACAGCGGCAAGCCGGTGGCGGGGGCCGACGTGCGCATTTCCGGCTGCAACGGCCAATCCCTCTGGCAGGGCAAGACCGACGCCCAGGGCCGGGCCGCGGTGGACCGGGCCGTGAATTCCCCCCATTGCCGCAACGCCAGCTTCCTCTTCGCCAGCGCCCGCCTCGACGGCGACTACAGCTTCGTCCGCTCCGACTGGAACGAAGGCATCGAACCCTGGCGCTTCGGCGTGGACACCTGGGGCGCGGTCGGCGAATTCAAGATCCACAGCGTGCTCGACCGCACCCTGTTCCGCCCCGGCCAGACCGTCTCCATGAAGCACCTGGCGCGCAGCCGCAACAGCCGGGGCTTCGCCCTGCCCGCGGCGGACGAGCTGCCCACCCGCCTGGTGATTCGCCACTGGGAGAGCGGCACCGAATACACCCAGGCCCTGGCCTGGGACGGCCAGGCCTCCGCCACCAGCAGCTGGAAGGTGCCTGAGTCGGCCAAGCTGGGCAATTACGAGATCGTGCTGTCCGGCGGCAAGCGGGGCGAGCAATACACCGGGGAATTCCGCGTCGCCGATTTCCGTCTGCCCGTGTTCACCGGCAGCGTGCAGGGCGTGCCGGCCCGCCAGGTGGCCCCGGGCAAGGTGCCCCTGGCCCTGGGGCTGTCCTTCCTCAACGGCGGCGCCGCCAAGAACGCTCAGGTCCAGGTGTCGGCCACCCTGCGCCCGCGCTGGCCGGTGTACAAGCACTACGAGGCCTACAACTTCAACATCGACTTCGACGCCACCGCCCTGGCGGCCTTCAAGGTCGAGGCCAACCGGGAAGAGGAGAACCTGATCCTGGACCGGCAGGACGTCACCCTGGACAAGGCCGGCGCCGGCAAGCTGGACGTGGTGCTGCCCGCCAAGCCCAAGGGGCCGAGCGAGGTCTATGCGGAAATGACTTTCTCCGACCCCAACGGCGAAATCCAGACCCTGCGCGGCGTGGTGGAGTTGTGGCCGGCCGCCGTCGCCGTGGGCATCAAGGTGGCCGACTGGGCGTCGGGGTCCGGCAAGAACCGCATCGAGGTGGTGGTCCTGGACACCCAGGGCCGGCCGGTGGCCGGCCAGGCGGTCAGCGTCAAGGCCAAGCGGCGCATCGACTACAGCCACCGCCGCCGCATCGTCGGCGGCTTCTACGCCTACGAGAACCAGCAGGACTACCAGGACATGGGCGAGGTGTGCAGCGGCGCCACCGACAGCCGGGGCCTTCTGCTGTGCGAGCCCAAGGCCGGCGAGCCGGGGGCCGTCTACCTGCTGGCGGAGGCCCGGGACGGCCAGGGCAACACCGCCCGCGCCAGCACCAGCTACTGGGTCAGCGGCGGCGGCGACCTGTGGTTCACCGCCGGCAACCAGGACCGCATCGACGTGATCCCGGAAAAGCGCAGCTACCTGCCCGGCGAAACCGCCCGCTTCCAGGTCCGCACCCCGTTCCGCGAAGCCACCGCCCTGGTGTCCGTCGAGGCCGGTGGCATCATCGATACCTTCGTCCAGCCCCTGTCCCGCTTCAAGCCCACCGTGGAAATCCCGGTCAAGGCCGAGTGGGGGCCGAACGTCTTCGTCTCGGTCCTGGCGGTGCGGGGCCGGGTCGAGCCCCTGCGCTGGACCAGCTTCTTCCAGTGGGGCTGGCGCGAGCCCGTCGCCTGGTTCAAAGAATGGTGGAACCCGGAACAGCCCACCGCCATGGTGGACCTGGCCAAGCCCGCCTACCGCCTGGGTCTGGGCGAGATCGCCGTGGGCACCGACGGCTTCCGCCTGAAGGTGGAGGTGAGCACCGACAAGCGCGACTACCGGCCCCGGGAAGAGGCCACCGTGAAGATCCGCGTCACCACCCCGGACGGCAAGCCCGCCCCGGCCGGCAGCGAGGTGGCCTTCGCCGCGGTGGACCAGGCCCTGCTGGAACTGCGCCCCAACGACAGCTGGAACCTGCTCGACGCCCTGCTGCAAAAGCGCGCCTATCAGGTGGAGACGGCCACGGCCCAGTCCCAGGTGATCGGCAAGCGCCACTTCGGCAAGAAAGCCCTGCCCCCCGGGGGCGGCGGCGGCCGCGCCCCGGCCCGGGAACTGTTCGACACCCTGCTCAGCTGGCAGCCCCGGGTCAAATTGGATGCCAACGGCAGCGCCACCCTCAAGGTGGCGATGAACGATTCCCTGACCGAGTTCCGCCTGGTGGGCGTGGCCACCGCCGGCGCTGGCCTGTTCGGCACCGGCAGCGGCAGCGTGCGTACCCGGCAGGATTTGCAGATCATCTCCGGCCTGCCGCCCCTGGTGCGGGAAGGCGACCAGTTCAAGGCCCTGGTCACCCTGCGCAACGGCACCGCCCGCAAGATGACGGTGCTGGTGCAGGGCAAGCACGGGGCCGCCGCCCTGGCCGAGCGCAAGGTCGCCCTGGAGCCGGAAGGCGCCGCCGAACTGAGTTGGGACGCCGGCGCCCCCGAAGGCGCCGCCCACCAGGACTGGGAATTCACCGCCCGGGAAGAGGGCGGCAGCGCCCAGGACAACCTCAAGATCGCCCAGCAGGTGGCGCCCGCCGTGCCGGTGACGGTGCAGCAGGCCACCTTCACCCGGGTGGAGGGCAAGTACGAGGTGGGCGTGGCTCCGCCGGCCGGCGCCCTGCCCGGCAAGAGCGGGCTGGAAGTCAGCCTGTCGCCCAAGCTGGCGGTGCCGCCGCCGGGCCTGCGCCGCTTCTTCGAGGAATATCCCTTCTCCTGCCTGGAGCAGCAGACCTCCATCGCCGTCGGCCTCAACGACGCCAAGCGCTGGCAGGCGGTGGCCGACAGCCTGCCCGGCCTGCTCGACGGCAACGGCCTGGCCGCCTACTTCCCCGGCACCCCGGGCAGCGCCACCCTCACCGCCTACCTGCTCGACCTCACCACCCTGGCCGGCTTCGCCCTGCCGGAAGAGAGCAAGCGGCGCATGGTGCAGGGGCTTTCCGCCTACGCCGAGGGGCGCCTCAAGACCGGCGAGTGGGCCCCCGCGGCCTATGGCGATCCCCTGCTGCTGCGCCGCCTCAACGCCTTGCAGGCCCTGACCCGGCAGGGCGTCCTGCCCACCCGCACGGTGGCGGCACTGGACATCGACCCCCTGCGTCTGCCCACGGCGGCGCTGATCGACTGGTATCAGGTCCTGCACCGCATTCCCGATCTGCCCCAGCGCGACAAGCGCCTGGCCGAGGCCCAGCAGGAACTGCGCAACCGCCTGTCCTACACCGGCGGGCGCCTCACCTTCACCACCGAGCGGGACGACTACTGGTGGTGGATGATGCTCAACGGCGACGCCAACGCCTTCCGCCTGATCGAGGCCATGCTCGACAACCCGGCCTGGAAGGACGACCTGCCCCGCCTGGTGCAGGGCGCCATGGAGCGCCAGGTGCGGGGCCGCTGGCTGACCACCACGGCCAACGCCTGGGCCCGGGTGGTGCTGGACCGCTTCGCCCGGCAGTTCGAGCGCGACCCGGTGACGGGCCGGACCGTGGCCGCCCTGGGCAAGGCCAGCGCCGAGGTGAACTGGAGCAAGGCCGGCGAGCCGGCGGGCAACGGTACACCGCCGGCGCCCCTCGCCCTGCCCTGGCCGGTGCCCGCCGGCAAGGACGACCGGCTGCAACTGACCCACCAGGGCAGCGGCCGGCCCTGGGCCACGGTGCAGGTGCTGGCGGCGATCCCCGACGGTCCGGCCCGGGCCATGGGCTACCGCATCAGCCGCCGGGTCGTGCCCCTCCAGGAAAAGGTGCCCGGCAAGGTCAGCCGGGGCGACCTGTGGCGCGTCACCCTGACGGTGGACGCCGAGCAGGACATGACCTGGGTGGCCCTGTCCGACCCGATCCCGGCCGGCGCCCGCATCCTGGGCGACGGCGACGGGCGCGACTCG
The DNA here is from genome assembly GCF_021287045.1 of Oryzomicrobium sp. Classification (GTDB taxonomy): domain Bacteria; phylum Pseudomonadota; class Gammaproteobacteria; order Burkholderiales; family Rhodocyclaceae; genus Oryzomicrobium. Next base: position 114,834 of record NZ_JAJTBG010000008.1, on the reverse strand, counting down.
GCCATCGGCACCCTGGGCGAGAATCGCGACGCCAAGGGCATGCCGCCTTCCTTCGTCGAGCGCAGCTTCAGCGCCTTCCGTGCCTACTACGCCTGGCTGCCCAAGGGCCGCTTCGTCCTCGACTACACGCTTCGCCTCAACAACAGCGGCAGCTTCGCCCTGCCGCCAACCCGGGTGGAGGCCCTCTACGCGCCGGACGTGTTCGGGGAAGTCCCCAACGGCCGGGTCAAGGTCGGAGACTGAGGCCGGGGTGGCAACGGCACTCGTGATCCCGGGGGGCGGCCCGCCGGCGCCGGCCCGGGCGGTCCTGCCGGTCCTGGCGCTGGGGCTGCTCCTGGGCCTGGCCTCCCCGGTCGCCCAGGCCCTGCCGGAGTTCGCCCAGGTGCGGCGCGACTACCGGCCTTCCGACGCCACCCTGCTGGCCCGGGACGGCCAGCCCCTGCACACCCTGCGCATCGACAAGACCGTGCGCCGCCGCGCCTGGACGCCCCTGGCGGAAATCTCCCCAGCCCTGGTGCGGGCCGTCATCGTCTCGGAAGACAAGCGCTTCATGGAGCACGACGGTATCGACTGGCGGGCCGCCGGCAAGGCCGCCTGGAACAACTTCTGGGGCGGCCGCACCCGGGGCGCCAGCACCTTGACCATGCAGCTGGCCGGCCTGCTGGACGAAGACGGCCAGCGCCGCGGGCGCCGCTCCGTCCTGGACAAGCTCTCCCAATCCGCCGCCGCCATGCGTCTGGAAGGGGCCTGGAGCAAGCGCCAGATCATCGAGGCCTACCTCAACCTAGTGCCTTTCCGCGGCGAGCTGCAAGGGGTCGCCGCCATGAGCCTGGACCTGTTCGGCAAATGGCCCCACGGCCTGGACGCCCGGGAATCCGCCCTGGCCGCCGCCTTGCTCCGGGCGCCCAACGCCTCTCCCGCCGTGGCGGCCCGGCGCGCCTGCAACCTGCTGCGGGAAATGGGGCAGGAAGGGGGGCAACAAGCGGGGCGAGAAACGGGTCGGGAAACGAAGCGCGAGGCCGGGCCAGGGGTGGAACCGGGCGGCGACTGCGCCGACCTGCCCGCCTTCGCCGGCGACGCCCTGAGCGGCGCCCTGCGCTCCCGGGAGAACCAGGCCCCCCAACTGGCGCTCCACCTGGCCCGCAAGCTTCTCGACACGCCGGGCCAGGCCCTGCGCTCCAGCCTGGACGGGGGCTTGCAGCAGTTCGCCGGGGAGGCCCTGCGCCGCCACCTCAACGCCCTGCGCCGGCAGAACGTGGAAGACGGCGCCGTGGTGGTGCTGGACAACACCAGCGGCGAGGTGCTGGCCTGGATCGGTTCCAGCGGCGACCTGTCCGGCGCCGCCGAGGTGGACGGGGTCACTGCCCTGCGCCAGGCCGGCTCCACCCTCAAGCCCTTCCTCTATGCCCTGGCCTTCGAAACCCGCAGCCTGACCCCGGCGTCCCTGATCGAGGACGCCCCCCTCACCCTGGACACGGGCAACGGCCTGTACGCGCCCCAGAACTACGAACCCCGCTACCAGGGCTGGGTCTCGGCCCGCCACGCCCTGGCCGGCTCCCTCAACGTGCCCGCCGTGCGCACCCTGGTGCGCCTCGGCCCCGAGCCCTTCCGCCGCCGCCTGCTGGCCGCCGGCTTCGCCAGCCTGCGCCAGGACGGGGACTGGTACGGCTACAGCCTGGCCCTGGGGTCGGCCGACGTCTCCCTGCTGATGCTCGCCAACGCCTACCGCAGCCTGGCCAACGGCGGCCAGTGGACGCCGTTGCGCGCCGTCCCCGGCCGGGGCGCCGGGCCCATCCCCTGCCGGCGGGAAGGCTGCGCCGAGGTGTTCACCGGCACTGCCCACGGCGCCTTCACCCCGGCCGCCAGTTTCCTCGTCGGCGATATCTTGTCCGACCGCAACGCCCGGGCCGGCACCTTCGGCCTGGAATCCTGGCTGGCCACGCCCTACTGGAGCGCGGTCAAGACCGGCACCAGCAAGGACATGCGGGACAACTGGTGCGCCGGTTACTCCCGCCGCTACACCGTGGCGGTGTGGGTGGGCAACGCCAGCGGCAGCCCCATGCACGACGTTTCCGGCATCAGCGGCGCCGCGCCGGTATGGCGCGAGATCATGGACTGGCTGCATAGGGGCGATCCCGCCCGGGGCCGGGCCGCCCGGCCCAGCCGCCCGCCCGAGCCCCCCGCCGGACTGCGCCGCCAGCGCATCCGCTTCGTCCCGGCGCGGGAGCCGTCCCGGGACGAATGGTTCATCGCCGGCACGGAACAATCCATCATCCGCCAGGCCGGCGGCCAGGCCCTGGCCCGCATCGCCTACCCGGCCGACGGCACGGTAATGGCCCTCGATCCGGACATCCCCCCCAGCCGTCAGCGCATCGAATTCCGCCTCAGCGCCAGCGCCGACCCGTCCTGGCAATGGACCCTCGACGGCAAACCCTTCGCCCGCGCCACGGCGGCGACCCACTGGCTCCCCCAACCGGGCCGCCACCGCCTGAGTCTGATCGATGCCCGGGGCGGGGCCATCGATGAGGTGGTTTTTGAGGTGCGCTCGTTGAAGGGGAGGGGACGCCGTTGAGGGCCACAAGAACGAAGCCCGGCCAGGGCCGGGCTTCATATCGTTTTTGGGAGCGGGAGGGTGCGCCGTCGCCGGTGATCGCGAGGAATACAGTCTGTCAGGGCTTTATATGCTATGAGTTTTTAGCACTTGTTTCTCGGTGTGTGTCGTCCACTGTTCAGTAAAAATAAGTGATCCATAAATATTTCTAGAAAAGCTGCGGGTATTAAATGAGGCTCGTGCTACGAGTGCTCATACGTAAACGCGGTAATCCTTGGTAAGTTGTGGACGAGTTAACATGGCTCCTAATGTGGCTATGTTTTTGCTAAAGTGAAATGGAGAGGTAAATTTTGAAAGCGCCGGGAAAAATACTTATTGCCCAACCCTACATGTATTTTGATGCCAATGGGGAGCGGCAGCTTCCAGCGCCAGAGGAAGTATTGGAAAGAGCAAAAAATGGTGAGTCTACTGTTTTGATACTCGATTCAAATTTGTGTATTAAGCTTTCAAATTACACAAGGGGGGCTGTTGATCAGCGGAATGATTTTCTGGTTCGCCAGTTTCTTTTGTCTGCAGAGTATGCGCATGTCGATATTGCTCCTTTTTTTGGCTGTATTGAGCTTTCGTCTTCGCCTCGCCAAAAGGATCTGGATCAGGAAAGATTGCGTAGTTTTGCCGAAAATGTGCATGCCGCGATCCATCAGCGTGAAGCTGGAATCGTGGAAGGGGGTAAGCCAATTGTCGTGCGCGGTATTTCGGAGTTTTCTGATTCAATAGATGCACTGTTGCCTATGCTTAATGCAAATTATGCCTGTTTCTTGAAAATTTCATCGTTATTGTCGAAGAGCCGAAAGAGAGATCATGCATTGCGCAACGTTATGGAGTACCTGGAATGGGTTGAGGCTCATCGGCTTCACATCTCATTGGCGACCCAGGCTGCATTAGCTTTGTTTGGCGGCGCTCTTGAAGCGCAGACCCTGCTGCGCGAGGATAAAAGTCGATCAAAGTCCTCAATTGCCTGGGGGGCTGCATGGGACATAACATTTGCGTGGCTGACTCAAAACTACTTTACTCATCGTTTGATAAACGGGCTAAAGCAATATCCAATTTTTGCCACAGATGATGCTGCTGCTGCGTTTGTGGCGGGGAAGTGTACTCATTTCCTTTGTCTATCTAACAATGGGCATCCCTTCCTTTCCTTCAACCAAGCCTCAACGGATTTTCCCCACTTTTCGAAGCAACAGGCTGCATTGCAGGATATTTGTGCCATGGCTTTTTTGAAGCAAAAAGAAAGAATTCTTGATGAATTTGGAGTGCCGGTAGATATCCGGCAGGTTATGCAGGAATTAGAGTCGGAGATTAAATATTTGGAGATGGAATTAGACCGTGGTTGATTGTGTCTGAAAATCCATGGCTCGCACGAAGAGATTTTGGTGGGAAATATTAGTGGCGGTGATTTGGAGTTTTATTGATTTGGAATTAAAAGGTGCGCTTGTCTGTTTTCACTGAGCGCCTAAGATTTCATGAGTACAAAGCCCGGCAATCGCCGGGCTTTGGTCATCTACTGTCCGTTAGAATTTATTGCTGCCTGTTCTCGCTCAATAAATTCTTGAAATCACATAATATCATGTGGTTGCAGTCAGTGTTTCAGATTGTGAGTTCAATTCCCTAAGTTTTTAGACCTTGGGCGAGGATGTAATTGATTAATTTTTCAGGCTTTCAAGAGACTATTGTTTGGTTCGTAGCTACAGGGTGTCGGACGGAGCTTTGATTTCAAGATACTCAAAGTGTGGGAATGGTCTTCGTGAGCCATGCGCGATCATGGCGTTCCAACCACATCAATCCATTCCCCCGTACAGATTTCAATGCCGTGATAGATACCCCTCGCATCGTATTGAACAATTCTAGGGCATGGGCTCTATGGCGATCACGCAGGCACTCAAATCGCCGTACTCTCCAGACATCCCGTAAAGCTTTATTTGATGCTGCAAATGCTCGGATAAGGCTCTTCTTCAAACCTGTTCTCTCCGCGATTTGCCCGTAATCGTCGCCGGCAATCAGCATACTTCTGAGCTGTTCCTTTGTCTGGTCGCTCAGCATTCGAGGCCGGTGGTTGTATGGCACACCGATCGACTCCAGCCACCGACATGCTTGGCATAGGGGTATCCCTGTTGCTTTGGCCGCACGGCTCACCGACCATTTTTCGAACTCAACTAGACGCCGCAAAGCCTCACGGCAATTGCCAACTACGGTATCAGCTCCGTTGGAAATTTTTTCCTGCGCAGCAGTTCGATATGTGTCAATGAAATGTTCTACCGAGTCAAATAGGAACGCGATCAGAACAGCATGTTTTACTGGGTGGTGCAGCCCGGGGAAACGTCTGGTCAACAAACCAATGACCCCCGCGTCATTTTGGTCAGCATCGGCCAGAAAGTTGAAAGCCGGTATGGTTGCGAGCTCGCGGTAACCCGCTGTTAGATGCCGCATCATCACCAACGTGCGGAGCGATCCATCAAAGGCGGCCCATCCGCGATCTTGCGCGGCTTGCCGATATGCGATTCTTAGGCGTTCATCATCAAAGGCGACTGAGATCTGGGCTATGCTCGCACTTATCGAAGCGATACGTGCCAGCTTTTCGATCGAAGCAGCCCTGAGTCTTGGCAGGTGTTCCCACTCGCCACTGGAATGATCCTCCGGCAGAGTCCAATCTCGAAGTTGGCGTGGCTGCGAGTGGCCCACCAGGTGTCGGAGCGGGGTGTCGTGGCGCCGGCAAATCCAGACGGATGGCCACTGATGCTCCATAAGCCACCGAGAAAATCCCAATTCATCCAAGTCGTGTTGTATACACTTGGGACATGCTTTTAGCGGATGAGACGCACCGACACGACTGGCCATCAATCCAAGCAGGTGCTTTGGCTCCGTCATTCGCAGATCGCAAAGAGCTTCTAACGCTCGCTGGTAGCGTGGCGAGGAAATGAATGGCGCATAATATCCCAGCAGCGTTCGTTCCAATGCCAACGCTTCCGGAGTGCCTAGGCAGCTGCGAGTCCTCTTGCAAAGCTCCGACAGATTCTTTGGGAAATCATGCTTTAGTGAGGGACGATGAGTTCCGAATAGCTGGGCGTATGAATGTCCTGTCATCGCGTTCCCGCTTAGCCGGTGGTACCGCGCACACCAAGAATACAAAGTCTCACCTTCCATCAACGAGGGAAGGTTGATTGGTAGATCATCGAATAGGCCAGTGTTGGCGTTCAGGAATTCCGCCATAGTCGGTGTCGTCATGCCATTCCGGCGAATACTGGCGATGTATAAGAGATCCTTACCCCTGTTTTTTGATAGCCACGTCCTACCTTTTGATACGTTTTCCCAGGACAAGGGCCTAGCCAATCACGAGTTATTCCATTGGCCGCCAGTTGTGTCGTAAAAGGGGCGATGGGAACAATGGCTGATGCAATGAGATAGTTATAAACATCAGTCACCCGGTGATGTTCGAGCCCGGTGGCCTCAGTGATAACGGTCCGGGCAACGGCTTCCCCATGATGTCGAGCCATCGCCCACATGACTCGACGTGCATAGAAGTGCCACTGGGATTCCTGCAATGTCTTGCATGCTGCGCGGGTTTGTGGAAAGGAGATGGCATCTGGCCAAGTGACTGGCCGCATCTCCGTGTTTTTGACCAGTGATGCAAACGAAACTCGAGTTGGTCGCCCGGCCTCGTTAAAGAGGCGAGTGGCTGTCTTTTTAATTTCTTCTGCCCAGTCAGCATCCCTCGAATGCACCTTAGCTGACGACCTTCCTCTTTTTTGAGCAGACTTAGAGCTATGCCTGTCGATGGCCTTCTTTAGTATCTCTATGCCATTTTTTGATCCAGCAACGGTAATTCGTTTCATAGCTCCGTAGTGTTGGCGCCACAAATCCTTGATAGACAAGTCTTCGGCTATTGCAGTCATCGCTAATCGTTCGACAAGGGTATTCAGTCCGTCCGTATTGCGATTCACTGGGATTGCAGAGTGCAAGCCGGTAGAGGGGGGCTGAATGAATGTGGTGCCAGCAACTTGGGGCTGGATCGACGTCAGCTTTGCCAGAAATGTTTCTGCGTCCTGAAATAGGTAGTTTGAGAGCAATAGGAGCCGACTCAGAGGGATTTCAATGGCCACTCCTGTTACTCCGAGAAAGCTAAGCAATCGCTTGGTCTTCCCATTTGCGTACGCGCGGTCCAGTTGCGCCAGGAGCGTCGGCGTGTAGTGCGATTCCATGGCAGTTTGAAGACTACGCCGGTCGACTTGTTCCTTGCCGCGGCGGAACCCCATCTCGAGCGCTCTTTCGCGCAGAAGCCTGGGCAGGGTATTGACGACCAGTCCTTGCGGTATGTGGGCCAACACGAAGCTCGCAAACCTCGCGATGTCCTTTTCCGTACTGGATGCGACGTAATCAGACTCCCCTGGCTCGGCAAGCTCGAAACGGTATCCGCAATAGCAGCCCTGCCAGGGGGAGAGCGTCATATCTTTCGGCGATTCGATCGGGCAGCCGCATTCTGGGCAGTGATCTAGCAATATTTGACCGTGCTTCCAACAGGCGCTCACGGCCGGAATTTGGTGTGATCGATGGAGGTAGGCTGTATCGAATTGACTTACATCTTCTTTCACACATTGAAGGCAAATTCGGGTTGATCCCGATTCACCTGCGCTCCGTCGACCGTAATCTATTGAATTCCTATTTGTCGTGCCCGAAGCGAAGAGTCTGCTAATGGGGAGTAAAGTGCCTTCGCAGAGTAGTTTCTCTAGATTGACATGCGGGTCACCGGGAAGCCTTTGTGCCAGTGCTTCGATTCGCGGAATGGACAGGTTGGACATCGCAAACGGCGATGTACTGAACAGCTCTGAGTAAGTTTCCCGACTAGTGGCATTCCCTCGCTCGATGTGGAATCTTGTGATGCGTGACGCCAAGGATTCATCGGGCAGTGATGCGGGGAAAAACGGCAGAATTGGTCTTTTGCTACGGAGTATCGTGGCCGCAGAAGCGGATTGGTTACCGACGTAGGCTGGACGCATGTGGGCTCCCTTCTATGAGGGTGATTCAGGCAACATTTCGGAATGTGTCAAAACCATTGATCAGGAATTTCTTTAGTCCGTCATTGCGAAGGTCGTCGTCGCCGCACTCGGCTTTCGCCATGGCTTGTTTTTTGTTGGTCTTGGCTCGTTTTGCAACAACCTGTTTTGCGATACCCTGCTCTCGGGCATGGGGGTTCCTCGTTCGCCGAACTGGATTCAGGGACTCTGATTCAGGTTCGGTAGGCTGAAACGACTTGCCACCGTAGTACTCGACAGTTGTCTCTGGGGATACACTCTTCGGCCTGGCCGGCACCAATCCCCATTTGCGGGCATAGTGCTCACAGCGAACGTCCTCAAAATCCAGCAGACGCATCGGATCTCGATTGGCGAACCCTTCGATGAGATCGCGATCCTTTTGAGAGAAATCAGCGCCTTCATAAGCCTGCTCGAGATGTTCCAGGGTGAGGGCTCGATCATTCAAGTCAAGAGCAAGCCGTTGCGCGGAATGGCATATCCTGCATGCGTAATCACGGAAGCCGCCGCTATATTTGAAGAGGATTTCGCCCCCTTCATCGCTGAAAGTCATCGGCTCGGGAAGCACGTAGTAACGCCACACGCCCGGCGCAATGCATTTGTGCCAATCAAATTCATTCAGCCCGATGGGTTCGAAGTCAAACGATCCGGCCGAACTCGTGCGCCGAACATCCTGAGAATAGCGATCCAATGCCCCGAGACCGTAGGGATTGCCCATCAGGACTATCGGTATCCCGAAGTTCAGTAGACGGAGAAAGAACAGTGCAGCTAGGCCGCCATGCGCCATTCTGGAGAAATTGCGCTGTTGAAGTTCGTCAATCACCAGGACTCCGACTGCATGGATTCTGAGAATGATGCCGACGTGGACGGCGAGTTTCTCGTTACTCAGGCGGATTAGAGATGGTTGCGTCGAATAGCTGGTCCCGATTGCTTCATCGATTGCGCAGAGAATATTGAGCAAGAGCCCACCAAGTGTGCCGTCATGTGACATGGGGACATACAACCATACGAGTTGTACTAAGTGCGACCAGCCTGCATCCTTATTTTCCGGGTGCACGAAGCACTGCGGCAGCAGTCGAAGCGAATTCTTAATTTCGTAGCTTTTCCCCGTTCCCGTCTCTCCGGATACACGGATGCATTGGGCGTAGGCGTCAAACGATGGAAGCTCGGATAGCTGTTTTCCGCGACATCCGGCCACTGCTATCGTCTCCTTCCGCACGCTCAATTCCCGTGGGTCTCTCGATAAATAACCCCGACGAATCATGCGGAATAGCCTGGTTGTTAATTCCAAGGTGGCCGTTGTCGGCTCGAACAGTCGTTCTTGCATAAGATCGAGCAAGACGTGACGCTCGCTGTTGCTTAGGGTCGCCACATCGATTCCATCGAGCGGTGAATACCGGATGCGCGGCAAGATATCGTCAACCTGGAGCGCAGCTGTCAAGGGGGACAAGAACGGATGGTTCTCATCGGTGAACTGTCCGAGTCCTATCGCCATGGTTCAGTGCCCCGTATCCTGAAACTTTGTCAGTCGCTCACTCAGCGCATTTTTTAGTTTTGATGCTGAACTGATCGAAACGACGTTGCTCGCAGCCTGCCCGACGGCATTGGGCTGACTCTCCCGCCATTCCGTGGCTGGTGCAGCAGCCAGGGTTGCCGCTCGTCTTGTAGCCTCGTCGAGTTGTGCCCATTTTTCCTGTCGCTGGTTTTCGCGCACACGCTCCCGCGAAGCTTTGGCTCCTGGTCGAGGGGCTTCTGCTTCGGTTGTCTGCCGTCTTGCCCGGGCGTCCTCGATCTCGGCTAACCTGATCATTCTTTGGTCAGACATCGCCTGGTCGTCCTCGGACTTTGTTTCGACTCGATTCAATCGATTTGCTTCGTTGCTTGCGATTAAGTCCGCGACGTAATACTCACGCGCCACGATCACGTCGCGAGAGATATTGGGAATCGTATGAATTCCCTGAGCATCAACAAGAAGAATCTCAGAAAGATCGTTTGGGTCGACTCTCACTTCTACGTGCCGGGGCTCATTGGGTGCGAAGTTGTGATACAGACACGACTGCTCGATGTAATCACTACTGAAGAGCGCATCGTTGAGCAGTTCAACACGATTGCCGGAACCTGGTCGATGAAGAACCAGTCCGTTCCGCTGGACGCTCGCTGTGTAAGTAGGCAGGAGATTAGAGCGCAGATACAGTGCATTGACCGGCCGCTTACTGACGTATCCTTCCCTCTCCGCCCATCGATAGATTTCAATCCGGGTTGGATTGAAAGCTTGCCCTGCCAGCGCACGCTTCATTTCGGTTGGAACCAGATGCGGTACCCGCTGTTTGGTATTGGCCCAATGCATCCATTGCCACAACAAACGTTCGTAACCGAACAAAGACAGAAGTGCCTTGCGGATTGGTAGCGTCTCGCCGCGTTTCGGCCTCCGACCGTAGGTTGTTCCGGGCAGCTTGTGATCGATTCCAGCGTGTCGGGCGTGATGGCCGCCTTCTGAAGGTGAGTTTCTGTCGGCGCGTCCACTTTCGATGAACTCGATCGAGACGCGAACTTTCTTCGCACATGCTTCTATGCCTCCTATTGCGCGAAGTTCGCCGTTGTCGGATAGCAGGCGAGTGAAAAGAAAGCTCGGGAAATCGTCTGGGGGAATGTCGGTTAAACCAAGCCGATTGAGGATCTTCTCCTTGCTGAGTGCCGCACGCAGGATAGTCAGGTTGGCGTCTGCCGTGCAGGGGCCTCCAATGACGTTATGTGCGCCGCACCAAAGGCCGAACAAGGCTTCTCGAACGAAGAGACCACGAGGTACGCCGATCGGACGGGTGCTATCGAAGCAAGCCACCAGGTTCACGTCGATCGGTGAGGCATCGATCGATCCGACCTGTCCGACTGCATGGATACCGTCGCGTGCCGAACCCACTAGCGGGCGGAAGTTTTTTGCCCACTCACCTTCCCCCATCATCCGGACTAAAGTCGTCTCACGGTCCGAGCTATCCGGTCCATGGTAGAAAAACTCGCGTTCGGTGGGGCGTTGGTGTGCCGGTAGTAGGAGCGGAAGCTGACGGCCATTCTCATGCTTGTAACCATCGCTGTAGAAGGTCGAACTGAAAGCAATGAATTGTTCTTTTTTTGATACCCCTGGCCGGGCGAATATGAAGTAGCCATCACGAATGTTTTGGCGGTCCTGCTCATCGCAGATTCTTCCCGCCAACTTGCTCTCTCCGACTCTTTTTGCCTGGTTGGGGGCGCCCAGGCGGACGCCGTTCTTTCCGTAGCGTGACTTACCCTTGCCCCCACTGTTGGGAGTATTGGGAAGCAAGGCGTCCTTATTCTGGCCAAAAGCGTAGTAGCGATGTAACGCGTCGTAAATTTGGTTAGCACCGACCTGGGCTTCTCGTGCTCGAGCAGGAACGTGCGCATCCAATTCGGCAAGACTCGGCACTGTCCCCGCCTCTGCCATTGCGACCAGCGGCTCAATCAGGTGCCATTTCACCTCCCGCTTTTGGATCTCTGGGGTGAGGAGCTCTTCGCCTGCTGTTACCCATCGTTTTCTCGGGCAAGAGGCCAGCAGCTCCGCATCGGATTTTCCCCACCACGGCGGGATTGTGGGTCCCTCGGACTCGTGCACCTTCCGTTCATCTAGCAGGCCGTACAAAGTATCCAGACGTATGTATTGGAATCCCTTTGCGTAGTAGTTTGGCTGCTTCTTTCCAATCTCCCGCGGCGGAGGTGGCTCCGGAATTTTGATGATTACGAGAGGAAGATCCGGGCTGTCCTTGGCCCCCAATTTGTCTACAACACGATACAGGCCGCGGGAAATATGGGGGGAGTCCTGTAGTACCCTAAAAATGAAGCCTACGCTGACGGACTTCATTTTGAGCTCCCTTCGAATAGTGAGCGCCGCAGATGTTCGCGTAGCGTCCGACCACTCCTACGTGCAGGGTAGGAGGTCAACAGCGGGGTAGAAAGATCGATGTCGATCGCCTGAGTCCAGGCGCAGTGACGAAAAACCGTCCAACCTTCTTCCAGAGATAGCTGTTGGCTCTCTGAGGCAAGAGCAACAGCATCAGAAACTGACAGATTCGGAGCTGATGCGAATTCCCGAGAAAATCCGTGAACGCATGCAGCGAGGTGTGGGGCATCGGTTAGAGTGGCGCGCTCCATGCACCATTCCAGTTGTCCCGCCATCAAAATCGGGACAAAGCGCGAACTGATGATGAGGTAGCGGATTCCATTGCGTTCGGCATAGCGCCTCTCAAGCTCCAAGCGTTCGAGTGTTCGCCACTTGACCGCTTGATTCGGATCCTCAATCGGCTTGCAAGAGATTGCAATCAGATCAAATCCGCTGTTGTCTCGGATGGTGACGAGAAAGTCGATTGTGGCGACGTAGGGGATATCGGAGCCAGGGAAGTGACCGTGTTCGATTCCTGCTTCCGTCGCAATGTCGAGGAGGCCGCTACAGTACCCGAGCTGGAGCCCTTCTGTTCCTGGAGCGCCATATAAAGGGTGAGGATGAGCAATTGGCCAAAGGGGGTACTGCTCCCGGAGATCATGAATTCCCAACCACAGGAGTAAGAGCGCGATCTGATACTCGCCACGGGAAAAGAAATATCCGGGGCGATGTAGCGGGTGCAGGTGTGCTGCAACTTGATTGGATTCACGAGACGAATTCTTGCGACGGAGGGTCAGCCATGGCTGATAGTCAGCACCGTGCCCCATGCCGTATCCATGCTGGATACGCTTAATGAGCTTGTCCCACGTCATTACACATCGGCGCTTTTTCAACGTGCTGCTTGGCGAGTCGGTGCTGAGCCAGTGCTGCAGCCCTTCCTTGTCAGATAGACTTTGGGGGGCAGCGCTTCGATGCTTATCAACCAATTTGCTGATATCCCACTCGACCTGCTCAGCAAGTTCCATTTGCACGCCTCCGAGTGTCCAGTTCGTCTGTTCATGTTGCGACGAACGTCCAGTTTCGGACGTGGCTACGTCCTTAAAACGGCTTAACACCTAGCGTAAACAAGCCTGAGAACGAAACAGCGTTGATGCTCTCAGTTAGTGCAGAGTCGCTCCGAGAGCGACCATGATGTAGCTTTGCTACTATCAAAAAAAAACGGGACAGGCTCGCAATGCCTGTCCCGTTTTAATTTTTCCCTTTTCGGCTTTTGTCGCTCGCTCGCCGACGAAGGCGCCCTATGGGAACGGGCTCAACGGTGATCGCCTGTGTGAAATTCAGGGCGGCTCGAATCAATTCGATCTGCGCCGGATGCAGCCGATCAATCTGCTGCCTCAATTCATTCACCATCCAGAAGACGCTTTCCGGGGCGTCAGCGGGAATCACGATGCGACGTTGAGACGCGTCGTGCGCCTCACGGAGCCGATTCTTCCAGGACTCATCCAGATCGAGTGCGCGTACTACGCGTTCAAGAAAAACTTCGGGCGGGGGCCCCTTGATCCCGATTTCCAAAGCCGAGATGTAGGTTTGTTCATAGCCGAGCAGTTCTGCAACTTCGGACTGGCGCAATCTTTTCATCGTGCGCAGTTCTCGTAGTGTCATTGCAAATGGACTCATCAACCTACCTTGGTCGTAGCAACATATGACTGTAGGTAGAGTAGAAAATTTATTGACAATGTCAAACGTGCAGGCTGGTGCATATGAACCACAAGACGAGCTAGGTCGTGGCTGGACACGGTCATAGCTTCGTGTGAGATGAGAACGTTAGATCAAACCTGGTGAGGCCATTCACTGACACCACTGTGGCATTCCCGCCGTGGGCGTGCATGATCGACTGCGTTATTGCTAACCCGAGACCTGTTCCATCCCCTGTGCGTTGCCTTGCCGCATCTCCCCGATAGAAGCGATCGAACAAGCGGGTGAGTTGCTCAGAAGGAATGGTGGGTCCGGTGTTCTCAACAGATAGTGTCACTCCATCCATCCTCTGTCCGATGCGAACTACCACCTTCCCTCGCTCGGGGGTATGGCGGATTGCATTGGATAGCAGGTTGCTAATTGCCCTTCTGAGCATCAACGGATCACCGACGATGCCTCCACCTCCTTCGAGGGAAAGTTCGATGTCCTTTTCTTCAGCAAGGATGCTGTAGAACTCCAACAGAGCTTGGACCTCGACCGCTAAATCTACTTCCTTGCGGTTGGGTGCAATCAAGTCGTTATCGGATTTCGCGAGGAAAAGCATGTCCGCGATCATGCGTGAAAGGCGCTCTAACTCTTCCGAATTGGATGCAAGAACATCCTGATATTTGCTGAGCGTTCTGGCCTTACTCAACGTCACCTGGGTCTGCGTAAGCAGGTTGCTGACAGGGGTGCGGAGCTCGTGGGCAAGATCGGATGAAAAGTCTGAGAGCCGGCGGAAAGAGCTTTCCAATCGGGCCAGCATGGCATTCAGGGTTTCTGCCACCTCTGCCAGTTCGAGTGGAAAGTCATTTGCCGCAAGCCGCTGATTCAGGCGGTCGGCGGTAATGGCAGCCGCACTACGCCGGATATCCTGAAGGGGGGCCAATCCTCTCCATGCGGCCAACCAACCCAAAAAGCCGGTAAGCAATGCAGCCAACCCCATGACGGTCCAAAGCGTAGTTCGGAATGACTCCATGAAGTGCTCATGCATGCGCAGCGAGGTGGCTACTACAGCGATGATGGGGGGGGCATCCGCAATGCTGGTCTGGATATCCGCCGAAATGCCCCGGTATGACATGTTCGCCTCATCCACCCACAGGTAGGGTTGTTGGCGTGCACGTTGCTCAGGGGTCAAGAGTGCATCAGGTAGCATGGTGCTACCGGTTAGATAGAGCGGCTTCTTCTCCCCTAGGTAGAGAGCCACCTCAAGACCGGAGTGCCCATTCAGCGCGTCATTGAGCTTGTGTGGAAGCTCGTTGAGCTCTTCCTGGGTTTGGATGCCACTTAGCGCATGTTTGAGAAACTCTAATTTCCCAGTAAGAACCTCCGTATCCATCTCCTCGAAGTGTTTCTCCACCAGGGTGCCAATGAGCAATCCTAGAAGCAGGAGAACGATCGTTGAGACGGTGGCAAAGAGCAGCGTCAGGCGAAAGGTGAGAGATTTTGGCGCGAGGAAGATCACTCGACGCTCTCCAGAACGTAGCCCATGCCGCGCACTGTCCGGATCAGTTTCAGAGGGAAATCGTCATCCACCTTGGCCCGGAGGCGCCGTACAGCAACCTCGATCACGTTGGTGTCGCTGTCGAAATTCATGTCCCACACCTGGGAGGCGATCAGAGATCGACTTAGTACTTCCCCCTGACGGCGCAGCAGCAATTCAAGGAGTGCAAATTCCTTGGCCGTCAGATCGATCTTCTGCCCACCGCGGACCACGCGTCGGCGTATCAAATCCAATTCCAGATCGGCGGCTTTGAGTATTTCCGCCTCCCTGTTCTTACTCCCACGCCGGAGCAGGGTTCGAACCCGGGCCAGCAGTTCAGAGAAGGCAAAAGGCTTCACCAAGTAGTCATCAGCACCTAGCTCCAGACCCTTGACCCGGTCGGCGACCTCATCGCGGGCAGTCAGGAACAATACCGGCATTTCCTTGTTTGCACGGCGGGCCCCTTGCAAGACCTGCCATCCGTCAATCCCAGGCAGCATGACGTCAAGAATGATTAAGTCATACGTCCCCGTCAGCGCCAGGTGCAAACCATCAAGACCGTCGCGTGCCAAGTCCACGATAAACCCGGCCTCCACCAGACCTTGGCGGAGATAGTCACCGGTCTTCAACTCGTCTTCGACCACTAGCACTTTCATAGCCGCACTGCCTTCACTGAACCCAAAGCCTCATTGTCCGTTTTCATATCCGCGCTAGGGACTAGATTACGTAAATGTAATCCTGTGGTCAGTTCTCCGTTAATCCCCCTACGGACAATACGCAGGCTTAGGTGGCATGAGGGGTTGCGATGCGGCAGGTGATCGTGGGGATAGTGCTGGGGCTGGGATTGGTATTGGCAGCAGTTATCGGCGTCGTATGGAGTGGGAGGCTCAACGTGTCAGCTGACGAACCGCACTCATATCCTGTGCTTCGTTTTATTACCTGGGCCCGTGAGCGCTCCATCGCAAAGCATGCTGCCGACATCGGCCTGCCTGAGGATTTGTCGGACCATGAGCGCATACGGCGTGGTGCCGGTAACTATGATGCGATGTGTGTGGAGTGTCACCTTCGACCGGGGATGGCATCCAGTGAAATCCGCCGGGGTTTATCCCCCCGGCCTCCGGAGTTGGGCTCGCTTGCTCAGGTCGCAACTGGTGATTCCGGAGTTCGGCGCCAGTTTTGGATCATCAAACACGGCATCGTGGGATCGGCGATGCCCGCCTGGTCTAAGGGAGGTATTGGTGATGAGTCGATCTGGGATCTCGTGGCGTTCCTCAACGCCTTGCCCACACTCAGCCCCTTCCAGTATCGGCAGCTGGTCTCTGCCAGTGATGGGCACACCCACTCAGGTGCAGATGTGCATCAGCATGCCCCCCTCGCCCCAGAGGATCATGGCCGCCATGAACACCCCCACCCCGACGCTCATCACGCGCATTAGGGCCAATCCAAGGAACGCGAAGATTACAGAAATGTAATCCGTGCGTCAGCCTGTTGTTTGGATGCCACCTCCAGAATTCGTGGACCCTTTTCTCCTCCTGGAGTTGTCCATGAAGCGCCTCTTCGCTACCTCCCTTTTCGCATTGGCGTCGGTCGCCGCATTTAACCCCGCGCTTGCAGCTGAGCATGGCGATCACGGGATGATGCATTCCCAAGGTACGGGACAAACCCTGGCTGACGCCACGGTGAAGAAGGTCGACCAGGCCGCAGGAAAGATTACTTTGTCTCATGGCCCGCTACCCAACGGTATGCCGGCGATGACCATGTCGTTCCGTCTGAAAGATCCATCCTGGGCCAATAAGGTGAAAGAAGGGCAAAAAGTCCGCTTCGCCTCAGCTCAGATCGATGGCGCCATGACAGTTACTCGGCTGGAACCTGCTAACTGATGTTCTCGCTTTGCCCGGCGATTCAAGGAAGAAAAATGAAAACCACTGTTCGTCCCCTGGCTCTGGCTGTACTGGTGAGTTTCTGGTGGACTGCCGCCCAGGCAGAAACCCAGCCGCCGGGGGCTAGTGTTGATAGCCTGTTGGCCATCGCGAAGGAACAGAACCCTGAATACGCCGGGTTCCGCTATGAGGCGGAGGCTGCGACAGAGCGGGTGGTGCCGGCAGGGGCCCTGCCGGATCCCAAGCTGAGGACCGAGCTTCGGGATATCACCCGGATGGGGGAGCAAAATGCCACGCTTGCGCCGACCCGGGTTGGCAGTACCCGGTACCTCCTGATGCAGGATGTCCCCTGGTTCGGTAAGCGCGATCTGAAGCGGGAAATTGCCGAGCTTGAGGCACAAGGAGCCCAAGGGCGTGCGCTCGGTAGCTGGACGGAAATATCGACTAAGGTCAAAACGCTATACGCCCAGTTGTACTACCTCAGCCGCAACGAGCGACTGACTCGGGAAATCTTGGATTTGATGGTTCGTCTGGAGAAAGTAGCCCAGGTTCGTTATGCCGGAGGACTTGCGGCCCAGCAGGATGTCGTCCGGGCTCAGGTCGAACAGACGGGCATGCGCAACGAACTGGTAGCGCTGGCTAGTGAACGCCGCCAGCTTCAAGCTCGCCTCAACGCCCTACTTGGCCGTCCAGCCATCGCTCCGCTGGCCGAGCCGGAGGCCCTGCGCAAGCTTCCCGCACCAGCCAAGCTCGAATACGCCGCCCTGGAAGATCGGGTACGGGGGAGAAATCCTTTGCTCTACGCCGCGAATTCACAGGTTCAGGCGGCCGAAAAAACCCGAGAGTTAACCTACAAGAACCGCTACCCGGACTTCACCTTGGGGGTGTCTCCCATCCAATATCAGAACGCGGTCAAGGAATGGGAGGTCATGGTCGAACTCAACATCCCCCTGCAGCAATCCTCCCGACGTGCCCAGGAGCGAGAGGCAGAAGCCATGCTGACCGCGGCCAAGCTGAAACGGGACGCCACTGCCAACCAGGTGCTGGCCGACTTGGTTGAAAACCTATCGGGTATCGACGCAGCCCGCCAAACGGAAACCCTGGTCAACGACAGCCTGTTGCCGCAAGCCCAGCTGACCTATCAAGCCGCACTTGCCGGCTACGAGACAGGGAAAGTCGATTTCGCCACGCTCCTCGACGCACAGCGTCAGATTCGCGTGGCGAAACAGAATCAGATCAAGGCCCAGGCTGACGGCCAAGTCCGCCTGGCAGAAATCGAGCGTCTTTTGGGAGAGGGGTTATGAAGCAAGGGGGCAAGCTGGCCGCCGGCGTGCTTACTGTTGCCGTATTGGCTGCTGCGACAGGCTATTGGGTTGGTGCACGCAACATGACTGGCCACGAAATCACCGCCGTCGGCCAAGCCGGGGGGGCTGCCGGAGAATCCAAATCACGCAAGGTCCTCTATTACCGCAATCCCATGGGGCTGCCAGATACCTCGCCTGTGCCGAAAAAAGACCCCATGGGGATGGACTACATCCCGGTCTATGAAGGTGAGCAGGATGAGGAACCCTCCGGTGCCAACCAGATACGGATCAGTACGGAGAAGATCCAGAAGCTAGGCGTGCGCACTGAACCGGCGACATTGCGCACCCTGGAACGCTTGATCCGGGCGGCCGGACGCATCGAGCCGGATGAGCGGCGTCTTTATGCCATAACCCCAAAATTCGAAGGTTATGTCGAGCGCCTCCATGTCAGCACGACGGGGCAGCCCGTCGCCAAAGGCCAGCCCCTGTTCGAGGTCTACAGCCCTGAGCTCGTCTCTGCACAACGGGAATACGCCATTGCCGCACAAGGTGTCCAGGCACTGAAGGAGGCAAGTGCGGAGACGCAGGCTGGGATGAAACAGCTGGCGGAATCGAGCTTGCTGCGCCTTCACAACTGGGATGTCTCGGAAGAGCAGATCAAGGCCCTGACCAAATCCGGCGAGGTTCGACGGACGCTTACTTTTCGTGCGCCAGTCAGCGGAATCGTGACGGAAAAGAAAGCTGTGCAAGGCATGCGTTTCATGCCGGGCGAGGCTCTCTATCAGGTCGCCGATCTGTCGTCGGTCTGGGTCGTAGCCGACGTGTTCGAGCAGGATATCGGACAAATCACGCAAGGTGCAAAAGCGAAGGTCCGGATTAATTCCTATCCGGACAAAACCTTCGAAGGCTCCATTACCTACGTTTATCCCACTCTCAAGGCGGAAACCCGCACAGTACCGGTACGGATCGAGTTGCCCAACCCGGGCATCTTGCTCAAGCCCGGCATGTTCGCGCAGGTTGAATTGCCGGCTGCTGGCAACTCAGCCAAAACAGCGGTGGTGACAGTCCCACTCTCTGCCGTGATCGACAGTGGTGTGCGCCAGATCGTCCTGGTTGAAGCCAAGGAAGGGCGTTTTGAACCACGCGAGGTCAAGCTTGGCAATCGTGGTAACGATTTTGTCGAGGTTCGCGAAGGCGTGAAGGAAGGGGAACGCGTTGTCGTTGCCGCCAACTTCCTGATCGATGCAGAAAGCAACCTGAAGGCGGCGGTCGGCAACTTCAGTCACGCGGGCCATGGCGATGCAGGCAAATCCCAAGGTGCTTCATCAACGGGCCATCACGCTACGGGCACCGTCGAAGAGATCGATATGAAGGCTGGAACGGCCAGTGTTAGCCACGGTCCGGTCGAGTCGCTCAAGTGGCCAGCCATGACCATGGAGTTCAAAGTGGCCAATGACGCTCTGCTCCAAACGCTACGTCCTGGCGCAAACATCACCTTCGAGTTTGTCGAGCGAGGGCCAGGCGAATGGGTCATCACCTCAGCCAAGCCGGCAGGCAGCAATACGGTTGGAGCTGCTCCCGCCTCTGCCCATCGCGGCCACTGACGGGAATCCGCCATGCTCGCCAAAATCATCGACTGGTCCGGGCGGAACCGTTTCCTGGTTCTACTCGCGGCGCTCTTCATCGTCATCGCAGGCATTGTTGCCGTCCTGCGCACGCCCCTGGATGCCTTGCCTGATCTATCGGACGTCCAGGTCATCGTCTACACGGAGTATCCAGGCCAGGCGCCACAGGTGGTAGAGGACCAGGTCACCTATCCCCTGACGACAGCCATGCTGTCGGTACCGAAGTCCAAGGTGGTGCGGGGCTTCTCCTTCTTTGGCGCCTCCTTTGTCTACATCATTTTCGAGGACGGCACCGATATCTACTGGGCCCGATCCCGGGTGCTCGAGTACCTGAATTTCGCCTCAGGCCGCATGCCCAAGGGAGTCACACCACAGATTGGTCCCGATGCTACGGGGGTAGGCTGGGTCTACCAGTACGCCCTGCTGGCTAAGGACAAGAATCTGGCTGAATTGCGTACCCTGCAAGACTGGTACGTCCGCTACCAACTCACCAAAGCGCACGGTGTGGCCGAGGTGGCCTCCATTGGCGGCTTTGTACAGACCTACCAGGTCACCGTGGATCCGGTGAAATTACGCGCCTATGGCATTCCCCTGGCCAAGGTGACCCAGGTCATTCGCGACTCGAATCGTGACGTCGGCGGACGTGTCGTTGAAATGGCCGAGACCGAGTACATGGTCCGTGGCAAAGGCTACCTGCGCGGTGCCAGTGACATTGAGAACCTTGTCGTCAAAAGCGATAAGGGCACCCCCGTCTTGATTCGGGATATCGCTCGGGTTGAACTGGCCCCGGACGAGCGGCGCGGCCTGACCGAACTCAACGGTGAAGGCGAAGTAGTGTCTGGGATCGCCATGGCGCGCTACGGCCAGAATGCTCTGGAGGTGATCCACAACCTCAAGGAGAAAATCGGTGAAATCTCCTCTGGGTTGCCCGACGGCGTCAGCATCCAGACGGTCTACGACCGCTCCGACCTTATCCATCGCGCCATCGAGACCCTGAAGCACACTCTGCTTGAGGAAAGCCTGATCGTCGCACTGGTATGCATAGTTTTCCTGTTGCACGTCCGCAGTGCCCTGGTGGCCATCCTGATGCTCCCGGTGGGCGTGCTGATTGCCTTCATCGCCATGCGCCTGCTGGGCATGAATTCCAACCTGATGAGCCTGGGGGGGATCGCCATCGCTATCGGTGCCATGGTCGATGCGGCCATCGTCATGATCGAGAACGCGCACAAGCACCTGGAGCGCCTCAAGGAAGGGGAGTCACGCACCGAGGCGATGATTTCGGCATGCAAGGAAGTGGGCCCCGCCTTGTTCTTCTCGCTGCTGATCATCACTGTCTCATTCCTGCCGGTGTTCACCCTGGAATCCCAGGAGGGTCGGCTGTTCTCGCCGCTGGCCTATACCAAGACCTTCGCCATGGCCGGCGCGGCCTTCCTCTCGGTCACCCTGGTGCCTGTCCTGATGATGCTGTTCATCCGTGGGCGGATCATGCCGGAGGCCAAGAATCCGGTGAACCGCTTCCTGATCTGGCTGTACCGGCCGATCATCGCCGGGGTGATGCAGTGGAAGAAAACCACCATCGCTGTGGCTGTAGGAATCCTGGCATTGTCGATCTATCCGGCGTCCCGCCTGGGCTCTGAGTTCATGCCGACCTTAAATGAGGGCTCGCTCCTTTATATGCCGGCCTCCCTGCCGGGGATGTCGATCACAAAAGCCGCCGAGTTGCTGCAGACTCAGAACAAGCTTATCAAGAGCTTCCCTGAAGTCGAATCGGTCTACGGCAAGGCTGGACGGGCAAGTACCGCCACTGATCCGGCGCCGACGGAGATGTTCGAGACCGTGATCAACCTGAAGCCGGAATCGGAATGGCGTAAGGGCATGACCACCGACAAGCTCATCGCGGAAATGGACAAAGCGCTCCAATTCCCCGGCGTCTCCAACGCCTGGACCATGCCGATCAAAGCGCGGATCGATATGCTGTCCACCGGTATCCGCACACCCATTGGCATCAAGGTGTTCGGTAAAGATCTTGCCGAGATGGAGCGTCTGGCTAAGGAAATCGAGGCAGTAGTAAAGACGGTCCCGGGGACTAGCTCCGCGTTTGCCGAGCGGATCACCGGTGGGTACTACCTGAACATCGAACCGGACCGGGAGCAACTGGCCCGTTACGGCCTCGGTGTCGGTGAATTGCAGGACGTGATCGGCACTGCGCTTGGTGGGGAAATGGTCACCACGACGGTTGAAGGCCGGGAGCGTTTCGGGGTGAATGTTCGCTACCCGCGGGAATTACGCTCCGATCCTCAGCAGATCGCCCGGGAAGTGCTGGTGCCAACACCGGATGGCGCCATGGTGCCGTTGGGGCAACTGGCGCGAGTCGAAGTTGCCCAGGGCGCCCCCGGTATTCGGACTGAGAATGCCCTGCTTTCCGCTTACATCTACGTAGATATTCGGGACCGGGATATCGGTCGCTATGTGGCGGAAGCCAGGCGTGTCGTCAATGAACAGGTCAAGTTTCCCGCTGGCTACTACGCGACCTGGAGCGGCCAATTTGAATCCATGGAGCGCGCCATCGAGAAGATGAAGATCGTGGTGCCGGTCACTCTCTTGATCATATTCCTGCTCCTCTACCTCAACTTCAAACGCCTCACCGAAACCCTAATCGTCATGCTGTCTGTGCCCTTCGCCTTAGTTGGCGGAGTCTGGCTGATGTGGCTGCTTGGCTACAACCTGTCAGTGGCTGTTGCCGTGGGCTTCATCGCCCTGGCGGGGGTTGCCGCTGAAACCGGTGTGGTGATGCTGATTTACCTGGACCACGCCTGGGAAGGGATCAAGGAGCGGAGCCGTCTGGCTGGCCGCACGCCAAGTGTTGCCGATCTCTACGAGGCTGTTATGGAAGGTGCCGTGGAGCGGGTCCGCCCTAAGATGATGACGGTCGTCGCCATCATGGCAGGCTTGCTCCCGATCATGTGGAGCACCGGCACGGGGTCCGAGGTCATGAGCCGCATTGCAGCCCCCATGGTTGGGGGGATGATTTCTTCCACTGTACTGACCCTGGCCGTCATTCCGGCGCTGTATGCCCTCATTAAGCAGTGGCGCTTGAATCGAGGTATTGAGCAATGACACAGCAGCAACATTCCTCCCACCGGCTACGCTGCTTCGGGCTCGGCCTTATCCTGATGTCGATGCTGGGACAAGGTGCCTGGGCTCAGTCGTACGCCGTGCCCAAACCTAGTCCGGGGTTGATGCCGAACCCCGGAGTGGGGAAAGGACTTTATGGAAAATTCTGCGCCAGTTGCCATGGCGTCGATTTGCAGGGGTCCGCTAAGGGCCCACCGTTCCTGCACAAAATCTACGAGCCCGCGCACCACAGCGACGCAGCGTTCCAACTGGCGGCGAAGAATGGCGTCCGTGCCCATCACTGGGCATTTGGTGACATGGCGCCGATTCCTCTAGTTTCTCCTGATGAGGTGGCCCATATCACCGCCTATGTTCGCGTGGAGCAACGCAAGGTAGGTATCCAGTAAGGAGCAGTCATGAGCGCAGACCATGTACACCACGAGGGGCATCATCATTCACCCCTTCCGTCGAAAGCGGTGATTGATCCGGTTTGCGGCATGACGGTGAAGCCGGAATCGCCTCATGAGTCCTGGTTGGACGGCACGTTGCACCGCTTTTGCAGCAGCAAGTGCAAGGACAAGTTCGATGCGGACCCCGGGCATTATCTCCACCCGATGCCAGATGTGGCGGTAGAGAATCTTCCGGCAGGAACCGAGTACGTCTGCCCGATGCACCCGGAGGTCCGCCAGCCTGGACCGGGCACTTGCCCGAAGTGCGGTATGACCTTAGAGCCAGTCCTTCCCAACCTTGAGGCAGGAGAAGACAACGCCGAATACCATGACTTCCGTCGGCGCTTTTGGGCCACCTTGCCTCTAACCATCATCGTGGTGGTGCTCGCCATGGCCGGGCACCGCCTCGAAATGCTCCCGGTCACCCTAAGGACCTGGGCAGAACTGATCCTCAGTCTCCCCATCGTCCTGTGGGCAGGTAGCCCATTCTTCGTCCGTGGTTGGCAGTCCGTTATTCAGCGCAGCCCGAACATGTGGACCTTGATTGGCCTGGGTACCGGCGCCGCCTTCCTCTACAGCGTGGTGGCCACCTTTGCTCCGGGCATTTTCCCAGAATCATTCCGTGCTCATGGCCGGATTGGCGTTTATTTCGAAGCAGCCGCGGTGATCATCTCCCTCACCCTGCTGGGCCAAATGCTGGAATTGCGGGCTCGCTCGCAGACCTCTGCGGCCATCAAGTCCTTGCTCGGCCTCGCGCCGAAGACGGCGCGGCGGATCAATTCTGATGGCGGAGAAGAAGACATCCCACTCACGCATGTTCATGTTGGGGATCTCCTGCGTATCCGTCCAGGGGAGAAGGTGCCGGTGGATGGGGTAGTTACCGAAGGCTCCAGCGCCATCGACGAATCGATGCTGACAGGGGAGCCTCTGCCCGTCACCAAACGCCCAGGGGACAAGGTTATCGGCGCCACCATCAACACCTCGGGCAGCCTAGTGATGCGCTCGGAAAAAATCGGCGCCCAAACCATGCTGGCCCAGATCGTCCAGATGGTCGCCCAGGCCCAGCGTTCCAAGGCTCCCATGCAGCGCCTGGCCGACGTGGTGGCGGGCTACTTTGTTGTTGTGGTGGTACTGATCGCCCTAGCGAGCTTCTTGGCCTGGGGGTTGTTGGGCGGTCCGCAGGGCTGGGTGTTCGGCCTGATCAACGGGGTGGCCGTGCTGATCATTGCCTGCCCCTGCGCCTTGGGATTGGCCACTCCTATGTCGATCATGGTATCCACGGGAAAAGCCGCCACCCAGGGGGTACTGTTTCGTGACGCCGCCGCCATCGAGCGTCTGCGTGACATCGACACCCTGATCGTGGACAAGACCGGCACCCTGACCGAAGGGCGCCCTGCCTTCCAGACCGCCATCCCAGTCCCGGGCATCGACCGGGATGATGTGCTCCGCCTTGCTGCCAGCCTGGATCAAGGTAGTGAGCATCCCCTGGCTGATGCCATCGTGCGAGCGGCACGAGAGCAGGGGCTCGTCCTCGACAAGGTCGAGGGATTCGAATCCGCGTCGGGAATCGGCGTCCGGGGGGTGGTCGCCGGCAAGCGCTTGGCACTGGGGAATGGTGCCTTGATGGCACAGGACGGCGTGGTGGTCGAATCGTTGCGGGACGAGGCGGAAGCCCTTCGGCGCTCGGGTGCGAGCGTCATGCACCTGGCCGCCGACGGTGCGCTGATGGGGCTGCTTGCCGTTGCCGACCCGGTCAAGTCCAGCACGCCGGAGGCGCTGGCCGTCTTGCGCCAGAGCGGCCTGCGGGTCGTCATGGCAACGGGAGACGGCCTTACCACTGCCCGCGCCGTTGGCGATCAATTGGGCATTGACGAGGTTCACGGCGAAGTGAAGCCTGCAGACAAGCTGGCGCTGGTTGAGCGCCTCCAGGCAGAGGGCCGAGTGGTGGCGATGGCCGGTGATGGCATCAACGACGCTCCGGCCTTGGCCAAGGCTGATGTTGGGATTGCAATGGGAACCGGGACAGATGTGGCGATGAACAGCGCCCAGGTCACCCTGGTGAAGGGGGATTTGCGCGGCATCGCTCGTGCACGCCAACTGTCGGCGGCGACAGTGCGCAACATGCGACAAAACCTGGCATTCGCCTTTCTCTATAACGCGCTGGGGGTGCCTATCGCGGCTGGCATTCTGTTCCCCTCATTTGGTTTGGTGCTTTCTCCCATCATCGCCGCGGCTGCGATGAGCCTTTCTTCGGTGAGCGTCGTGGGAAACGCGTTACGTCTGCGAGGTGTCTGATTATTTCGGTACCCGAACGGTACCGAATCCGGCTGACAGAAATGTAATCGTTGCGTCATGTTTGTGGCGGTCAGACGGAACCATGCTTCGTGGGTCTGCCCCTCTTTTTATAGAAGGTCAGAGCTCAACTTACCTTAGGAGATCTGTCATGAAACTGTCTGCCACTCTTGCTACTGCTACCTTTCTTGCTACCTCCGCCATCGCCTTGGGAGCACACGCCGCCGAAGGCGACAAACCCATGGGAACCGACGCGCCCATGATGTCCCCAGACAAGGGAATGGACATGAAGCACCACTCCCATGTCGAAGATAAGACGGGTGTGCCGCAGAAGCCGGTCGCCAAACCTGGGGAGCAAAAACGCAAGATGCCGGCGAAAGACAAGCACTACCACCCGCGCGACGGCAAGTAATGCCTCGAGAGGGGGCTCGGTATAGCGAAGCCCCCTCGCCTAATGCAGGCGGCCTCCCGCGTTTATATACCAGGAGTATTCATGTCCGGTGAACCCGAGTCTCAGCCCAATGGCGATCAGGAGCGCGGCCATCGGGGGGTCGTATGGGTCTGGTGGGCCTTTGCGGCTATTGCTGCCTTTTACCTATTTACGGAACACCGCGCCCATCTTTTCGGCATCTTGCCCTATCTGCTCTTTCTGGCCTGTCCGCTGATGCACTTCTTCATGCATCGCCACCATGGACACCACCCACAAGACTCTCAGAGATCGAAGAGAGGCAATCATGAGCACTGATACGGGAGACTATGGCTTGTGGGCCCTAGTGGCATTGAATTCGGCGTTTTTCATCCTTTTTGCCGCCAGCTTCTTTAAGCCACGCACGAGCCAGGATTGGCGCACGTTTAGCTTGTTTTCGGCCTTTATCGTGGCGCTCTTTACCGAGATGTACGGTTTCCCGCTGACCATCTATCTGCTGTCAGGTTGGCTGTCCAAGCACTTTCCAGGCATCGATCCATTTTCACATGATGCCGGTCACCTTCTCGAACTGATGTTTGGGTGGAAGTCCAACCCTCACTGGGGACCTTTCCATCTCCTGTCGACAATTTTTATCTTCGGTGGATTCTGGCTACTCGCTAAGGCCTGGCCAGTGCTTTACAGCGCACAGCGTCACCATCGCATGGCCAATCAGGGCCCCTATGCCCGGGTTCGGCACCCTCAATATTTGGCTTTTATTATCATTATGGTGGGTTTTCTCTTGCAATGGCCTACCCTTCTGACACTCATCCTGTTCCCGATTCTGGTCATCACATATACGCGGTTGGCGAAAAAGGAAGAGCATGAAGCGTTGAAAGAATTCGGAGAGGAATATAGGAGTTACATGCAATCCACTCCAGCTTGGTTTCCAAGAAAAGGGGCGTCTCCTCCTGTCGGAATGCAATAAATAAAGATAAAACAATGGGCCTCGTTGGGGCCCATTGTTTTATACAGGATTAGTTTTTTAAACCCCTTAGCCGCCTTGGTAGGCAGGGTTTTCAGCCACATAGACCGTAACGCTCTCTGCGCCAGAGATGATTTTTGAAAGCGGGAAGACTTGAAGTCCAAGCGTGTCGAAGAACCAGGTCACAGATTTCTCGCCGACCCTGATTTCAACCGTCTCCAAGCGGGTTGCATTCAGGTATTTCGTGTCATCCGTGACAGTCACAACTCGGTTTGCAGGTGCGGAAACGGAGTAGCCCTCGGGTTGTTGCTGGTTCGCCGGGGCTTGGGCGCTCTGCTCGCCGACATGAGATAGCCAATGGAATGTACCAGCCTCAGAGCTATCTTCATGAGCAAGAGCATTGGTAGTGCCCCCAATGGCGAAGATGGCAGCAACCAAATATTTTGTAGTCTGAGTTTTCATGGGGATCTCCATATGAAGTAAGCGTGTGTATGTGAAATGGAATCAACTTGTCACGCACAAATCATAGAAACCGGAGCCCCACAAAAATATTGCTTAAAAATTACAGTTTGGAAAAAAAACAATTGAATCCTAACAGTGGTGTAAGGATCGGCTTAAACATTCCGTCTTGGCGCAGAGTTGAAAATGACTTGAATTTCTCGCTTAGGTTTACGGCATAGCCATGAATCCACGCGATACAAATTACTGAGCAACGATCTGCGCTACTTTACAAAGCTGGCGACTACCGGTGGAGACAACGAAGACCGCTCAATGAGTGCCCTTCGTCTTGTCAATGGTGCATCAGCGGATACAGGGCCAGTCCGATGGTGGCGGCCGCCACGACGATGACCGGCTCCTGGAGCTTCTTGAACTTCCACAGCAGGGCCGTGGTGCCGATGGCCAGTAGGGCCGTGGGGATGTCGGTGATCGAGCGCTGGGCGATAACGATCACCGATCCCGTAATGGCGCCGACTGCTGCCGCCGTGATGCCATCGACGAAGGCGACGATGGCGGGCAGCTTCCCGTACTTCTTGAAATAGGGCGCCGGGATGACGGTGAACAGGTAGCACGGCAGGAAGGTTCCCAAGGCTGCCACGCAGGCCCCGGGTAGTCCCGCTACTAGGTAGCCGATGAAGCCGACGGTGATGACCACCGGGCCGGGAGTGATCATGGCCACCGCCACGGCATCGACGAACTGCTTGTCGTTGAGCCAGTGGTACTCGGTCACCACCCCGCCATAAAGGAAGGGCACGATGGCCAGCCCCGAGCCGAAGACAAAGGCGCCGGCCTTGGCGAAGAAAAGACCGATTTGGGTTAGCAGGCCGGGGTCGAAGGACGAGGCGAGCCCTGCGGCAGGCGGCAACTGCCCGGAGAGCGCCGCTGCAACGCCTCCCTTCTTGAGCCACTCAGGTGGAGCGCGCCAAAACCAGACGAGGAGACCGGCGGCGATGAACAGCCAGGCGATCTCCGACTCGGTGATGACCGTGACGGCCCCCAGGGTGAGATAGATCGCCCACAGCAATTTGTCCTTGCCGATGCTCTTGTTGGTCAGTTTGTAGGCACTGATGGCGATGATGCCGATCACGGAGGCACCGACACCGTAGAACACGGCTTGCATCCATTGCAGGCCACCGAAGGCGACATAGGCCCAGCCCAAGGCGACCACCATCAGGAACGAAGGCACGACAAAGGCGATACCGACGAGCGTCGCGCCGAGAATGCGGTAATGCACGTAGCCGAGATAGATCGCAAGTTGTGCCGCGAGCGGGCCCGGTGCCATCTGAGCCAGCGCCAGGCCTTCCTTGTAGTCTGAGTCACTGATCCAGCCACGACGCTCGACAAGATCGCGGTGCATGTAGCCGACCAAGGCTACGGGCCCCCCGAAGCCAAGTGCGCCCAAGCGTAGGAAGTACAGGACGCACTGCCACAGGGTGTAGTTCGGGCTGTTGGTCTGAGTGTTCATGGCAACCTCACGGAATGGCTCCGGCACAACGCCTTACTTCCCGAGGGAAAAATAGGCATGGAGGGAATCGAGCACGGGGCTGATCTCCTCCAGGAGACGGTCGTCGTCGGTATGGCGTTGGCGCGCACCTTCAAGGATGGCCTCGAATCCCTGGCCTTCGGGCGTCATGCCATCCCCGACATCAAGTCCATGCACCAAGGCCCCAAGGCGGAGCAGTCCGCGGTCGGTATCAAGGCCAAAGCTCACCAGTAGGGTCTCGAAGCTGACGAGGTTGCCAACATGGGTGAAGGCTGCCCCGTCGAAGTCAAAACCGAGGGCATCCGGCGGGCAGTCCTTGGTGTCCTTTAGCCAGACAAAGCGGGCGTCACGATCAATGAAGCGGCGGATCAGCCAGGCTGAGGCAATACGGTCCACCCACAATCGGGAACGCGTGGCCCATAGACGCCCCTGGTAGTTGGATAACGAGAGCCGCGGTACGAGCCCCTCGGCGGCCTCGGGCTCGTCGGGGGCGAATTGGCGGGTTAGCCGCCGTTCGGCATCAGCCAGGGCCCGGCGCGCAATGTCGAGCTGGTCATCTGGAAAGAAATCGATGGTGGCGATGGCTTCAAGATCTTTGCGGATCTGGCGCACCTGTCGCCGGGCCTCCGTTTCAGGTGCTTCAGCGAGCCTATCGGAGAATGCGCCAAAGGCGGTGCGCCATTCCCGGTAGGCCTCGCTACGATCAAACAGGGCGCGCCAGGCCAGCTCCATTTCGGGTGACTGGCTTGGGAGATCGACAAGCCACGCACTTCCTTCGGCGGCGATCAACTCGTCTCGCAGAGAGGCCAGTACGGGGCGCAAAGATTCCTGGGCGGGCAAGAGGTAGACCCCATCCCGCAAATTGACGGCACCGATGCCCTTGAGTTGGCGCCAGAAGCGCAGACGCAGGCTGCCGGCTTGGCCAGGAAGTGTTGCAATGAAAAGTAGCCAATCCATTTCTGTAACACGCAATTCATCATGTGAACTACATGCTACAAAAACGAAATAGTTATTTCAAGGAAGATTAGTGCTCATGCCGATGATGCAGGTCCGGTAGATGGGCGTGTACGTGAGTCAACGGCGTGTGCCGGTGCTTGTGGGTGTGGGGTTCCGGTCCCTCGCTGCCATCATGATGATGCTGATGATGAGCATCGTGCGTGTGGGCATGCATGTGGGTCAGGGGGCTGTGCGTATGGGCATGGCTGTGTTTTTCAGTCAGCACGAGCCATGTGGCGACGAGCATGAGCACTACGGCTCCCAGGAGCGTCAAGGTCAGGGGCTCGCCGAGCAGTAGAACGGACAGAACGGCGCCAATGAACGGTGCAGTACCGAAATGAGCGGCTGTGCGCGCACTACCCAGATGACGGAGCGCTAGGATGTAGCACAGCAGGCTAGCGCCATAGCTGAGACTTCCCAGCAGCAGTGCTCCACATGCGTACCCCATCGGGAACCAGGGGGCGCCCGTCAATTGGCCGAGTGCGAGATTGACGCTGCCGGCCACCAAACCTTTGACCATGGCGATCAGCACTGGATCACCACCGGAGATTGGGCGGGTCAGGTTGTTGTCGAGGCCCCATAACCCGCAGGCGGCAATGATCGCGAGGGCATGCAACGACAGTCCGAAGCTGGCCCCAGGCTCATAGGCCAGGAGCGCACCGGCGGCAATCATCAGGGCCGATGCGATCCAGACGCGGGCATCGATGGCTTCATGAAATGCGAATGCGGCAATCAGCGTAGTGAGCATTCCCTCTGTCGAAAGCAACAAGGAGGCATCAGAGGCAAAAACGCCGGAAAGCCCCCAGAGCAGGAGGACTGGAGCGGCAATGCCCCCGCTGATCACTGCACCGGCCAGCCAAGGTAAGTCAGTGCAAGTTAGAGGTGATTCCTGTGCACCTATTCTACTGTTGCGACGAATTAGCCAGACCAGGAAAAGCCCTAGGCCGCTGCCCAAATACAACAGACCCGCGAGCGAGAGTGGCTTGATGTTGGCGAGCAATAACTTTGAAATCGGTGCGCTGGCGCCGAACAGTGCGGCGGCCAACAGGGCGAGAAAGGCGAAGCGTTGAAGGCTGCGGTCGATCATGTCTGTGGGGCGGGTGGAAGTGGGTGATCCCGTTATGAGCGAGTTGCCAAGGTTTACTGTGGCAGCTTTCACGCCACTGGGTGACAGGTTTGATGCGAATACTCACTGAGGTCCATGTCTGGACATCCCTCATTGACTCGTTGCTCAGCGATGGTGAAACGCTCATGACTGTGGCGGCCGGCAATAATGGCGAGCGTGACAAGGATCTCGGCTTTGACCGGATTCAGGTGCCGGCAGACAGCGTCAATGCGCTGACCGTCGGCGCATCCGACAGAACCACGAGTGAATGGGCCCGCGCAAACTACAGTGCCAGAGGGCCCGGCCGTAGCCCGGGACGGCGCAAACCCGACGTTTTGGCGTTCGGGGGGAGTGGCAGCGAATACTTCCACGTCGCCGTGTCGGACGTTGCGCCGCGGATTGCGCCCAATCTGGGAACTAGCTTCGCATCTCCTCTGGCCCTCAGATCTGCTGCAGGTGTCAGCGCCTTCTTGGGAGACGACGTCCACCCGCTGACGATCAAGGCATTGCTGATCCACAGCTGCGAAGCGCGGGATGGCTTGCATCCGCATGATATCGGTTGGGGCCTGGTCCCGAGTGACCTGACCGAAATCATCACCTGCGGCGAGGGAGTCGCCCGGATCATTTATCAGGGAAAGCTCAACCCGGGAAAATACCTTAGAGCCCCGGTACCGTGCCTCCCGACCAAATGACCGGCAGGGTGGAACTAACAGCAACCTTTTGCTACGCAAGCCCGGTCGATCCCCAGGACTTTAGCGCTTATACCAAGGCTGGACTGGACATTAAGTTTCGGCCCCATGTCGACAAGAAGGCCAACAAGAACGCCAAGAACCCCAAAATGGATTCATTCTTCCCAGCCAGCGAATGGCGGACGGAGCAAGAGCAACGGAATGATTTGGCAAAGTGGGAAACCGTTCTCCATGGGAAGCAGAACTACAACGGCTCTAGCCTCAAGGGATCGACCTTTGATATCCATTACAACGCCAGAGCTGGCGCCGGAAATGCCTACCGAGGCGACGCCACACTGATCCCCTATGCGTTGGTGCTGACGTTGAAGGCCCCCAAGCACCTCAACATCTACGAGGACATTCTGGCTGCGCATGGTCCTCTCCAGGCTTTGGAATCCAGACTGGCAATTCCTGTCCGGGTGTAAGGCTGTCACGAACCCATGGGACTTTTGCTGCAAAAGTGGCTCGGGAGAACTGTTGGCTATCGGGCGCTGGCGCCGACACCAGCTCTCCCTGATTTACTTGCAACATTTCTCATCACAACCTTTGGTTATGCCTTCCCAATCCACCCAAGCTAAGCAGGTCGTTCCGAGTCGTCGTTGTCCGGCCGCATCTCGGCCGAAACTGCCGTCAGACCCTCTCAATGAAAATGGCAGGTTATGACTTCAGACCGGCCATTGGTATCTTCGAAGGTACAACTATCTAGATAGGCTGGCTTCCGACCTAAAGCAGCATTTCGCCGAAAAGGGAAGCTGACTCTCGCGCATAGAGACGCTGCCAGGTATGAGAAGAGTTCAGCAACCTGTAGCTCAGATCGGGATCTCGATTGCGACCGGTGCCGCAATCTGCTGTGCGACTCTCGCATAGAGGTCCTGCTGGATCTCAGGCGCCTCGATCGACACAACGAGGCTGTACCTGGCCGCCCGGTCGAACCGCCCGTGGCTCGGGCGATTTCGCCACCATCCCAGCGCAGGAAAGACTGCCAACTGTCCACGGTTGGCGAGCGCAGCGGCGGTTCCTCTCCAGCTATCGCTTACGAGTGAGCCGCGAGCACGCGTGCGCTCACCGATGGTCCAGCCGACGTCGGCGCCACCGGCCGCGGGAAGCACTTGCTCTGCGGCTACCGCTTGGGCATTGATGCGGCGCCGAAAGGAAGCCTCGGTTTCCAAGGGGCGCCGCACCGCGAATCGCAACGCGTGCGACTGGTACGCATACTTGTCGATGCCGCCGCGCTCGCCAGGGTTCGGCTCAATGAAGTACGAGAGCGTGACCCGAAGCGTCACTTGCGCGTCGCCCAGCTCCTGAAGCAGCTCGGTCGGCCAGGGCAGGTCGTGCAGATGCATATCGCGGGTACGGACCGTCGAGCCCACCTTCTGGTACGGCTGCAACTGGTCCTGGACGATCAACGTGAGCGAGTTGCTCGCGCTATACAATGCCCGCTCCAAACTGGGAACGCCGTAGCCGCAATGCCGGAGCAGCTGTCGCATATTGGCCTGGTTGCGAAGCCCGTTCGGGGTGTAAGCGTTGAGCATCGGCTGCGTCCATCGCGCCGAGTGGACCATCAGCGCTCGAATGGTCTCTGGCCAAAAGTTGGGATACGCGGCCTGAATCCGAGCGGCCATGCCCGCAGCCAGGGCAGTGGATGCACTGGTCGCCCAACTCAACGTGAAAAGGCGGTCGTGGGGTTGGTAATTGGTTGTCAGAAGCGACAGGCTATCCATCTGGCTTGTGAAGCCAGTCCCATCGACCGCCGCATTGCCGCCTTCCATCACGATGTCGGGTTTGAACGGCCAGCCTGGCTGCCAGGTCGACGATGTTGTCGTGTATGGGCTCAGCCCACCGGCTGCCGCGATCGGGACATACTCGTGGCCGAAGGCCTCAGAGATCGTCGTGAGCTCAGAGTACGCACCCACCGTGAGCGCATTCCAAGCCTGCCCGGGATCGTGCACTAGGTTCGTCGAGAGGCTGGCCGGGTAGTCACCCCAGGCATTGGGATCCTGCGTGTTCCCCGCGCAGATCACAAATAGGCGCGGGGTCTCCCCCTGACCCTCGCAGTCGAAGGCGAGACGGTCGACCTCAGCAGACCACGACGAAGGGCGCCCTCGATCACGGCCGTCAGTGGACGACACTGCCATCGCGAACACGCGGCGGCGGTCCTGAGCTGTAATTTCAACACGTGCTACGGCTTCCGCCGTTATCGCGCCGTAGGACTGACCGTCGTTGTCGCCTGGTCCCTGTAGGATCTTCACTGATTCAAGGCGATGCGGCACGGACAGCGCACCATTGTCCGAAAGCGCCGGTGTCAGGTCACCGAACAATGCCAAACCCGCAAGTTCGGTGCCATGACCATTGGTATCATCGTGTCCCCAACCAGGCTCCACGGTGTGGCGATCACCGTCGGCGACCATCGGAGCCAGCAGGGGGTGCCCATGATTGACGCCGGTATCCAGCAAAGTGACGTACGAGTTACCCGCATGCTGCAACATGAGACGGTCTTGCAGGTTCCCGGTCCACTCAGCTTCTTCTTCCTGCGGTAGTGCAGCGAAGAACTCAGCGGTCGTCTTTGCTCGACGCAGCTCGGCTACCATGTTGAGTACCAACGAGGATTGAAGCAACTGCGCCTTGCTACCGTACATCTGCACGACCGAACGCTCCGGAAAGTGCAGCGCTCGCTCCCGTATAAGTAGCCCCGCCAGTTCACCTACCTTGCGGAAGTCTTCGATGACTTGCGGCCGGTTGTCACCGGCGGGAAGCCACGCTTCCCACCAGATTGCCTCGGCGTCGTTGGCCGGCAGTGCCCCGGCGCTGTCTGTCCACAGGGAGTCGAACGTGGCGACACGCACCGAGCGGATCGCATCAATCAACGACTGGTTGTCGAGAGAACGACCGCCAGCACCGGTTCGGTGTTCGGCGTAGGCTTCGATCAGCCTTTCAAAGTGCGTCAGCTTTCCCTGGGGCACGAAAACGGTAGCCAGCACCTGGTTACCTTGCTTCCGTACGTTCATGAGTTCAATGCCCTGACGATCGCGGGCCAAGCTCTCGGCTGCCAACTCAACCCCCTGTTGGCTCTCGAACTCGATCAGGATGCCGATTGCTGTCTGTACTTTTGCGGCCTTCTGCTCGGCCACCAGCTGCAGCTGAGCCGCCTCTACCTGTGCAAACTGGGTGTGCAACTCCTGCGCATGTTGCACACGGGGCTGATGCGGTACTGCGGCTTTGACGACGACAGCCTTCTTAGCGGTGTACCCCTCAGTGGAGCGCGTGTCCTGCGGAAAGAGATGCGGGCGCCGCTGATGGTTCTCTGTGGCCATGCAAAATGATGGCTTACTCTTTGCAGCCAGCCGTGCGGCGGCGCACTGCCTGGCGCTGCTGCAACAGGGCGCGCAGCGCTTCGGTCGGGATAATCTCCTGATCGTGCATCACGGCCTCTTTGATCGCATCGTCGATCGCCCGCGCGATCTCCGCATGGCTTAAGCCGGCTGCATCTGTTGCCAGGTCTGCGAGGTCCTTCTTCGACTTGACGTAGACAGCTAGGCGTAGCCGCAGCAGCGCCTGCACCTCCACCTTAGACGGCGCGTGGTACTCGACCACGTCGTCGAAGCGCCTGAAGAGTGCTTCGTCCAGAATGTCCGGGTGGTTGGTCGCTGCGACAATCACGCTGTTGGAATCGTCCTGCTCAATCATGAGCAGGAAGCTGTTCAAGATCCGGCGGATTTCGCCCACATCGTTCGCCATTCCACGCTGGCTGCCAATCGCATCAAACTCGTCGAAGAAGTAGACGCCTCGAGTGGACACCACAGCGTCGAAGACTTGACGAAGCTTTGCTGCTGTCTCCCCCATGTACTTCGTGATGAGCGAGTCCAGACGAACCACGAACAGCGGGATGCCTAGTTCGCCGGCGAGTGCCGAGGCGGTCATCGTCTTGCCGGTACCCGACGGGCCGACGAGCAGCAGCTTGCGCCGCGGGTACAGGCCGTGGCTGCGCAACTTCGACAGATGTCTTTGCTCTTTGAGCACGCGTTGGAGGCTCTGCTGCAACGACTCGGACAGCACCATGTCGCTCAACCGGCGCGAGGGGTAGGAGACGTTAAGCAGCCCTGCAAGCTCGCCTTTCGGCCTTGCAATCGGGATTGCGCCATCCCCGCTGCTGGCGTTGCGGCGGGCCTTTGCGGCATCGATCAGTTCGCGCAACTCTTCGGCCAACTTTCCGTGACCTTGCTTCGCCTCATGGGCGGCCATCTGCATGGCCACCGAGTAAAAGTGGCGATCGTCGCCCTCCGCGTGAGAACGCAGCAATGCTTTGAGTTGATTGCCGTTCGCCATAATCGCGCCATTGTCTCGCATTCTGCAGGCCTGCTCAATCGCAGTCGCCAAAGTTGTTGCTGTTTCAGCCCAACCATCGACCGTTCCCGCTGCATTGCTGTCGTTGGGTCTCGAGAACGCCACTTCAGCTTTGGGTCGGGAGTTCGCGTGCGTCGCTCGGGAAAGCTGACGTTCAGGGCATCCAGGCTGCCAACGACAGCAATTTTCCCGACACCGGCCTTACATCCTCGCCATCCCCAACGACCGCAATGGCCGAAGACCGGAAGCTCCAGAAACACAAAGCCCGGCATTCGCCGGGCTTTGATCATTTACTGTCCGACAGACTTTGTTTATTGCAATCAGTCTGCTGTTGCGGTGAGATAGCTATCTCGTTGTTTTCCTTATGTTTCAAGATTTTTCATTTCATTTCAAGAAACTATTGTCCGGAAACACTGCCACAAAGAATCACCACAAACTTTCCCGTTCCGGGGTAGCAGTAATCTTGTGGATCGACAGGTCGGCACCGTTGTACTCGTCTTCCGGGTCGAGGCGTAGGCCGAGGGTGGCGCGCAGGGTGCCGTACACGAGGGCGGAGCCGGCCAGGGCGACGGCGATGGCGAGGAGGGTCATCAGCAGTTGGGGCAGGAAGGCCACGCCGCCGACGCCGCCCAGGGCGGGGGCCCCGAAGATGCCGCAGGCCAGGCCGCCCCAGGCGCCGCACAGGCCGTGCAGGGGCCACACGCCGAGCACGTCGTCGATCTTCCAGCGGTTCTGGGTGAGGGTGAACATGTAGACGAACAGGGCGCCGGCGACCAGGCCGGTGACCAGCGCACCCATCGGGTGCATCACGTCGGAACCGGCGCACACCGCCACCAGGCCGGCCAGGGGGCCGTTATGGACGAAGCCCGGGTCGTTCTTGCCTAACACCAGGGCGGCCAGGGTGCCGCCGACCATGGCCATCAGGGAATTGATCGCCACCAGGCCGGAAATCTTGTCCAGGGTCTGGGCGCTCATGACGTTGAAGCCGAACCAGCCCACCGCCAGGATCCAGGCGCCCAGGGCGAGGAAGGGGATGGAGGAGGGCGGGTGGGCCGAGATAGCGCCGTCCTTGCTGTAGCGGCCGCGCCGGGCGCCGAGCAGCAGCACGGCGGGCAGGGCCAGCCAGCCGCCCATGGCGTGCACCACCACCGAGCCGGCGAAGTCGTGGAACTCGGCGCCGAAGCTGGCTTTCAGCCAGTCCTGGATGCCGAAGGCCTGGTTCCAGGCGATGCCTTCGAAGAAGGGGTAGACGAAGCCCACCAGGCAGAAGGTGGCGGCCAGCTGGGGGTTGAACTTGGCCCGCTCGGCGATGCCGCCGGAGATGATGGCGGGAATGGCGGCGGCGAAGGTGAGCAGGAAGAAGAACTTGGTCAGCCCGAAACCGTGGTCCAGGGTGAGGGTCTCGGCGCCCTGGAAGAAATGCACCCCGTAGGCGATGCCGTAGCCGACGAAGAAGTAGGCGATGGTCGATACGGCGAAGTCGGCCAGGATTTTGACCAGGGCGTTGACCTGGTTCTTCTTGCGCACGGTGCCCAGTTCGAGAAAGGCGAAGCCGGCGTGCATGGCGAGCACCATGATGGCGCCCAGCAAAATGAAAAGGGTGTCCGATGCGGACTGATGGTTCTCCATGGTGCCTCCCATAAAACGGATGCACCGCCTCTGCAATTGTTGTTCCAGGCCGGGGGCGCAGCAAAACCCGTTTATGATCAGCGGCTTGGGTTTTTGACGCCGGGCTGACGTCCCTTAAATGGTGCGCCAGGCAGGGTTTCGACCCAAATCGGTGCGCCTTGCACCGATTTGGGCGGCGGCGCGGGAGGCCGTGCGCCGCCGCCTACGCCTGCCTGCGTCCACCTGCGCCTGTGTCAGCGAGGGCCGGCTCCCGGGGGCAGCAGCACCCACATTCGGCCCTTCTGCTTCATCCGCCCGGCCAGGCTGCCGGCGTCCGGGCCGAAGCCCCAGAAGAAGTCGGCGCGCACCACGCCCTTGATGGCGCCGCCGGTGTCCTGGGCGAGCATCAGGCGGTTGAGGGGGCGCTCCTCGTTGGGCCAGCTGGTGGCGAGGAAGACCGGGGCGCCCAAGGGCGTGGTGCGCGGGTCCACCGCCAGGCTGCGGGCATCGCTCAGGGGCACGCCCAGGGCGCCGATGGGGCCGCCGTCGGCGTTCTTCAGCTCGCGGAAGAACACGTAGCTGGGGTTCTCGTTGAGCAGGGCCTGGACCTTGGTCGGATTGGCCCGGGCCCAGCCCTGGATGCCCTGCATGCTGGCCTGCTCCGGCTTCAGCTCGCCCCGCTCGATCAGCACCCGGCCGATGGACTGGTAGGGGTGGCCGTTCTGGTCGGCGTAGCCGACGCGCAGCAGGGAGCCGTCCGGCAGCTTGACCCGGCCCGATCCCTGGATTTGCAGGAAGAACAGCTCGATCGGGTCGTCCACCCAGGCGATGGCCTTCTCGCCCATCTTGGCTTCCCGGGGCGCCAGCTCGGCGCGGGACCAGTAGGGCACCACCTTGTTGCCTTGCAGCCGGCCGCGCAGGCGCAGGTTCTTCAACTCGGGGAAAACATCGGAAAGCTCGATGGTGAGCAGGTCGGCAGGCACCGGCAGCACTGGGTGCTGGTTCGGGCTGATCCGTTGCCGGCTGCCGTTGAGCATGGGTTCGTAGTAGCCGGTGATCAGGCCGTTGTCGGCGCCGTCGGGGTTGACCAGCCGCCACGGGGTGAAGCGGGATTCGAAGAAGCGCCGCGCGGTGGCGCTATCCGGCGTGCCCAGGGTGGCCGCTTCTTCGCAGGCGCCGCGCCACAGGGGCCAGTCGCGGCGCGACTTCATGCCCTTGCAGGAGTTGAGGAGGCCAGGCCAGGCCGCCGCCAGGTCGTCGTCCTGCCAGCCCGGCAGATCGTCGAAGCGGGCCGGTTGCAGGGGCGGGGCGGCGGGAGGCGCCGGAACGGCGGCCTTTTCGCCGGGGCACACCGGGCAGGGGACCGGCGCCTGGGTGGCGCAGCCGGCAAGGAGCAGGGCGGCCAGTGCGCCGGCGGCCGCCAGGACGGCACCGCCGCGGCGGGCGCCCGGGCGTTGGAGGGGGGCGGGGATTCGGCTAATGTGTCGCATTCGTGAAGTATACCCCCGTCGAAAATGCCGTCCCGGCGGGCCCGACCAACCCGATTCCATTCGATAGCACACCTGACACCATGGCCCGAGTGACCGCTGCCGCCAAGAAATCAGCCCTTCCCGCCGCCCCCGCCGCGGCTCCCGTCGATCCCCTGCTGGCCTTCCTGGCCCGGGCCGAAAGCGTCCTGGCCCGGCTGGAACCCCTGCTGCCGCCGGTGCCCGCCGAGCCCGACTGGTCCGCCCCGGCCTTTCGCTGGGTCAAGACCGGCGGCCTGGGCCACACCGGCCGGCTGGAAGCGGTGAAGCGCCTGGCGCCGATGCGCCTGGCCGACCTGCGCGACATCGACGAACAGAAGGCCCGGGTGGTCGCCAACACCCGCCAGTTCCTCGCCGGCAAGCCCGCCAACAACGTGTTGATGACCGGCACCCGGGGCTGCGGCAAGTCGTCCCTGGTGCGCGCCCTGCTCAACGAATACGCCGGACGCGGCCTGCGCGGCATCGAGGTGGACAAGGCCGATCTGGTGGATCTGCCCGCCATCGTCGCCCAGGTGGCGCATCGTCCCGAGAAGTTCCTGGTGTTCTGCGACGACCTGTCCTTCGAGACCGGCGAGGTGGCCTACAAGGCGTTGAAGTCGGTGCTCGACGGCTCCCTGGCCGACGTGCCGGCCAACGTGCTGATCTACGCCACCTCCAACCGCCGCCACCTGATGCCCGAGTATTTCTCGGAGAACGCCGAGACCAAGGTGGTGGACGGCGAGATCCATCCCGGCGAGGCGGTGGAGGAAAAGGTTTCCCTGTCCGAGCGCTTCGGCCTGTGGGTGTCCTTCTACCCCTTCGACCAGGACGCCTACCTGAACATCGTCAACCACTGGCTGGGCTACTTCGGCCTGACCCCGGCGGAAATCGCCGCCGCCGAGCGGGACGCTCTCAACTGGGCCCTGGGCCGCGGTTCCCGCTCCGGCCGGGTGGGCTGGCAGTTCGCCAAGGACTACGCCGCCCACCGCAAGGTCGCCGCCGCCAAGCCGGCAGCCAAGCCCGCCCCAAAAACCGCTGCGAAAGCGCCCGCCAAGCCCGCCCCCCGTGCCGCTGGGGGGCGCAAGTGAGCGACGGCGCCGCAACCGCCGCCAGCACCGACGCCGCTGCGCCGCGCCCGGTCACCCACGTGGCGGCGGCGGTGCTGCTGCGCCAGGGGCCGGCCGGCACCGAGTTCCTGCTCGCCCGGCGTCCCGAGGGTAAGGTCTACGCCGGCTGGTGGGAGTTTCCCGGCGGCAAGGTGGAACGGGGCGAAACCGACGCCCAGTGCCTGGTGCGGGAGTTGCAGGAGGAGATGGCCATCACCGTCACCGCGGCCACCCCCTGGATCACCCGCCGCTTCGAATACCCCCACGCCTCGGTGCGCCTCAAGTTTTTCAAGGTGACCGCCTGGGAGGGGGGCGCCGCCGACGGCGACATCCACGCCGTCGAGCACGACGCGGTGGCCTGGACGCCCCTGGGCGCCCCGACTGCGGTGGCGCCGGTGCTGCCCGCCAACGGGCCGATCCTGGAGGCCCTGGGGCTGCCCGAGGTCTACGCCGTCACCAACGCCGGCGCGCGCGGCGTGGCGGCGGAGCTGGCCCGCCTCGATGCGGCCCTGGCCGGCGGCCTGCGCCTGGTCCAGGTGCGCGAGAAGGATGGCGCTCTGGACGCGGCGGCGCGGCGCGATTTCGCTGCCGCCGTGGTGGCCCGGGTCCATGCCGCCGGCGGCCGGGTGCTGGTCAACGACGATGTGCAACTGGCCCGGTCGGTGGGCGCCGACGGGGTGCATCTGTCCTCGTCCGCCCTGCGTGCCGCGGCCGCCCGGCCGGACATGCCCCTGGTGGCCGCATCCTGCCACGACGCGGCGGAGCTGGACGCTGCCATCGCCCTGGGTTGCCAGTTCGCCGTGCTGGGGCCGGTGGCCCCCACCGCCAGCCACCCGGGGACGGCGCCCCTGGGCTGGGCGCGTTTTGCCGAACTGGTGGCGGAGAGCCCGATCCCGGTCTATGGGCTGGGCGGCTTGAGCGCCGCCGACCTGCCGGCGGCCCGGGCCGCCAACGCCCACGGCGTGGCCGCCCTGCGCGGCTGGTGAGGCGCCGATCGGAAGGAAGAAGGGCCGCGATGTCGCGGCCCTTTTCTTTTGCCTGCCCGCGC
This sequence comes from Oryzomicrobium sp., assembly GCF_021287045.1. Lineage (GTDB taxonomy): Bacteria > Pseudomonadota > Gammaproteobacteria > Burkholderiales > Rhodocyclaceae > Oryzomicrobium. Next base: position 73,623 of record NZ_JAJTBG010000008.1, on the reverse strand, counting down.
TGCCGCCCGCAGGGGCGCAGGCACCGCGCTTTGCGGTTGCAAGCTCCAATGGATGCGAGGTGCCGCCTACCGGCTTCAGGCCGTCGCTTCGGCCTGCCACTACCGGCGCGGCAGGCGGTACAGGCAGTGGCGCAGCAGCGGATGGCCGGTGGGCAGGGCGGGGTGGTCGAAGTCCCCCGCGTCGTCCCGGGCCATGCCCAGCCGCGCCATCAGCGCCTGGGAGCGGACGTTGGCCAGGGTGGTGAAGGCCACGATCTCGTCCAGGCCAAGTTCCCCAAAGCCGAACCCCAGGGCGGCCCGGGCGCCTTCGCTGGCCAGGCCCTGGCCCCACCACGCCCGGGCCAGCCGCCAGCTGATCTCGACGCAGGGGGAAAAGGGCAGGGTGGCCGCCGGCACGTGCAGCCCGATCAGGCCGATGCAGGTGCCCGCGGCCTTGGCCTCCACGGCCCACGGGCCCCAGCCCCGCTCGGCGATCAGGTCGGTGCAGCGGTCCACCATGGCGTCGCTCTCGGTCCGGGTCAGGGGGGCGGGAAAGCAGGCCATCACCTCGGGGTCGGCGCACAGGGCGGCAAAGGGCGCCCGGTCGGCATCCCGCCACTGGCGCAGGATCAGGCGGTCGGTTTCGAGGACGGCAGGAAGCATGGTCATTTGGGCTGAACGGGGTTGCGGGCGCGGCCGGTCTCAGTCGCCGGTGGGCGAGATGCGGAAGGCGCGCACCAGGGGCTGGCGGCGCAGGGTGTCGGCGAGGTGCGAGGTGTTGGCCGGGTCGGTGGTGCGGATGACCATGCGGTATTCGAAGGATTGGCCGTCGTCGGACACCCGGTAGCTCATGTTGGCGATGGTGAATCCATGGGCTTCGAGCATGGCGCGTACGTCGCCCTCGGTCATGGCCGCGTCCCGGTCGAAGCGCAGGGCGTGGTGGGCGTAGGCGTGGGACGGCATGCGCGCCTCGATCCAGCGGAAGGCGGAGAGGACGCCCAGGGTGAGCAGGGTGGCGAGCACGGCGGGGAAGTAGAAGCCCACGCCGATGAGAATGCCCACGGCGGCGGTGATCCAGATCGAGGCGGCGGTGGTCAGGCCGCGCACGCTCAGGCCCTCCTTGAAGATCACCCCGGCGCCGAGGAAGCCGATGCCGGTCATGATGCCCTGGGCCATGCGGGTCGGGTCGGTGCGCACCGTGTCCAGGGGCACGCCGGGCAGCCACTTCCACTGGTAGAGGGTGACCAGCATCAGCAGGCTGGAGGCGAGGCACACCAGGGTGTGGGTGCGGAAACCGGCGGGGCGGGCGTGGTAGCTGCGCTCCAGGCCGATGATGCCGCCGGCCCCCAGGGCGCCGACCAGATGCAGGGCGATTTCGGGGATGTCTGCGTCCATGGGGCGAATCCTCCTCACGGGTGGGCCGGCGCGGCGCCGGCCGGGGTGGTGGTTGGGGCGGTGGGGCTGCTGGCCCTGCCCCAAAAAGCTACGGGCCGCTGCCAGAGCGGCCCGTGCTGCGCTGCTGCGCCCGGCCCCGGGGATGGGGCGGGCGGTGCCGAATATCAGGCGGGCGGTTCTTCCAGGCCCGCGTCGTTTTCGGCGACCGGAACCCGGTAGCTTTCGGTGGCCCAGGCGCCCAGGTCGATCAGCTTGCAGCGCTCGGAGCAGAAGGGGCGCCAGGGGTTGTCCGGCGACCATTCCTGCTCCTTGCCGCAGCTGGGGCAGGGAACCTTGGGACGGGCGGTGGCGGTGGTCGTGCTCATGCCCGCCATCTTACGCCAGCTTGAAGCGGGCCACCGAGGCGCGCAGGCCGTCGGCCAGGGCTTCCAGGGACTGGGCGGTCTGGGCGGTTTCCTTGACCGAGCGGTTGTTGTCCTCGGCCATCTGGGCGATGCGCTCCACATTGCCGGCCACGTCGTTGGCGGCGCTGCTCTGCTCCTTGAGAGCCGAGGAGATTTCCTGGACGTGGGCCAGCACCGCCTCGGAGCCTTCGCGGATGCGGGCGATGGCCGAGCCGGCCTCGGCGGCCAGGTCGCGGCCCTCGGTCACCTGATCCAGGCTGGCCTGCATGTTGGCCACCGCCTGGCGGGTGCCCTGCTGGATCTGGCCGATCATGTCGGCGATTTCCCGGGTCGAGGTGGCGGTGCGCTCGGCCAGCTTGCGCACCTCGTCGGCCACCACGGCGAAGCCGCGCCCGGCCTCGCCGGCTCGGGCCGCCTCGATGGCGGCGTTGAGGGCCAGCAGGTTGGTCTGCTCGGCGATTTCCTGGATGACGCCGACGATGGACGAAATCTCGCCGGAGCGGCGCTCCAGCTCGACGATGTCCTGGGCGGCGGCGGTGACTGTGTCGGCGATCTGCTGGATGCGGCCGACGGTGCGTTCGATCACCTCGCTGCCGGTCTGGGCAATGCTGCCCGACTCCTGGGCGATGGTGGCGGATTCGCCGGCGCTGCTGGCCACGTGGTTCACGCTCACGGTGAGCTGCTCCATGCCCGCGGCCATGGCCGACGAGGCCTCGCTCTGGTTTACCGAGGACTGCTCCAGCTCGCCGGCGGCGGCGTTGATCTGGTGGGCCGAGCTGGCCACCGTGGCGGCGTTGGCGGCGATGTCGGTGAGCATGGTGCGCAGCCGCTGCTGCATGTCGGCGATGGCTTGCAGCAGGGCGCCGATCTCGTCGTCGCCCTCGCGCCGTACCGCCACGGTCAGGTCGCCCCGGGCGGTGGCCTCGGCCACCTGCACGGCGCGGCGCAGCCGGTTGGCGATGCTGGTGGAAACGGTGATGGCGACGAAGGCGGCGATCAGGGCGGTGAGCAGGCCGCTGCCGACCAGGGTCCAGTTGGTCATCTTGCGCAGCTCGGCCAGCTCGCTGGTCTGGTCGGCCAGGCGGCCCCGCTCCTCGTCGGCGATTTCCTGGAGCAGGGTGCGCATCGCCTCCAGTCGCTCCCGGCCGCGGCCCGAGGCCACCAGGGTTTCCAGGTCGGTGAGCTTGCCGTAGCCGGAGCTGATGTCGTCGCGCATCTCGACCATCGGCGCCACCGCCAGGTTGGACCACTTGATCGCCGACACTTCCAGGCTGGCCAGCCGGTCCTGCTGGGCGGTGTTGCCCTCGGTGAGCTTCTTGGTTTCGTCGATCAGGGTCTTGAAGCGTTCCCGGCCGTGGTTGAGCGGGGTCAGGAACTCGGGCTGGCCGGCCAGGGCGTAACCCTGGGCGCCGGCTTCCATGCTGATCAGGGCTTCCTTGATGCCTTCCACGTTCACGATCACGTTGTAGGTGTGCTCGCTCAGTTGGTTGGCGTCCTCGAGGCGCGCCAGGTTGCGCCCGGTGATGGCGATGACGACGATGAAAATGGCGACAATGACGCCGAATCCGAGGAAAAGCTTGGTCTTGACGGCCAATTTACCCATGGGACTGTCCTCCTAAGGGGGGTGGGCGGGCAGATGCTTGGTGATTTTCGTGCGCCCGGGGTACGGGCGCCCTGCCTGCGAATGGCCGATGGTAAAAGCCTTTCCACCTTTTTTCCAGAGGTAGCGGCTAGTGGAAATCCCTGATATTCCGAAAGAATTTAACCGTATGAAGAAAAGGGATAAGCCGGTGGTGGTGGAGAAATACCCCGCAAGCGGCGCCGTCGTGCCGCTGGCCTATGCGTGCCGGATGGGGGCGCGGCACCACCGGCGGGAGGCTGACGGCAGGCGGCCCGGGGCCGTATAAACGAAAAGCCCCGCGTGGGGCGGGGCTTGGGGCGATCGGCGGGATGAGACGCTCAGAGGTTGCAGAAGGTCATCTCGAAATCCACGTCCTGATCGGTGTGGCGCGGGCGCAGGCTGCCGTCCGGGCAGGCGAAGCGGACATTGAGGGCGTACTTGTTGGCGCTGATCTCGGGGATCACCGCCATCTCGTGGGCGAGGCGCAGGCGCACCATCTGGGCCGAGCTGCCGCCGAGCATGAGCTGGAAGGCGCCGGACTTGGCGACGAAGTGGTCGGGCCGGCCCGAGGCGCGCAGCAGGCGCAGCACGATGGTGAGGGCGTCGCGCAGGGGCAGGAAGGGGCGGGTCCAGCCTTCCAGGGCGGCGCGGCGGGTTTCCGCCGGGTGGTGCAGCCAGAAGTGGTAGGAGGGCACGTCGAACTCGCATACTCCGCCGGGGATGGCGGCGCGGCTCTTGATGCCCATCAGCCATTCGTTGTCGCGCAGGTGCTGGCCGATGCGGCCGGTCATGGCGAGCAGGGCGGCGGAGGCCTGCTCGATTTCGTAGAGGGCGCCGGACAGGGCCTCTTCGGAGATTTCCGGGTTGTTGCGGAAGGCCAGCAGGGTCTGGCGTTGCCGTTCCAGTTCCTGGATCAGGTCGAGCTTGAGATCGGCCCGGGACGCGGTTTCCAGGATGTCGAACAGGGTGACTAGGGCGACGTGGTGCTCCTGGTGGCCCTGGTGGGCGATGAAGTGGCTCGTCTTCTCGAACAGGTCTTCCAGGCGCAGCAGGGTGCGGATCCGCTCGTTGAAGGGGTATTCGTAGGTGATCACGACCGGAAGGGAGCCTGGAATGAGATGGCGCTGGACTATGCCGAAGGGTTCGGAACGGAGGGCGCGGCCCGGCGGAAAATCAGCGCCGATGCGGCATCCAGGGAAAAAGTCCCTGAATTCTGGCCCAGTTGCGGGGAAATCTCAACACGTTCCATGAAGTCGGCCCCGGTTGTCGCCGGCCAGAGCCGCGGCCAGGCGGCGGTAGTCCCGGTCCAGGGCGTCGATCCGGGGTTCGAGGGCCTCCAGGGCGCCGTCGTTGACGATCACGTCGTCGGCGGCGGCCAGCCGCTCGGCCCGGCTGGCCTGGGCGGCCAGGATGGCGCGGACCTCGGCCTCGGCCAGGCCGTTGCGCGCCATGACCCGGGCGATCTGGACCGCTTCCGGGCAATCCACCACCAGGATGCGCTGGCAGCGTTCCCGGTAGGTGCCCGATTCCACCAGCAGGGGCACCACCAGCAGCACGTAGGGATGGTCCGCAGTGGTCTTGGCCTGACGGTCGCTCTCGGCCCGGATGAGGGGGTGAAGGATGGCTTCGAGGCGCTGCCGGGCGGCCGGGTCGGCGAAAGCCAGGCGGCGCATCGCCGGCCGGTCCAGGGCGCCGTCGGCGCGCACCACCCCAGAGCCGAAGGCAGCGCCGATGGCGGCCATGGCCGCGCCGCCGGGGCCGGTCAGGGCGTGGGCGATGGCGTCGGTATCCACCACCGCTGCGCCCCTGGCGGCGAAGCGCTCGGCCACGGCGCTCTTGCCGCTGCCGATGCCGCCGGTGAGGCCGACGACGAAGGGGGAGGGCGCGCTGGCCATGGCCTCAGCCGCAGCTGGCTGTCTGGGCATTGGGCAGGGCCTTGGCGGCGCTGGACTTGGCCGCCCCCACCGCATCCTGGTCGCCCCGGGCCTGGAGGGTGACGACTTCGCCCTTGCCCGAGCGCGGGCCGACCTTGGCGCTGCGCACTCCCTGGCCCTTGAGGGCGTCCAGGCGATCCCGGGCGCCGCCCTCCGAGGAGAACACCCCCAGGGAGATGGCGAAGTGGTTGGCGCCGCTTTCCTGTACGACGAAAAAGTCGGTGACGCCCATCTGCTTCAGCTCGCCGGCCTTGCGGTCCACGTCGGCCTTGGTCGGCAGGGGCGGGATGAACACCCACCATTGGCTGACCTCGGCCGGCTGGCTGCGCCGGGCGAGCTTGAGGTGCCGGTCCTTGAAGAGGGCGGTCAGCTTGTCCGCCTCGGCGCCGCTCAGGCCGGACCAGGCCAGGCAGATGTCGGGCTTGGCCGCCGCCCGGGGATCGGCTTTGGCGTCGGGCTTGGGGGCGGTCTTGGGGTCCGCTTTGGCGGGCGGATCGGCCTTGGCCGGTTTGGCCGGGGCGGGCTCCGCCGCCGCGGCCGGCGCCTTGGTGCCGTCGCCGCCATCGGCCTTGGCCTCGCCCGCCGGGGGGGCGCCCCCTTCGTCCGCCTTGTCGGCCGGAGCGTCCTTGGCCGGGGCCGCCGCCGGGGGCGGGGTATCGCCCCGGGCGACGATGCGCAGCTTGTCCGCGGCCACCGGGCGCGGGGCCTGGGTGTCGGAAGAGCCGCCGGCGAAGAAGCCCTGGGCGAAGGCCAGGAACAGCAAGTTGGCGAGGATCAGCAGGAAGACGACGATGGGCACGGTGGGCACCTTGGCAACGGGGGATCAGCCGACCTTGGGCAGGTGTTCCAGGGAGGCGCGGATGGCGTCGGCCGGGTAGGCATAGTCCTCCAGCTTGCCGCTGAAGTAGCGGTCGTAGGAGGTCATGTCGAAGTGGCCGTGGCCGGTGAGGTTGAACAGGATCACCTTTTCCTCGCCGCTGGCCTTGGCCGCCAGGGCCTCGTCGATGGCGGCGCGGATGGCGTGGCAGGATTCCGGGGCGGGGATGATGCCCTCGCTGCGGGCGAACTGCACGCCGGCGTCGAAGGTGGCCAACTGGGGCACCGCCAGGGCCTCCACCAGGCCGGCCTCGGTGAGCTGGGACACCAGGGGCGAGGCGCCGTGGTAGCGCAGGCCGCCGGCGTGGATGCCCGGGGGCATGAAGTCGTGGCCCAGGGTGTACATCTTCATCAGCGGGGTGAAGCCGGAGGCGTCGCCGAAGTCGTAGGCGTAGGCGCCCTGGGTCAGGGTCGGGCAGGAGGTGGGTTCCACCGCCACGCAGCGCAGGTTGGCCGCGCGCTTCTCGCCGGCGGCCTTGTCGGCCAGGAAGGGGAAGGCGATGCCGCCGAAGGAGGAGCCGCCGCCGCAGGGGCCGACGATCACATCCGGGTAGAGGCCGAGCTTGTCGAACTGCTTCTTGGCTTCCAGGCCGATGATGGTCTGGTGCAGCAGTACGTGGTTGAGCACCGAGCCCAGGGTGTAGTTGGTGTCGGCGCGGCCGGCGGCCTCTTCCACCGCCTCGGAGATGGCCAGGCCCAGGGAGCCCTGGTTGTCCGGGTCCTTGGCCAGCGCGTCGCGGCCGGTCTGGGTCAGCTCGGAAGGGCTGGCGAACACCTCGGCGCCCCAGGTCTGCATCATCAGGCGCCGGTAGGGCTTCTGCCCGTAGCTGACCTTGACCATGTACACCCGCACTTCCAGGCCGAACATCTGGCCGGCGAAGGCGATGGACGAGCCCCACTGGCCGGCGCCGGTCTCGGTGGTCAGGCGCTTGATGCCGGCTTGCTTGTTGTAGAAGGCCTGGGGCACGGCGGAGTTAGGCTTGTGGGAGCCGGCCGGGGAGACGCCCTCGTACTTGTAGAAGATCTTGGCCGGGGTGCCCAGGGCCGCTTCCAGGCGGTGGGCGCGCACCAGGGGGGCGGGCCGCCACAGGCGGTAGATGTCGCGGACTTCCTCGGGAATCTCGATCCAGCGCTCGGCGCTCATCTCCTGCTCGATGATGGCATCGGGGAAGATGGCCTGCATCTGCTCGGGCTTGACCACCTCGCCGTCCGGGCCCAGGGGCGGGGCCGGGGGCGTGGGCAGGTCGGCGGCGACGTTGTACCAGTGGGTCGGCATTTCCGCCGGGTCGAGGTAGATGCGGCTCGGATCGAGGCTGCTCATCGAAGGGTCTCCCTGTGTTGTTGGTGTCGTGATGCGGATGCGTTGCGGCCGATACGGTAGCGCAAGGGCTTACGCGGGTCGAGCCGGGGGGGCGGCGTGGCCGGGCGGGCTGGCGGCGGTGTGGGTGGCTTCGGCCACGTGGGCCAGGCCGTCCAGCACCAGGCCGTGGGCGAGCACCGCCGGCAGGTGGTCGAGCAGGGGCGCCAGCCGGTCGGCGTCGCCGCCGGCCAGCAGCACCGGGCTGCCCGGGGGCAGCTGGCGGGCCATGCGCTCGATGGCCCCGGCCTGGGCCGCCAGGCAGCCGGTGGCGATGGCGTCCTCGGTGAGGCGCGGCAGGGGCGTGTAGTGGCCGCCCTCGCCGGGCAGCTGGGCGGTGCCCTGGCCCAGGGCGCGGCGCATCAGGGCGTAGCCGGGCAGGATCATGCCGCCGGCGAAGACGCCTTCGCCCGGGCCGGCCTCCAGCACGTCCACCGTGGTGGCGGTGCCGGCGCAGACCACCAGGCAGGCGCGCCGCTCCCGGTGCCAGGCGCCGATCAGGGCGGCCCAGCGGTCGGCCCCCAGGCGCTCCGGCTGCTGGTAGCGGTTGCGCACGCCGTGGGCGTGGGCACTCGGCGACAGCCAGCGCAGGGGGATGTTGGCCCGGTCGAGCAGGGCCTGGATGGGGGCGATCTGAGCGTCGCCGGCTACCTTGCAGCCCAGGGCCGAGGCGATGGCCGGGTGCTTGCGCAGCACCTCGGCCAGGGCGTCGCCGGCCTCGCGCCAGGGCCAGGCGCCGTAGGCCAGCCAGTGGCCGTTTTCGCGCAGGCCCCACTTGAGGCGGCTGTTGCCGGCGTCGAGGATCAGCAGGGGGCCGTGGCGGGAAGGGGCCACCGGGCGCAGGGACAGGTCGCCCACCAGGTGGCGTTCCGGCCCGGCGCCGGTTTCCAGGGTCAGGGCGCCGCTGTCGTCAACGCCGAGGCAGAGGCCTTCCTGGCGGCTGTGGTCGCCGGTCAGGCAGACGCGCTGGCGCTGGTAGGCATGGCGCGCTTCCCAGTGCGGGCGCAGGGCGGCGAAGCCTTCCCGGGCGAAGGTGTCGAGCACGCCGGCCAGTTCGCCGAGCAGGGCGGCGAGCACGGTGTGGCGGTCGGGCGGGGGCAGGGCGGCGGCGGCACAGGCCATGGCCAGGGAGGCGGCCGGCTGGCCCGGGTCGGGCGGGGCGTCCAGGTTGAGGCCGATGCCGATGATGGCGGAGGCGCCGCCCCGTTCCAGGCTGGTTTCCACCAGGATGCCGCCGAGCTTGGCCAGGGAGCCGTCGCCGGGCAGTTCGAGCAGCAGGTCGTTGGGCCATTTCAGGCACACCCCGGGGATCGCCAGGGTTTCCACGGCCCGGGCCACCGCCAGGCCCACCGCCAGGGGCAGACCGGAGAGGCGCTCGGGGCGGCCGGCTTCGCCGGCGAAGCGCCACAGCAGGGAAAAGGTCAGGCTGGCGCCGGGGCGGGACAGCCAGGTGCGGCCGCGCCGGCCGCGGCCGGCGGTCTGGGCGTCGGCCACCACCACGGTGCCCGAGGGGGCCTGGGGGCGGCGGGCCAGCTCCAGGTTGGTGGAATCGCACTCGGCCAGGGCGTCCACGTCGAAGCGCCCGGCCATCGGGCCGAGACAGGCCTTGAGGCGGGCGAGGTCGATGAGGGGCGTTGGGCGGGCCGGAGTGTCCAGGGGGGGCGGCGTCGGCGCGGTAACCGACGGGTCGGGCTGAACGGGCGGGAGGTGCTGGCTCACGGAGGCGGGGACCGGCGGGCGGCGAAAACGGTTAATCCATAATTATCACCGATTTGCCCCCCGCCATCCCGCGCCCGTGGCGCGGCGGGTCATTCGTTTGCGCCGACGCTTTCCCGGGGGGCGTCCAGACCCAGCTCCTGGATCTTGCGGGTGATGGTGTTGCGGCCGATGCCCAGGGCGGTGGCCGCCTCGATGCGCCGTCCGGCGGTGTGGGCCAGGGCCCGGTTGATCAGGATGCGCTCGAAGATGCGGGTGAGGCGGTCGTGCACCTCGCCGCTGTGGCGGGTCAGCTCCCGGTCCACTTCGGCGGCCAGGGCCGTTTCCCAGTCGCTGTAGGTGCTGCCGCCGCCGTTGCTGGCCTGGGCCTCGCGGATTTCCGGGGGTAGATCGGTGACTTCCACGGTCTGGCCCGGGGCCATCACCGTCAGCCAGTGGCAGAGGTTTTCCAGCTGGCGCACGTTGCCCGGGAAGTCCAGGCCCATCAGGTGCTTGAGGGCGCCGTCGGACAGGCGCTTGGCCTCCACCCCCAGATCCTGGGCGCTCTTGGCCAGGAAGTGGCGGGCCAGCAGGGGAATGTCCTCGCGCCGCTCGCGCAGGGCCGGCAGGCGGACGCGGATGACGTTGAGGCGGTGGAACAGGTCTTCCCGGAACAAGCCTTCCTTGACCCGGGTTTCCAGGTTCTGGTGGGTGGCGGCGATGACCCGCACGTTGGCCTTGAGCGGCTGGTGGCCACCGACCCGGTAGTAGTGGCCGTCGGACAGCACCCGCAGCAGGCGGGTTTGCAGCTCCGGGGGCATGTCGCCGATTTCGTCGAGGAACAGGGTGCCGCCGGCGGCTTCCTCGAAGCGGCCGCGGCGCTGGGCGGTGGCCCCGGTGAAGGCGCCGCGTTCGTGGCCGAACAGCTCGGATTCGAGCAGGTCCTTGGGGATGGCCGCGGTGTTGAGGGCGATGAACGGCTTGTCGGCCCGGGGGCTGTGGCGGTGCAGGGCGCGGGCCACCAGTTCCTTGCCGGCGCCGGACTCGCCGGTGATCAGCACCGTGGCGTGGGAATGGGACAGGCGGCCGATGGCGCGGAAGACTTCCTGCATCGATGGGGCGGTGCCGAGAATCTCCGGCGTGAGGCTGGGTTCCTCGGCCGCACCATTCTGGTGCATCGACTCGTCCACGGCCCGGCGGATCAGCTCGATGGCCTGATCCACGTCGAAGGGCTTGGGCAGGTATTCGAAGGCGCCGCCCTGGAAGGCCGCCACCGCCGACTCCAGGTCCGAGTAGGCGGTCATGATGATCACCGGCAGGCCGGGCCAGGCCGACTTGATGCGGGTGAGCAGGTCCAGGCCCGAGGCGCCGGGCATGCGGATGTCGGAGAGCAGCACCTGGGGCGGCTCGCAGCCCCGGTCCAGCTCGGCCAGCACCTCGTTGGCCGAGGCGAAGCTGCGGAAGGCGATGGATTCCCGGGCCAGGGCCTTTTCCAGCACCCAGCGGATGGAGCGGTCGTCATCGACGATCCAGACAGGTTTCATGAAGTCTTCCCTGAGTTGTGTTGGCGTTGCCCAACGATGATGCAAGGAGCTTGCCAGGCCCCGGGCCGGCTTCGGTCAGGCCTCTTCCACCGGCAGGCACAGGGTGAAGCAGGTCCGCCCCGGCCGGCTGTCGCACTCGATGGTGCCCTGATGTTGCTGGATGAAACTCTGGGCCAGGGTCAGCCCCAGCCCCGATCCGCCCTCCCGGCCCGAGACCAGGGGGTAGAACATCTTTTCGCGGATGGCGTCCGGGATGCCCGGGCCGTTGTCCTCGATCTGCACCTCGATGGCCAGACGGTAGCGCTTCTTGGCCAGGGTCACCTGGCGCACCGCCCTGGTGCGCAGCACGATCTCGCCCTGGCCGTCCATGGCCTGGGCGGCGTTGCGGGCGATGTTGAGGTGGGCCTGGATAAGCTGTTCCCGGTCGGCCACCAGCTCGGGCAGGCTGGTGTCGTAGTCGCGCCGCACGGTGAGCCCCCCCGGGTATTCGGCCAGCAGCAGGCTGCGCACCCTTTCCAGGATTTCGTGGATGTTGGTGGGGCCGGGCTGCATCGGCCGGTGGGGCGAGAGCAGGCGCTGCATCAGGTCCTGGAGGCGGTCCGCCTCCTTGATGATGACCTGGGTGTATTCCTTGAGGGCCGGAGCGTTGGGGAGGTCCACCAGCTCCCGTTCGAGCAACTGGGCGGCACCGCGGATGCCGCCCAGGGGGTTCTTGATCTCGTGGGCCAGGTTGCGGATCAGCTCCCGGTTGGCGAGCTGCTGCTCGATCAGGCGCTCTTCGCGGTGGGCCTTGAGTTGCTGGTCGATGGGGCGCAGTTCCAGCAGCAGGCGGGCGGCGGGCAGGTTGGGCGGGGGCTCCACCGGCGTGACGGTGCAGTCCACGTGGAGGATTTCGCGGCCGTCGCGCCGCAGCTCGATGTTCTGGCCGGTGTAGCCCCAGTTGTTGGCGATGGCGTTGCCCAGGGCCGCTTGCAGGCCGACGCCGAATTGTACGGTGGCGTTGAGGGGCCGCCCGAACAGGGAGCGCAGGGAGCAGGCCAGCAGGTTTTCCGCCGCCGGGTTGACGTAGCAGACCCGACAGTCCGCGTCGAGGACGAGGACCGCGGCGGAGAGCATGTCCAGGCCGGGGAAGGAGGGCAAGGTCGTGGGCTGGGCGGCGGGGCCGGAGGCGTTGGCGGCGTTGGAAGGCGGCGTGGCGTTCATGGCTCGGAACGGAGCAAGGAGCGGGCCACGTCGGAGAATCGGAAACTCAGCGCAGGTTAGCCAGCTCCTTGCGGATGGCCTCGATGTTGCGCTCGTGCAACTGGGCCTTGTCCTTGTAGGGCTGGAGGCGGTCGAGCACCTTCTGGTAGTTGCGCTCGTCGCCGTTGCGCACCGCTTCCTGGTCGGCCAGTTCCTTGCGCGCCTCTTCCAGGCTCTTCTGCTCGCTGGCCAGTTCCTGTTCGAGGATGCGGCGGCGGTCGCCGTCGCGGGCCTTCTGGGTGGCGTCGTCCACCCGGGGGAAGCCGGACGGGCTGGGGGCCCGGGGCGCCGGGGCGGCCTTAGGCGGGGGCATGGACGATACCGGGTCGGTGGCGACCTTCTTGCAGTTCTTGCCCTGCTGCACGTTGGAGATGACGGTGTTCCCCTCGGTATCGGTGCAGCGGAAGATCTGGGCCTGGGCACCGCCGGCTGCCAGCAGCAGGGCGGCAGAAACGAGCAGGGACGCGGTTTTCATGGGGGCCTCGTTGCGCATGGGGCAAGTGTAGGGGCGTTGCCGGATGCGGGCAACCGTGAGCATGGGGCTGTCGATGGTAGGCCATGCAAATCGGGCCGTCATCGGGCGGGAATGACCAAAGAAAAAAGGGACGGGTTGCCCCGTCCCTTTCGCTACTGCGGTCGCGCGACCTCTTAGATGGAGTAGTACAGCTCGAACTCCAGGGGGTGCACAGCCATGCGCAGCTTGGTCACTTCTTCCATCTTCAGGGCGATGTAGGCATCGATCCAGTCGTTGGAGAACACGCCGCCGCGGGTCAGGAACTCGCGGTCCTGGTCCAGGGCTTCCAGAGCCTGGTCCAGGCTGTGGCAGACGGTCGGGATCTTGGCGTCTTCTTCCGGCGGCAGATCGTACAGGTTCTTGTCCGCGGGCTCGCCCGGGTGGATCTTGTTCTGGATGCCGTCCAGGCCGGCCATCAGCAGCGCGGCGAAGCACAGGTAGGGGTTGGCGCCCGGGTCCGGGAAGCGGGTTTCGATGCGGCGGGCCTTGGTGGAAGCCACGTGGGGCACGCGGATCGAGGCGGAGCGGTTCTTGGCGGAGTAGGCCAGCTTCACCGGGGCTTCGAAGTGGGGCACCAGGCGCTTGTAGGAGTTGATCAGCGGGTTGGTGATCGCGTTCAGGGCGCGGGCGTGCTTGATGATGCCGCCGATGTAGTACAGGGCCATTTCGGACAGGCCGGCGTAGCCGTTGCCGGCGAACAGGTTCTGGCCGTCCTTCCAGATGGACTGGTGCACGTGCATGCCGGAACCGTTGTCGCCAACGATGGGCTTGGGCATGAAGGTGGCGGTCTTGCCGTACTGGTAGGCCACGTTGTGGATCACGTACTTCTGGATCTGGGTCCAGTCGGCGCGCTTGACCAGGGTGGAGAACTTGGTGCCGATCTCGCACTGGCCGGCGGTGGCCACTTCGTGGTGGTGCACTTCCACGGGCACGCCCAGGGATTCCAGGGCCAGGCACATGGCGGCGCGGATGTCGTTGAGACGGTCGACCGGGGGAACCGGGAAGTAGCCGCCCTTCACCGCGGGACGGTGGCCGGCGTTGCCGCCTTCGGACTTGTCGTCGGAGGACCAGGGGGCCTCTTCGGAGGAAATCTTGCTGTAGGTGCCGGACATGTCGGTCTTCCACTCGATCGAGTCGAAGATGAAGAATTCGGGTTCCGGACCGAAGAAGGCGGTGTCGCCGATGCCGGAGGACTTCAGGTAGGCCTCGGCGCGCTTGGCGATGGAGCGGGGGTCGCGGTCGTAGCCCTTGCCGTCGGCGGGTTCCACCACGTCACAGGTCAGGACCAGGGTGGGCTCGTCGAAGAAGGGGTCGATGTAGGCGGTGTCGGCGTCCGGCATCAGCAGCATGTCGGAGGCCTGGATGCCCTTCCAACCGGCGATGGAGGAGCCGTCGAAGGCGTGGCCTTCCTCGAACTTGCTCTCATCGAAGTGGCTGATGGGCACGCCGACGTGCTGTTCCTTGCCACGGGTATCGGTAAAGCGGAAATCGACGAACTTGACGTCGTTTTCCTTGACCATCTTGATCACGTCCTGGGGGGTCGTCATGTGCAACATCTCCTAAGCAAGGTGCCGGTGCCCGGCAGAATTCAGGATTGCGGTAATTCGTTTGCGGACCGGATTGAGCAGGTTCCATGCCAGTCCGGCCGATAAACCCACGCCATTGTGCCATAACGGAATCCTGCTGCCGGGAGTAGCTGACCGTGCACAAAATCGGTGCGCCATTCGTCGTTTATGCACCAAATTGGTGCGCAAACGGCAAGGGGCCGGATTCTGCCGTAAATTTGCACCAAATCGTATCGCGGAGGCCCGGCCCTCAGGCATCCTCCAATCTCGTCTACGCGCCTTCGCTTCACCTTCGCCTGGCCGCGCCACCCCGTTCCTCCATCCCGGCGACGCCGGGGGCGGGCGCCTGATTTATACTTGCAACCCCTTGTCCGGCCGCACCGCTTCCCCATCTGATCGGGACCCGCGCACCGCCGCGCAGGCGGCTCGACAATCCATCCACATCCACTGAGCACCGCGAGGTTTGCCATGGGGCGTTTGAACGAATTGCTGGCGTTGGCCAAGGCCCGCGCCGAGGACCAGAACCTGCCCTACGCCGGGGCCCTGACCCCGGCGGAAGCCTACGAGGTGTGGAAGCTCGCTCCCGGCGCCGTGCTCGTGGACGTGCGCACCAAGGCCGAGTGGGACTGGGTCGGGCGCGTGCCCGGCGCGGTGGAGATCGAGTGGAACCTGTACCCGGACGGGGGGCGCAACCCCCACTTCCTGGAGCGCCTCAAGCGCGAGGTGGACCGGGAGGCCCTGGTGCTGTTTCTGTGCCGCAGCGGCGGGCGTTCCAACGCCGCGGCCACGGCGGCGGCCCAGGCCGGCTACACCAGCGCCTGCAACATCCTGGAAGGGTTCGAGGGCGACAAGAGCGCCGACGGCCGGCGCAACACCGTAGGCGGCTGGCGCTTCGCCGGCCTGCCCTGGGTCCAGAGCTGATTCACGACTGCAAGAAGTGACCGATTCGATGCAAACCATTGCCTTCAACCCCTCCTTCGACCGTTACAACACCCTGTCCGACGCCGAGTGCGAAGAGCGCATCCGCGCCGCCCGGGCCACGCTGGGCAAGAAGGCGGTGCTGCTCTGCCACCACTACCAGCGGGCCGACGTGTACCAGCACGCCGACCTGACCGGTGATTCCCTCAAGCTGTCGCGCCTGGCCGCCCAGGCCGAGAGCGACTACATCGTCTTCTGCGGCGTGCACTTCATGGCCGAGGTGGCGGACATCATGTCCAAGCCCAACCAGATCGCCATCCTGCCCGACCTGGCCGCCGGCTGTTCCATGGCCGACATGGCCAACCTGGCCAAGGTCACCCGGGCTTGGCGCGAGCTGGGCGAAGTGCTCGGCGAGGACCCGGCCAACCAGGTCACCCCGGTCACCTACATCAATTCGGCGGCCGACCTGAAAGCCTTCTGCGGCGAGCGCGGCGGTATCGTGTGCACCTCGTCGAACGCCCGTACCATCGCCGAATGGGCCTTCGCCCGCCGGCCCAAGGTGCTGTTCTTCCCTGATCAGCACCTGGGCCGCTGGACCGGTCACCAGCTGGGCATGCCGCTCACCGACATGGTGGTGTGGGACCCGGACCTGGAATACGGCGGCCTCACCCCGGAGCAGATCAAGAACGCCAAGATCCTGCTGTGGAAGGGCCACTGCTCGGTGCACCAGATGTTCCAGAAGAGCCACATCGACGCCTTCCGCGCCAAGCACCCGGACGGCATCGTCATCGCCCACCCGGAGTGCAACTTCGAGGTGTGCGCCGCCTCCGACCACGTCGGCTCCACCGAGCACATCGTCAAGACCATCAAGGAAGCGCCCAAGGGCACCCGCTGGCTGGTGGGCACCGAGCTCAACCTGGTGGAGCGCCTGGCCCGGGAAGTGGCGCCGGACGACAAGATCGTCCAGTTCATGGCCACCACCATCTGCATGTGCTCGACCATGCAGCGCATCGACCCCCAGCACCTGGCCTGGACCCTGGAAAACCTGGTGGCAGGCAAGGTGGTTAACCGCATTTCGGTGCCGGCCCACGAGGCTGAACTGGCCCGCCTGGCCCTGGACCGCATGCTGGCGGTGTCCTGAGCCGCCGGCCCGCAGCGCTGCGATGAACGCCCACCGGCCGAATCCCTATGTTGCCGCGCCGGCCGCCGGCCGGGCCGCCCGCGCGCCCCTGCCGCCGATCTCGATCGCCACCTACAACATCCACAAGGGCTTCTCCCAGTTCAACCGGCGCCTGATGGTCCATGAACTGCGCCAGGAGCTGCGCGGCCTGGCGCCGGACATCCTGTTCCTGCAAGAAGTGCAGGGCCAGCACCGCCACCACGAGGAGCGCCACGATGGCTGGCCCGAGGCGCCCCAGCACGAGTTCCTGGCCGAGGACGTGTGGCAGGAGTCGGCCTACGGGCGCAACGTGGTGTACGACCACGGCCACCACGGCAACGCCGTGCTGTCCCGCTTCCCCATCGTGCACGCCCACAACCAGGACGTGACCCACCACCGCTTCGAGCGCCGTGGCCTGCTTCACTGCGAGATCGCCGTGCCCACCTGGGACGGGCGTTCGCTGCACTGCGTGTGCGTGCATCTGTCCCTGCTCGGCCACTCGCGGCGCCACCAGCTCGACCTGCTGGCCGGGCGCATCGAGGAGCTGGTGCCCCGGGACGCCCCCCTGATCATCGCCGGCGACTTCAACGACTGGCGCAACCGGGCCGACGGCCTGCTGGCCCAGCGCCTCGGCCTGCGCGAGGCCTTCTCCCGCGCCCAGGGCAAGCCTTCGCGCAGCTTCCCGGCGGCCCTGCCCCTGTTCCGCCTCGACCGCATCTACGTGCGCGGCTTCGCCGTTGCCGACGCCCAGGTCCATTCCGGCCGTCCCTGGTCGCGTATTTCCGACCACGCCTTGCTGGCGGCGCGTCTCCTGCCCCACGGGTAGCCCCGGTGCCGACCGAGTTTCAACCCGACAACCGGCTGAAGCTCCTCAAATGCGGGGTGGAATACTTCCCCGCGCTGATTGCCGCCATCGACGCGGCGCAGCACGAAATCTTCCTCGAAACCTACATCTTCGCCGACGACGACGTTGGCCTGGCCGTGGCCGCCGCCCTGTCCCGGGCGGCGCGGCGCGGGGTGGCGGTGCAGGTGCTGGTGGACGGCTTCGGCGGCGGCGAATTCCCCCGCACCCTGGCTCCGGGCATGGTCGCCGACGGCGTCCACGTCCTCGTCTACCGACCCGAGATCGCCAGCCTGCGCGGCCGCTTCCGCCTCAAGCGCCACCGCCTGCGCCGCCTGCACCGCAAGCTGGCCGTGATCGATGGCACCACCGCCTTCGTCGGCGGCATCAACCTCGAGAGCGATTTCAACGTGCCCGGCCATACGGCGCCGCGCTACGACTTCGCGGTGGCGGTGGACGGCCCCCTGGTGGAGGCGGTGCGCCATACCATGGTCCGGGTGTGGGAGATCGTCGTCTGGGCCAATTTCCGCCACCGCTACCGGGTCGGCCGGCTGTGCGCCGACCCGCCCTGCGGCGGCGACGATCCGCCCGCGGGGCGGCAGCGCGCCGCCCTGTTGATCCGGGACAACCTGCGCCACCGCCGCGACATCCCCGAGGCCTACCTGGAGGCCATCGCCGCGGCGCGCAGCGAGGTGGTCATCGCCAACGCCTACTTCCTGCCCGGCCGGCGCCTGCGCCACGCCCTGGTGGAGGCGGCGCAGCGCGGGGTGAGCGTGATCGTGCTGCTCCAGGGGCGGGTCGAATACCGCCTCCAGCACTACGCCACCCAGGCCCTCTACGGCGCCCTGCTCGACGCCGGGGTGCGCATCTTCGAATACCGGGCGAGCTTCCTCCACGCCAAAGTGGGGGTGGTGGACAGCCAGTGGGCCACGGTGGGCTCGGCCAACATGGACCCCTTCAGCCTGCTGCTGGCCCGGGAGGCCAACGTGGCGGTGCTGGACCGGGGCTTTGCCCGGGAGCTGCGCGGCCACCTGGCCCAGGCCCTGGACGGGGATTCCCGGGAGGTGCGGGCCGGCGACTGGCGCCGCCTCGGCTGGGTCGGGCGCAGCCTGCGCTGGACCGCCTACTACCTGGTGCGGGTGGGGCTGTCCCTGGTCGGCCTGGGCGACCGCTACTGAGGCGTCGGTGCTTGCGTTCTCCCGCGGCCGTGGGCCGGGGATGCAGCGCCAAGCTTAAGCATCGGCCCGGTTTCACCCGGCTCTGTTGTGCCTTCGCCTGCTCTTGGTTGCTGGGCGCACTGCCTTGCCGGCACCGGGAAGGCTGGCTTATCCCCTATTTGAAACCCCGCGTCCCTATTGGCTTTCCGGGCAGTACCCCTGGAGATCGGCCAGGGGCGCGGACTTTCGCCGAGGGCTCAATCGTCGGCCAGCACGATGCTGCGCCGGGCCGGCACCCGGGCCAGGGACCAGTGTTCGTGGGCCCAGGCCCACAGCGCGTCCAGGGGGGCGGCGGCCAGTTCCGCCGGCGGCTGTTGGCCGAGAAAGGCCAGGGCCCGGGCCAACTCCTGGGCTAGTTCGCGTGACTGCGGCAGGGCCGGGGCCAGGGTCTGCTTGGAGAGCTTTTCCCCGGCGGCGTTGGCCGCCACCGGCAGGTGCAGGTAGGACGGCGTGGGCAGGCGCAGGGCCCGTTGCAGGGCCACCTGGCGCGGGGTCGAGTCGATCAGGTCGGCGCCGCGCACCACGTGGGTGACGCCCTGGTCGGCATCGTCCACCACCACCGCCAGCTGGTAGGTGTAGACCCCGTCGGCGCGCTTGAGCACGAAGTCGCCCACATCCTCGGCCAGGTGCTGGGCGATGGCGCCTTGCAGGCGGTCGGCCACCGAGATGGCATCGTCCGGGCTGCCCGCCGCGGGCAGGCGCAGCCGCCAGGCGAAGGGGCCGGGCCCCGCCGGCGGATGGTCGCGGCAGGTACCCGGATAGACCGGGGCGCCATCCACCGAGGCGTGGGGGGATGCGGCGGCGATGGCGCGGCGCGTGCAGGCGCAGGGGTAGGCCAGGCCGGCGGCGGTCAGCCGGTCCAGGGCGGCCTGGTAGGCGGAACGCCGCTCCGGATCGCTCTGGTTGCGCACCAGGCCGTCCCAGGCGAAACCGAAGGATTCCAGGGTGCGCAGGATGCCGTCCCTGGCGCCGGGCACCACCCGGGGCGTATCCACGTCCTCGATGCGCAGCAGCCATTGCCCGCCGTGGGCGCGGGCGTCCAGGTAGCTGCCCACGGCTGCCACCAGAGAGCCAAAGTGCAGCGGCCCGGTGGGGGAGGGGGCGAAGCGGCCGACGTAGTGAGCGGCGGAGCTGGGCGAGGTGGGGGGCATCGAGACGGGCATGGGGCGGATTTTACCGTGGGCCTTTACTGGCGCCCTGCTTGCCAGGCGGCGCCGGGGGCGGCAGTCTGGCACTTCCGCCCGTTATCTGAGATCGCCCGCGATGCGCCTTCCCCATTTTCGGCCGGCTTCTGCCGCCGCCATTGCCGCCATCCTGACCCTGGCGGGCTGCGCCGCCGAGCCCGGCGACGAGGATATCCGCCAGGCCTACGAAAAGAGCGTGCAGAGCAGCACGGGACGTTTCATCGGCGGCGACCTGGCCCAGACCGTCAAGGTGCTGTCCGCCAAGAAAGTGGCCTGCCAGAAGAGTCCCGAGGCGCCGGGCTACGTGTGCGACTTCAGCTATCGCACCGAGCTGCCGGTGGTGGGGGTGCAGGAGGGTCTGGGCAAGGGCCGCTTCGTCAAGGGCGACCAGGGCTGGGTGCTGGCCGAGTAGCGGGCATGAAAAAGCCGCCTGGCGGACCAGGCGGCTTCGGGATGGTAGGCCGTGCAGGGCTCGAACCTGCGACCAAGGGATTATGAGTTGTGCGGACAGCGATTTTACCATGCTTTACCCGCTTTTATGTACGCCTGCATTCCTATATAAATCAAGGACTTGGCGTTTTATTTAGTACCATGCGCTATTGCGTGCTTCTACCTGCGTCGCGTACATTGTGCGTACATGGCTCTTCCGAGAGCTTGTAACGAGTGCGCCCGGCGAGTGCTGCGAACACTCCCGGGCGCGTGACCGACGTTCCACTAGCAGGAGCACGCCGATATGAGCATTCTACAAACCAGATTCAAATTTACGAACCTCAAAGTGAAGGCGCTACCAGCGCCCACCGACAAGGATCAAGCCTTCTATTGGGATACCGAGACTCAAGGGCTGGGGCTGCGCATCACTGCCGCAGGTGCCAAGAGCTACATCGTTCGCGGGCGCGTGAATGGGTCAGGAAAGGACAGGCGCTTCACCCTCGGTTCCGCTGAGCTGCTGAGCTGTGACGAGGCGCGTAAGCGTGCCCAAGTGAAGCGGCTGGAAATGCTGGACGGGCTTGACCCGCAGGTTGAGAAAAAGAAGGTCGCCGCGCAGTCCGAAACGCTCCGCGAAGTGATGGAGGACTACATCGAGCACAAGCGCACGAAAAACGGCCCGCTACGACCCAGCAGCAAGGCCGACATTCGGCGCTGTGTGGAAGGCACCTTCTCCGACTGGGCAGATGAACCCGTGGCAAGTATCAGCCGAGATGCTTGCATCAAGCGCTTCCGCGAACTGTCCAAGACCGCACCCGTGCAGACCAATCAGGCATTCCGCAACCTTCGCGCCCTGCTCAATTGGGCACGCGAGAAGAACGCCACCGCTGACGGCTCTTATCCGATCCTGCCGATCAACCCTGTGTCGCAGATGTTCAAGCAAGGGGGCATGGCGCAGTGGAACAAGGAGAAGCCCCGCGCCACCCGCGTTCCGCGAGACAAGATAGGCGCGGTGTGGGTGCTGCTGGAGCAGCACAGCGACCCCGAGCGGAATATCACCACAACCTGTGTCAGCGCTGACCTTATCGCGTTCATGTTGCTGACCGGCACCCGTGTATCGGAAGCGCGCGAACTGACATGGGACAGGGTGAAGCTAGATGGCAAGGTGCCCACATTTCACCTCGCGGTGACCAAGAACCACAACCCTGTGACCCTGCCGCTCAGCGACGCACTGCACACGCTGCTGACCCGTCGCTATGAGAATCGCCTCAAGGGTAACAACTTCGTCTTCCCTGCCATGCGAGGCAAGAAGGGGTACATCTTCGACCCGCGAGCGATGTTTGAGACAGTGTCAGAGACGGCGGGAACGCACCTGCACCCGCACGCTATGCGTCGCACGTTCGAGGACATTGCGCAGATCGTCGGCGTTGATAGTGACCAGCGGCGGCAGTTGCTCAACCACCTTGCTAGCGACGTGCATGGCACCTCCTACGCGAACAACCCCGACCCCGCCGTGCTGCTGCCCGCTATGCAGAAGATCAGCGCGTGGATAGTGCAGCAGGGGCAGATAGCCAAGGACGCTGCCAAGGGTGAAAATGTGATCCCAATGCGGGCCTGAAAATCGGGCTAGCCCGATAAAAAAGTGTTTGCTATCAAGCACTAAGCGCCATAGCATATAAAAAAGCCTAGGGGGTGCAACGCCCCCTGGCTAGGCACTTCAGAAGCGCCTAGCACGCCCGAATTTCGTCAGTGGGCAGCGCGAACCAGACGACAAGCCATGCCTTGCCGTTGCGCCAACTAACTCCCCGCATGCGGTAAGGCAAGTCGATGAGGACTTGTCATGACTACTGCTACCTCCACAGCGATCAAGCTGCTCAACACCGCGCAGGCTGCCGAACTGCTCGGCGTGAAGAAGAACACCCTAGAGATTTGGCGCTACGAGAAGAAGGGGCCGAAGTTCCGCAAGGTGGGCGCACTGGTGCGCTATGCCGAGTCGGACTTGCTTGCCTACTTGGACGAGCGCACCCGCACTGGCACCAGCCACCAAGGCTTGCAATCGTACTGAACATGCAACGCCAGCAACCATGTTCAGCAGCGAATTTTTAGAAGCGTGCCAACCCTTTAGCGCCAGTCCCGGCGCGTCGAGTAACTGCACAGTACGCCACCAAAGAAAAAGCGGCAGGGTCTGCACACCGCTGCCGCTCAGGAGGTACTGCATATGAATCAACACGAAAAAAGCGTAGGGCAGCCGTCATGCGAAATGCAAGATGGAATGCAGCCCGCGCAAAACGGCGTACAGGCCGCACCGCCAGCGTGCCAGTACCCTAGCGGCGACCAGCATGCAAACGTGGCCCCAGCCGCCCCGCAGCCCGAGCGCTGGGGACACATACCGGCGGCGCTACGCGACCGCCCGCAATGGGTGCTGGCTGGTACTGACAAGCGCCCGCTGACCGCTGACGGTCGCGCCGCGAGCAGCACCGACCCCAGCACATGGACGGACTTTGACACGGCATGCCGAGCAGCCGCCGCCAAGGGTCTGTATGTCGGATACATGCTGCATGAGTCCGACCCGTTCGCTTGCATTGACCTTGACGTGAAGGACGGCACCGCGCCGCAGGTCGTCGAGGGATACCACAACGGCATCCGCGTCTTCGACAGCTACACCGAGCGCTCGCAGTCGGGCAGGGGCTTCCATATCTGGATCGAAGGGAACATAGGCAAGGGCAGGCGCAAAGACGGCGTAGAGGTTTATTCGCAGGAGCGTTTCATCATCTGTACCGGCGATGTCGTGCTTGACCGTCCCATTGCAGCCCGCCCGCAGCAGCTCGCCGCGCTCCTGGACTCCATCGGGCACGAGCAGCCCGCAGTGTCGGGAATGGTAGAGCTACCGGAAGACGCCGACGACTGGCATGTCTTGCTCCGCGCGGTCAGCGCCAGCAACGCGGAGAAGTTCTGCAAGCTGTGGCAGGGGCAGTGGCAAGAGGACTACACATCGCAGAGCGAAGCCGATTTGGCGCTGTTGAGCATCATTGCCTTCTACAGCGAGAGCAATGAGCAGGTGAGGCGGTGCTTCCGGGACTCAGCGCTGGGCAAGCGCGAAAAGGCAGTCAAGGATGATCGTTACATCAACCGCACGTTGAGCGTGATACGCGGAAGGCAGGCCATTGAGCAGCAGCGGGCCGACGCTATCAAGGCGCAGATGCCAGCGCTCAACGCTGCCATTGACGCGGCACTTGCGGAGAGCAGAGAGAAGCAGCGTTTTCGCTTCAAGCAGATTGGCGAAGGCGAAATTGACCTGAGCGCCACGCGCGCGCCGTCAATGAAGCTGGACATGATGCTTCAGTCGCTGGTGTTCGTGGCTGCGGAGAAGCCCCTTGTCACCTTCCGCGACATGCCCGCCATACGAGTGCCGCCGAATGTCATGGGCACCCTGCTAGCGCACAACAGGACGGAGATTGAGGACAAGAAGACGGGCGAAATGAAGTGGGTGCCGACGTTCAATATCTGGCAGCAGGATGAACGGCGCATCGTTGTCTATACGCTGACGTTCGACCCTCGCGCGGGTGAGTTTTGCGCCAGCCCTGACGGTCGGCCAGCCATGAACCTGTGGAAGCCGAAACCCCACAACCCGCCCGCCGACTGGCAGGCACGGGTGCAGCCGTTTGTCGATCATGTCCGCTATCTGGTGCCCGACGAGGCGGAGCGCGAGCGCTTCCTTGATTGGCTTGCACACATTGAGCAGAAGCCGGGCGAACTGCCGCACGCGCACTATCTGATGATCGCCACGTCGCAGGGCGTGGGCCGCAACTGGCTCGCGTCGCTGATGGCGTGCGTCTGGTCTGGGCATGTGGCGCTGGACTACGACCTGAAAGGCACTTTCCAGAACGGCTTCAACGGTCAGCTATCGCGCAAGCTGCTGGCGGTCGTCGATGAGATTAACGAGGGCGGCACGGGCGAGCGGTGGCAGCACTCCGAAAAGCTCAAGTCGATGGTGACGACCTCGGAGCGCTTCATCAATGCCAAGTACGGCATCCAGCATAGCGAAGTGAATTGCTGCCGCTGGCTGCTGTTCTCCAACTACGAGTCAGCGCTACCGCTGCACGCGGACGACCGCCGCTGGAACGTAATCCGCAACCCGAGCGAACCACGGGGAGCGGACTATTACTCGAAGCTCTACCGCGCGCTGGGAGATTCGGCGTTTGTCGCGTCGGTGCGCGAGCTTCTGCTGAGGCGTGACATATCGGCGTTCAACCCCGGCGAGCGCGCCGTGATGAACGAGGCCAAGCAATCGGTCGTCGCTACCAGCATGACGCACGAGGATGAGCGAGCCGCTGAACTGGTTGCGTCCTGCACCCGCGATCTTGTTCTGGCGGATCACTTATTCCAGTTCATCTACGGCGAGCCGCCTAGCTTGTCGCCCGAAGCTAGCAGGCGGTGGAAGCTGCTGGCACCTATTGCAGCGAAGGCGGGTATTGAGCGAATCGCTAAGCCGCTGACGCTGGGCGGTAGGCCAAAGCAGAAGGTCTGGGTACTGCGGAACCCACAGCGGTGGAAGCAGGCCAGCACGCTTGAGATTGAGCGCGAACTGTGCCGCACATGAACCGACGCGCTGCCCCCTTCGCACCCTTTAGCCCCCTCGCTATTTCTTATGCGAAAGCTAGTCCAGTAAGTGTATGTGGCCGTTTTGGGCAAGGGGTACGAAGGGGAGCAAGGGGGCAGCGCTGCCGCCACTTCGCTCGTGCTGACATGCCGACCCAATTACATGGAAGACCTTGTTCTCTGTTTTTTAATGAACTGTAAGACGTTGTTTTTGCGCTGCTTTTGCTTGCGGACCTGCGGCAGAGAGTCCTAGCGTGTATGCAATGCGTACCAGTTACGCGCCTTTTATCAAGGAGTTTGCACCATGACAGACAACGTGGATCACCGAATTTCGCCCTCGCTTCACCCCGAGAACGTGAAGAGCATTGACGGCTTTGACGAGCAGACCGCGCCGTATCTCGCGCCGACCATGACCGCGTTCAGCACCGCCTATGAAGGCGTGCGTGCTGTTTTGGCGGCGAAGGAGGCGGCTGCCGCGAATCCCACCTGGAACGAAGCGCAGCAGATCATCCACACGGATGACTTTGCACAGAAGCACCTCGCCCGCATCACCAAGAGCTTTGACGTGACCCGCTCGAACTTGGACAAGGCAATCGTGGCGCTGGAGCAGCAGCTCACTACGCCCATTGAATCGAAAGCAGCGGCCAGCATCGCCGGTGAGATTCGCGCCTTCGTGCGGGACATGCCGACCGAGAAGCGCCACGCTTTTATCCAGCAGGCGCTGGATGCTGCCGATCATGTCACGCTTGGCGCAGTGCTGGGGTCTCCGCCTTACCTGTCCGGCCTCGATGCGAATTTCCAAGCGGTCTATGTTCGTCACTACCACGAACGCAACTCGCCTGAACTGGCGCAGCGCCTCAAGGCTATGAAGGGCGCGAAGCAAATGATCGAAGAACGCGCGGGTCTGGTGTTTGAGTCAATGGCTCGTGCAGTTGGCGCGCCCCCGCACAAGGCCAAGGCTCTTCGTGAAGCGAAGACGGCAGCCGAGCAAGCCTTCGTCCTCAAGGACATTGGCCAGTGACCTTGTTGGCTCCTGCTATCAACAACATCAAGCGGAGGTAATCAAGGTGTCCGAAACCCAATCGCCTGAATGGCTCAAGACGTGGCAGGACTCCCCTGCTGCGCAGGAGCCGCCGCGCCGTGGCGGGTTCAAGCCCGGGGTGAGCGGCAACCCGGCTGGCCGTCCAAAAGGCGCGCGGAACAAAACCAACTTCGTGGCCCGCGCCTTCGATGAGAACAAGGCCGAGCTGCTGCAAGTCCTCGTTGATGCAGCGAAGGCGGGCGACATGACCGCGATGAACCTGTTGCTGCAACGCGCCCAGCCCCCATTGCGCTCGCGTGCGCCTACGGTGGAGTTTGAATTGTCGCAAGATCGTCCGCTATCGGAGCAGGCTGGGCAGATTCTGAAGGGTGTCAGCGAGGGTGCGATAGACCCTGACACGGGGAAACTCCTGATCGACTGCATCCAGTCGGTTGCGGGCATCCGTGCCGTTGATGAATTGGAAGCGCGCCTTATCGCGCTGGAGGAAAAGAACCAATGAGCATTTTCGACACCGACAGCATTCCGCAGCACGGTTGGCGAACGGTGCCCATGTGGGATACGCCCCAGCAGCGCAAAGCCAGCCTCAAGCTGATTGTGCAGACCTGCCTTGAGGTGATCCGCGACTGCCCTGACCCTGCGGTGCGCGTGGAAGCTGCCCAACTGCTCTCACTGGTAAGCGCGCGGGCATGCCGTAAGGGGG
The DNA here is from genome assembly GCF_021287045.1 of Oryzomicrobium sp. Taxonomy (GTDB): domain Bacteria; phylum Pseudomonadota; class Gammaproteobacteria; order Burkholderiales; family Rhodocyclaceae; genus Oryzomicrobium. The sequence goes on along the minus strand of NZ_JAJTBG010000008.1, from coordinate 47,411 downwards.
CGCTGCAATGAAGAACCTGCACACCGACCCGCGCGAGAACACGCCCGTGAAGCACACGGTAACGCCCAGCGACCTGCAACAGATTCAACAGCGCCGCATCGAGGCGCACGCAGACCGGCAAACCATGTCCGACTTGAACCTGCTCCGCGCTTTCAAGCTGGGCGAGGCGCTGCGCGAGTCGTGGGAGTAATCACGTGAGTATCAGCAGCGCCAAGGGCATGCTTGTCCGACTCAAGAAGCTGGAGCGCTCGCAAGGTGCCAGCGACGAGATGCGCGGCTGGGTCAGCGACACGCTCGGCGCTGCCATTGCGGACGGCCGCATGTGCCCGGTTGATGGCCCTGTGGTGTTGCACTGCCTGATGAACTGGATCGACGACGGCACCGCACGCGCCGGGACTGCTGGCTGGGGCTTGTTGCGCTGACCGAAAATCAACAGTCCGGCGCACCGGGCGCGGCTTGCTTACCCTCGCACACGGCAATGATTCGGTTCGCCAGTTCCTCGGCGGTCAGGCACCGATATGGAGTGTAGCGGTCAGCGCTACCTTCCGCCTTGCTGGGACGAATGACCCATTTCCCGGATATGTCCTTGCCCACCTCGGGCAGCAGCGCCATCGGTATGAACCATGTGGCTACAAAGTGAGTCAGCTCCTCGTTAAACAGAGCGGCGACAAGGTAGGCGCGCCGTGCCTCGTTGAACGTGGCTTGCCGGACTTGGAAATGGACGACGTTGCCGCGCTCCTCGGAGTTGCGCTTGCGGATGGACACGGTGCGGCACTTCAACTGGATGGCGACCGAGTTGCCCGTCACCTTGTCGAAGAAAAGCACGTCCAGCCCGTCATCGTCGGCAAGGGGTTGGAACGGCGACAAGCGCCCGTCGCTGGCCTTCATCACTGCATTGACCAGCAGGTTTTCGCCTATTGCTCCGATCTGGGTTGAGGACATCGGCATTTATCAGACTCGTTGTAGGGATGCCCGCCATTTTCGCGCGGAGCGCTGGCGCTGCCAATAACTGCGCCTTGCTGGCTGCCAGGTCGTGTGGCGTGTCCGACGTACTGGCTACTCGCTAATCTTGATGTCGAGTAGTCGCCAATCGTCAGTTCCTTTCTGGTTCTTCAGCTTGACGTAATACTTCGTCCTGATCTTGGCCCCAAAGCTGTTCTGCGAATCAACGTAGGCCAGAACTTCATGGGTGCAATCTCCGCGATAGCTGGTCTTTACGCCATCGTCTGTTACATAGGGGAAGTCCGCGCTAGCCGGTGCTTTCAGGCGCTGTTTGACAAACGATTGCGACATAACGAACGCCGTCGTCTGATTGCTGCACGCTTTTTCATCGTCGCGAGCCTTTTTCTCGGCTGCCTGTTTTGAGTCTTCCGCTTCTCGGGCTGCGCGTTCCTCAGCTCTGGCCGCCTTCTGTTCTGGCGTCATGTTTGAATCCACGTACGCGCCATAGGCTATGAAGGCGACGAATATCCCCGCACCCCATTTCAGAATCGACGATTTTCTTTTTGGCTTCGCGCCACAGGAGGGGCAAGCCTTCGCTTTCGAGCTTACCTCAGTCCCGCATTCATGACATTTGATCAGCGCCATAGCATCCTCTGCTGAAGCCTATAGGCACCGTGCCTATAGGCCGTGGACTATAGGCTACATGAAAACCATGCTCGTGGGCTATGACGAGCACGGAAATAACAGACATTGGCAAGATTTTTGGGGAGGTTCTACGACGATATAGATCGGATCGGAACATCTCTCAGGAAGAGCTTGCCCACCGTGCAGATGTTGATCGGACGTTCGTATCGCGCCTTGAGCGAGGCGTCAGGCAGCCTACCATCACGACATTGATCGGATTGGGGCAAGCGCTGGGGGTTTCTGCTGCGGATTTGGTGCAGGAGGCGGAAAAAGAGTACCTGCGGCAACGTGGGTAGGAATCCGTGGCGCTGTGGGGCGGCACAGGCCGCTAATGGCCCCGGCTCAATAGGGTGGCGGCGACCACATTCGCAGCGTGGCCTAAGGGCGGCATGTACGCGCCGTGTAACCGACCCTCGACTCTGGGTGGCAGGCAAAGAAAAAGCCCCGGAGCCTTGCGGCGCGGGGCTTTGGATGGTGGGCCCAGCAGGACTTGAACCTGCGACCAAGCGATTATGAGTCGCCTGCTCTGACCAACTGAGCTATAGGCCCGAAACTGTTTGCGCGGCGTACATTTTGGTTACACCGTCGATTCTCTGCGCTTTGCGTGCTCGCTGCAAGTGCTTGCTACTGCTACGTTTTTCGCAAGCTCTTGCAGTTTAGCCCGTTCTATTATGAGTCCCCTGCTCTAACCGACTGAGCTAACGGCCCGTCAAGCGGTTGGCGCCGTCAGTTGCTGTTGGAGTCGAGGAAGCTGCGCAGCTTGTCCGAACGGGACGGGTGGCGCAGCTTGCGCAGGGCCTTGGCTTCGATCTGGCGGATGCGCTCCCGGGTGACGTCGAACTGCTTGCCGACTTCTTCCAGGGTGTGGTCCGTGTTCATCTCGATGCCGAAGCGCATGCGCAGCACCTTGGCTTCCCTCGGGGTCAGGCTGTCCAGAATCTCGCCGGTGACTTCCTTGAGGCTGGCGTACATGGCCGCTTCCACCGGGGCGGTGGTGGCGGTGTCCTCGATGAAGTCGCCCAGGTGGGAGTCGTCGTCGTCGCCGATCGGCGTCTCCATGGAGATGGGCTCCTTGGCGATCTTGAGGATCTTGCGGATCTTCTCCTCGGGCATCTCCATCTTTTCCGCCAAGGTGGCCGGGTCCGGTTCCACGCCGGTTTCCTGGAGAATCTGGCGGGAGATCCGGTTCATCTTGTTGATCGTCTCGATCATGTGCACCGGGATGCGGATGGTGCGGGCCTGGTCGGCGATCGAGCGGGTGATGGCCTGGCGAATCCACCAGGTGGCATAGGTGGAGAACTTGTAGCCGCGCCGGTATTCGAACTTGTCCACCGCCTTCATCAGGCCGATGTTGCCTTCCTGGATCAGGTCGAGGAACTGCAGGCCCCGGTTGGTGTACTTCTTGGCGATGGAGATCACCAGGCGCAGGTTGGCCTCGGTCATCTCGCGCTTGGCCTTGCGCGCCTTGGCTTCGCCGGTGGACATCTGCTTGTTGATGTCCTTGAGTTCCTTGAGCGAGATGCCGATCTTGTTCTGGATGTCGATCAGCTTCTGCTGCTCTTCGTGGATTGCCGGGATGTTGCGGGCCAGCACGGCAGCGTAGGCGGCCTTGCCGGCGGCGGACACTTCAGCTTCGGCCCAGGCCAGGTTCACCTCGTTGCCCGGGAAGGACTTGATGAAGTGGCTGCGGGCCATGCCGGCGCGCTCGACGCAGATGTCGAGGATCTTGCGTTCGCGTTCGCGCACGCTTTCGACCATGGCGCGTACGCCATCGCACAGCCGCTCGATGGTGCGCGAGGTGAAGCGGATCAGCATCAGCTCGTCGGAGATCTGCTTCTGGTGCTTGAGGTAGATCTTGTCCTGGCTGCCCTTGCTGGCGAGGGCTTTGACCATCTTGGCGTTGGCGGCCTTGATGGTGGCGAAGCGCTCCAGGGCATCGGTCTTGAGTTGGAGCAGGGAGGCGGACACGGCGCCGCCTTCGCCGTCCTCGTCGTCGCCATCGTCGTCAATGTCTTCGTCATCGGCAGACGGCAGCTCGGCGGCGGGGGCGGCTTCTTCCTCGACGGCGTTGGGGTCGATCAGGCCATCGACCAGTTCGTCGATGCGCATCTCTTCCTTTTCCACCTTCTCGGCCATCTCCAGGATCTCGGTGATGGTGGAGGGGCAGGCAGAAATGGCCAGCACCATGTGCTTGAGGCCTTCCTCGATGCGTTTGGCGATCTCGATCTCGCCTTCCCGGGTGAGCAGCTCGACGGTGCCCATCTCGCGCATGTACATGCGCACCGGGTCGGTGGTGCGGCCGAATTCGGAATCGACGGTGGACAGGGCGGCTTCGGCCTGTTCTTCCACATCCTCGTCGTCGCTGGCAGCGGCGGCGGTGTCGGACATGAGCAGTTCTTCGGCGGCCGGAGCCTCGTCGAAGACCTTGATGCCCATGTCACTGAAGGTGGTGATGATGGATTCGATCTGCTCGGCGTCCACCACGTCGTCAGGCAGGTGGTCGTTGATTTCGGCGTAGGTCAGGTAGCCCCGTTCCTTGCCGAGCTTGATCAGGTTCTTGAGGCGCGTTCTGCGCGTTTCGGCATCCACGGCGGACGGAGAACCGGCTTCCGCGGGCTCGGCCGACGAAGCCTTCGCCTTGGCGGCTTTGGCCTTGAGGATTTCCTTGGCGGCGTCCTTTGCCTTTTCCTTTGCCATGACCCTTTATCCGATCGATTCGAAAAACTCTTAATTATACCACCGCTTAGCCGTCTTCCCCGCAGTCGGGGCAAGGGGCGCTAGCGGCGGCGGCTGATGCGCCCGAGGCGGTTCATTTCCACCACCAGGCGGGCGTATTCCTGCTTTTCGTCCGCATCCAGTCCGGCCTCCTGGGCCTTCTTGGTCAGACGCTGAAATTCCTGGTCGAGCTGGTCCCGGGTGAGTTGGTCCAGGTAGCCCCGCCATACTTCGTCGAGCACCGCGGTCTCGTCCGAGCCCTCGGCCGGCGCCTGTTGCAGCAGGCGCCCGGCCACCTCGCGGATCAGGGCTTCCTCGCTGCTGCCGCGCAGGCGCTCGATCAACGTAGCGTAGGGTAGCGGCGCCTCGGCGGCCAGGATGGCCTGGGCCAGGCGTAGCACCGCCCGGGCTTCCGGGTCACCGCCGGGCAGCAGGGTGAGGGGCAGGTCCCGCGCCAGCTCGGGTTTTTGCAGCAGCACCTCGATCAGCCCGCGCATCAGCGACGGCGCCTGGCGCGGCACCCGGGCCGGCGCCGGCGGGGCGATGTGGCGCAACTCGCACAGCCGCTCCACTTCCTGCTGGGAAAAGCCGGTGGTGTCGGCGAGCCGCTTGACCAGTTGCAGACGCAGCAGGGGGGCGGTGAGCTTGAGCAGCAGGGGCTTGGCCTCGGCCACCAGCTTGGCCCGTCCCTCGGCGGTGTGGGGGTCGGCCTCGGCCGACAGGTGCTGGATGAGAAAGTCCGACAACGGCGTGGCCTGGGCCACCGTGGCCTGGAAGGCGTCCTTGCCGCGCTCGCGCACGTAGCTGTCCGGATCGTGCTCCGGCGGGAGAAAGACGAAGGCCACCGTCTTCTGGTCCGAGAGCGAATCCAGGGCGTTCTCCAGGGCGCGCCACGCCGCCTTGCGGCCGGCGGCGTCGCCGTCGAAGCAGAAAACCACCCGCTCCACCTGGCGGAACAGTTTCTGGATGTGGGTGGCGGTGGTGGCGGTGCCCAGGGTGGCCACGGCGTTGCCCACGCCGTGCTGGGCCAGGGCGATCACGTCCATGTAGCCTTCGACCACGATTGCCGTGTCGGTTTCCCGCAGGCCGACCCGGGCCTGGGGCAGGCCGAACAATTCGCGCCCCTTTTCGAACACCGGGGTTTCCGGGGAGTTGAGGTACTTGGGTTCGCCGCTGCCCAACACCCGACCGCCGAAGCCGATCACCTCGTTCTTCTGGTTCACGATGGGGATCATGATCCGGTCGCGGAAGCGGTCGTAGAGGCGGCCCTGGTCGTTCTTGATGACCAGGCCGGCGGCCTGTAGCTGGGCGTCCTGGTAGTTGGGGAAAATCTCCTCCAGGTTTTGCCAGCCCTCGGGGGCGTAGCCGATGCCGAACTTGGCGGCGATTTCGCCGGACAGACCGCGCTGCTTGAGGTAGCCGATGGCCTTGTCGGAGCGCTTGAGCTGCTCGTAGTAGTAGCGCGCGGCCGAGGCCAGCAGATCGGTCAGGGCCCGGGTCTGGGCGGCGGGGCGGGGGGCGGATTCGAAGTCGCCGTGGCCGCCGCCGCGGCGCGGCTCCTGGGGCACTTGCAGGCCGACCCGGTCCGCCAGGGCCTTGATCGCATCGACGAAGGACAGCCCCTGGTATTCCATCAGGAAGCCGATGGCCGAGCCGTGGGCGCCGCAGCCGAAGCAGTGGTAGAACTGCTTCGATGGGCTGACGGTGAAGGAGGGGGATTTCTCGTTGTGGAAGGGGCAGCGTGCGGCGTAGTTGGACCCCGCCTTCTTCAGCGGTACCAGGGGATCGATGACATCGACGATGTCGATCCGCTGCAGCAAATCCTGGATGAAGGATTCGGGAATCACCGGCGCTCCGGGGCGGGCTGGGGTGGGGTCAACCGGCCAGGGCGGCCTTGACCTGCCGGGACACCTCGCCCATGTCGGCCTTGCCGGCCAGCTGGGGCTTGAGGATGGCCATCACCTTGCCCATGTCGGCCGGGCCGGCGGCGCCGCTGGCGGCCACGGCGGCAGCCACTGCCGCCTGGATCTCGGTTGCCGACAGCTGGGCCGGCAGGTAGGCGGTCAACACCTCGGCCTCGAAGCGCTCGGCGGCGGCCAGGTCCTCGCGGCCGGCGGCCTCGTACTGGGTGATGCTGTCGCGGCGCTGCTTGAGCAGCTTTTCCACCACGGCGGCCACGTCTGCGTCGGTCAGCTCGATGCGCTCGTCCACCTCCTTTTGCTTGATCGCCGCCAGGAGCAGGCGCAGGGCGCCCAGGCGGGGCGCGTCCTTGGCCTTCATGGCCGATTTCATGTCGTCGCTGATGCGGATCTTGAGGCTCATGGCGGAGACTTTCGCGGAGAGGGGCGGGGCGGCGAGCCCCAAAACGCCGAAAGCCGCCGATCGGGGATCGGCGGCTTCGCGGCGGATCGTGTCCGACGGGCCGGGGCGGGCACGGGGTGCCGGGCCCGGGGCGTCAGGAACGAGCGTCGATATCAGTAGAGCTTCGGCGGCAGCTGCTGGCTGCGGATGCGCTTGTGGTGACGCTTGACGGCGGCGGCGGCCTTGCGCTTGCGCTCGGCGGTGGGCTTTTCGTAGAACTCGCGGGCACGCAGTTCGGTCAGCAGACCGGTTTTTTCGACAGTGCGCTTGAAGCGGCGGATCGCCACCTCAAACGGCTCGTTTTCCTTGACGCGGATAGAAGGCATTGAAATCGGTCCCCGATTGGTTTTCGACAGAGAAAGTCGGCAAGTATAAAGGGAAAAGTCAATAAATTTCAAGTAGGTCAACATCTTGGCCCCATCTGGCGCTGCGCCCCGCCTGCCAGGGAACGCATGCCTGCGACGCCCGCGCCGCGCAAGGCGGCCCGTGCCTGCCCGCCCCGCTGGGGTAAAATCGCCGCCATGCTAGTGCTCGGCCTCGAATCCTCCTGCGACGAGACCGGCGTTGCCCTGGTGGAGGTCGGGTCCGGAAACGGGCCGGCGGCCTCGGGGACATCGGTCCCGGCATCGTCCCGTCTGCTCGCCCATACCCTCCATTCCCAGATCGCCCTGCACCGCGCCTATGGCGGCGTGGTGCCGGAACTGGCGTCCCGGGACCACATCCGCCGGGTGGTGCCCCTGTTGCGCGAGGCCCTGGCCCGCAGCGGCAAGGCCCTGGCCGAGGTCGACGCCGTCGCCTACACCCAGGGCCCCGGCCTGGCCGGCGCCCTGCTGGTGGGTTGCGCCTTCGCCGAAGCCCTCGCCACGGCCCTGGGCAAGCCGGTGGTGCCGGTGCACCACCTGGAGGGGCATTTGTTGTCGCCCCTGTTGTCCACCGATGCCCCCACCTTCCCCTTCGTCGCCCTGCTGGTGTCCGGGGGGCATACCCAGCTGATGCGGGTCGATGGCGTTGGCCGCTACACCCTTCTGGGGGAAACCCTGGACGACGCCGCCGGCGAGGCCTTCGACAAGACCGCCAAGCTGCTCGGCCTGCCCTACCCGGGCGGCCCGGCCCTGGCCCGGCTGGCGGAGGACGGGCGGCCGGACCAGGTGGCCCTGCCCCGGCCGATGCTCCATTCCGACGACCTGAATTTTTCCTTCGCCGGATTGAAGACCGCGGTGCTGACCCGGGTGCGCGACATGGGCGGCGAGCGCGGCGAACTGGACGACGCCCAGCGGGCCGATCTGGCCCGGGGCTTCCAAGACGCTATCGTCGAAGTGCTGGTCAAGAAATCCCTCAAGGCCCTCAAGCAGACCGGCTTGAACCGGCTGGTGGTGGCCGGCGGGGTGGGGGCCAACCGCCAGTTGCGTGCCATGCTCGACGAGGCGGCGCGGCGCCGCCGCCTGCGGGTCCATTACCCCGAGTTGGAATTCTGCACCGACAACGGGGCGATGATCGCCCTGGCCGGCGCCCTGCGCCTGGCCGCCGACGCCGGGGCGGCGCGCCCCGCCGGCACCTTCGCGGTGCGGCCGCGCTGGCCCCTGGCCGAACTGATGAGCCCGGCGGACTGAATTCCGGGGCCATCTTCCGCAACCATCGCTGTCGCGCAATCGCCATGAAAAAGGCCGCCCCCTCGGGCGGCCTTCGTTTTTTTGTTGGCGCTGGATCGGCGCCTGGGCGGAATCCGCGTCAGGCGGCCTTCTTCTTGGCGCCGATCTTCGGTTCCTGGCCAGCCATCAGGCGCTGGATGTTGGCCCAGTGCTTGGCGATCAGGCCCAGGGCCATGACGGCCACCACCAGCAGCTGGCCGCCGCCGCCACCGCTCAGGCCCACGGCCAGGGGCGCCGCCAGGGCGGCGAGCAGGGCGGCCAGGGACGAGTAGCGCGTCACTACGGCCGCGGCCAGCCAGGTGCCCAGGGCGGCCAGGCCCACCACCGGGTCCAGGGCGAGCAGCACGCCGGCGGCGGTGGCCACGCCCTTGCCGCCCTTGAACTTGAGGAAGAGGGGGAACAGGTGGCCGAGGAAGGCGGCCAGACCGGTCAGCGCCACCACCAGTTCAGGGGCGTTCAGGCTGCGCGCCAGCACCACCGCCGCCACACCCTTGAGGGCGTCGCCGAGCAGGGTGAACAGGGCCGCCTTCTTGTTGCCCGAGCGCAGCACGTTGGTCGCCCCCGGGTTGCCCGAGCCGTAGCTGCGCGGGTCGGCCAGGCCGAAGACCCGGGAGACGATCACGGCGAAGGGCAGGGAGCCGAGCAGGTAGCCGGCGGCCAGGAACAGCAGCAGGGCGGGGGCGGCAGCGGCGAGGGCGGTGGCAGGGGGCATAAAGATAGGTGGCCCGGAAGGGCGGCAGGTAAAATCCGCCGGATTCTACACTTCCCCACCGCAACATCGCGCCGCCGGCCCTGCCGGGCGGGTGGCCGACCCGGACCTTCCATGGACATCATCTTCATCGACGAGCTGCGCATCGACACCCTGATCGGCATCTATCCGCGGGAACGGGAGATGCGCCAGACCGTCGAGCTGTCGCTGAAGATCGGCCTGTCGACCGCATCGGCCGGGGCCAGCGACGACATCCACGACACCATCAACTACGCCGAGGTGGTGGGCCGCCTGCGCCAGGAGCTGGGCACCCGCCAGTTCGGCCTGATCGAAAAGCTGGCCGAATTCGTCGCCACCCTACTGCTGGAGGACTTCGGTGCCCAGTGGGTCCAGGTGTCCATCGCCAAGCTGGGCATGATGCCCGGGGTGCGGCGCGTCGGCGTGGTGATCGAGCGCTCCGCCTGATCGCACCGCAGTCCGGCCGCGTTACTTCTCCAGAGCGGCGGACACCGGCTTGGGGGTCAGCACCCGCAGCACGTCGTGGGGATGGACCCCCACCAGAAAGCCGCGCCGCCCGCCGTTGATGTAGATGAGGGCCAGGCCGAGGATGCTCTTCTCGATGTAGATCGGCATCGCCTTCTTGGTGCCGAAGGGGCTGGTGCCGCCCACCAGGTAGCCGGTGTGGCGGTTGGCCACCTCGGGCTTGCAGGGCTCCACGTGCTTGGCGCCGATCTGGCGCGCCAGTTCCTTGGCCGACACCTTGCGGTCGCCGTGCATCAGCACGATCAGGGGCTTCTTGTTCTCGTCCTCGAACACCAGGGTCTTCACCACCGCGTGCTCGTCCACGTTCAGCTCCCGGGCGGACACCTTGGTGCCGCCGTGCTCCTCGTAGGCGTACAGGTGGGCGGAATAGGGTACGTGCTGGCTCTTCAGGAAGCGGGTGGCCGGCGTTTCCGGGGCGTTCCCGTGGGTGGGGTCGTCGTGGCGTGACATGGTGCTTCTCCATCGGGGCGGGCTACTCGCCCGCGCCGGATTCCGGGTGGGAGGCCAGGCTGCGCAGCAGGGCGCGCAGGCGGGCCGGGCGCAGGGGGCGGTTGAGGACGTTGGGCAGGGCCGGGTGGGCATCCCGCTCCGGGGCGACGACGATCACCGTGGCCTGTAGCAGGGTGGCGGTCTCTTCGTCGGCGAAGGGACCGGGCTGGCGCTTGCAGTACAGGGTGACCGCGTAGGGGTCGTTGCGCCCCGGCAGGAGCCGGCCCGGCGGCAGGGGCAGTTCCTCGTGGCGGATAGCGTAGCCCCAGCCGGTCAGGGTTGCCAACAGGGCGCGCTCGTCCTCGTTGGGGGGGAAAGCCGACAGCACGGTGACGCCCGGCCCCCGGGGCGCGGCGCCGAGGCGCGGGCGCAGGGGACTGGGAATGACCACGCCGAAGACCGTGCCGACACCGGGGCGCGAGGCGAAGCGGATGCGGTGGCCGAGCAGGTCCGAGAGGCGGCGCACAATGGCCAGGCCCAGGCCCAGGCCCTTTTCCGCCTGGCGGGCGGCGTTGCCGACCTGGTAGAACTCTTCGAAGATGCCGTCCTGGTGCTCCAGGGGCACGCCGATACCGTTGTCCCGCACCTCGATGCGCAGGTGCTCGGGGCCGTGGCGCCGGGCGCAGACCATGACGTGGCCGCCCGGGGTGAACTTGATGGCGTTGTCGATCAGGTTGCCGAGCAGGCGCGACAGCAGGGCAGGGTCGGTCTCGATCAGCCCCAGGCCGCGGCGCGGTGCGTGGAAGCTCAACGCCACTGCGGCGGCCTCGGCCAGGGGGGCGTAGGTGGCGGCCAGGCTGGTGAACAGCTCGGATACCGGCAGGGTGTGGCGTTCCGGGTCGATGCGGGTCAGGTCGAGGCGGGAGATTTCCAGCAGGCTTTCCAGCTGGTCGCCCATGGCCCCGGTGGCCACCTCGATGCGCTTGAGCACCGCCTGCTGCTCCGGCGCCAGGTGCGTCTGGCGCAGGTCGGAAAGGAACATGCGCAGGGCGTGCAGGGGCTGGCGCAGATCGTGGCTGGCGGCGGCGAGGAAGCGGGTCTTGGCCCGGTTGGCCCGCTCCGCGTCGCGGCGGCGGGTCTCGATCTCACGGGTGGCCTGGCGCACCCGCTGGGCCAGGTTGTCCCGGTGGCCGGTCAGTTCCACGGTCAGCGCCCGCAGGCCGATGAACTGGCGGCGGACGAGCAGGCCGGCGATGAGCAGGGAGATGGCCGCCACCCCCACCAGGGCCATCACCTGGACCTGGCGGAGGGTGCTCTCGGTAGTGCGCACGGTGACGATGCGCAGGTCGTCGTAGCCCGGCACTTCCACCTGGGCGAGCAGGTGGCGCTCGCTGCGCAGGGTCTCGGCCAAAGGGCTGGCGTGGCGGAAATCCCGGTCGGCCATCACCTCGCGGAAGTCGCGGCCCAGGTATTCGTCCTGATCCTCGGCGTCCTGGCGGCACAGGGCCACCAGGATGCCGGCGCTGTTGACCAGGGCGGCCTGGAATGAATCCTCGGGCCGGGTGCTCCAGCAGAAATCCTCGAAATACTGGGGTTCCAGGGCGGCCATCAGCACCCCGGCGAAATTGCGGTTGGGCCGCTCCAGGCGGCGCGCCACGGCGTAGGTGTGGCGGTTGCTGTTGCGGCCGATGTAGGGACCGTAGCGAGTGCGGGCCTCGCCGGACTTGAGGCGCTCGAAATAGACCCGGTCGGCGATGTTGATCGGGTTGGCCGGGTAGAACGAGCCGGAGAAGCGCTGGGTGCCCTTGTCGTCGAAGACGATCAGGTGGCGGATCTGGGGCAGGGTGCGGGTCATGCGCACGCGCAGGAATTCGTGGCCCCGGGCGTCGGACCAGTCCCACCAGCGGTGGCCGCTGGAGAGGTCGCGGTTGAGTTCGTCGAGCAGCACCTCGACGCTGTCGAAGGAGCGGGCGGCGTGCTCGGCGAGCAGGCGGGCGTGCTGGGTCAGGGCCTGTTCGCCGGCCTTCAGCTCCTGGTCCCGGGCCACCAGGATGTCCACCACGAAGGCGATCAGCACCAGGAAGACGGTGAACAGCCCGTAGGCGTACAGCACCGGGTTGGGCGCGCGCGGGTCGTCCTGGCCTCCGGCGTAGCCGCTCAGGGTGGGGAAGAAGGGCGGCGTGCCCGTGCCCGGCTCGACCGCTTCGGAAGGCGGGGCCGGGGGCGGCGCTGCGGGATGGGTGGTCACGGCGAGGAGTTCGGGCAAGGCGCGGGCCGGGGGAAGAGGGCGCGATCCCCATAGCATACCAGCCGGCGGGCTGCCCGCCGGCGGCCGGGCCGGCGTCTCAGCCCCGGGGATGGTGCTGGGCGTGCAGGGTCTTCAGCCGTTCCCGGGCGACGTGGGTGTAGATCTGGGTGGTGGAGATGTCGGCGTGGCCGAGCAGCAGTTGCACCACCCGCAGGTCGGCGCCGTGGTTGAGCAGGTGGGTGGCGAAGGCGTGGCGCAGCACGTGGGGCGACAGGCGGGCCGGGTCGATGTCGGCCTGGGGGGCGTAGCGCTTGATTAGGGTCCAGAACATCTGCCGGGTCATGGCAGCGCCCCGGGCGGTGACGAACAGGTCGTCGCCGCTGCGCTGCCCCATCAGGCCGGGCCGGGCCTCGGCCAGGTAGCGCTCCAGCCATTCCAGGGCCAGTTCGCCCAGGGGCACCAGACGTTCCTTGGCGCCCTTGCCCAGCACCCGCACCACCCCCATGTCGAAGTTCACTTCGAAGAGGCGCAACCCCACCAGTTCCGAGACGCGCAGGCCGGTGGCGTAGAGGGTTTCCAGCATGGCCCGGTCGCGCAGGCCCAGGGGGGTGGTCACGTCCGGGGCGGCCAGCAGGGCCTCCACGTTCTCTTCCGAGAGCACCTTGGGCAGGCGCTCGGCCCGGCCGGGCATGGCCAGGGTGGCGGTGGGGTCGTCGGCGCGCCGGCCCCGCACGGCCAACCAGCGGTAGTAGCGGCGCAGGGTGGACAGGTGGCGCGACTGGGAAGTGGCCTTGTGCCCGGCGGCCAGGTGGGCCAGGTAGCGGCCCAGGTCGGTGGCGCCGGCGGCGGCCAGGGGCGCGCCGTCCCGTTCCGCCAGCCAGCGGGACAGGCCGGTCAGGTCGGCCCGGTAGCTCGACAGGGTGGCCTTGGCCAGGCCGTCCTCCAGCCACAGGGCGTCGCAGAACAGGTCGATCTCGGCCAGGTCTTCCGGGCGGGGCGGAACGGGCTCGGCCGCCGCCGGGGAGGCAGTGGCGGCGCTGGTACGGGCCGCGCTCATGCCGGCAGGATGCCCTCGTGGGTGAGCAGCCAGCGCTTGATGGCGAGCAGGAAGCCACCCCGTTCCCGGGCGAAGCCGCCCAGACCGTCGTTGAAGCCGGCGTTGGCGGCCACCACCCGGTGGCAGGGCACCACCAGGGGGTAGGGGTTGGCGCCGCAGGCACCGCCCACGGCCCGGGGGGCGCTGTGCACGGTCTTGGCCAGGGCGCCGTAGGTGACGGTTTCCCCCGGCGGGATGGCGGCGATGCCGTCCCACACCCGGCGCTGGAACGGCGTGCCGCAGGGGGCCAGGGGCAGGGTGAAGGGGGCGCCGGGGTCGGCAGCGTAGGCTTCCAGCTGCCGCACCGCCAGGGCAGCCAGGGGCGAGTCGATCCGGGGCGCCGCCGCGGCGGCTTCCGGCGGGAGGAAGTCGATCTCGGTGATGCAGTCCCGGTCGCAACGGATGCCCAGGGCGAACACCGGGTGGGCGGGGGGCATGGCGACGATGGCCTGGTAGGGCGTGGGGGAAGCGGTCATGGCGAAGCCGGGCAGGGGCGCAGTTCGATCACCGCATTATCGGGGATCGTACCGCCGCCGGCCAGCCAGCCGGGCAGGGGGCGGCAGTCGCCGGCCACGCACAGGGTGTAGGGGGGCACGTAGGGCGACTGGGTCAGGCGCACCGCCGGCAGGGGCGGCAGGCCGGGGCGGTAGTGCCAGACCCCGTCGCGCAGCACGGCGCCTTCGGGAATCTCCATGCCGGCGCCGCTGCCGCGGATGCGGGCCTCGGTGATCGTCACCCCGGGGGCGGCCGTGGGCGGGGCGGAGGCGGTGACAGTGGAAAGGGCTGCGGAAGTGGCCGGGTCCGCGACCGCCCAGTCCTCGTCCCAGCGAATCTTCTCGATGGAGTGGGTCCAGGCCAGGGTGGCGGTGGCGGCGGGCAGGACCGTCGTCCGGGCGGGGGCGGCCCTGGCGGGTTCCCCCGCCAGGGCCAGGCACAGGGCCAGCGCTGCGGCCATGGCCGGGATGGCTCGCCGGTCAGCCGGCGGTGGCGGCCGCCGCCTGGCCGCGCCGGCGCAGGGCCTGCCAGGCGAGGAAGGCCGCCGCCAGGACGAAGCCGATGTCGTCGGTGATCGGCGCGGCGGCCACCAGGAAGCCGGCGCCCAGGGCGGCCAGCAGCCGGGCCGGCCAGGACAGGGGCTGCCACAGGTAGCCCACCGCCGCCGCGCCCCACAGGCAGATGGCGAGCAGGGCCTTGGCGACGATGTAGCCCACCCCGAGCACGGTCCAGTCGCCTTGCAGCATCAGCAGCGGGTCGTAGACCGCCATGTAGGGCACGACGAAGCCGGCGATGGCGATCTGGGTGGCCTTGAAGCCGATCTTCATCGGCGAATCCTTGGCGATCGACGCCGCGGCGAAGGCGGCCAGGGCTACCGGCGGGGTCAGGTCGGCCATGATGCCGAAGTAGAAGACGAACATGTGGCTGACGATCAGCGGCACCCCGAGCTTGAGCAGGGCCGGGGCGGCGATCGAGCTGGTGATGATGTAGTTGGGGATGGTGGGGATGCCCATGCCCAGGATCAGGCAGACGATCATGGTCAGCACCAGGGAGAGGAACAGGCTCTGCTCGCCCACGTGCAGGATGAAGCCGGCGAAGCTGGAGGCGGCGCCGGTCAGGGTGAGAACGCCGATGATGACGCCGACGATGGCGCAGGCCACCCCCACCGGCAGGGCCTGGCGGGCCCCGTCGGCCAGGGACAGCTTGAGGGTGTGCAGGGTCTTGCCACCGCCCTTGAGGCCGATCACCACCGCCACCAGCAGGGCGATGGTCCCCAGCACCGGGACGATGCCCCATTCGATGAACGTGGCGGCGCCCAGGCCGCAGGCCAGCCAGAACACGTAGCGGAAGGCCTGGTGGCTGATGCGCGCGGCCACCGCGGCGCCCAGGATCAGGATGGCGGTCAGGGCCAGCCCCATCATGCCCGAGAACATCGGGGTGAAGCCGTGGAAGAGCATGTACACCAGCACCGCCAGGGGCAGCACCAGGTACCAGCTTTCCTTGAGGGCGCGCCAGGGGTTGGGGCACTGGTCCTTGGGCAGGCCGAACAGGCCCTTGCGTCCGGCTTCCAGGTGCACCATCCAGAAGGCGGTGAAGTAGTAGAGCAGGGCCGGGATCACCGCCGCCTTGACGATCTCGGCGTAGGGCACGTTGAGGGTTTCGGCCATGATGAAGGCCACCGCCCCCATCACCGGCGGCATGATCTGGCCGCCCATGGAGGACGTGGCCTCTACCGCCCCGGCGAACACCGACGAGTAGCCGAAGCGCTTCATCAGCGGAATGGTGAACTGGCCCACGGTGAGCACGTTGGCCACCCCGGAGCCGGAGATGGTGCCCATGAAGCCGGACGAGATCACCGCCACCTTGGCCGGGCCGCCCTTGGCGTGGCCGACCAGGCCCAGGGCCAGGGAGTTGAACAGGTGGATCATGCCGGCGTGTTCGAGGAAGGCGCCGAACAGGATGAACAAAAAGATGTAGGTGGCCGACACCAGGGTGGGGATGCCGAAGATGCCTTCGGTGCCCAGGGCTAGCTGGTTCACGATCTGGTCGAAGCCGTAGCCCCGGTGGGCCACCACTTCCGGCAGGTACTGGCCGAAGAAGCCGTAGGCGAGAAAGCTGGCGCAGACCAGGGGCAGGGCCAGGCCGAGGATGCGCCGGGCCGCTTCGAAGAGCAGCACCACCAGGGAGGCGCCCACCACCAGGTCGGTAGTGGACGGGTCGCCGGAGCGCTGGATCAGGTCGGCCTCGAACACCCAGTGGTAGGTGCCGAGAGTGAAGGACACCAGGGCCAGCACGGCGTCCAGGGGGGCGATGCGGTTCAGCTTGCCGTGCTTGCTCCAGGGGTAGAGGAGAAAGGTCAGGGCGAGCAGAAAACCCACGTGCAGCGAGCGGGTGGCCAGGCTGGACAGGGGGTGGAAGGCGGCCACCACCAGCTGGTAGGTGGAAAAGGCCAGGCAGATGGCGGTGAAGGTCTTCAGCGCCCAGCCGCCCAGCTTGCGCTGGGTGCCGTGCTCGTTGAATTCCTCGGCGGCGCCGTCGGCGTGATCGGTGCGGCCGGCACGATCGGAAGATTCCGGCGCCAGGCCGGGCAGGGCGTGGGGGGATGTCATGGTCAAACCTCTGCGGGGGTTTGTTGCTGCGAAACTGGCATGGCGGAAAGCCAGGCGGGGCGCGGTGTTCGGAGGTGGGTGGCCTGGAGGCCGCGCCAGTTCTCGATCTTCAGGGGTATGCCGTGGAGATCAAGGACTGGCGCGGGGTTTGGCGGGGCCGGAGAGTGGATCGCCGCTTACTTGAGCAGACCGGCTTCCCGGTAGTAGCGCTCGGCCCCCGGATGCAGCGGCACCGGTGGGTTCTTGGCCGCATCCGCCTTGCTGATCGCCTTGGCGGCGGCGTGGGCGGCGGTGAGCTGGTCCAGGTTGTCGAACATCGACTTGGTCATGGCATACACCGTGTCGGCGGGCACGCCCTCGTGAGTGACCAGGAAGTTCTGGATCTTCACCGTGGTCACGTCGGCGTTCTGGCCTTCGTAGGTCTTGGCCGGCACCACGCCGGGCTGGTAGGCGGCGTCGCCGATCTTGGCCACCACCTCGGCGGGCACCGGCACCACCACGATCTTCTGTGCCGTGGCCAGGTCGCGCAGGGCCGAGACGCCGAGGCCGGCGGATTGCAGGGTGACGTCGAGCTGGCGGTTCTTCATCAGCTCCACCGACTCGCCGAAGGGCAGGTACTCGACCTTGGCGAAGTCCTTGTAGGTCAGGCCGGCAGCCTTGAGCACGGCCCGGGCGTTGAGCTCGGTACCGGACTTGGGCGCCCCCACCGAGATGCGCTTGCCCTTGAGGTCGGCCAGGGTGCGGATGCCGGAATCGGCGCTGGCGACGATCTGAATGTAGTTGGGGTAGATGCCGGCCACGGTGCGCAGCTTCTTCAGGGGCGTCTTGAACCCCGCCTCCTCGTCGCCCTTCCAGGCGTCCGAGAGGGCGTCGCCCAGGGTGAAGCCGATTTCGCCGCGGCCGGCCTGGAGCAGGTTGAGGTTTTCGGCGCTGGCCTTGGTGGCCTGGACCGAGGCCTTGGCGTTGGGCAGGGCCTTGCCGTAGATCTGGGAGAGGGCCACGCCCATGGGGTAATACACCCCGCTGGTGCCGCCGGTCAGCACGTTGATGAATTCCGCGCCCCGGGCCGCAGTGGTGCCGAGCGTGCCGAGGGCGAGGGTGGTGGACAACAACAGGGTGTGAAGCAGTTTGCTCATGGTTTGTCTCCGTTGATTTTTTAGGTGGACCTGAACACTGCGGTTACGGAAGAGAGGGGTGGGACTGGGGTGGTGCCTTGCTCCGCGAAGGGGGTGAAGAAGAAAGGTGAATAAGAGGGGTGGCGTGGCGGCCCCGGCTCAGGCCTCAGACCTCACACGACGCCGCCGGCCCGCAGGGCGGCGATGTCCTGGGGACTATAGCCCATTGATGTCAGTACGGCGTCAGTGTGTTCCCCCAGGACCGGCGGCGCCTGCCGGTAGGCCACCGGGGTGGCCGACAGGTGCAGGGGATTGCCCACCCCGGGGGCGCGGCCGCCGGCGGCGTGGGGCAGGTCGAGCTTGAGGCCGCGGTGCTGCACCTGGGGGTCGGCGAAGACCCGGTCCAGGGTGTTGATCGGGCCGCAGGGCACGGCTTCGGCTTCCAGGGCGGCGATCCAGGCGTCGGTGGTGCGGGTCACGGTGACCTGGCGCATCAGGGGGATCAGCTCGGCGCGGTGGCGCACCCGGGCCGGATTGGTGGCGAAGCGCGGGTCGTGGGCCCACTCCGGGTGCCCGGCCACTGCGCACCAGCGGGCGAACTGGCCGTCGTTGCCGATGGCCAGGATCATGTCGCCGTCGGCGGTGGGGAAGTCCTGGTAAGGGACGATGTTGGGGTGGGCGTTGCCCATGCGCTTGGGCACGGCGCCCGACACCAGGTAGTTGAGGGCCTGGTTGGCCAGGCAGGCCACCTGCACGTCGAGCAGGGCCACGTCGATGTGCTGGCCCTCGCCGCTGGCGGCCCGGTGCAGCAGCGCCGCCTGGATGGCGTTGGCGGCGTAGAGGCCGGTGAGGATGTCGGTGAGGGCCACCCCCACCTTCTGTGGCCCTTCGCCCTCCTCCCCATCGGGGCGGCCGGTCAGGCTCATCAACCCGCCCATGCCCTGGATCAGGAAGTCGTAGCCGGCCCGGGGCGCGTAGGGCCCGTCCTGGCCGAAGCCGGTGATGCTGCAATAGACCAGTCTCGGGTTGAGCGCCGCGAGGCTGGCGTAGTCCAGGCCGTAGGGCGCCAGCCCGCCGACCTTGAAGTTCTCCACCACCACGTCGGCCCGGGCGGCCAGTTGCTTGACCAGGGCCTGGCCCTCGGGCCGGGTGAAATCCACCGTCACCGACTGCTTGTTGCGGTTGGTACACAGGAAGTAGGCCGCGTCCGTGGTCGGCTGGCCGTCGCCATCGGCCAGCCAGGGCGGTCCCCAGGCCCGGGTGTCGTCGCCGGCGCCGGGGCGTTCCACCTTGATCACGGTGGCGCCCAGGTCGGCGAGCAGCTGGGTGGCCCAGGGGCCGGCCAGCACCCGGGACAGGTCGAGGACGGTGATGCCGGCCAGGGCCCCGGCGGCGGCCGGAGCCTGGCTGGCGGTTGCGCTGGCGCCCATGGCGGTGCTCAGAAGAAGGCCTGGATGCCGGTCTGGGCGCGGCCGAGCACCAGGGCGTGCACGTCGTGGGTGCCCTCGTAGGTGTTCACCGCCTCCAGGTTGAGCACATGGCGGATCACGTGGTACTCGTCCGAGATGCCGTTGCCGCCGTGCATGTCCCGGGCCACCCGGGCGATGTCCAGGGACTTGCCGCAGGAGTTGCGCTTGATCAGCGACACCATTTCCGGGGTGGCGCGGCCCTCGTCCATCAGGCGGCCGACGCGCAGCACCGATTGCAGCCCCAGGGCGATCTCGGTCTGCATGTCGGCCAGCTTCTTCTGGATCAGCTGGTTGGCCGCCAGGGGGCGGTCGAACTGCTTGCGCTCCAGGGTGTAGCTGCGCGCCGCGTGCCAGCAGAACTCGGCGGCGCCCAGGGCGCCCCAGGCGATGCCGAAACGGGCCTTGGTCAGACAGCCCAGGGGCGACTTCAAGCCGCCGGTCTTGGGCAGCAGGTTCTCGGCCGGGACGAACACCTCGTCCATGACGATCTCGCCGGTGATCGAGGCGCGCAGGGAAAACTTGCCCTCGATCTTGGGCGCCGAGAGGCCCTTCATGCCCTTTTCCAGGATGAAGCCGCGCACGTCCTCGGCCCGGTCGCCGTCGAGCTTGGCCCACACCACGAAGACGTCGGCGATGGGCGAATTGGTGATCCACATCTTGGCGCCGTGCAGGACGAAGCCGCCATCCACGCTCTTGGCCCGGGTGAGCATGCCGCCCGGGTCGGAGCCGACGTTGGGCTCGGTCAGGCCGAAGCAGCCGACCCATTCGCCGCTGGCCAGCCTGGGCAGGTACTTCTCGCGCTGGGCTTCGGAGCCGTAGGCCCAGATCGGGTACATGACCAGGGACGACTGGACGCTCATGGCCGAGCGGTAGCCGGAATCGACCCGCTCCACCTCCCGGGCGATCAGGCCGTAGCCGACGTTGGACAGCCCGGCGCAGCCGTAGCCCTCGATGGTGCAGCCGAGAAAGCCCAGGGCGCCCATCTCGGTGAAGATGTCCCGGTCGAAGGTCTCGTGCCGGTGCGCCAGCAGCACCCGGGGCATCAGCTTGTCCTGGCAGTAGGCATGGGCGGTGTCGGCGATCAGGCGCTCCTCGTCGCTCAACTGGTCGCGGAACAGGAAGGGGTCTTCCCACTGGAAGCGGGCTTTTTCGGCCATGGATGTCTCCTCGTCTCGATTTTGGCCCGGGGCGCGGCGGCCTCGGGAAGCGGTTCGGTGCGGCGGCGGGTCGGGCGGTGCGCGGTCGGGGTGGGGCGCAGTGGCGTTACTTGTTCTGTCGGTTGTTCCGTTGTGCGGAACTGTGATTTAATAAAGTGGAATCATCTTGGCAAAAAACAAAACGAAATGGAAGTGGCGATGGGAAAAATTGCCAACAAGCTGGATGGCGATTCCGCTGTGCAGAATGACGAGCCCGGGGCGGCCGACCGCAACCGGGTCACCGCCCTGGAGCGGGGGCTGGCCATCCTGCGCTGCTTCACCGCCCGGGACCGGGGCGGCCTGAGCAACGGCGAGATCGCCGCCCGCACCGGCCTGGCCAAATCCACCGTGTCCCGGCTCACCTACACCCTCACCACCCTGGGCTACCTGCGCTGGGACGAGGCCGCGGGCACCGCCGGCCGCTACCGGGTCGGCCCCTCGGTGCTGGCCCTGGGCTACGTGGCCCTGGGCAACATCGGCGTGCGCGAGCAGGCCCGGCCGCTGATGCAGGATCTGGCCGACTACTCCAGCGCCCTGGTGTCCCTGGCCACCCGGGACCGGCTGGCCATGATCTACCTGGAAAACTGCCGGCCCCGTTCCCTGACTACCCTCAAGGTCAGCGTCGGCATGCAGATGCCCATGGCCACCACCTCCATCGGCCGCGCCTTCCTGGCCGCCCTGCCGGCGGCCGAGCGGGGCTTCCTGATGGACCAGCTGGCCCGCCGCGAGGGCGACGCCTGGGCCGAACAGCGGGCCGGGTTGGACAAGGCCTTCGCCGACGTGGCGGCCCGGGGCTACTGCGTGTCCATCGGCGAATGGCAGCGCGACACCAACGCCGTGGCCGCGCCCCTCACCTGTCCGGACGGCGAGGTGCTGGCCCTGTCCCTGTCCGGCCCGGCCTTCGCCCTGACGCCCCAGCGCATCGAGGAAGACCTAGGGCCGCGCCTGGTGTACCTGGCCCGCTCGATCGAGGCGGCGGCGGGGTAGGCGGCGTTCCGGTGCCACCTCGCACGTTGGCGGCGTTCGCCCGGGGCGGCAGTTCGGACGGCCGGGGCAGGCGAACAGCCAATCCTGAACGTCGGAAAAAGCAAACCCCGCGTCCCTATTGGCTTTCCGGCATGGTGCCTTGGAAATCCAATAGGGACGCGGGGTTTCACCATGGGGGCCTGAAGATGCCCGCCCAGCGCGGCGTTCCGGCCGGGTGTCCGCCGGAAAAAAAATGTGGTGCACAAAAAAACGGCGGCCCGAATCCACCGGGCCGCCGTTGCTGGAACACTGTTCGAGACAGCGCCTTACTTCTTGCCGAGCAGCCCCTCTTTCAGGTCGTCTTGAGCCGGCTTGGCGCCGAGCCAGATGCGCAGCAGGGCCCGGTTGAAGTCCTCGCCGGGGATCGGGGCGCCCTTGGCGCTGCCGTTGACCAGCAGCTGGGTGCCCTTCTCCGGGGTGTAGTCGAGGACCACGCTGGTGCCCTTCTTGGCCTCGCCCAGGGACAGCAGGGTGTCGGTGAACGCCTGCACCTTGGGCTTGAGGGCCGCCAGCTCGGCGTCCGCCGTGTTCTTGACGATGCCCTCGTTGAGGGCGTCGGCGAACTGCTGGGCCGACAGGTCGCGCAGCAGGCTGATGCCGATGCGCCGGGGGCCCTTGGCGGCCAGCACGGCGTCGGCCGTGGCGGCCTTTTCCGGCAGGTACAAGGCCATGGCGTACACCTTGAAGAACACCTTGGTGCGCAGGCCGCCGCCGTTGAGCTGGAGCTCGCTGGCGCCGACCTTGACGCGGTCGTCGAAGGCAACGCCGCCGAACTCGGCGGCCTGGACGGCGCCGGCGGCGAGGAAGAGGGATAGGGACAGGGCAAGGGTGGAGGCGGCGGGCGCAAAGCGGCGCCCCGCGCCCCGCGGCGTCCGGCGGGACGCCTCAGGCAGGGGATGGTTCATAGTCTCCTCAACGGTCATCGGGGTTGTTATGTGTTTTGCGCCGCCGCTTCACCCCGTGAGCGGTGGCGTCCCTCTGCCTTGCCGGTACTGCGCGCCGGCCCGCGGGAGGCGGGCCGGCGATGTTGCTCAAAACGATTTGCGGATGGCTGGGCTGCCGGCCTCAGCCGCGCACCTGGCCGGTGCCCAGCACCACCCACTTCTGGCTGGTCAGCCCTTCCAGGCCCACCGGGCCCCGGGCGTGGATCTTGTCGGTGGAGATGCCGATCTCGGCGCCCAGGCCGTATTCGAAGCCGTCGGCGAAACGGGTCGAGGCGTTGACCATGACCGAGGCCGAATCCACTTCGCGCAGGAAGGTCAGCGCCCGGGTGTAGTCCTCGGTGACGATGGCCTCGGTGTGGTTCGACGAGTAGCGGGCGATGTGGTCCATGGCCTCGTCCAGGCCGGCCACCACCTTGACGGCGATGATCGGGGCGAGGAATTCGGTGGCGTAGTCCTCGTCGCTGGCCGGCACGGTGTTCGGCACCAGGGCAGCGGTCTCGGCGCAGCCACGGATTTCCACCCCCTTGCCCTGAAGCATGGCGGCGATGCGCGGCAGCAGGGTCGGGGCGATGGCCCGGGCGATCAGCAGGGACTCGGCGGTGTTGCAGGTGCCGTAGCGCTGGGTCTTGGCGTTCTCGACGATCTTCAGGGCTTTTTCCGGATCGGCCTTGTCGTCCACATAGACATGGCAGTTGCCGTCCAGGTGCTGGATCATCGGCACCCGGGATTCGGCCAGCAGGCGGGCGATCAGGCCCTTGCCGCCGCGCGGCACGATCACATCCACGTACTCGCGCATGGTGATCAATTCGCCCACGGCGGCCCGGTCGGTGGTGTCCACCACCTGCACCGCGTCGGCGGGCAGACCGGCGGCGGCCAGGCCTTCCTGGACGCAGGCGGCGATGGCCCGGTTGCTGCGGATGGCTTCGGAACCGCCGCGCAGGATGCAGGCGTTGCCCGACTTGAGGCACAGGGCGGCGGCGTCCACCGTCACGTTGGGGCGGGCCTCGTAGATGATGCCGATGACCCCCAGGGGCACGCGCATCTTGCCCACCTGGATGCCGGAGGGGCGGAACTTCAGGTCGGAGATTTCGCCCACCGGATCGGGCAGGGCGGCGACTTGTTCGACGCCCTCGGCCATGGCGGCGATGGTCTTGGCCGACAGGGTCAGGCGGTCGACCATGGCCGGCTCCAGACCGTTGGCCTTGGCGGCGGCCACGTCCTCGGCGTTGGCGGCGAGCAGTTTTTCCGCGTCGCGGCGCAGGGCGGCGGCAATGGTGGCGAGGGCCTTGTTCTTGAGGCCGGTGTCGGCCCGGGCCACGGCCCGGGAGGCGGCCCGGGCGCGCTGGCCCAGGGTCTGCATGTACGCGTGAATGTCCATCGAAGGCTTCCGGCGCGGCCGCCTGGGGCGGCCGGCGCGACTGGTGGGGAAGCTTTCGATTATAGGGCGGGCGGCGGCTGGGGCAACCCCAGGGGGCGCCGAAATCGGGGATGGCCGGGCGGAAAGCGGCCGAAGGGGCGACGAACGGGCCGGAAAGACGAGGGAAGGGCCGGTAAACGTAATGGTCGCGGCGGGGTGTTGCCGGCGGCGCCAGGGCAGCGTACCTTTGCCGTCGGACGGCCGTATTGTCCGTTTTGCGTCAGATCAGAGAAAAACCGGGAACCTCTTTCGTCTCCCGGGTCTAACGGGATATTCTTGCAAGACCATGGTTGGCGTGTGGTTTCTTGCGCCGTAATTTTTTATTTTGCCCGTCATCACGACGTTTGCCGTCATGTCCAAGAAATTGATTCTCCCTGCTGAAATCAAAGTCTGTGCAACGTGCAGTTACTGGGATGGTGAGCGCAAGGTCAGCGACGATAACCATGTGGTCGTCGTGAGCGAATGCGCGTCCGGCGAATGCCTGGTGAAGTCCAACAGCCAGCCCGGCCTGGCCTCCTACCCGGAGGAAAGCGGCTGCCTGTGGGAGGACCTGGACCCGGACCCCATCGACGAAGAGGTCGACCTCTCCGACCAGACTGACGTGCGCAAGGTGTCGGGCGCTTAAGCCCGGCAGTCCTTCGAGTCCTTCGATTTCGCACAACGCGGGCCCGGCGCTTGCCGCCGGTGCCGCAGTTCAGCGCAGGCCCGGCCTGCCGCCAGCGTTACGGGCGTTCCGCCCGGCCGATCCTGCCCCCAGTCCCATCCCCAGGCGCAGCAGTTCCAGCCAGGCGTCGCCGTCCTCGATCCCCTTGGCGATACGGTCCACCCGGGCGACCTGTTTCAGCGCCCGCGCCGGGCGATCGTCCCGCAGCCGGCCCAGGGCCTGCTTGAGCGCCCCCTGGCGCGGTCCCCAGACCCGGGCCTCCTTCAGCAGTGCATCCAACGGCCGCCCCGCCGCCACGCCTTGGGCCAGGGTGGCCAGGGCGCGCACCTCTTCGGTCACCGCCCAGATCACCAGGGGCAGGGCCTCGCCACTCTGGCGCAGCGCATCCAGGATGCGCGCCATGCGCCCCGTGTCCCCCGCCAGCAGGGCCTCGCGCAGGCTGTCCAGGTCGTAGCGGGCCACGTCCAGCACTGCGTCCTTGACCTGTTCCAGGGTGAGTTCCGCCGCTTCCCGGCCCGTGGGGTAGAGCAGGGCCAGCTTCTGGATTTCCTGGTGGGCGGCGAGCAGGTTGCCCTCGACCCGTTCCGCCAGGAAGTGGAGTGCCTCGCGGCTGGCGCGCTGCTGCTGCCGGGCCAGCCGGCCGCCGATCCAGGCGGGCAGTTCGTCGAGGTGCGGGGCGTTGAGCTTGATCGCCACCCCGGCCTTTTCCAGGGCGCTGAACCAGGCCGATTTCTCGTCCTGCCAGTTGAGTTCCGGCAGGGTGACCAGCATCAGGCTGTCGTCGGAAAGCTGGCCGCAGTAGCGTTGCAAGGCCTCGGAGCCGTCCCGCCCGGGCTTGCCCGAGGGGATGCGCAGGTCAAGCAGGCTCTTGTCGCCGAACAGGGACAGGTTGCCGCCCCGGGTGAACAGTTCGCCCCAGTTGAAGCCGGGCAGCACCGTCAGCACGTCGCGCTCGGTGAAACCGCGCTGCCGGGCCGCGGCGCGGATGGCGTCGCCGGCCTCGATCACCAGCAGGGGTTCGTCCCCGTACAGCACGTAGAGGGACGCCAGGGGGCGGTTCCCGTCCAGGTGCGCGGCGAGGGCTTCCCCCTTGAGGATCATTGCTGGCCGTCGTCCGCCGGGGGCAGGGGCTTCACCGCGGCCAGGCGGCGCATCACCTGCTGAACCAGGTCGCGCTGCATGTCCTGGCGCAGCAGTT
Organism: Oryzomicrobium sp.; assembly: GCF_021287045.1. Lineage (GTDB taxonomy): Bacteria > Pseudomonadota > Gammaproteobacteria > Burkholderiales > Rhodocyclaceae > Oryzomicrobium. Next base: position 21,902 of record NZ_JAJTBG010000008.1, on the reverse strand, counting down.
CCTCTTCCTGCTGCTTGGAGAGGACTTCCTGGGCCACCGCCGGGTTCACCGTCACCACCCGCTGTTGCAGCAGGCTGGCGGGGGAAATCAGGCTGCGGCCCTTGGCGTCGGTGAGGGTGAAGCCGAAGCGGTAGCGCAGCTCGTATTCCCGCGCCTGGCCGGCGTTGTTCACCGACAGGACGAACTTCTCCATTGCGTCCTGGCTGATGCTGAAGACCACATCGGCATCCTCGCGGCGCTCGGCCAGGGTGGTGGAGTTGCTGGCGCGCACGGCGCGCTTGAGCAGGGCGCCGAACTCGGAAGTGTCAGGCACCGCCACGTAAATCGACTTGAACGGCAGGGTCTGGGCGCCGCGCAGCTGGAAGCCGCAGGCCGCCAGCAGCAGGACGGCGGTCAGGGCGACCAGCCAGGTGCGGAAAGTCCTCATGGGGTTCCCCGGTTAGACCACGATGTTGACCAGGCGCCCCGGCACCACCACCACCTTCTTGGCCGGCTTGCCTTCCATGAACTTCTGGGCCGCTTCCGAGGCCAGGGCGGCGGCTTCGATGCTGCCCTTGTCGGCGTCGGCGGCCACTTTCAGGCTGCCGCGCAGCTTGCCGTTCACCTGGATCATCAGCTCGATCTCGTCCTGCTTGAGGGCGGCCGGATCGGCCTTGGGGAAGGGGGCGTGCACCGCGTCGGCGCCGGGCTTGAGTTCGGCGTAGAGGGCCTGGCCGATGTGGGGAGCGATGGGGAAGAGCATCAGCACCGCCGCCTCCAGCACCTCCTGCGCCAGGCTGCGGCCGGCGGCATCGTTCAGGTCGGTCTTGTCGTAGGCGTTGAGCAGCTCCATCACGGCGGCCACGGCGGTGTTGAACTGCTTGCGCCGGCCGTAGTCGTCGGCCACCTTGGCCATGGTCTGGTGCAGCTTGCGGCGCAGGTCCTGCTGGGCGCCGCCGAGCCCGTCGCTGCTGGTCGCGGCCGGGACGAGGCCGGCCTGGGTGTGGTCGTAGACCAGCTTCCACAGGCGGCGCAGGAAGCGGGCGGCCCCTTCGACCCCGGCGTCGGACCATTCCAGGGACTGGTCGGGTGGGGCGGCGAACATCATGAACAGGCGGGCCGTGTCGGCGCCGTACAGGTCCATCAGGGATTGCGGGTCCACGCCGTTGTTCTTCGACTTGGACATCTTCTCGGTGCCGCCGATGATCACCGGGGCGCCGTCGGCCTTGAGGGTGGCGCCGGTGGGGCGGCCGCGCTCGTCGGTGACCACGTCCACGTCGGCCGGGTTGAGCCACAGCCTCTTGCCGCCTTCACCTTCGCGGTAGAAGGTGGGGGCCACCACCATGCCCTGGGTGAGCAGGTTGGCGAAGGGCTCGTCGAGCTTGAGATCGCCGAACAGGCCCACGTCGCGCATCAGCTTGGTGAAGAAGCGGGAATAGAGCAGGTGCAGGATGGCGTGCTCGATGCCGCCGATGTACTGGTCGATGCCGCCCTTGCACCAGTAGGCGACGCGCTCGTCCACCATGGCTTGGTCGTTGTCCGGGCAGGCGTAGCGCAGGAAGTACCAGGAGGACTCGACGAAGGTGTCCATGGTGTCGGTTTCCCGGCGGGCCGGCTTGCCGCACTTGGGGCAGGTGCACTCGTAGAACTCGGGCATCTTGGCCAGGGGCGAGCCGGCGCCGGTGATTTCCACGTTCTCCGGCAGCACCACGGGCAGCTGGTCGTCGGGCACGGGCACGTCGCCGCAGGACTCGCAATGGATCACCGGGATCGGGCAGCCCCAGTAGCGCTGGCGGGAAATGCCCCAGTCGCGCAGGCGGAACTGCACCTTCTTCTCGCCCAGGCCCTTGGCGGCCAGATCGGCGGCGATGGCGTCCACGGCGGCCTCATAGGCCAGGCCGTCGTACTTGCCGGAATTGACGCAGGTGCCGCGGCTCTTGTCGCCGTACCATTCCTGCCAGCCGTCCAGGCTGAAGGTCTCGCCTGCAGCAGCGATGACCTGCTTGATGGCCAGGTTGTACTTCTTGGCGAAGGCAAAGTCCCGCTCGTCGTGGGCGGGCACCGCCATCACGGCGCCTTCGCCGTAGCCCATCAGCACGTAGTTGCCGACCCACACTTCCACCTTGTCGCCGGTTAGGGGGTGCTGGACGAAGATGCCCGTGGGCATGCCCTTCTTTTCCATGGTGGCGATGTCGGCCTCGGCCACGCCGCCCTGCTTGCATTCCTCGATGAAGGCGGCGAGCTCCGGGTTGTCCCGGGCGGCGCGGGTGGCCAGCGGGTGCTCGGCGGCCACGGCGCAGAAGGTCACGCCCATGATGGTGTCGGCCCGGGTGGTGAATACCCACAGCTTGTCCTGCTTGCCGTCCAGCTCGTAGGGAAAGGCGAAGCGCACGCCGGTGCTCTTGCCGATCCAGTTCTTCTGCATCAGGCGCACCTGCTCGGGCCAGCCCGGCAGTTGGTCCAGGTCGGCCAGCAGTTCGTCGGCGTAGGCGGTGATCTTCATGTAGTACATGGGGATCTCGCGCTTTTCCACCAGGGCGCCGGAGCGCCAGCCGCGGCCGTCGATGACCTGCTCGTTGGCCAGCACGGTGTGGTCCACCGGGTCCCAGTTCACGGTGCCCAGCTTCTTGTAGATCAGGCCCTTCTCGAACAGGCGGGTGAACAGCCATTGCTCCCAGCGGTAGTACTGGGGCGTGCAGGTGGCCAGTTCCCGGGACCAGTCGATGGCAAAGCCCAGGCGCTGGAGCTGGCTGCGCATGTAGTCGATGTTGGCGTAGGTCCACTTGGCCGGGGGCACGTTGTTGGCCAGGGCGGCGTTTTCCGCCGGCATGCCGAAGGCGTCCCAGCCCATGGGTTGCAGCACGTTGTAGCCCTGCATCTTGTAGAAGCGGGACAACACGTCGCCGATGGTGTAATTGCGCACGTGGCCCATGTGCAGCTTCCCGGAGGGGTAGGGGAACATGGACAGGCAGTAGTACTTGGGCTTGCTGGCGTCTTCGACGGCCCGGGCGGCCCCGGTCTGGTCCCAGTGGGCCTGGGCGGCGCGCTCGATCTCGGCGGCGTTGTATTTTTCCTGCATGGCTTCCTGCTTCGGCACGTGAGTGCGGCAAAAGGGATAAACCGCCGATTATAGCGGCCGGGACCCCGGTCCCCCAGCGCTACCGGGAAAACAGTGGGCAAAACGCAGCCGGCAAAAACGCCGATGCCCGCCGGAGGGCGGGCATCGGAAGGCGCGGGGCGGGCAGCGTGGAGCGCCATTGGGCGCTCCGGGCTGCGGCGTCAGCGGCCGTTGCTGCGCTTTTGTACCAGCATCCCGGTCACGGTGTCGTTCCAGGTGTTCTGCCAGAAGCGTGCGGCGTTTTCCGCTGCCATCAGGCCGAAGATGGCCATGCGGCCCTGATGGCGCCAGAACCAGGAAAGGCGGGCGGGGGTGTTGCTGTAGCCGTGGCGCACGGTGCCGAAGGCGGCGGCTTCCACGTTGTCGAGGAAGCGCTCCACCGACAGCTTGTGGAACGCCGGGCCTTCGCTACAGCCGGTGATGGTGGCGGCCTCGCGCACGGCGCGCTTCCACAGCTTGGTGGCGTGGTCGTCGGTGATCCCGGCTTTGCGGGCCACCCAGGGGAGGATTTTCGGGGTGTTCATGCTGGTTTCTCCTCGTCGGTTGGACGGAGGTGTAAAAGCCAGAATGCGTTGCCGACGGCAATGCGGGGTTCCGGCGATCCGGTCGTCCTTGTGGGGGCCGGATGGGTTATTGTGCGATGCAGCAGAATTATAACCCGTTTGTTTGAGCCGTGCTTTTGACTTTTGTTCAGTTTGGTAACGACGCCATGTTGCAATGCAAGAAGCATTGGCAGGGCAGCGATGGCCCCGGGCGCCGCCGGCCGGAAAGGGCGGGATGGCTATAATTCTCCCCTTGTCGATTCCCACCTATGCCCCCGGCCCCGCCGTTGCTCCCGGGCCGCCGCCTCCCATGACCCTTTCCGTTCCCGAATCCGGCTTGCTCGCCAACCTCAACCCGCCCCAGTACCAGGCCGTCACCCTGCCGGCCCAGTCGGCCCTGATCCTGGCCGGGGCCGGTTCGGGCAAGACCCGGGTGCTCACCACCCGCATCGCCTGGCTGATCGCCACCCACCAGGTCAGCCCCCACGGCATTTTGGCGGTGACTTTCACCAACAAGGCGGCCAAGGAAATGGTCACCCGCCTGGGGGCGATGATCCCGGTGAACCCGCGGGGGATGTGGATCGGCACCTTCCACGGCCTGTGCAACCGGCTGCTGCGCGCCCACTACAAGGACGCCAGCCTGCCTCAGCTGTTCCAGATCCTGGACACGGCGGACCAGCTTTCGGCGATCAAGCGGCTGTTGAAGAACCTCAACGTGGACGACGAGAAATTCCCGCCCCGGGAGCTGATGCACTTCATCAACGGCCACAAGGAACAAGGCATCCGCGCCGCCCAGGCCGAGGCCTGGGACGACTACACCCGGCGCCGCGTCGCCCTCTACGCCGAGTACGAAGCCCAGTGCCAGCGCGAGGGGGTGGTGGACTTCGCCGAGCTGCTGCTGCGCTGCTTCGAGCTGCTGTCGCGCAACGAGCCTTTACGCGCCCACTACCAGTCCCGCTTCCGCCACATCCTGGTGGACGAGTTCCAGGACACCAACCGGCTTCAATATGCCTGGCTGAAGCTGATGGCCGGCTTCGAGCAGCGGGCCACCGACGCCCCGCCGGCGGCGGTGTTCGCCGTGGGCGACGACGACCAGTCGATCTACGCCTTCCGCGGCGCCGAAGTGGGCAACATGCGCGAGTTCGAGCGCGACTTCGCCAAGGAGACGGTAATCCGCCTGGAGCAGAACTACCGCTCCCACGGCAACATCCTGGACGCCGCCAACGCCCTCATCGCCCGCAACCGGGAACGCCTGGGCAAGACCCTGTGGACCGACGCCGGTGCCGGCGAGCCGATCCGGGTGTACGAGGGCATGTCCGACCTGGACGAAGCCCGCTTCATCGTGGACGAGATCCGCGAACTGGTGCGGGACGGCACCGAGCGCAGCCAGGTCGCCCTGCTCTACCGTTCCAACGCCCAGTCCCGGGTGCTGGAGCATGAGCTGTTCAGCCACGGCGTGCCCTACCGGGTCTATGGCGGGCTGCGCTTCTTCGAGCGGCAGGAGGTGAAGCACGCCCTGGCCTATCTGCGCCTGATCGCCAACCCGGACGACGACACCGCCTTCATGCGGGTGGTGAACTTCCCCACCCGGGGCATCGGCGCCCGCTCCCTGGAAGCCCTCCAGGCCGCCGCCCATACCGCCAATTCCAGTCTGTACAACGCCGCCGCCAGCCTCACCGGCAAGGCCGGCACCGCGGTGGCCGCCTTCATCCGCCTGGTGGAGACCCTGCGCCAGGAAACCGCCAGCCTGCCCCTGCCCGAGGCGGTGGAGCACGTCATCGAACGGTCCACCCTGCGCCAGCACTACCTGGGCGAAAAGGAAGGCCAGGACCGGCTGGAGAACCTGGACGAACTGATCAACGCCGCCGCCAACTTCGCCCGGGAATTTGCCGGCGGTGAAATCACTCTGGACGGCACGCCGGTCAATGGCGACGACCTGGGGGCGGTGCTGGCCGCCTTCCTCCAGCACGCCAGCCTGGAAGCCGGCGACCATCAGGCCGGGGCGGAAGAAGAGGCGGTGCAACTGATGACGGTGCACGCCGCCAAGGGCCTGGAGTTCGACGTGGTGTTCATCTCCGGCCTGGAGCAGGGCCTGTTCCCCCACGAGAACGCGGTGATGGAAGAGGGCGGCCTGGAAGAAGAGCGTCGCCTGATGTACGTGGCCATCACCCGGGCGCGCAAGCGCCTCTACCTGGCCCACGCCCAGACCCGCATGCTGCACGGCCAGACCCGCTACTGCCTGCCCTCCAAGTTTCTGGAGGAACTGCCGGAAGAGCTGCTCGCCCGGGTCAACAGCGTCGCCTCCCGGGAAACCGCCTACCCGGGCTGGGGGGCCTCTTCCCAGTCCCGCTGGAACGCCAGCCTGCCCCGCAGCGAAGCCCGGGCCGCGGCAGCGCCGGCCGGCGATGCGGGCGTGGGCAAGGGCCTTCGCATCGGCCAGAGCGTCAAGCACGCCAAGTTCGGCACCGGGGTCATCGTCGCCGCCGAAGGCCGGGGCAGCGACGCCCGGGTCCAGGTCAATTTCAGCGGTGCCGGGGTGAAGTGGCTGGCCCTGGAATACGCCAAGCTCGATCCCGTCTAAGTCTCCCCGTTTCCCGTCCTTCTTCCCGGAATCCGCCATGCCCCTGCTCCTGCCCGACGACGCCCCGTCCAACCTGCCGCAGCGCTGGCTGAAGCTGCTTTCGGTGCAGCGCATCGGCACCGCCGGCGCCACCCACCGGGGCGAGCCGGATCGCACCGCCTTTCAGCAGGACTACGACCGCATCGTCTTTTCCGCCGCCTTCCGGCGCATGAAGGACAAGACCCAGGTCTTTCCCCTGGCCCAGAGCGACTACGTGCGCAACCGCCTGACCCACAGCCTGGAGGCGAGCTGCGTCGGGCGCAGCCTGGGCACGGCGGTGGGGCGCATCCTGGTGCAGCGCCACCAGTTGCAGGACCAGCTGCACGCCTCCGACTTCGGCGCCGTGGTGGCTTCGGCCTGCCTGGCCCACGACATCGGCAACCCGCCCTTCGGCCACGCCGGGGAGGACGCCATCCGCGACTGGTTCTGCGCTTCGGGCCTGTTCGAAAAGCACGGCCTGACCGGCGCCCAGCGCGCCGACTTCGAGCGCTACGAGGGCAATGCCCAGGGCTTCCGTCTGCTCGCCCAGTTGCAGAGCCCGTCCAATCCGGGGGGCTTGCAGCTCACCGCGGCGGTGGCGGCCTCCTTCGCCAAGTACCCCTGCCCGTCGTGGACCGAGCAGCCCCTGACCGGGCGCAGCGCCAAGAAGTTCGGCTACTTCCAGGCCGACGCCAGCTTCTTCGCCGAAGCCGCCGAAGCCGTCGGCCTGGTGGCCCGGGACGAGGCGCCCGGGGCGTGGCGGCGCCATCCCCTGGCCTTCCTGGTGGAGGCGGCAGACGACATCTGCTACCGGGTGGTGGATTTCGAGGACGCCGCCCGCCTCGGCGTGATCACCTACGACACCGCCGAATCCCTGCTGCTCACCGTGGCCGGTGGGCCGGACCGGGCCAGCCGCCTGGCCCACATCCGCGAGCCCAAGGAGCGCATCGAATACCTGCGCGCCAAGGCCATCGGCCGCCTGGTGGAAGAGGCCGGCGCCTGTTTCCTGGAGAACGAGGCGGCCATCGTGGATGGCGCTTGGGACGACGAGCTGCTCGCCCATTCCCGGGTCAAGGAGGCCCTGGACGAGATCGAGCGCATCTCCTACGAGAAGATCTACGTCTGCCGCGCCGCCATGGAAGTGGAAGCGGCCGGCTGCGAGGTGCTGGCCGGCCTGCTGGATTGCTTCGTCGCCGCCGTCGAGGAAAAGGCTGTCCAGCTGGCGGGCGGGCCCAAGCCCACTACCCGCAGCCGGGTGGTGCTGACCCTGCTGCCGGCCCAGTTCCTCGGCAAGGACGGCCAGCCGGACGAAGACCCCTACCTGCGCCTGCTCAAGGTGGTGGATTTCGTCTCGGGCATGACCGACTCCTACGCCGTCACCCTGTACCGCCGCCTCAAGGGCATCGAACTGCCCGGGGCCTGAGCCGGCAGCCGGTCAGGGCGCCGTGGGGCCATGGGGCCATGGGGCCTGCCGCCGGCCGGGCTTGGAGCGCCCCGGGGCTGGCGCTATAGTCGTAGCCCGCGCCGCCAACTCCTTCTGCCCGTCCCATGGAAATTTCCGTCAACGGCATCAAGCTGGCCTACGACCACCGCGGCGACGGCCCTCCGGTGGTCTTTCTCCATTCCCTGGGCGCCGACCACACCATCTGGGCGCCCCAGATCGAGATGCTGCGCGCCACCCACACCTGCGTCGCGGTGGACCTGCGCGGTCACGGCGGCAGCGAGGCGCCCCCGGGGCCCTATACCCTGGAGTGCCTGGCCGACGACGTGGCGGCCCTCATGCACGCCCTGTTCATCCCTTCCGCCACCATCGTCGGCATCTCCCTCGGCGGCATGGTGGCCATGACCCTGGCCCTGCGCCATCCCGCTAAGGCCGCCCGGCTGGTGCTGGCCGATACCACCGCCGCCTATCCGGACGAGGCCCAGGCGGCCTGGCCGGCGCGCATCCGGCAGGTGGAAGAGGGCGGCGTCGCCCCTCTGGTGGCGGCCACCCTGGAGCGCTGGTTCACTGCTGAAGTACGGCAGGAGCGCCCGGCCCTGGTGGAGCGGGTCGGTTCGATCATCGCCGCCACCCCGGTGGCCGGCTACGCCGGCTGCTGTCACGCCATCGCCGGCATGGCCGCCGAGCCCACCCTGAAGGGCCGCCTGCCCCTGATCCGCTGCCCCGCCCTGGTGGTGGTCGGCGACCGGGACGCGGGCACGCCGCCGGCCATGGCCGAGGCCATCGCCGCCGCCATCCCCGTGGCCCGGCTGGAAGTGATCGAAGGGGCGGCCCACCTGTCGAACCTGTGTCGTCCCGACCATTTCACCCAACTGCTGCACGCCTTTCTTGCCGAGCCGCCGGTCTAGCGGCCTGTCCCGGTTATAACAACAGCGCCGCCCGTCCGGCGGCCCCAACCCAGGAGCCTCCCCATGACTACCCACGCTATTCGCTTCCACCAGACCGGCGGCCCCGACGTCCTGCAATGGGAAACCGTCGATGTCGGCGCTCCGGCACCGGGCCAGGTGCGCCTGCGCCACCACGCCTGCGGCCTCAATTACATCGATACCTACCACCGCACCGGCCTCTACCCGGTGCCCCTGCCTTCCGGCATCGGCCTGGAGGGCGCCGGGGCGGTGGAGGCGGTGGGCGACGGTGTGCACCACCTCAAGATCGGCGACCGGGTAGCCTACGCCGGCGGCCCCCTGGGCGGCTATTCCGAGGTACGCCTGATCCCCGCCGACCGGCTGGTGCGCCTGCCGGACGCCCTTTCTTTCGAGACCGGGGCGGCGATGATGCTCCAGGGGCTGACCACCGCCTACCTGCTGCGCCGCACCTACCGGGTCAAGCCCGGGGATACCGTGCTGATCCACGCTGCCGCCGGCGGGGTAGGGCTGATCGCCTGCCAGTGGGCCAAGGCCCTGGGCGCCACGGTGATCGGCACCGTGTCCACCGACGAGAAGGCGGCCCTGGCCAAGGCCCACGGCGCCGATCACGTGATCCTGTATTCCAAGGAGGCGGTGGCACCCCGGGTGCGCGAGCTGACCGGCGGCGAAGGCGTGGCGGTGGTTTACGACGGGGTGGGCAAGGACACCTTCCAGGCCTCCCTGGACAGCCTGCGCCCCCTGGGCATGATGGTCAGCTTCGGCAACGCCTCCGGCTCGGTGCCGGCCTTTGAACCGATCGAGCTGACCAACCGGGGCTCCCTGTTCTTCACCCGGCCCAAGCTGGCCGACTACACCGGCAAGCGCGCCGACCTGGAACCCCTGGCCGCCGAGCTGTTCGACGTGGTGCTGTCGGGCAAGGTGAAGATCGAGGTCAAGCAGACCTATGCCTTGAAGGATGCCGCCCAGGCCCACCGCGACCTGGAGGCGCGCAAGACGGTCGGCTCCACCGTGCTGATCCCCTGACTCCCTGATCCTCCGATCCCCCGGGCCGCGCAGCGGCCTCGTTCGATCCGGGGGGATGTGCTGCCCTCATGCCCGGCGCCAAACCCCAGGCTGGGCGGGCTTCTCCGCGATGCACGCCCGCGCCGCCAGATTCCACGAGGCTTTCCAGAGGGCATGGTTGAAACCCCGCGCCAGTAGCGGCTTTCCGGCGCATGCCTTTTCCGTTCTGCTGACTCCCCATGACTCCGACGCCCACTCCCACGCCGGACCTGCCGCCGCCCGAGCCGCGCCGCCGCTTCGCCCTGATCGCCAGCGGGCGGGACCTGGTGGCCACCTTCTGGCCCTGGATCCTGCTGGTGCTGGCCGGCTTCGTCATCGCCTTCCACTACGTCAAGCCGGCGCCGCCGCGCCATGTGGTGTTCGCCGCCGGGGCCCAGAGCGGGGCCTACTACGGCTTTGCCAAGCGCTACGCGGCCATCCTGGCGCGCAACGGCATCGCCGTGGAGGTGCGCGAGACCGCCGGTTCCGCCGACAACCTGGCCCGGCTGCTGGACCCGGACGATCCGGCCAAGATCGGCTTCGTCCAGGGCGGCATCTTGCCGACGCCGGGCAGCGTTTCCGAGGATTCGTCGGAAAGCGAAGCGGCACCCCTGCTGTCCCTCGGCGCCATGTACTACGAGCCCTTGTGGGTGTTCTACCGGCCGGCGGCCTTTCCCGGCGGTCCCCTGACCCGGCTCACCCAGCTGGCCGGCAAGCGGGTCGCCATCGGTGGTGCGGGCAGCGGCGTGCGCCCCCCGGCCGAACAATTGCTCGACGCCAACCGGGTGGCGGCGCACCTGTCCGACCTGGGCGGGCTGAAAGCGGCCGAAGCCCTGGTGCAGGGGCGGCTGGACGTGGCCTTCCTGATCGCCGGGCCAGAGGCGCCCATGGTCCAGGACCTGCTGCGCACCCCAGGCGTGGCCCTGATGAGCTTCGTCCAGGCCGATGCCTACACCCGGCGCTTTCCCTTCCTGTCGCGCATCGTCCTGCCCCGGGGGGCGGTGGACCTAGTGCGCGACTACCCGGCCCAGGACGTGGTGCTGCTCGCCCCCACCGCCAACCTGGTAATCCACGAGAACCTCCATCCGGCCTTGGCCGGCCTGTTCCTCGAAGCCGCCAGCGAGGTGCACCGGGAATCGGGCTTCTTCCAGAAGCGCGGCGAATTCCCCGCTCCCCGGGAGCAGACCTTTCCCCTGGCGCCCCAGGCCGAGCGCTACTACAAATCCGGCCCGCCCCTGTTGCAGCGCTACCTGCCCTTCTGGGCGGCGGTGCTGGCCGACCGTCTGCTGGTGCTCTTGATCCCCTTCCTGGCCCTGCTGCTGCCGGTGTTCCGCCTGGCGCCGGCCCTCTACACGTGGCGGGTGCGCTCCCGGGTGTTCCGCCTCTACGGCGAACTGAAGTTCCTCGAAAGCGACATCCGCACCGGCTTCAATCCGGCCCGGCTGGCGAGCTACCGGGAGCGCCTGGCGCGCATCGAGGAACAGGCGTTCCGCCGCCGCCTGCCCCTGACCTTTCTCGACCTGCAATACACCCTGCGCACCCACATCGCCCTGGTACGCGCCGACCTGGACGCCCGCGCCCGGCAAGCCGCGCCCTGACAGGGGCCGTGCTATCCTCGCCGCCACATTCTTAAAACATAAATAGGGAGGAGCTTATGGTTCAGGTTGCGTCGTTTGCCGGCGTTTCCGTTTATCTGGTGGAGCCGTCGGCGACCCAGGCCCGCCTGGTGGAGCAGATGCTGCAACGGGCCGGCGCCAGCCGGGTCGATGTGTTCGCCTCGCAAGAGGCCACCCTGGCCGCCCTGCGTGAGGCGCGGCCCACGGTGGTGGTGAGCAGCCTCTATCTGCCGGATGGCACCGGCACCGCCCTGGTGGCGGCGATGCGGGCCGAGGAGGGGCTGGAGACGGTGCCCTTCGTGCTGATTTCCAGCGAAACCCGGCCCCAGGTGCTGGACCCGGTGCGTCAGTCGGGCGCCTGCTGCATCCTGGAAAAACCCTTCGACGACGAGCGCCTGGCCCGGGCCCTGCGCGCCGTGCTCAGTTTCGACTCCCACCACGAGGTGTTGAGCCTTGACGTGGAAACCCTGCGGGTGCTGCTGGTGGACGACAGCCCCATGGCCCGCCGCCACATCCGCCGCATGCTCGAAAGCCTGGGCATCGAGCGCATCCTGGAGGCCGAGAACGGCCGCGAGGCCATCGGCCTGTTGGCCGAGACCATGGTGGACCTGGTGGTCACCGACTACAACATGCCGGAAATGGACGGCAAGGCCCTCACCGAGTACATCCGCACCCAGAGCTGGCAGAACGCGGTGCCGGTGCTGATGGTCACCAGCGAGCAGGACCAGGGCCGGCTCGCGGCGGTGGAGCGGGCCGGCGTCTCGGCGGTGTGCGACAAGCCCTTCGAGCCGGCCACCGTGCGCCGCCTGATCGAACAGGTGATGGCCGCCTGACGCGGTGTACTCGCGCGGCGGCGGGCGTTCCGTCCCGCTGCCAGCCTTCTCCGACGCCCCGCCTGTGCGGGGCGTTTTCGTTGGGCAAAAGAAAAATGATGCCGGGTGCTTGCAGCGGGGAATAATCTTCCCTATGATTTAAACGAACGTTTGAATCATAGCCAGGACACGCAGCAACCCATGAGCGCCGTAGCCAAGATGACCACCCCGAATTCCGCCGATGCCAAATCCGCCGCCCAGAGCAGCGATACCGCCGAGCGCATCCTCGACGTGGCGGAACGCCTGTTCATGGCCCACGGCTACGACGGCACCTCGATGCGCATGATCACCGGCGAGGCCCAGGTGAACCTGGCGGCGGTCAATTACCACTTCGGCTCCAAGGAAGACCTGCTGCGCGAAGTGTTCCGCCGCCGCCTCTCCTGGCTCAACGCCGAGCGCCTGCAAGTCCTCGACGCCCTGGAGGCGGAAGCCGGCGGCAAGCCGCTCAAGCCCTCCCTGATCGTCGAAGCCTTCTTCGGCACCCTGCTCAAGATGGGCGAGGAGCCGGCCCTGGGCGGCATGACCTTCCTGCGCCTGCTCGGCCGCACCATGACCGAGCCGGCCGCCTTCATCCGCACCTTCTTTGCCGGCGAGTACGCCGAGGTGATGGGCCGCTTCAAGGATGCACTCTTCCGCGCCCTGCCCGACGTGCCCAGGGAAGAGATCGCCTGGCGCTTCCACTTCATGCTCGGCGCCATGTCCTACGCCATCGCCGAGACCGACGTGCTTTCCCTGATCGATGGCTTCGAGGTGTCCGAATCCGACGTGGAGGCCGAGGCGGCCCGCCAGCTCAAGGCGCGGCTGATGCCCTTCCTCCTCGGCGGCCTGCGCGCCCCGCTGCCCCAGCTACCCCTCGGAATGGTGCCGCCTTCGGCGGCCGCCTGACCGGCCCGCTTCCGCCTGACCCCCACCTTCACCTAACAGAGCCGGACACCGGCCAAGACCACGAATTGGAGACAGCCATGACGAATTCGGTCATCCCTCTGCCAGCGGTAACACTGGTACTCCTCGGAGTACTGCTGGCTTTTGTCGCGCTGATCAGCATCCGTCCCCTGCGGCGGGCGCTGATCAGCCGGCCTCTTTTTGGGATCTACAAGCGCATCCTCCCCTCCATGTCCGACACCGAGCGGGAGGCCCTGGAGGCGGGCACCGTGTGGTGGGAAGGCGATCTGTTCCGCGGCAAGCCCGACTGGAAGAAGATGCACGCCTACCCCAAGCCGGTGCTGACGGCCGAAGAGCGCTCCTTCCTCGACAACGAGGTGGAGACCGCCTGCCGCATGACCAACGACTGGGATGTGTCGCACCATCGTTATGACCTGGACGCCGAGACCTGGCAGTACATCAAGGACAAGGGCTTCCTCGGCCTGATCATTCCCAAGAAGTACGGTGGCCTGGGCTATTCGGCCTACGCCCACTCCCAGGTGATGACCAAGCTGTCCACCCGCTCCTCGGCCCTGGCCGTGTCGGTGATGGTGCCCAACTCCCTGGGCCCGGCCGAGCTGCTGCTGCACTACGGTACCGAAGAGCAGAAGAACCACTACCTGCCGCGCCTGGCCAAGGGCCTGGAAGTGCCGGCCTTCGCCCTGACCTCCCCCTGGGCCGGCTCCGACGCCGCCTCGATCCCCGACTTCGGCGTGGTCTGCAAGGGCACCTGGCAGGGCAAGGAAGTGCTCGGCATGCGCGTCACCTGGGACAAGCGCTACATCACCCTGGCCCCGGTGTGCACCATCCTCGGCCTGGCCTTCCGTCTCTACGATCCGGACGGCCTGCTCGGCGACAAGAAAGACATCGGCATCACCTGCGCCCTGGTTCCCCATGACCACCCGGGTGTGGACGTGGGCCGCCGCCACTTCCCGCTCAACGCCGTGTTCATGAACGGCCCGACCCGGGGCAAGGACGTGTTCATGCCCCTGGACTTCATCATCGGTGGCCCGGCCATGGTCGGCCAGGGCTGGCGCATGCTGATGGAGTGCCTGGCCGCCGGCCGCTCCATCTCCCTGCCGTCCTCCAACACCGGCATGGCCAAGATGACGGCCCGCGCCGTGGGCGGTTACGCCCGGGTGCGCAGCCAGTTCAAAATGGCCGTGGGCAAGTTCGAGGGCGTCGAAGAGGCCCTGACCCGCATCGGCGCCTACACCTATCTGGTGGACGCCACCCGCACCATGACCGCCGGGGCTGTGGATCTGGGCGAGAAACCCTCCGTGGTCTCCGCCATCGCCAAGTACCACGTCACCGAACGGGCCCGCAAAGTGGTCAACGACGGCATGGACGTGATCGGCGGCAAGGGCATCTGCCTCGGGCCCTCCAACTTCCTCGGCCGCGCCTATCAGCAGATTCCCATCGGCATCACCGTGGAAGGCGCCAACATCCTCACCCGTAGCCTGATCCTGTTCGGCCAGGGCGCCATCCGCTGCCATCCCTACGTGCTCGCCGAAATGCGTGCCGCCCAGAACCCGAATGCGGCGGCCGGCCTGCTGGACTTCGACAAGGCCTTGTTCGGCCACGTCGGCTACACCATCAAGAACGGCCTGCGCGCCCTGGGCATGGGCCTGACCGGCAGCCACTTCGTCGGCGTGAATGCGGACGTGGCGCCGGAAGTGAAGCGCTACTACCAGCAGCTCACCCGCTTCTCCTCGGCTTTCGCTTTCCTCGCCGACGTGTCGATGCTGGTGCTGGGCGGCGGCCTGAAGCGGCGCGAGAAGCTGTCGGCCCGCCTCGGCGACATCCTCTCCCAGATGTACCTGATCTCCGCCACCCTCAAGCGCTTCCAGGACGAAGGCCGCCAGAAGGACGACCTGCCCCTGGTGCATTGGGCGGTGTGGGACGCCATGTACCAGGCCCAGGAAGCCTTCGACGGCGTCATCGCCAACTACCCGAACAAGCTGGTGGCCTGGTTCCTCAACCGCATCATCTTCCCCCTGGGCCACCCCTACGTGGTGCCGTCCGACGACGTCGGCCACCAGGTCGCCAAGCTGCTGATCAACCCCTCGGCCGCCCGGGAGCGCCTGGCCTCCGACACCTTCGTCGATCGCCGCGAGGAAGACCCGGTGGGCGCCATCGAATTGGCTCTGGAGGCGACCCTTGCCGCCGAGGCGGTGGAAGCCAAGATCCGCGAGGCCGAGAAAGCCGGGCGCTTCGATAACAACCCGCTGGCTAACGTGCGCGACATCGCCCACGCCGCCTTCGAGGCCAAGGTCATCAGTGCCGCCGAGTACGACGTGGTCAAGCGCCGCAACCACCTGCGCGACATCGTCATCCGGGTGGACGACTTCCCCTTCGATCTGGGCGTGGCCGGTGCCGCCCAGCCGGCGGAAAAGAAGGCCGCCTAAACAGTAAGCGACGCAACCGCAGAATCCGCCGCACCTCACCGGACCGGGCCGTGCCAAGAGCCCGGCCGGCGAGGGCGCCCAGCACCTGGGTGCACGGCGGCCCCGACAGAATGCAGCAGGAGGAGACAGCGTGATCGAGCAAGCCCAGCAATCCCGGACCTTCCAGCCCGTCTACGTGGTGGACGGGGCCCGCACCCCCTTCCTCAAGGCGCGCAACGCCCCCGGCCCCTTCTGGGCCTCGGACCTGGCCACCCAGGCCGGCCGCACCCTGCTGGCTCGCCAGCCCTTTCTGCCCTCCGACCTGTCGGAAGTGGTGCTGGGCTGCGCCGCCCCGTCGGCGGATGAGGCCAACATCGGCCGCATGGTGGCGCTGCGCCTCGGCTGCGGCGACCGGGTGCCGGGCTGGACGGTGATGCGCAACTGCGCCTCGGGCATGCAGGCCCTGGATTCGGCCATCGCCAACATCCAGTCGGGCCGTTCCGAGCTGGTCCTGGCCGGCGGCGTCGATGCCCTGTCCCGGGCGCCCCTGCTCTTTTCCGAACAGATGGTGGTGTGGCTGTCGCGCTGGTATGCCACCAAGACCGCCGGGCAGAAGCTGGCCGCCCTGCGCAACTTCAAACTCGGCTACCTGGCGCCGGTGATCGGCCTGTTGAAGGGCCTCACCGACCCGGTGCTGGGCCTGACCATGGGCCAGACCGCCGAGAACCTGGCCTTCCGTTTCGGCATCACCCGCGCCGACATGGACGCCTTCGCGGTGGAATCCCACCGCCGCGCCGTGGCCGCCCGGGCCGCCGGCCATATGGGCGAGATCGTTCCCCTGGTGGACGGCGAGGGCAATCTCTACCCCGAGGACGACGGCGTGCGCCCCGACTCGTCGGTGGACAACCTGAAGAAGCTGCGCCCGGTGTTCGACCGCAAGTACGGCAACGTCACCGCCGGCAACAGCTCCCAGGTCACCGACGGCGCCGCCTGGCTGCTGCTCGCCTCCGAGGCGGCGGTAGAGCGCTGGAAGCTCGACCCCCTGGGCAAGATCAGCGACAGCCAGTGGGCCGGTCTCGACCCCGCCCAGATGGGCCTGGGCCCGGTCCATGCCGCCACGCCGATCCTGCAACGCCACGGCCTGGGCCTCAACGACCTGGATGCCTGGGAAATCAACGAAGCCTTCGCCGCCCAGGTGCTGGCCTGCCAGCGCGCCTGGGCCGACCCCGCCTATTGCCGCGACGAGCTGGGGCTGGATGAGCCCCTGGGCACGCTCGATGCCGCCCGCCTCAACGTGGACGGCGGCGCCGTGGCCCTGGGGCACCCGGTGGGGGCCTCCGGGGCGCGCATCGTCCTGCACCTGCTGCACGTGTTGCGCCGCCAGGGCAAGCGGCGCGGCATCGCCTCGATCTGCATCGGCGGCGGCCAGGGCGGCGCCATGCTGGTGGAAACTCTCTGAGCCCCATCCCGGGACGACGGCCATGGCCAAGCTCAGGATCGGCATCGTGGTGGATTCCTGCTGCGACCTGCCCCGGGACTTTCTCGACGCCCACAGCATCGTGGTGCTGCCCATCGCCCTGCGCGTGGGCGGGCGCATCGTCGAGGACAAGCGGGACCCCCAGGCGACCCAGGAGTTCTACCGCAAGTACCTGGACAAGCGCGACGAGGATTTCGCCGAGTCCATCCCTTACACCGTCGAGCAGATCGAGCGCCTGTTCTTGGAACGGCTCGCCCTCGACTTCGATTTCGTCTACTGCCTGACCATCACCGCCAAGCGCAGCCCCATCTTCGACAACGCCACCCGGGCCTCCCGCACCATCCTGGCCAAGTACAAGGACGTACGCCGCGCCGCCGGCCTGCCGGAGCGCTTCGGCCTGGCGGTGGCCTCGTCGCGCAACATGTTCACCGGCCAGGCGGTGCAGGTGGCCGAGCTGGCCCGCCTGGTGGCCGCCGGCAAGACCCCCAGCGAGATCGGCGACCGCTTGCAGAAGCTGGTGGCGGGCACCCACACCTACCTGGTGCCCACCGACCTGTTCCACATCTTCAAGCGCGCCCAGAAGAAGGGCGACAAGAGCGTCACCTGGGGGGCCTACGCCCTGGGCTCGATGCTCGACGTCAAGCCGATCCTGCACTGTCACATGGACGAGACCGGGCCGGTGGCCAAGGTGCGCGGCTTTGAGAGCGGCGTGGAGCGGATGTTCGACAACGCCATCCACCAGATCCGCACCGGCCTCGAAGCCCCCTTCGTCTGCCTGAGCTACGGCGGCGACCTGGATGCGGTGCCCGACCTGCCCGGCTACGGCGAGCTGGCTAAGGCCGCCCGGGACAAGGACGTGCAGTTGCTGGTGGCGCCGATGAGCGCCACGGCGGCGATCAACGTCGGCCCCGGCGCCGTGTCCCTGGCCTTCGTCAGCAGCGCTGCTCCGGCTGCCCAGACCGGCGCCGTGCATTGAGCGCGCCATTCACAGACTTCCAGAATTCCTCCGCGACCATGAACATGAACGACCTGAACACGCACCAGCTGACCCACTGGCAACTGCGCACCGACGACGCCGGCATCGCCTGGGCCACCCTGGACCGGGCCGGCGAATCCGCCAACACCCTGTCCAAGGCCGTGCTTGAAGAGCTCGACCGCTTGCTCACCCACCTCGACGGCCAGCGCCCCAAGGCCCTGATCATCGCCTCGGGCAAGAGTGCCGGCTTCGTCGCCGGCGCCGACATCGGCGAATTCACCGCTCTGGCCTCCCTGGAAGCCACCAAGGGCTTCGTCGCCCTGGGCTGGAACGTCTTCGAGCGCCTCGCCGCCGTGCCCTATCCGACCTTGGCCCTGGTGCGCGGCCACTGCCTGGGCGGCGGCCTGGAACTGGCCATGGCCTGCCGCTACCGGGTGGCGGTGGATGAGCCGGGCACCAAGTTCGCCCTGCCCGAGGTCATGCTTGGCATCTTCCCCGGCTGGGGCGGCATGAAGCGCCTGCCGGCCCTGGTGGGCCCCCAGGTGGCCCTGGACATGATGCTCACCGGCCGCAATGTGGATGCCAAGAAGGCCAAGCGCCTGGGCCTGGCCGACGAGTGCGTCGCCCCCCGGGTGATGCACAACGCCGCCCGGGGCCTGGTGCTGTCCGGCAAGCCGGCCCGGTGCCTGCCCTTCATGGCCCGCCTGCTCAACGGCCCGCTGAAGAGCGTGGTGGCCAACGGCGCACGCAAGCAGGTGGCGAAGAAGGCCCGCCCCGAACACTACCCGGCCCCCTACGCCATCATCGATTTCTGGCAGCACCACAACGGCAACGCCCTGGCCGCCCCCGAGGTCATGGCGCGCATCACCGGCAACGACACGGCCAAGAACCTGGTGCGGGTGTTCCACCTCCAGGAGCGCCTCAAGGGCTTCGGCAAGGATGGCGCCTTCAAGGCCCAGCGCCTGCACGTGGTCGGCGCCGGGGTGATGGGCGGCGACATCGCCGCCGTGGCTGCCCTGAAGGGCATCACCGTCACCTTGCAGGACCAGGAGCTGTCCCGTATCGCCCCGGCCATCGCCCGGGCGAAGAAACTGTTCCAGCGCCGCCTCAAGGACAAGCTGCTGGTGCGCTCCGCCATGGACCGCCTGATTCCCGATCCGACTGGCGCCGGGGCCGCCCACGCCGACGTGGTGATCGAGGCCATCTTCGAAAACCTGGATGCCAAGCACGCCCTGCTGAAGAGCCAGGAAGCGCGCATGAAGCCAGAGGCCGTGCTCGCCACCAACACCTCCAGCCTGAAGATCGAGGACCTGCGCACGGTGCTGAAGCAGCCCGAGCGGCTGGTGGGCATCCACTTCTTCAACCCGGTGCCGATGATGCCCCTGGTGGAGGTGGTGGAGGCCGGCGGCACCGAAGGCACGGCCTTCCGCAACGCCTGCGCCTTCGTCAAGCAGATCGACAAGTTGCCCTTGCCGGTGAAGAGCGCCCCGGGCTTCCTGGTGAACGCGGTGCTGGCCCCCTACATGCTCGAAGCCATGCGCTGCGTCGATGAAGGTATCGCCCCGGAAACCGTGGATGCGGCCATGGAAGCCTTCGGCATGCCGATGGGCCCCATCGAGTTGGCCGACACCGTGGGTCTGGACATCGCCATGGCGGCGGGCAAGACCTTGGCCGCCGGTGCCGGCGGCAACGTGGAACCGCCGCGTTGCCTGGCCGACAAGGTGGCCGCCGGCAACCTGGGCAAGAAGAGTGGCCGCGGCTTCTACGATTTTTCTAGTGGCAAGCCGGCCAAGGGCACGGCCGGCGCCATTCCGGCCGCCCTGGCCGAGCGGCTGGTAGCGCCTTTGTTGGCGAAAACGCAACAACTGGTCGATGACGGCATCGTGGCCGATGCGGACTTGGCTGACGCCGGCGTTATATTTGGCACGGGGTTCGCGCCTTTCACCGGCGGGCCCCTCAATTACGCCAACCAGGGCGCCGCAAACCAGTCCGCGACTTCCATCCGTTCCGCGGCCCGGAGCTGACGGCGCCAGCCCAACGGAGCCCCAAATGTCCAACGATCCCGTCCTCCTGCCTAACCGCCAGCCCGCCCTGCGGGTGGTGCCCATGCCCGCCGACCTGAACCAGAACGGCGACATTTTCGGCGGCTGGGTAATGGCTCGCGTCGACATGGCCGGCGGCATCGTCGCCATGCGCCGCGCCAAGGGACGGGTCGCCACTGTGTCGGTGAACGCCTTTCAGTTCAAGCAGCCCATTTCGGTAGGGGACGTGGTCAGTTTCTACACCCGCATCGTGCGCGAAGGCACCACCTCGATCACGGTGGATGTGGAGGTCTATGCCGAGCGCAACCCGTCCGCCCCGGTCACGGTGAAGGTCACCGAGGCCACCCTGACCTACGTCGCCATCGACATCGATGGCAACAAGCGGCCCCTGCCGCCAGTCCAGGAGGCATGACCGCGGCCAGCCTGTCGTAACCCGTTTCATCCCGCCGGCACCCGCCGGCGGGCGAAAGCCCGGGGGGCCCGCTCCCCGCCCATAAGCACCAAAACCAATCATCATCAAAAGAGGAGACTTTACTTATGAAAAGAGGGACTGCTTTGCGCGCCATCCCGGCCGCCATTCTCGCCCTGTCCTCCGGCTATGCCGGTGCTTCGGGTTTCCAACTTCTGGAGCAGAACGCCAGCGGCCTGGGCAACGCCTACGCCGGCTCTGCGGCCAATGCGGAAAACGCCTCGGTGCAGTATTACAACCCGGCGGCCATGAGTGCCCTGGGCCAGGGGGTGTCGGTTTCGGTGGGCTTCAACGCGATCACGCCGAGCTACAAGTTCAGCAACGAGGGCTCCAAAGGTTTGGGTGGTCAGCCCGCTCAGGGCTCGAACGGTGGCGACGCTGGTGATACCGGCTGGGTGCCCAACGCCTACATGGCCTACGGTGTCACCAAGGATATTTCCGTCGGCCTCGGCCTGGGTGCCCCCTTTGGCCTGAAGACTGAGTACAGCCCGGATTGGATGGGCTCGGCCCAATCCATCAAGTTCGACGTCAAGACCATCAACATCAACCCGTCGATCTCCTGGAAGGTCAACGAGTTGGTTTCGCTTGGCGCGGGTGTGAGCTACCAGAAGTTGGATGTTGAGTACGTCCGCCGAGTGGTCCCCCAGAATAATATTGCGTTTGGGGGACTTTCCTATCTGGGCACACAATTCGTGACTCTGAAGGCCGACGACTGGGCCTGGGGCTGGAACGTGGGGGCCCTGTTCACCCTGTCGCCGAGCACTAAGGTTGGGGTGTCCTATCGTTCCCAGGTCAAGCATGAGGTGGAAGGTAATCTGAGCAGCGGCGTTGCTGCCGCCAACGGTAGCGCCAAGGTCAGTGTGACCCTGCCGGATACCTTCATCGTCTCCGTCACCCAGGCCCTGTCCGACCGCTGGGAGATGCTTGGCGATATCTCCCTGACCCGCTGGTCGTCCATCAAGCAGCTCAATGTGCTGTCGAATTCTTTAGCGGCCCAGCCTAGCGGTGTCGCTCAAGTGCTGCACACCGAGTTCAAGGACGCCTGGCGCGTTGCTCTCGGCGCTAACTACAAGGTCAACGACGCCTGGAAGCTGAAGTTCGGCATCGCCTACGACCAGACCCCGGTCAAGGGGGCGGATACCCGCCTGGCCTCCCTGCCGGACAACGACCGCACCTGGTTCTCGATCGGCGCCCAGTGGAAGCCGGCCAAGGACCAGGCGGTGGACGTGGGCTTTGCCTACCTGTTGGTGCCGGACGCCAAGATCAACAACAACCAGTCCTCCGACAACCGGGGGAATGTCGTTGGCACCTACAAGGACAGCGCCTACATCTTCGGGGCTCAGTACTCGATCAAGTTCTAAGCCGTCCTCCTGCAACACACCGCGACCTGCCCGGGACGTTTCCGGGCCGGTCGCGGCCTCGATACCGACAAGAAGACAAGACCATGAGCGAGACCAGCAAACTAGTAGTACGCAAGGCGGCGGTTCTGGGGGCGG
>NZ_JAJTBG010000019.1 GCF_021287045.1 Oryzomicrobium sp. | reverse complement strand
GTTTTTTAAAATTTCTTAAAACGTTTTGACTTGCTGCCAATTCGCACAAAACGCGTACAACCCATTGAGTTAAAACACGTTTTTTTCGAACCGCCTCACCGCCGAAGCAGCGAGAGGGCGAATTATACGCACCAAATCCAGGACGTCAACACCTTTACCTCCACATGATAAAAAAAGACCCGGCAACGCCGGGTCCAGGTACTTCTGTATGGAGGGGCGGGCACTGCCGCCCCGCCTTGTTACTTATTGTTGGCGTACATGAATTGCTCGAGGCTGGCCTCGGTGAGGCTGAACCAGGTGTGCTGGGTTTTGCGGTACTTGTCCCATTCGGTGAAGATCTTCTTCCACGCCGGGTTCTTGCCCGCCTCTTCGTGGTACAGCTCGAATGCCGACTTGCGGGCGGCGGCCATCACGTCGTTGGGGTAGCGGCGAACCTTCACGCCCTGGCTGATCAGCTTGGCCAGCGCGATCGGGTTCTTATGGTCGTACTCGGCCTGCATGATGATGTTGGCCTCGTAGGCAGCCGCCTGGAAGGCTTCCTGGTAGACCTTGGGCAGCTTGTCCCATTCCTTCTTGTTAACGAAGAAGTGGATCGTGGGACCCGGCTCCCACCAGCCCGGGTAGTAATAGTTCTTGGCGACCTTGTAGAAGCCGAGCTTTTCGTCGTCGTAGGGACCGACCCACTCCGCCGCATCGATGGTGCCCTTTTCCAGGGCCGGATAGATGTCGCCGCCGGCGATCTGCTGGGGGATCGCACCAAGGCGGGAGAAGACTTCGCCGCCTAGGCCGGCGATGCGGATCTTCAGGCCCTTCACGTCGGCCATGCCGTTCACTTCCTTGCGGAACCAGCCGCCCATCTGGGCACCGGTGTTGCCGCCGGCAAAGGAGACGACGTTGTAGTTGGCGTAGAAGTCGTCCAGAAGCTTCTGGCCGCCGCCATAGTAAAGCCAGGCGTTCTGCTGCCGGGACGTCAGGCCGAAGGGCACCGAGGTGCCGAAGCCGAAGGTCTTGTCCTTGCCCACATAGTAATAGGAGCAGGTGTGGCAGAGCTCGACGGTGCCCTGCTGGACGGCATCCAGGGCCTGGAGGCCCGGAACGATTTCGCCGGCGGCGAAGACCTGGACGGTGAACTTGCCTTCGGTAAGCTTCTTCAGCCGGTCGGCCAGCACGTCGGCGCCGCCGTAGATGGTGTCGAGGCTCTTCGGGAAGCTCGACGTCAGGCGCCACTTGATAGTGGGCAGGGAGTCAGCGATGGCAGGTGCTGCCACGGTGGCGGCGGCACCGGCGGCGGCGCCAACGGTCGCTTTCTTCAGAAAGTCTCTACGTTGCATGGGTGGGTCTCCTCCTGGTGGGAACTGTTTCGTTTCCGGACATGCCGGCAAAACGGGCTTTGCGGGCCGCAAATTGCCAAACATGCAATCGATTATATCGGCTTTCGTTTTGCGGAAAAGCCCATGAATAAACGATCTCCAGCGGGAGACACGCGCCGGATGAATCAATCCGTAACGCGTTTCACCGTAAACCCAGCCTAGGCGCCCGCCACCGTCATCCGCTCGATCAGGATCGAGCCGCTCTGTTTCGAACCCCGGACGACCACATCTCTACCCACGGAGACGATGTGCTGGAACATCTCGCGCAAGTTTCCGGCAATGGTGATCTCTTCCACCGGATGGACGATCTCGCCGTTTTCGACCCAATAGCCGGCCGCACCGCGGGAATAATCGCCGGTCACGTAATTGACACCGTGGCCAAGCAGCTCGGTGACCAGCAGGCCCCGGCCCATCTGGCGGATCAGCCCCGGCAGATCGTGCTGGCCGGGCTGGATGATCAAGTTGTGGCTGCCCCCTGCATTGCCGGTGGGGGCCAGGCCCAGCTTGCGGGCGGTATAGACCGACAGGAAGTAGCCGGACAGGATGCCGTCCTGGACCACCTCCCGGTCATGGGTCGGCAGGCCGTCGCTGTCGAACGGGCTGGAGGCCAGCCCCTTGGCCAGATGAGGGCGCTCGCTGATGCGGATGCCCGGGGCGAAGACCCGGTGCCCCAGCTTGTCGAGCAGGAACGACGACTTGCGGTACAGGCTGCCGCCGGAAGCCGCGTGGGTGAAGTTGCCGAGCAGCCCGCAGGCAAGGGGCGCTTCGAAGATCACCGGCACCTCGCAGGTCTTGACCTTGCGCGCCCCCAGGCGGGCCAGGGCGCGGCGGGCGGCATAGTCGCCGATTTCTTCCGGCGCCGGGAAGGCCTCCGGGTCCCGGTGGGTCGAATACCAGTCGTCCCGCTGCATGCCCGACTTGTCCTGGGCGATCACCGAGCAGGCGATGTAGTGGCGCGAGGTCGGGTAGCCGCCGACGAAACCCAGGCTGTTGGCGCTGGCGAACTGGCCTTCCTGGACCGACACCGTGGCCCCCTCGGAATTCTTCACCTGGCCGCTGACGGCAAACGCCGCCTGCTCGCAGCGCCGCGCCAGATCGGCGGCGGCATCCACGTCGAGGCGCCAGGGGTAATAGAGTTGCGGGTCGCCCCGGCCGTCCGCCAGCAACTCGGCTTCGGGCAGGCCGGCACAAGGGTCCTCGGCGGTGAAGCGGGCGATGGCCAGCGCCGCCTCCACGGTCTGACGGATCGCCGCCGGCGAGTAGTCGCTGGTCGAAGCGTAGCCCTTGCGGGTGCCGCAATACACCGTGACACCGATGCCCTTGTCGCGGTTGTGCTCCAGGGTTTCGACCTCACCGCAGCGCACCGTCACCGACTGGCCGAAGCCCTCGGAAATGTCGGCCTCGGCCGCGCTGGCGCCCCCCTTCATGGCCACCGCCACCACATCGGCGGCCAGGGTCTTCAGGTCGTCGAGGGAATGGGAGAAGCGGGACGAAGCCTCGCCCCGGGAAACCGGGCGGGCGGGAGAACGCAAGGAACGCTTGGCAGCCATAGGAATTCGGTCAGGTGAGGCAAAGTCGCTATCATAGCAGTCCACTTTTCCAACCCAGCGGGGCGCCGCCCCGCGGCCAGCCCCACCTCAGTTCATGACCACCCGCCGCCGTCACCACGACAATCCCCTGTTCGTCGATCTGGATGCCCCGGACGACGATTACGAAGAGCCGCGCCGCCGCGCCTCCCGCACCAAACGCAAGCTGGAGGTGGAAGCGCTCCAGGCCCTGGGCGTGCGCCTGGTCGAGCTGCCAGCCGACCGGCTGGCCAAGGTGGAGATGCCCGACGGCCTGCGCGACGCGCTGCGCGAAGCCCAGCGCATTACCGACTTCGAGGGCCGGCGCCGCCAGTTGCAGTACATTGGCCGGCTGATGCGCGACGCGGACCCGGAACCCCTACAGGCCGCCATCGACGCCTTCGACGGCGTCTCGGCGGTCGAGAATGCCAAGCTGCACCGCCTGGAGCGCCTGCGCAGCGAGATCCTGGAGAACGAGCGCGCCCTGGAAGAAGTGCTGGCCGCCCACCCGGGCGCCAACATCCAGTACCTGCGCCAGTTGCGCCGCAACGCCCTCAAGGAGCGGGAGCTGAACAAACCGCCCAAGGCCTTCCGCACCCTCTTCCAGGTACTCAAGGAACTGGAGGCGGCAGCGAGCGTCCCACCGGCAGAAGAGGCGCAAGACGACCTCGACGCCCCCCTCTGATCCGGAGCACGCCATGGCCCAGCACCACCACTCCCCCCTCAAGATCGGCCTGGTGTCCGTCAGCGACCGAGCGTCCAGCGGCGTTTACGAAGACAAGGGCATTCCGGCCCTGCGCGACTGGCTGACCGCGGCCCTGATCACCCCCTTCGGAACCGAAGTGCGCCTTATTCCCGACGAGCGCTCGGAAATCGAGGAAGCCCTGATCGACCTGGCCGACCGCTCCGGCTGCCAGTTGGTGCTGACCACCGGCGGCACCGGCCCATCGCCCCGGGACGTGACCCCCGAGGCCACCCTGGCCGTGGGCGACAAGGAAATGCCCGGTTTCGGCGAACAGATGCGCCGGATCAGCCTGGAATTCGTGCCCACCGCCATCCTCTCCCGCCAGGTGGCGGTGATCCGCGGCCGCAGCCTGATCCTCAACCTGCCCGGTCAGCCCAAGTCGATCAAGGAAACCCTGGAAGGCTTGAAAGACGAATCGGGCAAGCCCGTGGTGCCCGGCATCTTCGCCGCCGTGCCCTACTGCATCGACCTGATCGGCGGCCCCTATATCGAGACCCGGGACGAGGTGGTCAAGGCCTTCCGCCCCAAGTCGGCGCAAAAACCGCCGGCCGCGTAACCGCGCCGCCGATCCTGGCGGCTTGAGCGATTCTCAAATGGATCAAGCCGCCCGGTGGGCCCGGTAGCGGACCACCGCGTAGCCCCGACCGGCCTCGTCCCGGCCTACCGGCTCGAGCACCACCCGGGCGCCCTGGATGACGGTTTCCAGGGCCTCGCCATCGGCAAAGGCGCCGGCGCGAACGACGAAGCGCGCCTCGTTGCCCCGGCTGCCGTCGCGCAACCACAGTGCCGGTTCGGGCACCACCACGCCATAGTGTTTCCCCCCCAGGGGCCGCAGGGCCACGGGCTTGACGTTGCGGCTCAGGGTCTGGACCCCGACGCTGGCCACGGTGTCGCTCTCGCGGCGGAAGCGGCGCACCACTCCGAGCAGCCAGGCACCGCCCTCCTCGGGCAACATGCCGACCAGGCTTCCCGCGCGCAATCCATCGTCCCAGCCGGATACCGAGGCGCCGCAGCCCCCCAGGCTGATGTCCTCCACCACCCAGCTGGCAGCCCGGTCGAGCACCTCGTCGCTGGCGCCGGAAAACACCTGGCTGCATGCATCCCACCCCACCACCACGGCCATCCGGGCATGGACCCGGTGGCGCTGCTGGGCGCGCAGGGGCGGCACCGGCGCCCAATGCATCGCCAAGTGGCGCAACACCGGCAGCAGCCGTTCCACCCCGTTACCCGGCCCCAGGTCCAGGGCCGGCGGCAGGCGCCCCTGCTCGGCCTGGGCGGTGAAGGACTGCAACGCGGCCAGGGCATCGCCCGGGGAAAAGAAGCGCAGGGTCGACGCCGCCGCCGGCTCCTGGGCCAGGCGGGTAGGCGGCAAGGGCTGGGCCAAATCCACCCAGTAAACACTATCGGCTCCCGATTCGCGGACAAAGCGAAAATGGGGCCGGAACCAGGCCCCCAGCCGGTCGGCCAGATCGACCTCGGCCGGATTCAGCCCGTCGGTGGCCGAGGTCGCCAGGATCAGGATGCGCAGGTACTCGGCCAGGGGCGAGGTCGCGCCGCCGTCGCCTTCCAGGCGCACCTCGCGCATCGCCACATCCTCCCGCTCGGCGATGCCGTAGGCCCAGCCGAGACGGCGCCAGGCGTCGCCGCCGATAGCGCCGTAGCGGTAGCGGGCCCAGCGGATCGCCGCCCCCTGGGCCTTGAGCAGGCGCACCACCAGGGCCGGCAGGTGGGCGGCCAGGGCGCCCATGCCGGGCTGGGCCCGGCCGGTTTCGAGGCGTAGCAGGCAGGATTCGTAGCGGGCCACCAGCAGCCCGCGGAAATCTATATTGAGCAAGGCCAGGCGCCGTTCCTCGCCCCGGGACAGGGAGGAAGCGCCCAGATAGTCATGGGCCAGCTTGGTCAGATGGGGGCGGGCCGCGTCGTCCAGGGCGCAGAGCACGTCGAACAAAGCATCGGGGCGCCACGCCTGGCTGTCTGCCAGGGATTCGAGCCAGCCGGCCAGGGCGTCCAGGGCCTTGAAGGGATTGCCCGAATCCACCGCGGTGAGGGCCAAGCGCAACCCCGCCGGATCGGCGAGGGGGTGGTCGGCGGCAATTGCAGCGGACAACTCGGGCATGGAAATCTCCGCCCCGGCGGGCCGGGGGTGGTCTGTCGGAACGGCTGTTGGCGGGCCCGGCTCGGGAGGCATGGCCGGGCAGGGTACAATCCTGCCATCCATTATAGTGTCGCCCCGATTCCAGCCGCATGAAACCCTATCTTGACCTGATGCGCCACGTGCTCGAGCACGGCCAGAAGAAAACCGACCGCACCGGCACCGGCACCCTGTCGGTGTTCGGCTGGCAGATGCGCTTCAACCTGGCCGACGGCTTTCCCGTGGTCACCACCAAGAAGCTGCACCTGCGCTCCATCATCCACGAACTGCTGTGGTTCATCCAGGGCGACACCAACATCCGCTACCTCAAGGACAACGGCGTCTCGATCTGGGACGACTGGGCCGACGAGAACGGCGAACTGGGCCCGGTCTACGGCAAGCAGTGGCGCCGCTGGGAAACCGCCGACGGGCGCACCGTGGACCAGCTCGGCCAGTTGGTCGAAGCGCTGAAGAAGAACCCCGACTCCCGCCGCCACCTGGTGTCGGCCTGGAACCCGGGAGAGGTGGACCGCATGGCCCTGCCCCCCTGCCACGCCCTGTTCCAGTTCTACGTCGCCCCGGGCGACCCGGAGGCTGCCGATCCGCGCCCCAAGCTGTCGTGCCAGCTCTACCAGCGCAGCGCCGACATCTTCCTCGGGGTGCCCTTCAACATCGCTTCCTACGCCCTGCTCACCCACATGGTGGCCCAGGTGTGCGACTACGGCGTGGGCGATTTCGTGCACACCCTGGGGGACGCCCACCTCTATTCCAACCACCTGGAGCAGGCGCGCCTGCAACTGTCCCGGGAGCCCCGGCCCCTGCCGACCTTGCACCTCAATCCGGAGGTGCGCGATCTGTTCGCCTTCCGCTTCGAGGACATCCGCCTCGACGGCTACGATCCACACCCCCACATTCCCGCACCGGTGGCGGTGTAACCGCCGCCCCGATCGACGACAACACTGACGACCACCATGCCCGCTCAGGACGTCTGCCTCCTCCCGATTACCCACACTGCGGCCTGGCAGGCCCTGGCCGCCCACCGCGACGCCCTGCACGGACGGCATCTGCGCGATTTCTTCGCCGCCGAGCCGGAGCGCTTTTCCGCCATGTCCCATTCCCTGGGCGACCTGCTGGTGGATTTTTCCAAGCAGCGCATCGACGCCCGGGGCATGGCCCTGCTCGCCGACCTGGCGAAGGCCGCCGACGTTGAAGGCTGGCGGACCCGGCTGTTCGCCGGCGAGACGATCAACGCCAGCGAAAAGCGCGCCGTGCTGCACCCGGCCCTGCGCCACCTGGACCCGACGCCCTTCCCTTCCGCCGCCCTCGACGTGATGCCGGAGGTACGCCAGGTGCGCGACCAGATGCGCGACTTCGCCGAACGGGTGCGTGCCGGGCTGTGGCGCGGTTATACCGGCGAGGCGATCCGCCACGTGGTCAACATCGGCATCGGCGGCTCGGACCTGGGGCCGAAGATGGCGGTGCGCGCCCTGTCCGCCTTCGAGCATCCGGGGCTGCACCTGCACTTCGTCTCCAACCTGGACGGGGCCCAGCTCGCCCCGCTGCTGGAGACCCTGGACCCGCGGGCGACCCTGTTCATCGTCGCCAGCAAGACCTTCTCCACCCAGGAAACCCTGATCAACGCTCAGACCGCCCGGGAATGGCTGCTCTCGGCGGTGGGCAATACCGCCCACCACCAGGCGGCCCTGGCCCGGCACTTCGTCGCCGTCACCGCCGAGCCCGCCCGGGCCGCCGAATTCGGCATTCCCGGCGACAACGTCTTCGCCTTCTGGGATTGGGTCGGCGGACGGTACTCCCTGTGGTCGGCGGTGGGCCTGTCGGTGGCCCTGTCCATCGGCATGGGCGGCTTCGAGCGCCTGCTCTCGGGCGCCGCCGCCATGGACGCCCATTTCCGCGAGGCGCCCCTGGAACGCAACCTGCCAGTGCTGATGGCCCTGCTCGGCATCTGGAACACCAATTTCCTCGGCGCCGAAACCTCGGCGGTGCTGCCTTACAACGAGTCCCTGCGTTCCCTGCCCGCCTACCTCCAACAGCTGGAAATGGAGAGCAACGGCAAGGCCGTCTCCCGGGAAGGGCTGCCCCTGCCCTGCCGCACCAATCCCATCGTCTGGGGCGAAATCGGCGTCAACGGCCAGCACGCCTTCTTCCAGTTGCTGCACCAGGGCGGCTGGCTAGTGCCCTGCGACTTCATCGCTGCCGCCTCCAGCGACTACCCCCTGCCCGGCCACCACGCCCCCTTGCTGGCCAACTGCCTGGCCCAGAGCGCGGCCCTGGCCTTCGGCCGCAACGAGGCCGAGGCCCGCCACGAACTGGAGGCCGAGGGCCTGTCGGAAGACGAAATCCATACTCTGCTGCCCTTCAAGGTGTTCCACGGCAACCAGCCTTCCACCACCCTGCTGCTGCCCCGGCTGGACGCTTTCCACCTGGGCGCCCTGGTGGCCCTCTACGAGCACAAGGTGTTCGTCCAGGGCGTGGTGTGGGGCATCAACTCCTTCGACCAATGGGGCGTGGAACTGGGCAAGCGGGTCGCCTCCCGGGTACTGCCGGTGCTCGAAGGCGCCCCCGCCGACGACCTGGACGCCTCGACCCGGGGCCTGGTGGCCTACTGCCAGCGCCACGGCCACCGTTAAGCATCCCGAGGCCCCGACCGCCGCCCCGCCACTGTCTTTTCCGCCACGACCATGACCACCACCCTGATCGCCGCCGTCGCCGCCAACGGCATCATCGGCCGCAACAACGCCCTACCCTGGCACCTGCCGGAGGACCTGAAGCACTTCAAGGCCGCCACCCTGGGCCACCCGGTGGTGATGGGGCGGAAGACCTGGGAATCCCTGGGCCGGCCCCTGCCCGGCCGGGAAAACGTGGTGGTGACCCGGGACGGCGCCTACGCCGCCCCCGGCGCCACGGTGCACACCAGCCTGGAAGCGGCCCTGGCCCACGCCGCCGCAGCCCCCGGGGGAGACGAGGTGTTCCTGATCGGCGGCGCCGAACTGTACCGCCAGGCCCTGGCCCAGAACCTGGTGGATCGGCTGGTGCTCACCGAGGTGGATCTGGCGCCGGAAGGCGACGCCCGCTTCCCGGCCTGGGAGCGCGGCCAGTGGCGCGAAACGGACCGGCAGGCCCACACCGGCGTCAACGGCACCGCCTACGCCTTCGTCACCTACGAGCGCATCTGAGCCGGGCACCGGCCCATCCTCGGGAAGCCGCCACACGGCAGACGCAGGGAGGGCGGGACAGGCCGCCCCCCCCTACTCACCCGAGACCGGACGCAACGTCACTCGTGCAACTGCGTCCACCAAGTTCGCCGCCGCTCCTCATTCGCCCCCTGCCTCCCAGCCAGCCGCTGCGATGGCCGCCTCGCGGAAATCCGCGTCAATCCTTGCTCTCCAGCTAGGCGCCACGGAACGCAAGCACTGGCGCGGCGTTCCAAGCCTACCCTCTGAAAGTCCGCGCCCCGCCTAGGATTTGAGGCATCGCATTTTTCGCAGGCCGCCGGATCGCCCCCTGTTCGTTCCCCGCCGCCGGCGCGGCACTGCCCGTACCGCTGCGATGGCAGCCTCGCGGAAAGCCGCATCAATACTTGCTCTCCAACTAGGCGCCCCGCAACGCGAGCACTGGCGCGGCGTTCCAGGCATACCCTCTGAAAGTCCGCGCCCCGCCTAGGGTTTGGGGCAACGCGTTTTGTGCACAACGCCGGCCCGGCCCAACGGGTCAGAGCAGGGCGTAGCGATCGCCCATCCCACGCCGCTGGCCCTGCCCCTGCCGCGCGCCGAGCCAAACTGCCCGGCGCTACTCTGTGCGCTCCGCCCGGACGCCGCTCAATCCGGCTGGAAGCGGTAGCCCACCCCGGTCTCAGTGAGGAAGTGGCGCGGCCGGGCCGAATCGGCCTCCAGCTTCTTGCGCAGGTTGCCCATGTAGATGCGCAGGTAGTGGCCGTCCTCGGCGTGGCTCGGCCCCCACACTTCGCGCAGCAGCTGGCGCTGGGTCACCACCTTGCCGGCGTGGGCCACCAGTTGGGTGAGCAGGCGGTATTCGATGGGAGTCAGGTGCACCTCGTCGCCGCTCCGGGTAACACGCCGCGCGGCCAGGTCCAAGGTCACGTCGCCAAAACAGACCAGGGGCTCGCCGCCGGCAATGCGGCCGCGGCGCAGCAGGGCCCGGCTGCGGGCAAGCAACTCGGCCACGCCGAAGGGCTTGGTCAGGTAATCGTCGGCACCGGCGTCCAGGGCCGCCACCTTGTCCGCCTCCTGGCTGCGCGCCGACAGCACCAGCACCGGGGTGGCGGACCAGGCGCGCAGCTCCTTGATCAGGGTCACCCCATCGCCGTCGGGCAGACCCAGGTCGAGGATCACCAGGTCCGGCTTGCGCGTGCCGGCGTCGATCAGGCCCTGGCGCACCGTCTCGGCCTCGTGCACCTCGCAGCCGCCCTCTTCCAGGGCGGTGCGCACGAAGCGGCGGATGGTCTTTTCGTCTTCGACGAGGAGAACGACGGGAGTACTCATCAGGGCAATTCCATGGGCGGGGGAAGGAGCGCAGCGGGGACGCCAGCACCGGCTTCGGTTTCGGCTTCGCTCTCGTCGAGGCGCGGCGGCGTGCCCAGGGGCAGGGCGAAGACGAAGCGGGCGCCGCCGGAGACCGCCTCTTCGCCGCCTTCCGGGGCGGGCAGGGTTTTATTTTCCGCCCAGATGCGCCCACCGTGGGCTTCGACGATGGCCCGGCAGATGGCCAGGCCGAGGCCGACCCCGGGCACGTTGGATTCGGCGCGACCGCGGCTGAACTTGGCGAACACCAACTCCTCGGCCCCCGGCGCCAACCCGGGACCGTCGTCGCTGACCGCCACCTGGAGTTGCCGCCCCGCCGCCCCGCCATCCACCACCTGGGCGTTCACGGTCAGGGTGCTGCCCGGCGGGGTGTATTTGGCGCCGTTTTCTAGCAGGTTGCACAGCACCCGCTCGACCAGCACGCCGTCGCATTCCACCAAGGGCAGGTCCGCCGGCAGATCGGTGACCACCCGGTGCCCGGCCAGGGCGTTCTCCCGGGCGGCCAGGGCGCTGCCGAGCAGTTCCTCCACGGCGTGCCACTGGCGGTTGAGTTGGACCTGGCCGGATTCGAGCCGGGCCATGTCGAGCAGGTTGTTTACCAGGGCGTTCATGCGCAGGGCCTCGTCGCGCAGGCTGGACGCCAGTTCCCGCTGGCGCGGGGTGAGGGACGCCCCTTCGCCGCCCTGGCCGGTGAGGGCCAGAGCCTCGGCGGTGCCCACCAGGGAGGTGAGCGGGGTGCGCAGGTCGTGGGACAGGGCCGACAGCAGGGAGTTGCGCAGCCGTTCCGACTCCATGCTGACCAGGGCGTCCTGGGCCACGGCGATGTAATGGACCCGTTCCAGGGCGATGGCCACCAGGGCCGCCAGGGTTTCCAGCTGGCGCCGCTCCTCGGGAATCAGCAGCAGGCGCGCGCTTCCCGGCGGCGGCTCCAGGGCGAGCACCCCCCGGGTGCGCATGGGGGCCTTGAGGGGCAGGTAGAGGCGGGGCGCCGACGGCAGGGTATCGGTGCCCATGCCCGCCGGCAGGCCCTTGGCGAACACCCATTCGGCGATGCCCGGGTCCAGGCTGGCGTCGTCCCCCAGGGCCAACCGGTCGGTGGCGTCCGGCAACAGCAGCCGGGCCGAGGCGCCGAAGGAGGCACGCACCGCCCGGTCGCAGATCTCGATGATCTGCTCGGGGGCGAAGGCCCCGGCCAGTTCCCGGGCGAGTTCGAACAGGGCCCGGGAACGCAGCTCGCGTCGGGCCGAAGCCGCCGCCTGGAAGCGCAGGTTGGCGGTGAGCTGGCCGGTGACCAGCCCCACCAGCAGCATCACCGCGAAGGTGAGCAGGTACTGGGCGTCGGTGACGGCGAAGGAATAGATGGGCGGGACGCAGAAGAAATCGTAGAACCCCACCGACAGTACCGCCGCCAGCACCGCCGGCCCCCGGCCGAACTTCATCGCTGCCACCAGCACGGTGAGCAGGAACAGCATGACGATGTTGGCCAGGTCCAGGTAGGGCAGCAGGGGGGTGGCGATGGCCGTGGTCAGGGCGCACAGCCCGGCGGTGGCCAGGTAGGGCAGGTAGGCCTGCATGCCGTGGGGGCCAGCGCCGACCGCCTCGTCCTCGTCCAGGGGGCCGCGGCCGCGGATGCGCTGGTCGGCGTCGCTGCGCGGCACTTCGAGCACGTCCAGGTCGTCGCCGCGCCGGGCCAGGCGGCCGGCCATGGGCGGGCGCAGCAGGCCGGCCAGCCAGCCCCAGGGGCGGGCGGAGCGTTCCGCCCGGGGTGAGCGCCCCACCACCACCTTGGCCAGGTTGTGGCGTCGGGCGTAATCCACCAGGGCCGCGGCGGCGTCCTGGCCGGGCAGGGTGGCGGTCTGGGCGCCCAGTTCCTGGGCCAGGGCCAGCACCGCCAGAATTCGCGCCCGCTCCCGCTCGCCGAGGCGTTGCAGGCGCGGCGTCTCCACGTACACCGCGTGCCATGGCACTTCCAGCCGGGCCGCCAGGCGGGCGGCGGTGCGCACCACCTTTTCGTCCCCCGGGGCAGGGCCCACCGCCACCAACAGGGAATCCCGGGTGCGCCACACCGTTTCCACCGACTGGTCGCGGCGCCAGGCGCGCATCTCCCCGTCCACCCGGTCGGCGGTGCGGCGCAGGGCCAGTTCGCGCAGGGCAATCAGGTTGCCCTTGCGGAAGAAGTTCTGGATCGCCCGCTCGGCCTGGCGGGGCAGGTACACCTTGCCTTCCTGCAAGCGCTTGAGCAGTTCGTCCGGCGGCAGGTCCACCAGCACCACCTCGTCGGCCTGGTCGAACACCCGGTCGGGCACCGTCTCCCACACCCGCACCCCGGTGATGCCGCCGACCACGTCGTTGAGGGATTCCAGGTGCTGCACGTTCACCGTGGTGAACACGTCGATGCCGGCGGCGAGCAATTCCTCCACGTCCTGCCAGCGCTTCTGGTGGCGCGAGCCCGGAGCGTTGGTATGGGCCAACTCGTCCATCAGGATCAGGGCAGGATGGCGCTCCAGGGCGCCGTCCAGGTCGAACTCGCGCAGGCGATGGCCCCGGTAGTCCTGCTCCCGGAGCGGCAGCACCGGCAAGCCGTCGAGCAGGGCGGCGGTTTCACCCCGGCCATGGGTTTCCACCACCCCCACCAGCACATCCTGGCCCTGCTCGCGCAGCGCCCGGGCCGTGGCCAGCATGGCGTAGGTCTTGCCGACGCCGGCATTGGCGCCGAAGAAGACCTTGAGCTTGCCCCGGGCGGCCTGGGCATCGGCCTGCTGGAGCTGTTCGAGCAGGGCGTCGGGGTCGGGGCGTGCAGAGGGATCGGCCATGGGTGGAGTATGAAGGATCAAGTCTTGTTGAGTTACCCCCGGCCGGCCAACCTGGCCAAGGCGGCCA
Source organism: Oryzomicrobium sp. (assembly GCF_021287045.1). Lineage (GTDB taxonomy): Bacteria > Pseudomonadota > Gammaproteobacteria > Burkholderiales > Rhodocyclaceae > Oryzomicrobium. The sequence goes on along the minus strand of NZ_JAJTBG010000019.1, from coordinate 40,375 downwards.
AGGAGCGGCGGCCGGGCGGCGGCGCCGCGAGGCGGCCCGGGGATGGCGGGGGATTTCGCCCCTGCCGGGTCAGCGGTGCAGGGCGTCGAGGGCCAGGTTGAGCTGGAGCACGTTCACCCGGGGCTCGCCGAGCAGCCCCCAGGTGCGCCCTTCGGTATGGCGCTCGATCAGGGCCTCCACCTCGCTCTGACCGAGACCCCGGACCCGGGCCACCCGGGCGGCCTGGTAGAGGGCCGCCTCCGGCGAGATGTGCGGGTCCAGGCCGCTGCCCGAAGCGGTCACCAGGTCTTGGGGAATGGGGGCGTTGTTGCCCGGATCAGCGGCCTTGAGCGCCGCCACCCGGGCGGCCACGGCCTCGACCTGGGCCGGGTTGGTGGGCCCCAGGTTGCTGCCGCCGGAGGCCAGGGCGTTGTCCGGCTGGGGCGCGGTGGCCGAGGGCCGGCCCCAGAAGTAGCGGGGCGAGGAGAAGGGCTGGCCGATCAGGGCCGAACCCACAGCCTTGCCGTCCTTGGCTGCGATCAGGCTGCCGTGGGCCTGGTAGGGGAAGGCCACCGCGGCGATGCCGGTGACCGCCAGGGGATAGGCCAGGCCGGTTAGGGCCGAGAGCAGCACGAAGAGGGACAGGGCGGGCCGCCATAGGCCGGCGGTTTCCCGGGGGGCGGAGGTCTGGGCCGCGCCGGCGGCCGGGGTGAGTGTGGGCGAATTCATGGCCGACTCCGGATTAGGCGAACAGGTTGAGGATGGGGCCGAGCAGCAGGTCGATCAGCTTGATGCCGATGAAGGGCACGATCAGGCCGCCGACGCCGTAGATGAGCAGGTTGCGCTTGAGCAGCGCCGCCGCCCCCAGGGCGCGGTAGTGGACACCCTTCAAGGCCAGGGGGATCAGGGCGACGATGACCAGGGCGTTGAAGATGACCGCCGAGAGGATGGCCGAGGTGGGGCTGTTGAGGCGCATCACGTCGAGGGTGGCCAGTTGGGGATAGGTGGTGGCGAAGGCCGCCGGGATGATGGCGAAGTACTTGGCCACGTCGTTGGCCACCGAGAAGGTGGTGAGCGCCCCCCGGGTCATCAGCATCTGCTTGCCGATCTCGACGATCTCGATCAGCTTGGTCGGATTGGAGTCCAGGTCCACCATGTTGCCGGCTTCCTTGGCGGCCTGGGTGCCGGTGTTCATGGCCACCGCCACGTCCGCCTGGGCCAGGGCCGGGGCGTCGTTGGTGCCGTCGCCGGTCATGGCCACCAGGCGGCCCTCGCCCTGGGTCTGGCGGATCAGGGCCAGCTTGGCTTCGGGCGTGGCTTCGGCGAGGAAGTCGTCCACCCCGGCCTCGGCGGCGATGGCGGCGGCGGTGAGCCGGTTGTCGCCGGTGATCATCACCGTCTTGATGCCCATGCGGCGCAGTTCGGCGAAGCGCTCCTTGATGCCGCCCTTGACGATGTCCTTGAGGGCGACCACCCCCAGTACCTTGACGTCGTCGCTCACCACCAGGGGCGTGCCACCGCTGCGGGCCACCTCGTCCACCTGGCGCTGCACCCCAGCGGGGAAAGCGGCGCCCTGGGATTCGACGTGGCGGCGGATGGCGTCCGCCGCGCCCTTGCGCAGTTGGCGGGGCTTTTCTAGGTTGCCCAGGTTGACGCCACTCATGCGGGTCTGGGCGGTGAAGGGGACGAAGCTCGCTTCCAGGGCGTGCAGGTCCCGCTCGCGCAGGTTGAAGCGCTCCTTGGCCAGCACCACGATGGAACGCCCTTCCGGCGTCTCGTCGGCCAGGGAGGCCAGTTGCGCCACATCCGCCAACTCCCGCTCGGTGACGCCCTCGGCGGGCACGAAGGCCGAGGCCTGGCGGTTGCCCAGGGTGATGGTGCCGGTCTTATCGAGCAGCAGCACGTCCACGTCGCCGGCAGCTTCCACCGCCCGGCCCGAGGTGGCGATCACGTTGGCCTGCATCATGCGGCTCATGCCGGCCACCCCCACGGCCGAGAGCAGGCCGCCGATGGTGGTGGGGATCAGGCAGACCAGCAGGGCCACCAGCACGGTCACCGTCACTGGCGAGCCCAGGCCGGCGGCCGCCACCGAGAACAGGGAGAAGGGCAGCAGGGTGGCCACCGCCAGCAGGAAGACCAGGGTCAGGGCCACCAGCAGGATGGTCAGGGCGATCTCGTTGGGGGTCTTCTGCCGCTTGGCGCCTTCGACCATGGCGATCATGCGGTCGAGGAAGGCTTCGCCCGGATTGGTGGTGACGCGCACCACCAACCAGTCGGACAGCACCCGGGTGCCGCCGGTGACGGCGGAAAAGTCGCCGCCGGATTCCCGGATCACCGGGGCCGATTCACCGGTGATGGCCGACTCGTCCACCGAGGCCACACCCTCGATCACCTCGCCGTCGGCGGGCACGAATTCGCCGGCGGTGACCAGCACCACGTCGCCGCGGCGCAGGTCTTCGGCGGGCACGGTGTAGGTGGCGGCGCCGAACTGGGGCTTTTGCAGCTTCTTCGCCCAGGTGGTCTTCTTGAGGCCCTTCAGGGCGGCAGCCTGGGCCTGGCTGCGGCCTTCGGCCAGGCTCTCGGCGAAGTTGGCGAAGAGCACGGTGAACCACAGCCACAGGGACACGGCCAGGATGAAGCCGGCCGGGGCCTCACCCTCGCCGGTGACGGCCTGGGCAAACAGCAGGGAAGTGAGGATGCTGCCGACGTAGACCACGAACATCACCGGGTTTTTCATCTGCACCCGGGGCGACAGCTTGGCGAAGGCGCCCTTGATCGCCGGGCCGAGCAGGGCGCGGTCGAACAGGGGCAGCGGAGCGGAATGTTTCATGTGGGTTCTCCCGGAAGGCGCGCCGAGGGGCTCAGTGCGCCGGGAACAGGATCAGGTGTTCGACGATCGGCCCCAGGGCCAGGGACGGCAGGTAGGTCAGGGCGCCGACGATCAGTACCGTGGCCCCCAGCAGGACCACGAACAGGGTGCCGTGGGTGGGCAGGGTGCCAGCCCCTTCGCGGATGCGCTTCTTGGCCGCCAGGGAGCCGGCCACCGCCAGCACCGGCAGGATCACGCCGAAGCGGCCGAAGGCCATGGCGACGGCGGTGAGCAGGTTCCAGAAGGGGGTGTTGGCGGACAGGCCGGCGAAGGCGCTGCCGTTGTTGTTGGCCGCCGAGACCAGGGCGTAGAGCACCTCGGAGAAGCCGTGGGCGCCCGGGTTGAGGATGCCGGCCCGGCCGGCCTCGGTCATCACCGCCGCCGCGGTGCCGGCCAGCACCAGGAAGGGGGTGATCAGGATGGCCACGGAGATCATCTTCATCTCCCAGGATTCGATCTTCTTGCCCAGGTATTCCGGGGTGCGCCCCACCATCAGCCCTGCCAGGAAAACCGCCAGGATGGCGAACACCAGCATGCTGTAGAGGCCGGTGCCGACCCCACCGAAGACCACCTCGCCGAGCTGCATCAGCAGCATCGGCACCAGGCCGCCCAGGGGGGTGAGGGAATCGTGCATGGCGTTGACCGCGCCGCAGGAGGCGCCGGTGGTGATGGCGACGAACAGGCTGGTGGCGTTGATGCCGAAGCGCACCTCCTTGCCTTCCAGATTGCCCACGGCGGTGGCGCCCTGGGCCGTCAGGTAGCCCGGGGTCTGGCTCTCGGCGGCGGTGACGGCGACCACGGCGATGACGAACAGCAGGGTCATGGTGGCCAGCACCGTCCAGCCCTGGCGCCGGTCGCCCACCATCTGGCCGAAGGAAAAGCACAGGGCTGCCGGAATGAGGAAGATGGCCAGCATCTCCACCAGATTGGTGAAGGGCGTCGGGTTCTCGTAGGGGTGGGCCGAGTTGGCGTTGAAGAAGCCGCCGCCGTTGGTGCCCGCCATCTTGATCGCTTCCTGGGAGGCCACCGGCCCCATGGGCAGGCGCTGCTCCCGGGTGGTGGCCTCTTCCATCGCCGGCTTGCCGTCGGCGCCGAGCACCGGCTGGCCGGCCGCATCGACCTTGGGCTGGCTGAAGGTGACCGGCTCCGCCAAGGGCACCGTCTTGTAGCCGTCCAGGTTCTGGATCACGCCGCCGCCGGCCAGCAGCAGGGCGACGACGAAGGACACCGGCAGCAGCACATAAGCCGTGCCGCGCCCCAGGTCCACCCAAAAATTGCCGATGGTCTGGGCCGAGTGCCGGGCCAGGCCGCGGATCAGGGCCATCACCACCGCCAGGCCGGTGGCGGCGGAAAAGAAGTTCTGCACCGCCAGGGCGAGCATCTGGGTCAGGTAGCTCATCGTGCTTTCGCCGCTGTAGCCCTGCCAGTTGGTATTGGTGACGAAGGAGACGGCGGTGTTGAGGGCCGAATCCCAGGTCATGGCGCCGAACCCCTCCGGGTTGAAGGGCAGTGCCCCTTGCAGCAGTTGCAGGGCGAACACGGCGGCAAAGCCCAGGGCGTTGAACAACAACACCGCCAGGGCATAGCGCTTCCAGCCCATCTCCTGGGCCGGATCAATGCCACACAGGCGGTATATGCGGGCCTCCAGGGCGGCCCCGAAGCGGATGCGGCCGTCGAAGACCCGGGCGATGTAGCCGCCCAGGGGCCAGGCCAGCGCCAGCAGCAGGACCAGATAGACGATCAGCTGCCCGGCGGCCAGCACGGACGGGGAAAGGCCGTTCATGAGAAGTCCTCCGCACGGAACAGCGCGATCAGCAGGTACACGGCCAAGCCGAGCGCCACCAGGCCGACCGTCAGATATAAAGCGTTCATACGCACCTCGATGCTTGCAAACGGGTTGAAAAGCGCAGCGGGAACCCCCGGAGAACCAAGGCGCCCCCAAGCTTTCAATACGGTCTACAACCTAATGACGGCCGGGAAAAAATGCTGTTAATAGACCCGGATGCGATATAAAGACAACGTAAAGACGACTTTGCTCCCCACCCTATCCGGGGCGCCCCGGTGGGGCCTCCGCCGCTTCGGCCCGGCGGCCGTCGCCGAGCCCACGCCCTCCGGTCGACGGGTGGCTCAGCCCCGCCGGGCCAGGTGCCCAAAAGCACCCCGCGAAAAATAATGTTTGCCAATCCTCCGGCAAGACGCCATACTCGCAAGTTCGGGATTTACAAGTAGCAACGGCAGCACCTAGTTTTGCAGTACCTATTTCTGCGACTCCAGTTAGCCGGCAGTTCTCCTTGATCTCGTGTTCCGGGGAATCCTCCCCTCTTCATTTCTTCTTCAAGGAAGCTATTCATCATGGCAACTGGTACCGTCAAGTGGTTCAACGACGCTAAAGGCTTTGGTTTCATCTCCCCCGACAACGGCGGTGAGGATCTCTTCGCCCACTTCTCCGCGATCCAATCCCAGGGCTTCAAGACCCTGACCGAGAACCAAAAGGTCACCTTCGACGTGACCACCGGCCCGAAGGGCCTGCAGGCGACCAACATTCGCCCGATCGAGTAATCAGGCTAAACACCTGGTTGCACGAAAAAAGCCCGGTTCGCCGGGCTTTTTTTATATACGTCACTATTTCTCCTCCGGGCCGGCCGGAGACGCAGGAAGCTAGACCATGGCCAAGGAAGAACTCATCGAAATGCAGGGCGTCGTCGCCGAAGTGCTGCCGGACACCCGCTTTCGCGTCAATCTGGAAAACGGCGTCGAAGTGATCGCCTACGTCTCGGGCAAGATGCGCAAGCACCGCATCCGCATCCTGGAAGGCGACCGGGTCACCCTGGAAATGTCGCCCTACGACCTGACCAAAGCCCGCATCAGTTTCCGCCACAAAGGCGAACCCCCGAGCCACTCCTGATTCGGGAAGACGGGGCGGCACAGCCCCCCGCAAAATGCAAACGCCCGCCGGAAACCGGCGGGCGTTGTCGTTTATGGCGTCCCGGCAATCAGAGGCTGGTGAACAGAGTCGACTCGGGCAGGCGCGACTTGGGCAGCTTGGCATTGAAGTCGCCCTCGCCCCGGTAGCCCAGGGCCACCAGCACCAGGCTGGTCAGGCCCTGCTCTGCCAGGCCGAGTTCGGCGTCCAGGATCGCGGCGTCGAAGCCTTCCATTGGGCAGGCGTCGATCTCCAGGGCTCCAGCTCCCAGGAGCAGGGTGCCCAAGGCCAGATAAACCTGGCGCTCGACCCAGGTCGCTTCGTCCTTCAGCTCGGTTTGGTGCAGGTTGACGTAGAAGCGCCGGCTCTTGTCCTGGGTGGCCATGGCGTCGGGCGTGGCGAAGCGGCCGTCGCGCTGCTCCTGGGCCAACACCGCGCTCAGGTGGGCGTCGTCCAGGGCCTTGCGCCCGCACAGCACCACCACGTGGGACGCGTTGAGCACTTTCGGGCCATTGTAGGCAAAACCGCCCTGGGTACCCTTGGCGATGCGCGCCTTGCCTTCCGGCGTGCTGGCGATGACGAAGTGCCAGGGCTGGGAATTGACCGACGAAGGGCTGTTGCGCAGCAGGGTGCGCAACTGCTCAATCTTGTCCTGGGGAATCGTCTTGACGGGATCGAAGGCCTTGGTGGTGTAGCGGGCTTGGGAAATTCGTGCGATGTCCATGGGGAGTCCTTGGTGGAAACATGCTGCCCGGAGGCAGTGACCCGGGAATGCTAGCAGCCCCGCACGGCCGCCGGTAGCGGCACCGCCACCGCCACCGCCTTTTCGGCCCACAAAAGCAAAACGCCGACCGTGGCCGGTCGGCGTTTCAGGTGTCCGAAAGTGTCGATGGTGCCCATGGGCAGGATTGAACTGCCGACCTCTCCCTTACCAAGGGAGTGCTCTGCCACTGAGCTACATGGGCGACCGCGGCGCGCCCGATCCGGATGTCGCCGGTTCGAGCCTTCACGTCGCTAAGGGCTTGCAACAAAAAGCCCAGCGGAAGCTGGGCTGGCTGGAGCCCGTCGGAGGCCAGAAGCGCTATCGCGTACCTCGGCTCACCAATGCGAGGCGCGCATACTACCCCAGCGGCCCCGGCGCCGCAAGCAGGCACGGGCCTTCCGGGGTGCGGCGAGACTCCTCGTAAACAGTGGCGACAAACCCGCCCACACGCAATCGCGACAACAAGCTGCAATCAAACTTAACAACTCAATTACTTTTATCAATCAAGCTCATCAATCCGCATGCGGGGAACATGCCGCCTTCTTCTGCTAACCTGAGCAGGCAATGACCGATATCGGCGGCAAAGTACGCCTCGCCCAGGTCGCACGGACACGGGCACCGCACCGCTCGAAACGAAGCCAACGGTGGCGACGGAAAACGACCATCAACCTCGTTACGGAAGGAGAAGGGATATGGAAGGCAATACGCTCACGAACGCAGGCCGCTGTCCTGTAGTGCACGGCGGCAACACGACGGCAGGCGCGTCGAACGCTGCTTGGTGGCCCAAGGCGCTCAACCTCGACATCCTGCACCAGCACGACACCAAGACCGACCCGTTGGGCGCCGGTTTCAACTACCGGGACGAGGTCAAGAAGCTCGACGTGGCCGCGCTCAAGCAAGACCTGAAGGCGTTGATGACCGACAGCCAGGAATGGTGGCCGGCGGACTGGGGCCACTACGGCGGCCTGATGATCCGCATGGCTTGGCACGCGGCGGGCTCCTACCGCATCGCCGACGGCCGGGGCGGCGCCGGTACGGGCAACCAGCGCTTCGCCCCGCTCAACTCCTGGCCGGACAACGCCAACCTGGACAAGGCCCGCCGCCTGCTCTGGCCGATCAAGAAGAAATACGGCAACAAACTGAGCTGGGCCGATCTGATCGTGCTGGCCGGCAACATGGCCTACGAGTCGATGGGCTTCAAGACCTTCGGTTTCGGCTTTGGCCGGGAAGACATCTGGCATCCCGAAAAGGATGTTTACTGGGGCTCCGAAAAGGAATGGCTGGCCCCCACCGGCAGCGAGGGCAGCCGCTATTCCGGCGAGCGCGACCTGGAAAACCCGTTGGCCGCCGTGATGATGGGCCTGATCTACGTAAACCCCGAGGGCGTGGACGGCAAGCCCGACCCGCTGAAGACCGCCCGGGACATCCGCGTCACCTTCGCCCGCATGGCGATGAACGATGAAGAGACCGTGGCGCTGACTGCCGGCGGCCACACTGTGGGCAAGACCCACGGCAACGGCAGCGCCGCCAACCTGGGCCCGGCGCCCGAAGGGGCCGAGCTGGAAGAACAGGGCCTGGGCTGGATGAACCACGCCACCCGGGGCGTCGGCCGCGACACGGTGACCAGCGGCATCGAAGGCGCCTGGACCACCCATCCCACCCGCTGGGACAACGGCTACTTCAACATGCTGTTCGGCCACGACTGGTGGCTGCAGAAGTCCCCGGCCGGCGCCTGGCAATGGGAGCCCGTGGCGATCAAGGAAGAAGACATGCCGGTGGACGTGGAGGACCCGACGATCCGCCGCAAGCCGATCATGACCGACGCCGACATGGCGATGAAGTTCGACCCGGAATACCGCAAGATCGCCGAGCGCTTCCGCGACGACCCGGCCTACTTCTCGGAGGTCTTCGCCCGGGCCTGGTTCAAGCTGACCCACCGGGACATGGGCCCCAAGGCCCGCTACATCGGCCCGGACGTGCCCCAGGAAGACCTGATCTGGCAGGACCCGGTTCCCGCCGGCCGCAGCGACTACGACGTGGCGGCAGTTAAGGCCAAGATCGCCGCCAGCGGCCTCTCCATCGCCGAAATGGTAGCCACCGCCTGGGACAGCGCCCGCACCTTCCGCGGCTCGGACAAGCGCGGCGGCGCCAACGGCGCGCGCATCCGCCTGGCCCCGCAAAAGGACTGGGAAGGCAACGAACCGGCCCGGCTGGCCAAGGCCCTGGCAGCGTATGAAAAGATCGCCGCCGAGACCGGCGCCAGCGTGGCCGACGTGATCGTGCTGGCCGGCAACGTCGGCATCGAGCAGGCCGCCAAGGCGGCGGGCGTCGACGTGGCGGTGCCGTTTGCCCCGGGCCGGGGCGATGCCACGGCGGCCATGACCGACGCCGAGTCCTTCGAGGTGCTCGAACCCCTGGCCGACGGCTTCCGCAACTGGCAGAAGCAGCATTACGCGGTCACTCCGGAAGAAATGCTGCTCGACCGGGCCCAACTGATGCGGCTGACCGCCTGCGAGATGACCGTCCTGGTCGGCGGCCTGCGCGTGCTCGGCACCAACCACGGCGGCACCCGCCACGGCGTGTTCACCGACCGGGTCGGCGCCCTGACCAACGACTTCTTCGTCAATCTGACCGACATGGCCTACACCTGGAAGCCGGCCGGCCGGAATCTGTACGAAATTCGTGAGCGCAAGAGTGGCGCCGTGAAGTGGACGGCCACCCGGGTCGACCTGGTGTTCGGCTCCAACTCGGTGCTGCGTGCCTACGCCGAGGTCTATGCCCAGGACGACAACCGGGAGAAGTTCGTCCGCGACTTCGTCGCCGCCTGGACCAAGGTCATGAACGCGGACCGCTTCGATCTGGCCTGACCAGCCCTGTGGCACGGCTACCGCAGCGATACGGTGGCCGTGCCGCAGGACGCAACAGGAGAAACGAAAAGAGTAAACGCAAAAAAGCCAGTCGCGAGGACTGGCTTTTTTGCATCGAATCTTGTGGTGGCCAGGGACGGAATCGAACCGCCGACACGCGGATTTTCAATCCGCTGCTCTACCAACTGAGCTACCTGGCCGTCAAAGAAGGCCGCATTATAGGCAAGGGTCACGCGACTGTCAAAGAGTTTCCGCGCACCCGTTGCCCAGGCCTGGGACCGGCTGGAGCGGTACCACGCCGCCGCCCCGGCCGGGTTCCGTCACAGCCCCAGCACGTCCATGCGGTAGTGCTGGCGCAGCCACGATTTGAAGTTTTCAACGCTCTGGAAGGTGGCGGTGAGCAGGTCGGCCTCCAGCCGGTTGAGGGCCTGGGGATCCAAATGATTGCGGTCGTCGCCCCCGGCCTCGGCGGTGGCCAGGCCAGCCTCCAGGCGTAACCGGGTCAGCACCAGGAAAGCCTCCTCCAGTTCGGCGGCGAAGGCGGCGGACAGTACCCGGCGGTCGCGCAGCACGGCTAGGCGCTCCAGGCTGCCGGTGACCGGGATGCGCTCTTCCAGGGCCAGGGCGCGCAGGCCATGCACCAGGGGAAAGACCCCGCCCTTCTTCAGGTCGATGCGGCCCTTGTGCTCGCCCTCCCGGGCGCCCACCAGGCGGTTGAACCAGCCCAGGGCACTGGGAAAGCGCACCGCTCCCTGGGCGAAGCGGGCCATGAAGGTGGCGTTGCCGGCGCACAGGTCGAACATCAGGGTCCGGGCTGCGTCGAGGAGCGAGGCATCCCCGGCCAGGGCATGGCCGTCGAGCAGGATCGCCAGGTTAAGCAGGTTGGCCTCGGACGGCGCCGCCACCCAGTCGTGAACCTTGTGGCGCAGCTCTTCGACGGTCATCACCCACTCCGGGTTGCGCACCATGATGTCGCCCGGGCACTCCGGATAGCCCAGCTCCAGCAATGCGGCGCTGACGGTCCGGCCCAGGGCCAGGGCTTCGTCCCGGCAGGACGCATCGCGCAGGATGAAGGCGTTGTCCTGGTCGGTGGGCAATATCTGCTCGCCGCGCCCTTCGCTACCCAGGGCGACGAAGCACACCTGCCGCGCCAGTTCCGGCGGAGCGAGTAAGTCGAAGACCCGGGCGAAGACCTGGCCGGTGAGCTGGCTCGCCTCCCGGGCGATGTGGTCCACCCGCACCTGCTCGGCGGCCAGGGCGGCGATCAGCCGCAGCAGGCTGGCGTGGGCCGGGGCCAGATCGCGGACGTGGGCTGCCGCTTCGATCTGCAAGCCGACGGCATCGGCATGGCTGGCCAGGTGGCGCAGGATCTCGCCGGCTTCGAGCACCCCCAGGGGCTGACCGCCCTCTTCCACCAGCAACCGTTCGAACCCGTGGCGGTTGAAGAGCAGCAGGGCGTCGAGCAGGGAGCGTTCGCCATCCACGGCCATGGCCGGGAAGGTGGCCACCTCGGCCAGGGGCGTCTCCGGTGCACGGTCGCCGGCCAGTACCGCCCGGCGCAGGTCGGTGCCGGTGGCGATGCCCAGGGCGCCGCCGTCCTCGGCCGCAACCAGCACGAAGGCCACGCCCTGCTGGTCCATCAGCCGCGCCCCCTGGCGCAGCGTATGGCTGGCGGGAACGGTCAGGGGCGGGCGCAGCCGGGCTTCGCGCACCGGCAGCATGAGCAGGGTGCGGATGCTGGCTCGGGTGGAGCCGGGAGCGGTTGTCGTCATGTTCTTGTCCCTGAAGAAAAAAACCCCGGGACGCAGCCCGGGGTTGAAGTGGTTCGACCGAAGTCGATGTCGGAATTGTGCGTCGTTAGTGCGCGGAGGCCGCAGCGGCACCGTAGCCGGTTTCGGAGCGGACTTCCTGGGCGTCGTAGGACTCCCGTTCCTTCTGGGCCTGGGCGCTGGAGTCGAGGATCGAGAACAGCCAGATCCCGACGAAGCCCACGGTCATGGAGAACAGGGCCGGCGAAGCGTAGGGGAAGAGCTCCTTGGCGTTGCCGAACACGTCCACCCACACAGCCTTGGAGACGATGGTCAGGGCGACCGCGGTGATCAGGCCGAGGAAGCCGCCGATGAAGGCGCCGCGGGTGGTGCAACCCTTCCACAGCACGGACAGGAACAGCACCGGGAAGTTGGCCGAGGCGGCGATGGCGAAGGCCAGGGCAACCATGAAGGCCACGTTCTGCTTCTCGAAGGCGATACCGAGAATCACCGCCACCACGCCGAGCACCAGGGTGGTGATCTTGGACACGCGGATTTCGGAACCTTCGGGGGCGTGGCCCTTGCAGAACACCGAGGCGTACAGGTCGTGGGACACGGCGGAGGCGCCGGACAGGGTCAGGCCGGACACCACGGCGAGGATGGTGGCGAAGGCCACGGCGGAGATGAAGCCGAGGAACACGTCACCGCCCACGGCCTTGGCCAGGTGGACCGCCGCCATGTTGCCGCCACCCTTCAGCACGCCCTTGGCATCCAGGAAGTCGGGGTTGGTACCCACGAGCACGATGGCGCCGAAGCCGATGAAGAAGATGATGATGTAGAAGTAGCCGATCCAGGTGCAGGCCCAGGCCACGGACTTACGGGCTTCCTTGGCATCGGGCACGGTGAAGAAGCGCATCAGGATGTGGGGCAGACCGGCGGTACCGAACATCAGCGCCATACCGAAGGAGATGGCGGAGATGGGGTCCTTGATGAAGTTGCCCGGGGCCATGATGGAGAAGCCCACCTTGGCGGCCTCTTCGGCGGACTTGCCGGCGGCCAGCGCCTTCTCGGTCTTGATCTGCACGGCCTTGGCGAACAGGGCTTCGGGAGAGAAACCGAACTGGGCCAGGACCATGAAGGCCATGAAGGTCACGCCGGAGAGCAGCAGCACGGCCTTGATGATCTGCACCCAGGTGGTGGCGATCATGCCGCCGAAGGTGACGTAGAGGATCATCAGGATGCCGACCATGATCACCGCGGTCGAGTAGTCGAGGCCGAACAGCAGCTTGATCAGCTGGCCGGCACCCACCATCTGGGCGATCAGGTAGAAGGCCACGGTCACCAGGGTCCCGGTGGCGGCCAGCGCCCGGATCGGGGTCTGGGAGAAGCGGTAGGCGGCAACGTCGGCGAAGGTGAACTTGCCCAGGTTGCGCAGCCGCTCGGCCATCAGGAACATGATGATGGGCCAGCCCACCAGGAAGCCGATCGAGTAGATCAGGCCATCGTAGCCGTTGGCGAACACGGCGGCGGAAATACCCAGGAACGAGGCCGCGGACATGTAGTCGCCGGCGATCGCCAGACCGTTCTGGAAGCCGGTGATACCACCGCCGGCGGTGTAGAAGTCAGACGTGGTCTTGGTGCGCTTGGCCGCCCAGTAGGTGATGCCCAGGGTACCGATCACGAAGGCGACGAACATGCCGATGGCCAGCCAGTTGGTGGCCTGTTTCTCGATCGCGCCTTCCAGGGCGCCCGCGGCCAGGGCCACGGAGCTGCCGCCGAGCAGGACGGCGGAAAGGAGGATTTGGGTGAGGCGGCTCATTACTTCACCTCCTTGAGGATTTCATCGGTGAGGCTGTCGAACTCCGCGTTCGCCCGCCGCACGTAGTAGATGGTGATGGCGATGGTGAACACGATCAGACCGAAGCCGACGGGGATGCCGAGGGTGGTGACGCCCTCGCCCACGCGCTGGGCGAACAGTTCCTTATCGAACGCGATCACGCCGACGTAGCCGTAGTAGGCGATCAGCATGATGACGGTGAGCACCCAGCCAAACGCGTTGCGCTTGGACTTGAGCTGGTGATACTTGGGATTCGCCTGAATCTTGGCGACCAGATCGTCCCGCATATGACTCCTCCTTTGGATTTCTCGATGCCACACCCGCCCGGGATGGACAGGAATGTCGGTAATCTAGGAGGGAAACCTTACGTTTCACTTACGCGCAACGAATTGTTTACTGTGCAACTGCAGCAAAAACCGGCCGGCCGGGAGCGCTCGCCCCGCACCAACCCACTGCCGGCCCGCTGTGGGAAACCGGCGTTGCACCTATCGTCGCGGCGTCACGCCAGGCCCGCCATGATCGGGCTGGGGGGTGCCGGCTCTTCCGGGGGATGGTAGAGGGGGAAGGATACCGCCGCCACGGTACCCTTTTCCAGGGGATTGGGCACCAGGCTGGCGGTGGCGTCGTGCAGGGCGGCGATCTCGCGCACGATGGGCAGGCCCAGGCCGCTGCCCTTGCTGTCCACCACCCCGCCGGTGACTTCCTCGCTGCGGTAGAAGCGCTCGAACACCAGTTCGCACTCCTCGGGGCGGATGCCGATACCGTTATCCTCGACCTCGAGCACGGCCCGGTCGCTGCCGCTGCCCTCCCCCAGCTCGCGCCGCATCCGGCAGGTCACCCGGCCGTGGGCCGGGGTGTAGCGCAGGGCGTTGTCGAGCAGGTTGTTGATCAGCTCGCGCAGCCAGAAGGGGTAGCCACGCACCGCCACCGGCTCGCCGGCATCCTCGAAGCCCAGGTCGATCTGCTTGTCCAGGGCGGCGAACACCCACTCGCTGGCGCACTCCTTGAGCAGTTGGTTGAGGTCCACCACCACCAGGTCTGCGTCGCCGGTCACCCCTTCGGCCCGGGCCAGGGCCAGCAGCTGGTTCACCAGGTGGGAGGCCCGATCCACGCTGATGTCGATCTGCCCCAGAGCGTGGCGCACCTGCTCGGCGTCGTTCTCGCGCAGGGCCAGCTGCACCTGGGCCTTCAATCCGGCCAAGGGGGTGCGCAGCTGGTGGGCGGCATCGGCGATGAAGCGGGTCTGCACCTCCAGGTTGCGCTGCACCCGCTCCATCATGGCGTTGAAGGCGTCGATCAGGGGGCGCAACTCTTCCGGCACCCGGCGGTTGGGGATCGGCGACAGGTCGTCCTCGGGCCGGGCCTCGATGCGCTCGCGCAGCCAGGTGAGGGGCCGCAGCCCCTGGGACAGGCCGAACCAGACCAACACCACCGCCAGGGGAATGATGACGAACTGGGGCAGGATGACGCTGGCGATGATCTTGTTGGCCAGCTGGGAACGCTTTTCCAAGGTCTCGCCCACCTCGACGATCAGCCAGCGGTCCTTGGCCACCGCCGGGTCGCCCATGATCGAGTAGGCCACGCGCAGGTCCTGGCCGCCGATTTCGGTGTCGCGGAACTGGATTTCGCCCAGCTCCCCGACCAGGGTGGCCGGATCGTCGGGCATGGGCAGTTCCGGGTCGCCGACGATGCGCTGGCCCTGGCGGGTGATGACATGGAAGTAGACGCTGTCCACCTCGTCGGCGCGCAGGATGGCCCGGGCCGACAGGGGCAGGTTCACCACCGGCTTGCCGTCCACGAACTTGATCTGGCGAGTGACCACGTTCACGTGCTCGCGCAGCGACTGGTCGTAGGGGTAGGCCGCCACCGTGTTGGCGAAGTAGTGGGTGATGGCGATCGACACCGGCCAGACGAACAGGAGCGGCGCCAGCATCCAGTCCAGGATCTCGCCGAACAGGGAGCGCTGACCGCCCCCGCCGCGCCGCTTGCCGCCCCCCGCCTCCGGCGCGGCGTCCGCCTCAGCGGACGCGGGAGTCGTCCTGGGGTTTTTCAAGGCAGTAGCCCAGGCCGCGGACCGTGGCGATGCGCACGCCCGGTTCGAGCTTCTTGCGCAGGCGGTGGATGTAGACCTCGATGGCGTTGTGCGACACCTCTTCGCCCCAGCCGCACAGGTGATCCACCAGTTGGTCCTTGGACACCAGCCGGCCGACCCGGGAGAGGAGGATTTCCAGCAGGCCCAGCTCCCGGGCCGACAGGTCCAGGCTGGTGCCATTCAGCTGGGCCACCCGGCCCACCTGGTCGTAGCTCAGGGCGCCGCACTGGATGAGCGGCGCGGTGCCCGAGGAACGTCGAGTCAGGGCGCGCACCCGGGCTTCCAGCTCTTGCAGGTCGAAGGGCTTGCCCATGTAGTCGTCGGCCCCCAGGTCCAGGCCCTTGACCCGGTCGGTGGTGCCGTCCAGGGCGGTCAGGATCAGGACCGGCACGGCGCTCTGGCGGCCGCGCAGACGCTTGAGCACTTCCAGGCCGGGCAGCCGGGGCAGGCCCAGGTCGAGGATCACCAGGTCGTAGGTGTTGGCCACCAGGGCGTTGTCCGCGTCCAGCCCGTTGGCCGCCACGTCCACGGCGTAGCCGGCGGCCTTGAGGGAACGGACCAGTCCGTCGGCGATGATCTTGTCGTCTTCTGCTACGAGGATGCGCATGGAAACCTGGAGAGGAGGTGCGGGCGAAACAATGGAACGGGTGGAGCGGGCGGCGGCAAGGCTGGGAAAGCGTCCGTGCGCGGCGGTAAGCACCGGCCGCCCGCATGGCGTAAGCATGACGTAAGGGCTTGAGCGTAGCCTGACCGGCGCTGTTCTCCTTTTATGGTCTTGGGGTCGGCGGCCTGGCTAGGGTCGTCGCCTGGGGAGCGGATGGAGCGGTTCGCCTGGCGAACTCCCCTATCTGGAAAAGGCGGTTTTCCGCCATCACCACGCTCCCCGCCGTTTTTTCCCCGGCTCGCGAGTCTTCATCTCGCCCCCCCAGCCGGTCGGCCCGGCCATCATCCCCCTTATTATCCCTGCTGTCTGTGGGCCTTTTCACGCCCGGCCCGTCGTTGCCGGTGCAGCCCCATTCATGTTGCGGAATGGCCGCATCGGCCCGCCGGAGCGTTCTTCGCGCTTTTTCCACGCCCCCCGCGAATTGCCGGCGGGATATTGCGATTGAGTGTAGCAAATTGCCCCGCTCCCGGTTGCCGCGCTGCAACACGGCGACCCGGTCGCGCAGCGTGCCGGATCAGGCGAAATACCCGGCCAAGCGTTGTTGATAGGCGGCCGCACCGGGGTCGCCCTCGGCCGGCGCCCAGGCGGCCTTTTCGTCCGGCCGGATCGGCACGTAGGGGCCGGCCTTGGCCTCGAAGAAGACGGTGCCCGGCACCAGCCCCAGCACCGAATGCCAGGTGCCCGCCGGCAGGTCCACGCCCACCGCCGCCCCGCCGGGGGTCAGGCGATGGGTCGCGGCCACCGCTCCCGCATCGTCGAACAACACCAGCCCCAGTTCGCCGCGCACCACCACGATGGTCTCGGCCTTGTCTCCGTCCAGGTGGCGGTGGGGCATGACGTAGGAACCGGGCTCGATGGCGTTGAGCAGCCGGTGGGCGGGGAAGTCGTCCGCCGGGTGGAAGTTGCGGTTCTTGCGCCCCCGGGGAGCCTGGCGGGCTTCGGCGGACAGGGCGTCGAGCAGGGTCTGGTCGATCAGGGTCATGGCGGTGGCGGATCAGGGGATCAGAAAAAAAGCCGGGGGCGGCCGGGTCGTCGAAGCGGGGACAGGGCCGCAAGCATCGGGATAGGGCAAGCCCGCGCCCAGCTTGGTTCTACACGGCCGCTGCTTCAAGCTCCGCGCCAGTCCTCGCTCTCCAGGCAGGCACCTCGGAAAGCCAATACTGGCGCGGGGTTTGGTAATTGGGTAAACGCCAAAAACGGCAGACTCAATCGCCGGCGTAGGCCACCGTCACACCGTCGTCCCCCAGCCAGCGGCGGAACTCGGCGAGCAGGGGTTCTTCCAGGCGCACCCGGGACGTTTCGCCCAGGATCAGCTCGCAGCTGGCGGCGTCGTTGCGGTAGCGCACCCGCACCGGGCAGGGGCCGGGCACGTAGGGGGCGAGCAGGGCGCGCAGCTTCTTGGCGTCGGCCTGGCCGTTCATGGACAGGGCCAGGTAGCGGGCAAATTCGCTGCGGGCGTCGGCCAGGGTCATCAGCCGCTCGGCGACGAAGCGGATGCCGTCGCGGAAGTCGTCGCGGCTGACCTTGCCCTCGACGATCAGCAGTTCATCCACCTTGAGCTTGTTCCGGCTGGCGTCGAACAGTTCGGAGAAGACCGTGACCTCCACCTGCTTGGTGCCGTCGTCGAGCAGTATCAGGGCCATCTTGCCGCGCTGGCTCATGCGCGTGCGCACGTCGGCGACGATGCCGGCGGCCATCTGGAGGTCCCGGGCCGGCTCCAGCTGGGACAGGGATTTTTTGACGAAGCGGCGGGCCTCGTGTTTGACCGAGTCGAACAGGTGGCCCGAGTAGAAGAAGCCCAGGGCGATCTTCTCTTCGGTGAGGCGCTGCTTCTCGTCCCAGGGGGCGGCCGGGCGCACGTAGTCGGGGGCGTGCTCGGTGGCCTCGCCGCTGGCGGCGAACATGTCGAACAGGCCGCCCTGGTGGGCCGAGGCGGCGGCCTGCTCGGCGGCCTCCATCGCCACGCCGACGGAGGCCAGCAGCAGCGCCCGGTCGCCGCCTTCCGGAGCGATCGAATCGAAGGCGCCGGCCCGCACCAGAGCCTCGATGGTGCGGCGGTTGACCAGGCGCTTGTCCACCCGGCGGCAGAAGTCGAACAGGTCGGTGAACGGCCCATCCGCCGCCCGGGCGGCGAGGATGCAATCCACCGCCTGCTGGCCGGTGCCCTTCACCGCGCCCAGGCCGTAGCGGATGGTCTTGGCGTCCACCGGCACGAAGCGGTAGTCGGAATGGTTCACGTCCGGCGGCAGTACAGTGATGCCGTTGGCCACCGTGTCTTCGTAGAAGATTTTCACGGTGTCGGTGTTGTCCATGTCCGAGGACATGGTGGCGGCCATGAAGGCGGCGCAGTGGTGGGCCTTGAGCCAGGCGGTGTGATAGGTGACCACCGCGTAGGCGGCGGTGTGCGACTTGTTGAAGCCGTACTCCGCGAACTTGGTCATCAGGTCGAACAACTGTTCGGCCAGGGCCGGGTCGTAGCCCTTCTTCTTGGCGCCCTCGGCGATGGTCTCCCGGTGCTTGGCCATTTCTTCGGGCTTCTTCTTGCCCATGGCCCGGCGCAGCATGTCGGCGCCGCCCAGGGTGTAGCCGCCGATGATCTGGGAGATCTGCATCACCTGTTCCTGGTACACGATGACGCCGTAGGTGGGCGACAGGCTGGCTTCCAGGTCCGGGTGGAAATAGTCGATGGCCTGCTGGCCCTTCTTACGCAGGATGAAGTCGTCCACCATCCCCGAGCCGAGCGGGCCGGGGCGGTACAGGGCGAGCACGGCGATGATGTCTTCGAAGCGGTCGGGGCCGAGCTTCTTCAACAGCTTCTTCATCCCGTCCGATTCCACCTGGAAGATCGCCGTGGTGTTGGCTTCCTTCAGGATGCGGTAGGCGGCCGGGTCGGTGAAGGGCAGGGCCGCCAGGTCGGGGCGGGTGCCGGTGAGCCGGGCCACGTAGTCCAGGGCCAGCTCGATAATGGTCAAGTTGCGCAGGCCCAGGAAGTCGAACTTCACCAGACCGACCTTTTCCACGTCGTCCTTGTCGTACTGGGACACCACCGACTCGCCGCCGGGCTGGCAGTAGAGGGGGCAGAAGTCGGTGAGCTTGCCCGGGGCGATCAGCACGCCGCCGGCGTGCATGCCGACGTTGCGCGACAGGTTCTCCAGCTTGCCGGCCAGGGCGAACAGTTCGCTGACCTCTTCTTCCTGCTCGATCCGCTCCTTCAGTTGCGGTTCGGCCTCGATGGCCTCCTGGAGCCCCAGGGGCTTGTTCTGCTCCACCGGGATCAGCTTGGACAGCTGGTCGCAGAAGTTGTAGGGCATGTCGAGGACGCGGCCCACGTCGCGGATCACCGCCTTCGACGACATGGTGCCGAAGGTGGCGATCTGGGACACGGCGTCGGCGCCGTATTTGCCGCGCACATACTCGATCACCCGCCAGCGGTTGTCCTGGCAGAAGTCGATGTCGAAGTCGGGCATCGACACCCGTTCCGGGTTGAGGAAGCGCTCGAACAGCAGGGCGTAGGCGAGCGGGTCCAGGTCGGTGATCTTGAGCGAGTAGGCCACCAGGGAGCCTGCGCCGGAACCCCGGCCCGGGCCCACCGGCACACCGTTGTTCTTGGCCCACTGGATGAAGTCGGCCACGATCAGGAAGTAGCCGGGGAAGCCCATCTGCACGATGGTGTCGCACTCGAACTTGAGCCGTTCCTCGTAGCGCGGCCGCTGCCGTTCCCGCTCCTCCGGGTCCGGATAGAGGTGGGCGAGGCGCTCTTCCAGCCCCTTTTTGGCCTCGTCGATCAGGAAGTCATCGAGGGTCATGCCCTCGGGGGTGGGGAAGAGGGGCAGGTAGTTCTTGCCCAGGGTCAGCGACAGGTTGCAGCGCTTGGCGATCTCCACCGTATTGGCCAGGGCCTCGGGCAGGTCCTTGAAGCGCTCGGCCATGTCCTCCTGGGTGAGGAAGTACTGCTGCTCCGTATAGGGCCGGGGGCGCCGGGTGTCGGCCAACACGTAGCCCTCGGCGATGCACACCCGGGCCTCGTGGGCGAGGAAATCGTCCGGAGAGAGGAACTGGATCGGGTGGGTGGCCACCAGGGGCAGTCCGGTTTCCGCCGCCAGATCGGCGGTAGCCGAAACCAGCAACTCCTGCTGGGGCTGGCCGTAGCGCTGCACTTCCAGGTAGAAGGCGTCCGGGAACAACGCGGCCCAGCGCTCGGCACGCCTCTTCGCTTCGTCCCTGTTGCCCGCCAACAGGGATTCGCCCACGTCGCCCAGGTGGGCCGACGACAGGGCGATCAGCCCGTCGCAGCCGATTTCGGCGAACCACTCGCGCTGGACTTCGGCCCGGTCGCGCCGGCTCGGCTCCAGGTAGGCCCGGGAAAGCAGTTCGCACAGTTGCAGGTAGCCGGCGTGGCTGCGCACCAGCAGCAGCAGCCGGCTGGGCCGGTCCGGCTCCTGGGGGTTGGCGATCCACACGTCCGCGCCGGCGATCGGCTTGACCCCCTTGCCCCGCGCCGCCAGATAGAACTTGACCAGCCCGAAGCCGTTGGCCAGGTCGGTGAGCGCCAGGGCCGGCATACCGTCGCCGGCGGCCTTGGCTACGGCGTCGTCGAGGCGGACGATGCCGTCGGTGATGGAATACTCGCTGTGGAGACGGAGGTGGATGAAGCGCGGGTCGGTCATGGGGGCGATTTTACTCCACCCCTCGGACCCATTCCTTCCATCTCGTCCTTTCACCGTCGGCTCACCTTGCCTGGCCCGTTCCGTGTCATGCCCCGTGCCGATGATGCTTCCGGCCGCCTCGCCAAACCCCGCGCCAGGCGCGGAGTTTCAGCAGGGCATCGCCAAGAGCGAGAACTGGCGCGGACTTGTGTGGTGCCTCCGCGCCCCCCCGCCCTGCCCTCATCCCGCCCTCGGTTGGCCGCCCTTGCCGCAGCGAGACGAAAGCGGGGCGGGCGGGGCATACTGCGCTTGACGCCCCTCCCCGGGCACCGCCCGTCTGCGCCGTCCGCCGCCTGCTTAAGCTTGCCCGTGCCGGCCGCCCTTTCCGCCGTTCCAGCCCTATCGCCCCATGCGCCGCTCCCATTCCGCCCACCCGGCTCCCGCCGGCCCCGCCCCCGAATTGCACGTGCTCGCCACCCTGCGCACCCTGCTGCCCTACGTCTGGCAGTACCGGGGCCGGGTGGCCCTGGCCATGGCCTGCCTGATCGCCGCCAAGTTCGCCAACGTCGGCACGCCGATCATCTTCAAGCACATGATCGACGACCTGTCCGGCCCCCAGCAGGCCCTGGCCCTGCCGGTGCTGCTGTTGCTGCTGTACGGCCTGCTGCGCTTTTCCACCGCCCTGTTCACCGAACTGCGCGAGATGCTGTTCACCCGGGTGACTCAGCGCATGGTGCGTTCCATCGCCTTGCAGGTGTTCAGCCACCTGCACTCCCTGTCGCTGCGCTTCCACCTGGAGCGGGAGACCGGCGGCGTGTCCCGGGACATCGAGCGGGGCACCCGCTCCATCGGCAGCCTGATCAGCTACCTGCTCTACAGCATCCTGCCCACCCTGGTGGAGCTAGCCCTGGTGATGAGCATCCTGTTCGTCAAATACGACGTGGGGTTCGTGCTCATCACCCTGGTGTCGCTGGCCGCCTACATCGTGTTCACCGTGGTGGTGTCCAACCGGCGCATCGCCATCCGCCGGGCGGTGAACGAGTCGGACTCGGCCGCCAACAGCAAGGCCATCGACAGCCTGCTCAACTTCGAGACGGTGAAGTACTTCAACAACGAGCAGTACGAGGCCAGCCGTTACGACAGCGCCCTGCAAAAGTGGGAGGGCGCTGCGGTGAAGAGCCAGCTATCCCTGTCGGCCCTCAACCTGGGCCAGCAGGCGATCATCGCCCTGGGGGTGACCGCCATGATGTGGCGCGCCGCCAACGGCGTGGCCGAGGGGCGCATGACCGTGGGCGACCTAGTGCTGGTTAATGCCTTCCTGATCCAGCTGTACATGCCGCTCAACTTCCTCGGCATCGTTTACCGGGAGATCCGCACCGCCCTGACCGACATCGAGCGCATGTTCAAGCTGCTCGGCGAGAACCGGGAGATCGCCGACCGCCCCGACGCCCGGGAGCTGCCCAGCGGCCCCCTGGAGGTGCGCTTCGAGAACGTGCACTTCCACTACGACGCCAAGCGGCCGATCCTGCACGGGGTGTCGTTCACCGTGCCGGCCGGCCACAAGGTAGCGGTGGTGGGCCATTCCGGCGCCGGCAAGAGCACCCTGTCGCGCCTGCTGTTCCGCTTCTACGATGTGACCGGCGGCGCCGTACGGGTCAACGGCCTGGACATTCGCGACTTCCGCCAGGAAAGCCTGCGCGGCGCCATCGGCATCGTCCCCCAGGACACGGTGCTGTTCAACGACACCCTGCTCTACAACCTGCGCTACGGCCGGCCCGAGGCCAGCCGGGAGGAGATCGTCGCCGCAGCGCGCACCGCCCAGCTGCATGAGTTCATCGAGAGCCTGCCGGACAAGTACGAAACCCGGGTGGGGGAGCGGGGCCTCAAGCTTTCCGGCGGCGAAAAGCAGCGGGTGGCCATTGCCCGAGCGCTGCTGAAGCAGCCGCGCATCCTGATTTTCGACGAGGCCACCTCGGCCCTGGACAGCAAGACCGAGCAGGCCATCGGCGAAAGCCTGCGCGCCGCGGCCCGGGGCCACACCACCCTGGTGATCGCCCACCGCCTGTCCACCGTGATGGACGCCGACGAAATCCTGGTGCTCGACGGGGGACGTATCGTCGAGCGGGGCAGTCACGCCCAGTTGCTCGCCGCCGACGGGGCCTACGCCCAGCTGTGGGCCTTGCAGCAGCGTGAGGAAGGCAGCCAGGCCGACGGCGCCATGGCCCTCGCCTGAGCGCCCGTCGTTTGGTGCGGCGCGGTACGACGGGCGCGCCGTAACTGGTTAGAATCGCCGGAATTCCTGGAATCGCCGCATCCTTGGGCCATCATGGAAGAATGGCAGGCAGCACCGGCCCGCGTTTCGGGGCGAGAGGGCAGAAGGTTCTGCAACTTTTTGCCCCTTGCCCGCTCATTTGTCGAAGAACATTCAATAACGAGAGGAAACCCAGATGAACAAGATCGCAACGTCCCTCGCCCTCGCATTCGGCCTGTCCGCCCTGGCGGTTTCGGCCACGGCCGTGGCGGCCCCCCAGGACCTGGGCCCGACCCTGAAGAAGATCAAGGAAACCAACGCCATCACCCTGGGGCACCGGGAATCGTCCATCCCCTTCTCCTACTACGACGACAAGCAGCAGGTGATCGGCTACTCCCAGGAACTGATGCTGAAGGCGGTGGACGCGGTCAAGGCCGAGCTGAAGGCCCCCAACCTGCAGGTCAAGATGATGCCGGTGACCTCGGCCAACCGCATCACCCTGGTGCAGAACGGCACGGTGGACATCGAATGCGGCTCCACCACCAACAACAGCGAGCGGGCCAAGCAGGTGTCCTTCTCGACCACCATCTTCATCATCGGCACCCGGCTGATGACCAAGAACACTTCGGGCATCAAGGACTTCCCCGACCTGGCCGGCAAGAACGTGGTGACCACCGCCGGCACCACCTCCGAGCGTCTGCTGCGCAAGATGAACGAAGAGAAGCAGATGAAGATGAACATCATCAGCGCCAAGGACCACGGCGAGGCCTTCCTCACCCTGGAAACCGGCCGCGCCGTCGGCTTCATGATGGACGACGCCCTGCTCTACGGCGAAATGGCCAAGGCCAAGCGCCCGGCCGACTGGGTGGTGGTGGGTACGCCCCAGTCTTTTGAAGCCTACGGCTGCATGCTGCGCAAGGACGACCCTCAGTTCAAGAAGCTGGTGGACGCAGCCCTGACCAAGGCCATGACCTCGGGCGAGGCGGAGAAGATCTACGCCAAGTGGTTCCTCAACCCGATCCCGCCCAAGGGGCTGAACCTGAATTTCCCCCTGTCCGACGCCATGAAGGCGCTCTACAAGGCGCCCAACGACAAGCCCTTCGAATAAGCGCGAGGCGCGTCACCACGGCGCATGGAGACGGAAGGGCCTGCGCCCTTCCGTTTTTCTTTCAATCCCCTGAAAGTCGATTCCCATGAGTTACAACTGGAACTGGCCGGTCTTCCTGCAGACGGTGCCGTCCGGCGAGACCACCTACCTGGGCTGGCTGGGGGTGGGCCTGCAATGGACCGTCACCCTCTCCCTCTCGGCCTGGGTCATCGCCCTCCTGGTCGGCGGGCTGATCGGCGTGCTGCGCACCGTGCCGAGCAAGCCCCTGTCCTTCCTCGCCACCTGCCACGTTGAACTGTTCCGCAACGTGCCCCTGCTGGTGCAATTGTTCGTCTGGTACTTCGTCGCGCCCGAATTGCTGCCCTTCGGCTGGGGCGACGCCTTCAAGCAGATGAATCCGCTGTCCCAGCAGTTCCTGGCGGCGGTGCTGTGCCTGGGGCTGTTCACCTCGGCCCGGGTGGCCGAGCAGGTGCGCGCCGGCATCCTCTCCCTGCCCAGGGGGCAGCAGAACGCCGGCCTGGCCCTGGGCTTCACCCTGCCCCAGACCTACCGCTACGTGATCCTGCCGATGGCCTTCCGCATCGTCATCCCGCCCCTCACCTCCGAGTTCCTCAACATCTTCAAGAACTCGGCGGTGGCCACCACCATCGGCCTGATCGAACTGTCGCGCCAGGCCCAGCAGCTGGTGGACTACACGGCCCAGCCCTATGAGGCGTTCATCGCCGTCACCCTGCTGTACATGCTGATCAACGTCACGGTGATGTTCCTGATGCGCCGCCTGGAAAAGAACGTCCAAGTGCCGGGCTTCATCGGAGGTGGCAAATGAACTACGACTTCGACTGGAGTTCGATCCCCGGTGCCCTGCCCCTGCTCGCCAAAGGCATGGCGGTGACCCTGGAGATCACCCTCACCGCCATCGTCATCGGCATCCTCTGGGGCACGGTACTGGCCGTGGCGCGGCTGTCGTCCAACCGGACGGTGGCCTTTCTCGCCGCCGGCTACGTAAACCTGTTCCGCTCGGTGCCCCTGGTGATGGTGATCCTGTGGTTCTACCTGATCGTGCCGCAGCTGCTGAAGAGCATTTTCGGCGAGGGGCTGTCCGACATCCGCTTCGTCTCGGCCCTGGTGGCCTTCACCCTGTTCGAGGCAGCCTACTATTCGGAGATCATCCGCGCCGGCATCCAGAGCGTGTCCAAGGGGCAGGTCAATGCCGGCCTGGCCCTGGGCTTAACCCCGGGCCAGACGATGCGGCTGATCGTGCTGCCCCAGGCTTTCCGCAACATGGTGCCCCTGCTGCTCACCCAGGCGATCATCCTGTTCCAGGACACCTCCCTGGTGTACGTCATCGGTCTGGCCGACTTCTTCGGCACCGCCCAGAAGATCGGCGACCGGGACGGGCGCATCGTCGAGCTGCTGCTGTTCGCCGGGGCCGTCTACTTCGTGCTCTGCTTCAGCCTTTCCCAATTCGTCAAACGCTTCCACAAGAGGATCGGTCAATGATCTCCATCCGCAACGTTTCCAAGTGGTACGGCCAGTTCCAGGTGCTGACCGATTGTTCGACCGAGATCCGCAAGGGCGAGGTGGTGGTGGTGTGCGGCCCCTCCGGCTCGGGCAAGTCCACCCTGATCAAGTGCGTCAATGGGCTGGAGCCGTTCCAGCAGGGCGACATCGTGGTCAACGGCACCTCCATCGCCGATCCCAAGACCAACCTGCCCAAGCTGCGCGCCCACGTGGGGATGGTCTTCCAGCACTTCGAACTGTTCCCGCACATGACCATCACCGAGAACCTGACCATCGCCCAGGTCAAGGTCCTGGGCCGCTCCAAGGACGAGGCCCGCGCCAAGGGCCTCAAGTTTCTCGAACGGGTCGGCCTCAAGGCCCATGCCGAAAAGAATCCCGGCCAGCTCTCCGGCGGTCAGCAGCAGCGCGTGGCCATCGCCCGGGCCCTGGCCATGGACCCGATCTGCATGTTGTTCGACGAACCGACCTCGGCCCTCGACCCGGAGATGATCAACGAGGTGCTCGACGTCATGGTCGAGCTGGCCCAGGAAGGGATGACCATGATGTGCGTGACCCACGAGATGGGCTTTGCTCGCAAAGTGGCAAACCGGGTGATCTTCATGGACCAGGGACGGATCGTCGAAGATGCCGGCAAGGAGGAGTTCTTCGGCACACCGCGCTCGGAGCGGGCCCAGCAGTTCCTCTCAAAGATCCTTCAGCATTGAGGCACGGCCGGGCCGCCATGGCGGGGAAACCCGCCGTGGCGGCTTGCGAGCGCCGATGCGGTAAGCAGCGGCCGTGCAACAGGCAGAATGGCAAAGAAAAAAGCCAGGCAGAACGCCTGGCTTTTTTCTTGATGCTTGTGGGCAGAGAAGGCTTAGGCCTGCTCGACCACTTCGCCTTCCACGGCTTCGCCGCCTTCGGGGCGGTCCAGCAGTTCGACGTAGGCCATCGGCGCATTGTCGCCGGGGCGGAAGCCGCACTTCAGGATGCGCAGGTAGCCGCCGGGGCGGGTCTGGAAGCGGGGGCCCAGTTCGTCGAAGACCTTCACCACCATCTCGCGGTCGCGCAGGCGGTTGAAGGCCAGGCGGCGATTGGACAGGCTCGGGGTCTTGCCCAGGGTGATGATCGGCTCGACCACCCGGCGCAGTTCCTTGGCCTTCGGCAGGGTGGTGCGGATGGCTTCGTGACGCAGCAGGGCGTTGGTCAGGTTGCGCAGCAGCGCCTGGCGGTGCGCGCTGGTACGGTTCAGTTTGCGAAGACCGTTACGGTGACGCATGGTTGAGTTCCTTTATCGATGCGCTGGGTCAGACCTTCTCGAGGCCGGCCGGAGGCCAGTTCTCGAGCTTCATGCCCAGGGTGAGGCCGCGGGCGGCCAGCACTTCTTTGATCTCGTTGAGCGACTTGCGACCCAGATTCGGGGTCTTGAGCAGCTCGTTCTCGGTACGCTGGATGAGATCACCGATGTAGTAGATGTTCTCGGCCTTGAGGCAGTTGGCGGACCGGACGGTCAGCTCCAGGTCGTCCACCGGGCGCAGCAGGATGGGGTCCACCTGCATCGGCTTGGCGGCTTCCACCGGGGCGGGGGTGCCTTCCAGATCAGCGAACACCGACAGTTGCTCGACCAGAATGCGGGCCGCGTTGCGGATCGCTTCTTCCGGATCGATGGCACCGTTGGTCTCGATGTCGATCACCAGCTTGTCCAGGTCGGTACGCTGTTCCACACGGGCGCTCTCGACGCTGTAGGCGACGCGGCGCACCGGGCTGAAGGAAGCGTCGAGCACCAGGTTGCCGATGCTCTTCGAACCGTCCGGGGACTGGCGCATGGTACCGGGGACATAGCCGCGGCCCTTTTGCACCTTCATCTGCAGGTTGAGCTTGCCGCCGGCGGAGATATGGGCGACCACGTGATCCGGGTTGATGATTTCCACATCGTGGGAAATCTCGATATCACGGGCGCGCACCACACCCTCACCCTCTTTCTTCAGGGTGAGGACCGCCTCTTCGCCACGGTGCAGCTTGAACACCACACCCTTGAGGTTGAGGAGGATGTCCACGACATCCTCCTGCACACCGTCAATGGTGGAGTACTCGTGCAGCACGCCGTCGATGCTCACCTCGGTGGGAGCATAGCCGGGCATGGACGACAGCAGGATGCGGCGCAGCGCGTTACCAAGGGTGTGGCCGTAGCCGCGTTCAAACGGCTCCATGACCACCCGCGCCTGGACCGGCGAGAGGTTCTGCACATCGATGATGCGCGGTTTCAGAAGTCCACTGCTTTGCATTGGCTGTCCTTTGGCTGCTCGTCGAACCTACTCGGATTACTTCGAGTAGAGTTCGATGACGAGGCTCTCGTTGATGGTGGAGGGCAGTTCGCTGCGCTGCGGGCGAGCCTTGAAGGTGCCCTTGCCAGCCTTGACGTCCACTTCGAGCCACTCGGGGAAGCCGCGGGATTCGGCAGCCGCCATCGCAGCCTTGACGCGCAGGTGGCCCTTGGTCTTTTCAGCCAGTTCCACGACGTCGCCCGGACGAACGATGAAGGAGGGAATGTTCACGCGCTTGCCGTTCACCAGCACGCCGTTGTGACGCACCACCTGGCGAGACTCGGAGCGGGAAGCACCGAAGCCCATGCGGTAGGCCACGTTGTCGAGACGGGATTCGAGCAGTTGCAGCAGGTTTTCGCCGGTCTGGCCCTTTTTAGCAGCGGCGCTCGCGAAGGTGCGGCGGAACTGGCCTTCCAGGACGCCGTAGATGCGGCGGATCTTCTGCTTTTCACGCAGGTGCACGCCGTAGTCGGACAGACGGGCACCAGACTTCTGGCCGTGCTGACCGGGCGCGTAGGAACGACGCTCGATGGCGCACTTGTCGGTGAAGCACTTTTCGCCCTTGAGGAAAAGCTTTTCACCTTCGCGGCGGCACTGACGGCACTTCGGATCAAGATTTCTTGCCACGGCAAACTCCTGTTAGATGCGGCGCTTTTTCGGCGGACGGCAGCCGTTATGCGGAACCGGAGTCACATCGGTGATCGCGGTGATCTTCATGCCCAGCGCGTTGAGCGCACGGACAGAAGATTCGCGGCCAGGGCCGGGGCCCTTGATGCGCACTTCCAGGTTCTTCACGCCGCACTCGACCGCGACGCGGCCAGCCGCATCGGCAGCGACCTGGGCAGCGAACGGGGTGCTCTTACGGGAGCCCTTGAAGCCGGCACCACCAGCGGTCGCCCAGGACAGAGCGTTGCCCTGGCGGTCGGTGATGGTGATGATGGTGTTGTTGAAAGAGGCGTGGATGTGGGCGATGCCCTCAGCAACGTTCTTTTTGACTTTTTTGCGAACTTTGGCGGCAGTTTTGGCCATGATTCGTCCCTACTTATTTCTTGCCAGCGATGGGCTTACGCGGGCCCTTGCGGGTCCGAGCGTTGGTACGGGTCCGCTGACCGCGGCACGGCAGGCCACGGCGGTGGCGCACGCCACGGTAGCAGCCCAAGTCCATCAGGCGCTTGATGCTCATGGTCACTTCACGGCGGAGATCACCCTCAACCGAGAACTTGCCCACCTCGTCACGCAGCCGCTCCATCTCGGCCTCGGACAGATCCTTAACCTTGGAAGAACGGTTGACGCCAGCCGCGTCGCAGATTTGCTGCGCGCGGGTACGGCCAATGCCAAAAATCGCGGTCAGCGCGATCTCAGCATGCTTATGGGCCGGAATGTTAACCCCTGCAATACGGGCCATGGATTCACCCTAGAAAGCGAAACTACTGATTATATTTCACAATCGCCTTGCGTATCAACGCAAATGCGATCAGCCCTGGCGCTGCTTATGCCGAGGATCGCTGCAGATCACCCGAACCACGCCGTGGCGACGGATGATTTTGCAGTTACGGCAGATACGCTTAACCGAAGCCAGCACTTTCATGATCAACTCCTAATCGTCGATGACTTGCGACGCAGCCAGTCGCTTGCCACCTAAGTTACCGCGTAGAGATTCTTTACCAATGGGAGCTTGCGCTCCCAACTCATTTGGTCCGGAAGACGATCCGAGCCTTGGACAAGTCGTACGGTGTGAGCTGAACCGTCACCTTGTCGCCGGGAAGGATGCGGATGTAGTGCATACGCATCTTTCCCGAAATGAAACCGAGTACCATGTGCCCGTTTTCCAGCTTCACCCGAAATGTTGCGTTGGGGAGGTTCTCAACTACCTCGCCCTGCATTTCGATAACGTCTTCCTTGGCCATTTTTGTTCAGTTATTTCGCAGCCAGACCGCCTTTGAAGTTAGCCTTCTTGAGCAGACTCTCATACTGATGAGACATGATGAAGGCCTGAACCTGGGACATAAAGTCCATGGTCACCACCACGATGATCAGCAGCGAGGTGCCGCCGAAGTAGAACGGCACGTTCCACTTCAGGATCAGGAACTCGGGCAGCAGGCACACCAGGGTGATGTAAGCAGCCCCAATCAGGGTCAACCGCATCAGGATCTTGTCGATGTAGCGGGCGGTATGGTCACCGGGGCGAATGCCGGGGACGAAGGCGCCGCTCTTCTTCAGGTTGTCGGCGGTCTCCTTGGAGTTGAAGACCAGGGCCGTGTAGAAGAAACAGAAGAACACGATGGCGGCCGCATACAACATGACGTACAGCGGCTGGCCAGGGCTCAGGGTAGCGGCCACATCCTTGAGCCAGCGCGCCTTGTCACCGGAACCGAACCAGCCAGCCACGGTGGCCGGGAAGAGGATGATCGACGAGGCGAAGATCGGCGGAATCACACCAGCCATGTTGAGCTTGAGCGGCAGGTGGGAGCTCTGGCCACCGTAGATCTTGTTGCCAACTTGGCGCTTGGCGTAATTCACCAGGATCTTGCGCTGGCCGCGTTCGACGAACACCACGAAGGCGGTCACGGCACCGACCAGCAGCACGATGAAGATCGCGGTGATCGGATGCATGGCACCGGTGCGCACCAGTTCGAGCAGGCCGCCGATCGAATTCGGCAGGCCGGCGGCGATACCGGCAAAAATGATGATCGAGATGCCGTTACCCAGACCGCGCTCGGTAATCTGCTCGCCGAGCCACATCAGGAACATGGTACCGGTGACCAGGGTGGTCACGGCAGTGAGGCGGAACATGAAGCCTGGGTCGATGACCAGACCGGGCTGCGCCTCAAGGGCCACGGCAATGCCCAGGCCCTGGAACAGGGCAAGCAGCACGGTGCCGTAGCGGGTGTACTGGGTGATCTTACGCCGACCGGCCTCGCCTTCCTTCTTTAGGGCTTCGAGCTGCGGGCTGGCGACGCTCATCAGTTGCATGATGATCGATGCCGAGATGTACGGCATGATCCCCAGTGCAAAAATCGTAAAGCGCGACAGGGCGCCCCCGGAGAACATGTTGAACATGCCCAGGATGCCGCCCTGCTGCGAGCGGAAAAGATCGGACAGCGCGTTGGGGTCGATGCCCGGAACGGGGATGTGCGCCCCGATCCGGTAGACCACCAGCGCGCCGAGCAAGAACCACAGCCGCCGCTTCAAATCGGCAAACTTACCACCTTGCTTGATGAGCGGATTGTTCGAAGCCACCGTCCGACTTTCCTATAAAAACGAGTAACGAGTTACTCGGCAATGCTGCCGCCGGCAGCTTCGATGGCCGCCTTGGCACCCTTGGTGGCGCCGATACCCTTCAGCACGACCTTGCGGGACAGCGCGCCGGAGAGAATCACCTTGACGGACAGGGCGTGGATGTCCACGAGGCCGGACTGCTTCAAGGTCAGCAGGTCGATTTCGTCAACCGGCAGAGCCTGAAGGTCGGACAAGCGGATTTCCACGTTGCGTGCGTTGGTCAGGGACTTGAAGCCACGCTTGGGCAGGCGACGCTGCAGCGGCATCTGACCGCCTTCGAAGCCAACCTTGTGGAAGCCACCGGCACGGGACTTCTGACCCTTGTGACCGCGAGTCGCGGTCTTGCCCAGGCCGGAGCCGATACCGCGGCCGACACGCTTGGGAGCATGCTTGGCGCCGACGGCGGGCTTGATGGTATTCAGTTCCATATCAACCCTCGTACTTCAGCAGGTACGCGACCTTGTTGATCATGCCGCGGTTGGCCGGGGTATCGATCACTTCAACCGTGTGGTTGATGCGACGCAGGCCGAGGCCGCGCACGGTGGCGCGGTGCGACTGCTTGGTGCCGATCAGGCTCTTGATGAGCGTGACCTTGATTTTGTTGTCAGCCATGACTTACCCCAGAATCTCTTCAACGGATTTGCCACGCTTGGCGGCGATCTCGGACGGGGTGCTCATGGAGAGCAGGCCGTTGATCGTCGCGCGGACAATGTTGTAAGGGTTGGTGGAGCCGTGGGCCTTGGCCACGATGTTGGTCACGCCCATCACTTCGAAGACGGCACGCATGGCGCCGCCGGCGATGATGCCGGTACCTTCGGGAGCGGGCATCATCAGCACCTTGGAGGCGCCGTGCTCGCCGACGACCGGGTGGTGCAGGGTGCCGCTCTTCAGAGACACCTTGGCCATCTTGCGGCGGGCTTCTTCCATCGCCTTCTGCACGGCGACGGGCACTTCGCGGGACTTGCCCTTGCCCATGCCGATACCACCATCGCCGTCGCCGACCACGGTCAGGGCAGCGAAGCCCATGATCCGACCGCCCTTGACGACCTTGGTGACGCGATTGATGGAGACCATCTTCTCGCGAAGACCGTCGTCACGCTCGTCAGCCTGCTGAACTCGTTTGCTTTGCGGTTTAGCCATTTTTAACCTCTACTCGTACCGGGCCTTAGAACTGCAGGCCGTTTTCACGGGCAGCATCGGCCAGGGCCTTGACGCGGCCGTGGTACTTGAAGCCGGAACGGTCGAAGGAAACGGTTTCGACACCGGCCTTCTTCGCGCGCTCGGCGATCAGCTTGCCAATCAGGGTGGCAGCCTGAACGCTGCCGCCGTGGGAGAGGTCCTTGCGGACTTCGGGCTCGAGGCTCGAAGCCGCGGCCAGAACCTTGGAACCGCAAGGGGAGATCACCTGGGCGTAGATGTGACTGTTGGTGCGATGCACCGACAGACGCACGGCTTTGAGCTCGGCAATCTTGGCCCGGGTTTTGCGGGCCCTGCGCAGTCGCGCCTGCTTCTTGTCGATCATGATTAGCCCTTACTTCTTCTTCGTTTCCTTGAGCACGACCACTTCGTCGGCGTAGCGCACGCCCTTGCCCTTGTAGGGTTCGGGGGAGCGGTAGGCGCGGACTTCAGCCGCCACCTGGCCGACGACCTGCTTGTCGATGCCCTTGATCACGATTTCCGTCTGGGACGGGGTTTCGACCTTGATGCCAGCCGGCATCTTGTGCGCCACCGGGTGAGAGAACCCCAGGGAGAGGTTCAGGGTCTCGCCCTGAGCCTGGGCACGGTAGCCCACGCCCACCAGGGTCAGCTTGCGCTCAAACCCCTTGGAGACGCCGGTCACCATGTTGTTCACCAGGGCGCGGGTGGTGCCGGAGAGGGCGCCGGCATTGATGGCGCCTTCGTTCGGCTTCACCAGCAGCTGGCCGCCTTCTTGTTCAACACGCACGGCGGGGTTGACCGCAATCTTCAGGGAGCCCAGGGGCCCCTTCACGGTCACGTCCTGGCCGGCCAGGGTGACTTCAACACCTTGGGGCAGCGTAATCGGATTCTTACCAACGCGGGACATGTTGACTCCTTACGCCACGACGCATAGCACTTCGCCGCCAACCTTGGCAGCCCGCGCCTTGCGGTCGGTCATGACACCCTTGGGGGTGGACACGATGGCCACGCCCAGGCCGCTCAGGACGCGGGGAATGTCCTGGGAGCCCTTGTAGACGCGCAGACCGGGGCGGGAGACGCGCTCGATGCGCTCAATCACCGGGCGGCCGGCGTAGTACTTCAGGCCAATCTGCAGCACGGGCTTCTCGGCTTCGCCGCGCACGGCGAAATTGTCGATATAGCCTTCGTCCTTCAGCACTTGTGCAATCGCCACTTTCAGCTTGGAGGAAGGCATTTCAACTTCGGCCTTCTCTGCCATCTGGGCGTTGCGGATGCGGGTCAGCATGTCCGCGATCGGATCGCTCATTGCCATTTACAAATCCTCCTGCTTACCAGCTGGCCTTGGTCATGCCCGGGATTTCCCCCTTGAAGGCAATCTCACGGATCTTGTTGCGGCACAGACCGAACTTGCGGAACACGCCACGGGGACGACCAGTCATCTGGCAACGATTCACCAGACGCACCGGGCTCGTGTTGCGGGGCAGCGCCTGAAGCTTCAGTCGGGCTTCGAAACGCTCGGCATCGCTCAGGGTCGCGTTGTCGATGATCGCCTGGAGCGCTTCACGCTTCTTGGCGAACTTGGCAACGAGGGTGCGACGCTTGTCTTCGCGGTTGATCAGGGCTTTCTTCGCCATAATCGCCTCAATTCTTGAACGGGAACTTGAAGGCCGCGAGGAGCGCGCGGGCTTCCTCATCGGTCTTCGCCGTGGTGGTGATGCTGATGTTCATCCCGCGGAGCGCGTCGATCTTGTCGTACTCGATCTCGGGGAAAATGATCTGCTCTTTCACACCCATGTTGTAGTTGCCACGGCCGTCGAAGCCCTTGCCGGAGATACCACGGAAGTCGCGGACGCGGGGCAGAGCCACGGTCACCAGACGATCCAGGAACTCGAACATGCGGGGACCGCGCAGGGTCACCATGCAACCCAGGGGGTAGCCGTCGCGAATCTTGAAGCCAGCGATGGACGTGCGGGCCTTGGTCACCACCGGCTTCTGACCGGCGATCTTGACCATGTCGCCAACGGCGTTGTCCAGAACCTTCTTATCGGCCACAGCCTCACCCACACCCATGTTCAGGGTGATCTTGGTGATGCGGGGCACTTCCATGACGGACTTGTAACCGAACTGCTTGGTCAGCTCGGAAACGACGGTCGTCTTGTAAAAATCAGCCAAACGCGCCATGTCTGTTCCTTAAGCGTCCACGACCTCGCCGGTCGCCTTGAACACGCGCACCATGCGGCCGTCTTCCAGCTTCTTGATGCCGACACGGCCACCCTTGCTGGTCTTCGGGTTGAAGAGCGCGACGTTGGAAATGTGGATGGGCATGTCCTTTTCGACAATGCCACCGACTTCGCCGCGGATCGGGTTCGGACGAACGTGCTTCTTGGCACGATTCACGCCCTCAACCACCACGTGGTCGGCGTCGAGGCGACGCAGAACGGCGCCACGCTTGCCCTTGTCCTTGCCGGTCAGAACGATGACTTCGTCACCCTTGCGAATCTTTTCCATGGCGCCTCCTTAGAGCACTTCGGGCGCCAGGGACACGATCTTCATGAACCGCTCGCTACGCAGTTCGCGAGTGACCGGTCCGAAGATGCGGGTGCCGATGGGCTCCAGCTTGTTATTGAGGAGCACGGCGGCATTGCCGTCGAACTTGACAAGGGAGCCGTCCGGACGACGCACGCCCTTGGCAGTGCGAACGACGACGGCGTTATAGACGTCACCCTTTTTCACACGACCACGGGGAGCAGCATCCTTGATGCTGACCTTGATGATGTCACCAATGCCGGCATACCGGCGCTTGGATCCACCCAACACCTTGATACACATGACCGAACGCGCACCGGTGTTGTCGGCGACATCCAGAATCGTCTGCATCTGAATCATTGATTAACTCCAACTTATCCCGCGAAGACCGCGGTCAGTCTTGGATCCCGTATATGGGGAAGATCCCTTCGGGGCAGGCGCCAGATAGACACCCAGACTTGCGATCCCCTCGGGGTCGAGGCAAATGCAACGGTGCCCGGAAGACCGGGCACCGCAGAAAAGAAGTCGAATATAGCAGGACTTCTAGATACGCGCAAGCGTTAGGCCACAACTGCCTTTTCAAGCAGCTTGGTCACACGCCAGGCTTTGGTACGGGACAGCGGACGGCACTCCTCGATCTGGACCAGATCGCCGGCTTGCGCCTCGTTGTTCTCGTTGTGCGCGTGGTACTTCTTGGACAGCTGGATCACCTTGCCGTACTTCGGGTGGTTCACACGACGCTCGACCAGGACGGTGACCGTCTTGTCCATCTTGTCGCTCACCACGCGGCCGATCAGCGTCCGCTTAATGCTGCTGGTGGTCTCGGTCATTGCTGCACCGCCTTTTCACGAAGAATGGTACGGACACGGGCGATGTCGCGACGAACCTTGCCGATCTGACTGGTGTTCGCCAGCTGCTGCGTCGCCTTCTGCATACGAAGGGAGAACTGAGCCTTGAGGAGCTCGACGAGCTCCTTGTTCAGTTCCTCAACGCTTTTCGCTTTGAGTTCATTGGCTTTCATGATTATCCCAACTGACGGGTCACGAAGGTCGTCGCGATGGGGAGCTTGGCCGCGGCGAGCTTGAAGGCTTCGCGGGCCAGCTCGACGCTGACGCCATCCATTTCATAGAGGACCTTGCCCGGCTGGATCTCGGCCACCCAGTACTCCGGGTTACCCTTACCGTTACCCATACGGACTTCGGCAGGCTTCTTGGAGATGGGCTTGTCCGGGAACACGCGGATCCAGATGCGGCCGCCGCGCTTGATGTGCCGGGTCATGGCACGACGAGCAGCTTCGATCTGACGGGCGGTCAGACGACCGCGACCGATGGCCTTCAGGCCGAATTCACCGAAGGACACCTTGGCGCCACGAGTCGCCAGGCCGGTATTGCGGCCCTTGTGTTCCTTGCGGTACTTGCGACGTGCGGGTTGCAGCATTTACGCACCTGCCTTTCTGACACGCTTGGCCGGAGCCTTGGCGTCACCCTCACCCTCGGCCTTGGCCGGACGGGAACGGGGCTTGCCTTCGCCGTCACCGGGGCGACCGCGCCGGGCAGGGCGCTTCTCTTCGCCTTCGGGGGAAGCGGCGGGCTGCTCGTTGCGGCCCATGTTTTCACCCTTGTACACCCAAACCTTGATACCGATCACGCCGTAGGTGGTGTGGGCTTCGGAAGTACCGTAGTCGATGTCGGCGCGCAGGGTGTGCAGGGGCACACGACCTTCGCGATACCACTCGGTACGAGCGATTTCAGCACCGTTGAGGCGGCCGGAGCTCATGATCTTGATGCCCTGGGCGCCCAGGCGCATGGCGTTCTGCATCGCGCGCTTCATGGCGCGGCGGAACATGATGCGCTTTTCCAACTGCTGAGCGATGGAGTCGGCGATCAGCTTCGCATCGATTTCCGGCTTGCGGATTTCTTCGATGGAAACGTGCACCGGCACACCGAGAATGCCCTGCAGGCCCGAACGGAGCTGATCGATCTCCTCGCCCTTCTTGCCGATGACCACGCCCGGACGGGCGGAATAAACGGTCACACGGGCGTTCTTGGCGGGGCGCTCGATCACAACGCGGCCAACGGACGCGTGGGCAAGCTTCTTTTTCAGATACTCACGGACTTCCGCATCCTCGTTCAGCATGGACGCGAAATTCTGGTTATTCGCGTACCAGCGGGAGGACCAGTCGCGGGTCACCGCGAGGCGGAAGCCGGTCGGATGAATCTTCTGTCCCATAGCCTATCCTCAGTTGCCGACGGTCAGGAAAATGTGGCAAGTCGGCTTGAGAATCCGGTTGCCACGACCCTTCGCACGAGCCGTCCAGCGCTTGAGCGTTGCAGCCTGCTCGACGTACACGGTCTTCACCTTCAGCTCGTCAATGTCGGCACCATCATTGTGCTCAGCATTGGCAATGGCCGATTCGAGGACCTTCTTCATGATTTCCGCGCCCTTCTTCGGGCAGAAAGCCAGGACGTTGAGCGCCTGGTCGACCCGCTTGCCGCGGATCAGGTCAGCCACGAGGCGACCCTTCTGGGCCGAGAGGCGGACGCCGCGCAATACAGCACGAGTTTCCATATCCACTCCTTAACGCTTGGCTTTCTTGCCCGCGGTGTGACCCTTGAAGGTACGGGTCAGCGCGAACTCGCCCAGCTTGTGACCAACCATGTTCTCGGTGACGAACACCGGGATGTGTTGCCGGCCGTTGTGGACGGCAATGGTCAGGCCGATGAAGTCGGGCAGGATGGTCGAGCGGCGGGACCAGGTCTTGATCGGCCGCTTGTCGTTACCCGTGCGAGCCGACTCTACCTTCTTCCAGAGGTGCGCGTCGACGAACGGGCCTTTCTTGAGAGAACGTGCCATTCTTTACCTCTTAGCGTTTGTGACGACGCTGCACGATCATGGAAGTCGTGCGCTTGTTGCTGCGGGTGCGGTAACCCTTGGCCGGGGTACCCCAGGGGCTGACGGGAACACGACCCTCGCCGGTGCGGCCTTCGCCGCCACCGTGCGGGTGGTCCACCGGGTTCATGGCAACGCCGCGAACCGTCGGACGGACACCACGCCAGCGGGTGGCACCAGCTTTACCCAGCTTGCGCAGGTTGTTTTCCTCGTTGCCCACTTCGCCGATGGTGGCGCGGCACTCGATGTGCACGCGGCGGATTTCACCGGAGCGCAGGCGCAGCTGGGCGTAGGAGCC
Source organism: Oryzomicrobium sp. (assembly GCF_021287045.1). Classification (GTDB taxonomy): domain Bacteria; phylum Pseudomonadota; class Gammaproteobacteria; order Burkholderiales; family Rhodocyclaceae; genus Oryzomicrobium. The sequence goes on along the minus strand of NZ_JAJTBG010000019.1, from coordinate 2,654 downwards.
TTCACGGGCAAGCAGTTGCACGGAGGTACCGGCGGCGCGAGCCAGCTGGGCACCCTTGCCGGGCAGCATTTCTACGCAGTGAATGGTGGAACCCACGGGGATGTTGCGGATGGGCAGGGTGTTACCAACCTTGATCGGAGCCTCGGAACCGCTCAGCAGCTGCTGGCCGACCACCAGACCCTTGGGGGCCACGATGTAGCGGCGCTCGCCGTCGGCGTAGCACAGCAGCGCGATGTGGGCGGAACGGTTGGGGTCGTACTCCAGACGCTCAACCTTGGCGGGAATACCGTCCTTGTTGCGCTTGAAGTCGATCACGCGGTACTGCTGCTTGTGACCGCCACCTTTATGGCGAACGGTGACGTGACCGTTGTTGTTACGACCCGAACCGCGAACCTGCTTTTCGAGCAGAGAGGCAACGGGGCGGCCCTTGTACAGCTCGGGGCTCACCACCTTGACGACCGCGCGGCGACCGGCGGACGTGGGTTTGACTTTCATCAGTGCCATGACTTACTCCCCGGCCACGAAATTGATTTCCTGGCCCGGCTTCAGGCAAACGAAGGCTTTCTTCCAGCCCTTGCGACGACCCAGCCCGTGGCGGGTGCGCTTGAGCTTGCCTTTGACGTTCGCAACTTGCACGGACTCGACCTGCACCTTGAAGAGCAGTTCGACGGCAGCTTTGATCTCCGGCTTGGTGGCGTCAGAAGCCACGCGGAAGATCACCTGCTCGTTCTTGTCGGCCACATAGGTCGCCTTCTCAGAGATCTGGGGCGCCAGCAGCACTTGCATCAGACGTTCCTGATTCATCCCCACATCTCCTCAAACTTGGCCACGGCGCTCTTGGTGAGCAGGACCTTGGGGAAACGCACCAGGGACACCGGATCGGCTTCCTGCGGCTCGAGCACGAGCACGTTGAACAGGTTGCGCGAAGCCAGGAAGAGATTCTCATCCAGGTTATCGGTGATCACCAGCACGGACTCCAGACCGAGGTTCTTCAGCTTTTCGACGAAGAGCTTGGTCTTGGGGGCGTCGACAGCAATGTCGTCCACCACGGCCAGACGATCTTCGCGGGCCAACTGGGAGAAGATCGCGGCCATACCGGCGCGGAACATCTTCTTGTTGACCTTCTGGCTGAAGTTTTCTTCCGGGGAGTTCGGGAAAATCTTACCGCCCCCGCGCCACAGCGGGCTGGAGGACATACCGGCGCGAGCGCGACCGGTACCCTTCTGCTTCCAGGGCTTGCGGGTGGTGTGCTTGACGTTGGCGCGATCCTTCTGGGCGCGATTGCCGGAGCGGGCGTTGGCCTGGTAGGCCACGACCAGCTGGTGAATCAGCGCTTCGTTGTATTCGCGACCGAACAGGATGTCGGAGGCCTGCAGACGGCTTGCCTCTTGACCCTTATCGTTGATGACTTTCAGTTCCATTGTCGCCCTCGCTTAGGAGCCAGCCTTGACCGCAGGCCGAACGATCACGTCCGAACCCTTGGAGCCCGGCACAGCGCCCTTGACCAGCAGCAGCTGGCGCTCGGCATCCACGCGAACCACTTCGAGGTTCTGCATGGTGCGCTGAACGGCGCCCAGATGGCCGGCCATCCGCTTGCCCGGGAATACGCGACCGGGGTCCTGGGCCATACCGATGGAGCCGGGGGCACGGGTGGTCACGGAGTTACCGTGGGATGCGCGGTTGGAGCTGAAGTTGTGACGCTTGATCGCGCCTTGAAAACCCTTACCCTGGGTGGTACCGGTCACATCGACCAGCTGCCCAGCGGCAAAGAGGGTCACGGCGATTTGGTCGCCGGGCTTCAGATTGGCGAGGTCCGCGGGAGTTACAGCGAACTCCTTGAGGACGTGACCAGCCTCAACCCCAGCCTTGGCCAGGTGGCCGGCAAGGGGCTTGACCACGCGCGAAGCGCGGCGCTGGCCGAAAGTCACCTGGACCGCGGCATAGCCGTCGGTTTCAGGGGTCTTGATCTGGGAGACGCGATTGTTCGACACATCAAGCACCGTCACCGGGATGGTTGCACCATCATCGGCAAAGATGCGAGTCATGCCGACCTTGCGCCCGACAAGGCCTAGACTCATGGTTTTTCTCCTGACGCCGGCTACGGTTGGCCGGCGAGCATTCAAGTCAAACCGGGCGAATCCCGAAGGAAACGCCCGCCGAAAAGCTGCGGATTATAACTGCAATTAATCCGCCAGCGCAAACTCTTGTTACTGCAGCTTGATTTCCACGTCGACGCCAGCCGGCAGATCCAGCTTCATCAGCGCATCGACCGTCTTGTCGGTCGGGTCGATGATGTCCATCAGGCGTTGATGGGTCCGGATTTCGAACTGGTCGCGGGACGTCTTGTTGACGTGCGGGGAACGCAGGATGTCAAAACGCTGCTTGCGGGTAGGCAGGGGCACAGGGCCACGCACCACGGCGCCGGTCCGCTTGGCGGTCTCGACGATTTCCTGAGCGGACTGGTCGATCAGGCGGTAGTCGAAAGCCTTGAGGCGGATACGGATTTTCTGGTTTTGCATGATTGTTCCTAAAGAGCGAATCAAAGAGCAGGGAAAGAACTGAGCCGGCGGAGTACGCCGGCTCAGTCAGATCAAGCCGAGATTACTCGATGATCTTGGAGACGACGCCGGCGCCGACGGTGCGGCCGCCTTCGC
>NZ_JAJTBG010000007.1 GCF_021287045.1 Oryzomicrobium sp. | reverse complement strand
CCACCTTCTTTCCCACCTTCTTTCCCACCTTCTTTCCCACCTTCTTTCCCACCTTCTTTCCCCCCATCCACCTACCTCGGACAACCGCAGGCGGCAAAATCGACGCGGGGCCCGGACCGGCCCGGAACGCCCCCCTTGCCCCATGCCGTGCAGCCGGACGATTGCGGACGGCCACGGCAGGCGGAAGGCCGGTGATACGCCTCCCCATTCCCGGGATTCATCGTCCCGACATGCGGGGCGCGCAGGCTTGGCAGCGCCCCGGAAAACGCAGGCCGGCAGGGTGGATACATGCTGTTGCAAAACTTCCCTTGAACTCCCTCCGGCCAGCCGTCATCCTCTTGGATTGGCAATCCCACGACGCCCCGGCGTGCCCGCGCCACAAGCCCGGCCACGGCCCACGTCACGAGAAGAAACAACGACGATGGCCTCTCAGTACCCCCAGCCTCCAGGCGCGCCCCGGCGGCGGGCCCTTGCCTCACCAGGCATCCTCCCTCCCCTCCTTGCCCTCGCCCTGGCGGGCTGCGCCGCGGTGGGCCCGAACTACCAGGCCCCCAAGCTCTCCCCGACCGACGTGCCCAACCATTGGACGTCGAGCACCGCCCTGGCCACCCCAGGTACTCCTGACGCCCCGGACGCAAAATCCTCCGTCCCCGACGGCGGCGTGGCCCGCACCGCTCCCTGGTGGGAAGAACTGTCCGACCCGGTGCTCGACCACCTGATCGCCGAAGCCTTCGCCAGCAGCCCGACCCTGGAAGCGGCCACGGCCAAGCTCCGCCAGTCCCGCTCCCGCACCGGCCAGGCCAATGCCGCCGGACAGCCGACTGTGGACGGCAGCGCCAACGCCCAGAGCGGGGTGAGCGATTCCTCGGGCAAGAGCCTGAGCGAATCCTGGCTGTCGATGAACGCCTCCTGGGAAATCGACCTGTTCGGTGCCGTGCGCCGCGGCAAGGAAGGCGCCCTGGCCCGGGAAGCGGCCCAGGCGGCGACCCTGGCCGACGTCCGGGTGAGCCTGGCCGCCGACGTGACCGACGCCTACCTGAGCTACCGGGTCTGCCAGTCCTACCTGGCCCTGAGCGGGCAGGATCTGACCTCGCGCCAGGCCACCGCCCAGCTCACCGCCGCCAGCGTCAAGGAAGGCTTCACCGCCCCCTACCAGGCGGTGCGCAGCACCGCCTCGGTGGCCGAAGCCAAGACCCAACTGGCGGCCACCCGGGCGTCCTGCGAACGGCTGGAGAACCAGCTGACCCGCCTCACCGGCATCCCCCGCCCGGCCCTGATGCGCGCCCTGGCCGACCAGCCCACGGGCCTGGGGCGCCTGCCGGTGCCCCGGCACTTCAGCATCGCCATCCCCAAGGACGCCCTGACACAGCGCCCCGACCTGCGCGCCGCCGAGCGGCGGCTGGCGGCGGCGTCCGCCGACATCGGCCTGGCCGAGGCGGACCGCTACCCGCGCCTGACCCTCAACGGCGACCTGGGCTACACCGTGTCGGAAACCAGCGGCGGCGGCGCCCTGTCCTTCGGCACTTGGTCCTTCGGCCCGTCCCTGAGCCTGCCGATCTTCGACGGCGGCCGGCGCAAGGCCGCCGTGGAGATCGCCAAGTCCCGCTACGACGAGGCCCTGGCCGACTTCAAGGCCGAGACCCGGGCGGCCATCCAGGAGATCGAGGACGCCCTGACCCGCTACGCCGCCGCCCACGAGCGGGCCGAGAACGCCCGGGTGTCCGCCAGCCAGTACCAGCGCTTTTTCGACTCGGTGGACGTGCGCTTCCGCGAGGGCGCCAGCAACCTCTTGGAACTCGAAGATGCCCGCCGCTCGATGCTGAGCGCCCAGCAGACCCTGTTGAGCGTGCAGCAGGAACGCCTGCAAGCCTGGGTGGCGCTCAACCGCGCCACCGGCGGCGGCGCCCAGTACAAGCCGAACGCCCAGCCCGGGGCGACGCCTGGGGCAACACCCGATGCCAAGCCTGGGGCCGCCCCCGCCACTCAACCCGATGCCGTGTCGGCCCAGGCCGCCCCGGCGGCAGCCGTCCAGACCGTTCCCCTGGCCGAAGTCCGCCATCCCGATTGAGCGAACCATGACGCCCTCCAGCCCCTCCCGCCTCTCGTCCATCGCCGCCCTGGCCAAGCTCCGTCTGCCGGAAAAGCGCCTCGCCGCCCTCCTCGCCCTGGCCGTGCCCGCCGCCCTGGTGCTCGGCGCCGCCAGCCTGTCCAACGCCGAAACCGCCGGCGGCGACGCCGCCCCGGCCACGAGCCAAGCGGCCCAGGCGGCAGTACAACCCCCAGCGGCCGTCCCGCCGCCCAAGCCGGTTCCCGCCGTGGCGGTGGTCCATCCCCGCAACGAATCCTGGCCCGACCTGATCGAGGCCAGCGGCAACGTCATGCCCTGGCAGGAAACCAGCATCGGCGCCGAGGTAGGCGGGCTGCGCCTGTCCAAGGTGCTGGTCACCGTGGGCGACACGGTCAAGAAGGGCCAGCCCCTGGCCCGGCTGGACGCGGCCACGGTGGAAACCGATCTGGACGCGGCCAACGCCCAGCTGTCCGAAGCCCAGGCCGCCCTGGCCCAGGCCACCGCCACCCTGGAGCGGGGCCGGCGCCTGGCCGCCTCCGGCGGGGTCAGCCAGCAGGAGCTGACCCTCTTCGAGACCCAGCGGCGCACCGCCGAGGCCCGCCTGAGCGCCGCCCAGGCCCAGGTCAAGCGCCAGCAGCTGCGTCTGGACAACACCACCCTGGTGGCACCGGACGACGGCATGATCTCGGCCAGCAGCGCCGCCGAGGGCACCATCGTCTCCGCCGGCAGCGAACTGTTCCGCCTGATCCGCCAGGGGCGCCTGGAGTGGCGCGCCGAGGTCAAGGGCGAAACCCTGCTACGCCTTTCCCCCGGCCAGGAGGTGACGGTGAAGAGCCCCCTGGGCCCCGAGGTCAAGGGCCGGGTGCGCCAGGTGTCCCCCACCATCAACGTGACCACCGGCAACGGCCTGGCCTACGTGGACCTGCCCGCCGGCACCAACCTCAAGGCCGGCCTCAACGTCTCGGGCACCATCAGCATGGGTAAGCGCAAGGCCCTGGCCCTGCCCAAGTCCGCCGTGGTCCGCGACCCGGGCAACGGCAGCGCCCGGGTGCTGACGGTGAACGACGAAAGCAGGATCGACGCGGTGGACATCAAGACCGGCCGCAGCAAGGACGGCCTGGTGGAGATCGTGGCCGGCCTGGACGAGCGCGCCCAGGTGGTACTCAAGGGCCAGAAGGGCCTGGCCGTCGGCGATGCGGTCAAGACCGGCGCCGACGCCAACTGATCCGTCCGACACCCCACCATCCGCCATCAACGACAACGCCGCCCGTAGGGGCGGCGTTGTCGTTTGGGGGCTTGCCCGACTTCCGGCCTCACACCAGGGTCAGGGTCACGTCGATGTTGCCCCGGGTGGCGTTGGAATAAGGGCAGACCACGTGGGCCTTGTCCACCAGGGCCTGGGCCGCGTCCCGGGCCATGCCCGGCAGGGCGATGCGCAGTTCGACCTCGATGCCGAAGCCGGAGGGAATGGGGCCGATGCCGACCCGGCCATCGATGGCGGCATCTTGCGGGAAGGCGATCTTCTCCCGGGCGGCGACGAACTTCATGGCGCCCATGAAGCAGGCCGAATAGCCGGCGGCGAACAGCTGCTCCGGATTGGTGCCGTCGCCCCCGGCACCGCCCAGTTCCTTGGGCGTGGTCAGGCGCACTTTCAGGTGGCCGTCGCTGGTGGCGGCGTGGCCGTCGCGGCCGCCGGTAACGTGGGCTTCGGCGCGGTACAGGACTTTTTCGATCGACATGGTGCGTTTCTCCTAGGAGTGGGGGAATTGCCTGCGATGACTTCGGACCGCCCGGGCGCATCGCCTGCCTTAAACTTTGCTATTGAATAGCGCGCTATACGTTAGGCGCAGGGAAAAACCGTCCCCTGCCGGCTCATTCGTACTGCAACAGACGCTGGCGCAACTCTTCCAGTTCATTCTTGAGCCGGCCCAGATCGTCGGGGGGGCAGGCGGCAGCGCACAGCATCGCGGCCGGCACCTCTTCGGCCCGCCCGCGCAAGGCCCGGCCGGCCTCGCTCAGGCTCACCACCACCTGGCGCTCGTCGCTCGCCGCCCGGCTGCGGCTGACCAGTCCGGCCGCCTCCAGGCGCTTGAGCAGGGGCGTCAGGGTGGCAGAATCGAGGCCCAGGGGCTCGCCGATCTGGGACACCGTCTGCCCGTCCCGCTCCCACAGCACCATCATCACCAGATACTGAGGATAGGTCAGTCCCAGGGGGGCGAGCAGCTTGCGGTACACCTTCTGCATCGCCAGGGTGGTGGCGTAGAGGGCGAAGCAGAACTGGTTGTCCAACAGCAGGCTGGCAGAGGTTTCGGCAGGTGCGATGGCGTCGTTCATGGGATCAATATAAATAGCACACTACTTTATTGCAAGCTATTCCATGATTGGCACCAAACTATCGCCTTCAGTTTTCTTCGCTTTTGCCATGCCGCCAGGGCTGTCGTGGGCCAGCCCCCGGAGGACACGATGCCGGTCACCCCGTCAGCGCGTGCTTATCGCTCGCCCACGAAATGCACCGCCCGCTTGCCGCTCTTCTTGACCCCATACATGGCTTCGTCGGCGCGCTGCAGCAAGGTGGCGGCATCACTGCCGTGGTCGGGGAAGACGGCGATGCCGATACTCGCGCCGACCTGGCAGTCAAGGCCGTAAGACGTCATGGGCCGGCAGACCTCGGCCAATGCTTTTTCGGCAACCACCCGAGCCCCTTCGGCGTGGTCGATGTGGGGCAGGACGATGATGAACTCGTCGCCGCCAATCCGCCCCACCGTGTCTGACTTGCGCACGCTGGCTTCCAGGCGCTGGGCCACGATGCGCAGCGTGGCGTCCCCGGCGGCGTGGCCGAGGGTATCGTTGATGGCCTTGAAGCCATCCAGGTCGATGAACATCACCGCGCTCTTAAAGCCATCCCGGGCGGCCAGGGTTACGGCCTGCTGCAAGCGATCGCTGGCTAGGCGCAGGTTGGGCAGCCCGGTGAGCGGATCGTAATTGGCCAGGTTTTCCGCCTGCTGCAGGCGTTGCCCGGCAAGCACGGCGGCCAGGTAGGCACCAACGGCCTGGACCGTCTCGACGTCGCTCCCCCCCAGGCGGGGCAAGAAGGGACGTTGTTCGCGCACCCGGCCGGTGACGAGCAGGGCGACGATCTCGCCGTTCAAAACGACGGGGGTGGAAATCAGGTAAGGCAAGCCCAAGGCGGTGCGCACCTCGGCTAGGCGGCCGTCGGGATCGGCCCGGGTGAGCAGCACCGGGCGCAGGGGGTCGAGCATTTCGGCGGGCACGGCAATGGACCGCTCGCCCACCGTCTGCCGATCCGCCTCGTCATAGCCCTGCAGCACGACGGCGCTGAAGCTGCCGTCGTCATTGGGGGTAAGCACGGCGGTACGCTGCATGTTGAGGGCGCTGTTGATACGCCGGGTGATGGCATGAAAGGCGCTGGCGTAATCCGTGTCCTGCCCCAGGGTGACGGCTAGTTCGCCCATCAGGGTGAAGCCGCGTCGCTTTTGCTCCAGTTCGTGGCGGATCGCCGCGGCGACGGTGTCGCCCCGCACCAGGCTGGCGGCGAGCTGCTCGGTCCGCTTGCGCAGGTAGGCCACCTCGCGGCGCAGTTCGTCGAACTCGGCGGGGGGAGTGGAGGCGGATGCGGTGGTTGCCATGTCAGGTGCTGAACAGACAGAACACGCCGGTCCAGTCCAGGGCCCGGGGGCGACCCAGCACAGAACCGACTTCGACGCCGGAATAGATGCCCAGCAGGGGCACCCGCTCGCCGACCACCCGCTGGACCACGGCGGCGTCTTCGGCGTCGATGCCGGCAAAACCGGCGGCCCGTCCGGCGCAGTCGATGTAGAAGGCAAACACCGGCGTGCGCCCGTCGAGCCCCGCGAACAGGCTTTCGATGCGCGGTGAGATGTAATCCATGTTGACGCTGCGGTGCATGACCTGGAACTGGGTGCCTTCGACCATGTCGGGCTCGAACATGACCAGCCCGCCGCGCTTGCGGTCGATCTTCAGGCACATGCGGTTGACGTAGGCCGATTCGTCGAAGTCGCCCCACTTGTCGCCCATGTTCACCCCCAGGGTGACGAAAAAGCCGAAATCTTCCGGAGCGATAGCATCCCCGAGAATGCTGCCGATGACCTCCAGCGCCGGCCGGCCGTCGATCTCCAGAATGGTCTGGGCGTCGGCCTTGGTCACCGTGTAGTAACCGGTGCAAGGCTGGCAGCCGTGCATGATGATGCTGTCCATGCGCACGCCGGCAGAAAACAGCAGGGCCAGGGCGTGGCGCTCGGCGATGCCCTCGCCGGTCCACTGCCAGGTCGGGGTGCCCACCATGTCGCCGGTCAAGCCGGCGCCGACCAGGGCCGGCAGGTAACCGAGGGAGCGCTCGATGCCGGTCAGCAGCGGCGTGGCCATGAGCATGCTCATCCGCCCATTGGTGCGATTCACCGTGTCGTAGAACAGCAGCACCGGCGATTCGTGCCCGGTGCCAAGCGCCGCCAGGCGCTGGCCGATCCGCTCGCCGACCAGGGTTTCACCCTCGGCCAGGTCGCCCTCGGCGATGAGCTGGCATTCCACCGCATCGAGGGCGAAGGCGGCCAGCCCCACCTGGTCGCCAGCGTAGCCCAGGCAGCGATTGGTCAGGGTGCCCACCGCCCAGCCGCCGACGATGCGCGCCCCAGGCCCGACCACCGCGGCGACCGCTTGGCGCAGAACCTGGGGATCGTGTCGCGCCGTGGAGAACAGCAGCACCAGGTCGCAGCCCTCCAGCCCGGCCTGGGTCAACGCATCCCGGGCCGCCTGGGTACCGGCGGCGAGAGTATCCGGATTGTCGCTGTAGCCAACGCCTACCCGCATCGCAACCCCTACTCGACGATGACCGTGCTGCTGGAGACGGGAATCGGCTTGAGCAGGGAGTTCAGGATCGCCGACTTGCGGTCCAGGGTCTCCTTGCTGCGGCGCAATTGCTCCGGACTGCCCTTGCCCTTGAGGGTGACCGTGTAATGGACGCCGGAGGCGCCACAGGGCACTTCCCGGTCGATGCCGAGCACACCGAGTAGATTCCAGTCCACCGCCGCCTCGACCTCGATGCTGTCCAGTTCGGTGCCGAACAGGGCGGCGTTGGCAGCAATGCCCGCGGTCAGGCAACCGCAGATCGCCGCGGCGAGCATTTCCCCCGGGTTCGGGTGGGCATCATGGCCACCCATGGGCGGCGGCTCGTCCATGGGCAAGGTGAAGACGCGTCCGGGGCGGGAGGCCACCTGGCCGTTGGAGTAGAACTCGGAAATGGTGGCGTCGCAGCGCGCGCCGCCTTTCCAGGTCGATTTGGCGACGAACTTCACCTCCGCTACGCCCTTGTCAGCCTTGGCCGCCGCGGCAAAATTGCCCATCGACTCCAGGTCGATCCCGTTCAAATCCTTGCTCATGTTTTTTCCCCGATTGATTGGTTGGTGCGGTGGAAGGTCTCCGGTGGCGGCTCGGTTCAGCCCGCCTCGCCGTGGACCAGACGACGGATGTAGGCAGGCACGCGGCCGGCCCCGTGCACGTCGTGGCGGTATTTGGAGGTGAAGTTCGATTTGAGGCCGAGCATGACCTCGGCGGTATCCACCGCACCGATCCAGCATTCCTCCTGCAGGCCCACGCCAGTGGTGTAGCCCCCCACCAACCACACACCGTTGTGTCCTTGCAGGGCAGGCAGGGATTCCTGGGCCTGATAGGCCGCCATGTCCATGATGTTGTGCTTGAAGCGGAACATGGTGCAGTTGCCGCCGCTGCCGTTCTTCCACGGCGGCAGGAGGATGCTCTCGTCCGGCAGCGGGTTGATCGGATTGAGGGTGCAGAAGAAGTTGGGCAGGTAGCTCTGGGCGCGGAATTCCTCGTTCTGCCAGTTGTAGTCCGGGTTGGCCGGATCGTTCTGGTGGCGGTTGCACCAGTAGGTCATGGTGTAGCCGATGTGCTCCGGCGCGTAGTCCCGGGGGATGTTGAGGTTGTAGGTGCTCCAGGCGTTGGCGTTGGGCGGCAGCACCCCGGTGGCGTTGTGCACGAATACCTGGTCCTCGGAGAAGCGGAAGCGGGCCAGGGTGTCCGCCAGGCCCGGCGCCGCCTGGGACGGGTCCTCGAAGCGCCCGAGCACGTCCCAGGCCTGCTTGGCGACGATCACGGCGTCGAAGCTTTCCACCAGCGGCTTGGCGTCGGGGGAGCGGGCGGGGCGGGAGCTGACCAGGACGGCGCCCGAGCCTTCGACCCGGAAGGCGGCGTAGGTATTGACCCGCAGGGCATCGGTGGAGGTGGAGCCGTCGAAGCCCGGGTCCAGGTAGGCGCACAGGGCGTCGACCCAGCTGCGCACGCCGTCGACCCAGTACATGCGCTCCGGGTCCGGGGTCGGCCGGCGGCCCAGGCCTTCCTGGAGGTAGTAGTAGTGCAGGATGACGCGGAACGGCAGGTCGCCGGGGGGCACCTTGCTGGTGAAGTACATGCCGACGATGCGCGGGTAGAGGCAGCGTTCGACGAACTGGGTGTTACGCGCTAGCCCCGAGGTTTCGAGGAACTGGGCCACAGTCATGTACTTGTAGTGGGGATCGTCGCTGTCCATCAGCTCCTGCAGGTGGTCCTCGCAGTAGCGGCGGAAATCCAGGAAGCCCTGCTCGATCTCCGGCGAGGCCTCGGTGCTCCAGCCCTTCTCGATGGTGAAGCCGGTCTCGATCTCGGAGGTCGGGGTACCGTCCCGGGCGATGGTGGAATAGGACGCCACGTCCTGCAACGGCCGGTACTGGACGTTCAGGCTGTCCATCACCTTGACCAGCTCCTGGTAGCCGGTCTTGGAAAAGTCGTTCACCCCCAGGTCCACCCAGCGGGTGCGGCCCTCCCCCAGGCCGATGTCGATCCCGCGCACGGTGCGCATGTTGCCGCCCATGTGGTGGACATCTTCGAAGACGGTGAAGCCAATGCCCTGCTGCTTACACACATAGGCCGCCGCAAGGCCGCTCAAGCCACCACCGATGATGGCTACCCTGTTGATTTTCCTCATTGCTCCCAACCTCCCACCGGATGGACGAGTCATCCGAATCACGATTCATTGATCATTACGCCAGCGAACGCTATCCAATCAACGTCAACGGATCGTCAATGAAAGTGGGCACAAATGGAAAAAAATCGGGGCGCGTGGCGATATGCGAAATTCATTAACCGCCCGATTGCACGTCTTTCGCACGTCGACGAAAAACGGCGGGCCATAGCCCGCCGTTTTTCTTTGCCCAGACTCAGTCTTAGGCCTTCTTGAAGCGCATCACCCCGTTCTCGCAGGTGACCCGGATGCTGTCCTTGGGCCCGAATTCGCCTTGCAGGATCAGCCGCGCCAGGGGGTTCTCGATCTCGCTCTGGATGGCGCGCTTCAACGGCCGGGCGCCGAACACCGGGTCGAAGCCGGTCTGGGCCAGTTCGGCCAGGGCGCTGTCGTCCACCTGCAAGCCCATCTCCATCTTCTCCAGGCGCTTTTCCAGGTATTGCAACTGGATTCTGGCGATGTTCTTGATGTGGGCCTCGCCCAGGCTGTGGAACACCACCACCTCGTCGATGCGGTTGATGAACTCGGGGCGGAAGTAGCTCTTTACCTCGGCCATCACCGCCACCTTGATCACGCCGTAATCGTCGCCGGCCATCTGCTGGATCATCTGGCTGCCCAGGTTGGAGGTCATGACGATCACCGTGTTCTTGAAGTCCACCGTACGGCCCTGGCCGTCGGTCATACGGCCGTCGTCGAGCACTTGCAGCAGCACGTTGAACACGTCCGGGTGGGCCTTTTCCACCTCGTCGAGCAGGATCACGCTGTAGGGCTTGCGCCGCACGGCTTCGGTCAGGTAGCCGCCCTCCTCGTAGCCCACGTAGCCCGGAGGCGCGCCGATCAGGCGGGCCACGGAGTGCTTCTCCATGAACTCGCTCATGTCGATGCGGATCAGGTGCTCCTGGGAATCGAACAGGAACTCGGCCAGGGCCTTGCACAGCTCGGTCTTGCCCACGCCGGTGGGGCCGAGGAAGAGGAAGGAGCCGTAGGGCTTGTTCTCGTCCGACAGGCCGGCGCGGGAACGGCGGATGGCGTCGGACACCAGCCGCACCGCCTCATCCTGGCCGACCACGCGCTGGTGCAGGCGGTCTTCCATCTTGAGCAGCTTCTCGCGCTCGCCCTGCATCATCTTGCTCACCGGAATGCCGGTGGCGCGGCTGACCACCTCGGCGATTTCCTCGGCGCCGACCTCGGTGCGCAGCAGCTTGAACTTCTGCGCCTTGCTTTCCTTATCGCCGGCCTCGGCAGCCTTCAACTGGGCTTCGAGCTGGGGCAGCTTGCCGTACTGCAACTCGGACATCTTCTGCCAGTCGCCCTTGCGCTTGGCCTCGTCCATCTGCAGGCGGATCGCCTCGATCTGCTCCTTGATGTGCTGGGAGCCCACCACCTGGGCCTTCTCGGCCTTCCAGATTTCTTCCAGGTCGTTGTATTCCCGTTGCAGGCGCTCCAGTTCCTCTTCGAGCAGTTGCAGGCGCTTCTTGGAGGCCTCGTCGGTCTCCTTCTTCATCGCCTCCCGCTCGATCTTGAGCTGGATCATGCGCCGCTCCAGCTTGTCCATGGACTCGGGCTTGGAGTCGATCTCCATCTTGATCCGGGCGGCGGCTTCGTCGATCAGGTCGATGGCCTTGTCCGGCAGGAAGCGGTCGGTGATGTAGCGGTGACTCAACTCGGCCGCGGCAACGATGGCCGGGTCGGTGATGTCCACGCCGTGGTGCACCTCGTACTTCTCTTGCAGGCCGCGCAGGATGGCGATGGTGGCTTCCACGCTGGGCTCGTCCACCAGCACCTTCTGGAAGCGCCGCTCCAGGGCGGCGTCCTTCTCGATGTACTTGCGGTATTCGTCCAGGGTGGTGGCGCCGATGCAGTGCAGCTCGCCCCGGGCCAGGGCCGGCTTCAGCATGTTGCCCGCGTCGATGGCGCCCTCGGCCTTGCCGGCGCCGACCATGGTGTGAATCTCGTCGATGAAAACGATGATGCGGCCCTCTTCCCTGGCGATGTCGTTGAGCACCGCCTTCAGGCGCTCCTCGAATTCGCCCCGGTACTTGGCGCCGGCCAGGAGCGCCGCCATGTCCAGGGACAGGACCTTCTTGCCCTTGAGGGTTTCCGGCACTTCCTCGTTGACGATGCGCTGGGCCAGGCCCTCGACAATGGCGGTTTTACCCACGCCGGGCTCGCCGATCAGTACCGGGTTGTTTTTGGTGCGCCGTTGCAGGATCTGGATGGCGCGGCGGATCTCGTCGTCCCGGCCGATCACCGGGTCGAGCTTGCCGCGGCGGGCCCGCTCGGTCAGGTCCACCGTGTATTTCTTGAGCGCCTCGCGCTGGGATTCGGCCTCCTGGCTGCCCACGTTCTGGCCGCCGCGCACGGCGGTGATGGCCGCTTCCAGGGATTTCTTGGCCAGGCCGTGCTGTTTGGCCAGCCGGCCCGCCTCACCCTTGTCGTCGGCAAGCGCCAGCAGGAACAGCTCCGAGGCGATGAACTGGTCGCCGCGCTTTTGTGCTTCCTTGTCGGTCAGGTTGAACAGGTTGTTCAGGTCGCGGCTCACCGTCACCTCGCCGCCGCTGCCCTTGACCTGGGGCAGGCGCTTGAGGGCCTGCTCCACGTCGTTCCGCAGGGCGGGCACGTTCACCCCGGCCCGGGCGAGCAGGGAGGTGCTGGCGCCGTCGTCCTGGTTGAGCAGGGCCAGCAGCAGGTGCAGGGGTTCGATGTAGGGGTTGTCGCCGCCCACGGCCAGGCTCTGGGCGTCGGCGATGGCCTGCTGGAATTTGGTGGTGCACTGGTCGAAGCGCATGGATCGGTCCTCGCGGCAATTAATGTGTGATGCCATGTATGTGGGTGCCCCGCCGTGGATTTCAAGCGCGGCCGCAAGAATTGCCAGCCCCCTTGCGCTCCCCGCACCGGACGGGCATCTTCACAGCCCAGGCGTGGAGATCCACGACTGGCGCGGCGTTCCAGACCCCTATCGCCAAACCCCGCGCCAGTCGTGGCTTTCCGGGCATCGGCAAAAAGTCTCCGGATGGAGACTGTTACGGTCTGTCACGGAACCGTCAAAAACGCCCTGTATTCATGCGCTTATGCCCAGCCTGGCGCAACCCTCGCCGGCCAGTCTATGGGCGGAACACCCGACCTGCTCCCCGCCGGCCGTTTCCGTCCCATTTCGGGGACTGGCCGGGTCTTCCCCCGCCCCCCGGGACCGCCCGGCCGGACGATAGCCATGGAACATCAAGCGCTTAAGGCGAGTCTATGGGAATGGGCACGAGGGTTGCTAAGAGGGCATGTCCGGCCCAGGCCGAACCACAAAAACATTTAGTGTGAGAGGAGCAACAATGAGCTTTTTAATCGTGCTGGTGGCGCTCGCGCTGCTGATGTTCGTGGCCTACCGGGGCTACAGCGTGATCCTGTTCGCCCCCGTGGCGGCCCTGGGCGCGGTGCTGCTGACCGACCCCTCCCTGGTGGCGCCGATGTTCACCGGCCTGTTCATGGACAAGATGGTCGGCTTCGTCAAGCTGTACTTCCCGGTGTTCCTGCTCGGCGCCATCTTCGGCAAGGTGATCGAACTGTCCGGCTTCTCCAAGTCGATCGTCGCCGCCGTGATCAAGGTGGTGGGCGCCAAGCGGGCCATGCTGTCGATCGTGCTGGTGGGCGCCATCCTCACCTACGGCGGCGTGTCCCTGTTCGTGGTGGTGTTCGCGGTCTATCCGTTCGCCGCCGAGATGTTCCGCCAGAGCAACATCCCGAAGCGGCTGATCCCGGGCACCATCGCCCTGGGCGCCTTCACCTTCACCATGGATTCCCTGCCGGGTACCCCGCAGATCCAGAACATCATCCCCTCCACCTTCTTCAAGACCGACACCTGGGCCGCCCCCTGGCTGGGCACCCTGGGTGGCCTGTTCATCCTGGCCCTGGGCATGGTCTACCTGGAATGGCGCCGCCGCCAGGCCGCCGCCGCCGGTGAAGGCTACGGCACCAACCTGGTCAATGAGCCGGAGCCCTTCGAGCACACCAACCTGCCCAACCCGCTGATCGCCCTGCTGCCCCTGGTACTGGTGGGCGTGATGAACAAGGTGTTCACCCTCCTGATCCCCGAGTTCTACGGCAAGAGCCATTCCTTCGTGCCGGCGGTGATCGGCAAGGCCGCCCCGGTGGTCCAGGAAATCTCCAAGATCGTCGCCATCTGGGCGGTTGAAGGGGCGCTGCTGGTGGGCATCCTCACCGTGTTCATCTTCGGCGGCAAGGCCGTCATCAGCCGCTTCGCCGAAGGCTCCAAGGCCGCCATCGCCGGCTCCCTGCTGGCCTCGATGAACACCGCCTCGGAATACGGCTTCGGCGCCGTGATCGCCGCCCTGCCCGGCTTCCTGGTAGTGGCCGACGGCCTGCGCGCCATCCCCAACCCCCTGGTCAACGAAGCCATCACCGTCACCGCCCTGGCCGGCATCACCGGCTCGGCCTCCGGCGGCATGAGCATCGCCCTGGCCGCCATGGCCGATACCTTCATCCAGAGCGCCCAGGCCGCCGGCATCCCCCTGGAAGTGCTGCACCGGGTCGCCGCCATGGCCTCCGGCGGCATGGACACCCTGCCCCACAACGGCGCCGTCATCACCCTGCTGGCGGTGACCGGCCTGACCCACCGCCAGTCCTACAAGGACATCTTCTCGATCACCCTGATCAAAACCCTGGCGGTGTTCTTCATCATCACCCTGTACTACGCCTTCGGCATCGTCTGATCGCCCCGGCAGCAACCAGGCAGCCCTCCGGGGCTGCCTTTTTTTCGACTAGGTTTCGACTAGGAGTAAGCAATGACCCAATCCGCACAACGCATCGCACTCGTCACTGGCGCCATGGGCGGCATCGGCTCGGCGGTTTGCCAGGAACTGGCGAAGGCAGGCTACAAGGTGGCGGCGAACTACCACCCGCAGTTCGACAATCCGGAAGAGTGGCTCAAGGAGCAGGCCGAGGCCGGCTTCAAGGACTTCGTGCCGGTGGCCGGCGACGTGTCCGACTACGCGTCGTGCCAGGCCATGGTGGCCGAAGTCGAAGCCAAGGTGGGCCCGGTGGATATCCTGGTCAACAACGCCGGCATCACCCGGGACAAGTTCTTCGCCAAGATGGAAAAGGGCCAGTGGGACGCGGTGATCAACACCAACCTGAACAGCCTGTTCAACGTCACCCACCAGGTATCCGCCAAGATGGCCGAGCGCGGCTGGGGCCGGATCATCAACATCTCCTCGGTCAATGGCGTCAAGGGCCAGGCCGGCCAGTCCAACTACTCGGCCGCCAAGGCCGGCGTGATCGGCTTCTCCAAGGCCCTGGCCCAGGAACTGGCCGCCAAGGGCGTGACGGTCAACGCCATCGCCCCGGGCTACGTCGCCACCAAGATGGTCATGGCCATCAAGCCGGAGATCCTCCAGACCATCGTCGACTCCGTGCCGATGAAGCGCCTGGGCAAGCCCGAAGAGATCGGCGCCCTGTGTGCCTACCTGGCCTCCGACCTGGCCGGCTTCATCACCGGCGCCACCATCAACATCAACGGCGGCCTCTACTACCAGTAAGCAGTTTGCGCCGCATCAAGAAAAGGGGCCTGCGGGCCCCTTTTTGCCGCAGTGCAGCTTTAACCCCCACGGCCTGAAGGCATACTATGAACGCCCGTCTGGACTTGCCCTTTCCGCCCATGCCCCTCGCCCTCACCGCGCCCGAGCTCGTCGACTTCCAACGTGTCCGGGAACGCGCCATGCAATCCCTCTTCGAGAGCCTGGAAAATCTCTGCGAAGGGACCATCGTGGTGGACCGGGACAGCCGCATCGTCTGGATCAACGACCGCTACGTGAAGCGCTTCGGCTTCGCCACCCCGGAAGACGCCATCGGCAAGAAGGTCGAGGAGGTCATTCCCAACACCCTGATGGGCGAGGTGGTGCGCAGCGGCAAGCCGATTCTGCTCGACATCCTGGAAGCGGAGCCGATGCCCTTCGTGGTCACCCGGCTGCCCCTCAAGGACGATGCCGGCGAGGTCATCGGTGCCGTCGGCTTCGCCCTCTACGACAAGCTCCAGCCCTTGCAGCCCCTCTACGGCCGGCTCAGCCGGCTGCAACAGGAACTGGCCCAGGCCCAGAAGAAACTGGCCGAGGAACGGCGCGCCAAATACACCTTCTCCAACTTCGTCGGCATCAGCCCGGCGGCCATGGAACTGAAGCGCCAGGGCCGCCGCGCCGCCCGGCTCGACACCACCGTGCTGCTGCTCGGCGAGACCGGCACCGGCAAGGAGTTGGTGGCCCACGCCATCCACGCCGCCTCGGATCGGGCCGACAAGCCCTTCGTCGGCGTCAACGTGGCCGCCATCCCCGATACCCTGCTGGAAACCGAATTCTTCGGCGCCGCCCCCGGCGCCTACACCGGGGTGGACAAGAAGGGCCGCATCGGCAAGTTCGAGCTGGCCCACGGCGGCACCCTGTTCCTCGACGAGATCGGCGACATGCCCCCGACGCTCCAGGCCAAGCTGCTGCGCGCCTTGCAGGAGCAGGAAGTGGAGCCGGTGGGGTCGAACCGGGTGATCAAGGTGGACGTGCGCATCATCGCCGCCACCTCGGTGGACCTGGCCAAGCGGGTGGCCGACGGGCGCTTCCGCAGCGATCTCTACTACCGCCTCAACGTCCTGTCCCTGACCGTGCCGCCCCTACGCCAGCGCCTCGAAGACCTGCCGATGCTGAGCGAGCACATCCTGGAGAACATCGCCCAGCGCACCGGCCTGCCCCACCGGGAGCTGGACGCCAGCGCCATCGAACTGCTGCGCCGCAGCCCCTGGCCCGGCAACATCCGCGAACTGCGCAACGCCCTGGAACAGGCCACCCTGCTCTCGGACCACCTGCGTCTGTCCGCCGCCGATTTCGCCAGCCTGGCCCCGGCTGCGGAGCCCGTCCCGGGCGCTGCCGACACCTCTGGTACCGCCGCCCCCCTGGCGCCCCAGGACATTCCCAACTACGGCGAGGCCATCGCCGATTTCGAGCGCCAGCTGATTCGCCAAGCCCTTGCCGCCTGCGCCGGCAAGGTGCCCGAAGCCGCCCAGCGCCTCGGCCTGGGCCGGGCCACCCTGTACAAGAAGATCGCCGCCCTGGGCATCGGTACCGGCGGCTCCGCCGCCGCCTGATCCGCCCCGCCGGGCAAACGCCACGAACGCCGGGCACCGCCCGGCGTTCTGCTTTTTGGCCATCCCGGCGTTACCCTCCCCCATCTCTGCGCCGAGACATTCCCGCCTGGGAGACGCGTCCAGCCGCCAAATCTCCGGAAAACGTCTCGCTCCCGAGACAAGGCGCACCGGCCATCTGCCACGCCCTGCCCTATTCCCCTTTTATTTCAATACGATGAACCGGCTGGCACGGCCCCTGCGATAGGAACAGGGCGAGCGGACGAGAGAGCCGCCGACCGTTGGAGGAGAGCCATGACCCTGCCGTTTTCCCCGCTGCGGCGCCCATGCCGCAACGCCCTGCCGGACCCAGGCCCAGCGCCCGCGTCCGGCTGCCCCTCGTCATCCCCCGACGCCTCCCGCCTTCCGCCAGGCCCCCTGGCCGGCAGCCGCACTCGCGCCTGCCGGACCGGGCGCGCCCGTACCGGCACGCCGGCGGCGCATTCCGTCACTTTCCTGCACAGCCAACATCGTTAGGATTCCCATGAGCGCTACTCCGACCTCCCCTCGCCGCCAGAAGATCGTTTCCGCCCGGGAAGCGGTCAGCCACATCCATGACGGCGCCACGGTGGCCACCGGCGGTTTCGTCGGCATCGGCTTTCCCGAAAACATCGCCGTGGCCCTGGAGGCCCGTTTCGGCGCCGAGGCGGCGCCGCGCAACCTGACCCTGGTCTATGCCGCCGGCCAGGGCGACGGGGCCGAACGGGGCCTCAACCACCTGGGCCACGCCGGCCTGGTGAAGCGGGTGGTGGGCGGCCACTGGGGCCTGGTGCCCAAGTTGCAGCAACTGGCCGTGGACAACCGGATCGAGGCCTACAACCTGCCCCAGGGGGTGATCGCCCACCTGTTCCGCGACATCGCCGCCGGCAAGCCGGGCCAGCTGTCGCGCATCGGCCTGGGCACCTTCGTCGATCCACGCTTCGGCGGCGGCAAGATCAACGCCTCGACCACCGAGGAGCTGGTCACCCTGACTGAAGTGGGGGGAGAGGAATGCCTGCTCTACCGTACCTTCCCGATCCACGTCGGCATCATCCGCGGCACCACGGCGGACGCCGACGGCAACATCACCATGGAGCGGGAGGCCCTCACCCTGGAGGCCCTGGCCATCGCCACCGCCGCCCACAACTCGGGGGGCATCGTCATCGTCCAGGTCGAGCGCATCGCCGAGCGGGGCACCCTGCACCCGCGCCAGGTGAAGATTCCGGGCATTCTCGTTGATTACGTGGTGGTGGCTGAGAAGCCCGAGTACCACATGCAGACCTTCGCCACCGACTACAGCCCGGGCTTTGCCGGCGAGATCCGGGTGCCGGTGGATTCGATCCCGCCCATGGAGATGAGCGAGCGCAAGATCATCGCCCGCCGCGCCGCCATGGAACTGAAGCCCGGCGCCGTGGTGAACCTGGGCATCGGCATGCCCGACGGGGTGTCCGCCGTGGCCGCCGAAGAAGGGGTGCTGGACCTGCTGACCCTGACCACCGAGCCCGGCGTGGTCGGCGGCGTGCCCGCCGGAGGCCTCAACTTCGGCGCGGCGGTGAACACCGCCGCCATCGTGGACCAGCCTTACCAGTTCGACTTCTACGACGGCGGCGGCCTGGACCTGACCTTCCTCGGCCTGGCCCAGGCCGACGCCGAGGGCAACCTCAACGTCAGCAAGTTCGGCCCGCGCCTGACCGGGGCCGGCGGCTTCATCAACATTTCCCAGTCGGCCAAGGAAGTGATCTTCGTCGGCACCTTCACCGCCGGCGGCCTGGACGTGGCGGTGGAAGACGGCAAGCTGGCGATCCGCCAGGAAGGCCGCACCCGCAAGTTCGTCGAGCAGGTGGAGCACCGCACCTTCAGCGGCCCGGTGGCGGCGAAACGCGGCCAGCCGGTGCTGTACATCACCGAGCGCTGTGTGTTCCGCCTCACCGCCGAGGGCACCCTGGAACTGATCGAGATCGCCCCGGGGGTGGAGCTGGAAAAGGACGTGCTGGCCCTGATGGACTTCCGCCCGCACATCAGCCCGGACCTCAAGCTCATGGACGCACGCATCTTCGCCCCCGCCCCCATGGGCCTGCGCACCATGATCGCCGGCTGACGCCCCGCCGCGTTCGACCCTGGGGATAGTGGGGTACCGCCCCACGACACGGCCCGCGCCCCTCTATCCGGTTGAACCCGCAGGGCGTAGCAGCCCAACCGTTTTTCCTTCCCAGGAGGGATCGTCCCCCCGGCTTCGGCCGGGGTTTTTTTTGCCCGATTTTTGGCTGTTTCCTGCCTCGGCCCGACGATCCGTCAATGCCATTCGCTTAAACATATGCACCGATTGGCGCTGCCAAGCGGAATTAAGCAGCGTTATTCCCATCCGGCCGACGCCTCCATCGCCAAGCCCGTTATTCCACGCCATTTCCCGAGGACAAGGCGTTATTTATATGTATAGAATATAGACACTTATTTATATTCGCATGGACAGGAAATCATGACAAAAATTGCCGCCCATCCCCCCTCGCCCAACGCCGGCTTCCGTAATTCCCTGCTCTTCCCCATGTTCGCCCTCCTCGGAATCGCCGCCCTGTGCATCACCGGGGCGTTCGCCTACGCCCTCCATTCCCTGGACAAGGTGGCCGACCGCTTCGGCGAATTCATCGACCGGGACCAGGCCCGCCTAATCCTGGTCCAGGACCTCTACGCCCAGGGCCTGCAAGCCGGCCAGGCCCTGCGCAACATCGTGCTCGACCCGGGCAATCCCAAGGCCTACTCGAACCTGGACAACGCCCACAAGAAATTCGAGGACGTGCTGTCCCAGGCCAAGGGGCTCGGCGCGGGCGATCCGGATTTCGCCAAGGCAATGGATCAGGCCGCCGCGAACTGGGCGCCGCTGCGAGGCATCCGCGAAGGGGTCGTGGCCTTGGCCAAGGCCGACACGGCGGCCGCCACCGGCACCCTGAACAAGGATGAGACCCCGGCTTGGCGCAAGCTGCGCCAGGTGCTGATGGATGAGATCGCCCGCCAGGAAAAGGCCGTCACCAACACCCGGGACGACGTCCTCGGCCAGGCCGGCACGGCCCGCACCCTGTCCATGCTCATTGCCGGGGTCACACTGCTGCTGGGCGGCGTGATGGTGGTACTGACCGCCCTGGCCCTGCGCCGCCCCCTGGCCGAACTGGAAAACTCCATGGCCCAGCTGGCCTCCGGCGACGGCGACCTGACCCGCCGCCTGCCGGTGAAATCGGCCAACGAGGTGGGGCGTATCGCCATGTCCTTCAACACCTTCGCCGAGCAGCTCCAGGCCACGGTGCGCCAAATCCACACCATTGCCGAACAGGTGAGCGCGTCCGCCGGCAGTATCGCCAGCCAGGTGGGCGAGGTGGCCTCCTCCACCCGGGAGCAGACCGAATCCGCCGCCACCATCGCCGCCGAGGTCGAGGAACTGACCACCAGCATCGCCACCGTGGCCGACTCCGCCGACGGCGTGCGCGTCACCTCTGACCAGAGCTTGGCCGCTAGCGAGGAAGGGCGCAGCAACGTGGCCACCCTGATGACCGAGATCGAAGGGGTGGAAACCACCGTGGGCGCCATCGCCACCGCCGTGGCCGACTACATCGCCAGCACCCGCACCATCTCGGCCCTCACCGAGGAAGTGAGCGAGATCGCCGCCCAGACCAACCTGCTGGCCTTGAACGCCGCCATCGAGGCGGCCCGGGCTGGCGAACAGGGCCGCGGCTTTGCCGTGGTGGCCGACGAGGTGCGCAAGCTGGCGGAAAAGTCCGCCAAATCGGCCGCCGAGATCGGCGGCGTCACCGAGACCGTGGGTGCCAAATCCACCGAGCTGGATGCGGTGGTGCAGCAGGGCCTGGCCGCCCTGCGCGCCAGTCATGCCACCCTGGACCGGGTGGCGGTCCTGCTCGGCGAGAGCGGCGACGTCGTCGCCACCACCCACAAGGGCATCGACGAGATTAGCGATTCGGTGCGGGAACAGCGCACTGCCAGCCAGGACATCGCAATCAACGTGGAGCGCATCGCCCGCCTGGCCGAGGCCAACGACGCCCACATGGGTGAAGCGGCCGAATCGGCACGCTCGTTCCAGGCCCTGGCCGACTCCCTACGCCAGACCGTGGGGCATTTCCGCGTCGCCTGATCCGGCTTCCTGATTTTCGCCTTGCCGTCAAAAGGCCCTGCCCATCCCGGCGCAGGGCCTTTTGCCATGGAAACGTCACAGAAAAAGCGCCAACTATCTGAGCTAGAACGATAATTATGCATTCATGATATAGTTCTTTCCCCAAGAGCCGCGCCCCGCCACGAAGGCGTCCAAAACGACGGCTCCAACGTGTTTTTGCAAGGGAGAGAATCATGACCAGCCCCGCAGCCCAGGGCCTCACGGTGCGGACGCGCTTCACACTGCTGATCGTCGCCAGCGTCGCCATCCTCGCCGTTATCTTCGCCCTCATCCTGGCCGCCCAGCGCGACCGGCTGATCGAGGACCGCAAGGAGCAGGTGCACAACCTGATCGACGGCGTGGTGACCATGGTCACCTACTACGAAGGCCAGGCCAAGACCGGGCAGATGGAACCGGAAGCGGCCAAGGCGGCCGCCCTGGGCGCCATCCGCGCCATGCGCTACCGCAAGAGCGAGTACTTCTTCGTCCAGAACCTGGACAACAAGATGCTCATGCACCCGATCAAGGCCGAGCTCGAAAACAAGGACATGTCGGGGCTCAAGGACCCCAACGGCAAGCTGTTCTTCCAGGAGTTCATGCGGGTGGTCAAGGAATCCGGCGCCGGCTACGTGGACTACCTGTGGCCCAAGCCCGGCGCCGAGGCCCCGGTGCCCAAGCTCTCCTACGTGAAGCTGTTCCAGCCCTGGGGCTGGGTGATCGGCACCGGCATCTACATCGACGACGTGGACACCATCTTCCGCGCCCAGGCCCTCAAGTTCGCCATCTACATGGGCATCGCCGTGGCCCTGCTGGCCGGCTTCCTGGTGCTCACCTACCGCAGCATCTTCCGTGCCCTGGGCGGCGAACCCCGGGATGCCAAGGCGGCGGTGCAGCGCATCGCCGACGGCAACCTGACCGAGGAAATCCGCCTTGCTCCCGGCGACACCACCAGCCTGATGTCCTCCATGCGCGACATGCAGCGCGAACTGCGCAACATGATCGGCCAGGTCATCTCCAGCTCGGAACAGCTCACCGAGGCCGCCGACCAGCTGCTCGCCACCTCCGAGGAAGTCACCGGCAGCGCCCTGCACCAGAGCGAGGCCTCGTCGGCCATGGCCGCCGCGGTCGAGGAAATGACCGTGTCCATCGACCAGGTGGCGGACAACGCCCGGGTCGCCCACGGCATCAGCGTCGAATCCGGTGATCTCTCGGAACGGGGCACTGCGGTGATCCACGGCGCCGCCGGCGAGATGCGCCAGATCGCCGACTCGGTGCGCTCCTCCTCCACCATCATCGAGGAGCTGGGCCGCCAGTCCAACCAGATCACCACCATCGTCAACACCATCAAGGAAATCGCCGACCAGACCAACCTGCTGGCCTTGAACGCCGCCATCGAGGCGGCCCGGGCCGGCGAGGCCGGCCGCGGCTTCGCCGTGGTGGCCGACGAGGTGCGCAAGCTGGCCGAGCGCACCAGCCAGTCCACCCAGGAAATCGCCGACATGATCGGCAAGATCCAGGGCGGCACCCGCAACGCGGTCACCAGCATGGAAGCTGGCGTGGCCCAAGTGGAAAACGGCGTGGCCCTGGCCAACCAGGCCGGCGAATCGATCCTGCAGATTCGCGACTCCGCCGCCAAGGTGCGCGACGTGGTCAACGACATCACCGCCTCGATCAAGGAGCAGAGCGCCGTCTCCAGCGACATCGCCAGGAGCGTGGAAAAGATCGCCCAGATGTCCGAGGACACCGCCGGCGCCATCGGCCACGCCGCCAACGCGGCACGCCGCCTGCACGAGCTTTCCGGCACCCTGCAAGGCGCCGTCAGCCGCTTCCGCATCGGCTGAACGCAGTTTCCGGCCATGAAAAAAGGCGCCAGCAGGCGCCTTTTTTCATGGGGCAGCGATACGGTCACCCATCCTGCGCCACCGGTGACATAGCGCCTCGTTGTTATACTCGATGCATAAGCAATGAAGCATTCGACAAGGCCGCCCCAAGCCGGACGCCGCGCTGCGGGGAAAATCGACAATGACAGAACTTTATCGCGTGATCATTTCCGGACGCACCATCTCCGGACGCCCACTGAATGAGGTCTTCGATCAGGTAGGCAGGGCATTCAAGCTCCAGGGCGACCAGCTGGCCCAGATGCTCTGCGGCAGGCCCGTGGTCGTGGTCAAAAGCGCCACCGGCCCCGTGAGCGAGCAATGGCTGACGCGCCTGCGCGGCCTCGACCTGGAGGCGATGCGGCAACCCCTTGCCCCAATCGCGCCGGTGGTGGAAGCACCAGCCACGCCAACGGCTACGGCCGCCCCGGCGAACGTCGCCACCGAGACTGCCGAGGCAGCCACAACTGCCGCGCCAACCGTGGAAACAGCCGTGGAGGAAATCGTCTGCCCCAAGTGCGGCGAGGCCCAGCCCAAGCGCACCCTGTGCCGCCAGTGCGGCCTCGACATGCCGCGCTACCTGCTCGCCCAGCAGCAGGCCGCCGAAGAGGCCCGCGAACAACTGACCGCGCAGCAGGCCGGTCCGGCCCGCAACCCCGGCATTGGCACCGGCGCCGGGTTGCGCCAGCCGGCAGCCATGGGCATCGACGGTGCCAGCCTGATCGGCATCGGCTTCAGCGGACGGCTTGGCCGTCTCGACTACCTGGCCAGCGGTTTCGTCGCCACCATCGTCTGGCTGGCCGGCGTGCTCCTGGCGGTGTCCACGGGCCAGTTCTTCATCGCCGGCCTGGGCATTTTCATCGGCCTGGTCTATGCGGTGCGCTGCCTGGCCCTGCGCCTTCACGATACGGGCCACAGCGGCTGGCTCTCCCTGATCGCTGCGGTGCCCATCGTCGGGGTGCTGATGAGCCTGGCCCTGTTCTTCATCCCCGGCAGCCAGGACGACAACGACTACGGCGCCCCGCCCCATGCCGGCGGCGGCAAGCGCCTGCTCATTTCCCTCGTCCTCTCCGGCCTGATGCTCGTCACCGCGTTCAAGCAGATGACCCGCAGCCCCGAGAACCTCGTCAAGTTCGCCCAGGCCATGGCCATCGGCACCGAGTGGATGGCTCCGCCCAGCACGGGCGACGACGAGGGGGACGAGGAGACCACCATGCCGCCGGTCACGCGCTACGCCGCCAGCAACCAGGTCGACCTCTACGTCATTCCCGGTTGCGGCAGCTGCGACCAGATGCACGGCTGGCTGAGGGCCAACGGCATCCAGCCGGCGGTGTACAACGTGGATGGGGACCCACAGGCGGCGGAGGAACTGCACGACATGCTCGGCGGCGGAGCCCAGCACATCATGCTGCCGGTGCTGCGGGTCAACGGCAAAGTCTTGCCCGGCAACCCGGGCATCAACCTGGTCCACAACCATCTGCGCCCAGCCTCATAACGACACTGGCAGCAGCCCCCTCCACAAGCAAAAGGCCGCATTGCAGCGGCCTTTTGCTTGTGGGGCGACGGGCGCCGGCGCTATCGACGCCCGCCCTCCCCCCAGCGCCCGGCGGCTGCGTCGTCGGT
This sequence comes from Oryzomicrobium sp., assembly GCF_021287045.1. Taxonomy (GTDB): domain Bacteria; phylum Pseudomonadota; class Gammaproteobacteria; order Burkholderiales; family Rhodocyclaceae; genus Oryzomicrobium. The sequence continues at coordinate 230,741 of NZ_JAJTBG010000007.1, read as the reverse complement.
TTCCCGGGCATCCACCCAGCGGGCACCCTCGGGGGTTTCCTCCCGCTTCCAGAACGGCGCCCGGGTCTTCAGGTAGTCCATGATGAACTCGCAGGCGGCGAAAGCCTCGCCCCGGTGGGCGCTGGTCACCGCCACCAGGACGATCTGGTCGCCGATGTCGAGCCGGCCGATCCGGTGGATGACGGTCACATCGAGCAAGTCCCAACGGCCCCGGGCCTCGTCCACGATGGCCGCCAGGGCCTTTTCGGTCATGCCCGGATAGTGCTCCAGGGTCATGGCCGCCACCGCCGCACCGTCGTTGCGGTCGCGCACATAGCCGACGAAGCTGGCGCAGGCCCCCACCGCCGGCTGGCCCCGGGTCAGGGCGGCCAGCTCGGCACCGACATCGAAGTCGGCTTCCTGAACGGCGATCTTCATGGCCTCAGCCCCCGGTCACCGGGGGGAAGAAGGCCACCTCGTCGCCTTCCTTCACAGCAGCGGTGAGCGGCACCATGTCCTGGTTCACCGCGCAACGCAGGTTTTTGAACGAGGCCAGTTGCCCCCAGGCCTCGCCCCGGGCTGCCAGGTGGGCGCGCAGATCGGCCACGGTGGCCACCCCGGCGGGCAGGGCCAGGGATTCGGACGATGCCCCCAGGGCTTCCTTGAGGGCGGCGAAGTACAGCACGGTCACGGTCATGGCGGTCCTTGCGACGAAATCAGCCGAGCAATTCGGCCAGGGGCAGGAAGCGGACGATGTCCCCCGGTGCGATCACGGTGCCCGGCGGGTTTTCCACCAGGCCGTCGGCCCAGGCCACCGAGGTGAGCACCCCGGAACCCTGGTTGGGGAAGCACTCCAGCTCACCGTTGGCCCCCAGGCGTACGCGCAGGTATTCGTGGCGGCGCGGATCGGGGCGGGTCCAGGAAAAACCTGCGCGCATCGGGTAGCTGCGCGGCGCGGCGTCGGCCACGCCCTGGAGCTTGAGGACGAAGGGGCGCACCAGGGTGAGGAAGGTGACGAAGCTGGACACCGGGTTGCCCGGCAGGCCGATGAAGGGCACCTCGCCGGTCGGCCCGTCGCCGCCGCGTACCGCGCCCAGGGCCAGGGGCTTGCCCGGCTTGATCGCCACCTGCCACAGGTCGAGGCGGCCTTCGGCTTCCACCGCCGGCTTGACGTGGTCTTCCTCGCCCACCGAGACGCCGCCGGAGGTGACGATCAGGTCGGCCTGCTGCACCGCCTCGCGCAGAGCCGTGCGGGTGGCCTCCAGCTTGTCCGGCACCTGGCCCAGATCCTTGACCTCGCAACCCAGGCGCTCCAGCAGCGCCACCAGGGCGAAGCGGTTGGAGTTGTAGATGGCCCCCGGCGGCAGCGGCTCGCCGGGCATGCGCAGTTCATCGCCGGTGAAGAACACCGCCACCCGCACCCGCCGGTACACCGGCAGGGTGGCCAGGCCGACGGAGGCGGCCAGGGCCACGTCCTGGGGCGTGAGTTTGCGCCCGGCGGGCAGGATGGTGTCGCCCTCGCCGATGTCCTCGCCGCGGCGGCGCACCGCCGTACCGGCGGCGGGCACGTCCAGCAGGGTCACCTGTTGGCCCTCGGCATCAGCCTCGGTGCGCTCCTGCATCAGCACCGTATCGGCCCCGGGGGGGATCGGTGCACCGGTGAAGATGCGGGCGGCGGTGCCGGGACGCAGGGGCAGCCCCACGCTACCGGCGGTGATGCGCTGGGAAATCGGCAGGGTGACGCGACCGTCGGCCCCAGCGGCGGCCACGACGTCGGCATGGTTGAAGGCGTAGCCGTCCATGGCCGAGTTGTCCAGGGGCGGGACGGCGATGGCGGAGCGTTGCTCCTGGGCCAACACCCGGCCGGCGCAGGCGATGGTGGGGATGGCTCGCTCCCCGCTCACCGGCGTGGCGGCGGCGAGAAGGCGGTCGAGGGCGTCGTGCAGGGTCAGCATGGGCATTCTCTTGCGTAGTCGCGTGGGTCAGGTCCGGACGTAGGCGGCGATGAAGTCGGCCACGGCGTCCGGATCGTTCAAGTCGAGGCGGGACAAGGGCGGCGGCAGGTCCAGGTCGGCATCGCTGGCCACTGCCACCACGTAGGGATTTTCAGGATAGATCAGGGGCCGGCCGTGAACCGGACGATGAATTTCGATCTTGGGGATCGGGTCGTTCTTGAAGCCTTCCACCAGCACCAGGTCGCAGGCCGACAGGCGCTCCAGGTGCTCGGCCAGGGTCGGCTCCGGTGCCCCGCGCAGTTCGTGCAGCAGGGCGTAGCGGGAATTGCAGGTGATCAGCACCTCCGCCGCGCCGGCCTGGCGGTGGCGATAGGAGTCCTTGCCCGGCTTGTCGATGTCGAAATCGTGATGGGCGTGCTTGATCAGGGACACCCGCAGCCCCCGGGCGATCAGGCGCGGAATGAGCTGTTCGATCAGGGTGGTCTTGCCCGAGCCGGAATAGCCGGCGAAGCCGAACACGGTCTTGCCGGCGATGCGCGGGGTCAGGTCGGCGGCCCGGGGCACGGGCGTGGGGGAAGGCAAAGAAGAAGCGTGACGAAGGGATTCGGTCATGGACGAACGATAGCGTGCAATGGGACCAGGCGCCACGGCGCGGGTCAAAAACGGCGGTGGCGGATTCCGGGCGCCGGACGGCGCAGGGAGGCTGGGAATACAGGGGCCGGGGACGAAACCGACGCCCCCGCTGCCCGGCGCGTGCGGGTGAATCCCGCCCTCAGCCGGCCACCGCCAGCACCGGGGCAAAGCCGCCGCCCGGGGTGCGGAAGTTGGTGGTCTGGCCCTGGTAGAGGCGGGCCGCCACCAGTTGCACCTGGCCGGCGTAGGCATAGTTGCGCACGTCAACCTTGAGGGGCTGATCCCCTTCCGGCGTTGCCACCATCCGGGTGGACGGCGGCACCAGGGCCTGGGCCACGTAGCCGCCGGCGGCCGGATCGCTGCTGGCGACGACGATCTCCTCGAACACCCGCTTGGTCAGCTTGTCGCCCCGGTAGGCGGCGCGGCTGCCGAAGCCGGCGGCGGGCTTGAAGAACCAGCGGCGCCGCTCGCCCCACAGGGCCTCGGCATTATGGGGGGTGACCTGGCGGGTTTCGGCCGTGCAGGCGGCGATGGCCGCCCGGGTGGCGGCATCGGCGCCGGCCTCGGTCAGCCAGGCCGGATCGGACAGGCGGGTCATCAGCCGCTTGTCGGCGAACAGTGCGTGGGCCGCCGGATGGGGGGTGACCACCGCCGCGCCGCTGCGCCACGCCTGTCGCAGGGCCTGGGAAGACGGGGCATCCAGGTAGAAGTCGGTGAGACGGTTGTAGACCAGATCCACCGGCTGGCCCTGATGGGTGAGGTAGGCGCCGTCCCAGGCCAGCTCGGCAGGATCGGCCACCGCGGCCTGCCAGCCGTGACGGGCGAGCAGATCCACGGTGAGGGTGAATTCCGGGGCCAGATATTGCTCGGCCGGCGCCTCGTCCACCACCACCGCCCGGGGCAGGGCGGCGCGCTTGCCTTCCCGGGCCAGTTCGGCGGCGAACATGGCGGCGATGGCCTCTTCCAGGGCCGCCCCTTGGCCGGGTTGCCAGGCATCGAGCAGGGCCGCCATGAGCAGGGCGCCGCCGGCGTTGGTGTTGATCTCGATCAGGCGCGGGCCTTCCGGCGACAGGTGGAAGTCGTAGCCCATGAAGGCCGAGGCGGCCAGGGGCCTCTCGGCGGCGACGTCGCGGCCGGCCCGTTCGGCGGCGCTGGCCGGGGCCTGGGCCAGGGCCACTTCGCGCCAGGCCGGCAGGGCGGCAACGGCCTCCATGGCGGCGGCGAAGGCGGCCATGGCATCCAGGTCTGCCTGGGCCACGTGGACCCGGGCGGCGGAAAACAGGGTGGGCCGGCCGGCCAGGGCTTCGCTGCCGAGGCGGGCGTCGAGCACGGCGGAATCGGGCCGTCCGGCGTCGGGCACGGCGTTGCGCTGCTCGGCGGCGGCGCGTTGGGCGTCAGGCACGGTCTGGGCGGTCATGGCGTGGGGTCGTCAATCGGATGTCGGTTGGGGAGGTGCGTCGGCAGCGCGCTTCAGTAGCGGCCCTCGGCGAAGAAATCGAGGACCACCTGCTCGTCCCGGGTGCGGCGCATCGGCGGCAGACTGCGCCAGACGCGCCGGCCGTAGGGTTTGTCCACCATGCGCGGGTCGCAGATCATCAGCACGCCTCGGTCGGTCTCGCTGCGGATGAGGCGGCCGGCGCCCTGCTTGACGTTGATCACCGCCCGGGGCAACTGGTAATCCACGAAGGCGTTGCGCCCGGCCTTGTTCATGTGCTCGATGCGCGCCGACAGCACCGGATCGTCCGGCGGGGCGAAGGGCAGCTTGTCGATGACCACCAGGGAGAGGGCCTCGCCGCGCACGTCCACCCCTTCCCAGAAGCTCTGGCTGCCCACCAGCACGGCGTTGCCAAGCTGGCGGAAGCGGTCGAGCAGCTCGTTCTTGCTGCCCTCGCCCTGGATCAGCAGGGGGATGTCCAGGCCCTCGTCCTCGATGCGCGCCTTGAGCAGCTCGTGGATGCGGCGCATTGCGCGCAACGAGGTGCACAGGAAGAAGGCACCGCCCCGGGCGGCCTTGAGCACCGGCCAGGCCTTGTTCATCACCGCGTCCGGGTAGGCGGAATTGTTGGGGTCGGGCATGCCGGACGGCGAGTAGAGGATGGCCTGCTCGTCGTAGCGGAAGGGGCTTTCCCAGCAGGCGGTCTCCACCTCCCACAGGCCCATCTCGGCGCAGTAGTGGGTGAAGTTCTGCTGCACCGCCAGGGTGGCGGAGGTGAAGATCCAGGCCCGGGGATGGCCGCCCATCTGGCGGCGGAAGATGCGGGCGATAGACAGGGGCGTGGCGTTGAGTTGCAGGGCGTGGGTGTAGGCCTCGGCCCAGCGGATGTGCTCCACCGGGGCGGCTTTGTCGGAAGCCGCACCCTGCTTGGCTCCCGGGGCAGGCTCCTCGGGGAAGGCTGTCTCGTCCGTCTCACCGGGCACCCCGCGGCGCCACTTGTTCACCAGGACGGCCAGTTCCAGGCTGCGCTCCCAGCAGTTCTTCAGCCCCTCGCTGCGCCCGGCCTGGGTTTCGAGGATGGCGGCCAGGTGGTCGATGGCCGCCTCGAAGCCGTCCAGGGCCGATTCGAAGTCGGCAAAGCGCTGCAACTGGGCCAGGGAATAGCGGGCCGGGTCGATGGGCACCGCCAGACGCAGGTCCTTGGCGGCCTTTTCCAGGACGGCGCAGGCCGGCGGCAGGTCGAGGCAGTCCCTGGCGTCGGTGAGGGCCTCGGCCCGGGTGTCCCGGGCCAGGTCGATGGCCTGGCTGGTGGATACCGATTCGCCGAAGAACAGGCTGGCGGTTTCCGGCAACTGGTGGGCCTCGTCGAAGATCACCGTGTTGCAGGCCGGCAGCAGTTCGGCAGCCCCCTCGTCCTTCAACATCACATCGGCGAAGAACAAGTGGTGGTTCACCACCACCACGTCGGCTTCCTGGGCCTGGCGGCGTGCCGCCAGGACGAAGCAGTCCTTGTGGTTGGGGCATTCCTGGCCCAGGCAGTTCTCCCGGGTCGAGGTGGCCATGCCCCACACCGGCGCGGCCTCGGGCACGTCCGGGCATTCGGCCTTGTCGCCGGTGCCGGTGATGGCGGCGAAGCGGGCGATACGCTGGATGTAGGTGGAATCGTCCCGGGTGAGGAAGCGGCCTTCCAGCAGGGAGCGCTGCAGGTGGTAATGGCAGACGTAATTGGCCCGCCCCTTGAGCAGAGCCACCTTGACCGGGGCGTTGAGCACGCCGCGCACCAGGGGGATGTCCTTGGTGAACAGCTGGTCCTGGAGAGTCTTGGTGCCGGTGGAGACGATCACCTTGCCGCCGGAAAGCAGGGCCGGCACCAGGTAGGCGAAGGTCTTGCCGGTACCGGTGCCGGCCTCGGCGACGAACACCCGGTTGTCGGCCACGGCGTCGGCGATGCGCAGCGCCATCTCGCGCTGCTGGGGGCGCAACCGGTAGTGACCCACCGAGGCGGCCAGGGGGCCATCGGGGCGAAAAATCTGCTCCACCCGGGCGCCCAGGGCCGAGGCGGGAACGTACGGAGCGGGAGGGATCGATGCGCCAGATTCCACGGATGCCAGGGCGCTGGCGGGAACGGCGGCGGGGGTGTGGGGAGAAGCCATCGGTCGAATCGAGCAGGGTGCCGCATCCTATCAGATTGGCGCCCCGGCCCGGCGGTTGCATGGCTCTCCGGAAAATTGAGAGGAAATTCAGTCAACGCTAAAATGCCCGCCGGCTTGCAGTTGCTGCGCCCGCTTCGGCCGCTTCCCTGCCTGACTGCGGCACCGGACGGTCTTCTCCTTCCCCCCGCTTTTCCCGCGCCCGCCTCCCGGCCCCGGCTCCGTCCGCTGCCGGAAGCAGCGCCGTTTTCCCCTGGGCAGCCCCGGCCCCGCCGGTGCGCCCGTTCCACCCGACGTCGGGAATCTCCCGGCGCCGGCTCACGACTCATGTCCGGCTCCTTCGTTTCACGCAATCTGAAGCACCTGCAACTGGCGGGCATGCTGGTCGTCGTCCTGACCCTGTGCATCGGCCTGGGCGGCTATTTCACCTGGCAGTACGCCCGCACCTTCCGCGACAACACCGCCCAGCTGCACGAGACCATCCAGGCCCGCTACCAGGACCAGCTCAAGACCCAGGCAGAAACGCTGGGCAACGACCTGGAGCAGACCCGCAGCCAGGCCGACGCCCGGCTGCGCGGGCAACTGCGCCGCCAGGTGGACGACGGCACGGCCATCGTCGCCGGGCTGTACGAAAAATCCGGCCGCATCCAGGGCCCCATCACCCGCCGGCTGGTGGCCGAGGCCCTGCGGCCGCTACGCTTCTTCGACGGTCGGGGCTATTTCTTCATCAGCGGCGAGGACGGCCGCAGCATCCTCGCCCCCGACCAGCCGGAGCGCGAAGGCACGTCCCTGGCCGATCTGCGCGACGATGCCGGCCAATCCCTGCTGGCCGCCCTGCGCCAGGCCGTGGACAACCCGGAGGGCGCGGGCTACATCACCTACCGTTGGCACGCTCCGGGCGGAGCCGCGCTGCGCGACAAACTCTCCTACGTGCGGCGCTTCGCGCCCTACGGCTGGCTGATCGGAGCCGGCGACTTTGTCGACGCGGCGGAACAGGACATGCAGCGCGAAGCCCTGGCCCGCCTGAATGGCAGCGCCGCCGCGCGCAGCGGCGAACTGCTGGTGCTGAACCGCAGCGGCCGGCTGCTGCTGGCCTCCGCCCAGCCGGCACTGGAGGGCCTGGCCCCCCGGGACCTGCCTGCTCCCGAACTGCGCGCGGCCCTGGAACGGCTGCATGAGATGGCCACCCGGGGCGGCGGTTTCGTCCGCCACGACTGGGTCAAGCCCGGCGCGACGGCCACGGAGGACGGCCCGCCGCCGCCCCTCGCCCCGCGCTTTGCCTACGTGACGCCGCCCGACGCCTGGGGCTGGTCCCTGGTGACCGGCACGGACCAGGGCGCCATCGACGTCGAGGAAATCCGGCAACGCCAAGCACTGGAAGGGGAACTGGCCAAGCAAGGCAGCGCCATCATCCTGGCGCTGCTGGTCACCGTCTCGGTGGCCATGCTCTTCGCCGTGTTCTACGCCCGCTGGCTGGAAACCCTGTTGCGGCGCTCGCGCCAGGACGGCCAGGACCAGGCCGAGACCCTGGAGGCCCAGACCCGGGACCTGCGTCTGGCGGCCCGGGTGTTCGAGAGCGGCAACCAGGCGGTGGTGGTCACCGACGCCGGCAACACCATCGTGGCGGTGAACGCCGCCTTCACCCAGATCACCGGCTACACCCCCAGCGAGGTGCTGGGCCACAATCCGCGCCTGCTCTCATCCGGCTACCACGACGGCGAGTTCTACCGGCAGATGTGGCAAGCGTTGCGGGAAAGCGGCACCTGGAGCGGCGAGATCTGGAACCGGCGCAAGGACGGCAGCCTGTATCCGGAGTGGCTGCACATCTCCACCCTGTTCGACGACGCCGGCCAGGTCACCCACCGGGTGGCCGCCTTCTCCGACGTGTCGGAACGCAAGGCGGCCGAGGCCCGGGTGCGCTACCTGTCCGAATACGACGCGGTCACCGGCCTGCCCAACCGCCTGCTGCTGGAAGAGCGCTGCAACGAGGCAATCCTGGACGCCCGGCGCAGCGAGCACGGCCTGGCCCTGTGCATCCTGGACGTGGACCGCTTCAAGACGATCAACGATTCCCTCGGCCACGGGGTCGGCAACCGGGTGCTGCACATCGTCGGCGAACGCCTGGTGGAAACGGCCGGCGAAGGCGCCACCGTCAGCCGCCTGGGCGGCGACGAATTCGCGGTGATCCTCCCCGGGGCCAGCGACGCTTCCGCCGCGGCGTCGGCCGCCCGGTCACTGATGGATGCCTTCACTCCGCCCCTGGTGGTGGATGGCCACGTCCTGGCCATCAACTGCAGCGTCGGCGTCACCCTGTTCCCCGGGGACGGCAACGATTTCGACACCCTGCTGCGCAACGCTGACGCAGCGGTCAACCATGCCAAGGAAACGGGGCGCAACCGGATGCAGTTCTACCGGGAGGAAATGAATGCCCAGGCCCGGGAACGCCTGGCCCTGGAGCAGGCCCTGCGCCGCGCCCTGGAACGGCAGGAGCTGACGCTGTACTACCAGGGCCAGTTCGACCTGGGCACCGGGCAGTTGCGCGGCGCCGAGGCCCTGCTGCGCTGGCGGCATCCGGAACTGGGCATGGTCGCGCCAGACCGTTTCATCCCCATTGCCGAGGATACGGGCCAGATCCTGACCATCGGCCGCTGGGTGCTGCTCGACGCCTGCCGCCGTGCCGCCGGCTGGCAGCGGCCGGGGTGCCCGCCGGTCACGGTGGCGGTGAACATCTCGGCCCGCCAGTTCCACCACGGCGACTTGGCGGCCGAGGTGCGGCACGCCCTGGAGCTGTCGGGCCTGCCCCCCGCCCTGCTCGAACTGGAAGTGACCGAGAGCGTGCTGATGGGCGGCATCCAACCGGTGATCGACACCCTGGACGAACTCAAGGCCATGGGCGTACGCCTGGCCCTGGACGATTTCGGCACCGGCTATTCGAGCCTGGCCTACCTGAAGCGCTTTCCCCTCGACGTGCTCAAGGTGGACCGCTCCTTCGTCCTGGCCCTGCCCGACGACCAGGACGACGCGGCCATCGTGGCGGCCATTCTCGGCATGGCCGGCCACCTGGGCCTGGCCACCGTGGCCGAGGGCGTGGAGAACGAGGCCCAGCGCGACCACCTGCGGGCCCAGGGCTGCCAGGTGGTCCAGGGCTACCTGTTCGCCCGCCCCCTGCCGGCCAAGGACTTCGAAGCCGCGTTCATCGCCGCCCCGGTCAAGGCCTGAACCGGAATCCGGCTCCCTCTCCTACCCGCCTCAGCGAGGCAAGGGTGGAGTCGTGATTCCCTGCAAGCGCCCCTGCCCCCCTACCTCCTTGTCACCACTCCAACCCCGCCCCATCCCCACGCCTGGCCCGATGTAGGGACGAAAAAAAACCGGCCCGATGGGCCGGTTTTTTTCACTGCTTAAGCCGAGATTACTTCTTGTCGGCGGGGGCAGCTTCAGCGGGCTTGGCAGCGTCAGCAGCCGGAGCAGCGCCTTCGGCGGGCTTGGCGGCGTCGGCGGCAGCGCCTTCGGCGGGCTTGGCGGCGTCAGCGGCGGGGGCAGCCGGAGCAGCGGCGGGAGCTTCAGCGGCGGGAGCGGGGGCCGGGGCCGGAGCGGGTTCTTCCTTCTTGCCGCAAGCGGAGACGGCCAGAGCAACGAGAGCAGCAACCAGGAGAGACTGTTTCATTTGTTAATTCCCTTTATGGAGGAGAAAAGGTACAGATCCGAAATATTCAGAGGCCGACCGGGGGGGATCGACCAGCCTCTAATTGTAGCACCATTTTTGAAAAAGGTAGGGGTGCTAACCATTCAAGTTCATTCCCCTCGCATTGCCGGCAAAAAGCCCGCCAACCCCGGCCAGCAGCCCGCCCCGGAGAAATTGTCAGCCTGGTATCAGCATTCAATAACTCCATAAAGGATTCCCCATATGAAAACCCGCGAAAAAGGGATGACTGAACCGACCGTCAGGCGTCGAAACGCCACTCCCCAGGAGGCCCGCAACCTGATTGCCACGACCGATTCACGGATCGTCCCGCAAGAGGCAAATGCCCCAGGGCGATGGCCCAGCAGGCCGCCGCCACTCCCCGACATTTCGCCGGGCATTGAAAATTGCCCGGCGGGCGCTAAAATCTCGCGTTTTTTCAGGGGGCTACCCTCGATGTCCCAACCTTCCCCCGACCTCGCCACCCCGGCCCTGGAGGCCGCGCCCGAAGCGCCTGCAACACCGCCCCCGGCGGCCCAGGCCAAGCCCGCCCGCGCCCCGCGCATCGCCCAGGTGGAATCCCTCGACCATGAAGGCAAGGGCGTCGCCCACGTGGACGGCAAGACCATCTTCATCGACGGCGCCCTGCCCGGCGAAGTGGTCGAATATTCCAGCTACCGCAAGAAGCCGACCTTCGAGATCGCCCAGGCGACCCGCATCATCAAGGCGGCCTCGTCCCGGGTCGTGCCGCGCTGCCCCCATTTCGGCGTATGCGGCGGCTGCGCCCTGCAGCACGCGGACCCGAGCGCCCAGGTGGCGGCCAAGCAGCGCGTGCTCGAAGACAACATGGCCCACATCGGCAACGTCAAGCCGGAAGAAATTTATTCGCCGCTCCAGGGCAGCCCCTGGGGCTACCGCCACCGGGCCCGCCTGAGCGCCCGCCTGGTGCCCAAGAAGGGCGGCATGCTGGTGGGCTTCCACGAGAAGAAGAGCAGCTACATCGCCGACATGCGCGAGTGCCACGTGCTGCCCAAGCGCGTTTCCGACCTGCTGCTGCCGCTGCGCGAACTGATCGGCGCCCTGTCGATCAGCGACCGCATGCCCCAGGTGGAAGTGGCCGTGGGCGAGCGCTGCCTGGCCCTGGTGCTGCGCGTGCTGGAACCGCTCAACGGCGCCGACGAAGAGCTGCTGCGCCGTTTCGCCGACAGCCACGGTGTCGTCTTTTACCTGCAGCCCAAGGGGCCGGACACGGTGGCCCGTTTCTATCCCCTGGATGCGCCGCCGCTCACCTATACCCTGCCTGAATTCGCCATCGAGATGAATTTCTCGCCCACCGAATTCACCCAGGTGAACTACCCGATCAACCGGGTGCTGGTGCGCAAGGCCCTGCGCCTGCTCAACCCTCAGCCGGGCGAGCGGATTGCCGACATGTTCTGCGGCCTGGGCAACTTCACCCTGCCGATCGCCCGCTCCGGCGCCCAGGTGTTTGGCGTAGAAGGCAGCGAAGCCCTGGTCAAGCGCGCCTTCGAGAACGCCCAGGCCAACGGCCTGGCCAGCCAGGTGGATTACGGCGTGGCCAACCTGTTCCTGTGCACGCCGGAGATCGTGGCCGGCTGGGGGCATTTCGACAAGATGCTGATCGACCCGCCCCGGGAAGGTGCCCTGGAACTGGTGAAATCCCTGGGCCCGGACGGCCCCAAGCGCATCGTCTACGTCTCGTGCAACCCGGCCACCCTGGCCCGGGACGCCGCGATTCTGGTCCATCAGAAGGGCTACACCCTGCGTGGCGCGGGCATCGCCAACATGTTCCCCCACACCGCCCACGTGGAGTCCATCGCATTGTTCGAGCGGGAGTAACCCTCCCCTCGCTCGACCGGCGAAGGCCGATAACGAAGAAGGCGCCCCGAGGGGCGCCTTCTTTCATTGGTGCATCCGGGGGCGGACAGGCGCGTCAGTCGCGCTCGCCGGCAAAGGCCATCAGCAGGTTCAGCAGATTGACGAAGATGTTGTAGATGTCCAGGTACACCGCCAGAGTGGCGGTGATGTAGTTGTCCTCGCCGCCGTCGATGATGCGCTTGATGTCGTAAAGCAGATAGGCGGAGAAGAGCATCACAGCCGCGGCGGAGATCGTCAGGGCCAGCGCCGGGATCTGGAAGAAGATGTTGGCCAGGGAGGCCACCAGCAGCACGATCACGCCGATGAACAGGAACTTGCCCAGGTAGGACAGATCCGTCTTGATCACCGTGGCCAGGAACGACATGGCAAAGAAGGCGCCCGCGGTGCCGGCCGCCGCCATGAAGATCAGGGAACCGCCGTTGGAAAAGCCCAGGGCGAAGGACAGGATGCGCGACAGCATCAGCCCCATGAAGAAGGTAAAGCCGAGCAGCAGGGCCACGCCCATGCTGCTGTGTTTGGTCTTCTCGATGCCCCACATGAAGCCGAAGGCGATGCCGAGGAAGAGCAGGAAGCTCACCATCGGGCTGCCGGCGAAGAAGGAAAAGCCCATCTTGATGCCGACCAGAGCGCCGATGGCGGTGGGGATCATGGACAGGGCGAGCAGCAGGTAGGTGTTCCGCAGCACACGGTTTTGCTGGACAGAACGTTCCTGAGAAGCACTGCCGGTGGTCATTTGAAACTGCGGTTGCATGGCGCTACCTCCAGAGAGAAATTGCGTTTATTTTGATCGATGCGGCGGCAACCGAGTTGCCATTGTTATGTAGCGGTTTGTCACGCTTCGTGACCCGCCGGGCTGGGGCCGGAATGCGCGCTTATGCTATCATCCGCCCCCTCGCGACGGCCTGGCCCGCGAGACGCGGATGGGTGGCAGAGTGGTTGAATGCACCGGTCTTGAAAACCGGCGGCCCGCAAGGGCTCGTGGGTTCGAATCCCACCCCATCCGCCACATCCCTACGGCCTGCCGGCCGCGTCAGAGCAGGGTCAGGGCGGAGTTTAGCGAAACCCGCCGCGCCCTTCGTAACACCAGGTAACACGCTGCGCCAGGCGGCCGGTTCCACCTACCCGCCACGCGCCGGATCATTCGGGACGGACCGCGTCAGCCCAGCAGTTTGGGGTTTCGTAGAGGCGCACCCGCTGTAGGCGCAGGTGGTTGCCGTAGGTGTCCCGGTAGACCTCGTCGAGAATCTTGAACGCTTGGCGGGCCAGATTTTCCGCCGTCGGCACGCACGGCAGCAACACCGTCTTGTGGCCGGGCATGCCCTGTAGGAAGCTCACCAGGGGCTCGTCCTGCTCGTAGGCCAGGAAGGCGTGGTCCCAGCGGTCCACGATGTGCTCCTTGGCCAGGGACTTCACCTCGGCGAAATCCATCACCATGCCGTTGGCGGCGTCGCCGTCCAACTCGATCACCTCTCCGGACAGGGTGATTTCCAGGGCGTAGCGGTGCCCGTGCAGGTGGCGGCACTGGCTCTTGTGATCGGGAATGCGATGACCGGCATCGAACTCCAGGCGGCGGGTGATCTGCATCGACGGCAACGGGAAACCCGGTGATGGCGTTACGGGGCAGCGAGTATATCATTGGCTTCCCAGGCCCCGCGGGCCCGCTGCCGCACTACCCTCTTTCCCTCGCCCGACGCCATGCTCACCCCCACCGACCACGACCGCGACACCGCCGGACTCACCTACGTCTACCCGGTGATCTCGCGGCGCGCCCGGGGCGTCTCCCTGGGGATCAACCTCAACGTCAACAACGCCTGCAACTGGGCCTGCGTCTATTGCCAGGTCCCCAACCTCACCCGCGGCGGGCCGCCGCCCGTGGACCTGGCCTTGCTGGAACGGGAACTGCGCAGCTTTCTCGAACGCCTACTGCACGGCGACTTCATGGCCCGGGAGGTGCCCGAAGACGCCCGCCGCCTCAGCGACGTGGCCTTTTCCGGCAACGGCGAGCCCACCAGCAGCCCGGAATTTCCCGAGGTGGTGGAACGGGTCATCGCCGTGCTCGACGACCTGGGCATTCGCGGTGAAGGGGGCGCCAATCTGCCTATCCGGCTGATCACCAACGGCAGCCTGATGCACCGCGAGAGCGCCCGACGCGGCGTCGCCCGCATCGGCTCCTACGGCGGCGAGGTCTGGTTCAAGGTGGATCGGGCCACTGCCGCCGGCATCGCCGCCGTGAACGGCGTCAATCTCAGCCCGGAACACCAGCGCATCAACCTGTTACGCTGCTGCGACCTGGCCCCCACCTGGCTCCAGACCTGCGTGTTCGGCCGGGACGGCCGACCGCCTGAAGAAAGCGAGCTGCAGGCCTACGTGGATTTCGCCGCCGGCGTCGCCGACCGCATCCAAGGCATCCACCTCTACGGCATTGCCCGCCAAGTGATGCAACCTGGCGGCGACCACCTGCAACGCCTGCCCGCCGCCAGCCTCGACGCCCTGGCGGGGCGCCTAAAAGAAAAAGGGCTCAAGGTGACTGTCAGTCCTTGAGCCCTCGTCCCGCGACGCGGGAACGGTGTCTTATTTTGGGGAACTAGCTTAGGCGGCCTTTTTGAGTTTTGCCTTGGCCGCTTTTTTCAGATTTTTATACAGGTCCGGTTCGAAACAGCGCAGGTACTCGATCACTTCGACGTCCTCGCGCTTGACGCGCTGGATGTCGACCTGCTCGACATGGACCAGGCGCAGCAACTCCTTGACGGGTTTGGGCATGTTGCGCCCGCTCTCGTACCGGGAACCGCCACTCTGGGTGACGCCGATCTTGGACCAAAACTGCTGTTGATTCAGACCCAGCTTGCGCCGGATCTCACGAGGATCGAGGTTCTCGATCGCCTTGACGTTGCTCATGATGAAAGCCTCTCTAAACACGGTGCTCAAGTCCGCAGCTTGTGGCTGCACTTCTACCCCCTGCTCCGCTTGTCCTATCCTGAACAGGCATATGACTTAAGTTATAGACGAAGTATAACCCGATTTCATAAATTTGCAAGTAGCATTAATACGTAGTATCCGCAACCTGCGTGGGTTTCATCGAAACCAAGTCCTTACACCTAACAGGGGTATGTGGGCCACCATCTGCCAACCCGGGGGCGCAATGAGTTACAATCCCTGGTTTTTCACATACCTATTGGATAGTCGATGGCGCTGATAGTTCAGAAATATGGCGGCACGTCTGTAGGCACGACGGAACGCATCAGGAACGTGGCCAAACGGGTGGCCAAGTTTAGGGCCATGGGGCACGACCTGGTGATCGTGGTTTCCGCCATGAGCGGCGAGACCAACCGCCTGATCGGCCTGACCAAGGAAATTACCGGCTCCCCCGCCCCGCGGGAAATGGACGTGGTGATCTCCACCGGCGAGCAAGTGACCATCGGCCTGCTATCCATGGCCCTCGAAGCCGAAGGTATCCCCGCCCGCAGCTACACCGGCGGCCAGGTGCGCATCCTCACCGACAGCACCCACACCAAGGCGCGCATCCTCGCCATCGACGAAGAGAACATGCGCCGCGACCTGAACCAGGGCCGCGTCGTGGTCGTCGCCGGCTTCCAGGGCATGGACGAGCACGGCAACATCACCACCCTGGGCCGCGGCGGCTCCGACACCACCGCCGTGGCACTGGCCGCCGCCCTGCGTGCCGACGAATGCCAGATCTACACCGACGTCGACGGCGTGTACACCACCGACCCGCGCATCGTCCCGGAAGCCCGCAAGCTCGACCGCATCACCTTCGAGGAGATGCTCGAGATGGCCTCCTTGGGCTCCAAGGTCCTGCAGATCCGCTCCGTCGAGTTCGCCGGCAAGTACAAAGTCAAACTGCGCGTGCTGTCCAGCTTTGAGGAAGTGGGGCAAAGCGAGGGCACGCTGATCACCGTTGAGGAAGACCGCAATATGGAACAACCGATCATCTCCGGCATCGCCTTCAACCGCGACGAGGCCAAGCTCACTGTTCTCGGCGTCCCCGACCGTCCGGGCATCGCCTACCAGATCCTGGGCCCCATCGCCGACGCCAACATCGATGTGGACATGATCATCCAGAACGTGGGCCGCGACGGCACCACCGACTTCTCGTTCACGGTCAACCGCAGCGAATTCGAGAAGGCCAAGGCCGTCCTCGAAGGCGTCAAGTCTCACATCAACGCCCGTGAAATCGTCGGCGACAACAAGATCTGCAAGGTCTCCGCCGTGGGCGTGGGCATGCGCTCCCACCCGGGCGTGGCCTCCCAGATGTTCCGCACCCTGGCCGAGGAAGGCATCAACATCCAGATGATTTCCACCTCCGAGATCAAGATTTCCGTCGTGGTCGACGAAAAGTACCTGGAACTGGCCGTGCGCATCCTTCACCGCACCTTCGGCCTGGACCAGAACGCGTAAGGCCGCAGCAGCAATCGCAGTTGATTTGACCGGGAGCTGGTAAGACGCTATTATCCGCCCCTCGCAAAAGGCAAGAGCTTCCCGCTCCTGTCTTGGAGACGTGGCCGAGAGGTCGAAGGCACTCCCCTGCTAAGGGAGCATACGGGCTAAAACTCGTATCGAGGGTTCGAATCCCTCCGTCTCCGCCAAACGATTTTTTGATGAAAACTTCAGAAAACGCTTGGCAAAGTCGAAAACGACACATATAATTCGTTTTCTCAAGTGCGCGCCCGTAGCTCAGTTGGATAGAGTACTTGGCTACGAACCAAGGGGTCGGGCGTTCGAATCGCTCCGGGCGCGCCAGCAATACCAAAAATCCAGATGTTTCGACATCTGGCTTTTTTCTTTTGTGGCAATTCTTCGCCATTCGCACGAAAACACCATGTTTTCACCAGTCGGCACCCCGACACCCCAGGCCCTTTCGGCCGAGCGCGGAAAAATATTCCATAAGAATCCCCCGTTTCGGCGACAGACGTCGGGCGATTCGCTAAAATCCCCTCAAAACTCACAGGGGATTCTCATGGACACGCTCAATCTCATCCGCGACTTCATCCACGACAAGGCCGGCACGCCGCTGGAGCAGATCACCGCCGACGCCGTGCTGCAGGAAATCGGGGTAGATTCCCTGATGCTGCTCGACCTCATGTTCGACTTCGAAGACCACCACGGCATCAAGCTCCCCACCGACACGCCGAACCCCAAGACCGTGGGCGAGTTGGTCGAGATCTTCGACAAGTACGCCACCGCCGAGCCCGCAGCGGGCGCCTGACCGATGGGCCAGCGCCGCGTCGCCGTCACCGGACTGGGCATCGTCTCCCCTTTCGGCACCGACCTGGATGACTACTTCGCCCGGCTTGCCCGGGGCGAATCCGCCATCCGCCTCTACAGCACCGACATCCCCCGCCCCTTCGCCCTGCCGGCCGTGCACTGCGCCGGCTTCGACGGCGGCGCCGAACTGGGCCGCGGCCTGGCCCACACCATGGACCGCTGCTCCCAGCTGGGGGCCACTGCCGCCTTCGCCGCCTGGCAGAACGCCGGCTTTCCCGAAAAGAGCGCTGCCGCCCTGCCCCACCGCAACGCCGGGGTGGCTTGGGGCACGGCCCTGGGCGGCACCCTGACCTTCGAGCAGGGCTACCGGGACCTCTACATGCTCGGCCGGGAGCGGGTATCGCCCCTGTCGGTGGTGCTCGGCATGAACAACGCCGCCGCCTCCCACATCTCGATCCAGCTCAAGTTGCCCGGCCCCTGCCACACCTACACCATCGCCTGCGCCTCGGCGGCGGTGGCCATCGGCGAAGCCTTCCACCGCATCCGCCGCGGCGAAGCCGACCTGATGGTCACCGGCGGCTCCGACTGCCCCCTGGGCTACGGCGTGGTGCGCGCCTGGGAAGCCCTGCGCGTGGTCGCCCCCGGCGACGAAACCACCGCCTACCGGGCCTGCCGCCCCTTCAGCGGCGACCGGGCCGGCCTGGTGCTGGGGGAAGGCGCCGCCGCCCTGGTCCTCGAAGACTGGGACCTGGCCCAGGCGCGGGGCGCCCGCATCTACGCCGAAATGGTCGGCTACGGCACCACCAGCGACCACAGCCACCTGGTCAAGCCGGAAGCCGAGGGGCAAGTCCGGGCCATCCGCGCCGCCCTGGCGGATGGAGGCCTGACACCGGAGCAGGTGGGCTACGTCAATGCCCACGGCACCGCCACCCGGGAAGGGGACCCCACCGAGATCGCCGCCCTGCGCGAGGTCTTCGGCCCCCTGGCGCCGGATCTGCCGGTGAGCGCCACCAAGTCGATGCACGGCCACCTGATGGGCGCCACCGGCGCGGTGGAAGCCCTGGTCACCACGCTGGCCCTGGCCCGCAACGTCGTCCCGCCCACCGCCTTCCTGGACGAGATCGACCCCGACTGCGCCGGGGTGCGCCACGTCACGGCCGCCCAAGGCGCGGCACCCACGGCCGAAGCGGCGCTGTCGAACTCGTTCGCCTTCGGCGGCACCAACGCGGTGCTGGCCTTCCGCCGCACTGCTTGAGCCGGGCCGCCCGGGGCCGGCGCGCCACGGTAAAATCTGCCTACCGCTCACCCGCCCGGCCCCAGGCCGGGCGGAAACCCCATAAAAACAGCACGTCCACACACCTCAGGTAATCACGGTCATGTCTGAAAACGCCACTCCCATCGATCCGGCCCTCCAGCAGGAAGTCGCCGAACTGATCGTCTCCGCCCTCAACCTCGACGTCGCCCCCACCGACATCGCCCCCGCCGACTCCCTCTACGGCGAAGGCCTGGGCCTGGACTCCATCGACATCCTCGAAGTCGCCCTGGTGGTGTCCAAGCGTTACGGCTTCCAGCTGCGCGCCGACAACGAAGACAACGTGCGCATCTTCCGCTCCCTGGAAAGCCTGACCCGGCACATCGCCGCCAACCGCACCAAGTGATGCCCCTGCTGGCGCGCCTGCTCCGGACCGGCCGCTGGGTGCTCCTGGCGGGCCTGGCCGCGAGCTACCCGCTCCTGGCGCACTACACCACGGCCCACCAGGCCGCGGCCGTTTCCGCCCAAGGCCAGCCAGTGCCCCTCACCCTGGTCGGCGCCCTGGTGGCCGTGGCCCCGGCCACCCTGATCGCCCTGGCCGTGGCCTGGCGATCCCCCAGGCGCACTCTCTGGCTGGCGGCCCTGGCCGCCGTCCTGGGATTGCTGGCCTGGCAGCGCGCGCTGCTCGAAGCCCACTTCAGCTGGGTCTACCTGGCCGACCACGTGGTCAGCAACGTACTGCTCGGCGTCTTCTTCGGCCGCACCCTGCTGCCGGGCCGCACGCCCCTGTGCACCACCTTCGCCATCATGGTTCACGGCCCCCTGTCGGCGCAGATGCTGCGCTACAGCCGCCAGGTGACCGTGGCGTGGACCACCTTCTTCGCCACCGTCGCCGCCATTTCCCTGCTCCTCTTCGGCTTCGCCCCCCGGGAAACCTGGTCCGTGTTCGCCAACCTGCTGGCCTTTCCCCTGGTAGCCGCCATGTTCGTGGCCGAATACGCCGTGCGCCTGATCAAGATGCCCTGGATGCGCCACGAAGGCAGCATCCTCGACGGCGTGCGCGCCTACCTGCGCTCCTCCCGCGAGGGGGCAGCACCGGCTGCGCCGCCCCAACCCCGCTCCTAGGGCCACCGCCCGCCTGGTCGTCATGGATTCCTCGCCTCTCGTCGCCCACGTCTCCCCCGCTGCCACCATCGCTTACCGGGAAACCGCCCCGGGCATCCTGCGCGCCGTTCCGGTCCGGGAATTCCTTGCCGACGTGGCCCGGGTGGCCGCCGCCATGCCCGCGGGCGGCTACGTCCTCAACACCTGCGCCGACCGCTACCGCTTCACCGTAACCCTGGCGGCGGCCATCGTCAGCGACCGGATCAGCCTGCTGCCATCCACCCACACGCCGGAAACGGTGCGGCGCATGCGCGATTTCGCCCCGGACGTGTTCTGCCTCACCGACCAGGCCGACAGCGCCATCGACCTACCGACCTGCCACTATCCGGAAGCCTCGGCCGAGGCAGGCGAAACAGGCAATCTTCCCGACGTGCCGGTGCCCCGCATCCCCGACGGGCGCTGCGTTGCCTACGTGTTCACCTCCGGCTCCACCGGCGCCCCGGTGCCCCACGCCAAGCACTGGGGCAACCTGGTGCGCAATGCCCGGGCCGAGGCCCGCCACTTGGCCAGCGCCTTTGGCGGCCAGCCCCCCGCCATCGTCGGCACCGTCCCGCCGCAGCACATGTACGGCTTCGAATCCACCGTGCTGCTGGTGCTGCAATCCGGCGGCGCCCTCCACGGCGGCCGGCCCTTCTATCCGGCCGACATCGCCGCCGCCCTCGCTGCCGTGCCCCGGCCCCGGATGCTGGTCACCACCCCCTTCCACCTGCGCTCCCTGCTGGCCGAAGCCGACAGCGTGCCCCCCGCCGACCTACTGCTGTCGGCCACCGCGCCCCTCTCCCAGCAACTGGCCCGGGAAGCCGAGGAACGCTTCGGCGCCCCCCTCATGGAAATCTACGGCAGCACCGAGACCGGCCAGATCGCCACCCGGCGCACCACCGCCGGCGCGGCCTGGAAGACCTTCCCCGGCGTGTCCATCCGCGCCGAGGCCGGCGACGACCCGGAGGAACCCTCCCGCTTCTTCGCCACCGGCCTGCACCTGGACCAGCCGGTGCCCCTGGGCGACATCCTGGATCTGCAGGACGGCGAGAACTTCATCCTGCTCGGACGCAGCGCCGACCTGATCAACATCGCCGGCAAGCGCACCTCCCTGGCCTACCTCAACCACCAGCTCACCGCCGTGCCCGGCGTGACAGACGGCGCCTTCCTGATGCCCGACGAGGAGGCCGCGGACGGGGTCACCCGCCTCACCGCCTTCGTCGTCGCCCCGGGGCTCACCGCTGCCGCCGTCCTCCAGGCCCTGCGCGAACGGGTGGACCCGGTCTTCCTGCCCCGCCCCCTGGTGTTCGTGGCCGCCCTGCCGCGCAACGCCACCGGCAAGCTGCCCCGGGATGCCCTGCGCGCCCTCCAGGCCCAGGCGGAAACCGCCCGGCGCCCCGGGAGCGACGCATGACGACCACGCTGTCGCTGCGCATCGCCCCGGACCATCCGGCCCTGGCCGGGCACTTTCCCGGCAATCCGATCGTCCCCGGGGTAGTCCTGCTCGACCTGGCCATCCGTGCCCTGGCCCGCCGGGGCGGTCTGGACGAGGCGGGCATTCAGCTCGGCTCGGCCAAGTTCCTCGCCCCGGTGCGCCTGCCCGCCGGCAGCGGCGACGCCGAGCTCGTCCTGTCCTGGAGCGGCAGCCTCGCCGCCGGCGGCACGGTGCGTCTGGAACTGAGCGCCGCCGACGGCACCCGGGTGGCCAGCGCCGCCCTCACCTGGCTCGTCGCTCCGGACGCATGAGCGCGCCGATGCCCCTTCCCCCCGCCCCGCCGCCCCGGGCCGAATGGGCCACCCGGCCGGAACGCAGCAGCATGTTCTGGCTGCGGGTCATGACCTGGATTTCCCTGCGCCTGGGTCGCCCCGCCGCCCGGCTGGTGCTGCACCTGATCGCCGCCTATTTCCTGGCCTTCTCCCCCGCCGCCCGGCGCGCCTCGCGGAACTACCTGGCCCGGGTGCTCGACCGGCCGCCGCGGCTGGGCGACCTGTACCGCCACTTCCACACCTTCGCCACCACCATCCACGACCGGGTCTACCTGATCAACGATCGCTTCGACCTGTTCGACCTGGAGATCGTCGGCGAACACATCATCCAGGACATCGGCGCCCACGGCCGCGGCGCCTTCCTCATGGGCGCCCACCTGGGCAGCTTCGAAGCGGTGCGTGCCCTGGGCCGACGCTACCCGCGCCTGGACTTCGCCACCCTCATGTACGAGGACAACGCCCGCAAGATCAACGCCATGCTCTCGGCGATCAATCCCCGGGTGCAGCACAACCTGATCCCCCTGGGCCGGCTCGATTCCATGCTCAAGGTGCGCGAGGGGCTGGATGCGGGCATGGTCGTCGGCATCCTGGCCGACCGCTCCTTGGACGCGGGGGCCTGCGTCGAACTGCCCTTTCTCGGCGGCACCGCCGCCTTCCCCCTCGGCCCCTTCCGCATGGCGGCCATGCTGCGCCGCCCGGTGGTCTTCATGGCCGGCCTGCACACCGGCGGCAACCGCTACCATATCCACTTCGAATTGATCGCCGATTTCAGCGACACTCCCGCCGGCGGCCGGGACGCGGCCGTGCGCGCCGCCCTGGCCCGCTACTCCGCCTGCCTGGAAGCCCAGTGCCGGCGCGCGCCCTACAACTGGTTCAACTTCTTCGATTTCTGGCAGCCCCGCGACACGCCGGCCATCCCTTAGCCCCTGGCCCTTAGCCCCCTCTCGCCCCACGACGATACGACGAGCCCTGCGATGCTCCTTCACTTCTCCCGGCTCCCCCTGCCCGCCCGCCTGGCCTCCCGGGCCCTGCTCACCCTGTGCCTGGCCCTGCCGGCCGGCACCGCCCTGGCCGCCTTCGACCTGGGCCAGCTGATGCAGACCCTGGCCCAGAACCGGGGCAACCGGGCCCTGTTCGTCGAAAAGAAATACCTGGCGGTGCTGGACAAGCCGGTGGAATCTTCCGGCGAACTGCTCTACGTCGCCCCGGACCGGCTGGAAAAGCGCACCCTCAAGCCTCGCCCCGAGTCCCTGGTGCTCGAAGGCGGGCTGCTGACCATCGAGCGGGGCAAGCAGAAACACCAACTGGCCCTACAGGACTATCCGGAAGTGGCCGCCTTCGTCGAAAGCATCCGCGGCACCCTGGCCGGGGACCGCAAGGCCCTGGAGCGGGTCTACGGCCTGCGCCTGGAAGGCACGCCGGAACGCTGGACCCTCTACCTGCTGCCCAACGACCCGAAGATGGCTGCCCTGGTATCGCGCATCAGCATCGCCGGCGTCCGGGGCGACGTGCGCAGCATCGAAATCCTCCAGGCCGACGGGGACCGCTCGGTGATGTCCATCGAACGGGCACCCGGATCATGAGCCGCGCCGGCTTCCGCCCCCGGCTGGCCGCCCTCGCCCTGTGGCTGGCCTTCGTCGCCGCCTGTCTGGCGGTGATCGCGCGCAGCCATTTCACCGCCGACCTGACCGCCTTCCTGCCCAAGACGCCCTCCGCCGAGCAGCAGGTGCTGGTGGATCAGCTCAAGGACGGCGTGGTCTCGCGCATGATCCTGCTGGGCGTCGAAGGCGCCGACGTGCCCACCCGGGCCGCCCTGTCCCGGGCCCTGGGCGCCGCCCTACGCCAGGACAAGCAATTCTCGGCGGTGGCCAACGGCGAATCGGTGAGCCTGGAACGGGACCGGGAACTGCTCTTCGCCCACCGCTACGCCCTTTCCCCGGCGGTCACCCCGGAACGTTTCACCGCCGCCGGCCTGCATGACGCCATCGCCGAGAGCATCGACCTGCTCGCCTCCCCCGCCGGGCTGCTGCTGAAGAGCCTGCTGCCCCGGGACCCCACCGGCGAGATCGTCGCCCTGCTCTCGGAACTCGATTCCGGCCAGCGCCCCGCCGACAAGGGCGGGGTATGGGCCTCCCGGGACGGCAGGCGGGCCCTGCTGGTGGTGCAGACCCGGGCCGCCGGCTCCGACACCGACGCCCAGGAGCAGGCCATCGCCGCCCTGGGCAGCGCCTTCGCCGCCGCCCAGGACAAGGTGGCAGCGGACCGCCCCGCCGCCCGGGAAGCCCGGCTGGTGATGACCGGCCCCGGCGTGTTCTCGGTTTCGTCCCGGGCCACCATCAAGGACGAAGTGGCCCGCCTGTCCCTGATCAGCACCGCCATCATCGCCACCCTGCTGCTGGTCATCTACCGCTCGGTGCCGGCCCTGGTGCTGGGCCTGCTGCCGGTGGCCTCCGCCGCCCTGGCCGGTGTGGCGGCGGTGAGCCTGGGCTTCGGCCTGGTGCACGGCATCACCCTGGGCTTTGGCACCACCCTGATCGGCGAGGCGGTGGACTACGCCATCTACTTGTTCGTCCAGTCGGAAAAACGCGAGCCCGGCGCCGGGGCCGACGCGGGCTGGGTGAAATCCTTCTGGCCCACCATCCGCCTGGGAGTGCTGACCTCGGCCAGCGGCTTCGCCGCCCTGCTCTTCTCCGGCTTCCCCGGCCTGGCCCAGCTCGGGCTCTACTCCATCGCCGGCCTGCTGGCAGCCGCCCTGATCACCCGCTACGTGCTGCCCCACCTGCTGCCGCGCAACTTCCGCGTCCGTGACGTCACCCCCCTGGGGCTGCGCCTGGGCGGCCTGGTAAGCCGGGCGCCGGCGCTGCGCTGGCCCCTGCTGGCCGTGGCCGTGGCCGCCCTGGTGGTGGTCGGCCAGCACCACGACCATATCTGGAACCGGGAGCTGGGCGTTCTTTCGCCGGTAGCCGAGGCCGACCAGCGGCTCGATGGCGAACTGCGCGCCGACCTGGGCGCCCCGGACGTGCGCTACCTGGTGGTGGTGTCCGCCCGGGACGAGGAGAGCGCCCTGCGCCTGGCCGAGGGCGTCGGCGACCGGCTCAACGGGCTGGTGGATGCCGGCGTGCTGGCCGGTTTCGAGAGCCCAGCCCGCTTCCTGCCCAGCCGCGCCACCCAGAACCACCGCCTGGCCAGCCTGCCCGAGAGCGACGAACTGCGCCGCCGCCTCGCTACCGCCCTTGCCGACCAGCCGCTGCGCGCCGAGCGGCTCGCCCCCTTCATCGCCGACGTGGCTGCCGCCCGCAGCCAGCCCCCCCTGACCCGGGCCGACCTGGAAGGCTCGTCCCTGGCCCTGGCGGTGGACTCCATGCTGGTCCGCCACGCCGAGGCGGATGGCCAGCCCCCCCAGGTCACCGTCCTGCTGCCCCTCAAGGCGCCCCGCGCCGGCGACCAGACCGGCAACGTGGACGTGCCCCGCATCCGCGCCGCCCTGGCCGAGGTGCCGCTGCCGACGGGCCAGGCCGCCCCCCTGCTGGTGGACATGAAGAACGAGATGCAGGGCCTCTACGCCAACTACCTGCACGAAGCCATCCTGCTTTCCCTGGCCGGGGTCGGGGTGATCGTCGTGCTGCTCGCCGCCACCCTGCGTTCGGCCCGCCGCGTCGTCCAGGTGCTGCTGCCCCTGGTGGCCGCTGTGGCCATCGTCGCCGCCGGCCTGCTGCTGGCCGGCCAGCAGCTCACCATCCTGCACCTGATCGGCCTGCTGCTGATCGTGGCGGTGGGCTCCAACTACGCCCTGTTCTTCAACCAGGGCACCCTGGCGCCGCGCACCCTGGCCTCCATCGTGCTGGCCAACGTCACCACCGTGGCCGGCTTCGGCGTCCTGGGGCTGTCCAGCGTGCCCATCCTCAAAGCCGTCGGCGCCACGGTGGGCCCCGGCGTGGTGCTGGCCCTGGTCTTTTCGGCCATCCTCGCCCAGCGCAAGGCCGACTGAACCGTGGACGCCCTCTACGTCAGCCCCGGCCATGCGCCATCCCCGGCGCCCCTGCCCCCCGGTGCAGACACCCTGGCCATCCTGCTGCCCGGCGCCTACGGCACCCCGGAGGATTTCCTGCGGGAAGGCTTCGCCGCGGCGGTGGCAGAACGGCGCCTCCCCCTGGACCTGGCCCTGGCCGACGCCCCGGTCAGCCTGTACAGCGACGGCGCCGTGTTCGGGCAATTGCGCGACGACCTGATGCACCCCGCCCGCCAGCGCGGCTACCGGCATATCTGGCTGGTGGGCATTTCCCTGGGTGGCCTGGCCAGCCTGGCCTACGCCGCCCGCCACGAAAACGCAGCCGAAGCCGCCCCGGACGGGGTGCTGGCCCTGGCGCCCTACTTGGGCAACCGGGCCGTCACCGGCGCCATCGCCGCTGTAGGCGGCGTGGCCGGCTGGACGCCGCCGGCCCTGGGCGAGGACGATGTGGAATTCCAGGTCTGGGCCTGGCTGAAGGGCTATGGCAACCCGGGCGGCCACCGCGCCGCCCTGCCGCTCCACCTCGGCTACGGACGGGACGACCGCTTTTCCGCCGGCCACCGCCTGATGGCCGACGCCCTGCCCGCCGGACGGGTGCTCGCCGTGGCCGGCGGCCACGACTGGCCCACCTGGCGGACCCTGTGGCAGGGTCTGCTCGACCGGGATGCCCTGGGCCTGGCCACCCGCCCCGCCCTCGGCGCCGCCGCCTGACAGGCTCCCGGCATGTCCACCACGCCCTTGCCGTCTGCCCCCGTGCCGCGCCCCTGGCGCCCCACGCCCCTGGTCCTGTTGAGCCTGGCGCTGCACGCCGCCCTGGGCCTGGCCCTGCTGCTCACCCCCCTCCTCGGCCTGGGCTGGACCTTCTGGGGCTGGGGGCTGGCCCTGTTCGTCCTCGACCACGCCATTCTCTGCGCCACCGGCCTGTGGCCGCGCAGTACCTTGCTGGGGCCCAACCACCGGCGCCTGCCGGCCGCCGCCGCCGCCCGGGGCGAAGTGGCGCTGACCATCGACGACGGCCCCGACCCGGCCGTCACCCCCCGCATCCTGGACCTGCTCGACCACCACAGCGCCCGGGCCACCTTCTTCTGCATCGGCGACCGGGCTGCGGCCCATCCCGACCTGGTACGCGCCATCGCCATCCGGGGCCATCGGGTGGAAAACCACAGCCAGGGCCATCCCCTGCGCTTTTCCACCCTGGGGCCCCGGGGCCTCGCCCGGGAAGTCGGCGCCGCCCAGGCCACCCTGGCCGCCCTGGCGGGCAGCGCGCCCCGCTTCTTCCGCGCACCGGCCGGCCTGCGCAATCCCTTCCTCGAACCGGTGCTGGCCCGCTGCGGCCTGGAACTGGCGACCTGGACCCGGCGCGGCTTCGACACCCGCTGCGGCGACGCCGCCACCGTGCTCGCCCGCCTGACCCACAATCTGGCCGCCGGCGACATCCTGCTGCTCCACGACGGCAATGCCGCCCCCGGACCGGACGGGGAACCGGTGGTGCTGGCGGTATTGCCCCGCCTGCTCGACGCCCTTGCCGCCCAGGGCCTGACCCCGGTGACCCTGGATGCAGCCATTCCGGCACAACGGCCCGCCGCCCCTCTTTCTTCTTCCTTCGCCTGAACGCCGCCATGCGCGACGCATTTACCACCCGCCTGATCGACCAAGCCACCCACGCCTTCCGCGCCGCCGGCGCCTTCGCCTGGCACTTTGCCCGGGGCAAGCTCGGCGGAGACCCGGCCTTTGCCGCCCTACTGCGCGACGGCCTGCTGCCCCGCCCTGCCAGCGGTCTGCGCTTGCTCGACCTGGGCAGCGGCCAGAGCCTGCTCTGCCATTGGCTGCACAGCGCCCGGCAGTGCCACGACAGCGGCGACTGGCCCACCGGCTGGGCGCCGCCCCCCGTTCTCACCGCCTACACCGGGGTCGAACTGATGCCCACCGACGTCACCCGGGCCCTCGCTGCCCTGCACGACCATCCGGTGCCGGCCACGGTGCTCCAGGGGGACATTTGCGTCACCGCGTTTCCGGACAGCGACGCGGTGGTCATCCTGGACGTGCTGCATTACGTCGATTACGCCGCCCAGGACGTGGTACTGCGCCGGGTGCGGGATTGCCTCGCCCCCGGCGGCGCCTTGCTGCTGCGGGTGGGGGATGCCGAGGCGGGCTGGCGCTTCGCGGTGACGAACGCGGTGGATCTTCTCGTCACCTTCGTGCGCGGCCATCGTCTGTCGCGGCTCTACTGCCGCCCCTTGCGGGCCTGGGTCGCCGCCCTGGAAAACCTGGGCTTCGCCGTCGATGTCCGCCCCATGAGCCAGGGCACCCCGTTCGCCAACGTGCTGCTGTCCGCCCGCCGCCCCTGAACCGGGACGGCAGCCGGCCGGTTATCCATCTTTGTTAAAATCCGCCGGTTTGCGCCGACACTACCTGCCGCCGCACCCTACCCTCAGCCCCCATAGCCCCCTTAGGCCACGACGTCCGTGACTCCCCTGCTCCTTTCCCGCTACACCGCCACCAGTTGCCTGGGCGCCGGCCTGGACGCCACCCTGGACGCCCTGCGCGCCGGGCGCGGCGGCCTGGTGCCCTGCGCCTTCGAGACCATCGACCTGCCCACCGCCATCGGCGAGGTGGCCGGGGTGGACGACGAGCGCCTGCCCGGCCATCTAGCCGCGTGGGACTGCCGCAACAACCGCCTGGCCCAGTTAGGATTCCGGCAGGACGGCTTCGCCGAGGCAGTGCATGCGGCCATCGCCCGCCACGGCCGGGAGCGGATCGGGGTGTTCCTCGGCACCAGCACCGCCGGCATCCTGCAGACCGAGCAGGCCTACCGCCGCCGCGACCCTGCCAGCGGCGCCCTGCCCGCCGACTTCATCTACCGCACCACCCACAACACCTACTCGGTGGCCGGCTTCGTGCGCGCCTGGTTCGACCTGGCCGGCCCGGCGGTGGCCGTGTCCTCGGCCTGTTCGTCGAGCGCCAAGGTGTTCGCCTCGGCCCGACGCATGATCGAGGCCGGGCTGATCGATGCGGCCATCGTCGGTGGCGTCGATTCCCTCTGCCTCACCACCCTGTACGGCTTCAACTCCCTGGAACTGCTCTCGCCCCGGCCGGCCCGTCCCTTCGACGCCGACCGGGACGGCATCTCCATCGGCGAAGCCGCCGCCTTCGCCCTGCTCGAACGGGTGCCGGCCGCCCCCGCCGGCAACGACGTGTTGTTGGCGGGCATCGGCGAATCGAGCGACGCTTACCACATGTCGTCGCCCCATCCGGAGGGCCTGGGCGCCCGCCTGGCCATGGAACAGGCCCTGGCCACCGCTGGGCTGGCGGCCGGCGACATCGACTACATCAACCTGCACGGCACCGCCACGCCGAGCAACGACGCCGCCGAGGGCAAGGCCGTGGCCGCCCTGTTCGGCGACCGGGTGCCGGCCAGCTCGACCAAGGGTCACACCGGCCATACCCTGGGGGCCGCCGGCGCCCTGGAAGCGGTGATCGCCGCCCTGGCCCTGACCCACGGCCTGATGCCCGGGGGCGTGAACACCGCCACGCCGGACCCGGCCATCCCCATCGACTACCTGCTGGCCAACCGCAACGCGCCGGTGGCCCGGGTGCTATCCAATTCCTTCGGCTTCGGCGGCACCAACTGCAGCCTGGTCTTCGCCCGGGGAGACGCCCGATGAGCACCCGAGAAACCGCCATGCCCGTCACCCTCACCGCCTACCTGGACGGCATCGGCCTGCTCGGCCCGGGCCTGGCCGACTGGCCCGGCGCCCAGGCCGTTTTGGCCGGTGCCGCAGCCTACGCCCCGGCCCCCGCCGTCCTGCCCGCCCCGGAGGGCCTGCCCCCGGCGGAGCGGCGCCGCACCGGCAAGAGCGTCAAGCTGGCCCTGGCCATCGGCCTCGAAGCCCTGGCCGCCGCCGGCCAGGACCCGGCCCGGATGGCCACCGTGTTCGCCGCCTCCAGCGGCGACGGCGACAACTGCCACGCCCTGTGCGAGGTGCTGGCCTCCGACGACCGCACCGTGTCGCCGACCCGCTTCCACAACTCGGTGCACAACGCCCCGGCCGGCTACTGGGGCATCGCCACCGGCGCCATGGCCACCTCCGACGTGCTCTGCGCCTTAGACGGCAGCTTCGCCGCCGGCCTGCTCGAATCCCTGGCCCACGTGGCGGCGGACGGCACGCCGAACACCCTGATCGCCTACGACGCCCCCTACCCCGAGCCCCTGCAAGGCGCCCGGCCGATCGCCGGCTGCTTCGGCGTGGCCCTGGTGCTCGCCCCGGCGCCCGGCCCCCGCACCCTGGCCCGCATCGGCGTCGCCCTGACCGGCGAGGCCGCCCAGGCCATGGCCCAGCCCGAGCTGGAAGCGCTCCGCACCGGCATTCCCGCCGCCCGCAGCCTGCCCCTCCTGGAACTCCTGGCCCGGGGCCAGGCCGGCCGGGCGGTGATCGAGTACCTGGCCCCCGTCCAGCTGGCGGTGACCGTGGAACCCTACGTCGGCGGCACGCCATGCTGACCCGGGACGAGATCGCCGCGCGCATCCCCCACCAGGGCGCCATGTGCCTGCTCGCCCGGGTCGATGCCTGGGACGGGGAGTCGATCCGCGCTACCGCCACCAGCCACCGGGACCCGGCCAACCCGCTGCGCGCCGACGGGCGCCTGGGGGCAGCCAACGCCATCGAATACGCCGCCCAGGCAATGGCCGTACACGGCGCTCTGCTGGCCGGGGCGGGCGACCGAGCCGAGCGCCCCCGGGCCGGCTACCTGACCAGCGTACGCAGCGTGACCCTCGACGTGGCCCGCCTGGACGATCTGACCGGCGACCTGGAGATTCGCGCCGAGCGCATCTCCGGCGACGGCAACAACGTGCTCTACGCCTTCACCGTTGCCGCCGGCGCCACCGCGGTGGCCAGCGGCCGGGCCGCCGTGGTGCTCGACAGCGGCGCCCTGACTTCTTGATCGGAAAACAGCCATGAAACGAGCCCTCGTCACCGGCGGCAGCGGCGGCATCGGCGCCGCCATCTGCCGCCGCCTCGCCCGGGACGGCTACCACGTGGTCATCCACGCCAACCGCAATCGGGATCGTGCCGACGCTCTGGCCAGTGAGATCGCGGCGGCCGGCGGCAGCGCCGGCGTGCTGGTGTTCGACGTCACCGACGGCGCCGCCACCCGGGCGGCCCTGGAGGCCCTGTGCGACGAGGCCCCCATCCAGGTGCTGGTGAACAACGCCGGCATCCACGCCGACGCGCCCTTTCCCGGCCTGTCCGAAGCCCAGTGGCACGACGTCATCGACGTCTCGCTGAACGGTTTCTTCCACGTCACCCAGGCGGTGCTGATGCCGATGATCCGCACCCGCTGGGGACGCATCGTCAACATCTCGTCGGTGGCCGCCCTGAGCGGCAACCGGGGCCAGGTGAACTATTCGGCCGCCAAGGGGGCGCTGCACTCGGCCACCAAATCCCTGGCCCTGGAAGTGGCCAGCCGGGGCATCACGGTCAACGCCGTGGCACCGGGCATCATCGCCACCGAGATGAGCGAGGCCGCCTTCGACGCCGAGGCGGTGGCCCGCATGGTGCCGATGAAGCGCGAGGGCCGGCCCGAGGAAGTGGCCGACCTGGTGGGTTTCCTCTGCTCCGACCAGGCCGCCTACATCAGCGGCCAGATCGTTTCCATCAACGGCGGGATGCTCTGAAAGGAGCGCTGACATGAGCGCAGCAGCCGGCGCGGTGCACCAGGTAGCGGTCCACAAGACGGAACTGCTGCTCTTCTTCACCCTGATCCAGTTGGCGGTGATCGTCCTGGCCGGCCGGCTGGGCGGCGCCCTGGCGCTGCGCTTCGGCCAGTCGGCGGCCGTGGGCGAGATCATCGTCGGCATCCTGCTCGGCCCGTCCCTGTTCGGTTGGCTGGCCCCGGATCTGTTCGCCTATGTGTTCCGCTCGTCGGCGCCGGAGCCAATGCAGATCCTGTCCCAGATCGGCCTGCTGCTCTTGATGTTCCAGATCGGCCTGGAGTTCGACTTCGGCCATCTCACCGAAAAGCGCAACCGCACCGCCGTCACCCGGGTGGCCGCCGCCGGACTGCTGCTGCCCTTCGCCCTGGGCGCCGGCTTCGGCTACGTGGCCGCGCCGATCCTCAACCCCGGGGCCAACGCCCTGGCCTCGGCGCTATTCATCGGCACCGCCTTTTCGATCACCGCCCTACCCATCCTGGGCCGGATCATGATCGAGTTCGACCTGACCCGCACGCCCCTGGGCGTCATCGCCATTGCCGCCGCCGCCATCAACGACGTGGTCGGCTGGCTGCTGCTGGCCCTGGTCACCACCCTCACGGTGGCCGATTTCAGCGGCCCGGACTTCGCCCTCAAGGTGCTGCTGGTGGCGCTGTTCTTCGCCGCCAGCTGGTTCGCCGTGCGCCCGGCGCTGAAGGCGGTGATCCGCTGGACCCAGCGCCAGGAGAGCCAGGGCTTCCGCCTCAACAACAACCTGCTCGGCATCGTCATCGCGGCGATCTTCATCGCCGGCATGACCACCTTCCAGCTCGGCATCTTCGCCATTTTCGGCGGTTTCATGATGGGCGTGATCCTGCATGACGAGCACGGCCTGGTGGCGGCCTGGAAAGAGCGCATCGGCCACTTCGTCACCGTTTTCTTCCTGCCCATCTTCTTCACCTATACCGGGCTGCGCACCAACGTCGGCGGCCTCGACAGCCTGGCCGCCTGGGGCTGGTGCGCCCTGATCATCGCCTTGGCCACCGTCGGCAAGTTCGGCGGCTCCTACCTGGCGGCCCGCTCCTGCGGCCTCAACCACCACGAGGCCAGCGTGCTCGGCATCATGATGAACACCCGGGCCCTGATGGAGCTGATCGTCATCAACGTCGGCTACGACCTGGGGGTGATCTCCCAGCACACCTTCACCATGCTGGTGTTGGTGGCCATCGTCAGCACCGTGGTCACCACCCCGGGGCTGCGCCTGTGGCTGCCCCGGATCGGCCTGGCGGTGCCCGGAAAGCCGGCCCGGGCCTGACTCGGCGGCATACGTGCCCGGGACTCGGGAACAACACCGAAGAACGCCTATCGGCGCCATAGCCGGTTTTCCCCTTCCCCTCCCTTTTCTTTTTCGCTAGCATCCGTTTTCGTTGATTCAGCATTCTGGCGGCCCCCCGGAGCCCAGCTCCGCTCCACTTTTCCATCCGGTCGCCTCTCTTCCCCCTCCCGAGGCAAACGTTTCATGAGCGAACACATCCACTACGTCTCCGACGATTCCTTCGACGCCGAAGTGCTCCAGTCCCAGCAGCCTGTGCTGGTGGACTACTGGGCCGAATGGTGCGGCCCCTGCAAGATGATCGCCCCGATCCTCGACGAAGTCGCCAAGGAATATGCCGGCAAGCTGAAAGTGGCCAAGGTCAACATCGACGAGAATCAGGCCACCCCCGCCAAGTACGGCATCCGCGGCATCCCCACCCTGATGATCTTCAAGAACGGCAACGTCGAAGCCACCAAGGTCGGCGCCCTGTCCAAGTCGCAACTCACTGCGTTCATTGACAGCACCCTGTAAAGCCGCTACGCTGCAACGCAATGACAGTCCGGCAGTGATTCTTGCCCGCCGGACTGTCCAGAAGACCGAAAAGCAATTCGCCCCAAAGTAGTCCGCGCCAACCGCGCCGTCGCACCGCCACCAGCGCGGCACCGCGACCCGGGCCCCAGCAGCCGCTCTCGTGGCGCTGCCGAAGCACCGCCGGCCACCCCGGCCTGCCTCAATCCTCCTGAAATTTTCGGCTTTTCCCCACCTCCGATCTTTTCCGGCGCTCCGCGCCCCACCGGTTCCGTTACGATTCCGCCCGATTCTGGCTGCCTCTAACCTTTCTGGCCCCTCCGGCAATCCTGCGTCCGTCACCCACGCCTGATCCCAGGCCGCGACCGCCCAACGGTCCGCCCCGCCTGCCAGCGCTCCGCCCGATCGACCGTCCGCCGGCCCTTCCCGCTCCCTTTCCAACCTTATGCACCTCTCCGAACTCAAAGCGCTCCATGTGAGCCAGCTCCTCGAAATGGCCGCCGGCTACGGCATCGAAGGCGCCAACCGGCTGCGCAAACAGGAACTGATCTTTGCCCTGCTGCGCCACCAGGCCAAGAAGGGCGAGAGCATCTTCGGCGACGGCTGTCTGGAAGTCCTGCCCGACGGCTTCGGCTTCCTGCGCTCCCCGGACATCTCCTACCTGGCCGGCACCGACGACATCTACGTCTCCCCGTCCCAGATCCGCCGCTTCAACCTGCACTCGGGCGACTCCATCGAGGGCGAGATCCGCACCCCCAAGGACGGCGAGCGCTACTTCGCCCTGGTCAAGGTGGACAAGATCAACGGCGAGGACCCGGCGGTCTGCAAGAGCAAAATCCTCTTCGAGAACCTGACCCCGCTCCATCCCAACAAGATGCTGCGGCTGGAGCGGGAAAACCGCTCCGACGAGAACATCACCAGCCGGGTGATCGACATGATCGCCCCCATCGGCAAGGGCCAGCGCGGCCTGCTGGTGGCGCCGCCCAAGTCGGGCAAGACGGTGATGCTGCAAAACATCGCCCACGCCATCACCGCCAACCATCCGGACGTGCAACTGATCGTGCTGCTCATCGACGAGCGTCCCGAGGAAGTGACCGAGATGCAGCGTACCGTACGCGGCGAGGTGGTGGCCTCCACCTTCGACGAGCCGGCCACCCGCCACGTCCAGGTCGCCGAGATGGTGATCGAGAAGGCCAAGCGCCTGGTCGAGCATAAGAAAGACGTGGTCATCCTGCTCGATTCCATCACCCGCCTGGCCCGGGCCTACAACACCGTGGTGCCGACCTCCGGCAAGGTGCTCACCGGCGGCGTGGACGCCAACGCCCTGCAAAAGCCCAAGCGCTTCTTCGGCGCCGCCCGCAACATCGAGGAAGGCGGCTCCCTGACCATCATCGCCACCGCCCTGATCGACACCGGCTCGCGCATGGACGAGGTGATCTACGAAGAATTCAAGGGCACCGGCAACATGGAAGTGCACCTGGACCGGCGCATGGCCGAAAAGCGTATCTACCCGGCCATCAACCTCAACCGCTCCGGCACCCGCCGCGAAGAGCTGCTGCTCAAGCAGGACGTGCTGCAAAAGGTGTGGATCCTGCGCAAGGTCCTCTACAACATGGACGACCTGGAAGCCATGGACTTCCTGCTCGGCAAGATCAAGCAGACCAAGAACAACGACGAGTTCTTCGACGCCATGCGGCGCTGACCATCGATCCGCAAGCCCTGAATTTGCTTGTTTTTTCCCGGTCGTTCCGCCATAATCTTCGTTTTTCATTGGCCGGCCAAAACCGCCGACCACGCATGAAAGGATTCAAAATGAAAGCCGGTATCCACCCCGAATACAACGACGTGCAAGTGACCTGCTCCTGCGGCAACACTTTCACCACCAAGTCCACCATGAGCAAGCCCCTGCACGTGGAAGTCTGCTCCTCCTGCCACCCGTTCTACACCGGCAAGCAGAAGATCGTGGACACCGCTGGCCGCGTCGAGAAGTTCAACCAGAAGTTCGGTGGCCTGCGCCGCTCCGCCTAAGGGCGAGATCGCCGGCGTTCGCCCGGCCCGATCGCAAAAAGGCAGCCCGCGGGCTGCCTTTTTTGTTGCCCTGGCGTCGTTGCCACAGCTTCGGCCCATGCCTGCACGGATCAGGCCGACCCCGCACCATCGCCCACTGGACTGTCCGGCGCCCCGGTCCGCCAGCGCCGGCGCCTCCGTTTCCCGCCGTCATTTTTTCCGCCGGGCGGCTGCGAACCCGTAAAATCCCTTCCCTTCCGGACTCACCGTTCCCAGGATGCCGCAACGCCCCTACCTGCCCCTGCCCTGGCCCGCCCTGCTGCTCCTGGCAGCCCTGTTCCTCGTCACCGGCCTGG
Source organism: Oryzomicrobium sp. (assembly GCF_021287045.1). Taxonomy (GTDB): domain Bacteria; phylum Pseudomonadota; class Gammaproteobacteria; order Burkholderiales; family Rhodocyclaceae; genus Oryzomicrobium. The sequence goes on along the minus strand of NZ_JAJTBG010000007.1, from coordinate 195,722 downwards.
TGGGCCCCGCCCCCTGGAAGGGCGAGGACGCCATCCACCTGGGCGTCGCCTGGGAATTCACCCAGGGCGCGCCCTGGTACGCCCCCCGGCTGGCCGACACGGCCTTCAACGAAGCCCCTCTCTACCACTGGGTCGCCGCCCTGGCGGGCAGCCTGCTCGCGCCGTTCACCGCTTTCCACAACGGCGTGCGCCTGACCAACCTGCTTTGGCTCGGCCTCACCCTGGCCTGCCTCGCCATGCTGGCCCGGCGCACCCGGGACAAGGAGGCGGAGCGGGTGACCCCTTATCTGCTGCTGGGCGGCATCGGCCTGGTGGTGCATGGTCACGAGGCCCAGCCGCAACTGGCGGTGATGGCCACCCAGGCCCTGGGCCTATGGGCCGCCGCCCTGCTCATCGACAAACCTTGGCGCGGCCTCGCCCCGGGTGGCCTAGCCTTGGGCGGCGCCTACCTGGCCGGCGGCCTGCAAGGCACCCTGCCGGTGGCCCTGCTGCTGGCTGCCGCTCCCCTTTTTCCCCCGCCGCGCCCCCACGTACCGGCCTGGCTCGCCGAAACCCAGCCGGCCCCCAAGACTTCCCGCCTGCCCGCCCTGGCCGCCCTGCTCGCAGCCCTGGCCCTGGGCGCGGGCCTGGCCGCCCTGTGGCTCGCCCCCCTGGCCGAATACGCGCCGAACCGTTTTTCTGCCTGGCAGGCCGCCGATCTGGCCAGCCTCAACGACGGCGGCGGCCCGCGCCATCTGCTCGACCTGTTGGCCCTGCTCGCCTGGTTCGCCTGGGTGCCCTTGCCCCTGGCGGGCTGGACCCTGTGGCGCCGCCGCCATGCCCTGGCCAGTCCGGTCGTTGCCTTGCCCCTGGTGCTGCTCGTCGGCAACCTGCTGGTCCATGCCTGGGCCGCCACCCAGGCCCCTGACGCCCTGATTTTCTACGTCCCCCTCACCGCCCTGGCCGCCCTGGAGGCTACCCGGCTGCGCAAGGGGGCTGCGGCGGCCTATTCCTGGTTCGCGGTGATCACCTTCACCCTGGCCGCCGCCTACATCTGGCTCGGCTGGACCGCCATGGTGGTCCAGTGGCCCGAACCCCTGGTGCGCACCCTGCACCGCCTCACCCCCGGATTCACCGCCGAAGTCTCATGGTCCGGCTTGGCGCTGGCCCTGGCGGTAACGGCGATGTGGGGCTGGTTGCTGTACCGGGCCTCCCAGATACGCACCACCGCCGAGCGTTCCCTGTTCCGTGGCCCGACCCATTGGCTGGCCGGCCTGACCCTGGTGTGGGTGCTGCTGGTGGCCCTGTGGCTGCCCTGGCTCGAATACGGTCGGGGCTACGATGGCACCTTTGCCGCCATGCGCCAGGCCATGCCTGCGGACGCTGCCCCGGCCTGCGTCTCGGTGCGCCTGCCGCCCACGCTCAAGGCCCTGGTGCGCTACGAGACAGGCTGGACGGTGAAGAGCGAGCGGCGCGGCCGGGAAAGCTGCGACTGGCTGCTGATCCAGACCGCCCCCGGCGAAGAGCGCAGCCAGCCCGGCTGGGAGCGGGTCTGGGAAGGCCACCGCCCGGGCGAGCGCAGCGAACGCCTGCGCCTGTTCCGGCGCGACTGACCACGGCCGACCACGACCGACCGCTCCTTGCCCAACCGCGGGCGGCAATGAAAACGCCCGGCCGGGAAACCCCGCCGGGCGTTTTGCTTTTGCTTGATCCGGGCGTGACTTGAATGCCGCACCGGATAGCTGCCATGGGTGATGCTGTCGCACCAGCCCCAACGTCTTACTTGAAGAAATTGGTCCGGTAGTAGCGCAGCTCGTCGATGGACTCCAGGATGTCGGAGAGGGCCGTGTGGGCGCCCTTCTTCTTCAGCCCGGCGAACACTTCGGGGCGCCAGCGCCGGCACAGTTCCTTGACGGTGGACACGTCCAGGTTGCGGTAGTGGAACCAGGCTTCCAGGGTCGGCATGTAGCGGGCCATGAAGCGCCGGTCTTGGCCGATGGAGTTGCCGCACATCGGCGTCACCCGCTTGTCCACGTACTGCTGCATGAAGGCCAGCGCCTGGGCCTCGACGGCAGCCTCGTCGGTGGTCGAAGCCTTGACCCGGGCGATCAGGCCCGATTCGCCGTGGGTCTTCTGGTTCCAGTCGTCCATGCCGGCCAGCACGGCCTCGGGCTGGTGCACCGCCCACACCGGCGACTGGGCCACCACTTCCAGGTCGGAAGTGGTCACCACCATGGCCAGTTCGAGAATGCGGTCCCGGTCCGGCTCCAGGCCGGTCATCTCCATGTCCAGCCAGACGAGGTGGTTGGGGTCCTGTGCCATAATCCTTCGAACTCCAAAAAGCGCCATTGTGTCACAGCAACAGGCGCTCCCGCCCTTCCTCCCCGTCTTCTCCGTCTTCCATTCCCCCCCGTGACCGCCTCCGCCTTCACCGCCCTCTTTCTCGCCCTGCTCGGCCTGTCCCTGGCCGTGCGCGTCTGGCTGGCCCTGCGCCAGATCCGTTCCGTGGCCGCCCACCGGGGCGCCGTGCCAGAGCGCTTCGCCGACCGGGTGACCCTGGCCGCCCACCAGAAGGCCGCCGACTACACCGCCGTGCGCACCCGCTTCGGCCTGCTCGGCCTGGCGGTGGAAACCGCCGTGCTGCTGGCCCTCACCCTGGGCGGCGGCATCGCCGCGCTGCACGGCTTCTGGCAGGGAGCGATCGGTTCCGAAACCAGCCCGATCCTGTACGGCCTGGCCCTGATCCTGTCGGTGATGGCCGTCTCCGGCGTGGTGGAAATCCCCCTGGGCCTGTACCGCCAGTTCGTCATCGAGGAACGCTTCGGCTTCAACCGCATGACTCTGGGCCTGTACGTGGCCGACGCCCTCAAGGCCGCCCTGCTCGGCCTGCTCATCGGCACCCCGGTACTGGCCGCCGTGCTGTGGCTGATGGGCCGCATGGGCGAATTGTGGTGGCTGTGGGTGTGGGCCTTCTGGTGCGGCTTCAACCTGTTGCTGCTGTTCGTCTACCCGACCTGGATCGCCCCCCTGTTCAACAAGTTCGCCCCGCTCCAGGACGGCGAGTTGAAAGGCCGCATCGAGGCCCTGCTGGCGCGCTGCGGCTTTGCTGCCTCGGGCCTGTTCGTCATGGACGGCTCCAAGCGCAGCGCCCACGGCAACGCCTACTTCACCGGCTTTGGCCGCAACAAGCGCATCGTCTTCTTCGACACCCTGATCGAGCGCCTCTCCCCGGCCGAGATCGAGGCCGTGCTGGCCCACGAGTTGGGCCACTTCAAGCGCCGTCATATCGCCAAACGCATCGGCCTGACCTTCGCCCTGTCCCTAGGCTTCCTGTGGCTGCTCGGCCAGTTGATCGAGGCCCCCTGGTTCTTCGCCGGCCTCGGGGTGCCCGCCGCCAACACGGCCCTGGCCCTGACCCTGTTCTTCCTGGCGGTGCCGGTGTTCACCTTCCCGTTCACCCCGCTCTCCAGCCTGCTGTCGCGCCGCCACGAGTACGAGGCCGACGACTACGCCGCCGAGCACGCCTCTGCCGCCGATCTGGTGCGGGCCCTGGTCAAGCTCTACGAGGACAACGCCGCGACCCTGACCCCGGACCCGTTGCACTCGCTCTTCTACGATTCCCACCCCCCCGCTGCCCTGCGCGTGGCGCACCTGCAAGGCGGCTAGGCCACTCATCCGAACCCCGCGCCAGATAAGGAGTTCCAGGCACCATGACTGCAAAGCGAACAACCACGCGGCTTTCCACGGTAGCCCTGCTGGGAGCCTTATCTGGCGCGGCCTTCCAGGCAGCGGCCCTGGCCGATCCCATCGACCATGCCGATCCCAAGCACGGCAAGCAACTCCACGACGCCGCCTGCACGAGCTGCCACAAGCGCATGTACGGCGGCGACGCCGGCGCCATCTACACCCAGCCCGGGCGGATGATCTCGGACCGCACCGAACTGCTGCAACGGGTCGCCCTGTGCGTCTCGCGCAACCACCTGGGCTGGTTCCCGGACGACGAGGCCGACGTGGCCCGTTACCTGAACGACACCTACTACCACTTCCCGCGCTGACCCCGCCTCCGCGGCCATACCCCTGGAGCCCGCCATGAGCAGTCTCAGTCTTTCGCCCGCCGGCCGTCCCGTCCTGCCCAGCCTGGCCGAACTGGTGGACACGCCCTGCGCCCCCCTGCGCGGCCCGGCCCACCGTCTCGACCCGGCCAGCGTCGCCAGCCTGCTGCAACTCCTGCCCGGCTGGCGCCTGGAGGACGGCGCCATCGTCGCCAGCCTGCGCTTTCCCGACTTCGCCGCCGCCCTCTCCGCCGCCAACCACATCGGCGCCCTGGCCGAAGCCCAGAACCATCACCCGGACCTGACCGTGGGCTGGGGCCGGCTGACCGTGCGCTTTTCCACCCACGACGTGGGCGGCCTGTCGATCAACGACTTCCGCGCCGCCGCCAAGGTGGCCCGCCTGCTCGCCGCCGCCGGGTAAACTGGCGGGCGACGCGCCCGGCCTGCGCCGCCGGCGCGCGCATTCCACATTCCACATTCCACTTTTCCATCTCCATTCTTCTTCCCGCCCCGCTCACTTCATGGCCGGTCCTGCCCGCAACGCTCCCAACTCCCGCAACCGCTCCCCCGCTTCCGGCAAGAACGCCGCGGCCCTGCTGCCCGGCACCGTGGTGGCCGCCTTCGGCCGCCAGTACCAGGTCCGCCTCGACGACGACGGCCAGCCCCTGCTCTGCTTCCCCCGGGGCAAGAAGAGCGAGATCGCCTGCGGCGACCGGGTGCTGGTGGAGCGCAGCGCCCCGGACCAGGGGGTGATCGAAGCCGTGGCGCCCCGGGATTCCCTGCTCTACCGCAGCAACGAATTCCGCCAGAAGCTGATCGCCGCCAACGTCACCCAGATCGCCATCGTGGTGGCCACCGAGCCCTCGTTCTACGACGACCTGGTGACCCGCTGCCTGGTGGCCGCCGAGGACCAGGAAATCCGCGCCCTGATCGTGCTCAACAAGTGCGACCTGGCCGACCGCCTGGTCGACGCCCGGGCCCGGCTGGCGCCCCTGGCCGCCCTCGGCTACCCGGTGATCGAGCTGTCCGCCCTGGAAGGAGCCGGGCTGGACGAGCTGCGCGCCCGCCTGGCCGGCCAGGTGACGGTGCTGGTGGGCCAGTCCGGCATGGGCAAGAGCACCCTCACCAACGCCCTGGTACCCGAGGCCCAGGCCGCCACCCGGGAGATTTCCGAGGCCCTGGACTCGGGCAAGCACACCACCACCCACGCCCGCCTCTACCCCCTGCCGGACGACCCGGAAGGCGGCGCCCTGATCGATTCCCCGGGCCTCCAGGACTTCGGCCTGCACCACCTGGGCAAGGGCGCCCTGGAATACGCCTTCCCCGAATTCCGCCCCCTGCTCGGCCAATGCCGCTTCCGCGACTGCCGCCACGACCAGGAGCCCGGCTGCGTCCTCCAGGCCGCCCTGGCCGCCGGCCAGCTTGACCCGCGCCGCTTCGCCACCTTCCGCCAACTGCTGGCCGGGGCCGAGGCGTAACGGGCAGGCGCCGCCCCACCTTTCCGCACTCCGTCGCTCCGGCCTACCGCTTTGGCCCACCGCTTTGGCCCACCATTCCGAGGTGCCCATGCCGACCCCGCCCCGCCGCCTGGCCCCCCGCCCAGCCCCCGTTAACGGCCGCCCGCGCCTTGCCCTTGCCCTCGGATTGATCCTGGCCGGCGCCGCCTTCCTCGCCCCGCCCCGGGATGCCGCCGCCCAGGGTGCCCTGGTGGTCCCCCTGCTCAAGGGCAAGGCCCCGGCCGCCGCCAAGGCGGAAACCAAAACGGAGGCGCCGCCGGACGACGACGAACTGGCGGCGGTGGAAAAGTCCCTCGCCCAGGCCCACCAGGCCCTGACCCAGTCCCCGGCGGGGACCCTCCAGCAGGCCAACGCCGAGGAACGCCTGGAACGCCAGTATCTGATCGCCCAACTGGCCCGCAGCCTGGAGCGGCAGCGCGACACCTTGCAGAAGCTGCGCCGGGTGCAGCAGCAGACCGCCGACCAGGAAACCCAGTCCAAGAACTGGAAGGGCTTCGACACGCCGCCCCCCTATTCGGCCCTGCTCGCCGACCAGCTGCGCGACAGCCGCGACAACGCCCAGGCCCAGGCCCGGGCCGCCGAGGTGCGCCAGACCTTGCTGCGCGACGAACAGACCGCCGCCGCCGAAAAGTACAAGGCCGCCCAGGTGCAGCTGCGCCAGCTCGACGAAAAGCAGGCCGCCACGGTCAAGGGTGCGCCCCCGGACCCGGCCCGCCAGCTCCAGCACGCCCTGGCCGAACTGCGCAGCAAGCTGGCCGCCCAGAGCGCCGCCGAGGCGGACGCGGCGATGCGCCTGGCCAGCGCCGAAGTCAGCCAGTACCGGTCCCAGGCCGCCTTCACCGCCAAGCAGCTGGACGCCATGCGCGGCAAGGTGGTCTTTTCCCAGGCCGATCTGGACACGGTGCTGGCCGAACTGGACAAGGAGCACGCCGTCCAGGAGGCGGAACTGGCCCGCCAGCGCCAGCGCAACGCCAACGCCCAGCGCGCCCTGGACGACGCCGAAAAGGCCCTGCTGCGTGCCCGGGAACGCCCGGCGCCCCCCGGCGGTGCCGCCGCCCAGGCCCATAACGCCACGCTGGCGACCCTGGCCCAGACCGCCTCCCTGCGCCGCATCCAGCTCGACAACGCCCACCTGGCCTACGACACCCTGCAAAGCATGATCAGCATCCGCAGCCAGGAGCGCCAGGCCTGGCAGTACCGCTGGATGCTGATGAACGGCCGGGACGCGGCCAAGCTGCGGGAGACCTCCCAGAGCTTCACCCAAGTGCTGGAGCGCATCGATTCCTGGATCCGCTACCTGAACGGCGAGATCGACCTGGCCATCGGCCAGGCCAACGACTACCAGCGCCGCCTGCGCGCCACCGCCGTGCCCGGGGAAGAGGCCAGCCTGCGCGAATTCCAACGCGCCTACCAGGCCCGGGCCGACATCTACCGGGAAGCCCTCCAGGTGGTCAGCAACCTGCAACGCACCCTGCGCCAGTGGCAGCAGGAGTTCGACGCCAGCCGGGGCGAGCTGTCCCTGGCCGACCGCACCCGGGGCTGGGCCACCACCCTGGGCAACTACGCCCGTCTGCTGTGGAACTTCGAGCTGTTCACCGCCGAGGACACCCTGGAGGTGGACGGCCGCCAGATCAAGGCCACCCGCAGCGTCACCGTCGGCAAGAGCATCGGCGCGGTGCTGCTGCTGGTGCTCGGCTACGTGGTCAGCGCCTGGCTGGTGCGGCGCCTGCGCCGGCTGGCGGTGGAACGCTTCGGCGTGCAGCCCGCCCTGGCCAAGATTCTCAGCCGCTGGGGCCACTTCATCCTGCTCGCCGTGCTGTTCGTCATTTCGCTCGACCTGGTGAAGATTCCCCTCACCGTGTTCGCCTTCCTCGGCGGCGCGTTGGCCATCGGCTTCGGCTTCGGCGCCCAGAACCTGCTCAAGAACCTGATGAGCGGCATCATGCTGCTGATCGAGCGTCCCCTGCGGGTCGGCGACCTGGTGGAAGTGGGCAACGTGGTCGGCACCGTCACCAACATCAGCATCCGCTCATCCATCGTGCGCAACGGCGACGGCATCGAGATCCTCATCCCCAATTCCAGCTTCCTGGAAAGCAACGTCATCAACTGGACCTACAGCAACGCCCGGGTGCGCCGTTCCATCAAGGTGGGCGTCGATTACGGCGCCTCGGCCCGGCAGGTGTCCGAGGTGCTGCTCGGCGTGGCCGCCCGCCACGGCCAGGTGCTCAAGGAACCGGCGCCCCGGGTGCTGCTCGAAGACTTCGGCGCCGACGCCCTGATGTTCAACCTGGAATACTGGATCGACTACGCTCAAGGCGCCGACGGCCGCCAGATCGGCAGCGACCTGCGCTTCATGATCGAGCGGGCCTTCGCAGACGCCGGCATCGGCATCCCCTTCCCCCAGCGGGTGGTGCATATCCAGGCGGCCCCAACCGTCCAGGAGAATGGCGCCGACACGGCCACCGCGCCGATGGCCGGCACCGCACCTTCCTCCCCGGCCACGCCGGAGAAGCCCACGCCCCCACGCGCCTGACCTCGCCCGGCGCTCCCCGATGTTTCACGGCAGCGCCGGGCGCGGCCAATGCAGAAAAGCGCCGTCGCCCCAAGCCGGCCAAGGCGGATTCCCGTTGCCCTGCCGGCAGGGTTGCGCCTGCCGGCGTCATGTTCGCTGCCGCCCCGCCAGGCGGGACGCGGTTGCGCACGGTTACCTGACCGCTACAAATCCCTACCGGCAACCCACCTATTCGTCCTAGACAAAATTATTTTTTCGGTAGAATTTCGGTAAAAATTTAGCTTTGTCGAAGACAAATACGCAACAACCGCAATGCAGCAGTAAAATAGGCCTCGCCCGCGCATCGAGCAGCCCCTTCGGATGCCCGGCGCGCAATTTTCGGCCCCGCATCCAGACGAAAGACAGCCCCCATGTTCGGTTTCACTTCCGCCCTCAAGCAGCAGCTCGCCTCCAGCGAAGCCGCACGGCTCCCCCTGCAGAGCCTGGTCGATGCGCTGCACCGCACCGTGGCGATGATCGAATTTTCCCCCGACGGCACCATCCTGGAGGCCAATGACAACTTCTGCCTGGTAATGGGCTACCGGCGGGACGAAATCGTCGGCCAGCACCACCGCATCTTCTGCACGGCGGAGCTGGCCGGGTCGGCCGAATACGGCCGTTTCTGGGAGCAGCTGCGTCGCGGCGAGGCCTTCAGCGGCAAATTCGAGCGCCAGCGCAAGGACGGCAGCGCGGTCTGGCTCGAAGCCACCTACTTCCCCGTGCGGAATGCCGGCGGCGCGATCAGCCGCATCGTCAAGATCGCCAACGACATCACCGCGCGCATCGTCGAGGCGACCCACACCCGCAATCTGGTGAGCGCCCTGGACCGCTCCATGGCGGTGATCGAGTTCGACGTGGACGGCATCATCCAGGGGGCCAACGACAATTTCCTCGCCACCCTGGGCTATCGCCTGGAGGAAATCCGGGGCCGGCACCACCGCATGTTCTGTACGCCGGAATTTGTCGATAGCCCGGCCTACCAGGACATGTGGCACCAGCTTGCCCGGGGCGAGTTCTTTGCCGGGGAATGCGAGCGGGTGCACAAAAACGGCCAGAGCATCTGGCTCGAAGCCACCTACAACCCGATCCAGGACGATTCGGGCAAGATCTACCGGGTGATCAAGGTCGCCACCGACATTACCGAGCGGGTGCTACGCCATCAGGCCGGGCAGCGGGGCGTGCGCACGGCCTACGAGGTGTCCCGGGAAACCGAACAGCTCTCGGCCGACGGCGAGCGCATCATTCTCCAGGCCATCGACAAGATGCGCGGCCTGGCCAATCAGGTGGGGGAATCGTCGCGCCAGGTGGAAAGCCTGGGGGCGCAAACCAGCCAGATCACCTCGATCGTCAACACCATCAAGGAAATCGCCGACCAGACCAACCTGCTCGCCCTCAACGCCGCCATCGAGGCGGCCCGGGCCGGCGAGGCCGGCCGCGGCTTCGCCGTGGTGGCCGACGAGGTGCGCAAGCTGGCTGAACGGACCGCCCGATCCACGACCGAAATTTCGACCATGATCAGCACCATCCAGCAGGAAAGCCACGCTGTGATCGACGGCATGGCCGCCAGCCTGAGCGAGGTGGAGGCCGGCGTGGCGCACGCCAACGAGGCGGGCACCGCCATCAACCAGATCCGCCAGGGCGCCCGCAACGTGGTCGAAGTGGTGGAAAAGCTCTCCGAGACCGTGCGCCGCACCTGATCCGGCGCAATCCTCCGGCCCCATGCCCGTTATTCGGGAGGGGGCCGAAAAGCGCAATCCGGCCCCCGACGGGGCCGGCGCCACGCCGATCCCTTGCCCCGGCCCGGCGCGCCCGAACGGTGCCAGGGCAAGACGGCGGCCCGCTTGCCGGGCCGCGTCCAAGGAGTCAGGGCCGTGGCGGCGGCGCCTCGGCCGGGCAGGTGGCCGGATCGCTGGCATAGGCGGCCAGGCCCTGACGGCCCAGCCGCTCCAGGTAGCAGCCGTAGCGCTCCCCCCAGGCGTAGGCTCGGTCGTCGGCCAACAGGCCGGGCAGGTTGGTCAGGTCCAGTTCGGCCACCTTCAGCGTGGTGCCGCCGGTGGCGCGCAGCAGACCTTCCACCAGCAGCATGTCCGACAGCAGGTAGGCGGCGTAGCGGGGCTGGCTGCCGACCCGATTGGCGGTTTCGGCCAAGGTCAGGCCGGCGAGCCGGTCGATGGCGGTGCTCAGGCTGGCGAGCGACAGCGTGCCGAGTGTGGAACCTGCTGCCGCCTCATCCTTTTTCCCTGCGGCCCCTTGCAGCCGCTCCAGCGCAGGCAGCACGCCCCGGGTGACGGGACGGCTGATGGCCGTCAGGGTCACCGAACCGCCCAGGGCCTGGGCGGCGGGGCGCAGTTTCTCGCCCAGCCAGTTGCGCACGGCGGCAAGCTGTTCCGGGGCCAGGGGTTGCAGGACGCAGGGAGCATCGGAGGTGCGGCGGATCACCTGGCAGAGCTGGCGGTGCCAGACCTTCTGGCCCAGGTTGTCGCCGAAGGAGGTGTGGGCTCCGGCGATTTGCAGGCTGCCGCCGCCGATGTCGAGCACGTGGCTGGTGGTCAGCGCCTCGCCCAGCGCCTGCCGGGCGGCGAAGTAGCCGTAGGCCCCCTCGACGGTCTGGGGAATGACCAGGAGCGGCACGCCGCTCTTGGCGCGGATCGTCGCCAGGGTGGCCGCCAGGGCGGCCGGGTCCCGGGACAGGGCCAGGCGCCAGGCGGAAAAGCCGCCGGCGACGCGCCGGCAGCCGGGGTCGAAGCCGGCCTGAGCGGGCAGGCCGGAGGTGGCGGAAAGGGCCGCCACGGTGGCCGGCACGGTGTCGTCCAGGCTGCGGCCGGCCATCAGCGGGGCCAGGTAGTCGATGTCCGCCCGGGGCACGGCGGCGCTGCCCGTGGCGCCGGCGCGAATGCCCGAGGAGCCCACGTCGAAGGCCACCCGGCAGCCGTCTGCCGGCGGGGCGTCGGCCCAGGCCGGGGCCGCCAGCAGCCCCAGGCAGAACGCCGCCCCCAGGACCAGGCGGCGCGGCACGGCAGGCATCATCGGGCCGGCCCGGTCAGAGGTGCAGGTAGGCCAGGACACCGGCCACGACGCCCAGGCCGGCAGCGCTGAACACGCTCCCCAGCATCCAGCGCTTGCGGGTCAGCAGGGTGATGGCCGCCAGGGCGATGGCGATCTGCAACAGGGTGGTGGCCAGGGCCCAGCGCTCGTGAACGTGCATTTCCAGCTCGCTCTGGTGGTCGGCCTCCTTGGCGGCGGCTTCGAGCTTCTCGGCGTCGGCCTTGATCTCTTCCTTTTCCTTCTTGTAGCGCTCCACCGCCTGCTTGAACTTCTCCTGGGCCTCGCCGCTGGTCAGGGTCACCGACAGCTCGGCCAGGTTCTGCTTGTTGCTCTTGGCCTGGTAGTAGTTCCACTGGTTCGAGGCCGCCGTCTTCTGGATCGCCGCCTCGTTCTTGTACAGCAGCGCTGCGTTCTGGGAATGGCCGCCCATGTAGCCGAAGATGGCGCCGATGGTGGACAGAATCGCGGTCAGCACCGCCAGGCGGGCCGTGAAGCCGTCGCCGCCATGCTGGGCGGCGTGCTCGACTTCGTGGTCGTGGGGACCGTGGACGTGGAAACCGTGACCGGACATGCAAAAGCTCCTTGATGCAAAACAGGGTTGGGGTTGGAAAGGCTCGGATTTTAACGTCCGGAGGCCCCGCCCCGAGGGGGAATTCCGCGGAAATATTCCGAAACAATTGCTAACGCCGGGGAAGCGCGGAAATCACCTAGCATTCATTGCACCACCCATCACGAGGAGCACCGCCATGAACCGTCTCGTCCGCCCCCTGGCCACCACCTTGCTGACCGCCGCCCTGCTGTGCGGCGCCGATCTGGCCAGCGCCGCCGATACCCCTGCCACCCAAACGCCCCAGGCCGCTCCCCAGGGCACCGCTGCCCCGGCCGGCCAGCCCGGTGCCGATACCGCCAAGCCCCGCCATGGCGGCCACCACCATCATTTCGATTGCAGCAAGGCCAAGGACCCGGCCCAGTGCGAGGAAAAGCGCCAGGCCATGCGCGCCCGGATGGACGAGGCCAAGAAGAGCTGTGAGGGCAAGCAGGGCGCCGAACACCGCAGCTGCATGCGCGACGCCATGTGCGCCAAGTCGGCCGACCCGGCCAAGTGCACCGAACGGGCCCAGGCCCGCGCCCAGCGCCACCAGGCGGCCATGGCGGCGTGCAAGGACAAGCAGGGCGACGACAAGCGCGCCTGCCTGCGCGAACAGCGCCGCGCCAACGCCCCGGCTGCCCCCGCCGCCACGGCTCCCGCTGCCGCCCCGGCCCCGGCCACCAAGTAAGCCTCCGGCTGCGCCATGACCGTGACCCCGCGCCTTTCCCTACCGCAGCGCCTCGGCCTCACCGCCCTGACCCTGGCCATGGCGCTGCTGTCGGGCTGCGCCGGGCGCGGGCCGGCCAAACCGGACGAAACCCGGGTCAAGCAGTTCGCCGGCCGGGGCTACCAGCCCGACCAGCGTTACGAGGCCCGCACCACCGACCTCACCCTCAACGCCGGCCGGCCCCTCGATGCCACCCTGGCCCTGCCCCAGGGCCAGGGCACCTTTCCCCTGGTGGTGTACCTGCCCGCCATGGGCGAAGGCCGCCGGGCCGGCGCCGCCTGGAGCGATGCCTGGGCGCGCAGCGGCTACGCCGTGCTCACCCTCCAGCCCCTGGGCGAGGACGCCGGCGCCTGGTCTTCCCCCAGCGCCCGGGCCGGGGATTTTCTCAGCCTGGCCCACGCCCGCTACTCGGCCCAGGCCATGGGTGCCCGCCTTGACACCTTGGGCCTGGCCCTGGCCGACCTGGCGCGCCGCCAGGGCCGCCCAGGCCCGGATGACGCCCCCCTGGCGCGGATCGACCTGACCCGGGTGGCCGTCGCCGGCTACGACCTGGGGGCCTACACCGCCATGGCCGTCGCCGGCGAGGAGGTGCGCGGCGTCGCCACGCCCCCTGCCCTGCCCGCCCAGGTGGCGGCGGTGGTGGCCTTGAGCCCCTATGCCGATTTCTCCGGCGTGGCCCTCAGCCAGCGCTACACCCGTATCAAGGGCCCGGTGCTGTCGGTCACCGGCAACAACGACGGCGACGCCACCGGCCTGGTCAACACCGCCTCGCTGCGCCGCGCGCCCTATGAATACATGCCCGCCGGGGGCAAGTACCTGCTCACCCTGGCGGATCTGCCCCACAGCGGCTTCGCCGGCGGCACGGGACGCCAGGACGCCGGCGCCCAGGGCGAACGCCGGCCCAGCGAACCGGCGGCGGCCCCGGAGGTCGGCGACGACGGCCGCTCCCAAGGCGGCGGCTCCAGCAGCGGGCGTAGCCGCCGAAAGGGCGGCGGACAGGGCGATTCCGGCAGCCGTGCCGGCGGCCGCTCCGGTAGCCAAGGCGGCATGTCCGCCACCAACCAGGCGGTGGACGTGGCCGCCATCCAGGGCCTCACCACCGCCTTCCTCGACGCCTACGTGAAGGACGATTCCATCGCCCGGGAATGGCTGGAAAAGGACGCAGCCCGCTGGGTCAAGGACATCGCCGAACTGCGCCGCAAGTAAGCCCCGAAAAACCGAAGGCCCATGGCCGGAACCCTGAGCCCCGCATCCAGCGGGCGTTTCCGGCCATGGGCCTTTTTGCGCCTTTACTGGCGCGGCGTTCCACGGGGGCACCGTGAAAGTCCGCGCCAGTAGTGGCTTTCAGGCAGGCTGCCTGAGCGGGGTTGAAGCGGTCAGGCTTCGCCCAGCAGCTTCATCTCGGCGTACAGGTCGGCCTTGCCTTCGAAGCCGATGCCCGGCAGTTCCGGCAGGGTGACGTAGCCGCCCTCGACCTTGACCCCATCGGGGAAGCCGCCGAAGGGCTGGAACAGGTCCGGGTAGGATTCGTTGCCGCCCAGGCCCAGGCCCGCGGCAATCGCCAGGGACATCTGGTGGCCGCCGTGGGGAATGCAGCGGGACGGGCTCCAGCCGTAGTCCTGGAGCATTTGCAGGGTGCGCAGGTACTCCACCAGGCCGTAGGACAGGGCGCAGTCGAATTGCAGCCAGTCCCGGTCCGGACGCATGCCGCCGTAGCGGATCAGGTTGCGGGCGTCCTGCATCGAGAACAGGTTCTCGCCAGTGGCCATGGGGCCGGCGTAGTGGTTGGCCAGCTCGGCCTGGAGGGCGTAGTCCAGGGGATCGCCGGCCTCCTCGTACCAGAACAGGTCGTACTGGGAGAGGGCCTTGGCGTACTCGACGGCGGTCTTGAGGTCGAAGCGGCCGTTGGCGTCCACCGCCAGCTTGTGGCCGCTGGGCAGGATGGAGAGGATGGCCTCGATGCGCTTCAGGTCGTTGGCCAGGGTGTCGCCGCCGATCTTCTTCTTGACCACGGTGTAGCCCCGGTCCACGTAGCCCTGCATCTCGCGCTTGAGGGCTTCCAGGTCCTGGCCGGGCCAGTAGTAGCCGCCGGCAGCATAGACGAACACCTTGCGGTTGGGGGTGCCGCTGCCGTAGCGCTCGGCCAGCAGCTGGAACAGGGGCTTACCCTCGATCTTGGCCACCGCGTCCCAGATCGCCATGTCGATGGTACCCACCGCCACCGAACGCTCGCCGTGGCCGCCGGGCTTCTCGTTGGTCATCATGCAGGCCCACACCTTATGCGGGTCCAGATTGTTGCCGGTGTCGTCCTGCAAGGACTCGGGGGCCGCCTCCAGCAGGCGGGGGCGGAAGCGCTCGCGGATCAGGGCGCCCTGGCCGTAGCGGCCGTTGGAGTTGAAGCCGTAGCCCACCACCGGCTTGCCGTCGCGGATCACGTCGGTGACCACCGCCACCAGGGACAGGGTCATCTTGGAAAAATCGATGTAGGCGTTGCGGATGGAGGACTTGATCGGGAGGGTGGCTTCCCGGATATCGACGATGCGCATGGCGGTTCCTTCGCGGTTCTCTGGTGGGGTTGGGGTGGGTGGCGGGGGGCCGTGCCTGCGAGCCGTGTCGATTGCGGCATCGTTGGCACGCGGCCGGCCCTTCTCCGCCATGCCCGGTGGCCGTGCCGCGCAGTGCTGTGCGGCGGCGCTGCGGCGCGTTACGGTTTTCCCCGGGCATGCAACAGGACGAAGGATACAAAGTTCCTGCGGCTCTATAATCAACCGCGAAATCACACCATTCGTGAATTGAATTCCAAAATGAGCCCCACGGACACCGCCCCTGCCAGTTCCTCCCCTTCCGACCTGGCCTTCTTCATCCTGGTGGCCACGCAGGGCAACCTTTCCGCCGCCGCCCGGGAACTCAACGTCACCCCCTCGGCGGTGAGCAAGCGCCTCGCCCAGCTGGAAAACCGCCTCGGCGTGCGCCTGGTCAACCGCACCACCCGGCGCATCAGCCTGACCCATGAAGGCGAGTCCTACCTGGCCGGCGCCACCCGGCTGCTCGGCGAAATCCGCGAAATGGAAGAACAGCTCGCCGGCGCCCAGGCCGTGCCCCGGGGCCTGCTGCGCATCAACGCCACCCTGGGCTTCGGCCGCACCCACATCGCCCCTCTGGTGGCCGACTACGCGCGCCGCTACCCGGAAGTGGACGTCCAGCTCCAGCTCACCCACCGCCCCCTGGACCTGGTGGAAGAAGCCTTCGACTTAGGGATTCGTTTCGGCGAGCTGCCCGACACCCGCCTCACCGCCCGGCGCATCATGGCCAACCGCCGCCGCCTGCTCGCCGCCCCCGCCTACCTGGCCCGCCACGGCCGCCCGGAAACCCCGGCCGACCTGGCCAGGCACCAATGCATCATCCACCGCCAGAACGACGACGCCTACGGCGTGTGGCGCTTCACCAAGGGCAAGGAGATGGAGACGGTGAAGGTGCGCGGCGCCCTATCGAGCAACGACGGCGACGTGGTGCAAAACTGGGCCCTGCAAGGCCTGGGCCTGGTGGTCCGCTCCGAATGGGACGCCGCCCCCCTGATCGCCGCCGGCCGCCTGGAAGTGCTGCTGCCCGACTACGCCCTCCCCCCCGCCGACCTGCACGCGGTGTACCCGGAACGGCTGCACCTGTCGGCCAAGGTACGGGCATTCATTGATCTGCTGGTGGGGCATTTTGAGGGGCGGATGGGCGGCTAATTTGCTCTCACGGCGTCATACGGGCTATCCGGCACCTGGGTAGAGCCGGCGCCCAGGAAAGCCCCATTCGCAATTCCGTCCTGCTCCAGAAGAAAAATGCTGACAGAATTGCGGCCACTCCAAATCGATCGCATCGACGCATAGGTACCGTGACCGCCCTCGCCATTCTTCTCACCGGTTTTTCGCTTTTCAGCGCCATGACCATTGCGCTGACGCATTTCCGCAGTGAACAGTACCAAGACCAGGCAGTATCGCGATTCATGGGGTTGGTGTTGCTGACCGCCCTCGCCGGCCTGCAGCTCGCCCATTTTTCCTGGCTCTATCTGGATCGGGAGTGGGTGACCACCCTGCCTTACCGCATGACGCTGTTTGCCGTGGCGCCCGCCTTCTTCCTGTTCAGCTTGCCGCTGTTGCGCCCGCAAGCCATGTCGCCACGCCGCCACGCTCTGCTCGGGCATGCCGCGCCGGTACTGCTCGCCCCCCTTCTGCCGGCAGATTGGGCGTTGCCACTAGCATTTTGCATCGGAGCCGGCTATTTGCTGTGGCTGGGCCACCGCCTTTTTGCCTTGCGCCATGAACGGGCCAACTTCCCTCTGGAAATATCGCTCCTGGGCGGCGTCTTCGCCATCGCTATCGGGGTGTCGCTGCTTGGCCTCGTTCAAGCAGCGCTGCCGGACAAGCTGTTCTTCAGCCTGTACGCCACCGCCATCGGCCTGGCCTTCTTCCTGGTCCAGACGACCCTGGGGCTGCGCCCCCAACTGTCCGCCGAGGTCAGAGAAACCGTGCAAGTCGCCTACGCCACGTCCACGCTCAACAGCGTCGATTGCGACGCGGCCGTGGCCACGCTTGAGCGGCTGATGGCCGTCGAGCGGCTCTACATGAACCCGGAGTTAAGCCTGTCCAGCCTGGCCGAACAGCTTGGACTCAGCCCCCATCAGCTGTCGGAATTGTTGAACACCCGGCTGGGCAAAGGCTTTTCCCGCTACCTGCGCGAGCAGCGCATTGCGGCAGCCAAGGCCATGTTGTGTGCGGAACCCTCGGCCTCGGTCCTGTCCGTCGGCCTCAATGTTGGCTTCACCTCCCAGTCGAATTTCTATGAAGCGTTCCGCGAGATCGAGGGGATGCCCCCTGGCCAGTTCCGCAAACTCCAGGGCAAAGACCGCCCGGCCAGGTAAGCAAATTCGGGCGTTACGGACTCCGCAATGATCTTTCCGGAACCTCAAAATGTTCCTTTCCGATAGGAACGGAAGAATCCCCGACGGCAAATTCCCAAACTGAGGGCTCCATAACCCATCGGGAGCCCGTCATGAACGCCTACGTCCAATTGGTTGCGACCTCGTTCATCAGCGTCGCTGTCAGCGGCGCCGTCCTTCGTGTGTTGTCCGGCCCGCTCATGAACGTTCTGTGCCGGGTATGTCCAGACGAGCAGGCAGCCACTTTCTGGCTCAGTTACACGAAAGTGATGCTGGTAATCGCGCCGCTGCTCTTCGTCCTCTTGGTCGACATGTTCACGCGCGTCGGCACCCCACTGGACAGCCTGCGCTTCACACTGATGGCAACGTTGGGCGGATTGCTGATCGGCCTGCACGTGATCGGCAAACGCCTGGGCCAATTCGTGAAGGCGACGCAGCCGGGGAGTGGATCATGAACATCCTACTCACCGGTGCCAGCGGCTTCATTGGCCGAAACATTGCAGTTGCCCTCGCCACAGCCGGCCACCACGTCATTGCCGCATCGCGCCGCACCGGGGTCGATTTCAGCCGCCTGCTGACCCCGGAAGACTGGCAACCGCATCTTGTTGGGGTCGAGGCCGTCATCAACAGCGTGGGCATCATTGGCGAACGTGGCCGCCAGCGCTTTGCGACCCTGCATACCCGGGCGCCTTCGGCGTTGTTTCAGGCCTGTGCCCAAGCGGGAATCCGCCGGCTCATACAACTTTCGGCACTCGGTGCCGACGAGACGGCCTTTTCCGCCTACCACCTGAGCAAACGTGCCGCCGACGCCTGTCTGCGCAGCCTTGATCTCGACTGGTTTGTGCTGCGCCCGTCCCTGATTTATGGGCGGGGTGGCAAAAGCGCGGACCTGTTCATGCGCATGGCCAGGCTACCTGCAATACCGGTGATCGGCACTGGGCAGCAGAAGCTCCAGCCCGTGCACATTAGCGACGTGGTGGCGACGGTGATGAAGGCGCTGACATCGACCGAATCACGAAAAACCCTCGATATTCTCGGCCCCGAAACCATCGCCTTTGCCGACTGGTTGCAGACGATGCGCCGGGCCCAGAATCTGCCACGTGCCCGGCTCCTGCCCATCCCCTTTCCCCTGGCGATGGTGCTTGCCCACGTCGGCCGGCACATCAACCCCATGCTCACCCCCGACAACCTGCGCATGTTGCAGAGCGGCTACTGGGCTGATTTTCGCCCTCTCGCTGCATTTTTGGGACGCACGCCGTTGAGTGCCGCCCCCCACCTTTTCTTCTCGGATGCCATTACGGCAAGGAGCGCATCATGACTTACCTGTCGCTCAAGACGCTGCATATTCTTAGCATGGTGCTCCTCTTCGGCACCGGACTCGGCAGCGCCTTCTACAAGTGGATGGCCGACCGGAGCGGCAATGTACCCCACATCGCGATCACCAATCGCCATGTCGTGCTGGCCGACTGGATCTTCACCACGCCGACGGTGCTCTTCCAGCCCATCAGTGGCTTGTGGATGGTCCATTTGTTGGGGATTCCGCTGACCACGCCCTGGATAGCGACCAGCCTGTCCCTCTATTTTCTCGCCGGGGCCTGCTGGCTGCCGGTGGTCTGGCTACAGATTCGCATGCAGAAGATCGCCAACGACGCCGTAACGCAGGCAACCGAGCTGCCGGCGATCTATTGGCAACTGGCGCGCCAATGGTTCTGGCTGGGCGTTCCGGCCTTCATTTCGATGGTGGTGGTAGTCGGACTGATGGCCTTCAAACACATTCCGGGAGCCGGATCATGAAAAGCATAATGGAACAGGCCCTGGGCCCCGACTGGGCCCAATTACCCCCTGCCCTGCAACTGCATTACCGGTTCGGCACGACCATCGACACCGGCTACATGGACATCGTTTATCCACGGTTCATGCAGCCATTGCTGAACCTGCTCCGGCGGTTCGGCGCCCTAGTCCATCGCACCGGCGAGTGCGTACCGACGGTGGTCGAAAAGACGGTCGCCGGTGAGCGCCAGTATTGGCGGCGGCGCATCACCTACCCGGACGGCAAGGTGATCTGCTTCAACAGCTTCTGGGTTTGCGCGGGGCCGAGACAACTGATCGAATTTGTCAATCCGGTACTCGGCTTGCAGATGACGCCTTACGTCCAAGACCGACGCCTGTACTACAAGGGGGTTCGCTTCGTCGCCAAACTAGGGCCGTGGCTATTACCGATCCCGGAGTGGCTGGTACTAGGCCACACCACCATTGTCGAAGAAGCAATCGCAGAAAACCGCTTCGTGATGGATTTTCGCCTTACCCACCCGTTGTTTGGCGAGGTATTCCGCTATGCGGGCGAGTTTGAAGCGGCAGCAAGCGACTGACTGCCAGCCAACGTCTCTAGAACCCGGGCCTTCAACCTAGTTCGCAAGCATCATCCACACATAGTCAGAACAATGGCCCTAATGAGCAACGACGACGTAGTACAAAACAGGCCTCAGCAAGGCTTAGGTGGCCGTAATGGGGTGCCGCACCTGGCTGTCAACGCCTCTAGGAAGAGTCCTATTCACCCATACTTTCTCTTCGCCAATCGGAACGGTTCGTATCCAGAGATGACTATTCCTGTCAGCGGATGTGCTATCACCTATTGATTTCCTGGTCGCGCATATAGGGGAAAGCGCCCGCACATCGCATATGAGCGTTATTTTATCGCACGGTACAAATCATCAATAACTTCACAAATAAAAACAACAAAGGCATAATAACAATAAATTCACAATCTACCGTACAAATCTTAAAATAACTTCTTACCAACCCCATTCCCAAAACCACTTCGGATCTTCACCACAACCATCTGAAAGGAAAAAAATGCTCATAAAATCAGAAGCAAAAAGAAATCAAGAACAAACCAAAAACAAATCTCGTAATAGCGCCCACAAAGAACTATCTATTCAGTTCTTTGACGCTCGCATCGAAAGCATTAAACAAAAAAACCTACAAACGATTGCAAATAACAGCCTACATACTCAACGATTAAATAATTTTAAAGAAAAATCGAACACCAAAGAAAAAACGATTCAAGGGATGTTCACGCAAAGCGGCGCCTCCATTACAGACCTTGCAGCTCTAAATACTGAGATCACTAGTCCAGCATACTCAAACCAAACAAATACGAGACCAATCGCCCTACCAATTTTGGCCACACACTTCAACCGAGGCCAGACAGCGGCAGAGGTGGATACCGCCGTCAGAAACTCGGTCCACTCCCTACATGATTACATTGAAATATCAGATATTTGGGATGCCATCGATGCGGAATTGATTACAATAACCTCACCTCCCCCAGGCCACTCCCATATAGCAAACGGCCCCTTCAGCGCCTACGTAGATTCACAAATCTTGCTAACCCATCAACAACAAAATCTATTAATAAATGCAGTAAACGGCCTGGGAGACGCTGTTCACCAAAGTAAAAAAACACACGGCATTTCTAAAGACGCAGATGCATATATACACGACTACGGAGCAAATGCCATATTCTCATACCAACTCACTGGAAATCACAGAGGCACACCGAAGGTGAAGATTTTACAACAGGGAAAGGTCAATGATGGCCAGCACAATTTCTAACACCAAGACCATCAAAAAAATCAACAACCCATCCATACCTATATATTCGCAAAAAAATAGCAAGCTGCACTACCCGATTTATCTTTAATTTTCTCTCCAAAAAAAGCAGCGAACTGACGACTTCTACCCGACTCTGCTAGGGACTGATGTAGCAGGCAAACCCTAGCATTTCTGAAGATAAGCCCCCTCAAACCCCCACCCCACCAGCCGACTCTGCTTCTGCCCTTGGGCCATGGGGATCACCACGGTGCGGCGGGCGCCGGCCCTTGCCAGGGCGCGCTGGATGGCGGGGAGGTTGTCGGCTTTTGACACCAGGGTGGTGAACCAGCGGCATTGGCTGGCGAAGGCGGCGCTCTCGGCGATCATGCGGGTGATGAAGCCGAGTTCGCCGCCGGGGCACCACAGTTCGGCGGCGCGGCCACCGAAGTTGAGGGCGGGGGCGTGGCGGGTGGCGGCCGTGTTCTGGTGCTCCCGGGCCAGGCTGGCCGGGGCGCCGCGGCGGGCGTCGTTTCCGCGCCCGCGCCCGCGCTTATCGCCATATCCCCCGCCGTCCCTGCCCTGCCCCGGCCCCTTGCCGGGGGCGGCCTCCCGGCCCAGGTTGCGCCATTTGCGCTCGGTGCCGGCCTGGGCATCGTCGGGGGAGGCGTGGAAGGGCGGGTTGCACAGGGTCAGGTCGAAGCGTTCGCCGGGGCGGATGATGTTGCGGAAGATGGACTCCGGCGCGGGTTGGCGGCGCAGCTCAATAGCGGCCTTGAAGTCCGGGTTGGCGTCCAGGATGGCCTGGGCGTTGGCCAGGGCGCCCCGGTCCACGTCAGCACCGACGAAGCGCCAGCCGTATTCGGCGTGGCCAATCAGGGGATAGACGCAGTTGGCGCCGACGCCGATGTCGAGCACCCGTACCGCCGGGCCGGTGGGGATGGCGCCGCGTCCGGCCTGGTCCAGTTCAAGGGCGCCCTGCCCCGCGCCTAGGCTCGGGTTCGTACCACCTTCTTGCGTGCCCCGCCCTTCGCCCCACACACCATTCCCCTCGCTGCGCCCAGGGCCAGCCCGGCCGCCGCCATTTCCGCCGCTGCTCCCGCCCCCCTCCCCCGCCAGCAGGTCGGCCAGACAGTGGATGTAGTCGGCCCGGCCGGGGATGGGCGGGCACAGGTAGCCGGTGGGGATGTCCCAGTCGCGCACGCCGTACTGTACGAGCAGCAGCGCCCGGTTGAGGGCTTTCACCGCCGCCGGGTCGGCGAAGTCGATGGAGAGGTCGCCGTAGGGGTTGGGGCCGACAAAGGGCGCTAGTTCAGGGCTGGCGGCGATCAGGGCGGCGAAGTCGTAGCGGCCGGTGTGGCGGTTGCGCGGGTGCAGGGCGGCTGCCTTGGCGGGCGCGGCGGCATTGGTGGGCTTGGCCGATTTGGCGGCGTGGGCGGATCGGGGCGCGGCGGCGCGAGGGGTGGCGCGCATGGGGGATGGCTCGGGGTCGGAAGACAAAAGGGTGGAACAGGATAAACGAGCGGGCAAGGGGCGGGGTGCCAAGCGCCAGGTGCCAGGGCATGCGCCGGCATGGCCGGATGCCAGGCCACCGGCCAACGGTGGCAGCAAGTCTCCCGAGGCGGGGATCGGGGGAACCAGGGCGGAGCGCCCCCGGGTGTAGAAAACGGTGGCGGACATGCCGGCACCGTGCTTCCCGGGCATCGCCCGCGCCCCTTGCTCGGCCCACGAGGTTTTCCCCGCTTTTCGTGGGTAAGGCTGTGGATAAGCCGAAAAACCGCCTTCCGGGTCAATGACATGCCACGCTGCCTCAAAAACAAGCAGGGGCGCGGTTCTTCACGGCATTGCCTCTGAAATCGAGTATTGGCGCGGCGTTCCAGCATGGCATCGCCAAACCCCGCGCCAATATTGGGGTTTGGGGCGATGGCATTTTCATCCGACGGCACCGGGGGGCGCAGCCCGCACCGCAAGCCGGCCGTTCGGCGCCTTGCCGGCATGGTGCCGGCCGGGGCGATATCGCCGGGGCGCGGTGCCCGGGGCCGTGGCAATCAGCCCAATCAGCCTACGCAGCCCACAATCCACCCACCGCCCGGCTGGCCTACGCTCCGCCCCCCTCGCCCCTCTCATCCACTCCGCCCGCCGTCCTCACGGCAGCAGCCGGCGCGGCGTCAAACGGCGCAACTGGCGGCCCAGCACATCGCGGAAGCGCGGACTGTGCAGGCAGGCGCCGCCGACCAGGCCGACGACGCAGCCCAGCACGGTGTCGAGGAAGCGGGCCTGGATCATCGCCCCCGGCGGACCCTGGCCGAAGGTGGCGGCCTCGGCCAGCAGGATGGTCATGGGGGTGATGAAGATGGCGGCGAAGACGTAGTGGCGCACCACCGCGGTTTCGACCACGAAGGTGAGCAGCATCATCACCAGGGCGATGCTCCAGTTGCCCAAAGGCAGCGCCAGGATGCCCCAAGCCACCAGCAGGCCGATGGCGGTGCCGAGCAGGCGGTGCAACTGCTTGGTCCACACGGCGCGCAGGGACATGCCCTGGATCACCACCAGGCAGCTCACCGGCACCCAGTAGGCCCGCTCCAGGTGCAGGGCCTGGGCGAGGACCAGGGAAAGGCCGACGAACAGGCCGATCACCACCGAATCGAAGACGACGAAATCGAAGCTGGCCGGCGGCAGCGGCGCCACCGGCTGGGGCGCCTGGCGGCGCAGCACGTAGAGGCTGTAGAACAGGGCCACCAGGCAGGCCAGCAGCGCCCCCATGAAGATCAGCCCGACCCGCAGCGGCACCTGCTCCACGGTGGTGGGCGAATAGGCGCCGATGGCGGCGACCATGATGAAGAACAGGCTGCCCGGCATGCTCACCCGGTAGAAGCGGCAGACCATGGACACCAGGATGGTGATGAAGGTCAGGGCCACCATCATCAGGGCCGGCACGAAGTGGCTGATCAGCCCCAGGGTGTAGCTGGCGGCCAACCCGAAGGCGCAGGCCATCAGGGACACCATGCGGTGGTAGAGGGGCGTGTTGGGGGTGTAGAGGAACACCAGCCCGCCCAGGGACGAGATCAGGCCATAGTCCATGTGGCCGAACCAGGCCCCCACCAAGAGCGGCAGGCCCGAGGCCAGGGCGGCGGCAAAGGGCATCTGCCAGGGCCGGTCGCTGGGGTTGATGGTCACCAGCTGGCGCCATTCCTCCCGCAGCAGGGCGAGCAAGCCCCGTCCGGGGCGTCCGGCGCCCGCGGAGGATGCGTCGGATTCCCCTTGCGGCTCGCGTTGCGCTTGAGCTTGAAATTGCGCTTGCGGTTGCGGCGAATGTGGTGATTGCGGCCCCGTGCCCTGGCCCATGGCGACTCCCGGTGTGGCGATGACGGCCCGGCGCGCTGTAACGGCCGCGCCGGGGAAGGGAAAGTATACGCCCCGGGCCGGAGGCGCCGGCGGTCCCGGGGGATGGTGGAAAGCCCGTATGGCGGCGGAAACGGTGCCCGTTAATGGCGTAAGTGGAACCACCGGGCGTCGGAGAACAGCGCACGGCGCTCGGGACTGCCCAATCTCTCTTCACGTCCACCGCGACAGCCGGAGCCCTGCTCACGGGATGGGATATCCCGCCCTCCCCCGGCACGCCGGTCGGTCCATCGCTTATCCCCGTTTTCCGTGGGCAAGCCTGTGGATAAGCCTAAAAACCACCTGGCGGCTCAAGGATATGACGCACCGCCTGAAAAACAAGCAACGACGCGGCTCTTCACGCCCCCTGGCCGCAACGCAAGCACTGGCGCGGGGTTTTGC
The DNA here is from genome assembly GCF_021287045.1 of Oryzomicrobium sp. Classification (GTDB taxonomy): domain Bacteria; phylum Pseudomonadota; class Gammaproteobacteria; order Burkholderiales; family Rhodocyclaceae; genus Oryzomicrobium. Next base: position 170,964 of record NZ_JAJTBG010000007.1, on the reverse strand, counting down.
AGGGGGCAATGCGGCCGCCGTACCGGAACGGCGAAACAGCGCTTACGACCCCAGATTGAAGATAGCGAGTGCCGCAGAGCCAATCGCGACACCGCCCCCAGCCTCCCGAAAACCCGCGCCAGTAGCGGAGTTCCAGGCATCCACCGCGCAATGCCGAACAAGATGCGGCACCACGCCGGTGCCGGAGCCCGGCTCCCTCATGGAGTGCCGGCGCCCTCCTCTACGGCGTCGAGCAGGCGTTCGCACTCGGCCATCAGGGTCTGGGCCGTATCCGAGGTGTGGTTCGGGTCCAGGGCGTCCTGCATGGCGTGGACGGTGTACAGCCCCGCCTCCCGGGAGAGGGCGCCGGCCACCTGGCGGGCCAGCACGTCGCTCAGGGCAGACAGGTGGCGGCGCTCGGCCAGGGGCAGGCTGCGCTTGGTGCGGCCCAGCCACTCGGCGGCCAGGGTCGCCCCCTGGGCCTCGGTAAGCCACTGGCCGTGCTCGTAGTAAGCCGCCAATCGCTCGGCGGTGAGTGCGAACACGAGGGCGGCGCGCACGCCGCGGGAATTGGCATCGGGCAGGGGCGAAACGGAAGAGTCGATGGCCATGGGAAGAAGGTGGCTGGGGAAAAAAGGCGGACGGCAAACGCAGGCCGCCACCCTACCACCCCGGCCGGCATGGCGGGAAACGGCGGAAGGGGCGGGCCGGAAACCCAGTACTGGCGCGGGGCACGGCTCTCCATAGCCAAATACTGTACATCCATACAGTAGTTGGCTATGATTGACGCACTGACAGGCTGCAACCCTCCCGGTCTTACCCTTCTTTCCAGGAGTCACTTGCCATGAAATTCATCCAGAAGTGGTTCGAGCAGATCGCCGGCGTATCCCAGGAAGAGCGCCAGCGCTGGGCCCTGGCCCGGCAGATTTACTCCACCCAGCACATCGACGTGATGGCGCTGCAACGGCCCGCCTATTGGCGGCGCAAGGCCCGGGTGTCCGGCGTCCATCGCTGACAGGCAGACCCATACCTGCGGCCAGGTGCCCGGATGGCCTATCAATGCCGGCATCCACACGATGCCGGCAATTTTTCTGTCCAGGGCGCCCTGGCTTCCCCTGTCCGACATTCACGGATGCTCGGCCGGCCAAGCCATGGCAACGCACCGCACCGGGCCATGAAACAAGGACGGCGCCAATTGGCGCCGTCCTGTTCGACCTAGTGCGACCTATCCAGAGCCGGCCCGATGCCGGATCGGCCCCGTCGTTGGTCGGGTCCTCAGGCCAGTCTCAGCCCAACTCCACAGGCACGAAGATGCGGGCGTCGCCCCGCTCCACCAGCACGGCCACGCGCTTGCCCGCCTTGGCCAGCAGGGCGCGCAACTGCTCGGGGCTGGACACCCGTTCGCCATTGACCGAGAGGATGATGTCCCCGGGCTGGATGCCGGCCTTGGCCGCCGCGCCGGCGACGTTCTGCACCACCACGCCGCCGCTCACCTCGGCCTGGCGCTGCTCGTCCGGGGTCAGGGGGCGGACGGCGACGCCGAGGCGCCCCTTGGGGCCGTCCGGGTTGTCCTGGGCGGCCACCTTGGGCTCGCTGGCAGAGCCGACCTTCACCGCCACTTCCTGGGACGAACCGTGGCGCCACACTTGCAGCTTGGCCACTTCGCCAGGCCGCATGCCGGCCACGGTGGCCGCCAGGTCGCCGGAATTGACCAACTCCTTGCCGTTGATCGCCAGCACCACGTCGCCGGGCTCCAGACCGGCCTTGGCGGCGGGACTGCCCTTTTCCACTGAACTGACCAGGGCGCCGGCGGGCTTCTTGAGGCCGAAGGAATCGGCCAGGGACTGGTTCACCTCCTGGATGGTCACCCCCATGCGGCCGCGCTGGACCTGGCCGTTGGTGACGATCTGCTGCTCCACGTTCATTGCCACCTCGATGGGAATGGCGAAGGACAGGCCCTGGTAGCCGCCGCTGCGGGAGTAGATCTGGGAGTTGATGCCGATCACCTCACCGGCCATGTTGAACAGGGGGCCGCCGGAGTTGCCCGGGTTCACCGCCACGTCGGTCTGGATGAAGGGCACGTAGCTGCCGTCGGGCAGGTTGCGGGACTTGGCCGAAACGATGCCGGCGCTGGCGCTGTTCTCGAAGCCGAAGGGGGAGCCGATGGCCAGCACCCATTCGCCCACCCGGGCCGCGGCGGAACTGCCGATCTTCACCGTGGGCAAACCCTTGGCGTCGATCTTGAGCACGGCCACGTCGCTGGTCTTGTCGATGCCCCGCACTTTGGCCTTGAACTCGCGCTTGTCGGTGAGCTTCACCGTCACCTCGTCGGCGCCGTCCACCACGTGGGCGTTGGTCAGGATGGTGCCGTCGGAGGAAATGATGAAGCCCGAGCCGAGGCCCCGTACCGGGGTCGAGCCCTGGCCTTGCGGCCCGCGGAAGTGGCGGAAGAATTCGTAGAACGGATCGTCCGGATCGAGCTGTGGCAGACCGGCGTCGGCCACCTTGCGGGTGCCGGTGACGCTGATGTTGACCACCGCCGGGCCGTTGCGCTCGACGATGCTGCCCATGTCGGGCAGGGCCATGGGGTTGGCGGCAGCCGGGGCGGGGGCAGTCACCGCGGCGTCGGCGCGGCTGATGGCCGAAACGTGGCCGAAGGAATAGGCACCGCCCACCGCCGCCGCCAGGGATAGGGCGATCACCGACATCTTGAGCGCTTTTGCGGTCATTCTTAGTCTCCTAGAAATGCTTGGGCATGGGCTGCCGGGAGGCAGCGGGCCGTCCGCCCGGGGCGATGGGACCGCGGGCGCAACGGGATACCTTGCATAGTTGCCAAGAACGGCGCGTTTGCCAGTTGGATTTCTGCACCGGGTAGTTGCAGTTATGCAGCGATTTGTATCGTTTTGTTTTTCCTGCCCCGGCAGAGGACGAAGCGCAAACCCCTCCGCCCCACGCTGTTGGGTTGGGAAAGGCTGGGACGGATATCCGACCCCGTCGAGATCGGGGCGCGCCTGGAAGTCCCCACTTGGCGGGTAGCGGACTTGATCGTCCGGCCCGGCAATGGCCCGGCACGGCTCCGGGCAAGCAAGGGAAGCCATCTATAGCCGATGAAAAGCCAACGGCCGGGGCAAGCCCCGGCCGTTTCGGCATCCCCGGGCAGAACACCGGGGAGAATGATGACAACCGCGACAGCGGCGACGGGCCGCCGTCAGCCGGCGTAGCGGAAGTAACCGATCAGGCGGCGCAGTTCCCCGGCCGTGTTGCGCAGGTGGGAGACGCTCAGGCCCACGCTTTCCACGGTGCGGGCGCCGTCTTCCAGGCGGCTGGCGATGTCGGCCACACTGCTGCTGATGTCCTGGCTGGCCTGGGATTGCTGCACCGTGGCCGAGGCGATGTGGGTGGCCATGCCGTCCACCTGGCGGGATTCGCCCACCACCGCCGTCACGCCCTCCTCCAGCCCGGCGAACTCGCTGTCGTGGCGGCCGATCAGGCTTTCGGCGGCCTGAATGCGGCCGGTGGCCTCCTGGGAGAGATTGTGGATGCTGACCACGGTCTCGGTGATCTGCTGGGTTTCCTTGCGGGTGCGCTCGGCCAGCTTGCGCACTTCGTCGGCCACCACGGCGAAGCCGCGGCCGGCCTCGCCGGCCCGGGCCGCCTCGATGGCGGCGTTGAGGGCGATCAGGTTGGTCTGGTCGGCCACTTCCTGGATGGCCTGGGTGATGCGGCCGATCTGGGCCAGGGACTGGCCGAGCACCGCCAGGGTCTGGTTGGCATCCCCCACCGCCTCGACCACCGCCGTGGAAGCATTGCGCCCCTCGCGCATGCGGCTGCTGACCTCGCCCATGCGGTCCCGGGTGGAGGCTGCCGCGTCGGCGGTGCGGGCGGCGTCCCCCGCCACTTCCTGAACCGTCACGCTCATTTCCTCGATGGCCGCGGCAATGCGCCCGGCCGCCTCGGACTGGGCCGACGACTGCTGGGCCACCCGGTCCATGTCGGCGGCCAGCAGGTCGGCGTTGCCGCCCACCTGGTCGGCCATCTCGGCAATCTCGGCAAGCATCACCTTGAGGTGGGACTGGGTGGTGAGCAGACCGTCGAGCAGGGTACCCACCTCGTCGCGGCGGGTGTGGCGGATCAGCTCGGACAGGTCGCCCTGGGCAATGCGGTCCAGGCTGGATTCGACCCGACGGAAGGCGGCGAAGATGTCCCGGTGCACCCAGGCCATGGCGCCGCCAGCAAGCAGCCCCCCCAGGGTCAGCCCCTGGATCAGGTAGCGCTCCAGGCCGGCGTCCAGGCCCAGGTCCTGGCCAAACCAACTCAATACGCCGGACAGCACCATCGCCCCCATCACCCCGGCGGTGGCCAGCCCCAAGCGCGCGCTCAGGCCGAAGCGAGCACGGGAGCGGGGCTTGGGCAGGCTTCCCCCGGTTTCATTCAGGCGGGTGTACAGCGCCTCGGCGGCGGCGATCTGCTCCCGGGACGGGGCAGTGCGCACCGACATGTAGCCGATGGTCTGGTTGTCCTGGCGCACCGGCACCACCAGGGCGTCCACCCAGTAGTGGTCGCCGCTCTTGCAGCGGTTCTTGACGATGCCGCGCCAGGGGCGTCCCACCTTGAGGGTGTCCCACAGGTTCTGGAAGGCCTGGGGCGGCATGTCCGGGTGGCGCACCACGTTGTGGCTGTGGCCGATCAGTTCTTCCCGGGTAAAGCCGGACAGCTCGACGAAGGCGTCGTTGGCGTAGGTGGTGATCCCCTTCAGATCGGTCTTGGAAACGATGTACTTGCCTGCCGGAAACGGGGTTTCCGCCCCCGTGACCGGAAAATTCTTTTTCATATGCCGACACTCCCTGAAACCGTATTACACATTATGCCAAATGTTTACTTATTCTGAATGACAAATCACAGCCGAACCACCGGCACACGTTGCAATAAACGGGCCAGAAATCAGAACCTTACCAATGCACCACTACGGTGCGATTAAAAAGAAAAACCCCCGAACGAATCGGGGGCCAAAGGGGGGTAAGACGGTAAGGCGGGATCAGCCTTGGACCCGGAAGTCGATGACGATTTCTCCGGGTTCGCGTTGAACGTACTGAATCGCCACCCGGTCGCCGAAGAACTGGTTGATCTGGGCCAGCAGCGGCAGGGGATCGTGGTCGTTGCAGAAACGCATGGTCTCGCCGGGCTGGAGGGCGTCCAGGGCACCGAAGATGGCGGCGTGGCGGAAGCGCTTGGCGACGCCCCGGGCGTCGAAACCGTAGATGCCGTCCTGGATGACGGGGATGGAACAATCGTGGGCCATGGGATTCCTCGGCTGGGGGTTGAATTCCCGACAATTTTTGTCGGGTACTCCCTCCGGCGCCTTGATTCCCATCAATTCGCCGACCGTCCCACCCCTCCCCTGCCTTGGACAGCCGGGGCGCAAACAAAAACGGCATACCCCGAAGGGTATGCCGTTCGGCCGCAAAGCGCTCCCGGCCAGGGGCCGGGAGGCCGCGCGGAATCAGAGACGCTCGAAAATCGCTGCGATGCCCTGGCCGCCGCCGATGCACATGGTCACCAGGGCGTACTTGCCGCCCACGCGCTGCAACTCGTACAGGGCCTTGGTGGCGATAAAGGCGCCGGAGCAGCCCACCGGGTGACCCAGGGCGATGGCGCCGCCGTTGGGGTTGGTCTTGACCGGGTCGAGGCCCAGGCCCTTGGAGACGGCGATGGCCTGGGCGGCGAAGGCTTCGTTGGACTCGATCACGTCCATCTGGTCCAGGGACAGGCCGGCCTTCTTCAGCGCCAGCTTGGTCGCCGGGATCGGGCCTTCGCCCATCACGTCGTTGGGCACGCCGGCCACAGCGTAGGAAACCAGGCGGGCCATGGGCTTGTAGCCGGACTTGGCGGCCGCGGCGGCCTCGGCCAGGACGAAGAAGGCCGCACCGTCGTTGATGCCGGAGGCGTTGCCGGCGGTGACGGAGCCGTCCTTCTTGAAGGCCGGCTTCATCTTGGCCAGGGACTCCATGGTGGTGGCCCGGGGATGCTCGTCGGTGTCGAACACCACGTCGCCCTTGCGGCTTTGCAGGGTGATGGGGACGATCTGGGACTTGAAGCGGCCCTCGGCGATGGCCTTGGCGGCGCGGGTCTGGGATTCCAGGGCGAGAGCGTCCTGCTCTTCGCGGCTGATGTTCCACTTGGTCGCCAGATTCTCGGCGGTGATGCCCATGTGGCCCACGCCGAAGGGGTCGGTGAGCACCGCCACCATCATGTCGATGGCCTTGGTGTCGCCCATGCGGGCGCCGGAGCGCAGGGCGGGCATCATGTAGCCGCCGCGGGACATGACTTCGACGCCGCCGCCGATGCCGTACTCACAGTCGCCGAGCAGGATGTTCTGGGCGGTGGAGACGATGGCCTGGAGGCCGGAGGAGCACAGGCGGTTGACCTGCATGGCCACGGAATCCATGGACAGGCCGGCCTGGATGGAGGCCACGCGGGGCACGTAGGCGTAGCGGGAGTCGGTGGGAACGCAGTTGCCGACGGTGACGTAGTTGATCTGCTGCGGATCCACGCCGGAACGGGCCACGGCTTCCTTCATCACCAGGCCGCCCAGTTCGGCGGGCTCAAGGGTGCTCAGGGAACCGCCGAAGCCACCGATGGCGGAACGGACAGCGCTCAGGACAACAACTTCTTTGCTCATGAAACTCCCTCCTAGTAAAACCTTTGGGAAAACCGCTGCCCGCGCCTAACCTCCGGCGCCTAGCCGACCCAGCTGGCCAGCCCCAGCAGCAGCAACAAGAACAACCACAGCACCAGGGCCCGCCAGACCAGGCCCACCGCGCTTTGCAGCGAATCCACGTCGGCGTCGTCGCCCACACCCAGCTCGGCCCGGTCGATGAGCTCGCCCCCTTCCGTCAGGGGCTGGCCCAGGCGGATGCCCAGGGCGCCGGCGCCGGCCGCCAGGACGATGCCCAACTGGCCTTGGCCCCAGGCCGCAGCCTGGGTGCGCCAGCAGTAGGCGGCGTCCTCGAAATTGCCGACGATGGCAAAGATGAAGGCCGTCACCCGGGCCGGCAGCCAGTCGATGATGGCAAACGATTGTTGCGCAAATTCGCCGAAGCGGCCGAATTCGAGCGCCGCCACCGCCACGCTGCCGTCCACACCCGGAGACGACTCCCCAAGTCGAGACCCTGCGGCGAGATCGGCACGGCGGCCCCAGCGGTCCGCCAGGTGGGCCGCCAGCCGGTACAGCACGGCGCCCATGGGGCCGGGCAGCAGCACGAACCAGAAAACCACGGCGAAAACGTGGCGGTAGGCAGCGGCCAGCCCTTCTTCAATGGTCACCCGGGCGATCTCGTCGGACGAGAAGGATTCGGCGCTGCGGCCGCGCCAGGCGGTCAGCAATTCCCGTGCCCGGGGCAGATCGCCCAGGCGCAAGGCCAGCTGGATGTCGGTGACGTAGTGGCTGAACTGGCGGAACCCCATGGTCAGGTACAGCACTGCCACGTTCCAGGCCCAGCCGAGCAGGGGCGACACCTTGCAGAGCAGGAAGAACACCAGCCAGGAACCGCCGGCCAGCAGCACGGCCAGAATCGCCCAGGCGAACAGGCCGTGGCGGTATTCCCCGGCGTTGAGATGGCCTTCCAGGAAATCGGCGAAGCGGTCGAGGGGGGCCAGGATCAGCCGCCGGTCGGCGAGGGGGCGCACCTGCTCGATCAGCAGGGCGGCAATCAGGGAAAACAGGCTCATCGTTGTCTGCTGGACCGGCCGCCCCGGGACATGCCAGAGGGGGCTCGGCCTTCTTGGAAAAATTCAGGGCGGGTGATGAAAATCACCCCCTCAAGATAACACAACACGCCCGCCGCCCCGTCGGAAAGCGGCGCCCGGCGCGGATTCCGGCCCTGGACGGAAGATCAGCGCCCTTCGCCGCGCAGGGCGGCCAGGGCGTCGGCCAGGGCCACGATCATGCCGGCCGTGGCTCCCCAGATATAGCGCTCGCCGTAGGGCAGCGCGTAGTAGTAGCGCTGCCGCCCCTGCCACTCCCGGGCGTGGCGCTGACGGTTGGCCGGGTCGAGCAGGAAGGCCAGGGGCACCTCGAACACCTCGTCCACCTCCCGGGCGTCCGGAACCAGGTCGAAGGGCGGGGTGAGCAGGCCCACCACCGGGGTGATGCGGAACCCGGTGACGGTGAAGTATTCGGGCAGGTAGCCGAGCACCTCGACGGCACTGCGCGGCAGGCCGATCTCTTCCTCGGTCTCGCGCAAGGCGGTGTCCAGGAGCGTAGGGTCCTCCGGCTCCACCTGGCCGCCGGGGAAGCTGATCTGGCCGGCGTGGGCCGACAGGTGGGGGGTGCGCTGGGTGAGCAGGACCGACGGCCCGGCGTCGTGGCGCACGATGGGAAAGAGTACCGCCGCGGGCCGCAGCCCGGCCGGGTCCACCCCGGGTTCGCGGATTTCGCCCTGGCGCGGCAGGGGCTGGAGGGCGTGGCGCAGTTCGTCGGCGGAGGGGATGAGCAGGGCGCTAGAGGCAGCGGATGCGGCGGAAAGCGGCCCGGCGGGCAAGGTCACTGCAGGGCCTCCGGCTCCTCGATCTCGGCGTTGACCGAATCCAGGGCGTCCTTGAGGGTTTCGTCGGGCAGGCCGTTGATGGTGGTGGCCACCATATCGGCGGCCTCAATGGCCTTCACCGGCAGGCGCTTGCTGTCGAGGCCGGCGATCAGGACCGCCGCGGCGCCGGCCACCTGGAGAAGCTGACGGCGCTCGCCCATGAGCATTTCGAGTTCCTGTCGCAGCAGGGCGATTTCAGCATCGCGGTGGGGCATGTATGTCTCCTTGCGGCGGCCGGGGCCGCTCGTCGTTGCGTTGTTGTCGGTGGGGCACGCGCTGCGCGCCCGGCGGATCGAGTGTAAGTGAGTGGCGGACGGTGCCGCTCAAAAGCGTTTCTTCAGGGTCATCCGGTCGCCGTCCCGCTGCATCTCGAAGCGGTTGAGCGCGCTCATGCCGAGCAGGACGAAGGGCATGTCGGAGGAGGTCACCTCGGCGTCCACGTTATGCACCGTCACCTCGCCGATGCGCAGGGAATCGATCTTGATCCGGGACGTGCGCACCGTACCGTTGGCGGTCTGGGAATAGCCGGCCTCGCCGTTGCGGGCTTCCAGCCCGAGGCGGCGGGCCTCCTGGGCGCCAATCACCACGTTGGTGGCGCCAGTATCCACCATGAAGCGGGTGGCGACGCCGTTGATTGCCCCGCCGCCGATGAAGTGGCCGCGCAGGTCGGCGTTGAGGGTCACGGAGGTGCCGCCGCTGTCGCCGCTCATGGACGTCTGCTGGCCGATGCGCACCACCCGGCGCTTGCCGTCCACCTCCAGGGTGGCCCGTTCGCCGTCCACCCCCAGCACCTTGATGCCCTCCGGCGTCTTGCCGCCCACCGGAACGGTGCGCGGGGCGCCGTTGTTGATCACCAGGATGGCCTTGCCGGGAAAGATACCGGCTACCCCCACGTCCACCGCCCCGACCGGGCCGGCGAGCAGGGAACCAAGCAGCAGCAGGACCAGGGAACCAGGCCCGGCGGGCCGGGACGGATGACGAACGGGACGGCTAGAATCGGAGCCCTCGCCCCGTCTATCCATCATGGAAACCCGTGCCATGCGTCCCGTTGCCATTTTTCGTCATTTCCCCTCGGAAGGTCCGGGCTATTTTGCCACATTCCTCGACGCCCACCGCATCCCCTGGACCCTGGTCGCCATCGACCGAAACGACCCGGTGCCGCGGGTTTCCGGGGAATTGGGGGAATCCGGCAGCGCCGCGTCAGCTCCCTCTCGCTTTCCCTATTCCGGGCTGTGCTTCATGGGCGGGCCGATGAGCGTGAACGACCCGCTGCCGTGGATCGACGACGCCTGCGCCCTGATCCGCCAGGCGGCCGCCGCCGGGGTACCGGTGATCGGCCACTGCCTGGGCAGCCAGTTGATGGCCAAGGCCCTGGGTGGCACGGTGGGGGCCAATCCGGTCAAGGAGATCGGCTGGGGGCCGATCGAGGCGTCTGCCGGCCCGGCGGCCCGGCACTGGCTGGGCGGCATCGCCGCCGCCCCGGTGTTCCACTGGCACGGCGAAACCTTCACCCTGCCGCCGGGGGCCGAGCGCCTGGCGGCAAGCCCGGCCTGCGCCAACCAGATGTTCGCCCTCGGGCCCCATCTGGGCATGCAGTGCCACGTGGAGATGACCCCGGAGATGATCGCCGAGTGGAGCCTGGCCTGGCCCGGCGAGGTGGCCGGGCTCGATCCCCTGCCCCCGTCGGTGCAGACCCCGGAGCGGATGAGCGAGGACACGCCGCGCCACCTGCCGGCCATGCGCGCCCTGGCCGACCGGCTCTACGGCGAGTGGATCAAGGGCCTGGCCCGGGACTGAAGCCCCCCCGGCCCCACTGCCCCACTGCCCCACTGCCCCGGCGCCCGGGGCAACCGGGGCATCAGATCACGGGTACAGGCCGCGCATCGCCCGGGCGCGCAGCACCCGGGTGGCGCCCACCGCGTAGGCGGCGGTGCGCAGGGCGATGCCCTTGGAGTCGGCCACCTCCCACACCGCGGCGAAGGCATCGGCCATGATCCGGTCGAGGCGCTCGTCGATCTCGGCCTCGCTCCAAAAGAAGCTGTAGATGTCCTGGACCCACTCGAAGTAGCTCACCGTCACTCCGCCGGCGTTGGCCACCACGTCGGGGCAGACCAGCACGTTGCGCTCCTTGAACACCTCGTCGGCCTCCGGCAGGGTCGGGCCGTTGGCCCCTTCCACCACCATCCGTGCCGTGATGCGCTTGGCCCGGGCCGGGGTGATCTGGGCTTCCAGGGCGGCAGGCACCAGGATGTCGCAGTCCACGTCCCAGAACCGCTCATCGTCGATCGACTCGGCCCCGGGAAAGCCCGCCAGCCCGCCGCTGGCGCGGCGGTGGGTCTGGAGGGCCTGGGGGTCCAGGCCGGCGCCGCTGTAGACCGAGCCGGAGACGTCCTGCACGGCGACGATCTTGGCCCCGGCGTTGTGAAAGACGCGGGCCGCCGCGTCGCCCACGTTACCGAAGCCCTGGATCGCCACCCGGGCGCCCTTCATTTCCAGGCCGATGCGCCGCGCTGCCTCCCGCGCCACCACGAACACACCCCGGCCGGTGGCGTCGTGGCGCCCCAGGCTGCCCCCCAGGGAAATGGGCTTGCCGGTGACCACCCCGGTGATGGTGGCGCCCTGGTCCATGGAATAGGTGTCCATCATCCAGGCCATCACCTGCTCGTTGGTCCCCACGTCCGGCGCCGGAATGTCCTTGTCCGGCCCGAGCAGGATGTTCACCTCCGAGGTGTAGCGCCGCGTCAGGCGCTCCAGCTCGCCCCGGGACAGGGTGCCGGGCTCGACCCGCACCCCGCCCTTGGCGCCGCCGAAGGGCACGTTCACCACCGCGTTCTTGATGGTCATCCAGGCCGACAGGGCCATCACTTCCGAGAGGGTCACGTCCTGGTGGTAGCGGATGCCCCCCTTACCCGGCCCCCGGGAGGTGTTGTGCTGCACCCGGTAGCCCTCGTAGTGGGCATAGCTGCCGTCGTCACGGCGGATCGGCACGTCCACGATCAGGATGCGCTTGGGCCGGCGCAAGGTCTCGACGTGGGGCTGGAGCGACTCTTCCAGCATCGGCACCACCTTTTCCACCTGGGCCAGGTAGGTCGCCCAGGGGCCGAGGGTATCGGCGGACAGGTAGGAAGGCAGGGTATCAAGGTAGGGCTTGAGGCTGGCGGTCATGGCGGCTCCTCGTCGTTGTTTGCCGATGAGACAGCCGGCGCCGGGCGGGGTTCGTCCCCAGGCCGGCACCGGCGCGGGATCGTGTAAGGAATCGGCCGGTTCCCCGACCAAGGGACAGGAAACCGGCGGAACAGCGAACCGGCCGGCCCTTTCGCTGTCTCCGTCAATACAACCGCCCGCTCCTGCGGGTGGGGATTACGCGCCGCACGGCGGCACGGGATGAAGGCCATGGCAACGACGACAATGCACGACCCGGCCCGGGAACCGATCCACCCCGGCTGGCTGCGCCTCACCCACTGGATCAACGCCCTGGCCGTGATCGTGCTGGTGCTGAGCGGCTGGCGCATCTACGACGCCTCGCCGATCTTCCATTTCGCCTTTCCCCACGGCATCACCCTGGGGGGCTGGCTGGGAGGCGCCCTGCTCTGGCACTTCGCCGCCATGTGGGTGCTGGCGTTCAACGGGCTGATCTACCTGGCGCTCAACCTGGCCACCGGCCGGCTGTGGCACAAGTTCTTCCCTCTACGCCCCCGGGATCTGCTCCACGACCTGGGCGCCGCCCTGCGCGGCCACCTGGCTCACGACGACCTGCGCCGCTACAACGCGGTGCAGAAGCTCGCCTACCTGTTCGTGATCGCCGACACGGTGCTGATCGTCCTGTCCGGGCTGGTGGTGTGGAAGTCGGTCCAGTTCCCCCTGTTGCGGGAACTGATGGGCGGCTTCGACAACGCCCGGGTGGTGCATTTCTTCGCCATGGCCGGTCTGGTGGCCTTCTTCGCGGTGCACGTGGTCATGGTGGCCCTGGTGCCGCGCACCCTGCGCGCCATGATCCGTGGCCGCTGATCCGGGAGACGACCATGAGATTGCGCCGCCCTTCCTTGCTTTCCCCCCGGGACCGGGACGCCCTGCTCAAGGACGCCCTGGCCGAACTGCCGGCCCCGGCCCGGCGCCTCTTCCTCAAGCGCGGCCTGACCCTGGGCGGGCTGTCGCTCCTGACCGGCTGCTCGGTGGTGGACGAGGACTCGGCCGAGCGCCTACTGGTGCACGTCTCGCGCTTCAACGACCGGGTCCAGGCCTGGCTGTTCGACCCCAACCGGCTGGCCCCCACCTACCCGGAGTCGATGATGACCCGGCCCTTCCCCTTCAACGCCTTCTACGGCCGCGACGAGGTGCCCGAGGTGGATGGCGACGACTACCGCCTCGAAGTGGGCGGGCTGGTGACGGACAAGCATGCCTGGTCCCTGCCTGAGCTGTACGCCCTGCCCCAGGCCGACCAGGTGACGCGGCACATCTGCGTCGAGGGCTGGAGCGCCATCGGCAAGTGGGGCGGGGTGCCCTTCGCCACCTTCCTCAAGCGCATCGGCGCCGACCTTAGCGCCAAGTACGTGGGGTTCGAGTGCGCCGACGACTACTACACCAGCATCGACATGGCCACGGCCCTGCATCCCCAGACCCTGCTCACCTTCACCTACGACGGCAAGACCCTGCCGCCGGAGTACGGCTACCCGATGAAGCTGCGCATGCCCACCAAGCTCGGCTACAAAAACCCCAAGCACATCGTCGCCCTGACGGTCACCAACACCTACCCCGGCGGGTACTGGGAAGACCAGGGCTACAACTGGTTCGGCGGCAGCTGAGCGATCGGCTGCCCTGAAATCGCGGCATCCGGCCGCTCGTTCGTTTCAACCCACTAGGAGTACTGACATGTCTAAACTGCTTGCCACCCTGCTTGCCTCCTGTTTCCTCATGGTCGGTTTCCAGGCCCACGCCCAGGACACCATGAAAAAGGACGCCATGAGCAAAGACGGAATGGCCAAGGACGAAATGAAGAAGGACGACATGGCCAAGGACAGCATGGCCAAGAAGCCCCACAAGGCGGCCAAGAAGCACACCATGGAAAAGGGCGCCATGGAAAAAGGGGAGAAGGGCGATATGGGCAAAGGGGACATGGGCAAGGACGAGATGAAGAAGTAGCCCCCGCCCGCTCCAAGCGAAACGCCCCGCCGCCGGGTCATCCGGCGTCGGGGCGTTTTCATTGGACCGCGCCGGCCGCCGCAAGGGCGCCACCGGCCGGGCCGGCGTCAAATCCCCAGGAAGCGGAAGGGCGCGACCTCCTTGAACTGGGCGTTGGCCATGCCGGCGTAGACGTGGGTCTGGTTGGGGCCCAGGTCGAGCTTCATCACCTTGCCGCTCTTTGCGGAAAAATCCAGCCGGGCCAGGTCGACCCAGAAGACGTTCGGCGTCAGCACCGACTCGAAGAAATACAGCTTGCGCTTGTGGTCGGCGACGGTGCGCCAGCGCGTCGAGGAGATGTTGGGCTGGTCCGGCGTGGTGATGCCGAACGGCACCGAGACGTTGCGTATCACGCTGAAGGCGCTGGCGATGGTCTGGACCGGGTCCGGGGTCTTGGGGATCGCATTCACGTAGAAGGAGGCCCGGGCAAAACGGTCGGCGGCCCGGTTCGTGCCGGGCAGCATGACGGTGCCGCCGATCTGCCGCCAGTACTGATTCAGCGCCAGCTGCTGCTCGAAGGTCGGCGAATTGGTCATCACCTGGTAGTCGCGGCTGTGGTGGATGACCTGCTTGCCGTCGATGTATTCGACGATGGCGCTGTCGCCGCTGGCGTCGGAAAGGGACAGGTGCAGGGTGGCGAGCCGGTCTTCGCCCGGCACCTGGCTGGTGACGATCGTGAACGGCTCCTTCGCCAGGGCATCGACCGCCTCTTGCACCGTGGCGAAATTGTCGAGCGCATATTGGGCCCAGGCGGCCAGGGACAGGCCGGGGCGCTTGCCGTCGAACGTCGGGTAGGAGGATTCGACCAGCCACAGCACGTTGGCCACCAGCCCCGCCTCGTTCATGCCGTCGGTGGTGGAAATATCGTAGCCCGAGGCAATCACGCTACCGTATTTCGACGTCCAGCGAATCGAGTTCGGCCCCGCCTCCCCGGACCGCTTCATGCCCCGCGGAAAAAGCCACAGGTTGGTCGCCACGTCGCTCTTCCAGTCCATGGAGCGGGCGGTGATCACCTGGTCGTCGGCGCCGCGGTAGATGAAGCGGGTGCAGGCCTCCGCCAGGGAGGCCGCGAGCAGGCCCGACGACACGAGCAGGGCGGCGCAGATCGAGGAGAGGGAGGACGGCGAGAAAGATGACGAACGGCGTTTGACGGTCATGGTTTCCCTCGGGTTGGGGCCCCTGCCCCGGCAGCGCATCGGCCACCGGAGCAGGGGCGGTGCCCGTCAGTGGCTGGTGCCTTCCGACAGGGTGGTCTTGTTATAGACGTTGTACTTGCCCACGGGCTTTTTCATCGGAATGCGCTTCACCTCCTTGAGGGTGGCCGCGTCGAACACGATCAGGGCGCCATCCTGCTCCCACAGGCTGGCCAGCACGTACTTGCCGTAGCGGTCGAACTCCACGTGGGCCAGGGTCTTGCCCGGCTCGGGGCGCAGCTTGGCCACCACTTCCAGGGTGCGCTTGTCGATCACTTGCAGGGTATCGCGGCCTTCCGGACTCATCATCGAATCGACCCAGGCGTAAGGCGACTTCTCGTGGCTGCGCAGGAAGAAGCCCGGGCCCAGGGTGGGGATGGTGGCCACGGTCTTCCAGGTGTCGGTGTCGATCACCGTGACCTTGCCCGAACTGAGGTTGGGCGAGGCCATCACCCGCTTGCCCTGCCAGTCGAAGGTGATGCCCGAGCCCAGGTGGGGCATGCCGGAGAGGTCCAGGTCGGCGATCTTGCGCCGCACGTCCAGGTTCACCACCTGGCCCTTGGTGGCCTCCCGGGAGGCGCCGAGCAGGTTCACGTAGTCCTGGGTGAAGAAGAAGTCGTCGAGCACCTGGTCGAGCTTGATGCGGCGCGGGGTGAACTGGCCCGGCAGGGGGTTGCCCTCGCGCATGCGGTAGTCGTGCACCAGCCCTTCCCACACTTCCGGGGCGTTCTTGTCGTAGCGGATCTCCCAGGCTTCGGGCACATCCTTCAAGGCCACCACGAAGCTATGGCGCGGCGCGGCGGTATACACGGCGGACACCCGGCTGCTCTGCTTGCCGGTGGCGTCGGTGACCGGGTAGATGCGCCGCACCGACAAGTCCTTGGCCGACAGCAGCACCAGGGTGCGGGGCAGGTAGTTGGCCACCATCACCCACTCGCCGTCGGCGGACACGGCCACGTTGCGGGTGTTGAGCCCGGCGCGGATCTCGCCCACGGTCTTGAGGTTCCACAAGTCGTACTTGGTCACCCAGCCGTCGCGGCTGGCAAAGAATACGTAGCGCCCGTCCTTGGTGAACTTCGGCCCGCCGTGCAGGGCGTAGCGGCTCTGGAAGCGGTGGATCGGCTCCAGCTTGTCGCCGTCGAGCACCGAGACATGGTGGTCGCCGGTCTCCACCACCAGAAAGAGGTTCATCGGGTCGGCGGTGAACACCGGCTTGGCCGGCAGCTTGTCCGCATCCGGCAGCACCCAGCGCGAGGCGGCCATGTCGGCCTCGCTCCAGGTCGGCGCCGGCACCACCGGGGTGTAGATCCACTCCGCCAGGGCCTTGATCTGATCGGCCGAGAGCCGGTCGGCGAAGGGCAGCATCTGAGTAGCCGGCCGGCCCTGGCCGATGACCTTGAGCGCCTCGGCCTTCTTCAGCCGTTCCAGGCTTTCCGGCAGCAGGGCCGGGCCGGTGCCGCCGGTGCGGGTGGCGCCGTGGCAGCTGGCGCAGTGGGTGGCGAACAGGGCGGCGGAATCGCTGGCGGCAGGTGCAACAGGGGCCGGCGCCTGGGCGGCGGCGAAGGGCGCTGCGCAAAGCCCTGCCAGGAGAACCAATAGGGACGCGGGTTTCAGAGGAGGCATCGCTAACCTCAAGAATTGACGGGGGTGAGCGGGATGGCATCCCGGAGCGCCTTATCCGGCGCGGCGTTCGCGGCATCGCCCCGGGTGGACTGCCAGCCCGGCGGCAGGCCGATCTCGTCGTCGGCCAGGTAGCAACCCGGGTCTTCGCTCCACGGATCGCCGGTCAGCTGCTGGGCGCGTACCCGGGTGTTGCCGTTGCAGATGGCCAGGTGGGCGCAGGCGCCGCAGCGCCCGGTGACCGCCCGGGGGTGCTGCTTGAGACCGGCCAGGAGCGGGTCCGACAGGTCGGTCCAGATGGCGGAGAACGGCCGCTCCTTGACGTTGCCCAGGGTGTGGTGCCACCACATGGTGTCCGGGTGCACGTTGCCCAGGTTGTCGATGTTGGCCACGTTCACGCCGCTGGAGTTGCCGCCCCACTGGGTCAGCTTGGCGCGGATGTGCTCGGCCTTATCCGGGAAGCGGCGCTGCACCCAGTGGAGGAAATACACCCCGTCGGCGTCGTTGTTGCCGGTGGTGAATTCCTTGGCCTCGCCCTTTTCCACCCCGGCCCAGCAGCGCTCGAACAGCATGTCCATGGCCGCCCGGGTGCTCTGGTGGTGGGCGTCGGTCTTGCGGTTGCGGTTGCCCCGGCCGGCGTAGTTGAGGTGGCTGAAGTAGAAGCGGTCGATGCCCTCCTCCTCCACCAGGTCGAGCAGCCCGGGCAGGTCGTGGGCGTTGTCCTGGGTCATGGTGTAGCGCACCCCCACTTTCAGCCCCCGGTCGCGGCACAGGCGCACGCCGTGTAACGATTTCTCGAAGGCGCCGTCCATGCGGCGGAAGCGGTCGTGGGTTTCGCGGATGCCGTCCAGGGAGACCCCCACGTAGTTGAAGTCCAGCTCGGCAATGCGGTCGATGTTGGACTCGTCGATCAGGGTGCCGTTGGACGACAGGCCGACGTAGAAGCCCATGGCCTTGGCCCGGGCGGCGATCTCCCAGATGTCGTGGCGCAGCAGGGGCTCGCCGCCGGAGAGGATCAGCACCGGCACGCGGAAGCCCTTCAGGTCGTCCATCACCGAAAACACCTGGGCGGTGGACAGCTCGCCGGGAAAATCCTTGTCGGCGGAAATCGAATAGCAGTGCTTGCAGGTGAGGTTGCAGCGGCGGATCAAGTTCCAGATCACCACCGGCCCGGGGGGCGGGCGGCGCGGCCCCACCGGGGTGGGAGCGACCAGTTCCTGCAGGTATTGGGTGATGCGAAACATGGAGCCCTCCGGGTTATGCGGCGCATGGCAGGCAGCGCAAAGAATAGGTCAGCCGGGCGGCGGGCGTAAGGCCCGCTGTGGCGGAGCGCCTCGTGAGCGCATTACACCGCCGCACGCCGCGCCCGGCGTTGATTTCGGTCAGAACAGCGCCCCGGCCGGGCCGTGCATCGGGGCGATCAGCCCGCCGAGGGCGTATCCGCCGGCGGAATCTCGGCCAGCAGTTGCTCGACCCAGCCGCGCATGAAGGCGGTACGCCGTTCGGCCTCAGTCCGGCCGGCGGCGGTCTGCATGGTGGCGGCCAGGGTGAACAGCTTGGCCGGAAAATGGTCCAGGGTGTAGGCCAGGTCGTCCACCGGACGGCCGCCGGGCTGAGGCAAGGGTTCCGCAGGACAGTACAGGGGCCGACCGAGCTGGCCGCCCACCACCAGGCAGCGGGCGATGCCCACCGCCCCCAGGGCGTCGAGCCGGTCGGCGTCCTGGACCACCCGGGCCTCGATCGATTCGGGGGGAATGCCGGCGGAAAAGCTGTGGGCGGCGATGGCCTGGCCGATGGCCGGCAGCCAGCCGGCCGGGTAGCCCTCCTGCGCCAGCCAGGCCACGGCCTTTTCGGCGGCCAGGCGCGAGGCCCGGGGCCGGTCCGGCGAATCCTTGGCCACCGCCACGCAGTCGTGCAGCCAGGCCGCCGGCAGCACCACCTCCAGGCGGGCCCCCTCTTCCTGCGCCAGGCGCCGGGCATTGGTCACCACCCGACGCAGATGCTCGTCGTCGTGGGCGGCATCGGCCGGGGCGCAAGACCGGGCGAAGGCGGCACAGCGGGCCTCCCAGGCGGCCAGAGCGGCGGGATCGAAAACATCGGCGGCCGGAACGGAAGCGGGATCGGCCGTGGCGGAAGCGTCGGGAATCGTCATGTCGGGGGGAGAGATCGTCGTTATTGTGGGTACCGGCCGGATCGTGATTGCCGGCCGGGGAACTGCGGCAGCGGCGGCCGCCCGCAGGCAGCCGTCCGCTTCACTCGACCAGGCGCAGCCCGGCCTTCTTGAGGATGCGGGTGGAAAACAGCACGTCGTGGCCGCGGCAGGCGTCGCCGAGCAACGCCTGAATCCGGGCCACCTTGGCACGCACCTCGTCCCGGGAGGCGCCGTGCACCATGGCGAACAGGTTGTAGGGCCACAGGGGCGGGCGGCGCGGGCGGCGGTAGCAGTGGGTGACGAAATCCAGGCTGCCGATCAGCGGCCCCAGCTCGGCCACCCGGGCGTCGTCCACGTCCCACACGCTCATGCCGTTGGCGGTCCAGCCGATGGCGTAGTGGTTGGGCACCACGCCGATGCGGCGGATCACTCCGTTTTCCAGCAGCCGGGTCAGGCGTGCCCGCACCTCGGCGCCGGACAGGCCCAGGGGCTCGCCCACGGCGTCGTAGGGGCGCGGCACCAGGGGCAGGCCGGCCTGGGTGGCCAGCACCAGGCGGCGGTCGACCGGGTCCAAGACAGGGTCCAGCACGGGAGCGGCTGCGTCCCCGGCCGGGGCAACACGGGTGGCCTCGCTCATACCCGGGCCTCCAGCTTCATCTCGACGAAGAATTCCTCTTCCTTGGGAAAGGCGAACACCGGCAAGCCGGTGGCCGCCTCGATGGCGGCGATGGCCCGGGGGATGCCGTCCGGGGTCTCGGTGGCGAGGACGAACCACATGTTGAGGGCGTGCTCGCGGCGGTAGTTGTGGGCCACCTCGGGCAGGGCGTTGACCGCCTCGGCCACCGCCTCGTAGCGCTCCTCCGGCACCGCCAGGGCGGCCAGGACGAAGGCGCCGCCCATGCGTTCGACCTGGAACAGGGGGCCGAAGCGGGTGAGCACCCGGGCCTCCAGCAGGCGCTCGATGCGGGCGATCAGGGTGGCCTCGGCGCAGCCCAGGGCGGCGGCGGCTTCGGCGAAGGGCGCCTCGCTCAAGGGGAAGTCGCCTTGCAGGCGGGCCAGGATGGCCCGGTCCAGGTCGTCCAGGGGGATCGGCGTGAACGCGCCGCGCCGGGAGGTTTCCGGGGCGGCGGCGGGGGCGGCGGAAACCACGGGCGAAGGGGGCACGGGATCAGGCATAGCGGGCTCCGGTCTGCTTGTAGCGGGTGCGCGAGAACAGCACGGCGTGGGCGTAGCCTTCCAGGCCGAGGCGGCCGCGCAGGTCGGCGATGGTGGCTTCCACCGCGGCCCGGTCCTGGCCGTGGATCATGCAGAACAGGTTGTAGGGCCAGTCCGGCAGCACCCGGGGGCGGCGGTAGCACAGGGTCACCGCCGGTTCCCGGGCGAGGCGCTCGCCCAGGATGTCGGCGGCCGCGTCGGGCAGGTCGTGGACCAGCATGGCATTGGCGGTGTAGCCCAGTTCGTGGTGGCGCACCACCACACCGAAGCGCTTGATGATGCCTTCCTCCACCCAGGCGCGGATGCGGGCGATCACCGCCGGCTCATCCACGCCGATGCGTTCGGCGAGCAGGGCGAAGGGGCGGATGAAGAGGGGCAAGCCTTCCTGCAAGGCCATCACCAGGCGGCGTTCGCCCTCGTCCAGGGTGCGCGGCGAGACGAAGGCCTGCACCGCCGGGACCCGCTCCGCGGCCGGAGCGGAAGGGTCCGCCGCCCCCAGGCCGAAGCCCAGGTCGATGTGGTATTCGGCCAAGAGCGGCAGGCGCAGCACCGGCAGGCCGATGGCCGCTTCGATGGCGGCCAGGGCCGAAGCCAGGCGGCCTTCGGAACCAGCAGTGGCGACGAACCACAGGTTGTAGCGGTGCTCCCGCTCGTAGTTGTGGTTCACCTCGGGAAAGCGGTTGACGATCTGCGCCACCGCCGCCAGCCGTTCCGGCGGCACCGCCACGGCGGCCAGGGTCGAGGCGCCGATGCGCTTGGGGGCGAACACGGCGCCGACCCGGGAAATCTTGCCTTCGCGCTTGAGGGTCTCCAGGGCGCGCAGCACCTCGCCCTCGGCCACGCCCAGGCCGCCGGCCAACTCGGCGTAGGGCGCCGAACAGAGGGGAAAGCCGCGCTGGAAGTCGTTGAGCAGGCGGAAGGCCAGGGAGCCGGGAGCCGGTGCGGCGGGTTGGCCGCCGGCCTCCGGAGGCACCAAAGCCTCCGTGGCGCTTTGCGGCGCCGCCTGCACGGCCAGGAACGACGAGCCGCTCACGCCGCCGCCTCAGAAGCCCAGCCGGTTGGCCCGGCTGGTGAAGAAGATGCCGGAGGGCGACTTGGCCGCCAGGGTGGCCACCGGGGCGAAGGTGGCAGTGTCGTAGACCACCACCTTGTCGTCGTCCCGGGCCGAGATCCACACCTGCTCGCCCCGGGGGGTGAATTCCAGGTGCAGCACGGCCTTGCCAGGCTCCAGGGTCTTGACGATGGTGTTGGTCAGGGTGTCGATCACCTGGACCCGGCTGTAGTCGGGCACGGCGAAGTTCACCCAGACCTGGCGCCCGTCGGGCCGGGCCATGACGAACACCGGCTGGCCGGCCACCGGAATACGGCCCACTTCCTTCCAGGTGGAGAGGTCCACCACCAGCACCTCGTGGCGGCCGATGGCCGGCAGGTAGGCCCGGTTGCCGGCCACGGCCCAGCCGCGCAGGTGGGGCATCTTGAACACCGGCAGCTTTTCCTCGCCCCGGCCGTAGTGGGCCAGCACCCGCTCCACGCCCTTTTCCGGCTGCCACAGGTCGAGCTTGGCGATGCCGTCCTCGCCGAACAGGCCGGCCAGGTAGTAGCGGCCGTCCGGGGTGATCAGGGCGTCGTAGGGCTGGTGGCCGATCTTGCCGATCTTGGTCACCTTGGGCGCCTTCACGTCGGACAGATCGGCGATCCAGATGGCGTCGGCGTCGAACAACGAATAGATGAAGCGCTGCCCGGGCAGGTCGGCGATGCCCACCACCCGGGAAAACTTCTTGCTGCCGTCGGCGGCGGTGTATTCGGCGGGCAGGTCGGCCACCAGTTCCAGGGTCTTGGCGTCGAACACCTTGACCCCGCCCGGCTCGTAGTTGGCCGCCGCCACCAGGGTGCCGTCCTGGGAGACGGCGCCACCGATGGAGTTGCCGCCCTGGATGACGCGCTTGGCGATGCCGGCGGTGAGCAGGTCCACCTTGGTCAGGCCGCCGTCGCGGCCGAAGATGTAGGCGTAGCGCCCGTCCCGGGAATAGACGGCGGAGGCGTGGGACAGGTCCCCCAGGCCGGCCACCTGGGCGTAGGGCGCCCGGGCGGTGGTGTCCACCAGGGTCAGTTGGCCCGAGGCCCGCTCCACCACCAGCCCCAGGTCGCCGGTACCGCGCAGGGCCGATGCCGTGCCGGAACCGCCCGGCGTGGCGCAGGCAGCCAGGCCGGCGCTGGCCAGGGCGAGCAGCGCAGCGCGCCAGGCGCGGCCCCAGGTCGTCGCAAGGATGTGGTGCGGGCCACGCCCGGTCATATTCCCCGTCATGTTGCCTTCCTCATCGGTACTGGCCGCCCAAAGGGCTGGCGCGATTGCATGATCGGGCCATTGTCGGCAAAGCCCGGGATCGGCGCAAAGGGATCGGCCGATGGGCTTGATACCGGTCAAACCCCGCGCCAGGCGCGGACTTTGGCGATGTTACCGGGACGCCGGACGCCATTCCAGACGTCTAGCCCCGGGGCAGCTTGCCTTCCACCTCGGCCCGGGTCACCGCGCCGACCTTGGCCATGAGCGGATTGCCGTTGGCCTCGACGACGACGGTGTACGGCAGCCCGCCCACGGTGTTGCCCAGGCGGCGCATCAGGGCCAGGCCGGCCATGGGGGTGATCAGCACGTTGGCGTAGCCGACGCCCATGGACTTGAGGAAGGCGCCGACCGCCTTGGGGTCTTCCTCCACCGCCATGCCGAGCACCGTCAGGTCCTTGCGTTCCCGGGCCAGGGCGGCCAGCTCGGGCATCTCGCGGCGGCAGGGGGCGCACCAGGTGGCCCAGAAGTTCACCAGCAGGCGCTTGCCCCGGTAGGCCGCCAGGGCGGCGGGCTTGCCGTCGAGGCCGACGACCGGGGTGCGGAACAGTTCGTCCAGGGCGCCCTTTTCCAACTCGGCCGCCCCGGCCGGAGCGGTGCCGCCCAGGGCCAGCAGGGGCGCCCCCGCCAGAGCCGGCAAGGCGGCGAGCAGCCGGCGGCGGCGGGCCGACGGGGCGTCGAAAACGGATTCGGTGGATTCCGGCCGGCAGGCGGCGCAGGAAGGGATGATCGGGGGCAGGACAGGCATGGGCGCGGACTCCGCAACGCAGTGGCGTGACCGCCAAGCATACCTGCTGCGGCCGCCGGCCACGAAGGCGCTCTCTACCCGCCTGCGGCCCCCCCCAGAAAACGCTCCCCGTTTTTGATCCCGGGCAAACCGCCCCGCGCCGGGGCGGTGCGACAATCGGCCGCAGCGTATCCGGGGGAAATCGCGGCATTTGCGGATGACACCTTTCCGCCCCGCCCGTACACTCTGCCCGGCCCGTTTATCCCACACCCTGCCTTTTCTCATGCCCCGCCTGCTTCCCCGCACGTCCGGATTAATCGACCTGGTGATCTTCGCCGCCGTGGTCGCCCTGGGCGTGGCCGCCTGGCGCTTCGCCCCCTTGCTGCTCAAGCAGCCGGACGTGGCCCTGGCCGACCTGGACTGCGCCCTGGGCCGCGTCGTGTGCCGGGCCGAGCTGCCCGGCGGCGGCTCCCTGGCCCTGGAAGCCCGGGCCGACGCCGGCGGCGACCTCCAGCCGGGCCAGCCGATGCAGCTCACCGCCACCGTGCAGGGCGTGGCGGTGGAAGCGGTGACCGTGGTGTTCACCGGCGCCGAGATGGAGATGGGCTACAACCCGGCCCCCCTCGCCGCCGCCCTGGCGGAACCCGGGGGCGTCGCCGTGTTCCGCGGCCCGGCCACCATTCCGGTGTGCGTCACCGGCCCCATGACCTGGCGGGCCACCGCCAACCTGATCCTGGGCGGCCGCACCGTGGCCGTGCCCTTCCGCTTCGCCACCGGCGCCAGCCCCGCCGGCCACTGACCGCCATGAACGCCCCCGCCACGCCGCCCCGCGACCCGGCCGCCCGCCGGGTGCTGATCGCCACCCTGGTGCTGCTGGTGGCGGTGACCGCCGCCCTCGTCGTCTGGCAGCCGGGCCGCCCCGACCGGGGCACCCTGCCGGGCGCCGGCCGGGACGTGTCCTTCGCCCTCCAGTCCGCCGACGGTCCGGTGCGCCTGGCCGACTTCCGCGGCCAGGTGGGGGTGGTGTACTTCGGCTACACCTTCTGCCCCGACGTCTGCCCCACCTCCCTGGCCACCCTGGGCGCCGCCCTGGGCTCCCTGTCGGCGGCGGAACTGGCCCGGGTCCAGCCCTTCTTCATCTCGGTAGACCCGGCTCGGGACACCCCGGAGCAGCTCAAGAATTACAGCCGCTTCTTCCACCCCAAGCTGCTCGGCCTGACCGGCAGCCCGGAGGCCATCGCCGACGTGGCCCGCCGCTACGGCGTCTATTACGCGGCGCAAACGCCTGCCGCAGGCGATACTGGCTACAGCGTGGACCACACCTCGGTGCTCTACCTGATCGGGCCGGACGGCAGCCTGGCCGGCCAACTACCCCACGGCACGCCGCCGGCGGAAGTGGCCGCCGCCCTGCGCCGGCTGCTCGCCGCGTCCTGAATCCAGCCCTGCCCTTTTCCATAAACGAAAGGATCGTCCCATGCGTCTGCTGCTCGCCCTGCTCGCCTCCGGCCTGACCGCCCTGGCCGCCCCCGCCTTCGCCGCCGACCTGTCGGTGAGCAACCCCACGGTGCGCGCCGTGCCGCCGACCCAGAAGGTCACCGGCGCCTTCCTCACCATCAAGAACGCCGGCAGCGCCGACCGCAAGCTGGTGGCCGCCGAAAGCCCGGTGGCCGACACCGTGGAACTGCACAACCACATCAACGACAACGGCGTGATGAAGATGCGTCCGGTCAAGGAAATCGACGTCAAGGCCGGCGGCGAGGCCGTGCTCAAGCCGGGCAGCTACCACATCATGCTGATCGGCCTGAAGCAGCCGCTGAAGGAAGGCGACCAGGTGCCCCTGACCCTCAAGTTCGACGACGGCACCGCCCTCAAGGTGGAGGCCCCGGTGCAGCGCCCCGCTCCGGCCGCCATGGACCACGGCAACATGAAGCACTGAGCCGGCCCCTGCCCCGCACCAATGCAAACGCCCCGCCTTGCGCGGGGCGTTTGCATTGGGAGACCGCCCCCCGGCCCGCAGGTGAAGGAAACGGCGAAGGCACGCCGTGCACTGCCTTGGGCGCGGATCGTAACGGGCGGATCAGAGCTGGCGCGGACGCCAGCCGGTGTGGCGCAGCCGGTGGAACTGGGCCAGCTGGTGGGTGCGCTCGAAGTACTCGGGGGCGTCCGGCACCGGCACCACCTCGCCCATGCCCACCGGCAGGAGCGACAGGTGGGCGAAGCGGGCAGCGTGGTCCACGTCGATCTCGACGCCCTCGGCCAGGCCCAGTTCGTCGCGCAGATAGTCGGCGATGGCCCGGGACAACTCGTCGGCCATGTGCAGGAAGCCTTCCCAGGTGCGGGGCAGGATCACCGTGTCGAACACCACCGAGAGCAGCGCCCGCCCCGGGTAGGAGCGGATGGGGGTGGCGGTGATGCGGCAGCGGCAGTCGAAACGGCGCTCGACGGCGCGGCGGATGTCTTCGAGGTTGTTCATGGGCGTGCTCCAGGCGGAGATGGCTCCCGTGCAGGCAGCCGGTGCCGGGCTCTGGACTCCGGGCCGTGGGAACGGCGCAAACGCGCCACCCTCGGCCGCACGCCGAAACTCGAAAACTAGCGTCCCGGATCGGGGAACCCCCGCATCAGCTGCTGCACCACCCAGGTCGCCTCCGCCTCGCTCAACATGCTGCTCCAGGGCGGCATCGGCGTCCCCTTACGTCCATAGAACACGGTGGCGGCCAAAGATTCCTCGGGTTTTCCGGCCAGGGCCTCCGGCGTCAGGGCCGGGCCCAGGCCGCCCTTGAAGGTCATGCCGTGGCAGGAGCCGCAGTCCTGGCGCACCATGCGCACGATCTCGGCGCGGCGCGCCGGCGACGGCGTGTCGGCATCGGCGCGGGCGGCCCCCGGGGCGGCCAGGAGCGCGGCGCAGGCCATGCCGGCCAGGGTGGGGAAAAGGGTACGGAAACGGAACGGGATCATGGCAGGCAGGGGAACGAAAAAGACCGGCAGAACGAAGGCGGCGGACGATGATCGAAAGCGGAACGGGGGACCGCGGGAGATAACCCTACTCTGATCGTGGCGGCGCAGGGCCTCCTTGACCGGAATCAAGGAGGGACGGGGCGATCCGGGCAAACTCCGGTCATGACGCCTGCGTCGCAGCCGTCGGGCCGGCGAGCGCGAAATGTTGTACCCTGCCACCCCACCCACGTTCCAACGTGCCACCGAGAATTCAGCGAATGAAGCTCCTGCCCAATGATCCCATGGCCCGCCGCGGCATCGAGCCCGGTACGGTGTATCTCGTCGGGGCCGGTCCCGGCGATCCGGAGCTGCTCACCCTGCGCGCCGCCCGCCTGATCGGCGGGGCCGACGCCCTGGTCTACGACCACCTGATCGGCGAATCCATCCTCGACCTGGCGCCGGCCAACGTGCGCCGGGTGTTCGTCGGCAAGGAATCGGCCAACCATTCCCTGCCCCAGGACGACATCAACCACCTGCTGGTGAAGCTGGCCCAGGAAGGGCTGCGGGTGGTGCGGCTGAAGGGCGGCGACCCGTTCATCTTCGGCCGGGGCGGCGAGGAGATCCAGGTGCTGGCCCGCCACGGCATTCCCTTCGAGGTGGTGCCCGGCATCACCGCCGCCGCCGGCTGCGCCGCCTACGGGGGCTTTCCCCTCACCCACCGGGACCACGCCCAGACCCTGGTATTCGCCACCGGCCACCTCAAGGACAACACGGTGGACCTGGACTGGACGGCCCTGGCCCGGCCGCGCCAGACCGTGGTGTTCTACATGGGCGTGGCGGCAGCCAAGGAAATCTGCCGCCAGCTGATCGCCCACGGTCTGCCCGCCGACACCCCGGCCGCCGCCATCGAGAACGGCACCACGGTGCGCCAGCGGGTGGTGGCCGCCACCCTGGCGACCCTGCCCGAGCGCATCCGCCTCGACCGGGTCAAGCCGCCGGCCCTGCTGGTGGTGGGCGGCGTGGTGGACCTGCGCCAGTGCTGCGCCTGGTTCGCCCCCGACACTGCGGACACTGCGGACGCGGCGGACGAAGCCGCCGGCCACGTCCCAGCGCCCCGGATCGCCCAGAGCGCCTGACCGCTCCGCTGTGCCCCACCATCTGAAACGCCGCGCCAGTCGCGGCGTTTCAGCATGTGCCCTCAGGATGCGGCGTCTGTAGCCACTCTCCGCCCAGGCATCGTGAAGAAGCCCGACTGGCGCGGCTTTCCGGCCATCGTCGGACCGGGATGCCGGTACCGGACGGCCCGCTGACAGACAAACGTCATCCCGCAGCCATGGGAGCGTCATGGGGCGTTTATAGCCTTGCCGGTTTTCCACTCCCACCGGAGAACCCATGGCCCGCTCCACTGCCCGCCGCCCCGCCCGCCGCCCCGCCCGCTCCCCCCTTACCGTAGCCCTGATGGCCGCCCTGCCCCTGGCCGTCGCCCTGCCGGCCGCGGCCGAAACCGCCCCGGCCTACCCGGCGGTGCTCGAAGGCCACGCCATCCTGCCAGCCCGCAGCTTCGTCGCCCCGCCCAAGGACGCACCGGAGAGCCTGCGCACCTCGGGCAAGTACACCCGCCCGGACGGCCGCCGCGAGGACAGGCTGGGCAGCATCGCCGGCACCTCCTACCTGTCGGCCAAGGAGGCGCCGCGCCCCACCGGCATCAGCCTGCCCTTCGACGGCCAGCCGGTGCAGGGTTTTTCCGGCATCAAGGCGATGAAGGACGGCAGCTACTGGGTGCTCACCGACAACGGTTACGGCGCCCGCAACAACTCGGCCGACGCCATGCTGATGTTCCACCACGTCAAGCCGGACTGGAAGCACGGCGGGGTCAAGCGCCTCAACACCGTGTTCCTGCGCGACCCGGACAAGAAGGTGCCGTTCCTGATCGTCAACGAGGGCACCAAGTCCCGCTACCTGACCGGGGCCGATTTCGACCTGGAGTCGATGCAGTTCGTCGGCGACCACGTCTGGTTCGGCGACGAACTGGGGCCCTACCTGATCCAGGCCGACCGCCAGGGCAAGGTGCTGGGCGTGTTCGAGACCGAGGTGGACGGCAAGGTGGTGCGCTCCCCGGACCACTACGCGGTGACCACCCCGGCCACCCCCGGCGCCTTTTCCACCCCGGTGCGCCGCTCCCGGGGCTTCGAGGGCATGGCCGCGTCCAAGGACGGGCGCTTTCTCTACCCCCTGTTCGAAGGCCCCCTGTGGAACGAGGCCGAGAAGAAGTGGGAGAGCGCCAATGGCAAGGACTACCTGCGCATCCTCGAATTCGACGTGGCCCGCCGCGCCTGGACCGGCCGGTCATGGAAGTACGCCCTGGAGCAGAACGGCAACAACATCGGCGACTTCAACATGATCGATGCCGACACCGGCCTGATCATCGAGCGCGACAACGGCGAGGGCCTGCCGGAAACCGGCTGCGACGGCCAGCCCCGGGTCGATTGCCAGAACGTGCCGGCCCGCTTCAAGCGCATCTACAAGGTGAGCCTGAAGGACGCCGACGCCAACGGCTTCGTCCGGAAGATCGGCTACATCGACCTGATGGACATCCAGGACCCGCAGGGTGTGGCCCGGGTGGGCGGCAAGGACGGCAAGTTCGCCTTTCCCTTCGTCACCATCGAGGATGTGGACGTGGTGGACGGCGAGCGCATCGTCGTCGCCAACGACAACAACCTGCCCTACTCCGCCGGCCGCCAGCTGGGCAGGAACGATGACAACGAGTTCATCCTGCTGCGGGTGCCCGAGCTGCTCCAGGCCCGCTGATCCGGCCTGGCCCGGCGCATAAGACAAACCCCGTGGAACCCCGCGACTGGCGCGGGGTTCCACGGGGCCGGGTGCAACAGCCGCAGAGGATGCGGTAGCGCGGCTTACTGCTTGGCGGCGACGATGTCGCCCTTGGTGTCGAGGCCCAGGATGTAACCGAAGCTCACCTGGTGGAAACGGCCCACGGTGTAGTCGTCGTGGATGGCGAAACCGAAGTTGTAGGCCTTGCCCGGCACCAGGGTCACGTCGCCCTCGCCGCCCGGGGCCAGCTTGCGGGTGAAGGTCACCGTCCAGGTGTCGCCCTTCTGCTCGCCCTTGGCCTCGACCAGGCCCTTGCCGCCTTCCATGACCCGCTTGTCGGCCACGTAGCCGTCGTGGCTCTTGCCTTTCGAAGTCCACTGGATCAGGTCGTAGAACTTGCCGGAAGCCAGGCTGCCATCCTTGACGTACTTGGTCTTCTTCTCGTCCTTGGCGTCGGGCATGGTGCGCGCATCGCCGTGGCAGGTGGCCCAGCAGCCGCCCTGGTCGGCCAGGTCCACCTTGTGGTCTTCGAGCATGAAGGCCAGCTTGACCGGGTTGTCCTTGTCCATCTTCTCGCCGCCGCCGGCGGGCTGCTTCCAGGTAAAGCGCAGGTAGAGGTTGGCGCCGTCGTGGGCGGCCTGCACCTGGACCGGGATCGAGCCGGCCTTGCCCTTGATCGGGCGGGGCTCGTTGCGGGCGCCGGAGGCGATCTTCTTGCCGATGTCGGCCACCTCCTCCTCGTGGCAGCCGATGCACTGCTCGCCCTTCTTGATGCCCTTGGCGCCGCCGTGCTCGCTGCCCTTCATGATCCATTCGAGGGGCGAGGCGCCGGGGTAGAAGACGGTGATTTTCTTGGCCGGCACCTTGCTCCAGTCGGGAGCGGCGGCGTTGGCGTTGCCGGCGGCAAAGGCCAGGCCGAAGGCGGCGGCCAGGGTGAGCTTGCTGAAATGGGCCAGAGCGGTGGTCATGGGGATTCTCCTGTGGCGAAAACGTGTCGGGGTCGGGGCCGGGGTGGCGGACGGTCCCCGGGCATCCTGGACGCCCGGGGCTGGCGGACGATGCTTACTCGTCGTCCTCGTCGGTCATGTCCTTGGGTTTGTGGTGGGCGATGCCCTTGTGGCAGTCGATGCAGGTGCCGCCGTCCTGCTGGGCCAGCTCGTGCTGCTTGCGCGCGCGCTGCTTCTGGGAATCGGCGTTCATGCCCTGGAAGCTGTGGCAGTTGCGGCATTCGCGGGAATCGCTCTTCTTCATGCGTTCCCACTCGTGGCGGGCCAGCTCCAGGCGCTTGGCCTCGAACTTTTCCTTGGTGTCGATGGTGCCCACCAGCTTGCCGTAGACCTCTTTGGAGGCCTGGATCTTGCGCAGCACCTTGTAGGTCCACTCCTTGGGCACGTGGCAGTCCGGGCAGGTAGCGCGAACGCCGGTGCGGTTGGTGTAGTGGATGGTCTGCTTGTATTCCTGGTAGACGTTGTCCTTCATCTCGTGGCACGAGATGCAGAACTCCAGCTTGTTGGTCGCCTCCATGGCGGTGTTGAAGCCGCCCCAGAGGATGATGCCGGAGACGACGCCGACGGAAAGCAGGGCGAGCACCGAATACTTGGCGCTGGGTTTGCAAAGGCAGCCGCAAAGGCGGCGGAACAGGCCCTCCCGGGGGGCCGGGGATTGATCGGGAGTGTGTTCGGGCATGGCGATCCCACCTGAGCCCGCCGGGTTCTGCGCCCGGCCGGGCGGAATTCTGGAGAGGGCGGCGGGCGAATCCGCCGCCGGTCCGGTACGGCACCGCACGGCCTCCCGGGCCGCGACGGGCGCCCGGGAGGCCGATGCGCGCGGCGCTTAGTACACGTCGTGCTGGGTGTTGAGGATGTTGAACTTGCCGGTGGGGGTGATCATCTTCGGATCGGTGATCACCTTCTTCACGGTCAGGGTCTTGTCGTCATACACCACGATGGCCGACTGGTCGGCCTTGCCGCCCCACAGGGAGATCCACACCTCGGTGCCGTCGGCGCTGTACTCGGGATGCACGGCGCGGCGGATGGCCTTGGTTTCCGGCAGGCCGGAGTCCTTGGCCACGTTGAGGATCTTGGTCGGCTTGGACAGGTCGCTGATGTTCCACACCGCCACCGACTCGGCCACTTCCCGTTCCGGGTTCTGCGGCGCGTCGGCCCACAGGTGCTTGGACTTGGGATGGGTCTTGACGAACAGGTTGCCGGAGCCGGTGTTCTTGACCTCCTGCACCACCTTCCAGGCGTTGGCCTTGTGCTTGGCCGGGTCGGTGCCGATCAGGGAGATCACGTCGGCGCCCAGGTGGCCGGTGGCCCACACCGGACCGAACTGGGGATGGACGAAGTTGGCGCCGCGACCCGGGTGGGGGATCTTGGCCGTGGGCACCAGGGCCGCCAGCTTGCCTTCCTTGGTATCGACCACCGCCACCTTGTTGGAGGCGTTGGCGGCCACCAGGAAGTAGCGCTTGGACGCATCCCAGCCGCCGTCGTGCAGGAACTTGGCGGACTCGATGGTGGTTTCCTTGAGGTTGTTGATGTCGGAGTAATCCACCAGCTTGATCTGGCCGGTCTCCTTGATGTTCACCACCCACTCGGGCTTGGTCATGGAGGCGACGATGGAAGCCACGCGGGGTTCCGGGTGGTACTCGCCGTCCACGGTCATGCCGCGGGTGCTGACGATCTTGATCGGCTTGAGGGTGGCGCCGTCCATGATGGCGTACTGGGGCGGCCAGTAGCCGCCGGCGATGGCGTACTTGTCCTCGAAGCCCTTGAACTTGGAGGTATCCACCGAACGGGCGTCGTAGGCCACCTTGACCTCGGCCACCACTGCCGGCTTCTCCATCCACAGGTCGATCAGGGACAGACGACCGTCGCGGCCGATCACATACACGTAACGGCCGGAGGCGGAAACACGGGAGATGTGCACCGCATAGCCGGTCTTGACGATGCTGCTGATTTCCTTGGTGTCGCCGTCGATCAGCGCCACCTCGCCGGTGTCGCGCAGGGTGACCGACATGACCTTCTGCAGATTCAGCTTGTTCATCTGCTTCTTGGGCCGCTGGTCCACCGGAACAATCAGCTTCCAGGTCGCCTCCATGTCCTTCATGGAGAACTCCGGCGGCACGTCCGGAGTGGTCTGGATGTAGCGGGCCATCAGGTTGATCTCATCCTTGGACAGGATGTCGTCGAAGTTCACCATGCCGCCCTCGGTGCCGTAGGAGATGATCTTCTCCAGACGGCCGGTGCCGAGCTTGGTGGTGCCCCCTTCCTGATTGGAGCCGTCGGGCAGCTTCTTGGTCCAGTGCGGCTCAAGGTTCTTGCCCGTGGCGCCCTTGCGCAGCACGCCGTGGCAGCCGGCGCAGCGCTCGAAGTAAATCTTCTTGGCCTGTTCCTTCTCGGCCGCAGTCAGTTCCGGCCCGGCGGAGCCGGATGCCTGGGCAAGGGCATTGCCCACGGCGAACGGCAGGGCCGCCAGGGCGAATGCCCCCCCGATTACCCAGTGGCGCTTGCTAATGGTCTTCTTGGTCATGGTTCTCACTCTCCTGAAAAGGGGGACACGAACCTGACCGGCGCCAAGGCGCACGGGACCGGCCCCGCGGAGAGTGGGCTGCCGTGAAGGACCACGGCATACCCAGGTGTCGCTGCCACGCACAGCCTCGCCCGTGAGCGAACTGCTGCGCCAACCGATCAACAACCCGATGTGGCGACGGCTCCGAACCTCCCCTTCGGAACGACCGGCTCAAGAGCTCCCGACCCCTATTACCTGGGAGCAGGCCTTGCCGGATTCATATCCACCGCGGGAAGGAAGGTACCCTTGCCACCAGCGGGGCAACTTTGACAAAACTTAAAAATCCCCTAACGGGACAAAGCCTTATCGCCAGCACGGGTAACGCCGTCGTAATAAATCCGGCCCGCCGCCGGCCGCCAAAACGGTGCGCAAAAACGGCCTTCGGAAAACGACGACACCCCGGCGCCTTGGGGCGTCCGGGGTGTTTTTTGCAGCACGTCAGATAACGGTCAGAAGCCCTATTCAGGCGCCGATTTTTCCCCGCCGACGGCCCTCATCGGCAGGGTGGGCGGCAAGGACCTAAATCACCCTGAAACCGTGGGTTCCGTCGCGGCCGAGCTGGGCCACCAGGCCGAATTCCCAATCCAGGTAGCCCTGCATCGCCTCCCGGGGGTTGTCGGTACCCTCGTAGGGGCGCCGGTAACGGTCGATGGGTTCCGAAGCTAGATGCTCCTCGCCGCCGACGGTGGGATTGCCGGCGGCGGCCCAGGCCGGGGTGCCGCCGGCCAGCACGGCCACCTCGCCCTCCACCAGGGCCGCCAGCTCCGCCGCCGCCAGGCGGGCCAGGCCGTCGTCCAGGGTGCCGTCGCCGGCCACCACGTAGCGGGCGGCGGCCGGCAGCCTGGCCACGGCGGCGGCCAGATCGGAACGCAACGCGAACCAGGCCCCCGGCACGTGGGCGCGGCGGTAGACGATGCCGGGGGACACATCCACCACCACCGCCCTGGCCGGGGTGGCGAGCCAGTCGGCCAGGGCCGCCGGCGTCACGGCGGCAACTTCGGGCAGGGCCGGCAGGGGCGCCTGCCACGGGCCGCGTTCGCTGAAGGAGGCCGGCGGCACGCCGTCGAGCACCGCCACCTCCCAGCCCATCTGGGCCAGCCAGGAAGCGCTCATGTTGGCCCGGGCGCCGTCGTCGTCCACCAGCACCAGGCGGGCGCCGCGCACCGGGGCCACCATTTCGGTCTCCTGCACCAGTTGGCCACCCGGAGTGGAACGGAAGCCCGGCAGGTGGCCGGCGGCGTATTCCTCCGGAGTACGCACGTCGAACAGGTAGGTGGTGCGGCCGGTCTCGCCGCGCCAGCGTTCCAGGTCGGCCGGAGAAGCGCGGGCCACCCCGGCCCGGTCGGCCACCCGGCGGGCCCGGGTGGCCGCCTCGTCCCGGGCGGCGCCGGACACGGCGGGGAAGCGCCGGCCCTGGCCCTTGTCCAGGGTCTGGCCGGCCAGGGTCCAGCCGATGGTGCCGTTGCGCAGGGCCGCCACCGGGTTGGGGATGCCGGCATTTACCAGGGACTGGGTGCCGATGATGCTGCGGGTGCGGCCGGCACAATTGACGATCACCCGGGTCTCGGGCCGGGGCGCCAGGGTGGGCACCCGCAGCACCAGCTCGGCCCCGGGCACGCTGGTGGCGGTGGGGATGCTCATGGTCTGGTACTCGTCGAAGCGGCGGGCATCCACGATCACCACGTCGGCTCCGGCGTCGATCAGGGCC
Source organism: Oryzomicrobium sp. (assembly GCF_021287045.1). Taxonomy (GTDB): domain Bacteria; phylum Pseudomonadota; class Gammaproteobacteria; order Burkholderiales; family Rhodocyclaceae; genus Oryzomicrobium. The sequence continues at coordinate 136,933 of NZ_JAJTBG010000007.1, read as the reverse complement.
TGGACCTCCTCGGCGGCCAGGGACGGCGTGTGGCGCTCGGCCTCCACCAGCTCGCCAAAGGCCTTGCTCGGCACGTTCACGTCGCGGAACACCTCGCCGCCGGCGGCCACCCAGCCAGCCAGCCCGTCGGCAAACAGGGCCACGTTCGAATAGCCCAGGGCGATCAGGCGCCGGGCGGCGGTGTCGGCCGGGCCGCCCGGCGCGCCGTCGTCGTCGAGCACGGCGATGGCCACGTCGCGCCGGGGCAGCTTGGCGTAGGCATCCAGCTCGATGCGCGCCAACGGCAGGTTGGCGGCGAACAGGGGATGGGCCTGGGCGTGAGGATCTTCCTCGCGCACGTCGAGGAGCGCGATCTCGCGCTTTTCCAGCAGGGCAGCGCGCACCTCGGCGTAGGTGCGCACGGGCAGGGCAGGCTGAATACTCATCGGCGCATCAACTCCACAAATTGGGGACGAGGGCGCTGGCGTACCCGGAGACGAAGGACTTGGCCGCCCCAGTGGCCGGGTCGAAGACGTGGCGGTCGATGCGGCCGATGTTGCCGCCATAGACGTGGATGCTGATCGACGCCTGGTCGGCCAGGTCGTTGGCCACCTCATGCACGTCGCCTATGCGGGGCGACACGGCGGTCACCTGGCCGGGCAGCAGCACGCTGGAACCGCTCACGACGAAAGAGCCGTCGGCCTGGCGCACGTAGTCGGTGGCCCGTTCCCGGCCGCGCAGGCCGCCCACCAGGCCCCACACGGTGTGGTCGTGCACCGGGGTCTTCTGCCCCGGCCCCCAGACGAAGCTGACCACCGAGAAGCGGTCGAAGGGGTCGGCGTAGAGCAGGTACTGCTGGTAGTAGGTGGGATGGGGCGCGGCAAAGGCTTCGGGCAGCCAGTCGTCCTGGGCTACCAGGCGGGCGAGCAACTGGCCCCCCTCTTCCAGGATGCGCGGCTCGGCTGGATTGGCGTGGAGCAGGGCCGACAGGCCCCGCACGAAGGTGAGCAGTTTTTGATTGGGTTGGTTGGTTTGGCTCGCTTGGTTGGACTGGCTCATGGCGTTCTCGGACAAAGGCAGGAAGGGAAATGGGGGCGAAGAGGGATAAGGGGAAACGAGGTCAGTCCTGGGCCTCCCGCTCCGCCTGGAGGCGGAGGGAAAGCAGGCCGGCGGCGGCATTGAGGGTTTCCAGGTGGGGCACCGGCACGCCGGCCAGGCCGGCCAGTTCCACCACCGCGCCGACCAGGGGTGCCACCTCCAGGGGACGGCCGGCGAGCAGGTCCTGGAGCATGGAGGTGCGCACCACGCCCCGGGCGCCCACCGCGGCGCTGCGCGCCAGGCGGGCCGCCGGGTCGGCCCCGGGGCCATGGCCGGCGCCGTAGGCCCGGGCCACGTTGCGCACCTCGGTCATGGCCGCCAGGATCAGCGCCTGGGTCGGCGGGTAACCGCACAGGGAGGCCATGTCGGCCCGGGTCAGGGCGCTCAGGGGATTGAGCACGGCGTTGCCGAGCAGCTTGTCCCACACCGCGTCGCGCAGCCGGTCGGTCACCTCCGGCGGCAGGCCGGCGGCGGAGAAGGCTTCGGCCACCGCCAGCAACTCCGGGTCCGGAACCCCGCCGGCAAAGCCCCCGGGACGGCCAAGGACGAAACGGTCGCCGGCGGCGCGCACCGCCCGCACCTGATGCCCGGCCAGGCGCTCCATGGACTTGTGCACCACGCAGCCGATCACCCGCGCCACGGGCAGGGCCGCCGCCAGATTCCCCCCCGGGTCGGCAGCCTGGACGGCGCGGCCGTTGTGGGGGCCGGCCTCGCCCTGGAAATACCACCAGGGGATGCCGTTCTGGGGCAGCAGCAGTTGGGTGCGGGGACCGATCCAGGGCAGCAGGTCGGGCAGGGCGTCGGACAGTTGGTGGGCCTTGAGGGCGGCGATCAGCACGTCCGGCGCCTCGTCCGGGGCCGGCGGTTCGCTCACCGAGCGCACCGCCACCTCGGGGGCCAGGGCGTGCTCGCCCTCCTCGTCCACCGCCACGGCGGCCAGGGGGCGGCCGGGGCGCACCGCCAGGATGACGTCCTGGCCGGACAGGCCCAGCCGGGCCGCCATGTACAGGCCCACGGCGCCGCCGCCGATGACGGCGAAGCGCAACCGCCCGTTGGATGCGGCACTGACGGGGTGGGCGACGTGGGCAACGGGTGCGGCACGGTGGGATTTCGGATCAGTCGGCATAGCCTGGCAACTCCCGGTCGAGACGGCGCAGCAAGGCGGCCCATTCCCGCCTGCCGCTGGGGAAGAACTCAGCTGTACGACCGTAGATCGCCCGGGCCTGTTCCACGGTGCGCGCCACCACCTCGGGCGGCGGCTGGCGCAGGGGGACCCCGGCGGACTGGGCGGCGAGCTGGAAGCGGCAGGCCCGCTCCAGCCGCCAGATGCGCGAGAAGGCTTCGGCCATGGTGCGCCCCACGGCCAGGGTGCCGTGGTTGCGCAGGATGAGCAGGGACCGGTCGCCCATATTGGCGAGCAGGGTGGCCCGCTCGGCCTCGTCGAGCACCACGCCATGGAAGTCGTGGTAGGCCACCTGGCCGTAGACCATCAGCCCCATCTGGGTCAGGGGCAGCAGGCCGGCCTCCTGGCAGGACACCGCCACCCCTTCCCGGGTGTGCAGGTGCACCACTGCCTCGGCCTCGGCGACGTTGCCGTGGATGGCGCCGTGGATGACCACGCCGGCCGGGTTGAGGTCCCCGGCGCCGCCCACCACGCGGCCGTCCAGGTCAACCTCCAGGATCGACGAGGCGGTCACCTCCTCGAACAGCAGGCCCAGGGGATTGATCATGTAGCGGTCGTGACGGCCCGGCACCCGGATCGACAGGTGGGTGGCGAGCAGGTCGGTCCAGCCGAGCAGGGCCACCAGGCGGCAGGCGGCGGCCAGGTCGACGCGGGCAGCCTGGAGGGCGTCCGGAGCGGACGGGATGAGGGATGCGGTCATGAATAAGAAACGATCGGGAACGATCAGGAACGAAGCGTTGCAGTGAGGCGCTTGGGATGGCGCAGCAGGTCCAGGGCGTCGAGGATGGAGGTGCACACCAGGTCGGCCTTGGCCAGGGTGGCGACCGCCCCGCCCTCGCGCTGGACCAGGCCGATGCCCAGGGCTGCGGCCTCGACCATGCGCCGGTCGTTGCGGCCGTTGCCGATGGCCGCCACCTTGTCGGCGCCCAGGCCGACGATGAAGGCCAGCTTGGTCTCGGCCTGGCCTTCGACCGGGGCGATGTGCAATTGCAGCGGCAGCCCGGCCAACTGCTCCCGAGCCAGGCCGAAGGTGTCGGCGGTGATGACGTGGATGGACAGGTCCGCCGCCAGGGCGGCCAGGGCCTCGGCCACGCCGGGCAGCAGGCGGCCATCCACCGCCAGGGTGCCGTTGTAGTCGAGGACCAGGTGCTCCAGGGCCAGGGGGCCGAAGCCGGGGATGTCGATGGCGATCATCGCGGCGGGCCGCCTCAGTCGAGCTTGGCGCCGGAGGCCTGCACCACCTTGCCCCACTTGCTGTAGTCCTCGCGGATCAGCTCGGCGAACTTCTCCGGCGAGGAGGACAGGGTGTCCAGGCCCTGGGCGGCCAGCTTCTCCTGCACCTCGGGCAGCCTGGCGATGCGCACCAGCTCGGCGTTGAGGCGCTTGACCACGTCCTTGGGGGTGGCCGCCGGCACCACCAGGCCGAACCAGGAGGCGGCCTCGTAGTGGCCCAGGCCCTGCTCGATGGCGGTGGGCACGTTGGGCAGCAGGGGGGAACGTTCGCGGCTGGAGATGGCCAGGGCCTTGATCTTGCCGGCCTTCACCTGGGGCGCCAGCACGGTCAGGGTGTCGAAGGCCAGGTCCACCTCGCCGCCGAGCAGGGCGGTCACCGCCGGAGCGCTGCCCTTGTAGGGCACGTGCAGCAGGTCGGTGCCGGTCTGGCTCTTGAACAGCTCGCCGGCCAGGTGGCAGATGGTGCCATTGCCGCAGGACGAGTAGGTGATCTTGCCCGGCTGGGCCTTGGCCCGGGCCACCAGTTCCTTGACGTTGGCCGCCGGCAGGCTGGCGCTGGCGCCGATCACGTAGGGCACCGAGGCGAGCAGGGACACCGGGGCGAAATCCTTGACCGGGTCGTAGGGCAGCTTCTTGTTCAGGTGGGGCAGCACGGTGAGCTGGCCGGCCGGGGCCAGGGACAGGGTGTAGCCGTCCGGCGCGGCCTTGGCGGCGGCCTCGGCGGCGATGGCGGTGCCGGCGCCCGGCTTGTTGTCCACCACCACCGGCTGCTTGAAGGCTTCCGACAGCTTCTCGGCGTAGAGGCGGCCCACCGCGTCGGCGGCGCCCCCCGGCGGGAAGGGCACGATCAGGCGGATCGGCTTGGCCGGCCAGGCGTCGGCCTGGGCGCTGTCCAGGGCGCCGGGCAGGAAAGGTGCGGCAAGCAGGCCGGCGACGGCGAAGGCCCGGACCAGGCGGGCGGCGAGGCGGTTGCCGAAAGCGGAAGAAGGCATGGGGTGTCTCCGGAAGACGAAAAAGGGGCGAAGAGGTGAAGGGGCGGGCCGGCCGGCGCTCAGTTGCCGATAAATTCCGGCGGGCGCTTGGCGAAGAAGGCGGCGATGCCCTCGTGGTAGTCGGCGGCGGTATTGACCGCCTCCACCTGGGCACGGCCGATGGCGGCGGCCTCCGAGGTGCCCTTGGGGATCACCTGGCCGACGAAGCGCTTGAGCATGGTCAGCACCAGGGGGGCGTTGGCGGCGATCTGGGCGGCCAGCTCCCGGGCGGCGGCCAGGTGCTCGCCGTTGGGCACCACCCGGTTCACCAGACCCACCTCGTAGGCCCGCTTGGCGTCGATGGAGCCGCCCACCAGCAGCAGCTCCATGGCCACCTTGTGGGGGATGCGGGCGGCCAGGGAACTGATCAGGCCGCCGCTGTAGCCGACCTTGGCCTCCGGGTAGGAGAGCACCGTGTTCTCGGCGGCCACCGCCAGGTCGGCGAACTGGACCAGGACCAGGCCGCCCCCCACCACCAGGCCGGCGGTGGCGGCGATGACCGGCTTTTCCACCGCCACGCCGACGCCGGGCACGGCGCGCCAGAAGTCGTGGGGGATGTCCTTCAGGTCGGCGCCGGCGGTGAAGGCCTTGTCGCCGGCCCCGGCCAGGATGGCGACCTTGTCGTCGCTGGCGTTGAAGCGGTGCCAGGCGGCATTCAGGCCGGCCACCACCTCGTGGGTGAGGATGTTGTATTTCTCGGCGCGGTTGATGGTGATCTCGGCGATGCCGTCGCGGGATTCGTAGGTGACGAGGGAGGAAAGGGAGGACATGGGGCGTTCTTTCGTGGATCGGTGTCAGGTTCAGTGAAGGGCGGATCAGTCCGCCGTGCCCAGTTGCGCGCGGCGCAGGGCCTCGGCGACGGCCTTGGCCCGATCGGACTCGGCACGCAGGCGGGGGATGTCAGCCAGGTCGAGCCGGGCCGGGTTGCTGTAGTCGAGCTTCCAGGACGGGTCGGCGCTCCATCGGAGGGGCGACTGGACCGTGGTACGCGGCGCCGGTGCCTGCTCCAGCAGTTGCAGGGCCAGTTCCAGGGTGTAGTCCTGGGACTGCGGATCGCCGGGCCGGCCGGCCCCGTTGCCCAGGGGAAAGTCGCTGAACAAGAGGCGCGGCACGCCGCAGTGCTCGACGATGTCCTTGGCGCAGCCGAGCAGCACCGTGGCGATGCCGTTGGCCTCCAGGTGGCGGGCCACCAGGCTCAGGGTCTGGTGGCAGACCGGGCAGTTGGGCACCAGCAGGGCCGCATCCACCCCATCCTCGCGGCAGCGGGCCAGGATCTCCGGGGCATCCACCGCCAGGGTGTGGCGCTGGCTGCGGTTGGTCGGCGCCCCGTGGAAGCGCGCCGCCAGGGGGCCGATGCGACCGTGCGCCGCCAGCCGACGCAGGGCCGGCAGGGGGAACCAGGTGCCGCTGTCGGCCATGCTGGTGTGGGTGCGGTCGATGGCGACGTGGGCGATGCGCAGGTCGTGATCCCTGGCCGTATCGCCGGAATAGACCCGGTAGAACTTGGCTGCGGCGTTGTAGGGCGCGCCAGGCCCCTGGGGGCCCTTGTCCGCCTGGTAGGGCGCCGCCGTGGTGATCAGGGTCAGGCGGCTTTCGGCCAGGGGCTTGGCCAAGGGCTGGAACGGCACCTCGTCGTAGTGAGCCCAGACATAGGGGTTGGCGTAGCCCAGGGCCAGGTAGTAGTCCCGGGTGCGCTCCAGGTAGGGCACGGGCCGGTCGAACTCGGGGGTGAAATCGGTCTCGGCGGCCGCATTGGCAGTCCTGGCCGCGGCGGGTTGGAGTGCGCTCGCCATGGTCAGTCGAAGGTGGCGCCGGAGGCCTTCACCACCTGGCCGTACTTGGCGTAGTCGGCCTTGATGCGCTGGGCGAACTGCTCCGGGGTGGTGGTCCACGGTTCCAGCCCCTGGGCCGCCAGGCTTTCCTTGACGCCGGGCTGACGGGCGATGGCGCCCACCTCGGCGTTGAGACGGGCGACGATCTCCTTGGGCGTGGCGGCGGGAGCGGCCAGGCCGAACCAGGACACCACCTCGAAGTCCGGGTAGCCGGCCTCGGCCACGGTAGGCACGTTGGGCAGCAGGGACGAACGCTCGCGGCTGGCGATGGCGATGCCCTTGACCTTGCCGGCCTTGATCTGGGGCGCCAGCACGGTGAGGGTGTCGAAAGACAGGTTCACGTCGCCGGAGAGCAGGGCCGCCACCGCCGGGGCGCTGCCCTTGAAGGGCACGTGCAGCAAGTCGGCGCCGGTGGCCAGGCGGAAGTTCTCGCCGGCCAGGTGGATGATGGTGCCGCTGCCGCTGGACGAATAGCTCACCTGACCGGGTTTGGCCTTGGCCAGGGCCACCACCTCCTTGACGCTGTGTACCGGCACCGTGCCGTTGGCGGCGATCACCACGGCGGTGGAGGCGAGCAGGGACACCGGGGCGAAGCTGGCGAAGGGGTCGAAGCGCAGGGTCTTGCTCAGGTGCGGCAGCACGGTGAGCTGTCCGGTGGGCACCAGAGACAGGGTGTAGCCGTCGGCCGGGGCCTTGGCCACGAACTCGGCGGCAATGGCCGTTCCGGCGCCGGGCTTGTTGTCCACCACCACCGGCTGCTTGAGCCGCTCGGAGAGCTTGTCGGCGTAGAGGCGGGCCACCGCGTCGGCGGCGCCCCCCGGCGGATAGGGCACCACCAGCTTGATCGGCTTGGCCGGCCAGGCGTCGGCCTGGGCGACGGGGGACAGGGCCAGGCCGGTGGCGGCGGCGAGTGCCGGAACGAAGGCCGCCAGGGCTTTCAGGGCCGTGGCAAAGCGGGATTTGGACATAGGGTGGTTTCTCTCGGAAATTCGGGATGCAGGATTCGAGGTGCGGGCCGTGGCGCAGTGGTGGCCGGGGCGGAGAGAGAAGGCTTCTGCCCTCCCCTGCCCTATGCGCACAGATTCCGGACTCAGGCGGCCTTGGGCACCACCTCGATCAGCTTGGTCTTCTGCCCCGAGCGGGGCAGGCTGCCGAAGGGCAACACGGTCACCACCGGGCGGAAGGTGAGCAGTTCGCGGATGCGCTGCTCGATGGACTTGGCCAGGGCCGGCCATTCGGCCTGGGGGGTGTCCGGGCCGGCTTCCACCGCCAGTTGCAGGGGCGGCTCGACCCGGGGCGGCGGTGCGTCGAGGCGGATGCGCAGCTCGCCGGAGACCTTGGGCTGGAACTGGCCGACCACGTTCTGGATGGCGGCGGGATAGACCTTGACCCCCTTGATGGCGAGCATGTCGTCGGCCCGGCCGATGATCTCCATGCGCACGCCGAAGTGGCCGCAGCCCGGGCATTCGCCCACGTGCAGGCGCAGGATGTCGCCGGTGGCGTTGCGAAACGAGGGGGCTGCCTCGTATTCCAGGGCGGTGTGGATGGCCTCGCCCACGGCGCCGTCCCTGATCTCGATGGGCTGCTTGGTCGCCGGGTCCACCAGGTCGTAGCGGAAGCAGTAGTCGTCGGCCAGGTAGTGCATGCCGTGGTAGTGCTCGCTGGCGCAGGAGATGGTGCCGTTGTGCCAGGCCCCGCCGGTGGCGTCGAACACCTGGGCGCCGAAGTGCTCGCGCACCCGCTGGCGGAAGGCCGGCAGGCCGGCGCCGGGCTCGCCGGAGCAATAGATGATCTCGATGCCCAGGGCCCCCACCGGCTTGCCCAGTTCTTGGGGCGCCCGCTCGATCAACTGGTTGACCATGGAGGGGGTGGCGAACAGCACCCGGGGCCGGGTCAGTTCGATGTAGCGCAGGATCTTCGGCACGCCGCCCTCGGCCCCCACCGCCACGGGGCGGGCGCCGTAGGCTTCCAGGGCCTGGATGTAGGTGATGCCGGCCAGCCACAGGGACAGGCCGAAGGCGTGGAAGGTGGTGTCGCCGGGGCGGATGCCGGCGAACTGGAACATGCGCCCGAGTACCTTGTAGGTGATGTCCAGGTCCTTGCGGCTGAACACGTAGAAGGTCGGGGTGCCGGTGGTGCCGGAGGTGGCCGCCAGGTGGATGGCGTTTTCCGGCGCCGTGGTCAGGTGCAGGCCCAGGGGATGGCCGTAGCGGGCCAGGGAGGCGTCCTGGGAATCCCGGTGGCGCACCTTGTCCAGAAAGGCGGGCAGGCGGCGGAAGTCGTCCAGGGTCTTGATGTCGTCGGGGGAGGTAACGCCGGCCTCGATGAAGCGCTGGCGGAAGTAGTCCTCGTTGCCCCACACGTAGCGGATCTGGCGTTGCAGCTTCTGCCAGCGGATGTTGTCCAGTTCGGCCAGGTATTCGCCGGGGTCGCGGGTGGCGATGCCGAGGTAGTTGGGGCTGGCGTGGCGGTGGGTGGTACTCATGAAAATCTCGTCGAAAGTCGGGCAGTGAAAATCGGTGAATAGGCGGAAGGGGAGCGGACCGGCAACGGCGGCTCAGTCCTCCTGGAAGGCCACGTCCCGGGTGCGGCGCACGTTGGGCAGCACCAGGATCACCACCAGGGCGGCGGTGGCGAGCAGCAGGCCCAGGCTCAAGGGCCGGGTGAAGAACACGGTGGCGTCGCCCCGGGCGAGCAGCAGGGCGCGGCGCAGGTTCTCTTCCATCAGGGGGCCGAGGACGAAGCCGAGCAGCAGGGGCGCCGGCTCGCAGCGCAGCTTGATGAACAGGTAGCCGAGCAGGCCGAAGGCCACGGTGAAGGCCACTTCCAGGGCGCTGCTGTTGACGCTGTACACGCCGACGCAGCAGAACAGCAGGATGGCCGGATAGAGCAGCCGGTACGGCACCTTGAGCAGGCGCACCCACAGGCCGATCAGGGGCAGGTTGAGCAGCACCAGCAGGCCGTTGCCGATCCACATGCTGGCGATCAGGCCCCAGAACAGCTCGGGCCGCTCGGTCATCACCTGGGGGCCGGGGACGATGCCGTGGATCATCATGGCGCCTACCATCAGGGCCATCACCGCGTTGGGCGGAATGCCCAGGGTGAGCAGGGGGATGAACGAAGTCTGGGCGCCGGCGTTGTTGGCCGACTCCGGCGCCGCCACCCCTTCGATGGCGCCCTGGCCGAAGCGGGAGGGGTCTTTGGCTAGCTTCTTTTCCAGGGTGTAGGCGGCGAACGAACTGAGGATGGCGCCGCCCCCGGGCAGCACGCCGAGCAGGGAGCCGAGGAAGGTGCCGCGCAGCACCGGCTTCCAGGTGGCGCGGAAGTCGTCCCGGCTCGGCCAAACGCCGCCCACGGTGGTGGCGAAGATGTCGCGCCTCTCGCCTTTTTCCAGGTTGGCGATGATCTCGGCGATGCCGAACAGGCCCATGGAAACCACGACGAAGCCGAAGCCGTCGGACAGTTCGGGAATGCCGAAGGAAAAGCGCTCGGCGCCGGAATTGACGTCGGTGCCCACCAGGCCCAGCAGCAGGCCGAGCACGGTCATGGCGATGGCCTTGATGAGGGAGCCGTTGGCCAGCACGATGGCCGCCACCAGCCCCAGCACCATCAGCGAGAAATATTCCGCCGGGCCGAACTTGAGGGCCAGGGCCGACAGGGGCGCCGCCAGCACGGCGATGGCCACGGTGGCCACGGTGCCGGCGAAGAACGACCCCAGGGCGGCCACCCCCAGGGCGGCTCCGGCCCGGCCCTTGCGGGCCATGGCGTAACCGTCCAGGCAGGTCACCACCGACGAGGACTCGCCAGGCAAGTTCACCAGGATCGCCGAGGTGGAGCCGCCGTACTGGGCGCCGTAGTAGATGCCGGCGAGCATGATCAGCGCCGACAGGGGCTGGAGCCCGTAGGTGATGGGCAGCAGCATGGCGATGGTGGCCACCGGCCCCAGGCCGGGCAGCACACCGATCAGGGTGCCCAGGGTGACCCCGACGAAGCAGTAGCCCAGGTTGGCGACGGTGAAGGCGGCGTCGAAGCCCAGACCCAGGTTGGCAAGCAGGTCCATCGCCGCGCCTCAGGCCAGCAGGCCGGCGGGCAGCACCGCCACCGGCAGCACTTCGAAGGGCAGCCCCAGGCCGTAGAAGAACACCCCCACGGCAAAGGCCGCCAGGCCGGCAGCCAGGACCGCCACCTCGCGCCAGCGGGTCTCGTGGTGGGCGATGCCGCTCACCACCACCAGGGCCACGGTGGCCAGCACCAGGCCCAGGGCGTTCACCGTCAAGGCAAAGAGCAGCACGCCGACGGCCACCAGCAGCACCGGCTTGAACGAAACCCCTTCGACCCGGCCGTCGTCGGCCCCTTCGCCGTCCGGCACCACACGCAGGGCGGCCAGGGCAATGGCCAGGCCGAGCAGGGCCAGCAGGCCGCCCAGGAGCAGGGGGAAATACCCCGGCCCCATGCGCATGGCGGTGCCCAGCGGATAGCGCAGGGCACCGCCGGCGGCGGCCACCCCGAAGGCGATGAACAGGCTGCCGGCGATGAAGTCCCGCCGGCGCAAAATGTGCAGATGCATGGCAAATCCCTGTCTGATTCAAGACGGACAATCGTCCGCAACGCCAGGAAATTAACAGGGGTGACCATGCCGGCACAAAGAAGCAATCTTTATTTTTCTAGCAGCTTTTCTGATAAACGAACAAAAACCCTCATAAAAGAAATTTATTTTCTTTTCAAAAAATCGAATAAGCCGACAATCCTTTGAATTTAAATAAACAAAAAGGCGCAACGATGGGCGCCTTTCGATCAAATCCATAAATATTTTCCAATTACCTCACGCCGCCGCCACCTCCACCAGGCAACTCATGGCATTGGCGCCCTGGGTCAGGGTCGAGGTGCCGATATCCAGGGTAAGCACGTTGGGGTTGCCGGAGCGCTCCGGGCCGCCCTCCTCCGGGTCCGGGTCGAACCAGGCGCCGGTGGCCATCACCGCCACGCCCGGGGCGATGCCGTCGGAGACGCGCAGCCCGGCCAGGCAGGCGCCCCGGGCGTTGAACACCCGCACCACGTCGCCGTCGCGCAGGCCCCGGTCCGCCGCATCGGTGGGGTGCAGGGACACCGCTTCCCGCCCGGCCACCTTGCCGGCCTGGGCCAGGGGCGCCGGGTCGAGCTGGCTGTGCAGCCGGTCGGCGGGCTGGATGGTGACCAGGTGCAGGGGATGGTCCGGCCCCGCCGCCCCCAGCCATTCCACCGGCGGCACCCAGGCCGGATGCGGGCCGATGTCGGCGCCGCCGTAGCCGGCGATGGTTTCGCTGTAAAGCTCGATCCGTCCGCTCGGGGTGGCCAGGGGATGGGCCGCCGGATCGGCGCGGAAATCGGCGAGGAAGACGAAATCCTCCCGGGGCGCCGGCAGCTCGACGAAGCCCCGTTGCCAGAAGGCGGCGAAATCAGGCCAGTCCAGGGGAACCCCGCCCCGTCGCTGGGCCTCGCCGCAGCGCTCGTAAAGCAGGCGAATCCAGGCCGCCTCGTCGCGCCCCTCGGTGTAGGCGTCCCGGTAGCCGAGGCGTTCGGCCAGGTCGGCGAAGATGGCGTAGTCGTCCCGGGCCTGGTGGCGCGGCGCGATGGCCCGGTGCATGGCGAGCACGTAGCGGTCCCGGGACGAGCCGCCGATGTCGTTGCGTTCCAGGGAGGTGGTGGCCGGCAGCACGATGTCGGCATGGCGCGCCGTGGCGGTCCACCAGATGTCGTGCACGATCACCGTCTCGGGCTTCTGCCAGGCCTGGCGCAGACGGTTCAACTGCTGGTGGTGGTGGAACGGGTTGCCCCCGGCCCAGTGCACCAGGCGCACGTCTGGGTAGGTGGCGCGGCGGCCGGAAAAATCGTAGGCCGCCCCGGGGTTGAGCAGCATGTCGCTGATGCGCGCCACCGGGATCGCCAGCCCGGCCGGGTTGGCGCCCAGGGGCATTTCCGGCCCCGGGGTGAACGAGCGTGGATTGCCCACCCCGTTCATGGAACCGTGGCCGAAGCCGAAACCGCCGCCGGGCAGGCCGATCTGGCCGAGCATGGCGGCCAGGGCGATGACCATCCAGTAGGGCTGCTCGCCCCGGTGGGCCCGCTGCACCGAGTAGGCGCAAGTCAGGTAGCTGCGCGCCCCGCACAACTGGCTGGCCAGCCGGGCAATGCGCTCGGCCGGAATGCCGGTGATCGCCGCCGCCCAGGCCGGGGTCTTGGCGACGCCATCCCCGGCGCCGTCCAGGTAGGCGGCCAGTTGCGGGTAACCGACGCAGTGGCGGGCGAGAAAATCGTCGTCCGCCGCCCCACGCCGCTTCACCTCGTAGGCCAGGGCCAGCATCAGGGCCACGTCGGTGTTGGGGCGGATGGGAATCCACTCAGCGCCGAGAAAGGCCGGGCAATCGTCCCGGGTCGGGCTGATGTTGATGACCCGGGCGCCGCTGGCCGCCAGCTTGCGCAGCCAAGGTTCCAGGGAATGCTCGGCGGCGCCGCCGGAGGACACCTGGGCGTTCTTCACCGCCAGCCCGCCGAAGGCGACGAACACCTCGGTGTGGTCGATGATGCTCGGCCAGGCGGTGACCCGTCCGGTGAGGGGGCTGTAAGTGCCGATGACGTGGGGCAGGAGGAACTGGGCCGAGCCCCAGCTGTAGTTGCCCACCTGGTCCACCGCCCCGCCGCCGGCAAAGTAGAAGCGGCGGATCAGGGAACGGGCATGGTGCAGCCGCCCCGCCGACGACCAGCCGTAGGAGCCGGCGAACAGCCCGGCCGGGCCGTGGGTCTCGCGCACCCGGCGAATCTCGCTGGCCACCAGGTCCAGGGCTTCGTCCCAACCCACCTCGACGAAATCCTCCCGGCCGCGCAGGCTGCGGTCGCTCTTTTCCCGGGCCGCCAGCCAGGAGCGGCGGATGGCCGGACGCCGGATGCGCCGCTCCGAATAGACCATGGGTGCAATCGAATCGAGCAGGGGCGAGGGGTTCGGATCGTGGGCGAAGGGCTCGCAGCGAACCAGGACGCCATCCTCGACGACGGCGGTGAAGGCGCCCCAATGGGCGAGCTGGGGAAAGCGTTGCTGACGCGGCACGGCAGATTATCGAAAGCAGGGCGGCAAGGCCCGGGCGGCCGACTATAGGCAAGGGAACCGCCGCCGGCAATGCAAGGATTCTGCTAAGGATATGCGGCGAAGGCGAGGGGCGCGGTCGGGCGGAAAGACGGTAGCGACAGTGGTGATGTGATTCGGTGGTGCCGATTCCTCACGGTCGAGCTGGATTTCTGAGTTGCCTGTGCGGCAGTGAAGTTAGCCGTCTGCGTCGATGTTGTGCGCGAGCATTTCTGAGCTGCCTATACGGCAGTGAAGGACGGCACGCGCGCGGAGCGTGTGGTACTTGCTTTCTGAGCTGCCTATACGGCAGTGAAGCCGGCGCCGGCGTTCGAAGTGGAGGCGGGCAAGGAAGTTGTACGGTCTACGGCAGTGAAGCCGGCGCCGGCGTTCAAGAAGGAAGCGAAACATTTCTGAGCTGCCTATACGGCAGTGAAGTCCCCGTAGTTGCGGCGGCGTGTGCCGGGTATTTTCTGAGCTGCCTATACGGCAGTGAAGATTCTCAACCGTCGTCCCGCTGGCCAGCCGGATTTCTGAGCTGCCTATACGGCAGTGAAGGAACCCAAGGGTATCGCTGATCTTGGGGACTTTTTCTGAGCTGCCTATACGGCAGTGAAGACATCCTGGGGCTTGTCGGCAGGGACAAGGTTTTTCTGAGCTGCCTATACGGCAGTGAAGCCGGCATGCTTTACGCCGGCAGCCAGCCAACTTTTCTGAGCTGCCTATACGGCAGTGAAGGCCAGGGCACGCCAGGAAAGGCGCAATTCTTCTTTCTGAGCTGCCTATACGGCAGTGAAGGCCGACCAAGCCTTCGAGCAGGCGCGCGGCCATTTCTGAGCTGCCTATACGGCAGTGAAGGGTTGCCCGGGTCCGTGGGTCGAAAGAACTTCGTTTCTGAGCTGCCTATACGGCAGTGAAGATTAAGACGGCCAATCTGATCGGCCCGCCCCTTTTCTGAGCTGCCTATACGGCAGTGAAGATGGACATCGCCGCCCTGGGCGACATCGACGTTTTCTGAGCTGCCTATACGGCAGTGAAGTTCCGGGCATGGAAAGGGTTAGTCAGGGGGTATTTCTGAGCTGCCTATACGGCAGTGAAGGTCCAGCACACCCCATTCGACCATTGCTTCGGGTTTCTGAGCTGCCTATACGGCAGTGAAGTCGGTCGGCGCCGCGAATTGGACGTGCTGCCCTTTCTGAGCTGCCTATACGGCAGTGAAGCCAAGGAACAACTCGACTTGCGACATAGGCTATTTCTGAGCTGCCTATACGGCAGTGAAGTTCGGCGTACACGTAGGTGCCGACGACTTTCATTTCTGAGCTGCCTATACGGCAGTGAAGAGCCCCTGGCGCAGGCCAGGGCGGGGAACGATTTTCTGAGCTGCCTATACGGCAGTGAAGGCACATTCCTCTCGTTCTGCGGCGGCTACTATTTTCTGAGCTGCCTATACGGCAGTGAAGGGCGTCGTCGCTACCGTCGAATTCGTGGTGCATTTCTGAGCTGCCTATACGGCAGTGAAGCTTCCGGGTGTCCAGCTTCTGCCCCTCGACACTTTCTGAGCTGCCTATACGGCAGTGAAGCAGACCCTGGCCGTGGTGGTCCAGCAGGTCCATTTCTGAGCTGCCTATACGGCAGTGAAGATGATGTAGCACTGGCAGCCCCACCCGTTCGGTTTCTGAGCTGCCTATACGGCAGTGAAGGTGAAGCTGTCGACTGACCGCCTGGCCTCCCTTTTCTGAGCTGCCTATACGGCAGTGAAGGACAACACCCAGGACATCCTGGGGTACGCCCTTTTCTGAGCTGCCTATACGGCAGTGAAGGCGCCGGTGGCGGAGGCCGCGCCCTGGTAGCCTTTCTGAGCTGCCTATACGGCAGTGAAGAGATTGCCAATTTGATCATTCAGTCATTTCGATTTCTGAGCTGCCTATACGGCAGTGAAGAGCGCCTCTTCCAACGTGACGTGGTGGGTATCTTTCTGAGCTGCCTATACGGCAGTGAAGGACATCACACCTCGGGATACCGACCTCCTGCTTTTCTGAGCTGCCTATACGGCAGTGAAGATCAGGTGGTAGCTTCCATAGCTGCCGGCAGTTTTCTGAGCTGCCTATACGGCAGTGAAGGAGAGCCCGGCACACGTCAGCAGCCACGAACCTTTCTGAGCTGCCTATACGGCAGTGAAGCGCGTCAAAAGCCTCCGTCCTGATCGCTGGCTTTTCTGAGCTGCCTATACGGCAGTGAAGACCAGATGCAATCGTCCCTTGCATCCGTCAATTTTCTGAGCTGCCTATACGGCAGTGAAGGCTGGCCCTGACCCTGGGCGGCTTTGGCTTCCTTTCTGAGCTGCCTATACGGCAGTGAAGTGGGGTGTGCTGGACGCGCAATGGTTCGGAGTTTTCTGAGCTGCCTATACGGCAGTGAAGCACGGGGACGCCGCTTTCGGGCTTTCCGTCATTTTCTGAGCTGCCTATACGGCAGTGAAGGCCGTTCGCTGGGATGGGCTACACGATGTACCTTTCTGAGCTGCCTATACGGCAGTGAAGCACCAGCAGCGTGCCAGCCTCGAAGTCGCCCGTTTCTGAGCTGCCTATACGGCAGTGAAGATCTTCCCGGACGAACTGAACCGGGACATGACTTTCTGAGCTGCCTATACGGCAGTGAAGCGGTCAGCCCCTGGGGCTGCACGATGGCGGCTTTTCTGAGCTGCCTATACGGCAGTGAAGAGCATATGGACCGCACCACGGGGCGGCTTACCTTTCTGAGCTGCCTATACGGCAGTGAAGTCCAAGCGCTGGTACGCCAAGCTCTACATCAATTTCTGAGCTGCCTATACGGCAGTGAAGTGATCGCTCCATACGTCCTCGGCATCGGTCCCTTTCTGAGCTGCCTATACGGCAGTGAAGCAGAGGCCATTTCGCCGGCCGGGAATTTTCTCTTTCTGAGCTGCCTATACGGCAGTGAAGCTCGTACACTTTCGAGAGATCGGAGTGGTTCGTTTCTGAGCTGCCTATACGGCAGTGAAGTGGCGGCGATTGGGTGCGGGTAAGGCCCGAGTTTTCTGAGCTGCCTATACGGCAGTGAAGGGCAGAAGCTGGACACCCGGAAGCAGTCCGCCTTTCTGAGCTGCCTATACGGCAGTGAAGAGTGGATCGACGAGTGCTGCGTGATCGTACCGTTTCTGAGCTGCCTATACGGCAGTGAAGTTCCACCGTCTCTCCCAGTCCGCCGCCGCCAATTTCTGAGCTGCCTATACGGCAGTGAAGTTCTCTTCAACGACTGATCCGGAACCTGATCTGTTTCTGAGCTGCCTATACGGCAGTGAAGGCAGGCTGGGTGACCTGGTCGTAGATCGGGGCTTTCTGAGCTGCCTATACGGCAGTGAAGTGGCCGGGGGTATATTCCTTGCCATCCGCGTATTTCTGAGCTGCCTATACGGCAGTGAAGCGGAAATGGATATTACGGCTTGCCACTTAAACTTTCTGAGCTGCCTATACGGCAGTGAAGCCGGACCCGGGCGAGTTCTACGCCTTCTGCTCTTTCTGAGCTGCCTATACGGCAGTGAAGGGCTGCTTTCTGCCGCGATTCTCTGCCTAATATTTCTGAGCTGCCTATACGGCAGTGAAGATATTCCCGGACGAACTGAACCGGGACATGACTTTCTGAGCTGCCTATACGGCAGTGAAGTAGCCACAACATTACCCCAACGCTTTGCCTGACAAGGAACTTCAACAGTTTCCCCAGGCTTAACCCAAAAATAACGCCCCTTTTCCAATTCCTTTAAAAACAAGGAGATGGAAAAGGAGCAAGAAAAAGGGTCAGAACCAGGGCAGTGTGGCGGTCGGGCTGAGGCCATAGGCGCTGAAGGCACCCGGGCTGGCGCCGGCCTGGTCGGGCAGGTGCTCGATGAACAGGCGGAACTGCTGACCGGTGCTGGCGCTGCGTAGCGTAGCGTCAGGGCCGAGCCGAGAAGCGCGGGAAGAAGCTGCCGGCGCTGCGTAGCGTAGCGTAGCGTCAGGTAAGGCAAGTCGAGCCGCCTGGCGCTGGCAACGAGCCCGCAATGGGCCGGCAATGGCGTCCCTATTGGGTTTCCAGGCAGGATGGGTATGAACGGCGACAGCGCTGAATCAGCTGTCCCCGTCGTGCCCTGCTACCCCCATCAGGGGCAGCTGTGGGCCACCCCGCCGGCATCCACATAGCCGATCGTCCCGCCGCTACCGCTGCTGCTGCACGAGCCCGCCAGAACGGTGTTGCCGGTGGAACCCGGCAGGGGCGTCGAGCTGCTGATGTGGAGGGCAATCGAGGCACCGACCCCCTGGCCGGACAAGGTATTGCCGCTCACCAGTGCCGTCGAGTTGGTCAGCAGTTGCAACGCAATGCCAGAGCCGCCCCCGACATTGGTGTTGATGGCGGTCAGGCTATTGCCCGTGACGGTGGCGTTGGTGGTGTTGTTCAGCCGCAGGGCGATGGCCGAGGCGACGGGGCTGGTGGCCGTCACCGTGTTGCCGGCAATCACCACACCGCTGACGCCGTTCGCATCGATCCCGTAGACCCATGTGTTGGCACCGTTGGCGGCGGTATTGGCGGCGTTGATGGTCATGCCGCGCAAGGTGCTGCCGCTGGCCATGGTCACCGATGCCTGGGAACCGAGGTTGGGCGGCGACAGGGTCGAGGCCAAGGTGGCCCCTGGTGCGGCCAGGGTGACGCTATGGCCCGAAGGCGTCGTCACCGTCAGGTTACCGAGGCCGATGAGGCTCTGGCCGGGCTTGAGCGCGAGGGGGGCGGTGGTGTCGAACCTGCCGGCCAGCACCACGGTGGAATTGTTGCCCGCTGCATCGAGGGCGTTCTGCAGGTTGGCGCCGGTGGTGGTGGCGCTGTTCACCAGCGTCACCGCCTTGCCATCCAGGGTGACGGCGTTGCTGGCCGTGGCGGCATCCACCGACTCCATTTGGGTCGAGACGCGACGCTGGGTCACCACATCGACGTCGCGCACCACCGGCGCCACCATGCGCCGCGCCTGGGCCGAGAGTGGGCTGCGCGCCTCGTCGGCCTTGCCCAGGGGAATGCGCAGGCGGACGGAGAAGAACTGCTGGCTGCCCCGGGCATGGTCGTGCTGGGCCTCGGCACTGACAAAGAGTGCCGTGCCGCGCCCGAACCAGCCCAGGTCCTCGAAGGCCAGCTCGGCCCGGGCCCGGGGGCCTTCGACGGTGATGCCGGCCATGCTGAAATGGTAGCCGCCGGCATAAACGCGCAATTGGCGGCGCGCTTCCGAATCGAAGATCGGCAAGCGCCAGCCGGCTTCGGCGTCGAAGCCCTGCAAGGAGTGCTCTTCCCGGTTGGTGGTCGTCACCTGGACCGTGCTGCCGGACAGCGCTGCCGTGCTGGTGCTGCCCAGATCGTGGGTCTGGGTGCCGACCGGCACGTAGGCATTGGCACGCAGGTCGACGTCCCGGCCCAGGGCTTCGACGCCCAGGGTCGTCTGGTTGTAGTAGTAGCCGGTGTCCGAGGAACGGCGCCGGTCGAAGTAGCCGTAAGTCCCCAGGTTCCAGCCGTTCTCCAGCATGTGCCGCACACCCAGGCCGAGGTTGCCTTCACGGCCGCTCTCGCTGTCGAAACGGGTACGCACGTTGGCGAAGTAGAGGGTGCGGGCGTCCTGTGCGATGGGCAGGAAGAAGTCCGCCTCGCCGATATTGCGCTTGTTGCCGAGCTTGCCCTCGAAGTCCAGGTGAGGCAGCCACTGGGCGGCGCCGTCCTGGGCGGTGGCTGCCATGGCAAAGGCCGCCAGGCACAGGCTCACGGCAGGACGGGCGGTGGAATCGAAAATGGCGCGGCAGAGCAATGACATAGCGTTATCTTCCTTATCGTCCGGAGGGGTCAGCAGGCCCCGGCGGCCACCCTATCCAATTGATGACGTTTGTATGCGTTGCCCGGCGTTTCCATGTATTGGAGGCGTTTGACCAAAACCACGAGATGTTACGGGCTGTCCGGGCCAACATTCCAATTGATTTCTGTCAGATGCTGTCAAAATCTGGCCATATCGCGGCAGGCCGCTAAACTTGGCCGGTTCTCCATTCTTTTATGCCGGTTCAGATGAAGCCGTCCCCTCCCCCTTCCCTCGTCGCCGTAGTCGAGGACGACCCCGGGTTGTGCGCTGATCTGGTGGAGTTTTTGCAATTGCGCGGCATGACCGCCCGCGGCTTCGGGAGCGCCGAGGACTTCTTCCAGGTCTGGCCCTTGGTGCATTTCGACCTGCTGTTGCTGGATATCGCCCTGCCCGGCGCCAGCGGCCTGGAAGTGGTGCGCCGCGTGCGCGCCCAGGACACCGCCGGCATCGTGATACTGACGGCCCTGGACGCCGCCGCCGACCAGGTGACCGGGTTGTGGGCGGGGGCGGACGCCTATCTCTCGAAGCGCAGCCCCCTGGAGGTGATAGAGGCCACCTGCCTCAGCGTGCTGCGCCGGCTGAACATGGCAGGTACGGCGCAGCCAGCCGCCGGGCAGGCTGACGAGGCGAACCGCTGGCATCTGCGCGAACGGCAGTGGTCCCTGGAAACCCCCAACGGCCTCATCGTTCCCTTGACCCACACCGAGCGCATCTTTCTTACCACCCTGTTCGACCGGCCCGGCGAGGTGGTGGAACGGGAGAGGCTGCTGGCCGCCCTGGGCAAGCAGGATACCCTCTCGAACCTGCGCAACCTAGACAATGCCGCGAGCCGGCTGCGGCGCAAGGTCCAGCAGGCCTGCGGCATCGAATTTCCCGTGCGTCCGAGTTACGGCCAGGGCTACACCTTCATCGGCGACTGCGAGGTCAGCGCGTGATGCGGCGCCTGCTTGCGGCCATCGTGCTGATCGTGCTGATCGTGATGGCCGGGGCAAGCCAGGCCGCCCCCCTGGTGCTAACGGCGGATACGCGGCATGCCTCCCTGGAAGGCCGGCTGGAGCATTTTGCCGATGCCGCCAATGCCCTGTCCTTCGAGGCGGTTCGCCAACAGCGCTTCACCCTCCTCCCCGAATTCCGCAGCCTGGGCTACGACACGGCCGCCCACTGGTTCCGTTTCGAACTCAGCAACCAGGCCTCGGCCGCGCCTGCGCGCTGGGTGCTGACCATCGGCATTCCCGAGCTGGAGGAAGTAGACATCTGGGTGGAAAAACCGGAGGGAGGCTTTGCACAGTACGCCCTCGGCTATCACCGGCCTTACGGGGATCGCCCGTACCAGACCCGCCTGTTCGCCGTGCCCGTCGACGCCTCCGGGCACACCGACGTCTATTTCCGCGTGCGCACGCACAACGCCATCAACGTCACCGCCGAACTCTGGCAGCCCGGCGTTTTCGTCGCCAACGAAACCCGCAGCAATTTTCACGGCGGGTTGTACTTCGGCATCCTGCTGATCGCAGTGCTGCTCTATTCGATACTCGGCGCGTGGCTTCGCGACGTCGTCATGGCCGCCTATGCCGGCTATATCGCCTCCCAGGTGCTGTTCAACCTGGGCGTCACCGGCTACCTGCCGGTGCTGTTCGCCCTCGACGCGCCCTGGCTCGTCGATGTGTTCCCGCGCATCGGCTGGCTGGGCGGGGCGATCGCCATCGTGCTCATGTGGAGCCGGCTGCTGGAGCTGAAACAGGCCTATCCGCGCATCCACCGCCTGTATCGGTTCACCATCGTCCTCAACCTCGCCCTGCTGCCCTTCGCGCTGATGCCCTTTCTGGTGACCTCGGCGCTGCTGGTGGTCGTGAAGCTGGCGAATTACCTGAACAGCCTCAATTTCCTCATCGGCATGGCCCTGGTGCTGATCGCCTGGTGGCGCACCCGCCGGGTCGAACTGATGGTGTATTTCGTCGCCTTCATCATTCCGGCGCTGGGCACCGGGGTGAACACCGCCGCCAACCTGGGGATGCTGCCCCAGAACGTGGTGGCCCTCTACCAGATGGCCCCCCTGGTTCATGTGCTGGTGATGAGTTGCGGCCTGGCGCTGCGCCTGCGCCAGGTGCCGCGTGACAAGGCCATGGCCGAGCAGAAGGCCACCCTCGCCACGCAACGGACCGAGGAACAGCGGCGCTTCGTCGCCATGCTCTCCCACGAATTCCGCAATCCCCTCGCCGCCATCGACCGTTCGGCCCAGATGATCGGGATCAAGACGCCGGAACTGGCGGCCGGAGAAAGCCGGCGCCTGGCGCAGATACGCGGCAACGTCGCCACCCTTTCCGGGCTGGTGGACAACTTCCTGCTGACGGAAGCCCTCGACCACGGCGGCTTGGCCCTCTCCCGCACGCATTGCCCCATCCGCCCCCTGCTCGAAGAGGCGGTGCGCATGCTGGGCGAGGATGCCGGCAAGCGGGTCGTGCTGACGGTCGAACCCTCCGACGCAGCGTTTAGCCTCGACCCCACCCTGCTGGGCATGGCCGTGGGCAATCTGATGGACAACGCCCTGCGCTATTCGCCACCCGACACCGCCGTGGAAATCGCGGCAACAGTAAGCGCCGGAGAACTGCGCATCAGGATCGCCGACCGGGGCCCATCCCTGAACGACGAGGATTTGGCGATGCTGGGAACCCCCTACTACCGCGCCGACTCGTCGCTGGGCAAGAAAGGCAGCGGCTTGGGCTACTACTTCGCCAGACGCATCGTCGAAGCCCATGGCGGCAACTTGCAGGCCAGCGCCGGGGATGGTGGCGGGATGGTGGTGGAGATCGGGCTTCGTGGTACGGCAAAACTACACACAGCGACAGGTCCGCAAGAACGACTGTGCGATGTGGTGCATTGAGTTGTTTATTTTTTCGGCTTATTAGCTGCCTGTACGGCAGTGAAGTCCACCACCAGGCCGGTGCGGTCGGGCGACCTTTTCTGAGCTGCCTATACGGCAGTGAAGGCGGATTGGCGTACTAGGTTTCGGCTCTCGCTTTTCTGAGCTGCCTATACGGCAGTGAAGGACCTTGCCGGCGCGGCGGCCGACCGTGGCATTTTCTGAGCTGCCTATACGGCAGTGAAGCACGATCCGGATGCGGCTTTCGGATTGCGGCTTTTCTGAGCTGCCTATACGGCGGTGAAGGCGGGACAGGCTCTTGATGGCCAGCTTGCCCATTTCTGAGCTGCCTATACGGCAGTGAAGAAGGAAGTTATTGCGCAAGTGCTTGATTCATTTTTCTGAGCTGCCTATACGGCAGTGAAGGGTCTTGGGGCTGGACTGCTGGGCGGTATCTTTTTCTGAGCTGCCTATACGGCAGTGAAGTCGTCCGGTTCGCCGTCCGGCAGCTTGGACTTTTTCTGAGCTGCCTATACGGCAGTGAAGGGAGAGCGGTGACGTGTTCGCCGCGCTGCCCATTTCTGAGCTGCCTATACGGCAGTGAAGCGTAGAGGCGGATCATGGCCTTGCTCCTTGATTTTCTGAGCTGCCTATACGGCAGTGAAGGGTTCTTCTCAGCAGGCTTGGGAGGCGGTGCATTTCTGAGCGGCCTATACGGCAGTGAAGATTGTCGTCCAGGGTCAGCCGGATGCGCATCGGTTTCTGAGCTGCCTATACGGCAGTGAAGAAGGACACTTCGTGGCGCACGATTCCGTTGTCTTTCTGAGCTGCCTATACGGCAGTGAAGCGGGCGGAAGTTCAAGTCCCAGATCGACCACTTTTCTGAGCTGCCTATACGGCAGTGAAGCATGCCGTTACGGCGTAACGGTCACTCCCGTTTTTCTGAGCTGCCTATACGGCAGTGAAGGATGGCCATTGGCACGGCCTCGCGTTCGGTACTTTCTGAGCTGCCTATACGGCAGTGAAGTTCAGCTGTCAGTTGCATGGCTTTTCCTAGGTTTTCTGAGCTGCCTATACGGCAGTGAAGAACAAGGACTATCTGCCGAACACGAACAAGATTTTCTGAGCTGCCTATACGGCAGTGAAGGAGGATTTGCTGCTCGCCCGCGGCGCTGTCGATTTCTGAGCTGCCTATACGGCAGTGAAGCAACTGGACTCAGGGCGGCCCGATCATCGAGCTTTCTGAGCTGCCTATACGGCAGTGAAGGTATGCCCCGGCCTCGATCCAGAACTGAAAGATTTCTGAGCTGCCTATACGGCAGTGAAGCCAATAGGGCATCGCCTGGTTCCACGCGAACATTTCTGAGCTGCCTATACGGCAGTGAAGGCCCGGCGTCTCCGTGGCCGTGGTTTCGGACTTTTCTGAGCTGCCTATACGGCAGTGAAGCTGAAAGAATCCGGGGCGGGGGTCTTGATGATTTTCTGAGCTGCCTATACGGCAGTGAAGGAGCAGGGACGAATCCCACTCGACCTCGGGGTTTTCTGAGCTGCCTATACGGCAGTGAAGCTTCCCCGTGCCGGCAAGAGCTACGCCTCAATTTTCTGAGCTGCCTATACGGCAGTGAAGGGGAGGGTCTATAGGAAGGAAAGGTTTCAGCCTTTCTGAGCTGCCTATACGGCAGTGAAGGCCGCCTTGCCTGACGCCCGCCGGATGCGCCTTTTCTGAGCTGCCTATACGGCAGTGAAGCCAGCGCTCCGTCGGGATCGGCGTCTTTCCCTTTTCTGAGCTGCCTATACGGCAGTGAAGCACCAGCCACCCCAGGGCCTTCAAGTCGTTCTTTTCTGAGCTGCCTATACGGCAGTGAAGCGAGCGATACCATAGAAAAGGAATTCGGAACCTTTCTGAGCTGCCTATACGGCAGTGAAGATCGTCGGATCAATGATCGACCATTGCTCTTCTTTCTGAGCTGCCTATACGGCAGTGAAGAACCTATCTGGAAGGCATCATCGCCAGCATCATTTTCTGAGCTGCCTATACGGCAGTGAAGCTCAAGCCCCGCCTCTTTCTGGGTTTCGGCAATTTCTGAGCTGCCTATACGGCAGTGAAGCGGGTTCGGGGTTTCATTGTTTTATTCCAGTTTTTCTGAGCTGCCTATACGGCAGTGAAGGATACAAACCCACGGCCAAAGCCTGAATTTAATTTCTGAGCTGCCTATACGGCAGTGAAGACAACTGCTCCGCCATCGTTAAGACAGGCGGTTTTCTGAGCTGCCTATACGGCAGTGAAGATGGCCTGCCGCTTTGATGATTGCCGCTGCCATTTCTGAGCTGCCTATACGGCAGTGAAGAAAACAGACCAGCGGGCGGCCAGCGGCTCCGTTTTCTGAGCTGCCTATACGGCAGTGAAGGCGAAACAGGTCAACGCCAGGATGGCGGCGACTTTCTGAGCTGCCTATACGGCAGTGAAGGGGGCTATTCAGGGCGCATTGTGGCTGCCGATTTTCTGAGCTGCCTATACGGCAGTGAAGGGTTGGCGCTGGCGTTGTTGCGGCCAAGACATTTTCTGAGCTGCCTATACGGCAGTGAAGGACGGCACGCGCGCGGAGCGCGCCGGTCTTGCTTTCTGAGCTGCCTATACGGCAGTGAAGCCTGCTCCCCAGCGACAACGACGACGCCACCTTTTCTGAGCTGCCTATACGGCAGTGAAGTTCAAGCTCATCGAAACACTTGTGCAGGTACTTTTTCTGAGCTGCCTATACGGCAGTGAAGCGGTATGAAAAAACGCAGCACAGCGCGTTTGTTTTCTGAGCTGCCTATACGGCAGTGAAGAACGCGCCGCTGGTCAGTTCTGCGAAGCGGTTTTTCTGAGCTGCCTATACGGCAGTGAAGCTTGGCCACGGCCTCCTGCAGGTCGTTGAGCATTTCTGAGCTGCCTATACGGCAGTGAAGTTCCGTCACATTGGAAGCCTCAAAGGCTTTCATTTCTGAGCTGCCTATACGGCAGTGAAGGTCATGGAGCTGGGCTTCACCGCCGCCGAATTTTTCTGAGCTGCCTATACGGCAGTGAAGTTCTTCACAGCCTCCAGGTCCAGGTTGCCTTTTTTCTGAGCTGCCTATACGGCAGTGAAGTTGTTCGGCCAGTGCGGCGCTATCTTCTTCCATTTCTGAGCTGCCTATACGGCAGTGAAGGTGGCGCACGATTCCGTTGTCGGCGCAGTACTGTTTCTGAGCTGCCTATACGGCAGTGAAGCGCTCTGCTCAAATTTTGAGCAAAAGGGCGTTTTCTGAGCTGCCTATACGGCAGTGAAGGGAAATCGACGGACAGCCCTGGTTCGCCGGGACTTTCTGAGCTGCCTATACGGCAGTGAAGTGTCCAGCAGTTCCTCGGACACAAGTCCTACATTTCTGAGCTGCCTATACGGCAGTGAAGCAGGGCCAGACCGTCGATTTCACCGCCGAAGATTTCTGAGCTGCCTATACGGCAGTGAAGGTCCATTGTCCAATGCAAGCCAATGCTCTTTATTTCTGAGCTGCCTATACGGCAGTGAAGAAGTCAAGAAGGATTGGAGCTTTTCGCCAAGTTTTCTGAGCTGCCTATACGGCAGTGAAGGGAACAAGCCGAAGACCGTTACCGGACCAGATTTTCTGAGCTGCCTATACGGCAGTGAAGCTGGGCCTCGGCATGCAGCGCCGCGGCCTGCATTTCTGAGCTGCCTATACGGCAGTGAAGCGCCCTATGACCCCCGCAGAACTGATTGACCATTTCTGAGCTGCCTATACGGCAGTGAAGATATGTGATCGGAAGGGATCAGGCCACCACCCTTTCTGAGCTGCCTATACGGCAGTGAAGGGGAGTTTTGGCGGACTTTTCTCTTGCGTGCCATTTCTGAGCTGCCTATACGGCAGTGAAGTCAATGGTCCACCCCAGCTTCGGCGAGGCCAGTTTCTGAGCTGCCTATACGGCAGTGAAGAAATTCCGCTTCACCTCGAAGTTGCGCCTGGCTTTCTGAGCTGCCTATACGGCAGTGAAGCGGGTGGCGTGCATTGTCTGTGCCTCGAATCATTTCTGAGCTGCCTATACGGCAGTGAAGTTCTTCATGCGGTTCGTCGAGCCACTCAAGTGCTTTCTGAGCTGCCTATACGGCAGTGAAGCTAAATACAACGAGGGGAATCTGGCCGGTGAATTTCTGAGCTGCCTATACGGCAGTGAAGAACGCCAGGATGCCGGCGACGGTTCCCTTCCTTTTCTGAGCTGCCTATACGGCAGTGAAGGTGGCCCTGCTGGGCGCGGCGTGGAACATCAATTTCTGAGCTGCCTATACGGCAGTGAAGTTGTTCAGCATGTCAATATGACTTTTGGCATATTTCTGAGCTGCCTATACGGCAGTGAAGGGTTCAATGCCCAGCTTCCCCGGCGAGTACCATTTCTGAGCTGCCTATACGGCAGTGAAGAATTCGTCCGAAGAGGCGGTGGTGGCGTAGTGTTTCTGAGCTGCCTATACGGCAGTGAAGTCCCTTCCAAGATTTCGCCTTCCAGGTCACCATTTCTGAGCTGCCTATACGGCAGTGAAGATCAGGAGTGTTGCAAATATCTGATTCACTTATTTCTGAGCTGCCTATACGGCAGTGAAGCCGAAAGGGGCCGCCGAAGATGAGCACGAAGATTTCTGAGCTGCCTATACGGCAGTGAAGCTGCCCGCAGGCCCCGGCGGTAGGTTCCGTTTTTTCTGAGCTGCCTATACGGCAGTGAAGCTGCTGTTCCGCAAGCCCCTGGTGGGCACCGTTTTCTGAGCTGCCTATACGGCAGTGAAGTAGCCACAACATTACCCCAGCCCCTTGCCTGGCAAGGAACTCCAACATTTTCTCCTGGCTTGACCCAAAAATAACGCCCCTTCTCCACTTCCTTTAAAAACAAGGAGATGGCAAAGGGGCGAGAAAAAGGGTTAGAACCAGGGCAGTGTGGCGGTCGGGCTGAGGCCGTAGGCGCTGAAGGCGCCCGGGCTGGCGCCGGCCTGGTCAGGCAGGTGCTCGATGAACAGGCGGAACTGCTGGCCGGTGCTGGCGCTGCGCAGCGTCAGGTAAGGCAGGTCGAGCCGCCTGGCGCTGGCATCGGGAATGGCCTGGGCGGCTTCGGCCTCACCGATGCCCTTGCGCCGCATCAGCCGCCGCCGCAGGCGCTCCGGGCTGCTTTTGGCCTGGACCCGGCGGACGAGGCAGTGCCCGGCCCCCGGGGGAATCGGGGCAACCTGCCCCACCGCCAGGTGATCGGCCATGCCGGCCAGCCAGCCGCTGCCCAGGAAGGCCGACAACTCGCCGGCACCGCCGTGCAGCCGCAGGCAGCCCCCCAGACTGGGGCGCCGGGCATCCACCTCGGGGAAACTGATGCCAATGCGCCCTTCGCCATGGGCCACCAAACCACGGTGGAACTTGGCGAACAGGGCATTCATCAGCAACGGCTGGGGGAATTCCGGGTCGGGCAAAAGACGGAGGTCGACATAGGCGTCCATGGCGCGGGCCTCATTCCTTGTCGCTGTCGCCGAACACGCCGCCCCGGATCAGGGTGGCCATGACGAAGTGCCGGCCACCTTCGTCCGGCACCTGGTCCTTGAGCACCCAGCCGTCGAGCAGAGTGTAGAAGTCCCCCTTGCGCGGCTGCCGGTAGGCCTTGCCCTGGCTGGTGACGGAGCCGTAGGGCTCGACCGCGATGGGGCCCAGGCCATCGCCGTCCTCGTCCGGGTACCAGGTGTCGACGGTGCGCAGGGCATTGCCGACCTTCTGGCTGTGCAGGGCGGCCACCTCGTTCACCGCGTACAGCACCTTGCTCTTCTGGCCGCGCTTGTCGCCCTTGTCCAGCACCAGCTCCTGGGAGGGATAGACCTCCTGGCCGTCGCCGACCCGGGCGTAGGCCACCACTTCGAGCAGAACGTGGTCCCGGCCCGCCAGGCCCTGGGCGATGGTGCTGGCCAACTGCGCCAAGTCCTTGGCCGAAGCGGCCGGCACGTCGAAGTTGCGCAGGCTGAAGGCCATGGCGTCGAAACGCCAGGTGTGACTGGCCTCGCCGCCCACCAGATGGCGCACCACGACCTCGACCTGTTCGGCACCGACCCGGTTGCGCCACAGGAAGCGGCCATTGGCCAGGTTGATGGCGTAGCGGCGCGCCAACTCGGCAAAGCCGATCTCGTCCACGTAGCTTTGCACCGTGGCTTGCAGCTTGGTTCGGTAGGCGGCGTTGTTGCAGGCCGACGGCTGGCCGGCGCCGCCCAGCACGCGCAAGGTGAAGCGCACGCGCAGGGTGTCGGCGTCGTTGGGCAGGGCCGCCACGTCCACCGTTTGCAGGTTGGGGTTTTCGATGGCGGCGTCGAGCTTGGCGGCGTCGGCCCCCTTGGTCTTGAGCCGGTTCGAGATGGTGCCGCGCACGGATTTTTCGCGCAGGGCGACGGCCGACCACTGCCCGTCGGCGGTGCGATCCGCCCAGCGGCCGGCGGCAAACAGCGCGTCGGAAGGGTCGAGCTTGCGTTCAAAGGCGAGGACGGAGGCGGTGGTGAGTTCGTTCTTGGCCATGGTCAGGCTCCTTGCATGGTGGTTTCGCCGGCGCCGGCGAGGGTATCGACGTGATCAACGTAATGGTTGGTGCAGCGGTACAACCCGGCGAGCGGATCGGCGGTGCTGTGCCACAACAATTGCTCCAGGCAGCCGAGGCGGTGCGGCCCGAGCCACTGCCCAAGCGAATAGAGGCTTTCGACGAAGCGCAGCGGGGTGGCATCGTCCCGGGCGCCGCCGACCTCGCCCGGCCCGTGGAGCGGCGACAGACCCGCGTAGCCGACCGGCAGAGGCACCAGCCAGCCGGGCCGTCTCTCAACGTCCCAAGCGACCTTGGTGGCCTCTTTGGTGGCGTCCTTGGTAACCTCTTTAACCGCCTGCGGCCCGGGGCCGGCAGCAGCTTCACCCTCGGCCACCGGAACCGGCGGGGCCGTCTCCACGGGCGGAACGGGCGCATGGTTGAGGCCGCTGAGGTGGAGCAAGGCATCGAGCAGACCGGCTCCGGGCGCCTCGGCCTGCAACGCCGCCAGCCGTTCGGCCAGCAGGTCGGGGCGATGGACCAAGGCGAAGCCCGGCAAGAGCCGGCGGCGCAACCTGGCAAAGGCGCGGCACTGCTCGTTCCGGGATTCGGGCCAATCCAGCCAGTGTGCCTGCCACCTCGGCTTGGCGGGCAGGATGCTGCCCCCGGCCAGGCGCATGCCCAGGGCGGCCTGGCCCGCCGCTTCGGCAAACATCTGGCCTTCGAGGGCTTCGATGAAGCCGTGCTGCCGCACCCCGAGGACCAGGCTCACCTCCAGGTGGGCCTTGCCCTCCTCGACAATGGCGGGCGGCGTGCCATCAGCGACGAACTTGGCCGCATCGCGCTTGAGGTACACCGGATTGCGGCTCTGGGTGAACACCAGATGCCGGCGGCGGTTTGGGGTGAACACCTGGGGATCGAAGCCGTGGCAGACGATGCCCACGCCTTCGAACGCCACGCCGTGACTTGCCGCCAGCCGCCGTTCGAGGGCATGGGCGAAGCCGAGAAAGGCGCTGGGCGCGGGAAAGCCCCAGGTCAGGGGCCCGGAAACGGCATTGGCGTTCTGCACCCGCAACCGGGGCAGGAGCAGCACGCCGACCGGACCGGAGGGGCGGAAAGGGTTGCGGTCATTCATCGCCCAGGTTCTCCTTCAGCAGGTTCAGCTCCCGGTCCAGCACCCGCCGCCATTCCAGGGCCTCGTCGTCGCCAAAGCCGGTCTTGTCGGTTTGCAGCCGGCCATTCAGCCATGCGGCGAAGCGGCGGCACACCTCGTCCTTCCACGCCCCACCGAGGTAATGGGCCTGGCTGGCTTCGTCATCGCGGTGGTGCAGTGGATCGAGCCAGCATTGCTCGTCCAAGTTGAGCCGGCAGCCTTCGCCGACGCTCCAGCCCGGTTCCAGGGTGCGCAGTTCGGCGGCCATTTGCAGAACCTGATCGACCAGGTCCGCCACCAGTTGCTCCCGGGTGGCGCGAATGCGGACATTGCTGGGGGCATTGCGCACGCTGACCAGGAAATCGCGCAGAACCACGGCCAGCCGCCGGACTTCGGGCCGTGCGCCGAACTGGCGCCGGGCCATGAAGACCGTGTCGCAACCCAGGGGCGGCTTCACCTCCGCCGATTTCCACACGGGCGGCAGGGACGGCAGCAGGTAGTTCTCGCCCCGGCGCTCGCTGTTGAGTTGGCTGATGTTCTGGGGTTTGGAACCGCCGAAGCTCTGGATGGCCAGCCGGGGATAGTCCCGGAACCCCCGCTCGCTGTGCTTGCCGGCGCGCCGGGCCTCCCGGGCTGCCTTGGCGCCGTCGGAGAACAGGTCGTCGTTGATGCGCCGGTAGGCCGCATGGGCCAGTGACGACGAGAACAGCGGGGCCAGCAGATGGTATTGCCCCTCCCCCACCGGCCAGTAGATCTGCCGGGCCAGCTTGTGGGAGGCGGGCCGCCCGCGGGAACGGCCCAGGCCGGCAAAAGCCGACAGCCATTCACCGGCCTGGGCCGGGTCGTCGGAAAGGGCCGCAGCCAGGGCCGGGTCGCCGGCCTCGGCGCGCTCCAGCAATGTGCGGCCATCCACCTTCAGGCGCAGGAACTTGTAGACGTCGAGGGCCGCCGCGTTGCCGACCACGTCCGGCGCCCAGTCGTCGCCCAGAGTATGGGTGCCGAGTTCCAGCGGCGGCGCCGCCGGATTGCCCCGGCTGGCCAGGCTCGACCCATCCGCCGAGGGGTGGGTGAACTTGACGGCGTGGGACACCAGTTGAATCTGCCCCACCCGGCGCACCGCATCGGCCAGCCACGCGGCCGGGCGATGCTCGTCGATGAGCCGCTGCCGGGTCTCGTCATCCCCGGCCTTGAGCTTGTCCAGCTTGGGCTGGAGGCGATCCTGCAAAAAATCGATGATGGCTCGCTGAATGCGCGCCACATCGTCCATAACCGTTACGGTCGAAGCCACTATGTACTCCTTCCTAGTAGGGGGACGGTAGGGATAAAATCGGCCCCGGAGCAAAAGCTCCGGGGCCGGCTTTCAGGCTATTAAGGTTGGGTACGTGCTAGACACCAGTTCCTCCCTTTCTGCCGCATCTGGCCCTGCGGCTTGGCTCCTCGTTCTCAACGAGTAGTTGGCTTCACCCGACGACGAGGTCTGATCACCTCGTCGTCTTTCCACCTCGTCGTCTTTCTGCACCAAAAAATTTAACCTAGTTATTTCTATTTGGAAAATTATAAAAAGGTATTTATTTTTCGTCTAGAGTACTAGCATGACTGCATAAAGTGCAAGTCTTTTTTAGAAACAGCCCAATTCATGCATACCGGTGCGACAATCCGGGCCACTGCTGGATTCAAGCAGCTCAGAAGTAGTTATTTCTTTCAGGGAAATCCCTTCACTGCCGGACAGGCAGCAAACGCAGAAGCCATAGGCTTCTGCGTTTTCATTTCCACGCTCGGCTGAACCCCAGCATCGGGTGATAGCGCCAGAGCTGCGGGGCCTCCTCGCCCTCAGGCAGGTCGAGGGTGCCGAAGCGGCGCGCGCAGTCGAGGGGTTCCAGGCCCATGGCATCGGCCAGGTCGAGCAGGGCCGGCAGGTAGGCGGGCACGGCCCAGGAGGCGATGCCCGGCCCCTGGGCCAGCCCCTCGTCCAGCTGGCGTAGGCGGCTGGATTCCGGACTCGGCTCCATGGCGGGGGGCTTGTGCAGTTGCCAGAAGCCAACCTGGGCGCCGTCCTCGTCCGGCAGCAGGGCGAAGCAACAGTGCTGCTGAATCTGCCGGCGAAACGGCTGCTGGCGTTGCAACGCGCCGCTCAGATGGGCAGGGGTGTTCCACCACCAATGCACCGGGTCGGCCACTTGGGCATTCCCCGGGCTGGCGCCCAGCATCAGGTCGATGAGCCGGGCGTGCTCCAGATCGGCCAGGTTGCCGTGGGGATCGAGTCCATCCCGGGGACGGATGCGGGGCCGGGCATCCACTACCGCCCATTGTTCGGGAATGAGCACCTCCCCCAGCCGGTGGCTGCGTAAGGCGAAGTCCCCGCCTTCAAAGCCAGGGCGGATGAAGGCCAGCCCTTTTCCACCCGTCATGTGGTGGCGGAAGTTGCTGTCGAGCAGGGCGATGTTGGGAGCGTCGGCCGGGCAGGAGCGCTTGCGGTGGCGCCAGACCCGGCCGGCCAGTTGGATGATCGAGCGCATCGACGAGGGTTCGACGATGGCCCAGTCGTAGTCGTGGTCGCGCCCCACTTCGGCGACGGCGGTCGCCAGGACGATGAAGAGGTGGTCGCCCTCTTCGCCCCTATCCAGGGCTTGCCGTACCGAGGGCAGGCCGAACACGGCCTGCTCGTCGTGGCGGTCCAGGGCGGCGTCCAGCTCCCGTTCGATGGCGGCGCGCACCAGCAGGGGATGGCGCGAATGGTAGGCGCACAGGTGAATGCGGTAGCCGGCAGGAGCCCCCTGCTGGAAGAGGGCCAACGCCGTGTCGAACAGGGGGTCGATGTTGGCCATGCGGATGAGGCCGAAACTAACCCGCTTACCGCTACCGGGATCGATGCCGTGATGGCGGTGGTGCATGATCAGCGCCCGGTCGCGCAACACCTCCGCCAGGCCGGCGCCCAGTTCCCCACGCCGCCGGGCCGCATCATTCGCGGTCGGTGTGGGAAGATTCAAGGGAACCAGTTCGGCCCGGCGCCGTGGCTCGCCATCGCTGGCCAGACGTTCGATGCGTCGGGCCACGAAGGCGTTGTGGCGCGCCAGGAAAGCCCCAGTAGCTTCGTCGTCGCCATGGTCGCCCTGGTCGGTACCGAATTCGTCGAACCAGGCGCAGCAGACCGCCAGCCGCTCGCCGGCCTCGCCCCGGTTGCGCTGGAATTCCCTGCGGCCGGCACAGTAGGCGAGGAACAGCCCCTGGACCAGGGCTGGCGGCAGGGTGGCCGACGACAACAGCACCCGGCTGCCGAGCATGCCGGCCCAATGGACCAGCCGCGCCAGGGCGGGCAGGTCGTCGAGGCCGAAGTCGTCCGGTTCGTCCAGCACCAGGTCGGAGGTCATCAGGCGCAGCATGGGCAGGATCTGGTGCCCGCCCCGGGTGCTCTCGCAGGCCGGCATGAGGTGGTCCACCGTGCAGACCAGCACCGGCGCATCGAGCAAGGCGGAAGCCTGGCGGCCCCGGCTGGCGGCGCGGCGGGTGCTGGCGCCACGCCCTTCTTCCCCATACCCGCTGCCCTCGGCCTCGCCCTCCCCCGCCTCTTCTTCCGCGCCGCCCTTGCGTTCCGGGTACAGCCAGTCCTTGAGGGGGCCATCCTCCAGGCTGCTCCGGTAGCGCACGTAGCTGTGCTCCGGCAGAAGATCCAATGCCGATTCGCTGCCGCTGCCGGCCGGGCCGGGTTCGGCCTTGCCCTGCTCGTGCAACGCGCGCACGGCGGCGCCCCCGACCAGGACGGCCATGTCCTCCTCGGCCAATTCGAGCCGCTTCCGGTAAGCATCGCCGGTTTGCAGGGTGAGGGTGCGCAACCCTAGGGCGACGGTGAAGCGTGTCCCCCGGGCCGGGTCTGCCAGACCATAGAGGATGCGGGCGTTGGCCAGAGTCTTGCCGCAACCGGTGGAGGCCATGTTCACGCCGAAGAAGCCCTGGGTGGCACTGCGTTCGCGCAGGGCCCCGGCCAGGTCCGCCGCGGCATTCTGCCAGCGGTAGGCCCCCGTGCTTCTGGCGCGCAGACCCATATGGCGGGCGATGCGCGGAACGCTGTACTCCAACCGGGGCAGGGCGCGCATCAGGCGGCCGGCATTGACCTCGACACCGATCAGGTGCTCGTCGAGGCGTTGGTTGAGGTAGGGTTTGCCCGCCTCGTCACGCCGAGAATTGGCATAGAGCGCCTTGGCGCCCTTTTTCAGTGGATCGCCGTAACGGGCATGGCTGGGCTGGGACGAATAGTAGTGGTCGGCCAGCATCAGGGCGAGGCGCGACAGGTGCAGGACGTAAGGGCTGGACAGCAGCCGTGCCGCTTGCTCGCCGGTCAGCCTCGGCCGGCGCAGGATGGCCTGGGCGACCATGGCGGCGTGCTGGCGCCAGTGGCGGCTGGTCAGGGGCAGGCTGTCGAAGCGCCAGCACGCCTCCGCATCCTTGTCGCTTGCCGCCCGGCTGCCGCACCAGTCGTGAGTGGTGGCGAGGGGAATGTTGTCCAGATTGCGCGCGGACAATGCCCAGGCGGGATTCGTCGCCGTCGGCAGCCGGTGATGGCTCACCACCAGCCAGCCGACGGCCCGGGCCAGTGGCGTATGCAGGGTGCGGAACGGGCCGAGGGTGCGCCCATCGTCGACCTTCAAGCAGTCGCGGACGAGCGGCTCGGCGTCGATGTCGGGATCGGCCAGACGCTCCAGCCAGGCCCGGTCGTCCTTGCCGTCTTCGCCGACGAAGGCGGCAAAGAGGCGCAGCGAAACCCATTCGTGGCGAAACGGGTCGGCCACCGGCTGGGCGCTGACGAGCTTTTTCTGGAACGCCAGACTGGCCTTGCCCAGGTCGTGGAACAAGGCCGCCAGGCGGGCCAGGAGGGCGATGTCCTCGCCGGTGTGCCAGTCGTTTTCATCGCCGCTGCGCAGGACGTCGCGGCGGGTGGTGTTGGTGGGCGTGGCGCCGCGCAGGTTGAAGCGCCGGGCGTCGCCGACGATCCACAGCAGTTCGCTGTGGTCCTTGCCCCGTATCCAGTGGCAGGCAACGGCCGTATTCTTGCGCGCCGACCGGCGCAGGAGGCGGTAGAGGGTATCCAGCCCTTGCTGGGTGATGGCCGTCCGCCAGGTGCGCTCGCCGCAGCGTTCGGCGAACTGGTCGATGACGCGACGGGTCTGGACCAGGGCGTTCTTGGTGCATTGGGAAACCAGCAGGACGTTCATTGGCCCGCCCCTCCCACCTCCAGGGCAATGGCCTTGACCGTATCGATCATGAAGTCGAGGGCCTCGGCGCGGACCAGGGTGTCGATGCAAGCTTCGCGGAAGCCCTGCTCGTCGTCGCCGCGCATGGCGGAAATGAAGGCTTGAGGTAAGACCAGGGCATCCTTCACCAGGTCGGCGATGTCGAACACCAGGCCGCCACGCCGGGTCTTGCCGTGCAGCACCGCCAAGCCATGGGGCAACCCCAGGACCCAGGCAGCCGTGGCGCCGAGACCGTAGGCCAGGTAATTGCCGTGATCGAGGAAGCGGTTGGCCGGATCGGCCCCCGCCCCGTTGCGGGTCCGGACGAAATCGCCATAGTCGGTGGCATCGCAGGCGAAGCGGAACAGCTTTTTCGTCAGGCGGGCCTCTTCGGTGAGCAGTTCGGTGTTGTCCGCCGCCAGGCCGATCTGGCGGCGCGATTCGTCCAGCGCGGATTCGAACCGCCCGGCGGGCACGGCAAACCCGGCGTCGGCCAACGCCCGGCTGCCGCCCCAGTGCTCGCGAATGCGCTCAAGCCGCGCCCGCTGCACGCGCTTGGCGGCATCGAGGCGGCGCGCATCGTCGAACCAGAAGCGCACCCAGTGTTGCAGATATTCGGTGGGCCGGTACTCGCTTTGCGGCGAGAACCAGGCCACGTCGAAGTCGACCTCGTTGGCGCTGTAGAGCGGCGTCCCGCCCCCACCGCAAAACCCCACCAGCACACCGGCCTTGGCCAGCTCGCGCATGGCCGCCTGGGTGATGGACGTGCCGGTTCCGAGCAGAACGGTCGTGGTGTTGGCAATGGGGATGTTCCAGTACAGCGACTGTTTGCCTTCGTCGGTCACGTATTCGACGCGCCCGCCATTCACCAGCACCCGGCAATGCTGGAGGTAGTAGATGTTGGCCCGCTTGGAATGCAGGATGGTCTTGAGTTCGCTGGGGGTGAAAGCGTCCATGACAGTCGGCGGCGCAAACAGGGGAAGGAGTCGCGGAATCGGCGTCGAGCCGGCGGCGGTCGTCCCCGGCGCATGCCGGCCCCGAAACCACCAGGCACCGGATATACATCCGGCTCCACGGCATTCTGGACATGCCCAAGGCATCGCCGCGGCGATGATAAGAGCATCGCACGCCCCAGGAGGCCGGGCAACCAGTGGCAAGCCATGTATCGGCCCCACCGCCACCACCGAAGGGCCGTCCATTGCGAGCGGAAGCACCGCAATGACGAAGAGGCGGACTTGCGCCCGCCTCTTCGCGCCGCTGAAATCGGCCTGGCATTGCACCAGGCCGAAAGATCAGTCCCGGTCAGTTCCAGTCGCTGCCGCCGTCGCTCCCGCCATCGTCCCAGGACGAGGTGTCGTTGACGCCGAAGTCGTTGCCGCCCAGGTCGTTGAAATAGGTGTCCTGGAAGGTGGAGCCGATGTCGGCCGGATTGCGGACCGCGCCTTCATGTGCGGTGCCCTCACGGCCGTCGATGAAGCGGTGCATCAGGGCTTCCCCCGCCACCACGCCGGCGCCCAGGGCCGCGCCGGTGGCCAGGCCGCCCATCATCCGCGAGCCGAGGCCGGGTTCTACCGGGCCGACCGGGCCATACCCCGGCGCACCGTAAGGCGCGGCCCCCGGGCCGTAGCCATAGCCCGTGCCCGCCCCCGCCGGTTGGGGGGCGCCGGCGGGGATGTAGCCGCCGCTCGGCGCCAGGCCACCCCGGCTCGCCATCAGGCGAGTCGCCAGGACGATGAAGGCGATCAGGCCGAATCCGCCGGCCACCAGCCCCCAGGGAAAGGACGCGCCGCCCGCCGCCGGGGACACCATGGATTGGACCGGCGCCATCGCCGATGTCGTGCGGGCCTTGTTCGTCGAGCCGAGCAATCCCTTGAGGTTCTGCACCGCTTCGGGCTTGGCGAAGGGCAGCCCCGGAGCCAGCCGTTCCGCCGTGGCCAGTTCGGCCGTCGCCTTGTCGAACTGGCCCTGCTTGGCCAGCAGTTCGGCCTCGACGTAATGGGCCTTGCCGCTGCCCGGGTGGGCTTGCAGCACCTCGTGCATCATCGACTGGGCCTGGGACAGGTTGCCCGACTGGGCGGCCTGGTAGACCTGGTGCAGGCTCGGCTCGTCGGCCCGGGCCATGCCGCTGGCCAGGGCGACGGCCAGCGTCATCAGCAGTCCTACGACAATGTTCTTGCGCATCGCACGCTCCTTCACGCAAAACGCCCGAATCGGGCGGCGCACGCGGCCAAGGCCGCGCCTTCGTTTCGTCACGGTGAGA
The DNA here is from genome assembly GCF_021287045.1 of Oryzomicrobium sp. Classification (GTDB taxonomy): domain Bacteria; phylum Pseudomonadota; class Gammaproteobacteria; order Burkholderiales; family Rhodocyclaceae; genus Oryzomicrobium. The sequence continues at coordinate 99,549 of NZ_JAJTBG010000007.1, read as the reverse complement.
AGTTAAGAGCGCGGCAGTGCGGCTTCAACGGCGGTTTTGCAACCAATTCGTAAGCCTCTGTTTCAGATTCCGCCCGCCATCGTTTCACTGGATGGGAACCTCGCGCGGATCATGCGGGGCACGAATCTTCATGCAGACCGTTTCCCCCTGGAGATTTTCCAGGGGGAAACGGCGGGCGCAACATCACGCCTTGCGGATGACCCATTCGACCTGAGGATCGGTACCACCGCTCTGTACGCCCTTGGTGGTCAACCAGACTTGGCCTTCCTGCTGGTAATACGTCAGGTAGGGTTTGTCCGTGTAGTGCAGGTTGCGAATGCGGACCACGTCGCCCGCCCGCAACTCGGCCCCCGGCGAGCCTCTCTGCTTCTCTATCGACCAGCCCTGCCGGGTTTGGTCGTAATTTTTCTTGTAGTAGTAAAGGGCCGTGGTGTCCCAGGCACCGAGATAACAGTAGTCTCCCGTGCTCGATTCCGTTGTGCGGATGGAGAAAGCACCGCCATCGCGGACCGCCTGGGTGCCGTCGCTGGCTCCGCTGCGGTTCTCGAAGACGAGGGAAATGGCCGAATCCAGAAGGCGTGGGTAGTACTGGGTGGTCAAGGCATAAGGGGCCTCCTTCATGGCTCCCAGGTAGATACCGTTGTTGGCCTGCAAGGTGAACCGGTTGCCGAAGGCAAGGACTGCCGGCTCCCGCCCGTGGCGCGCATCCTCCTGGGCTTCGGCGGCCTCAGGCAGGCGCACGATCCAGCGACTCCGCTCCGGCTGCTCTTTTCCGGTCGTCAGATAGCGATAGCCATCATTGAAGTCGTACCATTGGATGTTCTGCTGCCCGTAGCTGATGTTCTCGATCAGGATGCTATCGCCGGGGGCGATCATGTCGCCATCGCTGCCGCCGACCTTGTGCACGATCCACCCCTGTTTCTGGGTGTCGGAATCCGGGGTGTAATAGTAAAGGGCCGGGGTCGCCCAAGCGCCGAGTTCGGAATACTTGCCCGCCGCCGCTTCGGTGGTGCGGATTCGCACCTTGCAGCCTGAAACCAGCGCTGTCCTCCCCGACTCGAGGATGAATTCGAGCGTTACCCCCTTGCTATCCATGCGCGGATAGTACTGTTCCGTCGCCAGCAATGCGCCGACGAAGGCCCCCGTCGGTGACTGCAAACGCAAGGGTACGGTAACGCAGCCTTGCGCCGTGTCGATGGTGACCCCCAGGTCCTGCTTCACCACGGACGCCACCAGATCGAGGTGGCTCCGGGCCGAGCGATTGAAGCGGTAATAGTCGGTGCTGCGCTTGTCGCCAGCGTTCTTGAACCCCGCCAGCCAGCGCTCGGGATCGTAGGCCGGAGGCACGTCGAGCCCCAGGTCGGCAAGCCGCTTCTGCCACATTTTGCAACGCCGCTCGGCAGACTCCCGGCCGGCCTCGTCCCCCTGCATGACCAGTATCTCGCGCAGGACCGCTTCCTTCGCGGCATCGATCACGCTGCCTTGGGCCGCATCCAGCGGATCGAACACGGTGTTCGCGCGGATACAGCGCATTGCCCAGGTGATCTGCTTGAACGCCTTCACGTAGCAATCCGGATTGTTCTTGACTATCCATTGGCTGGACCACATCGGCTTGTAGCGGTAGGTCATCCAGGGATAGTCGGGCAGATGGCCCATGCGGCCATGGCCCAGGTAGCAGACGGAATTGGCGAACAGGCTCGGCGGCGTCGCTTCCTCACCTCGGATCAGGTCGTTGATGAGTTCGGCGTTGCTTTGGCTCCAGTCCTTGTAATAGGCACGCTTCCAGACGACCTCGGTTTCCCGGCCGTCGGCCCCGATGTTGAACACCTGCTCCGCGGCATCGTTGACGCACCAGACCGGCGATCCCGTGTAGAACATGTGGGCCCAGGTGTCGGCCAGGACATGCATGCGGATGCCGGTGAGATGAAGCAGATAGTCCTGGCCCAGGTGATGTTCCCGGATGTCGTTGACCATCTTGCCCGCCAAACCGCTGTTGGGGAGGCACAGCATCTTGAAGCTGTCCTCTTCGACCTTGCCGAAGCGCCACGTCAAGGTCGAACGGGGCCCCTCGAACACCTTCTGCTCGGGCGTTGCGCCATAGTTACCAGGCAGGAAATGAAACGCCGACCAGACCTGGCGCAGGTTGTCCAGATACGACCCGCCCCAGCGCAGCGGATTCACCTCGAAGTCCGCCAGGTCGGGGACGGTGGAATGGACGGTCGGAACCGGCCGAAAATCCGAAATGTAGTAAGCGCCGTTGCCATCGACCAGATACGCCATGGTCGAATCATCCACGTACTGTGCGGCATGGGCGATCACGACCGCCTCATCCGTCCCATGCCCCGCCAGGCGGGCCGCCGCGTAGGTTGCGTAGTAATGAAAATCGATGTCCATTCCGACCTCCACTGATGTGAGTGAGTGAAATGCCCGGAGGCATGTTCCAGTCGGATCGGCGTGTGCCGGCGATCAAACGTCCACTACGTCCCCTTTTCGCAGGCACATACCAATCCTGCGGGCCAGGGTACAGTCAAATTTATTTATTTGACATATCCAATTGGTATTGCCAGACCTATCTCAATGGGCGTATCCGTCTGACAAAACGCCGTATTCGGGGCAGTACTCAGACGCAGCGGGCTCGATGCACGTGAACGGCCCACAACGGTCTGGCGAAGACCATTGACCATTGCGCATGCGCTAAAGGCAGCGCAAAGCGGCACTAACGAGAAGGGGAAATGGGCAGAAAGCCCCCGCCGATTTGCTCTGCCCATGGACAGAACCGGGAGGGAATGGGCGCACCACCGGACAGCGTGCGCCGAAGGTGCTCAACGCAGCCAAGCAGCGAAACAACCCATTGATTTAATGGGGTATTTAGGGGTATAGTGCGCGGTTTTGCTGCATCGACGTTTCGATGCTTGGTGCCGGGAAAGGGACTCGAACCCTTACACCTTGCGGCGGCGGATTTTGAATCCGCTGCGTCTACCGATTCCGCCATCCCGGCATGGGTGGCCTGCGACGCGGGGCGCATCTGCCGGAGTTCCGGCAACGGCCCGCGGGGCCTGGCAAGGAGGCGGATTATCCAGTATCCCGCCCCGGGCGGCAAGCCGCGGCCCCATCCTTTTCGTGCACTTTTGTATGTCCCTCACCGTCGACGATTTCGATTTTCCCCTTCCGCCCGAGCTGATCGCCCAGCACCCGGCCGCCGAGCGCACCGCCAGCCGCCTGCTGCACGTGGCCGGGCCGGCCCTGACCGACCTGGGCTTTACCGACCTGCCCTCCCTGCTCGCCCCCGGCGACCTGCTGGTGTTCAACGACACCCGGGTGATCAAGGCCCGCTTTTTCGGCGCCAAGGACAGCGGCGGCGCGGTGGAGGTGCTGGTGGAGCGCATCGCCGAGCCCCACCGGGCCCTGGCCCAGGTGCGCGCCTCCAAGTCGCCCAAACCGGGCACCCGGCTGCTGCTGGAGAACAGCTTCGGCGTCACCGTCACCGGCCGGGAGGGGGAATTCTTCGTCCTCGAACTGCCCGACGGCGGGCCTGATTTCTGGCAACTGACCGAGGCCCACGGGCGCCTGCCCCTGCCCCCCTACATCACCCACGGCGCCGAGGCCGAGGACGAATCCCGCTACCAGACGGTCTATGCCCGCGCCCCCGGTGCGGTGGCCGCCCCCACCGCCGGGCTGCACTTCGACGAGGCCCTTCTGGGGCGGCTCAAGGCGATGGGGGTGGAGCAGGCCTTCCTCACCCTGCACGTGGGAGCCGGCACCTTCCAGCCGGTGCGGGTAAGCAACATCGCCGACCATCACATGCACAGCGAGCGCTTCGAGATTCCCGCAGCCACCGCCGAGGCCATCGCCGCGACCCGCGCCCGGGGCGGCCGGGTGGTGGCGGTGGGCACCACCAGCCTGCGCGCCCTGGAATCCGCCGCTCTGCAAGGCCGCCGGGAAGACGGCACGGTGCCGGCCGGGGGCGCGGAAACCGACATTTTCATCACCCCGGGCTACCAGTTCCGGGTGGTGGACCGGCTGGTCACCAACTTTCACCTGCCCAAGTCCACCCTGCTGATGCTGGTGGCCGCCCTGGCTGGGTTCGACACCATCCGCGCCGCCTACGCCCACGCCGTGGCGCAGCGCTACCGTTTCTTCAGCTACGGCGATGCCATGCTGTTGGAGCGGGCGGCCCCGCCCCGGGCGTAAGCCGTTCAGTCCACTCGCCCCGCCCTGCGCAGACCACCGCCTTCGCCCGATATTTTTTCCAGTTTCCCCGTCTTTCCGCTCCCATGTCCGACAAGAAATTCGAACTCCTCGCCACCGACGGCCGCGCCCGCCGGGGCCGCCTGACCCTGCCCCACGGGGTGGTGGAAACCCCGGTGTTCATGCCGGTGGGCACCTACGGCACGGTCAAGGCCATGACGCCCCAGGCCCTGCGCGACATCGAGGCCCAGATCTGCCTGGGCAACACCTTCCATCTGTGGCTGCGCCCGGGGCTGGCGGTGGTGCGCGCCCACGGCGGCCTGCACGGCTTCATGGGCTGGGAAAAGCCGATCCTCACCGACTCCGGCGGCTTCCAGGTGTTCTCCCTGGGCGCCCTGCGCAAGATCACCGAGGAAGGGGTGAAGTTCGCCTCGCCCATCGACGGGGCCAAGCTGTTCCTCACTCCGGAGGAGTCGATGCGCATCCAGACGGTGCTCAACTCCGATGTCGTCATGATCTTCGACGAATGCACCCCCTACCCGGCCAGCCACGACGAGGCGGCCAAGTCGATGCGCCTGTCGCTGCGCTGGGCCAAGCGTTCCCGGGAAGAATTCGACCGCCAGGAGAACCCCAACACCCTGTTCGCCATCGTCCAGGGCGGCATGTACGAGGACCTGCGCGACGAGTCCCTGGCTGCCCTGCAAGACATCGGCTTCTTCGGCTTCGCCATCGGCGGCCTGTCGGTGGGCGAACCCAAGGAGGACATGGAACGCATCCTGGCCCACACGGCGCCGAAGCTACCGGCGGACAAGCCCCACTACCTGATGGGCGTGGGCACGCCGGAAGACATCGTGTACGCCGTGGGCGAAGGCATCGACATGTTCGACTGCGTGATGCCCACCCGCAACGCCCGCAACGGCCACCTGTTCACCCGCTACGGCGACGTCAAGATCAAGAACGCCCGCTACCGGGAGGACACCCGGCCCCTGGACGAGTCCTGCGACTGCTACGCCTGCCGCAATTTTTCCCGGGCCTACCTGCACCACCTGTTCCGCACCGGCGAGATTCTCGGTTCCATGCTCAACACCATCCACAACCTGCGCTACTACCAGGTATTGATGGAGGAAATCCGCGCCGCCATCGCCGCCGGCGAATACGACGACTTCCGCCGCCGCTTCGCTGCGGAACGGTCCCGGGGACCGGCGTAAAACGACGGCTGGCGGCGCGCGGCCGCAGCCCCCTTGCAATCGGCCCGCCCGCCCCCAATTACATACGGTTAATCAAGGTCCGGCACTGCCGGTGATACACTTCCAGACTTAAATTTTTGCCGGTCCGGCCCGATTTTCGCGGCCTGGCCCCACCTTTTAGCCAATTACCAGAACCGGAGAACCCCAGTGCTGATTTCCCTCGCCCACGCCCAGACCGCGGCCGCCCCGGCCGGTCCCGCCGACAGCTTCATGCAGCTGCTGCCCATCATCCTGATGTTCGTCGTGCTGTGGTTCCTGATGATCCGGCCCCAGATGAAGCGCGCCAAGGAACAGAAGGCCATGGTCGAAGCCCTGCAAAAGGGTGACGAAGTGGTGACCCAGGGCGGCATCGTCGGTCGCATCGCCAAGGTGGGCGACAACTACATCCACCTGGAAGTGTCCGAAGGCAAGGACGGCCCCGTCGAACTGGTGGTGCAAAAAGGTGCCGTGCAGGTGCTGCTGCCCAAGGGCACGCTGAAGTCCCTGTAAGCGGGACGAAACCGGGGGCGCCGCAAGCGCCCCTTTCGCTTTTTTGCCGCCCCCGTCTTTCTTCCCCGCCCTCCTCCTGCCGGCTCCCTGTCTCGCATTGAAACCATGAACCGCTACCCGCTCTGGAAATACATCACGGTGGCTGTGGCCCTGTTGCTGGGCCTCATTTACACCCTGCCCAACTTCTTCGGCGAATCCCCCGCCGTGCAGGTGTCCTCCGCCAAGGCCACCCTTAAGCCCGACGCCCGGCTCGAAGCCCAGGTCCAGGACATCGTCAAGGCGGCGGGTCTCAACGCCACCGGCATCCAGCTCGACGCCAACAGCGTCAAGATCCGTCTGGCCGATACCGATACCCAGCTCAAGGCCAAGGACGCCCTGGAGAAGGCCCTCAACACCGATCCCCAGGACCCCCAGTACGTGGTGGCCCTGAACCTGCTCTCCGCCTCGCCCCAGTGGCTCACCAGTCTGCACGCCCTGCCCATGTACCTGGGCCTGGACCTGCGCGGCGGTGTGCACTTCCTGCTCCAGGTGGACATGAAGGGGGCCGTGACCAAGCGCCAGGACTCCCTGGCCGCCGACCTGCGCACCCTGCTGCGCGACAAGAACGTGCGCCATTCCGGCATCAACCGGGAAGGCGACCGGGTGGTCGTCCGCTTCCGCGACGAGGACACCCGCACCGCCGGCCGCCGCGCCATCGAGGATGCCCAGCAGGATCTGACCCTGGCCGACGGTACCAGCGGCAGCGATCTGACCCTGACCGCTACCCTCAAGCCCGAGGCCATCAAGCGCCTGCAGGAATTCGCCCTCAAGCAGAACATCACCACCCTGCACAACCGGATCAACGAATTGGGCGTAGCCGAACCGGTGATCCAGCAGCAGGGCGCCGACCGCATCGTCGTGCAACTGCCCGGCGTGCAGGACACGGCCAAGGCCAAGGACATCCTGGGCCGCACCGCCACCCTGGAAATCCGCATGGTGGACGACACCCCGGGCGCCCTGGACGCCGCCCTGGCCGGCCAGGTGCCTTTCGGCACCGAGCTGTACAAGGAACGCGGCGGTCTGCCGCTGCTGGTGAAGAAGCAAGTGGTGCTGACCGGCGACCGTCTCACCGACGCCCAGCCGGGCTTCGACGGCCAGACCCACGAGCCCGCCGTGCACCTCACCCTGGACGCCGCCGGCGCCCGCATCTTCCGCGACATCACCCGGGAGAGCGTGGGCAAGCGCATGGCCATCCTGCTCATTGAAAAGGGCAAGGGCGAAGTGGTCACCGCCCCGGTGATCCGCACCGAAATCGGCGGCGGCCGGGTGCAGATTTCCGGCCGCATGAGCACCGAGGAAGCCAACGACACCGCCCTGCTGCTGCGCGCCGGCTCCCTGGCCGCGCCGATGGACATCGTCGAGGAACGGACCATCGGCCCGTCCCTGGGCGCCGAGAACATCAGCAAGGGCTTCCACTCCACCCTGTGGGGCTTCGCCGCCATCGCCCTGTTCATGATCGTGTACTACCAGGTGTTCGGCCTGATCTCGGTGACTGCCCTGGCCTCCAACCTGCTGCTGCTGGTGGCCCTGCTATCGCTGCTGCAAGCCACCCTGACCCTGCCCGGCATCGCCGCCATCGCCCTGACCCTGGGCATGGCCATCGACGCCAACGTGCTGATCAACGAGCGGGTGCGCGAGGAACTGCGCGCCGGGCTGCCGCCCCAATCGGCCATCGCCGCCGGCTACGAGCGCGCCTGGGCGACCATTCTCGACTCCAACGTCACCACCCTGATCGCCGGCGTGGCCCTGCTCATCTTCGGCTCCGGCCCGGTGCGCGGCTTCGCCGTGGTGCACTGCCTCGGCATCCTCACCTCCATCTTCAGCTCCGTGGTCATCTCCCGCGCCATCACCAACCTGGTGTACGGCCGCAAGAAGAAGCTGGAGAAGGTGCATATCGGCCAGGTGTGGAAACCCGGCAACTCCACCGCCGTCGCCAAGTAAGCCCGGGAGAACGATCTCATGGAATTTTTCCGCATCAAGAAAGACATCCCCTTCATGCGCCATGCGCTGGTGTTCAACGTCATCTCGTTGCTCACCTTCGCCCTGGCGGTGTTCTTTCTCGCCCACCGCGGGTTGCACCTGTCGGTGGAATTCACCGGCGGCACCCTGATCGAGGTCAAGTACGAGCAGTCCGCCGACCTGGAAGGCATCCGCGGCGCCCTGGGCAAGGCCGGCTATTCGGACTTCGCCGTGCAGAACTTCGGGTCCAGCCAGGACGTGCTGATCCGCCTGCCACTCAAGTCCGACCAGCAGAGCGCCCAGATCGGCCAGCAGGTGATGGACGTGCTCAACGCCGGCGTACCCGGCGCCAACCTCTCCCGCGTCGAGTTCGTCGGCCCCCAGGTGGGCCGCGAACTGGCCGAGAACGGCGCCCTGGCCCTGCTGCTGGTGATCGTCGGCATCGTCATCTACCTGGCGGTCCGCTTCGAGTGGCGCTTTGCCGTCTCGGCGATCATCGCCAACCTGCACGACGTGGTGATCATCCTGGGCTTCTTCGCCTTCTTCCAGTGGGAATTCTCCCTCTCGGTGCTGGCGGCGGTGCTGGCGGTGCTGGGCTACTCGGTGAACGAATCGGTGGTGGTGTTCGACCGGGTGCGCGAAACCTTCAAGAAGGTGCGCGGCCTGGCCACGCCCCAGGTGCTCGACCACGCCATCACCAGCACCATCTCCCGGACCATCATCACCCATGGTTCGACCCAGATGATGGTGCTGTCGATGCTGGTGTTCGGCGGCGAGACCCTGCACTACTTCGCCATGGCCCTGACCATCGGCATCTGCTTCGGCATCTACTCGTCGGTGCTGGTGGCCAGCCCCCTGGTGATGTGGCTGGGCGTCTCCCGCGAACAGTTCATCAAGCCCCCCAAGGCCAAGGACCCCAACATGACCGAGGACGGCGCCTGCGTCTGAGCCTTCCGGTCTTGCACCAAAGAAAAAGCCGCGCCACTCAATGGCGCGGCTTTTTCTTTGCCTGTTCAGCATAGGAAGGTGCGGTACACCTCCGCTCGAGACGGTCAGCCTCCTGGTGCCCGCAACCTCACGACACAGTCAGATGTTCAGCCGGTAGCCCTTGCTGGCAACGCTGCCATGCTAGCTCGAGCCCTTGGGAAACAGCGCTGGCAAATGCCGCGCTGTCGAACAAGGGAGAAGTAAGACGCTGGCTGGCCAGGCGGTTCCTCAAGAGCGCAAGATGCGCCCTATTCCGGGCCAGGGCGAGCAACATGGCCTCATAAGCCGCTTCCCCCTCGGCCACCAGTTCCGGCAGGCCGGCAGCTTGTACCACGCTGGCGGATACTCGGGAGACGAAGGTATCGCCGCAGCAGGCCGCTTGGGGAACCCCAGCCCACAGGGCGTCGCTGGCCGTGGTGTGGGCATTGACCGGGTAGGTATCCAGGGCAAGGTCGGCGCATGCCATCCTGCCCAGGTGATCGGCCAGTGGCATGCGCGGCGCCCAAATGAGACGCCCTTCGTCCACACCGGCCTCCGCCGCCGCCTGCAGCAGGCCAGACTTGGCCACAGAAGGCAGGTCGAGCAGCCACAGCACGGCGTCAGGCACCTGCTGCAGCAGACGCATCCACAGTGAAAATACCGCCCGGGTAATCTTGTAAGGCTGGTGGAACGCAGCCAGGACCCAAGCATCCTCGGGCAATCCCAACGCACGGCGGCCAGGGTTCTGGCCTATTTCTCGGTGGCAATCGTTGGGCTGGTAGCAATGGGGCAGACGGAGAATCCGTTCGGAGTAGCCAGCCTCGGCCCCGACGGGAATGACCACCGGGTCGGCAATGATGTAATCGATCCACGGTGCTCCCATGGTTCCCGGAAAGCCTAGCCACTGCATCTGCAACGCTGCCGGGCGTTGCGCCAGGACGGGGGCGCGATACCCCTGCGTCCATCCCTTGAGGTCGATGGCAATATCGATCCGGTCCGCACGAATCCGGTCCGCCACCTGGGAATCGGACAAGGCCCGGATATCGACCCATTCCGGGATGACCTGGCGGAGGCGCTGCCGATAGGCATCCGGTTGGTCCGGACTGAAGTCGTAGGCAACCAGTTGGAAGCGACCAGGATCGAGTGCCTCCAGCACGCCGACCATCAGGTGTGCAGTCGCATGATCGCGGAAATCCGACGAAAGCAGGCCGACGCGCAATGCCTTGCCGGAAGTTAAGTGCGCGCCCCCTACCGGCGGACAAGTAGTGGACGGTGCGCAACGGGAAGCAAAATGCTGTGCCACCCGCAACTGTTCGCCGGCCGAGGTTCCAGGAGTCGTGAGATATGCAAATGGAGAAACAAGCAGCCCACCCTGCGCCATCAGGGCATCGGCGGAGGCCAACTGCTCGCCCATCGCCGCCTCGAGAAGCTCCGCCCCCTCCCAATCCACCATCTGACGGCAGGCATGGGCGGCCAGCAGCAGCCAGTCAGCCCTGGGAGTGCGTTGCACGGCCTCGATGAAGGCCCCTCTTGCCGTAACTTGGTCGCCCAGATCCGCACTGACACAGCCAAGGTTATAGAACGCCTGGTCGTAATCCGGATCGAGCTCCAGGGCACGCAAGAAAACCGCCTTCGCTTCCTCGAACGCACCGGCCTCACGCAAGGCGGTGCCCAGGTTGTTATGCGCCATGGCCCATTCTGGCTTCAGTTCCACGGCCCGGGTGCCGGCAGCCACGGCTTCTTTGAGAGCCGTCCGGTTCTGCAATGCGACAGACAGATTGGACCAGGCCAATGCGTTGCCTGGATTGAGATCGACGGCCTTCTGCAACCAGCTTTCCGCCTCAGCATCCTCACCGGCCTGAAGTAGCAAGCCTCCCAGCATGCCCATGGCGGCATCGTCATCCGGCAGGGAGGCGACATTGAAACGACAAAATGCCAACTGCACGCTGGTGTCGCCCAATTCCAGCACAAGCTCACGACAAAGCTGCGCGAGAATTCTATCCCCGGGAGCACGCTCGAACGCCAGCCAGAACTGTTCCAGGGCCTCAGCCTTGCGCTGCCACGCCAGGTAGGCACACCCCAGGTTGTAGCGGTGAGTGGAGGCATCGGGTTGCAGTTCGATGGCCCGTCGATGCACCGTTACTGCTTCATCGAAACGCCCGGAATCCGCCAGGGCGTTGCCGAGATTGCTGAACGTCTGGGCATCTTCGGGAAGAAGGCGGGCAGCTGCCTGCAATGCATCCACCGCCGCTGCAGCCTCTCCCTTGGCATGGAGGGCACTGCCCAGCAGCTTGTGGAGCACACCGTTACCGACATCCCTGGCAAGCAGCCCCCGTGCCCCGGCAACCACCTCATCGTAGCGTCCGGCAGAAAAAGCCCGGACCAAGGGGGTCAAGGCTTCAAGTGGAGGAGTGGTGGAAGAAGCGGCGGGGCGAAAAGAGGCGGGCATATCCGGCGGCGAAGGAGGAAAGGTAATGGCCCTTATGGGCAAAAGCCCTCTCCAAACAGAAGGCAAAGCCGGAGTCTAGCAGGCCCCCCGCTCCCCTACCCCCGTGATGATTGCCATGCGCCGCGCTTCAGGCAGCTTGCTCCTGCACACACGTTGGCCAGCAAGTCACCGTGCCACGTGCCAGACGTTGGCCATGCCCTCGCCGCCGGCATCGCCGGGGGCCTTGTCCTTGCTCCAGTAATACAGGGGCTTGCCCTTGTAGGCCCATTGCTGGCGGCCGTCGTCGCGGGTGACCAGGGTCCAGGCCCCCATTGGCTTGGCGCCTGCCTCGGCGTAGAGCGGCGGCCAGTTGGTGGAGCAGGGGCCGATGCAGGTGCTCTTCGAGCCGTCCGCCGGGTCCCGGTCCAGGGTGTAGAGGGTCATGCCGTTGGCCCCGACCAGCATGCCGCCCTGCAAGCGGGCGGGCGCCATGGTGTCGCCGGGGGTGGCACAGGCGGTCAGGGACAGCAGGCTGGCCAATGCCAGCCCGTACAGATGCGTGCTTTTCATGATGACGTTCCTCATTGGCTGCGTGGAGGTCGGTCCGCCATGCCTGGCCACGCCCGGCAGGTGGATCGCCGTGCTGCGCTTGGTGCTTGGTGCAATGTGATTGGGCAGCCGCCCCCTTGGGATGTTCCACGGGGTCACCCACCGGCTTCGCGGTAAACTGAACCAATGAACCGTCTTTTTCATGGGAGAAACCGGCCGATGAGCGCGCAACGCATCTACCTGTGGGACCTGCCAACCCGCCTTTTCCACTGGCTGCTGCTGGCCGCCTTCGCGGCGGCGTTCATCACCGGTCAGATCGGGGGCAACCTGATCGTCTGGCACGGCCGCCTGGGCGTGCTAATTCTCGGCCTGGTGGTGTTCCGCCTCATTTGGGGGGTGATCGGCTCCACCTACGCCCGCTTCAGCCAGTTCGTCGCCGGCCCGGGCGCCATCGCCCGCTACCTGCGCGGCCAGTGGCAGGGCATCGGCCACAATCCCCTGGGCGCCCTGTCGGTGCTGGCCCTGCTCGGCCTGGTGGGCATCCAGGTGGGCACCGGCCTGTTCGCCAACGACGACATCGCCTTCACCGGCCATCTCTACGCCCTGGTGGATGCCGGACTGTCGAACCGGCTCACCGGCGTGCACAAGCTGCTGTCCAACCTGCTCATCGCCCTGGTGGTCGTCCACGTACTGGCGGTGGCCTACTACCGCCGGGTGAAGCGGCACGACCTGCTGACCCCCATGGTCACCGGCTGGAAGCACGATGCGCCCGCCCACAGCCGCTCGGCCCAGGGTGGCGGTCCCGTGGCCTTCCTGGCCGCCGCCGCGATCGCCGGCGGCGTGGCCTGGGCGGTGGGCAGTGGCTGGGCCAGCCAGACCTTTTCCCCTCCCCCGCCGCCCCCTGCCGCGGTGGAAACGCCCAGCTGGTAGGCCCCGCCACAGCGGGCAGCAACGAAAAAGCCGCCGGATATCGGATATCCGGCGGCTTTTTCGTTTTCGGCGGCAGCCGGCAGCCTGATGGCCGCCGTCCGGAACAGGATCAGTCCTTGCGGAACTTGTCGTGGCAGCCCTTGCAGGTCTCGCCGGTCTTGCCGAACTGGGCCTTGATCGCAGCCACGTCGCCAGTGGCAGCCACCTTCTCCAGCTCGTTGGCGGCGGCGCCGAAGGCGCGGGCCAGCTTGCCGGCCTCTTCCTGCTGGGCGAAGAACTCGGACTTGAGGCGGGTTTCCTTCCAGCCAGCCCCCTTGTCGCTGCCCGGCACGTACAGGGCGCCCATGCCGGAATTGGCCACGGTGGCGATGGCGCGGGCGGCGTTGGCCACCTGTTCCTTGTTGAAATTGCCGTCCAGGTTGGCCTTGATCTTGCCCATGTTCCAGGCCAGGAAGCCGTAGGCGGACTGGCGGAACTTGATGGCATCCTCGGTCTTCATCTGGGCGTGGGCGCCGGCGGTGCAGGCAAGGCAGACGACGGCGCAGGCGATGCGGGAGAGCAGCTTCATTGTTTTATGACTCCTGTTGGGCCCCGAAGGGGTCGATGGACGATCGGTCCGCGCCCGCCGGGAGCACCGGCGGGGCAGCGGGACCATTATTCCATGATCCTAGCGGGCAGCATGTAACCGAGGTTACAGAGCCGCCCCGGCCCGCAGCCTGCGGCCTTACTCGGCGAAGACGTGCTTGATGCGCAGGGTGATGCCGGTTTCGATGATCTGGAGCAGGCGGTCGATGTTGGGGTGCTTGCCCGGATTGGCACGGGCGTCCTCGGTGTGCTCGGCGTAGATTTCCAGGCCCTTCTGGGCGGCCTGGGGGGTGATGGCGCCGTAAGTCTGGGCCAGGTGGTTGTACACCGCCACGGAGCCGGCGCTGCCCGGCTTGTTTTCGAGCAGGGCCACGGCGTTGCCGTCGGCGTCGAGCAGGTTGATGGCGGCCAGGTGGGAAATGCCGGGGAGCTTTTTCAGGTTGTCAGCAAACATCGTTTCGCGGCGACAAAGGTCGAAGAAAGAAGTCGAAGAAGAAGCGACGGAGCTGAAACGGCCCCGTCCGGGGATATGGGAGCAGGCCGGCCCCAGGGCCGGTGGCGTCAGCGTCGCCGGGCCAGCCCGAGGACGAGGCCGGTGGCCACGCCGGCGAACACCAGCGACAGGACGATGCCAGGCACGCCGCGCTGGTGGCCCATCAGCCACCACACCAGGGCACCGCCCAGAGCGCCGGCGGCGCCGCCGATCAGGGCGCCGCGCAGCCCCGCCGCCCGCAGGCGGCGCAGGCGATCCTCCGGCGCCTCGTCACCCGCGCAGTGGGGGCAATAGAGGGCGTCGGCGGGTACGTCGTTACCGCATTTGGGGCAGCGCATGGCGGAATTGGCGGCCGTTGCGTCAGATGCGCTTGGCCAGCTCGGCGGCCTTGCCGGTGTAGTCCCAGGGGGTGAGCTTGAGCAACTCGGCCTTGGCGGCCTCCGGGATTTCCAGGGTGGCGACGAAAGCCTGCATGCCCTCGCGGGAGACGCGGGTACCCCGGGTCAGCTCCTTGAGCTTCTCGTAGGGGTTGGCGATGCCGTAGCGGCGCATCACGGTCTGGATCGGCTCAGCAAGCAGTTCCCAGTTGGCGTTGAGGTCGTCGTGCATGGCCTGGGCGTTGGCTTCCAGCTTGTTCAAGCCGCGCAGCAGGGAATCGTAGCCGAGCAGGGCGTAGCCGAGGCCGACGCCCATGTTGCGCAGCACGGTGGAGTCGGTCAGGTCGCGCTGCCAGCGGGAGATCGGCAACTTCTCGGAAAGGTGCTTGAGCACGGCGTTGGCCAGGCCCAGGTTGCCCTCGGAGTTCTCGAAGTCGATCGGGTTGACCTTGTGCGGCATGGTGGAGGAACCCACTTCGCCGGCCTTGACCTTCTGCTTGAAGAAGCCCAGGGAAATGTAGCCCCACACGTCCCGGTCCAGGTCGATCAGGATGGTGTTGGCCCGGGCGAAGGCGTCGAACAGCTCGGCCATGGCGTCATGGGGCTCGATCTGGATGGTGTAGGGGTTGAATTCCAGCCCCAGGCTCTCGACGAAGCGCTTGGCGAAACCTTCCCAGTCGTAGCCGGGATAGGCAGCCAGGTGGGCGTTGTAGTTGCCCACGGCACCGTTGATCTTGCCGAGCAGGCCGACCTGCTCGATGCGGCTGCGGGCACGGGTCAGGCGGTACACCGTGTTGGCCAGCTCCTTGCCCATGGTGGACGGCGTGGCGGGCTGGCCGTGGGTGCGGCTCATCATCGGCACGTCGGCCAGCTGGTGGGCCAATTCGCGCAGGCGGGCGATGACCTTGTCCAGGGACGGCAGCAGGGCCTCTTCCCGGGCCAGTTTGAGCATCAGGGCGTGGGACAGGTTGTTGATGTCCTCCGAGGTGCAAGCGAAGTGGATGAACTCGCTGACCTTGGTGACCTCGGCGTTGGCCTTGGTCTTGTCCTTGATCCAGTACTCCAGGGCCTTCACGTCGTGGTTGGTGGTGGCCTCGATGTCCTTCACCGCCTGGGCGTCAGCTTCGGAGAAGTTGTTCACCAGGGCGTCCAGCTCGGCCACGGTGGCGGCGGAGAAGGCCGGAATCTCGGCAAAGTGGGGTTCGGCCGCCAGGGCCTTGAGCCACTCGATCTCGACCTTGAGACGGTGACGGATCAGGCCGTATTCGGAGAAGGCGGAGCGCAGGGCGTCAACCTTGGCGGCATAGCGACCATCGAGGGGCGAGAGGGCCGTGAGGAAACTGGCGGGCATAGGGAACATCCAAGAAAACGGAAGGATCGTGGCGACAATCGGAGAGACAAGCGAAGAAATTCAGCTTCAAGTCAGGTAAGCTGGCACCATTTTGGTGCGCGCTCCGGTCATCAAAGCTTTGTATTTTATCACGCACCCTTTGTGCACATCCCGTTAGCTAGGCGGGTCCGGCCGGTGCGGCACGGGGCGAATGCTATACTTTGCCCCTGTTGTTCATCCGGCTCGACCTCTCGCCCGAGAAACCGACAAGAAGAGAACCATGAAGCTGTTCGGCACCCATACCAGCCCCTACGCCCGCAAGGTGCGTATCGTCCTGGCCGAAAAGAAGATCGATTACGACCTGGTGATCGACGTCCCCCGCTCTCCCGACAGCGCTGTGCCCGTGCACAACCCCTTGGGTCGCATTCCCGTGCTGGTGCTGGACGACGGCACCCCGGTGTTCGATTCGCCGGTGATCGTCGAATACCTGGACAACGTCACCCCCAACAACAAGCTGATGCCCCAGCCCAACCGGGAACGAATGGAAGTGAAGCGCTGGGAAGCCCTGGCCGACGGCCTGCTCGATTCGGCCGTAGCGATCCGCAACGAATCCCTGCGCAAGGCCAAGGAACAGAACGTCGAGTGGATCGCCCTGCACAACCAGGCGATCACCCGCACCCTGACCTTCATGGCCGACGAACTGGGCGACCTGGCCTACTGCATGGGCACCCACTTCGGCCTGGCCGACATCGCCGTGGGCAGCGCCCTGGGCTACCTGGACTTCCGCTTCCCGGAAATCGCCTGGCGCGAAGCCCATCCCAACCTGGCCCGGCTCTACGAGAAGCTGGAACAGCGCCCCTCGTTCCAGGAAACCGCCCCCCGGGACGCCTGATTCCACGGGCCTCTCCGGACCTACCCCTCGGATCGCCGCGCCTGGCGCGGCTTTCCAGGCAGACGCCCCGGAGATCGGCGCCCCGCCTGGATTTCCAGCCGGGGGCAACAAAAAAGCCCGTCGCAATGACGGGCTTTTTTGTTGCGGCGGCCGGGCCGAGACCCAGGCCGTGGCTCAGTCGCGGAAGTTGCCGTACTTGATGGGGAAGTCGGTGATCGACTTCTTCACCAGGGTAATGGTTTCCTGCAGGACGTCGCGCTTGGCGCCGGTGACGCGCACCGCGTCGCCCTGGATGGCGGCCTGGACCTTGAGCTTGGAGTCCTTGATCAGCTTGACGATTTTCTTGGCCAGCTCGCTCTCGATACCGATCTTGATCTTGAGCTCCTGCTTGACCTTGTCGCCGGACACCTTCTGCACCGCCTGGGCGTCCAGGCGCTTGGTGCAGTCGGGCTCCTTCTTCTCCATTTCGGGGAAGAGGATGACCTTGACCTGGTCGAGCTGGAAGTCCGAGTCGGCATAGACCGTGACGATCTTGTCCTTCTCGTTCATCTCGACCTTGGCGCTGGTGCCCTTGAAGTCGTGGCGGCCGACGATCTTCTTGCCGGTGGCGTCGATGGCGTTCTTGAGCGCCACCATGTCCACTTCGGAGGAAAAGTCGAAAGACGGCATTCGACCCTCCGCTCAGCCGAAGTAGCAGACGTAGTGGTAGGGCTCGACCACTTCGATGTCGAAGCTGGAGTCGCCCGGCACGTTGAAGGCCTGGCCCGGGCCGGAGGTCTTCCATTCGGTCTCGCCCTTGAGGCGATAGCGGCAGGAGCCGGCCACGGTTTCCATGACTTCCGGGGCACCGGTGTTGAAGGTCAGGGAGGCGGGCAGGATCACGCCCACAGTCTTCTTCGAGCCGTCGGCGAACAGCACGGTGTGGGAGATGCACTTGCCGTCGAAGTAGACGTTGGCCTGCTTGACGACGGAAACGTTGTCGAATTGGGTCGCTTGGGACATGGGTCAGATTCCCCAGATTTTCTGAATGATGGTTTTGGCGATGAAGCCGAGCATGCCGAAGGCCAGGACGAAGAAGAGCACGAAGGTGCCCGTCTTGCCGGCCTTCGACTTCCAGGCGATCTCGGCGATGATGAACAGCATGAAGAGGATGAACAGCCCGATCCCGAAGGTCGAACCGAAATCCGAAATCTGCTCTTCCGTGAAGCCGAACAGGGTTCCTTCCACCGGGCTACCTCTTCTCCGCCGTTAGCCGCGCTTGGCCCGGGCGTTGGCGGCGATGCGCAGACGCAGGGCGTTGAGGCGGATGAAGCCGTGGGCATCCTTCTGGTCGTAGGCGCCGGCGTCGTCCTCGAAGGTGGCGATGGTCGGGTCGAACAGGGAATCGGTCTTGGAATCCCGGCTGACGACGATCACGTTGCCCTTGTACAGCTTGACCCGCACCCAGCCGTTCACCGTTTCCTGGGTGGTGTCGATCAAGGCTTGCAGGGCGCGGCGCTCCGGGCTCCACCAGTAGCCGGTGTACACCAGGCTAGCGTAGCGGGGCATCAGGTCGTCCTTGAGGTGGGCGACTTCCCGGTCCAGGGTGATGGATTCGATGGCGCGGTGGGCCTTGAGCAGGATGGTGCCCCCCGGGGTTTCGTAGCAGCCGCGGGACTTCATGCCGACGTAGCGGTTTTCCACCAGGTCGAGGCGGCCGATGCCGTGCTTGCCGCCCAGTTCGTTGAGCTTGGCCAGCAGTTCGTGGGCCTTCATGCGGGTGCCGTTGATGGCCACCAGGTCGCCCTTCTCGAATTCCAGATCCACGTACTCGGCGGCATCCGGCGCCTTCTCCGGGGACACGGTCCAGCGCCACATGTCTTCCTCGGCCTCGGCGGCCGGGTTTTCCAGGTGACGGCCTTCGAAGGAGATGTGCAGCAGGTTGGCGTCCATGGAGTACGGCGAGCCGCCCTGCTTGTGCTTCATCTCGATGGGGATGCCGGCCTTCTCGGCGTAGGCGAGCAGCTTCTCGCGGGAGAGCAGGTCCCACTCGCGCCACGGGGCGATCACCTTCACGTTGGGCATCAGGGCGTAGTAGCCGAGCTCGAAACGCACCTGGTCGTTGCCCTTGCCGGTGGCGCCGTGGGAGACGGCATCGGCGCCGGTCTGGCGGGCGATCTCGATCTGGCGCTTGGCGATCAGCGGGCGGGCGATGGAGGTGCCGAGCAGGTACTCGCCCTCGTACAGGGCGTTGGCGCGGAACATGGGGAAGACGAAGTCGCGCACGAACTCTTCGCGCAGGTCGTCGATGAAGATGTTCTCGGGCTTGATGCCGAACTTGAGCGCCTTCTGGCGGGCCGGCTCCAACTCTTCGCCCTGGCCCAGGTCGGCGGTGAAGGTCACCACTTCGCACTGGTAGGTGTCTTGCAGCCATTTCAGGATGACCGAGGTGTCCAGGCCGCCGGAGTAGGCGAGGACCGCTTTTTTCACGTCGCTCATGATGTGTGCCTTACAACAGGAAATTGAAAACGAATGGGGGTTGGGCCGGCCGGGTCAGTTGGCCTCGACCCGGCCGAGCAGCAGGTATTCCATCAGGGCCTTCTGGGCGTGCAGGCGGTTTTCCGCCTCGTCCCAGACCACCGACTGGGGCCCGTCGATGACCTCGGCGGAGACTTCCTCGCCGCGGTGTGCCGGCAGGCAGTGCATGAACACAGCGGAGGGATCGGCCACCCGCATCATGTCGCCATCGACCTGGAAGTCGGCGAAGTCCTTGAGACGCTCTTCGTTCTCGGCCTCGAAGCCCATAGAGGTCCACACGTCGGTGGTCACCAGGTGGGCACCGCGGACGGCATCCATGGGGTCGGCGAAGGCCTCGAAGTGGGTACCGGCCACGCCGGCCCGCTCCGGCTCGACTTCATAGCCTTCCGGAGTGGACACATTGACCTTGAAGTCGAAGATTTCGGCGGCTTGCAGCCAGGTGTTGCAAACGTTGTTGGAGTCGCCGATCCAGGCCACGGTCTTGCCCGTGATGTCGCCCCGGTGCTCGATCCAGGTGAAGATGTCGGCCAGGATCTGGCAGGGGTGGTATTCGTTGGTCAGGCCGTTGATCACCGGCACCCTGGAATTGGCGGCGAAGCGCTCGACGATGTCCTGCTCGAAGGTGCGGATCATCACCAGGTCGCTCATGCGCGAGATCACCTGGGCCGCGTCTTCCACCGGCTCGCCCCGGCCCAGCTGGGAATCCCGGGTGTTCAGGTAGATGGCGGCGCCGCCCAGCTGGTGCATGCCGGCCTCGAAGGACAGGCGGGTACGGGTGGAGGCCTTCTCGAAAATCATCACCAGGGTGCGGTCGGCCAGGGGCCAGTAGCGCTCGTACCCCTTGAACTTGCGCTTGATCCAGGCGGCGCGCTCGAAGATGTAGGCGTACTCGTCCCGGGTGAAATCCTTGAACTGGAGATAATGCTTGAGTGACGACATGGGTCTCCCTCCTTATCGTTATGGGCGGCGTCCGGATCAGGCGCCGAGGAAGGTCCGGATCAGGGGCGCGAGGCGGGCCACCAGTTCCCGGGCCTCGTCCTCGGTGAAGACCAGGGCCGGCAGCAGGCGTACTACCTTCTCGGCGGTGACGTTGATCAGCAGGCCGGCCTCCAGGCCCCGGGTCACCAACTCGCCGCAGGGGCGGTCGAGCTCGACGCCGATCATCAGGCCGCGGCCGCGGATCTCGACCACGCCGGAAACGCCGGCCAGGGCCTCGGCCAGGCCGGTACGGATCAGCTCGCCGACCTTGATGGCGTTGTCGCGCAGGCCGTCGCGGTCGATGCAGTCCAGGGTGGTCAGCGCCGCGGCGCAGGCCAGCGGATTGCCGCCGAAGGTGGAACCGTGGTTGCCCGGGCCGAACAGGCCGGCCGCCTTGCCAGAGACCAGGCAAGCGCCAATCGGCACGCCGGAGCCCAGGCCCTTGGCCAGGGTGGCCACGTCCGGCAGCACGCCGGACTGCTGGTAGCCGAACCAGGTACCGGTCCGGCCGATGCCGCACTGCACCTCGTCGCAGATCAGCAGCCAGCCCTTTTCGTCGCACAGGGCACGCAGTTGGCGCTGGAATTCCAGGTCGGCGATGTGGATGCCGCCCTCGCCCTGGACCATCTCCAGCATCACCGCCACCACGTTCTGGTTGTGGCCGGCAACGCTGCGGATCGCTTCCAGGTCGTTGTAGGGAACGCGCACGAAGCCCGACACCAGGGGCTCGAAGCCGGCCTGGGCCTTGCGGTTGCCGGTGGCCGACAGGGTCGCCAGGGTGCGGCCGTGGAAGGCCTTTTCCATGACGATAATGGCCGGATTGTCCACGCCCTGCTGGTGGCCGTAGAAGCGGGCCAGCTTGATGGCGGCCTCGTTGGCCTCGCAGCCGGAGTTGCAGAAGAACACCTCGTCCATGCCGGACACGGCGGCCAGGCGATCGGAGAGCTGTTCCTGAAGGGGAATGCGGTACAGGTTGGACGTGTGCAGCACCCGGGCGGCCTGGGCGGCGATGCTGGCCACCAGGTCGGGATGGTTGTGGCCCAGGGTGGAGACGGCGATGCCGGAAAGGGCATCCAGATAGCGCTTGCCGTCGGTATCGACGAGCCAGGAACCTTCGCCGTGGGAGAACGCCACGGGAAGCCGGGCGTAGGTATTCATCAGGTGAGACATGAGCAATCCCGCTGCCGGCCGCCGGCCTGCCCGGCGGCTCGGAAACGGTGTCGCGTCGAGCGCATCCGGCGGGGCGGAAAAAAGGATAAGCGGCGGGGCCGTCGAACCTTCCGGGGCTGGCCGCCCTGGCCGGTCTGAATCCCGCCGCTCAGCTTGTAAGACCTCAGAGTTTAAGCGAAATCACCGCCCCGGCACAAACCGGAGGCGCCCGACGCGGGCATTTGTGCCGCTCCGGACGCAATCTTTACGGCATGGCGCGTGGGGAAAGCGCCAAGGATGGCGCCCCAATCGCGAAAATGCACCAAAATGGTGCGAAACATCATGATTTCCACCGTTACCCGCTCGCCGCCAGCATGGGGCCAGGCCGGTAAACGACAAAGGCCGGGAACATGTCCCGGCCCTGCATCCTACGTTGCCGGCCCAGAGGGGTCGGCACTCCATCAAATTCGGTGCTTAAACGATCAGCCGGCTTCCGCCAGGGCATCCAGGCAGGCCGCGGCGTGACGGCCGCCGCCGACCTGGCGGCGCGTCTCCAGCACCTCGCAATCGTGGTAGATCTGGCGCAGCTTGGTCACCGCCTCCTGCTCGTCGCGGCCGTAGATGAGCAGATTGTCCACTACCCCGCCATGCCGGGTGCGAATGCGAAAGCCGTATTTGGTCACGAGCAGAGGTTGCACGGAAAAACCTTAACCGGTTCAGGGCGATAGGCGAGTATAGGCAGCCGTCACGAAATGCGCAACGCATTTTGCTGGGCAAAAGCCGTTCGCGGCAGATGAAACGGCGCCTCCCCGGAGGGGCGTGACTCTGCTAGAATCCGCATCGAAAAAAGCGCCCACACCTCCTCCCGGCGCGCAGGATCGGCACGGAAGGACAGGGCTTCGGAGACAGCCCCACGCGCGCCACCAAGTGAGCACCATGACGGATCACAACGCGGACACCACCGCACGCAACTTCATCATCGTCGGCCTGACCCACGAAGGCCGGCGGTTCCGCCCCAGCGACTGGGCAGAGCGGCTCTGCGGCGTCATGTCCGCCTTCGGCGCCGAAAAGCGCATGAAGTACTCCCCCTACGTCGGCCCCTGCTCCAGCTCCGGCGAAAAGGCCGTCTTCGTCGACGGCCAGCTCTACGACATAGAACCCCTGGCCTACCGCTTCCTGCGCAACTTCGCCGCCGACAACGAGCTGCAACTGGTGGAAGGCTGCGAGCGCCCGGCCAACTGAAGCACGGCGGGTCCCGGCTCAGCGCCCTACCTTCCCGGAAAACGCGCATAAAAAAACGGCACCCTGGGGTGCCGTTTTTCTTGGCTGCGCCTTGGCGCAGCGTGCTGTCGGAGCCGGTTAGGCAGCGGCAGCCATCGCCTTGATCTGGGCGGACAGGCGGCTCTTGTGGCGGGAGACCTTGTTCTTGTGAACAATCCGCTTGTCGGCGATGCTGTCGATCACCGACACAGACTCTTGAAACACCGCTTGAGCAGCTGCCTTGTCACCCGCGTCGATCGCCTTGCGCACCTTTTTGATCGCAGTACGCAGCGTCGAGCGCAGGCTGGCGTTGTGGGCGCGTTGCTTTTCGGCTTGACGCGCGCGTTTGCGAGCTTGTGCGCTATTGGCCATGGAATTCGTTCCTAAAAAAGATAGGGTGGTTTTGCTAAAGAGGCCGGAATATACCGGCTTTTCCTCGATGGATCAAGCGTCTTTTCGCAGCGGTGCCGCGGCACCCCTCACGACAGGGCGCCCTCCACCGAGCGGGAAAGAATGAAGACGTAATCGGAAAACTCGGGACGGTGGATGTCCAGGTGCTGGAACATCAGATCCGCCGCCAGCTCGCCCTTGCCGTCGCGGATGGCCTCGGCGATGGCCATGTGCTCCTGGGCGGTGGCGGTGCGCCGTCCGGCCACCCGGTGGATGTGCCCCCGGTAGGGCTCGGCGCGGCGGCGCAACTGTTTCACCGATTCTTCCAGCAGGCGGTTGCAGCTGCCGGCATAGATCAATTCATGGAAGCGGGTGTTGGCGCTGGTATAGACCGCCGCCTCGTCGTCGGCCGCCGCCTGGAGCGTCTCCTGGGCCGCCGCCAGCAGCTTGGCCACGTCCGCCGGCTTCATGCGCCGCGCCGCGAGGCGCGCCGAGGCCGATTCCATCACCGCCAGCATTTCGAACAGCTCGAACACGCTGGCCAGGGAAATGCGCGAAACGAACACTCCCTGGCGGGCCCGGTGTTCGGCCAGCCCGTCGGACACCAGCCGGTTGAGCGCTTCCCGCACCGGCGTGCGCGATACGCCGAAGCGGGCGGCCAGCTGCCGCTCGTCCAGCCGCTCCCCAGGTGGATAGGTGGCGTTGAGGATGTCGGCCTCGATGGCCCGACTGATCCGCTCGGCCTGGGAGCCCCCTTCTTGTTGTGGCATTGCATCAAACCCCGATAAATGACCTGCAAATCATACAGTTTTTTCCTGCTGGCACAGCCATGGCGCCACAAGAAAAACTAAAAACATTTTTTGGTATACCAAAAAAAAATTATTGGTATATATTGAACCCAACAATGCCCCAAACCGGTGCAGCGTCGCCCTCAGAATCATCTGGCAGCCCTTATCGGAAAGAAGGCCGCGAACGGCATGATCACCGTGCCTTACAGCCTCGATTCCAGGCCGATTGAGAGAGAGAGCGCATCGCGCAACGGCAACTGACGGCGCCATTCTGGCATACCAGAACAACCATAAGAAGCACCAAACGGTGCCCGGCGGTAACGCCACGCAACCCCGACCCCAAGGAGGAACTGTCTTGCCTCATTCCGGATTCACCGGCGCCAGCGTCGCAGCGCGGCTTACCGCCCTGTTCGACGCCGGCACCGAATCCCCCCTCCCCTCCACCTCCGGCCTGCGCCTGGCCCACGGCAGCGTCGCGGGCCGCCCGGTGCTGGCCGCCGCTACCGATCCGGCCCGGGACAAGGGCGTGCTCGGCATTGCCGAATGCGCCGATCTGCGCCGCGCCGTCCGCCGCGCCCGGGAAAACCGGCAGCCCCTGGTGCTGCTGATCGATTCCGCCGGCGCCCGGCTCGACGATGGCCTGCCCATACAGGGCGCCCTGCGCGGACTGATGACCGAGCTGCTCGACGCCGGGCTCGACGGCCTGCCGATGATTTCCCTGCTCGGGCGCAACGTCTTCGGCGGCGCCAGCATGCTGGCCTTCACCGCCGGGCAACGCTGCTACGCTCCGGGCACCCTGCTCGCCATGTCCGGCCCCCGGGTCCTGGAAAGCGCCGGCGGCGGCGACCGGACCACGGTGCTGGCCGCCATCGACGGCCGTTCACGCAGCCGCCACGGCGGCGCCGAACGCCTGCTCGACGACACCCTGCCGGCCTACGCCGCCGCCCTGCGCGAGTGGGTGGCGGCTCTGCCCGCCTCGGAGCAAGCGCCCGACGGTCTGGACGACGAGCGCCGCCGCCTGGCCCAGCGCCTCGGCCATGGGCTGAACGAAGCGGCGCCGCCGCCGGCCGCCCTCACCGGCTTCGATGCGGTGCCGGGCCCCCTGGCCTGCCGGGGCCGGGCATTCGTCGGCGCCGCCGACGTGCTCAAGCTCGCCACCCTGGCCGAAAGCGCCGCCGCCCCCCTGGAACTGCTGCTCGATTGTGCCGGCCACAGCGTGCGCCTGGGCGACGAGGCCCTGATCCTCACCCAGTACCTGGTCCACCTCGCCCGCACCCTGCGCCGCCGGGTGGGCAACGGGCAGGAAGTGCGCCTGCGCATCGCCGGCGAGATTTCCGGCGGCATCTACATCGCCGCCGCCGGCGCCGCCTCGTCGGTGGACATCGCCCCCGGCGGCAGCGTACGCACCCTGCCCCAGACCTCCCTCGACAGCATCCTCACCCGTCCGGATGCCGCCAGCACCAACGCCAGCGCCGACTTCGCCCACTACGCCGAATTCGGTGTGGCCGACACCGTCAGCGCACTGGCCTGATTTTCATAACAAGGGCCAGCTCCGCAACGCCCGCATACCCAACCCCAACGCCATGAACGCCAATATCTTCGCCACTTTCGAAGCCATCGCCCGGGACGCCGGCCAGGCGCCCTTCCTCGAAACCGACGACGGCCAGGTCATCAGCTACGCCGACATGCTCGGCCTGACCGCCCGCTACGCCAACACCCTGACCCGCCTGGGCGTCCAGCCCGGCGACCGGGTGGCGGTCCAGGTGGACAAGTCGGCACAGAACTTCTGCCTCTACCTGGCCACCCTGCGCCTGGGTGCCATTTACCTGCCCCTCAACACCGCCTACCAGCTGGGCGAGCTGCAATACTTCCTGGAAGACGCCGAACCCCGCGTCTTCGTCTGCGCCCCGGCCGACCACGCCGTGAAGAGCGAGCTGGCCGCCCGCCACGGCGTGGCCCACTGCCTGACCCTGGCCGATGACGGCAGCGGCAGCCTGACCGCCCTGGCCGCCGGCGAATCGGACGTCTTCGCCACCGCCACCGCCCAGCCCGACGACGTGGCCATCATCATCTACACCTCGGGCACCACCGGCCGCCCCAAGGGGGCCATGCTCACCCACGCCAACCTGCTCAGCAACGGCCGCGCCCTGACCAAGCTGTGGGGCTTCACCGAGAAGGACGTGCTGCTCCACGCCCTGCCCCTGTTCCACGCCCACGGCCTGTTCATCTCCAGCCACTGCGCCCTGCTGTCGAAGAGCCGCATCCTGTTCCTCAAGAAGTTCAACGCCGAGCAGGTGCTGGCCCTGCTGCCCCAGGCCACGGTGATGGTGGGGGTGCCCACCTTCTACACCCGGCTGCTCGACCAGCCCGGCTTCACCGCCGCCAGCGCCGCCAACATGCGCGTTTTCATCTCCGGCTCGGCCCCCCTGCTGGCGGAAACCAACCGGGAATTCGAGCAGCGCACCGGCCAGATCGTGCTGGAACGCTACGGCATGACCGAGTCGGCCATCATCGCCTCCAACCCCTTCGCCGGCGAACGGCGCATCGGCTCGGTGGGCCTGGCCATCGACGGGGTCGAGGTGCGCATCGCCGACGGCGACGACCGGCCCCTGGCCGCCGACCAGGTGGGCGGCATCCAGATCCGCGGCAGCGGCGTGATGAAGGGCTACTGGCGCAAGCCGGAGAAGACCGCCGAGGAGTTCACCGCCGACGGCTGGTTCCGCACCGGCGACCTGGGCACCCTGAGCGCCGACGGCTACCTGACCATCGTCGGCCGGGCCAAGGATCTGGTGATCTCCGGCGGCTACAACGTCTATCCCAAGGAAGTGGAAATGGCCATCGACGCCCTGCCCGGCGTGGTCGAATCCGCCGTGATCGGTGTGCCCGACCGGGACTTCGGCGAGGCCGTCACCGCCGTGGTGGTGCGCAAGGACGAAAGCCTCGCCAGCGATGGCATCATCACGCCCCTCAAAGGCCAGCTGGCCAATTACAAGGTGCCCAAGCACGTCCACTTCGTCACCGAACTGCCGCGCAACGCCATGGGCAAGGTGCTCAAGAACGTGCTGCGCGACACCTACGGAAAAACCGGCACGGCTGCCTAACAGCCGGCCACCCCACCCCAACCCCAACCGATCCATCACATCCATCCCAATGGAGGAGACCATGACTCAAGCCTTCAACCCCACCCGCCGCCTGGTCTGCGGCACCCTGGCCAGCCTGCCCCTGGTGGGCCTGTCCGGGCTCTCCGGCAATGCCTTCGCCCAGAATTCCACGGCCCTCAAGATCTCCCACCAGTTCCCCGGCTCCACCGGCAACGACGGCGACTTCCGCGACCGCATCTGCCGCATCTTCGCCGCCGAGGTGGAAAAGCGCTCCGGCGGGGCGCTCAAGTTCAACGTCTATCCGGGCTCGTCCCTGATGAAGACCAACGCCCAGTTCAGCGCCCTGCGGCGCGGCGCCCTGGACATGAGCTTCTTCCCCATCTCCTACGCCGGCGGCGAGGTGCCCGAGCTGAACATCGCCCTGATGCCGGGCCTGGTCACCTCCTACGAGCAAGGCTTCGCCTGGAAGAACGGCGAGATCGGCAAGGCCCTCAACGACCTGCTGTTCGACAAGGGCGCCGTACCCATCACCTGGGTGTGGGAAGCGGGCAGCATCGCCAGCAAGACCAAGCCGGTGATCACCCCGGACGACGTCAAGGGCATGAAGATCCGCGGCGGCAGCCGGGAAGTGGACCTGATGCTCAAGGCCGCCGGCTCCGCCGTGGTCACCCTGCCTTCCAACGAGCTGTACGCCGCCATGCAGACCGGCGCCGTGGATTCGGTCATCACCTCTTCCACCAGCCTGCTGTCGTTCCGACTGGAAGAAGTCTCCAAGCACCTCACCACCGGCCGCAGCAAGTCGTTCTGGTTCATGGCCGTGCCGCTGCTGATGTCCCGGGCCGTGTTCGAGAAGCTGCCCAAGGACCAGCAGACCCTGATCCTCCAGGTCGGCGCCGAGATCGAGAAGTACGGCCTGGACGCGGTGAAGACCGACGACCGCAACGTGGCCACGGTGTACCAGAAGGCCGGCGCCAAGACCTACGACCTGGACGCCGCCACCGTCGACAAGTGGCGCGCCATCGCCCGGGACAGCGCCTGGAAGGACTACGCCGCCAAATCGCCCAATTGCGCCCGCTTCCTGCAACTGGCCGAAAAGGTGACCGGATGAGCCACGGTTTCGAACTGGAAGGCCTCAAGCCGGCAACGCCCCCGCCGGCCGGGGGCCTGACCGGGTTGGCGGCCCGGGGGCTGGCCGGGCTCAACCGGGCCATCCTCGGCCTGTCCATGCTGGCCCTGCTGGCCGCCGCCCTCGTCCTCACCGGCAGCGTCTTCCTGCGCTACTACCTGCACGTGCCCACCGACTGGCAGGACGAGGCCGCCGTCTTCCTCCTGGTCGGTGCCACCTTCCTGTGCGGCGCCTACGTGCAGGAACAACGCAGCCACGTCGGCATCGAGTCCCTGGCCAGCCTGCTGCCCCCCTGGGCCGACCGGCTGCGCCGCCTGTTCTGCGATGCCGCCTCCTGCCTCTTCTGCACCTTCTTCGCCTGGAAGTCCTGGACCCTCTTCCACGAGGCCTTCGTCGAGGGCCAGACCACCTCGTCGGCCTGGGCGCCGCCCCTGTGGATTCCCTACGGCCTGATGGCCACGGGCATGACGCTGTTGGCCCTCCAGCTGCTGGTGCAGACCCTGTCCTATTTCTCCCACGTCGCCGCATCCAAGGAGGTCGCATGAGCGAGAGCCTCGTCGGAACCCTCTACGGCCTGGGCACCTTGCTGCTGATGTTCTCGGGCATGCCCATCGCCTTCGCCCTGGGGCTGATCGCCGTCGTCTTCATGTTCTTCTTCATGCCCGGCTCCGCCCTGGATACGGTCACCCAGAACGTCTATGAGGAAATGGCCAGCATCACCCTGCTGTCGATCCCCCTGTTCATCCTCAAAGGGGCCGCCATCGGCAAGTCCCGCGCCGGCGCCGACCTGTATTCGGCGATCCACGCCTGGATGCACAAGATCCCCGGCGGCCTGGGCATCGCCAACGTGTTCGCCTGCGCCCTGTTCGCCGCCATGGCCGGCTCCAGCCCGGCCACCTGTTCGGCCATCGGCAGCGCCGGCATCCCCGAGATGCGCGCCCGGGGCTATTCGCCGGGCTTCGCCGCCGGGATCATCGCCGCCGGCGGCACCCTGGGCATCCTGCTGCCGCCGTCGATCACCATGATCCTGTTCGCGGTGGCCGCCGAGCAGTCCCTGGGGCGCCTGTTCCTCGCCGGGGTGGGTCCGGGCCTGCTGCTGGTGGGCCTGTTCGCCGGCTACGCGGCCTGGCGCTACAAGAAGGAATACAACCAGGCCCTGGACGTCTACCGGGCAGGGGGGCCGAAGTCGGCCTACCTGGACGAGCTGAACATGACCCTGGCCGACAAGACCCGCATGCTGCCCCGGGTGCTGCCCTTCGTGGTGCTCTTGATCGGCGTGATGGTGGCCCTCTACGGCGGCTACGCCACGCCGTCCGAGACCGCCGGCCTGGGCGGGGTGCTGGCCCTGGGCCTGATCGCCCTGGTCTATGGCCTGTGGCGCCCGCGCCAGCTGACCCCGATCCTGTCGAGCACCCTCAAGGAATCGACCATGCTGATGTTCATCATCGGCATGTCCCTCCTCTACTCCTACGTGATGAGCTACCTGCACATCAGCCAGTCGGCGGCGGAGTGGATCGTCGGATTGCAACTCTCCAAGTGGGTGCTGCTCGCCACCATCCTCACCATGGTGATCGGCCTGGGCTTCTTCCTGCCGCCGGTGTCGATCATCCTGATGACCGCCCCGATCATCCTGCCGCCGCTCAAGGCCGCCGGCTTCGACCTGATCTGGTTCGGCGTGGTGATGACCGTGGTCATGGAGATGGGCCTGATCCACCCGCCGGTGGGCCTCAACATCTTCGTCATCAAGAACGTGGCGCCGGACATTCCCTTGAAGGACGTCATCTGGGGCGTCATGCCCTTCGTCGGACTGATGTTCGTCGCCGTCGCCCTGCTCTGCCTCTTCCCCGGCATCGCCACCTGGTTCCCCGACCTCGTCATGGGGCCGGCGACCCTGCCCGGCGGCGGCTGACAGTTCCCTTAAACTACCCCCCTTCCCCCGCTCCGGCGGGGGTTTTTTCTTCTTCCCACGCAACGACGGAGCACAACGTGGAGCGCATGGCAAACGACACCCTGCTGCGCCTGGACCGCATCCTGGACCTGGCGGAAACCTTTCTCACCGGCCGCCCCCAGGCCCCCGACTGGAACGCCTCCTGCGCCTTCGCCTGGCGCCGGCGGCGCAGCCTGGGCAGCCTGGAGGCCCTGCGCGACGACGCCCTGGATGCCGCGCCGGAGCTGGTGGGCCTGACCCGGGAGCAGCAACTGGTGGAACGCAACACTGCCCAGTTCGTCGCCGGGCTGCCGGCCAACCACGTGCTGCTGGCCGGGGCCCGGGGCACCGGCAAGTCCTCCCTGGTCAAGGCCATGGTCGCCCGCCACCGCCGCCAGGGGCTGCGCCTGGTGGAAATCGACCGCCAGCATCTGGACGACCTGCCGGACGTGATCGAGCTGCTGCGCGACCGGCCGGAGCGCTTCATCCTCTTTCTCGACGACCTGTCCTTCGACGCCGGCGACACCGGCTACAAGTCCCTCAAGGTGGCCCTGGACGGTTCCCTGGGCGCCCCCGGCGACAACGTGCTGATCTACGCCACCTCCAACCGCCGCCACCTGGTGGCCGAGAACGCCAGCGACAACCTGGGTTACCACAGCGCCGACAACGGCAGCGGCGAGCTG
Organism: Oryzomicrobium sp.; assembly: GCF_021287045.1. Classification (GTDB taxonomy): domain Bacteria; phylum Pseudomonadota; class Gammaproteobacteria; order Burkholderiales; family Rhodocyclaceae; genus Oryzomicrobium. Next base: position 69,158 of record NZ_JAJTBG010000007.1, on the reverse strand, counting down.
CACCCCGGCGACGCGGTGGAAGAAAAAATATCCCTGGCCGAGCGCTTCGGCCTGCGCCTGGTGTTCTACCCCCTCTCCGAGGACGAATACCTGGCCATCGCCCTGCACTGGGTCGAACACCTGGGCAGCCGCCCCAAGGGCGCCAAGGCCGCCGCCGCCCGGCGCGAGGCCCTGGCCTGGAGCGCCGAGCGGGGCGCCCGCAGCGGCCGGGTGGCCTACCAGTTCGCCCGGGATTACGTGGGCCGCCAGGGGCTGACGGACTGAGCGCCCCGGCCGCTGCGGCGGCAGGCGGCCGGGCAGCGGGAACGGCGGCGGGCTGCTAAGATGCGCTGCCCGCTCCGGAGCGGGGCCGGCGCCCGGCCCCCCGCACCCCTGCCGCTCCGGCCCGGGCGCCCATAAAACGCCCCCCGCTTCCCATGAACCTTTTGCGAGCGCTGGCCACGGTCAGCGGCATGACCCTGCTTTCCCGCGTCCTCGGCTTCGCCCGGGACTTCGCCATCGCCCGGGCCTTCGGCGCCGGGCTGGCCACCGACGCCTTCTTCGTCGCCTTCAAGCTGCCCAACCTGCTGCGCCGCCTGTTCGCCGAGGGCGCCTTCTCCCAAGCCTTCGTGCCGCTCCTGGGCGAATACCGCAACCGGCGCGGCCACGAGGCCACCAAGCTCCTGGTAGACCGGGTCGCCAGCGCCCTGGCCCTGGTGGTGCTGCTGGTCACCCTGATCGGCATGGCCGGCTCCTTCTACGTGGTCTGGGTGTCCGCCCCGGGCTTCGCCGACGACGCGCAGAAGATGCAACTGACGGTGACCCTGACCCGGATCGCCTTCCCCTACATCTTCTTCATGTCCCTGACGGCCCTGGCCGCCGGCATCCTCAACACCTGGAGCCGCTTCGCCCTGCCGGCCTTCACCCCGGTGATGCTGAACGTCTCGTTCATCGTCATGGCCCTGTTCGCCGCGCCCCACTTCGATCCGCCGGTGCTGGCCCTGGCCTGGGCGGTGTTCATCGGCGGCTTTTTGCAACTGGCGATCCAGGTGCCGGCCCTGAAGAAACTGGACCTGCTGCCCCGGCTGTGGATCAACCCCCTGGTGTGCTTCCGCGACGAGGGCGTGCGCCGCCTGCTCAAGCTGATGGCCCCGGCGGTGGTGGGGGTGTCGGTGTCCCAGGTCAGCCTGCTCATCAACACCATCTTCGCTTCGTTCCTGGAGAACGGCTCGGTGTCCTGGCTGTACTACGCCGACCGGCTGATGGAGTTTCCCTCCGGCATGCTCGGCGTGGCCCTGGGCACCATCCTGCTGCCCTCCCTGTCCCGCTACCACGCCGACGGCAACCACGACGAATACAGCCGCCTGCTCGACTGGGGCCTGCGCCTGTGCCTCTTGCTCACCCTGCCCGCCGCCGTGGGCCTGGCGGTGCTGGGCGTGCCCCTCGTCTCGACCCTGTTCCAGCACGGCGCCTTCGGCGCCCACGACGTGCTGGCCACCCGTTCCGCCCTGGTGGCCTACAGCGTCGGCCTGACCGGCCTGATCCTGGTCAAGGTGCTGGCCCCGGGCTTCTACGCCCGGCAGAACGTCAAGACCCCGGTGAAGATCGCCCTGGTGTCCCTGACCGCCACCCAGTTGATGAACCTGGCCTTCATCTGGCACCTCAAACATGCCGGCCTGGCCCTGTCCATCGGCCTGGCCGCCTGCTTCAACGCCTTCTTGCTCTACCGCGGTCTGCGCCGCCACGACATCTTCACCCCCCAGGCCGGCTGGCGCCCGTTCACCGCCAAGCTGGCTATCGCCCTGGCGGTGCTCGCTGCCGCCCTGTGGGTCGGCAGCGGCCCGGAAGCCGCCTGGCTGACCATGGGCGGCGCCGAGCGCCTGGTGCGCCTGGTGCTGCTGGTGTGCGGCGGCGTCCTGGCCTACTTTGCCACCTTGTTCGCCCTGGGCTTTAGAATGAGGGACTTCCGCCGCCGCGGCGCGGAGTGAGGGGCGAGGCTTAAGCCACGGCCCGCCCCCGCCGGCCCCGGCCCACGGTTCACCATTCGGAGGATTCCGCCCATGGAACTGACCAGCACCAGCCTCGTGGATGGCGCCCCCATCCCGGGCGATTTCGCCTTCTGCCTGCCGGACCCGGCGCACCACGTCTGCCTGGGCCGTAACCGCAACCCCCAGCTGTCCTGGCGCGACGTGCCCGCCGGCACCCGTTCCCTGGCCCTGATCTGCCACGACCCGGACGTGCCCTCCCAGGGCGACGACGTGAACCAGCCCGGCCGCACCGTGCCCGCCAGCCTGCCCCGGGTGGATTTCTTCCACTGGGTGCTGGTGGACTTGCCGGCGGGACTGACCCAGATCGGCGAGGGCGAGTTCAGCCACGCGGTCACCCCCCGGGGCAAGGCCGGCCCGGCTACCCTGCACGGCGCCCGGCACGGCCTCAACGACTACACCGGCTGGTTCGCCGGCGACGCCGACATGAGCGGCGACTACTTCGGTTACGACGGCCCCTGCCCGCCGTGGAACGACGAACTGCCGCACCGCTATGTGTTCACCCTGTTCGCCCTGGACGTGCCGAGCCTGGCGGTGAGCGGCCGCTTCACCGGCCAGCAGGCCCGGGACGCCATGGCCGGCCACATCCTGGCCCAGGCCAGCCTTACCGTGCGCTATACCTTGAATCCGGCGGTGGTGTTGTAATCCCGCCGCGCGCATCGTGCCTTCCCTGATCTGGAAGGCTGCGATGCGCCGGAGCATGCCATCCCCCTTGCCAACCAAAGGCGAGCGCTGCCTTCGCCACCCATAGGTGGCGAAAACGGCCTGAGCATTGACGCGGCCCATCCCCCCCGACGGGGCCGTCTGCCGGCCGCAACTCCCGCGATTCCCGCCCCCCACACCGAAGCCGCGACGCTCCGGCCACCCTGACGAACGGCCCGCCCTGGGCCGCCGCAGCGCGCATTGCTGCGAGCGCAATATTCCACTCGGATTTGCTCAGATTTGCTCAGTTTCAGAAAAGCAAATCCCGCTACCCTCCCCCGCTTGAATCGTCACATCTGCGGGGAGGCCGTCATGAATAAAATCCACAGTACCGTCTGGAGCCAGGCACGCCGGGCTTACGTCGTCGCCCACGAAAAGGCCGCCACCGGCGGGAGGCCCTCCAGCATCCGCACCATGACGGCAGCAGTAGCGGCTGCAGTGTTGGCCCTGGCAGGGGGCGAGGCCCTGGCAGCTTGTGATGCAACGGGCTACTCGAGCTCCACCCAGGTGCTGGATAACGGCCATTGCCTCGAAATCTCCGGCACGGTTGCGCCCAGTACGAACAATGGCCCCGGCGTCGAGGTGATCTCGGGTAGCGACATCACCAACGGAGGCGCCATCGAAACCAGCGGCCTCAATGGTAACGGTATAAACATCGGACCTGGGCACGCCCTCAGCGGCACCCTGCAAAACAACGGGCTGATTGTTTCCCACATGTTTCTCGATGGGTCTTCCCTTGGCACCAACGGCATCATGGTCAATGCCGGCACCGTGGGCAGCGTGGTCAACTCGGCTACGAGCGTCATCATCAGCGACCACGGTGCAGGCATCCAAGTCCAGGCAGGGGGCACGATCAACAATGGCGTGACCAACAGCGGCGAAATCAGCGGCGGCAAATACGGCATCCGGGTGGAAAGCCAGGGCCAGATTTTTGGCGGCATCACCAACAGCGGGACGCTGAGCGGCACTCAAGCAGGCATCGGCATCCATGGCGGCACCCCCTACGGCCAGTTCGCCCCAAGCCTCTTCGGCAGCATTACCAACCAGGCCGGTGGCCAAATCTCTGCCTGGAACAACGGCATCGACATTTTCCAGGCCGTGATTAACGGCGGTATCACCAACGAGGCAGGTGGAACCATCTCCGGCCAGGATGGGGATGGGATTCATATCAGCGCCCAATCCACCATCATCGGCGACATCACCAATTCGGGCACCATTACCGGCAACGACGTTTACAGCGCCGGCATTCGCATCGAGCAAGGCTCCTCCGTGCAGGGGAATATCGTCAACAATGGCGAAATCAATGCCAATACCGGTATTTTTATCCGGATGGACAACACGGTTTCTGGCAACATCCAGAATAGCTCAACCGGCCGGATCACCATGACGGGGGACAATGGCGGCGGTATCGTCGTCGATTGGACAAGCACCGTCCAGGGCAGTATCGCCAACAATGGCACCATCGTTGCCGCGCCGGATAGCAACGGCACGATGGGCAGCATGGTGGGCATCTATGTCAAGGACGGCAGCACCGTAAACTACGGCGTCAACAACTACGGCACCATCCAGCTTGGCGGAGACAACAGCACGGGCATTGCAATCGATAGCGCCACCATTGGTAGCGGTGGTGGCGGTGTTGCAAATTATGGCGTCATCAACGATGGCGGCACCTCCCTCAGCGGTGGCATCAGCATTCGGAACGGCGCCTTCGTGCATGACGAAATCCTCAACGCCGAAACCGGCACCATCGACGTCGGCCATGGCGGCTTTGGCATCGGTGTCTTTAACAGTTCCGTCGCCGGCATCATTAATTTCGGCCGCATCAGCACCCTCGATGACGGAACAGGCATCCGCCTCGAAAACGCCTCTCTGGGAGGCAACATCACGAACTTTGGCCCTCTCAATGGTGGAATCAGCGGTATCGCGCTGACCAGCAATACCGTGGTCCATGGTGACATCATCAACGGCGGCACGATTGCCGGCGACAACACAAGCTCTGGAGCCGGCATCCTTATCGAAGGGGCCACCCTTACGGGCAGCATCGCTAACTATCAGCTCATTCGCGGACAGGGGACGGACCTCAAGGGGGGTATCGTCGTCGGCTATTTTGACGACGGCGCACATGCTGCCAGCGAGATCGGCCAGGGCATCACCAACTATGGCACCATCACCGGCGGCTACTACGGCATCGGCCTAGGCAATGGCGCGGCGGTAAACGGCGGCATCGTCAACAACGGTTATATCTACGGCGACAGCAGGGCGATCCGGCTGGACTGGGGAAGCATGCTGACCGGGGGGCTCGTCAACAACGGCCGCATTGAAAGCGCCAACGTTGCCATCAAGGTGGGTTCCGCATCGGGCTTTCCCACCAGCTTGCTGGCGGGTGGCATCACCAACACGGGCACCATTGCCGGCAGCGATACGGGCATCGCCGTCGTGGACAACGGCGCCATCTCGGGCGGCCTGACCAACAGCGGCACCATCAGCGGCGGCAATTACGCCATCAACGTGGATGGCACGTCCTCCCTCGACAGCATCCACATCCGAGGCAACGACACGGCCCTGTTCGTCGGCGACGTGGTGGCACCGAACACCCCCACCTTCGTCGATTCCGGGGCGGTCTACACGCTGCAGAACGGCAACCAGTTCACCGTCTCCAGCTTCACCAACAACGGCACCCTCAAGATCGGCGAGGGCAGCACCGCCGCCATCACCGGCAACCTCGTCAATACCGGTACCTTCAGCCCGGCAGTGGCGAGCATGACCAACTACGGCAAGATCAACGTGTCCGGCTCCGCCACTCTGGGCGGCGTCGCGTACGTCAACGTGATCGGCACCCCCACCCTCACGGTGGGCTCCACCCTCACCGGCGTGATCCACGCCACCGGAGGGGTCAGCGGCCAATTCGCCGGTGTCGGCGACAATTCGGCCTTGTACGATTTCAAGGGAGTCTACGCCGCCAACGACTTCGGCCTGAAGATCGTCGCGGCGGGCGACAACGGCGGCCCCACCGTGTTGGGCAGCGCCCAGGAGCACAACAACACCCCCGGCCTCGGCGCCGCCCGGGTGCTGGACCAGGTGGTCGTCGGCAACGACCCGGCCTGGGCCCGCGTGCGCACCGCCCTGGGCCAGTTGAGCACGACCCAGCAGGTTTCCCAGGCGGTCAGCCAGACCCTGCCCCTGCTCACCGGCAGCAGCATCGCCGCCGCCAACTCGGCCTTGTCCGGCGTCAACCGGGTGATCCAGGCCCGCATCGAGGCCAACCGGGGCCTGTCGTCCGGCGAGGAGTTCTTCAACGACGGCAACGTGTGGGCCAAGCCCTTCGGCTCCTGGGCCCGCCAGGACAATTCGGGCGGCGTGGCCGGCTACAAGGCCACCACCGCCGGCCTGGCTCTCGGCATCGACCGCTCCGTCACCGCCCGCACCCGGGTCGGCTTTGCCCTGGCCTATGCCAACGCCAGCGTGACCGGGCAGTCGGACGTGGCGCCCAACAGCGCCAAGGTGGATCTGTACCAGTTGATCAGCTACGGCAGCTACAGCCTGGATGCGACCCGGGAAATCAACTGGCAGGTCGATGTGGGCAACAACCGCAACGAGGGAAGCCGGCAGATCCGCTTCCTGGGCGAGACGGCCCGGTCCACCTACAACAGCCTGACCGCCCACGCCGGCGTGGGCCTGGGCTGGTCCTACGCCCTGGGGGAGCAGACCCGCTGGCTGCCGTCGGTCCGCGCCGACTACACCTGGATCCGGGATGCGGGATATACCGAGCACGGCGCCGACGCGCTCAACCTCAAGGTCGATGGCCGCACCACGGACCAGCTGCTGCTGGCCGCCGACGGCAAGGTCAGCCATCAGCTGGCCGACGGCCTGGCGGTGATGGGCAACCTGGGGGTCGGCTACGACGCCCTGAGCAAGCGCGCCGCCATGACTTCGGCCTTCGCCGGCGAACCCGGCCAGTCGTTCGTCACCTACGGCGTCTCGCCCAAGCCCTGGCTGGCCCGGGCCGGCCTCGGCATCTCCAAGTCGCTCAAGAACGGGCCGGAAGTCACCGCCCGCTACGACCTGGAACTGCGCGAGGGCTTCAACAACCAGACGGCTTCGGTCAAACTCCGCTGGAATTTCTGACCGGCCTCCCTGCAACCTCACCGACTCAAAGCCGCGGATCTGGACTCTCCGCGGCTTTTTTCCATCCCATGATTTCTCCTGCCCTGCGGGAACGCTTTGCCACTGCCGCCGCCCTGGAATCCCAGGGCAGGTTTGCGGAGGCCGAGACGTGCTGCCGCCAAATCGTCGCCGAGGCACCCCACTTCCATCCCGCCTGGCATGCCCTGGGCCTGCTCCTCTTCAGGGCCGGCAAGCTGCCGGAGGCCGTGAACTGCCTGGAGTCGGCCATTGCCGGCGATGGCCAGGTGGCTCTTTACCACAGCAACCTGGGCGAACTGTACCGGCGCCAGGGCCAGCCGGAACGGGCCGTGGCAGCCGGCCTGGAGGCCACGCGGCTGGCCCCCGGGCAGCGGGATGCCCACTACAACCTGGGCCTAGCCTACGGCGACGCCGGGGCGCACGAACAGGCCGCCGCCAGCTACCGCAGGGCACTGGAGATCGCCCCGGACCACGCCCTCTCCTGGAACAACCTGGGCGCCACCCTGGAACGCCTGAGAGACCAGGACGCCGCCCTGGCCGCCTATGAAAAAGCCGCGGCCCTCGATCCGCGCCATGCCATCGCCCGCAACAACCTCGGCGTCCTCTACCTGGAAAAGAAGCAGTCCGGCGCGGCACGCCAGGCCCTCGCCGCAGCCAACGGGGAATACCACCAGCAGGGCATCGAACACTACCGGGCCGGCCGTTTCGCGGCGGCCATGGAATGCTATGAGCGGGCCCTGGCGATCCAGGCGGAACAACCGGCCGTGCTCAACAGCAAGGGTTTCCTGCTCCAGGACCTGGGATTCCTGGACGAAGCCCAGGCATGCTTTGCCCAGGCCGTCGACCTGGACCCCGACATGGCCATGCCGCGCCTGAACCTGGGCATGCTGCAATTGAAGCGGGGGGACTGGGCGGCCGGCTGGGAAAACTACGAGGCCCGCTGGACGGGCTCGGCGGAGGCCGCGAACGGCACCCTGAACTGCCCGGACAGCCCCCTGCCCCAGTGGACGGGCCAGGGCGAAACCGCCGGCAAGCGGCTGCTGCTGATCTCCGAGCAGGGCTTTGGCGACGTGATGCAATTTTCCCGCTACCTGCCCCTGGCCACCGAACGCTTCGCCAAGGTGGGCTTCGCCTGCGCCCCGCCGCTCCAGCGCCTTCTGGAATGGTCCTTCGGCGACCGCGTCGCGTTCTTCACCCGCCTGCCGGCGGACAACGACGCCTGGGATTGGCAATACCCGCTGCTTTCGCTGCCCCGGGCCTTTGGCACCCGGCCGGATACGGTGCCGCGGACGGTGCCGTACCTCCGCGTTCTCCCACCGGCCCAGGATTACTGGCGCGAACGGCTGGAACGGGCGGCCCCCGGGCGCCCGCGCATCGGCATTGCCTGGGCCGGACGCAAGGCCCACCAGGCCGACGCCCGCCGCAGCCTGAAATTCGAGCGGTTGCGGCCCCTGCTGGAAAACCGGAACGTGACCTGGGTCAGCTTGCAGAAATGGGCCCCCGAAGACGAGCGTCCGGCCATTCCGGACGGGGTGGATTGGCTGGACTGGACAGACGAGCTGAACGACTTTGCCGACAGCGCCGCCCTGGCGGCCAACCTGGACCTGGTGATCACCATCGATTCCGCCGTGGTTCACCTGGCCGGCGCCCTCAACCGGCCCGTCTGGATGCTCAACCGCTTCGACGGCGAGTGGCGCTGGCTGCATCGCCGCGCCGATAGCCCCTGGTATCCCTCCCTGCGTATCTTCAACCAGTCGTCCTTCGGGGACTGGGATGGGGTGCTGGCGGACGTATCCCAGGCCCTGGCGGCCCGTTTCCCCGCCTGAGGGCCGGGGAAGCTCCGTTGGTCAGCGGCCAGCGGCGCAGGGCGCTGCTACAGGGCGAAGGGCGGCAGGCGCGGTGCCCGCACCGGGGGGCAATCCCAACGGTAGTCGGGCAGGCCGTCGTGGCTAAAGGGCGGATAGGCTTCGCCGGCGATCAGGGGCGCCAGGTAGCGGCGCCCGGCGGGGCTGGCGTGGAGGCCGTCGGCAGTGAGGAAATCGGCCGGCACCTTGCGCTCCCGGTCGGCCAGGCCCTCCAGGGCGGCCGGCACCAGGTCCCAGCGGTAGGGCTCGTCGGCCAGGCGGCGAATCGCCACCATCACCCCGGTAGTGCCCGACAGGCTCCATTCCAGGCCCGCCGCCCCCACGGCCCAGGCCTGCTCCAGATCGACCCGGGAGGCCAGATGGCGCGCCGAGCGTTGCAGGTAGTCGGCCACGGCGCAGTGGCACTTGACGCCGAGCCGGGCCTGGAGCCGGTCCGCCAGCCAGGGGCCGACACCGCCCAGTTGCTCGTGGCCGTAGGTGGTGGAGTCCCGCTCCACCGCCAGGGGCTTGCCGTCGGGGCCGGACAGCCCTTCGGCCACGGTGATGGCGCAGTAGCCGACCCGGGCGATGGTGGCTTCCACCGCCGCCGCCACCCGGGCCTCGTCGAAGGGCACCTCGGGCAGCAGGATCAGGTGGGGCGCCGCACCGGGGGCGTCCTGGGCCAGGGCGGTGGACAGGGCCATCCAGCCGGCGTGGCGGCCCATCACTTCGAGAATGAACACCTTGGTGGCCCGGGCGCCGCCGCTCATGGCCGCCAGGTCCAGGCTGGCTTCGCGCATCGAGGTGGCCAGGTACTTGGCCGCCGAGCCGAAGCCGGGGGAGACGTCGGTGTCGAGCAGGTCGTTGTCCACCGTCTTGGGCAGGCCGACGGCGGTGATGTCCAGGCCATAGCGCCGGCCCAGTTCGACGAACAGGCGGGCGGTCTCCATGGATCCGTTGCCCCCGTTGACCAGCACGTGGCCGATGTCGTGGGCGCGCAGCACCGCCGCCACCCGGTCCCACTGGTCGGGACGTTCGTCGTAGGGCGGCAGCAGCCGCCGGCTGGCGCCGAAAGCACCGCCCGGCAGCTGGCGTAAACGCAGCACGGCCTCGTCGGATAACGAGGCCGTGTCGATCAGCTCTTCCTTGAGCACCCCGGAGAAACCGTTGCGCGCCGCCAGCACGGTGCCGATCGGCGCCCCGGCCTTGGCCAGGCTGCGGGCGGCGTCGATGACGCCCCCTGCCGTGGCGTTGATGACCGCCGTCACGCCGCCGGACTGGAAGTACAGCGCGTTCCTGGAGCGTGCAGCGATCAACGGGCAGGTCCGGAGGAAAGGACGTGCTGAGGCTTACTTGAGGGCGGCGAAAGCGCGGGCGGTGATCTCGTCCACGCCACCCACGCCGGCGATCTTGCGCACCTTGGGAGCCTTGGCGTCGCCAGTGGCGGCCCACTCGGAGTAGTAGGCCACCAGGGGCTCGGTCTGGGCGTGGTAGACGTCGAGGCGCTTCTTGACGGTCTCTTCCTTGTCGTCGTCGCGCTGCACCAGGTCCTCGCCGGTCACGTCGTCCTTGCCTTCGACCTTGGGCGGGTTGTACTTGACGTGGTAGGTACGGCCCGAGGGCAGGTGGGCGCGGCGGCCGGCCATGCGCTCGATGATGTCGGCGTCGGGCACGTCGATTTCGAGAACGAAGTCGATGGCCACGCCGGCCTCCTTCATGGCCTCGGCCTGGGGAATGGTGCGGGGAAAGCCGTCGAACAGGTAGCCGTTCTTGCAGTCGTCCTGGGTCAGGCGCTCTTTCACCATGCCGATGATCACCTCATCGGGCACCAGACCGCCGGCGTCCATGAACTTCTTGGCTTCCAGGCCCAGGGCGGTGCCGGCCTTGACGTGGGCGCGCAGCATGTCGCCGGTGGAAATCTGGGGAATGCCGAACTTCTCGCGGATGAATTGGGCTTGAGTGCCTTTGCCGGCGCCCGGGGCGCCCAGAAGAATCAGTCGCATGGTGTGGTCCTCGGAAATGTGGATATCGACGAAACGGTTTCTTGAAAACGTCTGGAAACGTCGGTTTTGGGGCTGTTCAAAACGCGGCCCGGTGGTTCCGGGCATCTGTTTTTATGCGGGATCGCCGGCGGCGCGAACCTTACCCGCAATGGGCCGGGTTGGTCAAACCGCCCGGCCGCCAGGGGCCTTGGATTCAGCGCGTTCGGCCGATGTCACGAATGCGGCCCGCACCCGCTCGGCGTCTTCCGGCGTATCCACTCCGGCGGCGGGGGGATGGTCCACCGTGGCCACGGTGATGCGGTAGCCGTGCCACAGGGCGCGCAGTTGTTCCAGGGCCTCGAACTGCTCCAGGGGCGAGGCGGCCAGCCCGGCGTAGGCGTGCAGGAAGGACGCCCGGTAGGCGTACAGCCCGACGTGGCGCAGGGCCGGCAGCCCGGCTGGCAGCGCTTCGCGGCTGGCGGCGAAGGCGTCCCGGGCGTAGGGGATCGGCGCTCGGGAGAAGTACAGGGCGTCGCCGTCGGCCCGGCACACCACCTTGACCACGTTGGGGTTGAAGAAGTCCTCGGCGGCGACGATCGGGTGGGCCACCGTGGCGATGTCGGCGCCGCTCTCGGCCAGCCGCGCGGCGGTCAGCGCCACCAGGGCCGGATCGATCAGGGGCTCGTCGCCCTGGACGTTCACCACCAGGGTATCGCCGCCCCAGCCCTGCTGTTCGGCCACCTCGGCGAGACGGTCGGTGCCGCTCGGGTGGTCGGGTCGGGTCAGGGCCGCGGCGAAGCCGTGCTCGCGCACCGCGGCGGCCACGCCGTCATGGTCGGTAGCCACCAGCACGGACTGGGCGCCGGCACGGGCAGCGGCCTCGGCGACGCGCACCACCATGGGCTTGCCGGCCAGATCGAGGAGCGGCTTGCCCGGCAGGCGGGTGGAGGCGAAGCGGGCCGGAATGACGACGTGGAAGGGAACGGTCATGGCGAGGAAGGCGGAAGGTGTCCCGGCGACAGGCCTGGGAGCGGATGATCCGGCGCGGGGCGCGGCAGCCCGGCCGGGAAGGAATCCGGAAGCGCTGAACCCTGGCGGGTCAGGCCTCGTCGGCGCTCAGGGGGCGGGCTTCCTGTTCGAGCATCACCGGGATGTCGTCGCGGATCGGGTAGGCCAGCTTGCAGGGTTTGCAGACCAGCTCCTGCTTAGTCTTTTGGTATTCCAGGTTGCCCTTGCACACCGGGCAGACCAGGATGTCGAGCAGGCGAGCATCCATCGATTTTCTCCAGAACGTAAGCCGCCAGGTCCGGGGCGAGGCGGGCCGCCACGGGCAGCACCCAGGCCTCCTGCGCCCGGCCGGCCAGCGGCAGGGAGCGGCATTTTACCCCATCCTTCTCGGTCATCAGGACCACGGCATCCTCCAGCCCGGCGAAATCTTCCGGGCCGTAGGCGTGGTGGTCGGGAAAGGCCCGGTTTTCGCAGGACAGGCCGAGATCGCCCAAGGTGGCGAAGAAACGGGACGGGTCGCCGATGCCGGCGATGGCCACCGCCCGCCGGCCGCCGGCGGCCAGCCGGGCCGCCAGTTCGGCCGGGGCGATGCGGCGGCTGGGGTCGTCGAGGGCGACGAAGTCCTCCGGCGCCAGGGTCATGTCGAACACCGGCACCGCCCCCAGGTGGGCGTCGAGCCGGCCGGCCAGGGCGGTCCGGCCGCCATTGACCACCACCGCGCCCCCCCCGGCCAGCCGGCCCAGGCGGGGGAGCGGATCGCGCAGGGGGCCGGCGGGCAGGCGCCAGCCATTGCCGGGGCCGCGCCGGTCGAACACGGCGATTTCCAAGTCCCGGCCCAGGCGCAGGTGCTGCAAGCCGTCGTCGCACAGGATCAGGTCGGTATCCGGATGGGCGGCCAGCAGGGCGCGGGCGGCGGCGGCCCGATCCCGGCCGACCCACACCGGCACGCCGGTGGCGGCCAGCAGCAGGGGCTCGTCCCCCACCACCGCCGGATCGTCGCCCGGGGCCACCGGCCGGGGGGCGTCGCCCGCCGCACCGCCGCTGCCGCCGTAACCCCGGCTGACGATGCCCGGGCGCTTGCCCCGGGCCGCCAGTTCCCGGGCCAGGGCCTGGGTCAGGGGCGTTTTGCCGGCGCCGCCCACGGTGAGGTTGCCCACCACCACCACCGGCACCGGCAGCCGCTCGGTCCGCGCCCAGCCCCGGGCGTAGGCCAGGCGGCGCAGGCCGCTGACGGCGGCGAATAGGCCGGATAGGGGCACCAGGGGCCACAGGCCGGCGGCCAGGCGGGGACGGAACCAGGCCCGGGCCAGGGCCGCGGCCAGGCCGTCGCGGGGCGCCGGGGCGGAGGGAAGGGTCACGTGGGGAACGGTCGGGAAGAATCGGCGGCAGGCCTACAGGCAGTGTGCCGAAAGCTCGGCCGCCAGGCCCCGGAGCATGGAGCGGGACGGCGGCGGCCGCCCCGCATCCATCAGTGTCCGGTCTGCTGGGTGGCGAAGGAGATGTGAGGGTAGCCGGCCGCCTGGGCCGCCTGCATCACGTCCACCACCGACTGGTGGGTGGCCTTGGCGTCGGCGCTGATGACGATCAGCGGGTCGGGGCGGTCGCCGGCGGCCCGCTTCAGGCCCTCGGCGATGGTGCCGACCTCGCCGTTGGCCAGGGTCTGCTTGTCCACCACCACCTGGCCGGCGGCGGTGACCGCCACGTTGATCTCGTTGGGTTTTTCCTGCTTCTGCTCGGCATCGGCCTGGGGCAGGTTGATCTCCAGCCCGGAGAAGCGGGAATAGGTGGTGGTGAGCATGAGGAAGATGATGATGACAAGCAGCACGTCGATCATCGGGATCAGGTTGATCTCCGGCTCTTCCCGGCCGCGGCCGCGACGAAAGTCCATGGCCGGCTCCTTACGTGCGGTCGCCGTGGACCACTTCCACCAGCCGCACCGCCTGCTGCTCCATGTCGATCACCAGGGCATCGACCTTGGCGCGGAAGTGGCGCCAGAAGATCATGCTGGGAATGGCGATGATCAGGCCGAAGCCGGTGTTGTAGAGGGCGATGGAGATGCCGTGGGCGAGTTGCTGCGGGTTGCCGCCGGAGGGGCCTTGGGAGCCGAAGATTTCGATCATGCCGACGATGGTGCCAAACAGGCCCATCAGGGGGGAGATCGAGGCGATGGTGCCAAGGGTGGTCAGGTAGCGTTCCAGTTCGTGGGTGACGGCGCGGCCGGCTTCCTCGATGGATTCCTTCATCACTTCCCGGGAGGCGCGCACGTTGCGCAGGCCGGCGGCCAGTACCCGGCCCAGGGGGGAGCCGGCTTCGAGCCCGGCCACCAGTTGTTCGTTGACCCCGCCCTGTCGGTACTGCTGCACCACCTGCTGGAGCAGCCCGGCGGGCACGACCTTGGTGCTGCGCAGGGCCTGGAGCCGCTCGATGATGAGGGCCAGGGCGATGATCGAGGCGAGCAGCAGGAACCAGATGGGCCAGCCGGCGGCTTGAATGATGGCGAACACGGAACTCTCCGGGATTCAGGCGGGACCGCCGGCGGCGATCCCCAAAAAAGGCGCCGGGATGGGGCGCCGGGGTCGGGGCAACGCCGTGACGCACGTCACGGCGCGAAAGTCGGAACTTTATCCGGCGCCCCGTCCCCGGGCAAGGGCGCCATGCCGTACGGATTTATCCACAAAGTCTGTGGATAACTCTGTGAATAGGTTGTCGAGGAACGCCGCAAAGGGCCGTGGCAGCGAAATACGGCTTACCTTGCACATTTTTTACGCAAGAATATTTATCGTTAAAAATCAATACGTTGAATTTTATTCACGGTGACAAGCGGCATAGCGGGTGAGCAAGCACTCTCCCACCTTGACAGTTCGCCGGCCTGTGGATCAATCAGGCCGCGGCGGCCTCCGCTACAATGCCGGCATGGCTGAATTTCCACCCGAATTTTCATCGTTTCCAGGGGATTCCTCCCCCTCGTCCGCCCCGCCCCTGCGCGAAGAAAAGCCCTTGCCCATCTCGGCGCTCAACCGCCGGGTGCGCCAGATTCTGGAGGGCAACTTCCCCCTGTGCTGGGTCAGCGGCGAAATCTCCAACCTGACCCTGGCCGCCTCCGGCCACGCCTATTTCTCCTTGAAGGACGACCAGGCCCAGGCCCGCTGCGTGATGTTCCGCAGCCGGGTGCAGACCCTGGGCTTCCGCCCCGAGAACGGCCAGAAGGTCGAGGCCCGGGTGCTGGTGTCCCTCTACGAGCCCCGGGGCGACTTCCAACTCAACGTCGAAGCCCTGCGCCCCGCCGGCCTGGGCAATCTCTACGAGCAGTTCGTGCGGCTCAAGGCCCGGCTCGACGCCGAGGGGCTGTTCGCCGCAGAAAACCGCCTGCCGATCCCGGCCTACCCGCGCCGCATCGGCATCGTCACCAGCCCCCAGGCCGCCGCCCTGCGCGACGTGCTCACCACCCTGGCGCGGCGCGCACCGCACATTCCGGTGATTCTCTACCCCACCCCGGTCCAGGGCGACGAGGCACCGCCGCGCATCGTCGCCGCCCTGGAGGCCGCCTACGCCCGGGCCGAGGTGGACGTGCTGCTGGTGGTGCGCGGCGGCGGCAGCATCGAGGATCTGTGGGCCTTCAACGACGAGCGGGTGGTGCGCGCCGTGGCCGCCGCCCCCCTGCCGGTGGTGAGCGGCATCGGCCACGAGACCGATTTCACCCTCACCGACTTCGCCGCCGACCTGCGCGCCCCCACCCCCACCGGCGCCGCCGAACTGGCCAGCCCGGACCGGGAAGCCCTGCTCGACCGGCTCGACGAGCTGCACCGCCGCCTGGCGCGCCGCGCCGGCCGGCTGATCGACGACCACGGCCAGCGCCTCGACTACCTGGCGCGGCGCCTGATCCACCCGGCCCAGCGCATCGCCCGGCACCGGGAAACCCTGCAAGCCCTGGCCCAGCGTCTGGCCCAGGCCGGCCGCCGCCGGCTGGCCGAGCAGCACACCGCCCTCTCCCGCCTGGACGGCCGGCTGCGCGCCCGCCGCCCCAGCGTGGCGCCCCAGCAGGCCCGGCTGGCGGCCTTGGAGCAGCGCCTGCACGGCACGGCGCGCCAGCGCCTGGAAAGCACCCGGCAGCGCCTCGCCCATCTGGGCGCGGCGCTCGCCCATCTGTCGCCGGAAGGCGTCCTGGCCCGGGGCTACGCCCTGGCCTTCGACGCCGAGGGCCGTATCGTCCGCCAGGCGGCGGCGCTGCGCCCGGGGGACGGCCTGTCCCTGCGCCTGCACGAAGGATCGGCGGCGGTCCGGGTCGAATCCACCAGCCTGGTGCCGGCCGCCGCACCCAAGCGCGGCTGACCGCGAAGTTGTGCTCGCCACGCCCCCCGCATAGAATCCAAAGGTTCAGAGCGCCGCTTCCCGGCTGGTTCGCTGGTCTGCTGGCTTGGTATGGCGCTCCAACATCCCCCACTGCAACGGAGAACAATATGGAACATCAACTGCCCCCCCTGCCCTACGCCAAGAACGCCCTGGCGCCGCACATCTCCGAAGAAACCTTCGAGTACCACTACGGCAAGCACCACCAGGCCTACGTGACCAACCTGAACAACCTGATCAAGGGCACCGAGTACGAGAACCTGGGTCTGGAAGAAATCTTCAAGAAGGCCCCGGCCGGCGGCATCTACAACAACGCCGCCCAGGTGTGGAACCACACCTTCTTCTGGAACTCCATGAAGCCGAATGGCGGTGGCGCTCCCACCGGCGCCCTGGCTGACGCCATCAACAAGAAGTGGGGTTCCTTCGACGAGTTCAAGAAGGCCTTCACCGCCTCCGCCGTGGGCAACTTCGGCTCCGGCTGGACCTGGCTGGTGAAGAAGGACGACGGTTCCGTGGACATCGCCAACACCGGCGCCGCCGGCAACCCGCTCAAGACCGGCGAGGGCAAGCCCCTGCTGACCATCGACGTGTGGGAACACGCCTACTACATCGACTACCGCAACGCCCGTCCCAAGTTCGTGGAAACCTTCCTGGCTTCCCTGGCCAACTGGGACTTCGCCGCGCAGAACTTCGCCTGATCGACGTCTCCTGACGCCGCAGCGCCCACCGGCGCTGCCGACGGGGCGGGACCACATGTGCATCATGTGGCCCCGCCCCGTTTGTTTTGGCAGCGGCGCGAGCGGGGCGGAAAGGCGGAGCGCCATGTTCGCCAATCGGGCATCGCCCCCGCGAACACGGATTCGGCGCAAACGGCGGGGCAAGGCGCGGCGGCAGCGAGCGGGAATGCGCCACCCAATACTTGAATTTTTTTAATACGTCCCAACAGGCCGAATTCCAAACTCCAATACTGGCGCGGACCTTCATATTTCAGCAGGCTGGATATATTAATTTTATTAAAGTATTCCCCCCAGGTGGGAGGCCCGCCGCCACGGCGCCGGGGTGCGCCCGGAGAGCCGGAACGGCTGGCAGGCCGACAAGCGGGCAGGCCCGCCGCACCCAATCCCGCGCGGTGCGCCCCCCCCCGATTCCCACGCCCTCTGGCGCCCCTGTGGCACAGGGGATCGAAACCGACTGTGCTGCGGGAACCCATCCCCCTGGCGGCACGCCTCGCCTGCATTCAGTGCGCTTTTGGCAGGCTTTCGGCACCCCTTCTGCGCATTTCCGGCACGGGGCCATCACTCCGGGCCGAGTGCAGCAGACAAAGACCGGGGCAAACAAACTGTCATGCCGGTTTTTTGACTTTTCTGTACCTGCCCCGGCCAAGGCGGCGGCGCACAATGACGGCTGCTCCGCCGTGGAGCGGCTTGCCCGCGTGATGCCATGAACGCCACCCTGACCCTGCCCCATCCCCCCTCGCCCCCCGCCGACGCTTCCGTTGCCCGCATTCCCGGCAACAAAGGCATCTGGGTGGGCATCTTCTGCGAACTCACCGAGTTCGGCCTGATGTTCCTGGTCTATTTCATCGCCCGGGCCCACCATCCGGAGGCGTTCAGCGCCGGCGCGGCGCGCCTGTCCCTGGCGGCCGGCACGGCCAACACGGTGTTCATGTTGAGCAGCAGCTACGCCATCGCCCGGGCGCTGTCCGCCATCCGCCGCGACGAGCAGCGCGCCTGCCTGCGCTGGCTGGGGGCCGCTCTGGTGCTGGGGTTGGGCTATCCGGTGGTGAAGTTCTTCGAGGTGCAGTGGAACATCGCCCAGGGCATCGACGGCAGCGCCGGCATCTTCTTCACCACCTACTACTACCTGACCTTCAACCACCTGGTCCACGTCAGCTGGGGCATCCTCGGCCTGCTCTGGGTGATGGCCCGCACCCGCATGGGCGCCTATTCGGCGGCGGACTACCAGGGGCTGGAAGCCCTGGGCTGCTACTGGCACGCCACCGACCTGATCTGGTTGGCCATCTTCCCCCTCTTTTACGTGCTGCACTGAGGAGCGCGCCATGACCCCCGACAAGCGCCTGACCCGGACCTGGCTGGTCCTCCTCGCCCTCACCCTGGGCGGGGGCTTTCTCGGCGAGAGCCACTACGGCGGCATCGTCCTGGCGGTGGCCGCCGCCCTGCTGGTGGCAGTGAAGAGCCGCCTGGTGATCGTCCATTTCCTGGAACTGAACCAGGCCCACCCGCGCATCCGCCGGGTGGTGGGCACCTATTTCGCCGCCATGCCCGCCCTGATGGTGCTGACCGCCCTGGCCGGCCCCCAGATCGTGCGCTGGACGTCCCTGGGCGGCTGATCGCGGCCGTCCCCGGGCGCCCCCTTCACCAGTTGTTCAGCGGCCGCCCAGGCGCCGCGCCGCCAAGAGCGGCAGGCGCAGCACGAAGCCGATGAACAGCCGGGTGTGCATCCAGGTGAGCAGGGTGTTGTCGCGCAGGTAGTTGAAGTGGGAAACGCCCCCTTCCTCGGGGCGCAGGTACTTTACCGGGGCCGGCAGGTTCACCGGCGGCACGCCGCGCCAGGCCAGGCGCACCACGGCTTCCGGATCGAAGTCGAAACGGCGCATCCAGCGCTGGCCGCGCATCACCGCGCGCAGCGGGTCGATGGGATAGACGCGGAAGCCGTACAGCGAATCGCCGATGCCCATCCACAGGGTTTCCAGGTTGGCCCACCAGTTGGACACCTTGCGTCCCTTGACGCGCAGCGCCGGGGCGCTGGCGTCGAACACCGGCACCCCCAGCACCATGGCCCCCGGCGTTTCCCGGGAGCGGGCCATAAAGGCGGGGATCAGATCGGCGGGATGCTGGCCGTCCGAATCCATGGTCAAGGCGTGGGTGAAACCCGCCGCCGCGGCCAGGTCCAGACCGTGCAGCACCGCCGCCCCCTTGCCCCGGTTCTCCGGCAGCACCTCCACCCGCAGCCCCGGGTCCTCGGCGGCCATGGCCAGGAGCCCCTCGGCGGTGCCGTCCCGGCTGCCGTCCACCACCACCCACACCGGGTTCCACCAAGCCCGGGCGGCCCGCACCGTGGCATAGACCTGTTCCCCCGGGTTGTAGCTGGGGATGAGCACCAGGTGGGTGGTGGAGGGTGCGGCGGCGGATTCGGTCATGGGTACAGGCAAGAGGGAGGAAAGAATGTGGGGAATCAGAAATGAATCAAGACACGGCCCGGGAGCGGACCGGTACCGACTCCGCGTCGGCGCAGCGGCAGGACGCCCCGTCCGCCGGCCCATGGTCCGGCTGCGGCCGGGAGGGCGACGGGGACAGGGCCCCGGCGAAATAGGCTTCCAGCTCCCGGGTGAAGGCATGGGGGTCCTGGGGCGGGTCGAAGCGCTGTCCCAGGCGGATGCGGTAGGTGATGGGCAGCTCGGGCCGGCGCAGCACCGGCCAGCCCTTGCTCAGATAGGGCGAATCGGTCTCGATGAACACGGTCTGGATCGGCGCCTGGGCCCGGTGCGCCACCAGGGCCACGCTGCCCTTGAACGGCCCCACCGGGCCGCCGGTGGTACGGGTGCCCTCGGGGAACACCAGCAGGTGGTTGCCCTGGTGCAGATCGTCCACCGCCAGCAGGATCATGCCGAACAGGGAATCGTTGCGGATGTAGCGGGCGAGCCGCGCCCCGGCGCCGAGGAACAGGTTGTCCATCAACTCGGCCTTCATGATGCAGGCCACGTCGGGCAGGCGCGACACCACCATCACCGCGTCGAGCAGGCAGGGATGGTTGGGGGCGATGATCAGGGGGCCGGAATCGCGCAGGGTATCCAGGGCCTTCAGGTCGAAGCGGCAGGCCCCCAAGGCCGACAGGCCGGCCAGGTAGAGGCGGAAGCCGCCCATGATGCCGAGGCGGCCGACCCGCAGCCCGGCCCGGCGCGGCAGCAGGGGATAGAGGAGCACCGCCAGCAGGGACCAGCCCAGGCACAGCACGCCCAGGAGAACCCAGCCGAGGGCGACGGCCACGGCGGCATGGACGCGGCGCAGCGGCGGGGGCAAGCGGCGCACGAGTTCGTGCGGCAGGAAAAACGACATCAATGAACCACGCGGGAGAGATGGAAGAAGGTTACTGCTCGATCCACCCGCCGGCACGTCGGCACCGGCGGGCGGGTGGGGTCGATCAATAGTCCCACTCCACTTTCTTCGACGATTCGCCCAGCACCCAGGCGACCGCCAGCCCGGCGGCCAGGTACTGGTCGCGCCTGACCAGGGGGCTGTCCTCGAAGGCCGCGCCCTTGAGGGTGTCCCAGCGGACGAAGGCGCCCACCCAGGTGCTCTTGAAGCGCTTGGACAAGGACGACAGCACCTGAGTGCCCGCGTAACCGCCGCCCGCCTGGTAGGCCGGGCGGCCGGCGGCGGCGTACTGAGGCGCCACCGAATAGAAATAATCGTTGTAGCGGCGCGACTGGAACAGGGGGCCGGCCAGCAGCCCCAGGTTCCAACCGTTGAAGCCGGCCACGTCCTCCACGTCCAGGTTGAGGCGCGGCGAGAACACCCAGCCCAGGGACTTGGGGCTCGATTCGACGGTGAAGGCGGCGCGTACCGGCAGGCGCAGGTCGAGCTTGGTGCGGTGGTCGGTGGTGCGCCACAGGTTCACGTCCAGGGAGGGGCCGACTTCCACGGTGGGCTTGAGGTCGGTCATGCCCTGGCGGGCGTCGTTCTTGTCGCTGTTGACCGGCAGTGAGGCGGCGCCGCTGATGTTGAGCTCGACCCGGTCGGTGTCGAGCAGGGTGCCGCGCACGCCATTGCGGTCGGCCTTGAGGAATTCGCCGCGATAGACGAAGTACGGCATCGGCAGGGCGTAGGCGCGGCTCTGACTGGAGCCCCGGTAGTCGGGCATGACCAGGCCGCCGACGCCCATGCCGGCCTCCCACAGGGGCTTTTCGTCGGCTGCCGCAGGCTGGGCCAGCACTGCGCAGGCGGTGGCGAGGATGGCGGCGGTCAGGCCGGGGCGCAGCAGCGGGGAGCGTAACAGGATGGGAAACGTGGAATACGGTGCAACGGGAAACGGCACGTTCAGAACTCCAGGGAATGGCCGGTACTGGCTTCGATCTCGACCAAAAGATCGGCGCGACAGACGTCGGCTTGCAGGTAGAAGGCCCGGGCCGCCGGCAGCACCCGGCCGATTTCGGCCCGGACGGCCGGAAGATCGGCGGGATGGCGGATGTAAATCTTGAGTAGGCAGTCGGCCAGACGGTAGCCGGCGCCGGGCGCGACCCGGTTGGCCTCGGCGATCACCGCCTCCAGGTTGGCCAGGGTCTCCCGGGTCTGGGCGGCCACGTCCCCCATGTGCAGGGTCCGGTGGCCGACGATACTGGCGGTGCCGGAGATGAACAGCACGTCCTGCCCGCCATGGCGCACCACGGCGGCGCGGGAGAAGGTGGGGCTGCGCGGCCCGTACTCGCGGGGATAGTGGTAGGCGCTGGTCTGGCGCGGATTTTCCACCGGAATCGGCGCTTGCCGGCCGGCGAGGAAGAACACCACCAGGTGGCCGCCGATGGTGCCCAGGGCGCAGGCCGCCGGCACGTTCTGGACCACGGGCCGGCCGCTGGCGAGAAAGGCGTCCTGGCGGCCGATGTTGAACTGGCGGTAGCGCTCCAGGCCGAAGCTCTCGCCGTTGATGTCGTCCAGGTAATTCCACACCCGCAGCAGGTAGGGATAGCCCTCGGCGGCAAGCAGGGCGAAGACGGCCCTGTAGGCGGCCTCGGCGGCCTGTTGCAGGGGCGTGGCGCCATCCCGGGGGGAGAAGTCCGCCTCGTCCAGGGTGACGGCGCCGAACAGCAGGTTGGGCCCGGCCCGCCATGCCAGGGGTCCGGCACGACCGGCACGCAGCGGCGCGTCGCCGCGCCAGGCCTCGATCCAGGCCGGATGGCCGTCGAGCACCGGGGTGGAAACGAAGCTCCGGGGGGCCTCGCCGGGCAGGGCCAGCGGCGCGGCGGCAAAAACGGCGCTCCCGAGGAGGTCGTCCTGGAGCGCCAGCAGCGGCGCGGTGTTCCGGGCATCCCCCGCCGGCTCGCCCGTCCAGGGCTGACAGGCGACGATCAGGGGTGTTGCGCCCGGATGGTGCGGTACAGCGCTCATTGTCCTCCGACGCCGGATTCCGGCATTTCCACGTAGCGAATGTTCATGCGCCGCTTGCGCCAGGCCGCCAGGGAACGGGGCAGGTGGCGCAGCGACATGAGGTAGTAGATGGCCTTGAAGGCGAGCAGGGAGCGCCAGATCGGCGTGCGGCCGAAGATGTCGCCGGCCAGCACCGAGAGCAGGGCCTCTTCCATGCGCAGCTTGTTGCTCGGCGCCATGAACAGGTCGCGCATGGTGGGGTTGGTGACCCGGTAGATGAACCAGGAGAATTCCTTCGGCCCGTGCTTCATCACCCGGTCGAAGGCGGCCATGGCCTGGGCGGTCCGGGCCGGTTCGCGCAGGGCCGTGTCCACCGCCTCGGCGCCGGCGAAGGCGCCGTTCATGGCCAGCATGACCCCGGAGGAGAACACCGGGTCGATGAAGGCGTAGGCGTCGCCGATCAGCAGGTAGCCGGGGCCGTGGGTGCGGTCGGTGACGTAGGAGAAATTGCCGGTGGCCTCCACCCCGGCCATCAGCTCGGCGCCCTGGAGCCGCTCGGCCAGGGCCGGGCAGAGCTGGATGGTATCGAGGAAGAAGTCCGTGAGGGATTTCTGCCGGGTCTTCATGTAGTAGGGCCAGACCGTGGCGCCGACGCTGGTGGCGCCGTCGGACAGGGGGATGAACCAGAACCAGCCGTGCTCGAACCAGAAGATGGTGATGTGCCCCGCAGCCTGCCCCTCGTGGCGGCGGGCATTGCGGAAGTGGCCGTACATGGCCGAGCTGTTGTGCCTGGGGTTGCGCTGCTTGGCCTGGAAGCGGTTGGCCAGGAAGGTGTCGCGCCCCGAGGCGTCCACCACGAAGCGGGCGGCGAAGGTTTCTTCCCGGCCGTCGTCGTGGCGGGCCTGGACGGTGGCGCCGCTGCCGTCGGGCTGGAAGTCCACCGCCCGCACCTTGCAGCCCTCGATCACCGTGGCGCCCTTGGCGGCGGCGTTGTCGATCAGGACCTTGTCGAAATCGGAGCGGCGCACCTGGTAGGCGTGGGGCATGGACTTGTCCCAGGCCCGGGCGAAGAAGAAGGTCTGCCGCTGATCGTGCCAGGGCGAGACGAATTCGGCCCCCCATTTTTCCATGCCGATGGCGCGCACCTGGTCGGCCACGCCGAGGCGTTCGAACAGGGGCAGGTTGGCCGGCAGCAGGGATTCGCCGATGTGGAAGCGTGGATGACGGTCCTTGTCCAGCAAGGTCACCCGGTGGCCTTTTTCAGCCAGCAACGCCGCAGCGGTGGAGCCCGCCGGCCCGCCGCCGATGACGAGGACGTCGCACGAGGGTACGGCCGGATTTGCAGCGGTTGTTTCCCAATTCATGACATCCCTCCTGGCCGCGGCCGTTGGAGACGATCGGCAGGCATGGTGCAGCACGCTCTGGTATCGTTGCGCCCTGCCCATGATGTTGTTCTATCCGGCGCCCTGCGCCGGCCCCCCATCTGAGCGACGTATATGACAACCGCCCAGGCAAGCCGGCAAATTTTACTACATCACTCCCGCCCTACCGCCGGGCGGCGACGACTTGCCGGAACGGGGAGCCTGCACTAGCCTTTTCGCAGCACCACCGCGCCCGCCGCGACGGTAGCACCAAACCCGGCAGGCCAGGCCTGCCGACGAAAACAACGAGGGGACCCCAAATGCAGTGGTTCGACAACCTGAGTCTGCGCACCAAACTCTTTCTCAACTTCGCCATCTCGGGCGGCGTGCTGGTGCTGGCGATCCTGTTCTGCCTGTTGCAGATCCGCCAACTGGGCAACAGCACCAACGAGATCATCACCAACTGGCTCCCGTCCATCCAGGCCACCGGCAAGATCAGCCAGGAGCGCCTGCGCTACCGGGTGCGCAGCCTGGAATACATGCTCGGCACCTCGCCCGAGGAACGCGCCAAGATCGAAAGCTCCCTGAAAAAGCTTGACGGCGACCTCCAGACCATCGTCAAGGAATACCAGCCGCTGATCAGCGGTCCCGACGAGCAGAAGCTCGTCGAGCAGGTGCAGCAGGGCGTCGCCGATTACCGGAAGGTGGTGGAAGAAGGCATCGCCCTGATGAACGAAGGCAAGATGGAAGAAGCCCAGCAGCTTCGCCGTGGCGCCTGGGTGGACAAGGCCAACAAGCTGCGCGACGCCACTGACGCCCTCACCGCCTTCAACCGGGACGGCGCCAGCCATGCCTCTGACGATGGCAATGCCCACATCCATGAAGCCATGACCGGCGGCATCGTCGCCCTGGCCCTTGGCCTGGGCATCGCGATCGCGGCTTCCCTGCTGCTGTCCAACCGCATGTCCCGACAGCTGGAAGTGGCCGTCGAGACCGCCCGGCGCATCGCCGCCGGCGACCTGCAAGGCCCGGTGCCGGCCGCTGGCCAGGACGAGGTGGGCAAGCTGATCGCCGCCATGGCCGAAATGCAGCGCTCCCTGCGCACGACCCTGTCCCAGACCCGGGACAACGCCGACCGGATCTCCAGCGCCGCGCAGCAGCTCAACAGCGGCGCCGCGCAACTAGAGCAGAGTGCCAGCGCCCAGAGCGCCGCGGCATCGGCGATCGCCGCCAACATCGAGGAACTGACCGTTTCGATCAACCACGTCTCGGACAGCACCACCGATTCCAGCCGCCTGGCCGCCGACTCCGATACCCAGGCCCGCACCGGCCGGGACACCCTCCTGCGCATGGTGGATGAAATCACCCGTGTCTCGGAGGTGGTCAATACCGCCGCGACCCAGGTGGCGGCGCTGGAAGGCCAGTCGGCCCAGATTTCCCACATCGTCAGCGTGATCCGCGACATCGCCGACCAGACCAACCTGCTGGCCCTCAACGCCGCCATCGAAGCCGCCCGGGCCGGCGAGCATGGCCGCGGCTTCGCCGTGGTGGCCGACGAGGTGCGCAAGCTCTCGGAACGCACCGCCCAATCCACCAGCGAGATCACCCAGATGGTAAGCGCCATCCAGGAATCGACCCGCCAGGTGGTGGCAGGCATCCAGGCCGGCGTCACCTCGGTGGACACCAGCGTCACCCTGGCACGGGAAGCCGGCGACACGGTGTCCCAGCTCCAGGAGATGGCCCAGCGCGTCGCCCAATTGGTGGGGGACGTGGCTGAGGCCCTGCGCGAGCAGTCGTCGGCCTCCACCGACGTGGCCCGCCGGGTCGAGGAAATCGCCACCCACGCCGAGGAGAACAGCGCCACCACCGCCGAAACTGCCGGCGCCGCGCGCACCCTGGACGGCGTTGCCCGCAACATGCAGGAGGTGGTGGGGCGTTTCCGCCTCTGACCCGCCTGGCCGCTTCGGCGGGGTATCGGCAAAGCCGACACACTCCGCCGCGGCCCTTCCCCACTGCATCACTGCCCAACAAAAAGCCCCGCCGAAGCGGGGCTTTTTGTTGCCGGGAGGAATCCCGTCGGGAACGGCTCGGCGAACTCAGCGCAGCTGTTCGTAGAGCAGGCCCAGGATGCGCTTGGCGGTATCCGAGGTATCGGAGCCCCCTTCGCGAGTGAGCACCTGGACCTGGGTGGATTCGCCGCCGTCCCGCACCAGGATGCGGTACTGAACGTTGTTCTCCACCTTCGGCGAGCTCTTCCAGAACGCCAGCTTGGAGAGCAGGCCGGGGTCCTTGTTGGCGGCATCCGATTCCGGATCCACGTAACGGACGAAGAACAGGCCCTTGGAGCGGTCCCGGTCTTCCACGGTGAAGCCGACCCGGTCGAGGGCCAGGCCGACCCGGCGCCAGGCCCGGTCGAAGCGCTCGTCCACCACCACCTGAGCGGAACCGTCGCCGCCGTTGACCACCCGGGCCTTCTCCTGGGTCTTGGTGCTGGAAGCGGCGATCTGGGCCTCGGCACGCTTTTCCTCGACGCCGAAGCGCACCATCAGGCGGCGCAGCATCTCGGCTTCCAGGTCGGGGTCGGAGGCCCGGGGCTGCCAGCGGGTCTGGTCCTTCTGGGGCGTGATGTAGACCTCTTCCATGCCGCGGTGGCTGATGAAGATGTCGGTGGTGCCCGGCTGGGCGCCCGGCTCCAGGCGAGTGCGGAACTTGTCGCGCTCACCAGTGGAGTACAGGGAGTCGAGCAGCTTGCCCAGGGTGTTGCGCAGCCAGTCCTCGCCGATCTTGGCGCGGTTTTCCGCCCAATCGGTTTCCATCACGCCGGCGTCGGGCTGCTCCACCTTGACGATGAAGCCGGTCTCCTGCCAGAACTCCTTGACGGTGTCCCAGACCTTGTCCGGCGCCTGGTCCACCACCAGCCAGCGCTGGGTGCCGGACCGCTCGATGTGGGTCTTTTCCACCTGGGGCAGGACGGCAGTGTTCTGCACCTGGGTCTTGGCGGTGTCCCGCTCGGCGTTGTAGGCCGAGAAGGTGGCCGTGCCCTTGCCGCCCACGTCGGGGACGGCGTAGCGGTCGTCCTTGGTGGGCGCGGTCAGGTCGGGGGGAACTTCCAGGGTGGGAACCTGGGCCTTGCTGGCGGACTTGTAATCGATCTTCTTCGAGTCGGGCATGATGCCGCAGCCGGCAGTGGCGGCTACCGCCATCGCCACACCCGCAGCCATGGCCAGGCGGGCGGAATGAATGTCAGGGCGCTTCAAAATCGTCGGCTCTCGCTTCGTGGTTGGCGAAAAAGGGGAAGTGCAAAAAGGGCGAAGGCGGCGGCTTGCGCCGCCGCCCGGATCGTCAGGCCAGGACGCCAGCCTGGCGCATCGCCCCGCGCACCCGTTCGTGGTACTCGGGGGACAGGGCGGTGAGGGGCAGGCGGATGCCGCCGGGGATCAGCCCCAGCTGCTGCACGGCCCACTTCACCGGAATCGGGTTGGCTTCGCAGAACAGGTGCTTGTGCAGACCGAGCAGCTTGGCGTTGATCTCGCGGGCGGTCTTGACGTCGCCCGCCCGGGCGGCCACCACCATCTCGTGCATCAGGCGAGGGGCCACGTTGTTGGTCACCGAGATCACGCCATGGGCGCCGAGCAACAGCAGGGCGCAGCCGGAAGCGTCGTCGCCGCTGTAGACGGCGAAGCCCTCGGGGGCGCGCAGGATCAGGTCGGTGCCGCGCTCGATGTTGCCGGTGGCGTCCTTGATGCCGATGATGTTGTCGATGGCGGACAGGCGGATCGCGGTGTCGTTGCTCATGTCGGCCACGGTACGGCCGGGCACGTTGTAGAGGATCACTGGAATGTCCACCGCCTCGGCGATGGCGCGGAAGTGCTGGTACAGCCCTTCCTGGGTCGGCTTGTTGTAGTAGGGCACCACCGACAGCACCGCGTCGGCGCCCACGTCCTTGGCGAAGCGGGTCAGCTCAATGGCCTCGGCGGTGGAGTTGGCGCCGGTGCCGGCGATCACCGGCAGGCGGCCCGCGGCGTGCTCGACGGTGGTCTTGATCAGTTCGCAGTGCTCTTCCACGCCCACGGTGGGGGATTCGCCAGTGGTGCCGACGATGACGATGCCGTCGGTGCCTTCGGCAGCGTGGAAATCGATCAGGCGGCGCAGGGCGGCGAGATCGAGGCGGCCATCGTCCTGCATGGGAGTGACGATGGCAACGAGGGATCCGGTAATCATGGCGGAGTTTGCAGGAGAAAATCTAAAGCGTTCGATTCTACCCGAACGCCGGTTGCCGGGAAGTCCTCGAACGAGAACCCCGATTTGGGCGGCAGGACGGCGTGGCGCCCTACCGCCCCGGGCGGTCAGAGATCGGCCAGTACGCGCAGGTGGACGCCCACGCTGCGTGCCAGGGACGACAGCACGTAGCCGCCTTCGAGCATGGAGACGATGCGCCCCTTGCAGGCCTGGTCGGCAAAGCGCTTGATCTCCCGGGTGACGTAGGCATAGTCGGATTCCACCAGCTTCATGCTGCCCATGTCGTCCTCGTAGTGGGCGTCGAAACCGGCCGAGATGAAGATCATCTCGGGCTGGAACTCGCGCAGGCGCGGCATCCAGATGTCCGACACGACCATGCGGAATTCTTCCCCGGACGTCCCCGCCGGCAGGGGGACGTTGCACATGTTCTCGGCAGTGCAATCGGCGCCGCTGTAGGGGAAGAACGGGTGCTGGAACATGCTCACCATCAGCACCCGGGGATCGTCCTTGAAGATGTCCTCGGTGCCGTTGCCGTGGTGCACGTCGAAATCGACGACGGCCACCCGCGACAAGCCATGCACTTCCAGGGCATGGCGGGCGGCGATGGCCACGTTGTTGAGGAAGCAGAAGCCCAGGGCCGTCTCCCGCTCGGCATGGTGGCCGGGGGGGCGGATGGCACAGAAGGCGTTGGGCGCCTCGCCCTGCATCACCATGTCCACCGCCATGACGCCGGCCCCGGCGGAGCGCAGGGCCGCCTGCCAGGTGTGGGGGTTCATGGCCGTATCCGGGTCCAGGTGCACGATGCCGCTTTCCGGGGAACTGCGTTTGAGCTTTTCCAGGTAGCCCACCGGATGAACGCGGCGCAGTTGCTCCAGGGTGGCCAGGGGCGCGTCGTAGTGGGTGAAATAGGCGTCGATGCCCTGGGCGATCAGGTGGTCGGAAATGGCGGTCAGTCGGCTCGGGGATTCCGGATGGAACGACCCCATGTCGTGAAGAAAGCAATCCTTGTGACTGATGAAGGCGGTGGTGGTCACAACTTCTACCCTGCGTTGAAGTGGTCTGGAGCGAATCTATCGGCGCAAACGAGCCCGCACTGGCGGACTCGCGGCCGTCGACTCGACGATTCCTGCGCCGTGGCTCCGGTTGGGGGACGGGCCGGCTGCTGTTATGACTACCCGGCGCTCAAGGGCCGTTATCGTTGTGTCCCGGACCATCGCCGTGGCCGGGGTAGTGCCGTTCTCTTCTGGCATTATCATCCCATTTTACCGGGCGCCACAACTCGCCGACCGTGCTGAAATGCCGCACTGGCCGGCCTTTTCCGCCCTTTGACCGCTCTGCCCGCCCCCACCGCCATGCTCCATTCCCCTTCGGCCATCATGGATTCCGCCCTGCCCGCTGCCCGCCACCACGCCATCGTCCGCATCCTCGCCGCCGCAGACGAGGTCATCCTGGGCAAGCCGGACGCCCTGCGCCTGGCGTTGGCCTGCCTGCTCGCCCGGGGACACCTGCTCATCGAGGACCTGCCCGGCGTCGGCAAGACCACCCTGGCCCACGCCCTGGCCCGGCTGCTCGGCCTGCACTTCTCCCGCCTCCAGTTCACCAGCGACCTCCTGCCGGCGGACATCCTGGGGGTGAGCCTCTACGAACGGGATGCCGAAGGCGCCCGCTTCCGCTTCGTGCCCGGCCCCGTGTTCGCCCAGGTGGTGCTGGCCGACGAGATCAACCGGGCCAGCCCCAAGACCCAGAGCGCCCTGCTCGAAGCCATGGAAGAAGGCCAGGTCACGGTGGACGGCGAAACCCGGCGGCTGCCCGAGCCCTTCTTCGTCATCGCCACCCAGAACCCCTCCCACCAGGTCGGTACCTTTCCCCTGCCCGAATCCCAGCTGGACCGCTTCCTGATGCGCCTGTCCCTGGGCTACCCGGACCCGGCGGCGGAAAAGGCGCTGCTCGCCGGCGGCAGCCGGCGCGACCGGGTCGATGCACTGGAATCCTTGCTCGCCCCGGGCGAACTGGCCGCCTTGCAACAGGCCGCCGGCCAGGTCCATGCCGCCGCCCCGGTGGTGGACTATGTTTATGCCCTGACCGCCGCCACCCGCCAGGACCAGCGCTTCCGCCACGGCCTGTCCCCCCGGGCCGCCCTGGGCCTGCTCGCTGCCGCCCGGGCCCACGCCTTCATCGACGGACGCGACCATGTGTTACCCGAAGACGTCCAGGCCGTGTTTCCTGCCGTGGCCGGCCACCGCCTCCACCACCGGGGTAGCGAGAGCGGCTTGTCGGCCACCGATGCCCGCAGCCTGATCGAGGCGGTGCCCCTGCCGTGACCCGGCCCCTGCCGGCACGAAGCGGCTTCCTGCGCCGCTGGCGGGACCGCGCCCTGGAGCGCTGGCTGTACGGCCGCGCCCCCGACACGGTGCCGCTGACTCTTGGCCAGCGGCGTATCTACATCCTGCCCAGCGGCGCCGGACTGGGGTTCGCCGCCACCCTGGCCACCATGCTGCTGGCGGCGGTCAACTACGACCTGGGCCTGGGCTACGCCGTGGTCTTCCTGCTGGCCGGTGTCGGCACCCTGGGCATGGGCCTCACCTACCGCAACCTGGCGGGGCTGACCCTGACCGCCGGCCCCACCGAAAACGGCATGGCCGGCACCACCCTCGGCGTCGTGCTGCGTGCCAGCCAGCGCCGCAGCGAACCCCGCCCCGGCCTGGGCTTCGGCTTCGGCTTCGCCCCGACAGATGGTGACGGCCCCACCGCCTGGCTCGACCTGGCCGCCGGCAGCGAGGCGGAAGTAGTCCTGCCCCTGGCTGCCCCGAAGCGCGGCCCCCTGCCCATCCCGCCGATCCGGGTGGAAAGCCGCTACCCCCTGGGGCTGTTCACCGCTTGGTCGATCTGGCGCCCCACCGTGTCCGCCCTGGTCTATCCGGCCCCGGCGGACCCGGCTCCGCCCTTGCCGCCCCAAGCGGCCGGCAGCGGCGCTCGGTCTACCCGGCGCACCCAGGCCGGCAACGAGGATTTCGCCGGGCTGCGCCCGCGCACCCCCGCCGATCCGTTGCGCCACGTGGCCTGGAAGTTGGTGGCCCGCCAGGGTGACGGCGAGCGGCGCCGGAGCGAACTGCCCCTCAAACAGTTCGAAAGCGACGCTGCCGGAGAGCTGTGGCTGCGCTGGGAGGACGTGCCGCCGCCCGCCACCGGCCTGGCGCCGGAACAGGCCCTGGAAAAGCGCCTGGCCGTGCTCTGCGCCTGGGTGCTCGCCGCCGACGCCCTAGACGCCCCCTACGGGCTGCGCCTGCCCGGTACTGCCCTGCCTCCGTCCCGGGGCGAAGCCCACCGGGAAGCCTGCCTGGCCCGGCTCGCCCTGTTCGGCTTTGCCGACGACGGCGTGCCGGCGACGATGCCCGCTCCGGAAATGGCCCCATGAGCGCCCCATCCGCCGCCGGCCGCCAGCGTACCGAACTGGCCTGGCTACTCGGGGTCGCGGCCCTGGTGTCCGCCCCTCTGCTTCCGGCCCTGCCGCCCTGGGCCGGCATCGCGGTGGCCGTCCTGCTGGGCGGGCGCGCCCTGCTGCTGCGCCGCGACGCCGCCCCGCTGCCGCCCTGGCTGGTGCTGGCCGGCGCCCTGGCGGTGCTGGCAGCCGTCGGGCTGGAATTCCGCACCCTGTTCGGCCGCGGGCCCGGTGTCGCCCTGCTGGCCTTTCTGCTGGCCCTCAAGTTCTATGAATTCCGCCCGCCGCCGAACCCCCGCCCCTACCCGGGCCGGGACGCCTGGGTGGTCATTCTGCTGGCCTGCTTTCTTTTGCTGGCCCAGTTCTTCGAATCCCAATCCCTCGTCACCGGCGCCTGGGCCTTCGCCTGCTGCACCGCCATCGTCGTCACCCTGATCCGCCTGCACAGCGGCGGCCAGGCCCCGGCGCCCCGGGCCCTGGTCGGCCGGGGGCTGGCCCTCGCCCTGCTCGCCCTGCCGTTCATGACCGCCCTCTACCTGCTCTTCCCGCGCATCGACGGCCCCTTGTGGGGGCTGCCCCGGGACGCCTTCAGTGGCCGTAGCGGGCTGTCCGACACCATGGCGCCGGGGTCCATCGCCAAGCTGATCCAATCCGGCGAGATCGCCTTCCGGGTACGCTTCGACGGCCCGACCCCGGCCAAATCCCTACTCTACTTCCGCGGCCCGGTCCTGGAGGCCTTCGACGGGCGCACCTGGAGCGCCCTGCCTCCGCCGCGCCGCGCCACGGCGGCCATCGCCGCCGTCCCCGGCCAACCCGACTACGCCTACACCCTGACCCTGGAACCCCACGGCAACCGCTGGCTGCTGGCCCTGGACCACCCCACCGCCTGGCAGGGCGACGCCCGGCTGGCTGCCACCGGCGAGCTGCAAAGCGACGCGCCGGTAGTCAAGCGCCTGCGCTACGAGGCCCGTGCCCAACCCGCCGCCCGGCTGGCGGCGGATGAAATGCCGGCCATGCTGGAACGAGCCCTGCGCCTACCACTGGCCATCGGGGAGCACGGCAATCCCAGGGCCCGGGCCCTGGGTGCCGCCCTGAGCCAGGAAACTGCCCGGCTGCCAACTGCCGAACGCCCCTACCGGATCGCCGCCCTGCTACTCGAGCGCTTTCGCAATGACGGCTTCACCTATTCCCTGACCCCGCCCCTGCTCGGCGCCAACCCGGTGGACGAGTTCCTGTTCGGCACCAGGCGCGGCTTCTGCGAACACTTCGCCTCGGCCTTTGTGGTGGTGATGCGCGCTGCCGGCGTGCCGGCCCGGGTGGTGACGGGTTACCAGGGCGGGGAGCGAAATCCTCTGGATGATTTCTGGGTAGTCCGCCAGTCGGACGCCCACGCCTGGGCCGAGGTCTGGGCCCCAGGCGACGGCTGGGTGCGCATGGACCCCACTGCCGCCGTATCGCCGGCCCGGGTCGAGTCGGGGCTGGCCGATGCCACACCACTGGGCGAGCCCCTGCCCCCGCTGATGCGCGTCGACTGGCCCTTGCTGCGCCAGTTACGCTACCGCTGGGAGGCCGCCCAGAACGGCTGGAACCAGTGGGTGCTCGGGTACAATTCCCAACGCCAGCAGGACCTGCTCGAGCGCCTGGGCTGGCCCGACGCCGACTGGCGCCGGCTGCTGCCCCTGCTCACCGCCGCCTGCGGCGCCCTGCTGGCCCTGGCCGGACTGGCGGCCGCCTGGCCCGGACGCCGCGCCGCGCCAGCCGACGTCCCTGGACGCCTGTGGCAGTCGCTCTGCCGCCGGCTCGCCCGCCGCGGCGTGGCCCGGGCACCCCACGAGGGCCCGGCCGACTTCGCCCGCCGCGTCGCCGTACAATTTCCCGCCTGGGGGCCGCTGGTGGACGAGGCCGCCGCCTGCTACATCCAGCTGCGCTACCGCCCGCCCGAGGGCGCCGATCAGCGCCGCCCCCTCGCCCGGCTGCGGGCCCTGGCCCGCGCCGCCCTGTTCCGGAGACCCCGTTGAAGACACATTCCCGCCGCCACGCCCTGCCCGCCCTCTGCTTTGCCCTGGGGCTGGGAGGCCTGTCGGTCTTTGCCGCCCCCCCCGTTGCCGCCCAGGAAGGGGTGGCCGCTGCCATCGCCGCAACTCGGCCCTTTCTCGGCGATCCCGACGTGGAGAGCTTTATCGACGAAATGGCAGCCAAGTACGGCATGGATGCGGCCACCCTGCACCGGGACTTTGCCCTGACCGCCCCGAACAAGACGGTGCTGAAGGCCATCGCGCCGCCGACCCGGGTGGAGCAGCGCTCCTGGGTCCGCTACCGGGAACGTTTCGTAAACGCCCGCCGCGTCGGCGCCGGGCTGACCTTCATGGCCGAACACGCCCGGGAGCTGGAGGCGGCCGAAGAGCGCTACGGCGTACCCCGGGAAATCATCGCCGCGATCATCGGCGTGGAAACCGAATACGGGGTGAACCCGGGGCGCTTCAAGGTGTTCGAGGCCCTGGCCACCCTGGCCTTCCGCTACCCGCCCCGGGCCGCCTATTTCCGCGGCGAACTGGAGCAGTTCCTGCTGTTTACCCGGGAGAACGGCATGGACGATCTAGCCGTGAAGGGTTCCTACGCCGGCGCCATCGGCATTCCCCAGTTCATGCCGAGCAGCCTGCGCCGCTATGCGGTGGATTTCGACGGCAACGGCCAGATCGATCTGCGCGGCAGCAGCAAGGACGCGGTCGGCAGCGTCGCCGCCTTCCTGGAAGCCCACGGCTGGCGGCGCGGCGCGGCGATCGCACTGCCCGTCCAGGTCGATGCCGGCCAGGCCCAGTCCCTGGTGGACGAGGGCATCCGCCCCCAACGCAGCCTGAGCGAACTGGCCGGGCGGGGCGTGGCGGTGCCGGCGAGCCTGTTGCGCCCCGGCCAGGAAGAGGTGGATAACAAGGCGGCCCTGGTGGATCTGGTATCGCCGGAAGCGCCCACCGAATACTGGCTGGGCTTCGACAACTTCTATGTGATCACCCGCTACAACCGCTCGAGCTTCTACTCCATGTCGGTGTTCCAACTCGCGGAAGCGCTGCGCACCGGCGCGGTGGACGGTGTGCCAGTGGCGCCCCGGCCCATCGGTGCGCCGGCGGCGGCCAGGACCAAGCCGGCCGCTGCGGCTAAATCAGGCTCTCGCGGGAAACGCCGCGCCGGCGGATGATCCGGCGCAACTGGCCCAGGGCCTCGACCTGAATCTGCCTGACCCGCTCCCGGGTCAGGCATAGGTCGGCAGCGATGGATTCGAGGGTGGCCACTTCCAGCCCGTTGAGGCCGTAGCGGCGTTCGATCACCTGGCGCTGCCGGTCGGAAAGCTCGGTCACCCAGTGGTTGACCAGGCCCGACAATTCGGAGGACTGCAACAGCCCGACCGGGTCGGCACTGCTCTCGTCGGCGATGGCGTCGGCCACCGTGTGGTTGGGGTCCACGTCCAGGGGTGCATCCAGGGATGCGGTGTGCTCGTTGAGCGCCAGCAGACGCCGCACGTCATCCACCGGCTTGTCCACCAGGGCGGCGATTTCCTCCACCCCATATTCCTGGGCGTGGTTCGCCTCGAGCTGCCGGATCGCCCGCAGCACGCCGTTGATTTCCTTGACCACATGCACCGGCAGACGGATGGTGCGGGACTGGTTCATGATCGCCCGCTCGATGTTCTGGCGAATCCACCACGTTGCGTAGGTGGAAAAGCGAAAGCCCCGGTCGGGCTCGAACTTGTCCAGGGCGTGCATCAGCCCCAAGTTGCCCTCTTCGACCAGGTCCAGGAGGGGAATGCCGCGGTTGAGGTAGTGCTTGGCGATGTTCACCACCAGCCGCAGGTTGTGCTCGATCATCTTCTGCCGCGCCTGGAAATCCCCGTCCCGGGCGCAACGGGCCGTGGCCGCCTCCTCGTCCGGGGTCAGAAGCGGCTTGGCGCCGATGTCGTTGAGGTAAATCTGGGTGACGTCGTTGAGGAGTTCGACCTCGGGCGCCGCCGTCTCGCCATTCGGCTCGGGGGCGGAGTCCCCGTTCAGGTCGCTCCCCTCCCCGTCAGCCGCCCCTTCCGGTTCGGCAGTATCTTCGGAGAAATCCTCCTCGGCATCATCGGCGAACTCGGAATGGCGGCTGTTCATGGTCATCGTGGCGGCAAATGTTTCAGAGGATCCACCGGCTTACCCTGACGCCGCACCTCGAAATGGAGCTTCGTGGTATCGGTATCCGTGTTGCCGATCTCGGCAATCTTCTGCCCCTTCACGACGTTCTGCCCTTCTTTCACCAGAACGTTGCTGTTATGAGCATAAGCGGTCAGGTAGGTGGCGTTGTGCTTGATGATGACGAGCTTGCCGTAACCGCGCAGTCCTACACCGGCATAAACCACCTTGCCTTCGGCCGCGGCCAGCACCGGGTCGCCGGTCTTGCCGGCGATATCGATACCCTTGCTGCTGTCCGAGAATCCCGACAGGGTTTTTCCCGATGCAGGCCAGCCCCAGGCCGGCTCGTCTCCCTCTTTGGAGTCGCGGGATTCCGGCTTGGTTTCCGCCTTCGGTTCAATTTTTTGCTCAGGCTTGGCCGCCACCGTCCCGGCCGCCGCCCCTGCCGCTGTTCCAGCCTGGGCCGCCGCCAGGGCCTGATCGGTATAGGGTTCCTTGCCGGCGCGAGGCTCTCGCTTGATGCCGTCGCTGGAAACCGGTGCCGCAACCGGCGCAGCGGGCACTGCGGCGCTGCCGTCCAGGGAGCGTTTCTCAATGGCCGCCCCCGGACCGATGGGCTTGGCCACGGCCACGCCGGAATCGCCTGGCGCCTTCACGCACAGCACCTGGCCAACCAGAATGCGGTTGGGGTTGTCGATCCGGTTCCAGACGATCACGTCCTTGTAATCGGCACCGTGTTCCAGGGCGATGCTGTAGAGGGTGTCGCCCTTCTTGACCGTATAGTTTTCGGGGCAACCGGGCACACCGGTGGCCGCAACAGGCGTACCCGCCCCCCGCGCGGAGGGCTGGGCGCGGTCCACCACCGGGGCGGGATGCTGGGTGGCACAACCGGCGGCCAACAGGCCAATACCGAGAACGGGGAAAACAAATCGACGAAAAATCATTCTGTTCCGGGAAGTAGCGGGACGAATCGGACCGCGTCCAGTTTGGTCTCAACAAACCCCTGGGGGGTGCGCTCCACGAGATGCAGCGTCTGCTCGATGCTTCCGATCGGCAGCACCATTCTGCCACCCGGCGCCAGCTGCTGCAAAAGCGCCTGGGGCATGGCGGGGGCCGAGGCCGCCAGGATGATGGTGTCGAACGGGGCCGCCTCGGGCAGTCCCAACTGGCCGTCGGCGTGCTTGAGGCGCACGTTGAAGAGCTTGAGGGTGCGCAGGTTGGCCTTGGCCTTTTCCAGCAGCGGCGCGATCCGCTCCACGGCGTAGACCTCGCTGGTCAGGCGCCCCAGCACCGCTGCCTGGTAGCCGCAGCCGGCCCCCACTTCCAGGGTCTTTCCCAGGCCGCTCCGGCCGCTGCGCAGGAGCTCGATCATGCGGGCGACGATGAACGGCTGGGAGATGGTCTGGGAAAAGCCCAGCGGCAGCGCCGTGTCCTCGTAGGCCCGTGATGCCAGGGCCTCTTCGACGAACAGGTGGCGGGGAATGTCGCCCATGACCGCCAGCACCGCCTCGTCGCGGATGCCCTGCTCGCGCAGGCGCTCGATCATGCGCACGCGGGTGCGTGCGGAGGTCATGCCAAGTCCGAGAGTGGGTCGGTTCATGTCAGCCAGTCGCGAATCAGGGGAAGTTGCCCGGTATGGGTGAGATCGAGCTGCAACGGGGTCACGGAAACATGGCCGGCGGCCACTGCGTGGAAATCGGTGCCTTCGCCGGCGTCCTGGGCCGACCCGGCGGCGCCGACCCAGTAGACGGTCTCGCCCCGGGGGGTCTTGGCCCGCACTACGGGTTCCGCCTTGTGGCGCTTGCCCAGGCGGGTGATGCGCACCTCGCCGAGCTGGTCGGGCGGCAGATCCGGCACGTTGACATTGAGCAGAACCGGCTCTTTCAGGGGGTTTTCCGCATATTGCCGGACCAAACGCCGGGCGACCTGGGCCGCAGTTTCAAAATGCTTGTCGCTACGGCTGACCAGGGAAACCGCTATCGCGGGAATCCCTAGTAGATAACCTTCGGTTGCCGCGGCCACGGTTCCGGAATAAACCGTGTCATCGCCCATATTGGCGCCATGGTTAATTCCTGAAACGATCATGTCCGGCAATTCATCGAGCATTCCGGTTACAGCCAGATGAACGCAATCGGTGGGCGTGCCATTGACATAATAAAACCCGTTGGCGGCACGCCGTAAAGATAGGGGACGATCCAGGGTAAGGGAGTTGCTCGCCCCGCTGCGATCGCGTTCCGGGGCTACCACGGTAATGTCGGCTATATCCGCCAAGGCCTTGGCCAGAGCCTCGATACCGGGGGCGAAATAACCGTCGTCGTTACTCAGCAAAATGCGCATGAAAGTCGTGAAGCCAAGGGAAGCGAAGCGCGCATTATCGCCTGAGCGCCCTGTTCTGTGCACGGCCCGTGCAACCCGTTTCACCACGGGGTAATCCAGCAGGACCGGCAAAGAAAAAGGGCGGATCCAAAGATCCGCCCTTTCAGCCTTCGGAGAGACTGGTTCTGGCCGCTCAGACGGCCAGTTCTTCGAGCTTGCGCCCTTGGCCCAGCCAGGCTTCGACCCACTGGGGCTTACGGCCACGGCCGGTCCAGGTCAGAGCGGTGTTCTCGGGATGACGGTATTTGATCGCCACCGGCTTGCTGACGCGCACCTTGGCTTCCTTGGCGCCGCCGATCAACTGATCGATGGAAAAGCCGCGGGCTTCAGCCAGGGCCTTCACCTCGTCCAACACTTTCTTCTTTTCCTGCTCTTCGCGCTTACCGATCTCGGCGGGGATTTGCTTTTGCAGTTGCTTGAGTTCGGCCAGGGACAGGGTGGAAATATCCATGTGTTTCTCCTGATTATGATTTTGGGTGGAAGGTTTCAACCGCGATAATACTTGAGCCAGAAAATGGCTTGCAACAATTATAAGCAGGAATTTTTCGGATCAGGCATGTGAATAACCCGTAGCCGATGAACGGCAAGTAATAAATCCTGCATCGAGATGGTGCATATCTAGGCCGCTGGACCGCCGCTATTCAACATTAGTGAATTTCGTGGGGGATTCTCCGGAATCAGTCCCCTGACGCCGGCCTGATTAAAGAGCGGCAACGCCCAGATAAAAGCCAGAAAAAAGAAGGGCTGATTTCTGCCGGACCCACCAGGTTAGCCGGAACTAAAAATGAAAAAAGCCCGGTGATTGCTCACCGGGCTTTTCCGTTTTCTTTGGTCGGGGCGGCGGGATTCGAACTCGCGACCCCTTGCACCCCATGCAAGTGCGCTACCAGGCTGCGCTACGCCCCGACACAGAGCGCATTATATCAAAAATCCGGCGTTGTGCATCTTTTTCTTCGTTATCGCCGATTTCTTAAACTTGCAGCAGTTCGAGAACCACGCCCAACTCCTGCCGCAAGGCGGCCGGAGACAGGCCGGACGCGGGCTCGTCACCCTCTTCCAGACGGTGGCGTGCACCGCTGATGGTGAAACCTTGGTTGTAGAGCAGCTCGCGGATGCGGCGCACCAGCAGTACTTCGTGGTGCTGATAGTAGCGCCGGTTGCCCCGCCGCTTGACCGGCTTGAGCTGGGTGAATTCCTGCTCCCAGTAGCGCAGCACGTGAGGCTTCACCCCACACAACTCGCTGACTTCGCCGATGGTGAAATAGCGCTTGGCCGGGATCGGCGGCAGGTCGTCCTGGCTCACGGACTTAGGATTCGTTTCCATCGTAGGACTGCTCCACTTCGCCCTTCAGTTTCTGGCTGGCATGGAAGGTCACCACGCGCCGTGCCGAAATGGGGATTTCTTCGCCGGTCTTGGGGTTGCGCCCGGGACGCTGGGGTTTGTCGCGCAGCTGGAAGTTGCCGAAACCGGACAACTTGACCCCTTCGCCGCGCTCCAGGGCGTCGCGGATTTCCTCGAAGAAAGCCTCGACCATGTCCTTGGCTTCGCGTTTGTTGAGGCCGACCTTTTCGAACAGAAGGTCGGCGAGTTCTGCTTTTGTGAGCGTCGACATGAACTTCCCTGATTAGGCGCGGAGTTTTGCCCCGACCTCGCGTTCCAGCGCAGCAAGCAACTGGGCGAATGCGGCATCCACCTCCGCATCCTGCAAAGTTTTTTGAGTATCTTGCATAACTATACGGAATGCAAGGCTTTTTTCCCCTTCGCCGACCCCTTTCCCGGTGTACACGTCGAACAGCTGGACGTCCTGGACGATGGCCGGACGGCCCTGGTTCAAGGCCGCCATCACCTGGGCAAATGGTGTATCGATCGACAGCACCACCGCCAGGTCGCGCACCACTGCCTGGTACTTGGAAACCTCGGCGAACTGGGGCAGACGGGCTGCGGTGAGCGGATCGAGATCCAGTTCGAACACCACGGGCGCCAGCGGCAAATCGTACTTTTGCGCCCATTCCGGGTGAAGTTCGCCCAGAACGCCGATTTCCCGATCGTTGATCAGGACGCGGGCAGAGCGGCCGGGGTGCAGGGCGGGATGGACGGCCTTTTCGAAACGGACGGACAACGGCTGGAGCAGGAATTCCAGGTCGGCCTTGACGTCGTAGAAATCCACCTGACGCGCCGGAGCTCCCCACTGCTCGGCCAAGGCGCCACCGTAGGCCAGACCGGCCAGCTTCCAGGGCTGGCGGAAGCCGGTCGGTTCGCCGGCATCGCGCCAGAAGCAGCGGCCGGTTTCGAACAGGCGCACCCTACTCTGCTTGCGCTTGAGGTTGGTGGCGAGATTCTCTACCAGCCCGGCGATCAGGGTGGTGCGCATCACCGCCAGCTGGCTGGCGATGGGGTTGGCGAGGCGGATCGGCGTGGTGTTGGCGGCGAAATCAGCCTCCCAACTTTCTTCGACGAAGGCGAAGTTCACCACTTCCTGGTAACCGCGGCTGGCCAGGAGATGCCTGACCGTCGCCACCGGGCGGCGGTCTTCGGTGACGGAAAGCATGGCCAAGCTGCCCTGAGGCGCCGGCGAGGGAATGTTGTCGTAGCCGTGCAGGCGCGCCACTTCCTCGATCAGATCTTCCTCGATCTCGATGTCAAAACGGTAGGACGGGGGCGTGACGACGAAATCACCGCCCTCTTCGAGGACCTCAAGACCCATATTGGCCAAGTGACGGGCGACGTCCGCCGGGGCCAGATCGATGCCCAGCACCTTGGCCACCCGGGTCGGGCGCAAGCGCACCGGGGCGCGCCGGGGCAGTTCGGCGCACGCCTCTTCCACTGGCCCGGCCTGGCCGCCGCACAGTTCGAGCACCAGTTGGGTCGCCCGCTCGATGGCCCGGGGCGCCAAGTTGAAATCCACGCCCCGCTCGAAGCGGTGGGAGGCATCCGACGAGAAGCCGTAGCGGCGCGCCCGGCCGGCGATGGCCGCTGGCGCGAAGAAGGCCGATTCCAGGAACAGGTCGGTGGTTTCCAGGGTGATGCCGGACTCTTCGCCGCCCATGATGCCGGCCACGGCCAGGGCCTTGGCGTCGTCGGCGATAACCAGCACGTCGTCGGCCAGGGTCAGGGTCTGACCGTTGAGGATTTCCAGCTGCTCACCTGCCTTGGCCATGCGTGCACGGACCGTGCCGGCAAGCTTGGCATCGTCGAAAGCATGCAGGGGCTGACCCAGTTCGAGCATGACGTAGTTGGTGATGTCCACCAGGACCGAGATGGAGCGGATGCCGCTGCGTTCCAGGCGGCGCACCATCCAGGCCGGCGTCGGCGCCTTGGCGTTCACGCCGCGGATGATCCGCCCGCAGTAGCGCGGACAAGCCGACGGGGCGTCCAGCGCTACCGCACGACGGTCGACGATGGTCGCCGGCACCGAAGCCACTTCCGGCAGGCGCGCCGGAGTGGTGGTCAGGGCCGCCACTTCCCGGGCGATGCCGCTCAGGGACAGGCAGTCGGCCCGGTTGGGGGTGAGCTTGAGGGTAAAGCACTGGTCGTCCAGATCCAGATACTGGCGGATAGCCGTCCCTACCGGAGCGTCGTCGGGCAGCACCAGCAAGCCGGAGGACTCTTCGGCGATGCCCAGTTCCTTGGCCGAACAGAGCATGCCGGAGGATTCGATGCCGCGCACCTTGGCTACCTTGATGGTGAAGTCGCCGGGCAGCACGGCGCCGGGCAGGGCGCAGGGCACCTTGAGGCCAACGGCCACGTTGGGCGCGCCGCAGACGATCTGCTGGACGGTGCCGCCGATGTCCACCTGGCAGACGTTGAGACGGTCGGCATCTGGGTGCTTGACCACTTCCTTGACCTGGGCCACCACCACCTGGGTGAACGGCGGCGCCACCGGATCGAGTTCTTCGACCTCGAGACCGGCCATGGTCAGCAGATGGGACAGGGCGGCGGTGTCGAGCGCCGGGTTGACGAGGCTGCGCAGCCAGGATTCGGAGAATTTCATACGACCTCGGGATATTCGGGAGTGGCGCGATGGGCGATCGAGCGTGAAACGGTCAGCGAGTCGGGGTCAAAACCGGAATCAGACGAACTGCTTGAGGAAGCGCAGGTCGCCGTCGAAGAACAGGCGCAGGTCGTTGACGCCGTAACGCAGCATGGTCAGGCGGTCCGGGCCCATGCCGAAGGCGAAGCCGGTATAGGCCTCGGGGTCGATACCGGCGTGGCGCAGCACGTTGGGGTGGACCATGCCGCAGCCGGCGATCTCCAACCAACGGCCCTTCAGGGCACCGCTCATGAAGGCCACGTCGATCTCGGCGGAAGGCTCGGTGAACGGGAAGAAGGAGGGACGGAAGCGCACCTGCAGGTCGTCGCTCTCGAAGAAGCGGCGCAGGAAGTCGGCGATCACGCCCTTCAGGTCGGCGAAGGAAACGTTCTGCCCCACCCACAGGCCTTCGACCTGGTGGAACATGGGAGAGTGGGTGGCGTCGGAATCGACCCGGTAGACCCGGCCCGGGGCAATGATGCGAATCTCGGGCATCACCGGCAGGTGGGCGTACTTGGCCACGTGGGCCTGCATGTAGCGAGCCTGGATCGGGCTGGTGTGGGTGCGCAGCAGCACGTTTTCTTCCACCTTGCCGGCGTCGTCGAGCAGGTAGAAGGTGTCGTGCATCGACCGGGCCGGGTGGTCTTCCGGCGTGTTGAGCGCGGTGAAGTTGAAGAAATCGGTCTCAATTTCCGGGCCGTCGGCCACGGCGAAACCGATCGAGCGGAACAGGGCCTCGATGCGGTCCAGGGTGCGGGAGACCGGATGCAGGCCACCTCGGGTCTCGCCCCGGCCGGGCAGGGTCACATCCAGGGCCTCTTCGGCCAGGCGGGCTTCCAGAACGGCGCGCTTGAGGGCGTCGCGGCGGGCGGTCAGGGCCTCTTCCACGGCGGTCTTGGCGCGGTTGATGGCGGCGCCGGCTTCCTTGCGGGCGTCGGGATCGAGCTTGCCCAGGCCCTTCATCAGTTCGGTGATCTGGCCGCTCTTACCCAGGAAGCGGGCCTTGGCCTGTTCCAGGGCATCCCCGGTTTCGGCGCCGGCGAAGGCGAGGCGCGCTTCTTCAATGATTCTTTCGAGTTCCATGGCGGGTTCCAGCTAGACAGAACGGTGAGGCTGTTGAGACTTGTCGGGGCTCAGGGCCGGCGGGGCGGCAGGACGGACGACAGCAGAAAAAAAAGGAGGCTTACGCCTCCTTTTCGGGTTCCCTTGCGGGTCAGGCAGCGAGGCTCGCCTTGGCCTGGTTGGCCAGTTGGGCAAACGCCGCCTTGTCGAAGACTGCCAGATCAGCGAGAACCTTGCGGTCCACTTCGATCTGCGCCTTCTTCAGGCCGTTCATGAAGGTGCTGTACTTCAGGCCGACTTCACGGGCAGCCGCGTTGATACGGGCGATCCACAGAGCACGGAACTGACGCTTGCGCTGACGACGGTCGCGGTAGGCGTACTGACCGGCCTTCATCACCGCTTGCTTGGCAACGCGGTATACGTTCTTGCGGCGACCGCGATAACCCTTGGCTTGGGCCAGGACCTTCTTGTGACGGGCGCGGGCCGTCACACCACGTTTGACTCGGGGCATCTTTCGTTCTCCTTAGCTTAGGCGTAGGGCATCATCGACCGCACCTGGGCCGTATCGGAATCGTGCACCTGGCACATCCCGCGCAGCTGGCGCTTGGACTTGGTGGTCTTCTTGGTCAGGATGTGGCGCTTGAACGCCTGGGAACGCTTGATACTCCCGCTCGAGCGGACCTTGAAGCGCTTCTTGGCGCCGCTCTTCGTCTTCATCTTGGGCATGTTAATGCTCCATTATTTGATGCCTGCCAGGCGGCCCCCGACGGGAGCGCTTTCTAGCCTATCAGGCACTTGTAGGCCCCAATGCTCCGGGGCCGATCCTGCATGGTCGAGAAGGGCTTATTTCTTCTTGACCGGCGCCAGCATCATCACCATCTGGCGCCCTTCCATCTTGGGCATCTGCTCGACCTGGGCATACTCGTCCACGTCGGCCTTGAACCGCTCCAGCTGGCGCATACCGATTTCCTGGTGGGCCATTTCGCGCCCCCGGAAACGCAGCGTCACTTTGACCTTGTCCCCTTCCTGCAGGAACCGGACCATGTTGCGCAGCTTGATCTGGTAGTCGTTCTCGTCGGTGCCGGGACGGATCTTGATTTCCTTCACCTGCACCTGCTTCTGCTTCAGCTTGGCCTCGTGCGCCTTCTTCGCCTCCTGGTACTTGAACTTGCCGTAATCCATGATCCGGCACACGGGTGGCTTCGCCAGGGGGGCGATTTCCACCAGTTCAAGACCAGCCTCATCGGCCATCTGCATTGCGTTGCGGGTAGTGACAACCCCCAGTTGCTCCCCATCTTCGCCGATCAACCGGATTTCCGGGACATTGATCTCATGGCCGATGCGGTGACTCTTGTTGAGTGCTATGGCTCTCGCTCCGAAAGTCTTCCCCCGCTTTCTGCGGGGGCAAAAACTAAGCCGTGCCCTTTCGCGACGCGATCTCCTCCCGGAGTCGCTCCACCAGAACGTTCAAGGGCAACTGCCCGAGGTCCTGGCCGCCGCGAATTCGCACGGCCACCATGCGTTCCGCCTTTTCCTTGTCGCCCACGATGAGCTGATAGGGTTGGCGGTGATTCACGCTATGCTCGCGAATTTTATAGGTAATTTTCTCATTCCGCAAATCCGCCTCTGCCCGGACGCCCGCCTGGCGCAGGGTTTTGACCACTTCCTCGGCGTAATCGGCCTGTTTTTCGGAAATGTTCAACACCACCGACTGGATCGGCGCCAACCACAGGGGCAGCGCACCTGAGTAGTTTTCCACCAGGATGCCGATGAAGCGCTCCAGGGA
The DNA here is from genome assembly GCF_021287045.1 of Oryzomicrobium sp. Classification (GTDB taxonomy): domain Bacteria; phylum Pseudomonadota; class Gammaproteobacteria; order Burkholderiales; family Rhodocyclaceae; genus Oryzomicrobium. The sequence continues at coordinate 24,556 of NZ_JAJTBG010000007.1, read as the reverse complement.
CCCCAGGATGGCGCGGTGCAGCATGACGGGCACTTTGCGGGTATTGTCCGCCGCCACGTATTCCGCACCCAGGCGGCCCGGCATGGAGAAATCCACCTGCATAGTGCCGCACTGCCAGGAACGGCCGATGGCGTCCTTGATGTGGAACTCGATCTTGGGGCCGTAGAAGGCGCCCTCGCCAGGCAGCTCTTCCCACTCCAGCCCGGAGACCTTCAGGCCGGCGCGCAGGGCCTCTTCGGCCTTGTCCCAGATTTCGTCGGAACCCACCCGGCCGTCCGGGCGCAGGGCCAGCTTGACCGCCACGTGATGGAAGCCGAAGTCGGCGTACACCTTCTTCACCAGAGCGTTGAAGGCGGTCACCTCAGACTCGATCTGGTCCTCGGTGCAGAAGATGTGGCCATCGTCCTGGACGAAGCCGCGCACCCGCATCAGGCCATGCAGGGCGCCAGAAGCCTCGTTGCGGTGGCAGGAGCCAAACTCGCCGTAACGTAGGGGCAGATCCCGGTAGGAGCGCAGGTCGGAGTTGAACACCTGGATGTGCCCCGGGCAGTTCATCGGCTTGATGGCGTAGTCGCGCTTCTCCGACTCGGTGGTGAACATGTTGTTCTTGTAGTGCTCCCAGTGACCGGACTTTTCCCACAGGGTGCGGTCGAGAATTTGCGGGCAGCGGATTTCCTGGTAGCCGTTGTCCCGGTACACGTTGCGCATGTACTGCTCGATTTCCTGCCAGATGGCCCAGCCCTTGGGGTGCCAGAACACCATGCCCGGCGCCTCTTCCTGCATGTGGAACAGGTCGAGCTGTTTGCCCAGGCGGCGGTGGTCGCGCTTTTCCGCCTCTTCGAGCATGTGCAGGTAGGCGTCCTGCTCATCCTTCTTGGCCCAGGCGGTGCCGTAGATGCGCTGCAGCATCTCGTTCTTGGCATCGCCGCGCCAGTAGGCGCCGGCCACCTTCATCAGCTTGAAGACTTTGAGCTTGCCGGTGGAGGGCACGTGGGGGCCGCGGCACAGGTCGACGAAATCGCCTTCCCGGTACAGGGACACTTCCTGGTCAGCAGGGATGGCCTCGATCAGTTCGGCCTTGTACTTTTCGCCCTGGCCGAGGAAGAACTTGACCGCCTCGTCCCGGGACCAGACTTCGCGGGACACGGGAATGTCGCGCTTGGCCAGTTCGGCCATCTTCTTCTCGATGGCTTCCAGATCTTCCGGGGTAAAGGGACGGGTATAGGCGAAGTCGTAGTAAAAGCCGTTGTCGATGACCGGACCGATGGTCACCTGGGCCTCGGGGAACAGCTCCTTGACCGCGTAGGCGAGCAGGTGGGCGGTGGAGTGGCGGATGACCTCCAGGCCGTCCGCATCCTTGTCGGTGACGATGGCCAGGCTGGCATCGCGGTCGATGACGAAGGAGGTATCCACCAGCTTGCCGTCGACCTTGCCGGCCAGTGCCGCACGGGCCAGCCCGGCACCAATGGAGGCGGCCACCTCGGCCACGCTCACGGGTTTATCGAAGCTCCGCACGGAGCCGTCGGGCAACTGCACGTTCACCACGGCGCTGGACATCTTTTCCGACCTCACTCAAAAAATCGGCAAAAAAAAAGTGCGGTCTAAGCCGCACTTTTTTATTTTCACAAACCTGCTACCAGGTTTCAGGCGAACTCGACCATTAACGAAACGTTTTGGCCTGGGTAGTTCGGAAGAACATTTTCTTTCGCCTGAAGAATTCTGGTAGGCGCGATTGGATTCGAACCAACGACCCCCACCATGTCAAGGTGGTGCTCTAACCAACTGAGCTACGCGCCTAAAGAGGTGCGCATTATATCTAACTTTTAGGCTTGCGCAAGCCGGATTTCGATTTTTCTCGTTTTTTTCACTTTTCCGCCGGCCAGGCCGCGAGGAATTCACGCCAGTGGGGCTTGTTCAGAGCCTCCAGCTGGGTACGCACGAAAGCCACCTCCTCGTCCCTGGTCTGGCGCGAAATCTCGCCGCGCAGCAGGCGGAACTGGGTGAACACCAGGTAGGTGTTCACCACGTCGGTTTCGCAGTAGTCGCGGATTTCGCCAATCTTGCCGTCCTTCCAGGCATCCCACACCTTGCCGCCGTCCATGCCCAGCTTGCCGGGAAAGCCCATCAGTTTGGCCAATTCGTCCAGTGGCGCGTTGGCCCGGGGCTGGTAGAGGGCCAGCAGGTCCATCAGGTCCAGATGCCGGGTGTGGTAGCGGCTGATGTAGTTGTTCCACTTGAAGTCCCGGGAATCGGCGTAGTCGCCGTCGCCCAGGTCCCAGTAGCGCGGCGCCGACACGCCATGCACCATGCCTCGGTAGTGCAGCACCGGCAGATCGAAGCCGCCGCCGTTCCAGGAAACGATCTGGGGTGTGAACTTCTCGATGCCGTCGTAGAAGCGCTGAATGATCTCGCCCTCGCCCTGCTCCGGCTCGGACAGGGACCACACGCGGAACTCGTTACCCAGGCGCAGCACGCAGGAGATCGTCGCCACCCGCTGCAGGTGCAGGGGCAGGAAATCGTTGCCGTGGCTGGCCCGCCGCTTGGCGAAGGCAAGCTCGGCCACCTCGTCGTCGGACAGGTCGTTCGACAGGTCGTGGAGCCGGCGGTAGCCGGCCACGTCGGGAATGGTCTCGATGTCGAAAACCAGCACCGGCGGAACGGAAGACTTCACGAACCCTTACCTCAGGCCGGAAAAACGCCGGTGGACAGGTAGCGGTCGCCCCGGTCGCAGACGACGGTAACGATGGTGGCGTTGTCCACCTCCCTGGCGATGCGCAGGGCCACGGCCATGGCGCCGCCGGAGGAGATGCCGGCGAAGATGCCCTCTTCCCGCGCCAGGCGCCGGGTCATGTCCTCGGCCTCGGCCTGGGAGACGGGCTCGACCCGGTCCACCCGGGCCCGGTCGTAGATGCTGGGCAGGTAAGCTTCCGGCCACTTGCGGATGCCGGGGATCTGGGAACCCTCGGACGGCTCGCAGCCAACGATCTGGATCGTCGGGTTCTGGGCCTTGAGGAAGCGCGAAGTACCCATGATCGTGCCGGTGGTGCCCATGCTGGATACGAAGTGGGTCACCTGACCGTTGGTGTCGCGCCAGATTTCAGGGCCAGTCCCCTGGAAGTGGGCCTCTGGATTGTCCGGGTTGCTGAACTGGTCGAGCATCACGCCCTTGCCTTCGGCCACCATCTTCTCGGCCACGTCCCGGGCCAACTCCATGCCGCCATCCTTGGGGGTGAGCACCAACTCGGCCCCGTAGGCGCGCATGGTCTGGCGCCGCTCCAGGCTCTGGTTCTCCGGCATGATCAGGATCATGCGATAACCGCGGATGGCGGCGGCCATGGCCAGGGCGATGCCGGTGTTGCCGGAGGTGGCCTCGATCAGGGTGTCGCCCGGCTTGATGGCGCCCCGGGTCTCAGCCCGGGCAATCATCGACAGGGCCGGCCGGTCCTTCACCGAGCCGGCTGGATTGTTGCCTTCCAGTTTGGCCAGGATGACGTTGCCGCGGGCCTCGATCTCGGCGCCCGGCAGGCGCTGCAGGCGCACCAGGGGGGTGTTGCCGACAAAATCCTCTAGGGTCTTATACACGACTGCTCAACCATTTCACGTAGTTGGCCACGCCTTCCTCGACGGTGGCGAAGGGAGCATCGTACCCCGCCTCGCGCAGGCGGGTCAGATCGGCCTGGGTAAAGGCCTGGTATTTGCCCTTCAGTTGCTCCGGGAAGGGTACGTATTCGATCTTGCCGGCGGCGCGGAGTTCGTCCAGGGCCATGGCCGGCTGGCTCTCCTGAGCCCGAGCGCCGTTGATCGAGGCCACCGCCACATCGTTGAACGACTGGGCGCGGCCGGAGCCGAGGTTGAAGATACCGGACACGTTCGGATGGTCGAGGAACCACAGGTTCACCTTGGCCACGTCGCCGACGTAGACGAAGTCGCGCTGCTGCTCGCCCGGACCATAGCCGTGGGAGCCCTCGAACAGCTTGACCTTCTGATCGGCTCGGTACTGGTGGAAGTGATGGAAGGCCACCGAGGCCATGCGCCCCTTGTGGTCCTCCCGGGGACCGTAAACGTTGAAGTAGCGGAAGCCGACGATCTGGGCGCCGGCATCGGGCAGGCGGCGGCGCACCACCTGGTCGAACAGGAACTTGGAGTAGCCGTAGACGTTGAGCGGCGCCTCGTACTGGCGCTCCTCGCGGAACACGCTGCTGCCGCCATAGGTGGCGGCGCTGGAAGCGTAGAGGAACTGGACGTCCTGATCCTGGCACCAGTCGAGCAGGATGGTGGAGTAACGGTAGTTGTTCTCCATCATGTAGCGCCCGTCGGTCTCCATGGTGTCGGAGCAGGCCCCCTCGTGGAAGACGGCCTCCACGTCGCCGTCGAAGTCGCCGGCCTGGAGGCGTTCGATGAACTCGTGCTTGTCCAGGTAATCGGCGATCTCGCAATCCACCAGATTCTTGAACTTGTCGGCCTTGGTCAGGTTGTCCACGGCCAGGATGTTGGTGACGCCCCGCTCGTTGAGCGCCTTGACGATGTTGGCGCCGACAAAACCAGCGGCACCGGTGACGATGGTGTACATGAACGCTCCTTACGCCGCCCCGCGCAGGGCGGCATCCAATTCTTCGCGGGTGACGGTGGCCGTACCCAGCTTGCCGACGACGATGCCGCCGGCCAGGTTGGCGGCGCGCACCGCCTCCGCCCAGCCGGCGCCGCTGGCCAGCATGGCGGCCAGGGTGGCGATCACCGTGTCACCGGCACCGGAAACATCGAAGACTTCCCGGGCCACCGCCGGCTGGCGCACCACACCGTCGGCACCGAACAGGGACATGCCTTCCTCGCTACGGGTCACCAGCAGGGCCTCCAGATTCAACTCCTGGCGCAGGGCCTGGGCCTTTTCGACCAACTGGGTTTCGTCCTTCCAGCTGCCGGTCACCTGGCGAAACTCGGCCCGGTTGGGGGTCAGCACGGTGGCCCCGGCGTACTTGGAATAATCGTCGCCCTTCGGATCCACCAGCACCTTCTTGCCGGCCTGGCGGGCTAGTTGGATCATCTCGGCGATGTGGGTCAGGCCGCCCTTGCCGTAGTCGGACAGGATCACCGCGTCCACACCGGACAGGCGCTGGGCGAAATCCGCCAACTTGGCGCGCAGCACTTCGTGGGACGGCGTGGTTTCGAAGTCGATGCGCAGCAGTTGCTGCTGCCGGCCGATGACCCTCAGCTTGACCGTGGTGTCGATGGCCGGATCGGCGTGTAGGCTAGCAGCCACGCTCTCTTCGGCCATCAGGGCGCCGAGGCGGCGCCCCGCCTCATCGTCACCCACCACCGACAACAGGCTGACCTGGGCGCCCAGGGCGGCGGCGTTGCGCGCCACGTTGGCCGCCCCGCCCGGGCGTTCTTCGCTGCGCTCCACCTTGACCACCGGCACCGGCGCCTCGGGAGAAATGCGCGACACATCGCCGAACCAGTAGCGATCCAGCATCACGTCACCCACCACCAGCAGGCGGGTGGCGGAGAAATCAGGAAGTCCTTGCATCAAACGACTCGCTAAAAGTTAGCGTCCCGCTCAGAGGCGGCCGATGGGAAAGTATTCGATGCCGCAGCTGCGCGGGAAGGCCGGGTCGTAGAGGTTGCGGCCGTCGAACACCACCGGCGCCTTGAGACGGGCCTTCAGGGTGTCGAAATCGGGGCTGCGGAATTCCTTCCACTCGGTGACGATGGCCAGGGCGTCGGCGCCTTCGAGAGCCGCATTGGCGCTGTCGACCAGGGCAACGCGTGCATCGTCGCCGAAAATGCGCTTGGCCTCGTGGGTCGCCACCGGGTCGTAGGCGCTCACGGTGGCGCCAGCCGCCAGCAGATCAGCGATCAGCTCCCGGGACGGCGCTTCGCGCATGTCGTCGGTGTTGGGTTTGAAGGCCAGCCCCCACAGGGCGAAATGCTTGCCGCGCAGGTCGTCGCCGAAACGCGCCTTGATCTTGCGGGTGAGCACGTGCTTCTGGGCTTCATTGGCCTCCTCGACCGCGTTCAGCACCTTCAGGTCGATGCCGGCCGCATCCTTGGCGGTCTTGAGCAACGCCTTCACGTCCTTGGGGAAGCAGGAGCCGCCGTAGCCGCAGCCCGGGTAGAGGAAGTGGTACCCGATGCGCGGATCGGAACCGATGCCCTGGCGCACCATCTCGATGTCGGCGCCCAGCTTCTCGGCCAGATTGGCCAGTTCGTTCATGAAGCTGATGCGGGTGGCCAGCATGGCGTTGGCGGCGTACTTGGTCAGTTCGGCGCTCTTCACGTCCATCACCAGGAGACGCTCCCGGTTGCGCTGGAAGGGCGCGTAGAGGGCGCGCATCAGGTTGATGGCGCGCTCGTCGTCGGCACCGACGACGATGCGGTCCGGACGCATGAAGTCCTCCACCGCCGCCCCTTCCTTGAGGAACTCGGGGTTGGAGACCACGCTGTAGGGCACTTCGACGCCACGCTTCTCCAGCTCGCCGGCCACGGCGGCGCGCACCTTGTCGGCGGTGCCCACGGGCACGGTGGACTTGTCGACGATGACCTTGTAGTCGGTCATGCGCTGACCGATGCTGCGAGCGGCGGCGGTGACGTACTGGAGATCGGCGGAGCCGTCTTCGTCCGGAGGGGTGCCCACGGCGATGAACTGGACGGTGCCGAACTGCACCGCCTTGTCCACGTCGGTGGTGAAGTGCAGGCGGCCGGCGGCCACGTTGCGCTTGACCATGTCGAGCAGGCCCGGCTCGTAGATGGGGATGCCGCCTTCGTTGAGGATGCGGATCTTCTCCGGATCCACATCCAGGCAGAGCACGTCGTTACCCACTTCGGCCAGGCAGGTCCCGGTCACCAGGCCCACATAGCCGGTACCGACAACAGTCACTTTCATCGCATTCACCTTATCTTTTGAAAATTCTTCGCCGAGACATCGCGCCCTCGGCCACAAAATCGCCCCGGCCGTATGCTCAGGCCGTGAAGTCCATGTCCTCGACCCGGCGCGGCGGGTAGGTTTCCCAGCCGCCGCAGGCGGGGCAGCGCCAGTAATGCTGGCGCGCCTTAAAGCCGCAGGCGGTGCAGCGGTTGCGCGCGTGGCGCCGGGTATGGGCAGACACCGCCGACTTCATCAGTTCGGCATCGGCCCGCTCTTGCCCGTCCAACTCCTGCAGGCGGGCCTCGAGGAAGCGGTCCAGGCCAAGCAGGGTCGGGTTGCGCTGCAGTTCGTCCCGGGCCAACAGGCGGGCCGCAGCCGCCCCTTCATGCTCGAAGACGAAGCGAAAGACGTAATCAAGCAAGTCGAGGCTGGGGTAGCGCTCCAGATAACCGCGCAGCAGGCGCAGCCCTTCCTCGACCCGGCCCTGGCGCCGGTAGGCCGCCATCAGGCGGGGCGCTGCCAGGGCCAGGTAGACCGGGTTCTGATTCTCAATGCGCTGCCACAGCGCGATGGCCGCACCATCGTCGCTGTCCCGAGCGCGCAGTTCGCCCACCGCCAGGGTGGCACGCACACACGCGCGGTCAAGGGAAAGGGCGGTTTCCAGGTGCTCCCGGGCGGAATCCCAGCGGGAATTAGCCATTTCCCGCTCGGCCAGTTCGCAGTGGTAGTGGGCCACTTCCTTCGGCGACGCCAGGCCGGGCATGTCGGCAGCGATCTGGATGGCCCGCTCCCAATCCTTTTCCAGTTGGAAGATTTCCAGCAGGGCGCGGCGTGCCTCGTCGTCCCGGGCCGTACCGCGCAAGCGGGTGAAGACTTCTTCGGCCCGGTCGAGCAGGCCGGCCTTCATGTAGTCCTGACCCAGTTCCGAGAGCGCCTGAAGCTGCACCTCGGCGGGCAGCCCCTCCCTGTCCGCCAGCCCCTGGTGCAGGCGGATGGCGCGCTCCAACTCGCCACGACGGCGGAACAGGCTGCCCAGGGCAAAGTGCAACTCGATGGTCTCGGGGGCGACCCGCACCACCTCGTTGAAGGCATCGATGGCCTTGTCCGGCTCCTCGTTGAGCAGGAAGTTGAGGCCCTTGAAATAGGAAGCGGGCAGGGAGCGGGATTCCCGTACCACCTGCTTGATGTCGACCCGGGCAGCCAACCAGCCCAGCCCGAAAAAGAGGGGAAAGAGCAGCAGCTGCCAGGTTTGGAATTCGGGCATGGGAGGTTACAGCTCCCGGGGAGGCATCACGGGAGCGGCGGCATCGGCGGCCGGGCCGGTGGAGCGGGCGATCTGGCGGCGCAACTGGCCGTTCTCGCGCTTCAGGCCGAACAGCACGCCCACCAGGGCCACCATGCCAATGACCACGCCGGCCACGAAGAATGCCAGCAGGAGCATGATCAGCGGGGCGTTCCAGGCGGTACCGAAGAAGAATTTCAGCTGCGCCGGCTCGGTATTCTTGATGGCAAAGCCGAGGAGCAGGATGAAGACGGCGAAGCGGAACAACCAGAGGGCGATACGCATGGATCAGGCCGCGCGGGTAGGGGTGATCAGGATAGCCACGGAGGCAGGACAACGACAAGCCCCGGCACGGGGAAATCCCCAGGGCGCCAGGCCGAAAAGAAACGGGCGGCGAAAGCTCGCCGCCCGGAATTTACCACAGGACGCAGGAATCAGCCGTCGAGATCGACCCGTTCCCGCAATTCCTTGCCGGCCTTGAAATGAGGCACCCACTTTTCGGGCACGCTCACCTTGTCCCCGGATTTGGGATTGCGTCCGACCCGGGGGGGCCGGTAATTCAGCGAAAAACTGCCGAAGCCACGGATTTCGATGCGATCGCCCCGGGACAGGGCCCCGGCCATGGCATCAAGGATCATTTTGACCGCGAAATCGGCATCCTTCGCCACCAGCTGCGGAAAACGCGCCGCAAGCCGGGCGATGAGCTCGGATTTGGTCATGGCGGAGTCATGAAGCAACATGGTATAGCCATGCCGACCCGGCAGCGCCTTGCGAGCGCTGCCGGATCAACCGGGATCAGCCTTGCTGGTTCAGCTTGGCCTTGAGCAGGGCACCCAGGTTGGTGGTGCCCGCGGCGCCGGAGCCTTCGGAAGCAATCTTCTGCAGGGCTTCGTGTTGCTCGGCGCTATCCTTGGCCTTGATGGAAAGGTTGATCTGACGGGACTTGCGATCCACGTTCACGATCATGGCTTCCAACTCTTCGCCCACCTTCAGCACGGAGGACAGGTCCTCGATACGGTCGCGGGAGAATTCGGAAACGCGCAGGTAGCCTTCCACCTCTTCGGACAGGGCAACCACGGCACCCTTGGCGTCCACGCTCTTCACGGTGCCCTTGACCACGGAGTTCTTCTCGTGGGTGGCGATGAAGGAGGTGAACGGGTCGCCTTCCAGCTGCTTGACGCCCAGGGAGATGCGCTCCTTCTCTACGTCGATGGCCAGCACCATGGCCTCCACCTCGTCGCCCTTCTTGAAGGAACGGATGGCGTCTTCGCCGGTGGTGGTCCAGGACAGGTCGGAGAGGTGCACCAGGCCGTCGATGCCACCGGGCAGGCCGATGAACACGCCGAAGTCGGTGATGGACTTGATGGCGCCCTTGACCTTGTCGCCCTTCTTGAAGTTGGCGGCGAACTCGTCCCAGGGGTTGGCCATGCACTGCTTCATGCCCAGGGAGATGCGGCGGCGGTCTTCGTCGATTTCGAGGATCATCACTTCGACCTCGTCGCCCAGCTGGACGACCTTGGTCGGGTGGATGTTCTTGTTGGTCCAGTCCATTTCGGAAACGTGCACCAGACCCTCGATACCGGATTCGATTTCCACGAACGCGCCGTAGTCGGTGATGTTGGTGACCTTGCCGAACAGGCGGGTACCGGAGGGGTAACGACGGGAGATGCCGACCCACGGATCTTCGCCCAGCTGCTTCAGGCCCAGGGAGACGCGGTTCTTCTCCTGGTCGAACTTGAGCACCTTGGCGGTGACTTCGTCACCCACGGTGAGCACTTCGGAGGGGTGACGGACGCGGCGCCAGGCCAGGTCGGTGATGTGCAGCAGGCCGTCGATGCCGCCCAGGTCCACGAACGCACCGTAGTCGGTGATGTTCTTGACGATACCCTTGACGACAGTACCTTCCTTGAGGGTTTCGAGCAGCTTCTGGCGCTCTTCGCCCATGGTCTCTTCGAGCACGGCACGGCGGGACAGCACCACGTTGTTGCGCTTGCGGTCCAGCTTGATGACCTTGAAGTCCAGGGTCTTGCCTTCGTACGGGGTGGTGTCCTTGACCGGACGCATGTCCACCAGGGAGCCCGGCAGGAAGGCGCGCACGCCGTTGACCATGACGGTCAGACCGCCCTTGACCTTGCCGGTGATGGTACCGGCCACCAGGGTGCCGTCGGCGAGGGCGGCGTCGAGCTTGTTCCAGGCAGCGATGCGCTTGGCGCGATCGCGGGACAGGCGGGTTTCACCGAAGCCGTCTTCGAGCTGCTCGATGGCCACCTGCACGAAATCGCCAGGGGCGACTTCCAGTTCGCCCTGGTCGTTGAGGAATTCGACGACAGGAACGTAGCTTTCGGACTTCAGTCCGGCGTTAACGACCACGAAGTTCTGGTCGACGCGCACCACTTCGGCGGTGATGACCTCGCCCTGACGCATTTCCTGGCGGGCAAGGCTCTCTTCGAAGAGCTGGGCAAAGCTTTCCATGGTGAGTTCAGACATGAGGAATTTCCAGTGTCACATACCGTGACGGGGTTGAAGTTGAAACACTGCCGCCACCGCGTCCCGACAATGGGAGGAGAAGTGCGGGGGCAGCCCCTGGGCACCCAGAAGACAAAGCCGACCGCTGAACGGTCGGCTCGGTACGGCGAGCACCTCGCGGATGCGTATTACTGCTGGGTCGTGCCGCCTGCGGCCTGATGCCAGGCCAGCACCTGGCCCACCGCTTGATCGATGGACAGGCCGGACGTTTCGAGCAATTGCGCATCCGCATTCTGCTGGAGCGGCGCCACGGCGCGCTGGCTGTCGCGCTCATCACGCGTGCGCAGCTCCTGCAAAATCTTATCAAGGCTAGCAGAGAAACCTTTTTCGATCAACTGCTTATAGCGCCGCTCCGCGCGCACCTCGGCGGTGGCGGTGAGAAACACCTTCAGATGGGCATCCGGAAAGACCACCGAACCCATGTCCCGGCCGTCCGAAACCAGGCCCGGAGCGGTACGGAAAGCCCGTTGGCGGAAGAGCAGCGCCTCGCGCACGGCGGGCAGCGCCGCCACGGCGGAAGCCCCGCCGGAGATGGCTTCGGCGCGGATGGCGTCGCTCACGTCCTCGCTACCCAGCCGCACCACGCCCTCGGCAAAGCTCACGTCCAAGGCGGCCGCCACGGCGGCCACGCCGGCTTCGTCGTCCCAGGCCACCCCGGCCCGCTGCGCCGCCAGGGCGGTGAGGCGGTAGAGGGCGCCGGAATCCAGGTAATCCCAGCCCAACGCCGCCGCCACCCGGGCGGCCACGGTGCCCTTGCCGGAGGCGGACGGCCCGTCGATGGCGATCACCGGCGCCGCCACGGCCACTTCGGCCAGGCGTTCGAAATAATCCGGGAAGGTCTTGGCGGTACAGCCCGGGTCCAGGATGCGCAGCGGCGTGGCGAAGGCGCCCAGGGAAAAGCACATGGCCATGCGGTGGTCGTCGTAGGTGCCGATGGCGGCCGGACGCAGGCGGGGCACCGGGGTGATGCGCAGGTAGTCGGCGCCCTCCTCCACCTCGGCGCCGAGCTTGCGCAGCTCGATGGCCATGGCGGCGATGCGGTCGGTTTCCTTGACCCGCCAGCTGGCGATGTTGGACAGGGTGGTGGTGCCGTCGGCGAAAAGGGCCACCACCGCCAGGGTCATGGCCGCGTCGGGGATATGGTTGCAGTCCATGTCCACCGCCAGGATGCGACCGCCCTCGGGGCGCCGCGCCTCGATCCAGTTGTCGCCCATGTCGATGCGGGCGCCCATCTTGGCCAGGGCCTCAGCGAAGGCCACGTCGCCCTGAACCGAATCCCTACCCACGCCTTCGACCCGCACCGGCCCGCCGCCGATCAGGCCGGCGGCGAGGAAGTAGGAGGCCGACGAGGCGTCGCCTTCCACGTAGATGATGCCCGGGCTGTGGTAGCGGGCGCCGGCGGCGACGGTGAAGCGGGACCAGCCCTCGCGCTGCACGGTGACGCCGAAGCGGGCCATGGCCGCCAGGGTGATCTCGATGTAGGGCTTGGAGATCAGCTCCCCTTCCACCACCACCGTCACCTGGCGGTCGAGCAGCGGCAGGGCCATCAGCAGGCCGGTGAGGAACTGGCTGGAAACGTCGCCTCGCACCGACACGGTGGCCACGTCGGAAATCACCGGCGGATGGATCGCCAGGGGCGGATAGCCCGGGTTTTCCAGGTAGTCGATGCGGGCGCCCAGCTGGCGCAGGGCATCCACCAGGTCGCCGATGGGCCGCTCGTGCATACGCGCCACCCCCTTCAGCACGTATTCGCCGCCGGCCAGGGCCAGGGCCGCGGTCAGGGGGCGGAAAGCGGTGCCGGCATTGCCCAGGAACAGTTCCAGGGCCTGATGGGGAAAGCCGGAGAAGGCCCCTTCGCCGCCGATGCCCTTGACCCGGTAGGCGTGGTGGCCGAGGCGGGTGACCAGCACCCCCAGGGCCTCCAGGGCTTCGAGCATGCGGGCCGTGTCGTCGGATTCGAGCAGGTCGCGCACCTCGGTCTCGCCGTCGGACAGGGCGGCCAGCAGCAGGATGCGATTGGAAAAACTCTTCGAGCCGGGCAGGCGCACGGTGCCGGAAGAGGACAGCAGTTGGGGCAGGTCGAGGAAGTCCATGGGTCCTGACAGATAAAGACGGAATTCGGTACGAAAACGAAGGATTGGGCAGCAGCCGAGCGGTCAATCAGACCAGCTTGCCCTCGGCCCAGGCGCGCCGCGCCGTGCGGGCCGAGTCGAAGGCCGCTTCCAGGGCGGCGCCGTCGCCGCTGGCCAGGGCCTCGCGCAACCCGGCGAGCTGGGCGGTGTAGCGGTCCAGCTCTTCGAGCAGGGCCGCCCGGTTGGCCAGGCAGATGTCGCGCCACATTTCCGGGTGGCTGGCGGCGATGCGGGTGAAGTCGCGGAAGCCCGAGGCGGCGAAGGTGAAGAACATATCTCGGTCGTCGCGCACCGCCAGATCGTGGACCAGGGCGAAGGACAACAGGTGCGGCAGGTGCGACACGGCGGCGAATACCCGGTCGTGGTCCGCCGGAGTCAACGTGTGCAGCACCGCGCCGCAGGCCGTCCAGGCATCCCGCACCCGGGCCACGGCGGCCGGCGGGTTCTCGGGCAGGGGGGTAACCACCACTTTGCGCTCCCGGTACAGGTCGGCCTTGGCCGCCGCCGGGCCGCTGTTTTCGGCCCCGGCAATCGGATGGGCGGGGACGAACTGGCCGATCCGGCCGCCGAAGGCGGCGTAGGCATTGGCCACCACGTCGTGCTTGGTGCTGCCCCCGTCGGTAACCACCGTATCGGGCCCCAGGTGGGGAGCCAGGGCCTGCATCAGGGTGCCCATGCCGCCCACGGGGGTGGCCAGCAGCACCAGGTCCGCATTCGGCGCCTCGGCGGCGATCGATTCGCCAATGCGGTCGATCAGACCGAGGCGCAAGGCCTCTTCCAGCCCGGCGCGGGTGCGACCGAAGCCCACCACCTCGCCCACCGCCCCGGCGGCCTTGAGGGCGGCGGCGAAGGAGCCGCCGATCAGGCCCACGCCGAAGACGAGGACTTTGTTCAAACGAAAGGAAGGAATCGGGTCGGTCATGGCCGGAAAAACGATGCGGAGTTCGGTGCGGGTTCGCGGTGAAATGGCGACGGCGTGTGAATGAACACGGCTTACAGGGCCTTTTCCAGGGCGGCGAGGAAGCGGGCATTCTCGGGCTCGGTGCCCACCGTCACCCGCAGCCACTCGGGCATGCCGTAGCTGGCGATGGGGCGCACGATCACCCCCTGGGCCAGCAGCCTGGCATTGACCGCCACGCCGTTGCCCACCTTGAAGGTGACGAAGTTGGCCTGGGACGGCAGGTGGCCGAGGCCGAGCCGCTTCAGGCCCATCACCAACTGCTCCATGCCCGCCCGGTTCATTGCGTAGCTCTCGGCAACGAAGCCGTGATCCTCCAGCGCCCCCAAGGCGGCCGCCTGGGCCAGGCTGTTCACGTTGAAGGGCTGGCGTACCCGGTTAATCAGGTCCACCACCTCGGCAGCGGCCAGGGCGTAGCCGATGCGCAGGCCGGCCATGCCGTAGATCTTGGAGAAGGTGCGGGAGACCAGCAGATTGGGGAATTGCCGCAACCAGCCCACCGTCTCGCCGCGCAATTCGGGGGGCAGGTACTCGTGGTAGGCCTCGTCCAGCACCACCAGCACGTCGGCCGGCACCCGAGCGAGGAAGGCATGGAGCGCTTCCGGCGGAATGTGGGTCCCGGTGGGGTTGTTGGGGTTGGCGACGAAGACGATGCGGGTATCGGCGCCGATGGCCGCCGCCATGGCGTCCAGGTCGTGACCGTAGTCCCGGGCCGGCACCTCGATGCACTCACCGCCGGCGGCCAGGGTGGCCAGGGGATAGACGGCGAAGGCATGGCGCGAGAAGACGGCGCTGCGGCCGGGGGCGAGGAACACCCGGGCCACCAGTTCAAGCAGGTCGTTGGAACCGTTGCCCAGTGCGATCTGGTCGACGCCGACGCCATGGCGCTCGGCCAGGGCCGCCTTGAGGGCGAAGCCGTTGCCGTCCGGGTAGCGCTCCAGGTCGCCCAGGGCGCGCTCCATGGCCGCCCGGGCCCGGGGGCTCATGCCCCTGGGATTCTCGTTGGAGGCAAGCTTGATGATGTGGCGCTCGTCCACACCCTGCTCCCGGGCCAGCTCGGCAATCGGCTTGCCCGGCTGGTACGGAGAGATGGCCCGCACGTAGGGCAGGGACTGGTCCACCAGAGCCATGAGAATCCTTTCGCTAGACGGGGAGCAGAAAGCGGCGCCGGAAGCGGAGCCCGCTTCACCAGAAGCTGTGGTCACGCCGCCAGGCGCGGACGCCGGCAAGACCGGTGCAGCTCAGTACACCGCCACCGGGTAGGAGCCGAGCAGCTTCAGGTAGCCGGCCCGAGCTTCGAGCTGACGCAGGGCGTGGGCGACGCCGGGGTCGTCGCGGTGGCCGTCCACGTCCACGTAGAACAC
Organism: Oryzomicrobium sp.; assembly: GCF_021287045.1. GTDB lineage: Bacteria > Pseudomonadota > Gammaproteobacteria > Burkholderiales > Rhodocyclaceae > Oryzomicrobium. The sequence continues at coordinate 9,432 of NZ_JAJTBG010000007.1, read as the reverse complement.
GTACTCCCACAGGGCATGGCGCGCCGGGCGGGATTCCAGGCGGCTCATCGACACCCCGGCCTCGGAGAACGGCGAAAGCAGGTCCGCCAAGGCGCCGGAGCGGTTGGGGGTGGAGACGATCAGGGAGGTCTTGTCACGGCCCGACGCACCGGCATCGTGGCGACCGAGCACCAGGAAGCGGGTGGTGTTGTTCGGCTCATCCTCGATGTTGGCGGCCAGCTTGGGCAGCTGGTAGCGATCCGCCGCGGCTTCGCCGGCGATGGCCGCCGTGCCCGGCTCGGTGGCAGCCAGCTGGGCCGCCTGGGCGTTGCTGCCCACGGAAATGCGCGGCACCCCGGGCAGGTTGCGGTTGAGCCATTCGTGGCACTGGGCCAGGGACTGGGCGTGGGAGGCCACCTTGGTCACCGTGGACAGGTCGGCTTCCTTGCACAGCAAGTGCTGGTGGATACGCAGCACCACCTCGCCGCAGATCTTCAGCGAGGTGCCGAGCAGCAGGTCCAGGGTGCGGCCCACGGCGCCCTCGGTGGAATTTTCCACCGGCACCACGGCGTAGTCGGCGTGGCCTGCCTCCACGTCGCGGAACACGTCGTCGATGGACGACTGGGGCAGCAGCCGGGTGGCATGGCCGAAGTGCTTGACTGCGGCCTGTTCGGAGAAGGTGCCCAGGGGGCCGAGGAAGGCGATGCCCAGCGGCTGCTCCAGGGACAGGCAGGCCGACATCACTTCGCGGAAGAACCAGGTGACGCTCTCGTTGGAGAGGGGCCCCGGGTTGGTGTCCTGGATGCGGCGCAGCACCTGGGCCTCGCGCTCGGGCCGGTAGATGTGGCCGTCCTCGCCGTAGCGCCCCTTGATCTCGCCGACCTTCTGGGCGCACTTGGCGCGGCGGTTGAGCAGGTCGAGCAACTCGGCGTCGATGCTGTCGATTTCGCCGCGGACGGCGCCCAGCTCCTTCTGCAGATCGTCGTTCATGGCTGAGGCCTCAACCGCGGCGGGCCTGGAAGTCGGCCATGTAGGCCACCAGGGCCTGCACCGCCTCCACCGGGGTGGCGTTGTAGAGCGAGGCGCGCATGCCGCCCACCGACTTGTGGCCCTTCAGGCCGGCCAGACCGGCCGCCTTGGCGCCGGCCAGGAAGTCGGCGTCGAGGGCGGCGTCGGCCAGCACGAAGGGCACGTTCATGCGCGAGCGCACCGACTTTTCCACCGGGTTGCGATAGAAGCCGCCGCTGGCGTCGATGGCGGCGTAGAGCAGGCGGGCTTTTTCGGCGTTACGCGCCTCCATGGCCGCCACGCCGCCCAGGCCCTGCATCCATTGGAACACCAGGCCGGCGATGTAGATGGCGAACGTCGGCGGGGTGTTGAGCATGGAGCCGTTGTCGGCCATCACCTTGTAGTCCAGGACCGTCGGCAGGCTCGCCGGGGCGCGGCCGATCAGGTCGTCGCGCACGAGCACCAGGGTGATGCCCGAGGGGCCGATGTTCTTCTGCGCACCGGCGTAGATCAGGCCGTAGCGGCTCACGTCCATGGGGCGCGAGAGGATGTGGGACGACAGGTCGCCCACCACCGGCACGCCGGCCGGCACCGCGTTCAGCAGGGCGTCGTCGAACAGCTCGACGCCGTGGATGGTCTCGTTGGTGCAAAGGTGGAAGTAGGCGGCCTGGGCATCGAAGTCGATGTCGGCGGGCGCCGGCAGGGTGGTGAAGCCGCCGGCCTCGGTGCTGCCCGCCAGGCGGGCGCGGCCACCGGTCTGGGGAGCGACCTGCTGGGCTTCCTTGTAGGCCTTCTTCGACCAGGAGCCGGTCACCAGGTAGTCGGCGGAACGGCTGCCGAGCAGGTTGAGGGGAATCTGGGCGAACTGCTGGGTGGCGCCGCCTTGCAGGAAGAGCACCTTGTAGTTGGCGGGGATGCCCATCAGCGTGCGCAGATCGGCCTCGGTGCGCTCGATCACTGCGGTGAATTCCTTGCCGCGGTGGCTCATTTCCATGATGCCCATACCGGCGCCATGCCAGTTGAGCAGTTCGTCGCGCACCTGCTCCAGCACAGGCTGAGGCAGGGCCGCCGGGCCGGCGCTGAAGTTCCAGATGCGGCCGTAGGGTTGTTGCTGGATGGTCATTCTTCGCTCACCTCGCCGTCGGCGCCGGCATCTTCCTCATCGCCGTCGCCCGTGTTCAGACCTTCGGTTTCCACCACTTTTTCCAGGCCGGCCAGCTTTTCGCCCTCGTCCAAGGAGATCAGGGTGACGCCCTGGGTAGCGCGGCCCAACTCGCGGATTTCGGAGACCCGGGTGCGGATCAACACGCCGCCGGTGGTGATCAGCATCACTTCGTCGGACTCCACCACCAGCTTGGCACCGACCACGATGCCGTTGCGCTCGGACTGCTGGATGGCGATCACGCCCTGGGTGCCGCGGCCGGAGTGGCGGAACTCGGACAGGGCGGTGCGCTTGCCGTAGCCGTTTTCGGTGGCGATCAACACGGTCTGGGTTTCGTTCTCGGCCACCAGCAGGGAGATGACTCGCTGGCCTTCCTGGAGTTTCATGCCGCGCACGCCGCGGGCGTTGCGGCCCATGGGACGGACATCCTCTTCGTCGAACCACACCGCCTTGCCGCCGTCGGACACCAGCATGATGTCGTTCTGGCCATTGGTCAGCTCGGCGCCGATCAGATAGTCGCCCTCATCCAGGGCCACGGCGATGATGCCGGCCTTGCGCGGGTTGGAGAAGTCGGACAGGGGAGTCTTCTTGACGGTGCCCTGGACGGAGCACATGAAGATGTAGCGGTCCTCGGCAAATTCCTTCACCGGCAGGATGGCGTTGATCTTCTCGCCCTCTTCCATCGGGAACATGTTCACGATCGGCTTGCCGCGGCTGGTGCGGCTGCCCTGGGGCACTTCATAGACCTTGAGCCAGTACACCCGGCCCCGGTTGGAGAAGCACAGGATGTAGTCGTGAGTGTTGGCGACAAACAGGTGGTCGACGAAGTCGTCGTCCTTGATCGAGGCCGCCTGCTTGCCCCGGCCGCCGCGGCGCTGGGCACGGTAATCGGTGAGGGGCTGGGACTTGACGTAGCCGGTATGGGACAGGGTCACCACCATGTCCTGGGGCGTGATCAGGTCCTCGATGCCCAGATCCTGGGCGTAGGTGACGATCTCGGAGCGGCGCTTGTCCTTGGCCCCGTCGCCGAACTGGGCGCGGATGGCGGTCAGTTCCTCGACGATGATGGCGGTGATGCGCGCCGGCTTGGCCAGAATGTCGAGCAGATCGGCAATGGTTTCCATCACTTCCCGGTACTCGCCGACGATCTTGTCCTGCTCCAGGCCGGTCAGGCGCTGCAGGCGCAGCTCCAGGATGGCCTGGGCCTGGGCTTCAGACAGCCGGTAGCCCTGGTCGGACAGGCCGAATTCGGGGGACAGTCCTTCAGGGCGGGACGCGTCGGCCACCGAGCGGGCCAGCATCTCTTCCACCACCGGGCTGCGCCAGGTGCGCGCCAGCAGGGCACGGCGGGCATCCGCCGGGGTCGGCGCAGCTTTGATCAGGGCAATGATCTCGTCCACGTTGGACAGGGCCACTGCCAGGCCTTCGAGCACGTGGCCCCGTTCCCGGGCCTTGCGCAGTTCGAACACGGTGCGGCGGGTCACCACCTCGCGCCGGTGGGCGAGGAAGCACTCCAGCATCTGCTTCAGGTTGAGCAGGCGCGGCTGGCCGTCCACCAGGGCGACCATGTTCATGCCGAAGGTGTCCTGCAACTGGGTCTGCTTGTACAGGTTGTTGAGCACCACCTCGGGCATTTCGCCGCGCTTGAGCTCGATCACCACCCGCATGCCGGACTTGTCGGACTCGTCCTGGATGTGGGAGATGCCTTCGATCTTCTTGTCGTTGACCAGCTCGGCGATCTTTTCGAGCAGGGTCTTCTTGTTCACCTGGTAGGGCAGCTCGTCGACGATGATCGCCTGCTTGCCACCCTTTTCCAGATCCTCGACGTGGGTCTTGGCGCGCATCACCACCCGGCCGCGGCCGGTGTGGTAACCCTCGCGCACCCCGTTGATGCCGTAGATGATGCCGGCGGTGGGGAAGTCGGGGGCCGGGATGTACTCGATCAGGTCGTCGACCGTCAGCCCGGGGTTTTCCAGCAGGGCCAAGCAGCCGGCCACCACCTCGGACAGGTTGTGGGGCGGGATGTTGGTGGCCATGCCCACCGCGATGCCGGACGAGCCGTTGATCAGCAGGTTGGGAATCTTGGCCGGCAGGATCAGGGGTTCCTGCTCGGAACCGTCATAGTTGGGACCGAAGTCGACGGTTTCCTTGTCGATGTCGGCGAGCAGTTCGTGGCCGATGCGGGCCATGCGCACTTCGGTGTAACGCATGGCGGCGGCGTTGTCGCCGTCCACCGAGCCGAAGTTGCCCTGGCCGTCCACCAGCATGTAGCGCAGGGAAAAGTCCTGGGCCATGCGCACAATGGTGTCGTACACCGCGGTGTCGCCGTGGGGGTGGTACTTACCGATCACGTCGCCGACCACACGGGCGGACTTCTTGTAGGCCTTGTTCCAGTCGTTGCCCAGTTCGTGCATGGCGAACAGCACGCGGCGATGCACGGGCTTGAGGCCGTCCCGCACATCCGGCAGGGCCCGGCCCACGATCACGCTCATGGCGTAATCGAGGTAGGAGCGCCGCATCTCGTCTTCGAGACTGACCGGTAGGGTTTCCTTGGCGAATTGTTCCATGCGTTCGGTTCCCGCCCTGCACCGAGGGCATCGTGAGCAAATAAACGAAGAATTCTAGCATGGCGGCGCCCCCGACCACGGCGCCCCGCCCTAGTGCGCCCCGCGACCGACCGGCCGGGCAAGCGCCGCCGACCGGCGATTGGAGGTGCAAGGCGAATATGATAAATACGCAGTTCCGCCGCCCCGCCGGCCATTTACGCCTGCCCCCCACGATGCCCATGGCCGATCACCGCCTGCCAGACCCCGTTCCGATCGATACCCTGCTGCTGCCCCGCTGGCTGATTCCCGTCGAACCCGCCAACGTCGTGCTCGACGACCATGCCGTCGCCATCGAAAGCGGCAAAATCGTCGCCGTGCTGCCCCGAAGCGAGGCCTTGCAGCGCTACGCCCCGCGACAGACCCGGGAACTGCCGGATCACATCCTGATTCCCGGCCTGATCAACCTGCACACCCATGCCGCCATGGCCCTGCTCAAGGGCTACGCCGACGACCGCCCCTTGCAGGACTGGCTGCAACGCCACATCTGGCCGGCGGAAACCCGGCTCGTCTCACCGGACTTCGTCCGCGACGGCACCCTGCTGGCCTGCGCCGAAATGCTCCGGGGCGGCACCACCTGCTTCAACGACATGTACTTTTTTCCCCGGGAAGCAGCCCAGGCGTCGCTGCAGTTGGGGATGCGGGCCTCCATCGGCATGACTGTGATGGAATTTCCCAATGCCTACGCCCACGACGCCGAGGACTACCTGAACAAGGGCTTGGCCGTGCGCGACGAGTTGCGCGATGAGCCCCTGCTCTCCTTTACTCTGGCACCCCATGCGCCTTATACGGTCAACGACGCCACCTTCACGCGCATCCTGACCCTGGCGGAACAACTGGACGTCCCGATCCACCTGCACGTCCACGAAACGCACCAGGAAATCAGCGACAGCATGGCCCAGTACGGCCTGCGTCCCCTGGAACGGCTCGACCGGCTGGGCCTGGTCGGCCCGAACCTGATCGCCGTCCATGCGGTGCATCTCACGCCCGGGGAAATCGACCTGCTCGCCCGCCACGGCAGCTCCGTCGCCCACTGCCCGGCATCCAACCTCAAGCTCGGCAGCGGCCTCGCCCCCAGCGCAGCTCTCCTCGATGCGGGCGTCAATGTGGGCATCGGCACCGATGGCAGCGCCAGCAACAACAGGCTCGACATGCTCGGTGAAATGCGCCTGGCCGCCCTGCTCGCCAAGGGCACGACCGGCCGGGCCGATTGCTGGCCCGCCCACCAGGCCCTGCGCGCCGCCACCCTGGCCGGCGCCCGGGCCCTGGGCCTGGAGCGGGCGCTGGGCTCGATCGAAGCCGGCAAACACGCCGACCTGTGCGCCCTGGCCGTGACCAGCAGCGACCACCTGCCCTGCTTCGATCCCGCCTCCCATGTTGTTCATGTTTTAGGGCGGGAAAATGTCAGCCACGTCTGGGTTGGCGGCGAACTTTGTGTTGAAAACGGAGTCTTGAGAAACGCCAGCGATGATTCATTGCGGGTTATCGGGCAAGTATGGCAGAATAAAACTCAAGGTTAGGTCCGTGCGCACTCGCTCAGGTCAACAAACAGGACGGGACGCCCGAACCGACTCCCCGGCAGGTTTTTCGAAAAAAGAGGATCGATCATGAAGAAAATCGCGAAACACTCCTTGGTGGCGGTTCTGTTCGCTGGTCTGGGCTTTGCCGCCCAAGTCCAGGCTCAGGCTCCCGCCGCTGGCACCAGCGTTTATGCTATCGACGCCCGCGGCGTCGTCGCCCGTGACAACTTCGGCGACTGCTGGCGCACCGGCTACTGGTCCCCAGCTGCAGCCGCTCAGGACCCGAACGGCTGCACCTGCGACAAGGACATCCTGCCGAAGGAAGTCTGCGAGCCGAAGGCTGGCGCTGCCGCTACTCCCGCCGCTGCTGGCGTGAAGCCCGCCGCTGAGAAGATCACCCTCTCCGCTGACGCCCTGTTCGACTTCAACAAGGCCACCCTCCGTCCGGAAGGCAAGGCCAAGCTGGACGAGCTGGCCGAGAAGGTCAAGCAGATCAAGCTGGAAGTGATCATCGCCGTCGGCCACGCCGACCGCATCGGCACCGACGCCTACAACCAGAAGCTGTCCGAGAAGCGCGCCGCTTCCGTGAAGGAATACCTGGTCGGCAAGGGTGTTGAAGCCAACCGCGTGTACACCGAAGGCAAGGGCAAGAAGCAGCCCGTGACCGGTGACAAGTGCAAGGGCAGCAAGAAGACCAAGGCTCTCATCGAGTGCCTGCAGCCCGATCGCCGCGTTGAAATCGAAGTGATCGGCACCAAGTAATCGCTTGGCGGTCAAAAAAAGCCCTGCGCAAGCAGGGCTTTTTTATTTGTATCATCCCCGCTCCCGCTCTTTCCGTTGAAACTAACGAGTTTTTGACCATGAACGCCGATCCCGCCGAACTGCAGAAATTCAGCGACCTCGCCCACCGCTGGTGGGACCCGAACAGCGAGTTCAAGCCGCTGCACGACATCAACCCGCTGCGCCTTGACTGGATCGAACGGACCGCCGGCCTGGCCGGCAAGAAAGTGCTCGACGTCGGCTGTGGCGGCGGCCTGCTCTCCGAAGGCATGGCCGCACGTGGCGCCACGGTCACCGGCATCGACCTGTCGGAAAAAGCCCTGGGCGTTGCCCGCCTTCACCTGCTGGAAACCGGCCGCCAGGCGGAATACCGGCTGATTGCCGCCGAAGCCCTGGCCGACGAGCAACCCGGCGCATTCGACATCGTCACCTGCCTGGAAATGCTCGAGCACGTCCCGGACCCCGCCCAGACCATCGCCGCCTGCGCCCGACTGGTCAAACCCGGAGGCCAGGTGTTCTTCTCCACGCTCAACCGCAATCCCAAGAGCTACCTACTGGCCGTGCTCGGTGCCGAGTACGTTCTCAAAATGCTGCCCAAGGGCACCCACGACTACGCCAAGTTCATCCGCCCCTCCGAACTGGCCCGCTGGGCCCGGGCGAGCGATCTGGAGCCGGCCGAACTGATCGGCATGCGCTACAACCCACTCACCAAGCGCTACAGCCTGGGCACGGATACCGGAGTCAACTACTTGGTGCGGACCATCAAGAATGCCTGAAGCACGCCCCGGCCTTGTCCTCTTCGACCTGGACGGCACGCTCGCCGACACGGCGCCCGACCTGGGCGCCGCCGCCAACCGGCTGCGGATCGAGGACGGCCTGCCGCTGATCGATGACGAGACATTGCGCCCTTACACCTCCCAGGGCGCCCGGGGCCTGCTCTTCGCCGCCTACGGCATGACCGCCGAAGACCCGCGCTTCGAGCGTTACCGGGCCCGTTTCCTCACCCACTACGCTGCCGCCATCTGCCGCCGCACCCAACTGTTCGACGGCATCGCCGACCTGCTCGCCGCCCTGGAAGCCGTCGCCATCCCCTGGGGAGTGGTCACCAATAAGCACGCCCGCTTCACCCTCCCCCTCCTTGAAGCGCTGCAACTGGACCAGCGAGCTGTCTGCATCGTTTCCGGCGACACCACCCAGCGCCCCAAACCGGCCCCTGATCCGCTCCTGTTCGCCTGCACCCAGGTGGGCGCCCTGCCCGCCGCCACTTGGTATGTCGGCGACGACCTGCGCGACATCCTGGCCGGCAAGGCGGCTGGCATGGGCACCATAGCCGTCCGCTACGGCTACCTGGGCGACGGCGGCAATCCAGTCGAATGGGGGGCCGACCACCTGGTGGATCATCCGGACGAAATCGCCACCTTGTTCGGCTTGGCGTGCTAGACTATCCATTGGTTTTCATCTGCAAAACCGACCTGAAACGGCTGCATAGCATCGCAGCCAGCGTTTTCTGGGGGCGACCTGGCTTCGACGTGGGTTGCGAAGCAGAGCAGGGCATACCGAGGACCAGTGACCTCGTAAATCCATCTGGAAACAACTAAACGCCAACGACGAGCGTTTCGCTCTCGCCGCTTAACCCGGCGAGCTCTGCACCGGCACGCTGATGGGCCGGGCCCCGCAAGGGGCAGCAGAGTCATTCACATCAGATAAGGGTCGGCTCTGCCGCATGGCCGACCACGAAAACCTAGCGGATCGCCTGAAGCGAGCCTGTTCGGCCGGCGCGTCACGGCTAAAACCCAATAGACCGGACTAAGTATGTAGAACTGCCTGTAGAGGGCTTGCGGACGGGGGTTCGATCCCCCCCGCCTCCACCAAAATCTGTTCCAAAGCAGTCCAAAAATGTCACTGGGACCATAAGTTTGCCGAAAGGCAGGCTTATGCTTCCAATACAAGCCGGCAAAGATATGCTTCCTGGTAAGAGGAAGTTAAAGCCCGATCAGAAATGATCGGGCTTTTTTATTTCGAAGAGTCCGTTTCTCGGCCTTTGCTGTCATTGGCTGATCGCGTTGAATCGGGCAGCAACGCATCACATACCGGCCGTTCTGCAATGAGGGGGCGCGAAAGGCAGCTTCTCTGTCTAGAGAACGCGAACTACCGACCCCAAAACAGACCGTTGTGGCAATTCGCAAGGAGACCAGCTTCGCTGGGGCTGCTGTTGTTGTTCCACCCAGTAGGATCATCACTGATCACTATTGAAGGGGCTGTCCCCAGGCTGCTTGCCATTATTGTGTTGTACAAGGCTCAGTGTTCTGCATCAGGGTATTCTAGGCGACGTCCCCCCGTTTTCAGTAGCAGTGGGCTTTAGAATCCGAGGTTAATTTAC
>NZ_JAJTBG010000006.1 GCF_021287045.1 Oryzomicrobium sp. | reverse complement strand
TGGGCGAAGTCGGCGTACTTGCCGGTGCCGACCAGCAGGCGCGAGCGGTAGCTGCGGCCCGCCAGGGTGAGGTTATCGTCGCGGGCGTCGGCGGGGGGGGCCATGGCGGTCATGGAACTGCTCCGGAATGCGGGTGGGGCGGAAAAGCGGGTAAAGGGCGCGGGTTGGCCGGGGCCGGGTGGGGCGTGGTGGGCGGATCAGCCGCCGCCCACGGCGACCACGATTTCGAGCACGTCGCCGTCGGCCAGGCCGGTGTCGGCATGGCGGCCCCGGGGCACGATCTCGCCGTTGCGCTCCACGGCGATGCGCTTGCCGGTGAGGCCCAGGTAGTCCACCAGGCCGGCCACGGAAAGGGGGGCGGGAAAGCTGCGGGGTTCGCCGTTGACGGTCAGTTGCATGGGCGGAAAGGGCGCGGGGCGCCGCGAATGGATGGTGTGGCGCGTGAAGCGTGGAATGCCGGTCGCACGGGCCGGCGAGGTGCAAGGGTAACGCGCGTTGCCGGCAGGCGCAGCGCCGAGAGGCCGGATTTTAGCACTGCGCCGCCCCGGGCCGCGCCCGGCCGGGGCGGCGAGGGCAGGGGAACGGCGGTGGTGGCTATAATGCGCCCTTTGCCTTTTCTCCTTCTTTCGGAGCATCCATGCGCGCTTTCGCACCTGCCCTGCTGCCCGCCCTGGCTGGCGCCCTCCTGCTGGCCGGCCCCGCCGCCCACGCCGCCGAGACGGTCAAGGTCGGGGTGATCGCCTCCAGCACCGGCGTCACCGCCGTGGTCGGCATCCCCCAGAAGAATACGGTGGCCCTGCTGCCTACCGAAGTGGCTGGGGTGAAGATCGACTACACCGTGCTCGACGACGCGTCGGACCCGACCAACGCGGTGACCAACGTCAAGAAGCTGATCTCCGAGACCAAGGTGGATGCCCTGATCGGCCCGACCACCACCCCGGCGGCCCTGGCCATGCTCGACTTCGTCGCCGAGGCCCGGACGCCGCTGATCACCACCGTCGGCTCCGCGGCGGTGATCGAGCCCATGGACGACAAGAAGCGCTGGGTGTTCAAGACCACCCAGAACGACAGCCTGATCGCCGACGCCCTGGTGGCCCACATGGTCAAGACCGGCATCAAGACCGTCGGCTTCATCGGCTTCAACGACCCCTACGGCGAGAACTGGTACAAGTCCTTCGCCGCCCTGGCGGAAAAGCACGGCATCAAGCTGGTGGCCAGTGAGCGCTACACCCGCACCGATCCCTCGGTGACCGGCCAGGTGCTCAAGCTGATCGCCGCCCGGCCCGACGCCGTGTTCATCGCCGCCACCGGCGGCCCGGCGGTGCTGCCCCAGGTAGCCCTTGCCGACAAGGGCTACAAGGGCAAGGTCTACCAGACCCACGGCGTGGCCACCAACGACTTCATCAAGCTCGGCGGCAAGGCGGTGGAAGGCACCCTGATGGCCGGCGGCCCGATGCTGGTGGCCGACGACCTGCCCGCCGGCAACCCGATCAAGGCCGTGGCCCAGGGCTACATCAAGAGCTATGAGGCCAAGTACGGCGCCGGCACCACCTCCACCTTCGGCGCCAACACCTTCGACGCCGGCCTGCTGCTGCAAAAGGCCATTCCCCTGGCGCTCAAGGCCGGCAAGCCGGGCAGCGAAGCCTTCCGCGTCGCCCTGCGCGACGCCCTGGAAAAATCAAAGGAAGTGGTGGGCGCCCAGGGGGTGTTCACCATGTCCCCGGCCAACCACAACGGCATGGACCACCGGGCCCGGCTGATGATGACCGTGAAGAACGGCAAGTGGGTGGCCCTGCACGAGTAAGCCCCACTAGGCCTCGGGCGGTGCCCGGGATCGCTCCGCTACTGCCGGAACCTCCGCGCCAGTAGCCGGTCTTCAGCCATCCATGCCGAAATGGCGCGCCGATAAAGGCGCTCCAAGGTGATGGCCTGGAGATCGGCTACTGGCGCGGCGTTTGGCGGGGTGCCATTTAGCGCGATTTAGCCCTGCATCGCCGCCACGGTCTTGCGGAAGCGGGCCAGGGCGGCAAGGAAGAAGACGGTGCCGATCAGGGCGATGGCCAAGAACTGGGGCCACACCACGTCCAGCCCGGCGCCCCGGTAGAGGATGGCCTGGGCGAAGGCGACGAAGTGGGTGGTGGGAGCCGCCAGCATCAGGGTCTGCACCAGCTCGGGCATGGATTCCCGGGGGGTGGTGGCGCCGGAGAGGATTTGCAGGGGCACGATCGCCAGGATCAGCAGCAGGCCCATCTGGGGCATGGAGCGGGCCACGGTTGCGAGAAAGATGCCCATGGCGGTGGTCGAGAACAGGTGCAGGGCGGTGCCGCACAGGAACAGGGCCAGGGAGCCGGAGATGGGCACGCCGAGCACCCCCTTGACCACGAACTGGAGCGACAGGCCGGTGGCCGCCAGCACCACCAGGCCGTTGGCCCAGACCTTGGCGCTCATGATCTCGAAGGGCGTCAGCGGCATCACCAGCAGGTGCTCCAGGGTGCCGTGCTCCCGTTCCCGGATCAGGGCGGCGCCGGCCAGGATGATCGACAGCAGGGTGATCTGGTTGACGATCTCCATCACCGAACCGAACCAGGCGCTGTCCAGGTTGGGGTTGAAGCGCATGCGCGTCGTCAGCCCCGCCGGCAGGGGCTCGGCCGGCCGGTTGTGGCGCAGGTAGCCGCCCACCTCGTTGTTGACGATGGTCTGGATGTAGCCGGCGCCGATGAAGGCCTGGCTCATCTGGGTGGCGTCGATGTTGAGCTGGATCAGGGGCGCCCGGCCGGCGTTGAGGTCGCGCTGGTAGTGGGGGGGAATGTCGAGGACGAAGGTGTAGCGCCCCTGGTCCAGGCCCGGGTCCATGTCGGCCAGGCCGATCCGTTGCGGGACCTTGAAGCGGGGCGGCTGGAGGGCATCGGCCAGGCGGTGGGAGAGGGGCGACTGGTCCTCGTCCACCACCGCCACCGGCGCGTTGTGCAGCTCCATCGACACGGCGCTGCCCACGGCGTAGATGCCGCCGGTGAAGGCCCAGACGATGAAGGCCAGCATCAGGGGGTCGCCCTTCAGGCTGCGCAGCTCCTTGATGCCCAGGTTGAGGATGTTGGCCAGGGTGCCGCCCAGCCCGGTCGTTCCGGTAGCCATGTCAGTCCCCCTGTTTGCGCAGCAGCAGCACGCTGGCGACGGTGAACACCGGGATGAAGGCGGCGATGGCCAGGTAGAAGGGGGTCAGTTCTGCCAGCCCCAGGGCCTTGGCGAAGGTGCCCCGGGAAATCAGCATGAAGTAGGTGGTCGGGTAAAGCTGGCCGAATACCGCCCCGGCGCCTTCCAGGGACGATACCGGGTTGGTCAGGCCCGAGAACTGGATGGCCGGCAGCATGGTGGCGATGGCCGTGCCGAACAGGGCGGCGATCTGGGTGTGGGTGAACGACGACATGAGCAGCCCCAGGCCGGTGGCGGCGGTCAGGTAGAGCACGGCGGCCAGGGTGAGGGCGGCCAGGCTGCCTTTCATCGGCACGTCGAAGACCAGTACCGCCATGGCTACCAGGGTCAGGTAGTTGATCAGGCCGATGCCGATGTAGGGCAACTGCTTGCCGAGCAGGAACTCGATGCGGGTCACCGGGGTGACGTAGAGGTTGATGATCGAGCCCAGCTCCTTCTCGCGCACCACCCCCACGGCGGTGAGCATGGCCGGGATCAGGATCAGCAGCAGGGGGATCACCGCCGGCACCATGGCGTTCAGGCTGCGCACCTCCGGGTTGTAGCGGTAGCGCACTTCCAGGCCGCCGCTGGGGGCCAGGACCGGCGGGTTGGGCAGGCGTGCGCGCAGGCTGTTCACGTAGGCGTAGTGGGCGGCCTGGACGTAGCCGCGGATGGTCTCGGCCCGGTAGGGCATGGCCCCGTCGATCCAGGCGGCCACCTCGGGCTGGGCGTTGCGCCGCAGGTCGCGGCCGAAGCCGGGGGGAATCTCGATGGCCAGGCTCAGCTCGCCGGCGCGCATGCGCCGGTCCATCTCGGCCTCGCTGGCGATCGGCGCCCGGGTGATGAAGTAGCGGGAACCGGCGAACTGCTCGGCGTACCACTGGCTCTCCTGGGTCTGGTCCCGGTCGAGCACGGCGTAGGGCAGCCCCTCCACGTCCATGCTGATGCCGTAGCCGAGGATCAGCATCAGCAATGCCGTGCCGAGCAGGGCGAACACCAGGCGGATGCGGTCGCGGCGCAGCTCCAGGGTCTCCCGGTAGGCGTAGGACAACAGCCGTTGCAGGCTGAAGGCCGGGGGGCGCCGGTGATTGTTCTGGGATGGGGGCGCGGAAGGAGGGGCCGGCGGTGCTGCGGCAGCAGTGGCCTTGGCCGGTGCGGCGGCAGCGGGTGGGTTGGCCGGACTGGCGGAAGCGGCGGTGGCGGCTTCCAGGTAGGCGATGAAGGCGTCTTCCAGGCTGGCGGCGCCCCGGGCGGCCACCAGGCCCGCCGGGGTGTCGCTGGCCAGCACCCGGCCGGCGTGCATCAGCGAGATGCGGTCGCAGCGCTCCGCCTCGTTCATGAAGTGGGTGGAGATGAAGATGGTCACCCCGTCGTTGCGCGACAGGTCGAGCATCAGTTGCCAGAAACCGTCCCGGGCCACCGGGTCCACCCCGGAGGTGGGCTCGTCGAGGATCAACAGGTCCGGGCCGTGGATCACCGCCACCGCCAGGGACAGACGCTGGCGGATGCCCAGGGGCAGGCTGTCGGCCTTGGCCTCCCGGTAGCCGGCCAGGTCGAAGCGCTCTTCCATGGCCGCCACCCGGGCGGGAATCTCGGCGGTCGGCAGGTGGAACAGGCGGGCGTGCAGTTCCAGGTTCTGCCGCACGGTCAGTTCGCCGTACAGGGAGAAGGCCTGGGACATGTAGCCGACCCGCTTGCGCACCCCCAGGTCCCGGGCGTCGATGGGCTGGCCGAACAGGCTGGCCTGGCCGTCGCTGGCCGGCAGCAGCCCGGTCAGCATCTTCATGGTGGTGGTCTTGCCGCAGCCGTTGGAGCCGAGGAAGCCGAAGATCTCGCCGCGCTCGATGCGAAAGCTGACCCGGTCCACCGCGGTGAAGTCGCCGAAGCGGCAGGTCAACTCCCGGGCCTCGATGGCCACCTCGTGCAGGTCGGCGCGGCGCGGGCGCAGCGCCAGGCGGTGGTGCCCGTCGCGCTTGTCCGGCGGCAGCAGGGCGATGAAGGCCGCTTCCAGGGTGTCGGCGCCGGTGTCGGCCTTGAGCTGTGCCGGGGTGCCGGTGGCCAGTACCCGGCCGGCGTCCATGGCGACCAGCCAATCGAAGCGCTCGGCCTCTTCCATGTAGGCGGTGGCCACCACCACGCTCATGCCCGGGCGGCGGGCGCGGATGCGCTCGACCAGTTCCCAGAACTGGCGGCGGGAAAGGGGATCGACCCCGGTGGTCGGCTCGTCGAGGATGAGCAGGTCCGGGTCGTGGATCAGGGCGCAGCACAGGCCGAGCTTCTGCTTCATGCCACCGGACAGCTTGCCCGCCGGCCGGTCGGCGAAGGGGGCCAGGCCGGTGCTCTCCAGCAGCTCGGCGATGCGCTGGCGGCGCTCGGCCTCGCCGTGGCCGAACAGGCGGCCGAAGAAATCCACGTTTTCCCGCACCGACAGGGTGGGGTAGAGGTTCTTGCCCAGGCCCTGGGGCATGTAGGCCACCCGAGGGCAGACCGCTTCCCGGTGGGCGTCGTCGGCCATGTCGCCGCCGAGCACCTGCACCGTGCCCTGCTGTACGCCCTTGGCCCCGGCGAGTAGGGCCAGCACGGTGGACTTGCCCACCCCGTCCGGGCCGATGAAGCCCACGGCGCAGCCCGCCGGCAGGGTCAGGGCGATGCCGTCCACCGCCACGGTGCGCCCGTAGCGGTGGCTCACCGCCGCCAGGGTGGCGACGGCGGCGTCCGTCGTGCCGGCCGGGGCGGTGGCGGGGGTCATTGGGGCAGGTGCACCGCCAGGTGGTCGGGCCACTCGCCGCCGCCGGCCAGGCGCACGGTGGTGACCCCGGGCAGGCCGGTCTTGACCTGGGCGATGTGCTCGCGCAGCAGGTCGGGGTCGATGCGCGCCTTGACGCGGAACACCAGCTTCTGCCGCTCCACGGCGGTTTCCACCGTCTTGGGGGTGAACTGGGCCTCGCTGGCGACGAAGGACACCTTGGCCGGGATCACGTACTGGGGCACGGCGTCGAGGACGATGCGCGCCTCGGCGCCAATGGCCAGCTTGCCCACCAGGGTCTCGGGCAGGAACAGGGTCATGTACACGTCGGTCAGGTCGATCAGGCTGACCACCTTGCCGCCGGCGCCGAGCACCTCGCCGGGTTCGGCCACCCGGTACTGGACCCGGCCGTCCCGGGGCGCCACCAGCACGCTGTCGGCCTTGTCGGCCTCCAGCCGGGCGACGGTGGCCTTGGCCGCCTCGATGGCCGACTTGGCCTCCACCACCTGGGAGCGGGCGGCAGCGATGCCGGACCTGGCTTCCACCACCTGGGCCTTGGCCGCTGCCAGGGCGGCGGCGGCGCTGTCGCGCTTGGCCCGGTCGGCGTCGACCTTCTGCGGAGTGATGAAGCCTTTGGCCACCAGGGTCTGGGAACGGCGCAGCTCGCCTTCGGCAAAGGCCAGTTCGCTGCGCCGCTGGGCCACCACCGCCTCGGCCGCCGACTTGGCGCTCTCGCGCTGGGCCACCAGGGCCTGGGTGGTGGCCTGGGCGCTTTCCGCCTGGCGCACCTGGGCCTGGGCCTGCTGCAACTGGGCATCCAGAGCGTCGGTATCCATGCGCGCCACCTTCTGGCCGGCGGTGACGAAGTCGCCCTCGCGCACCAGCACTTCCTTGACCCGGCCGGCGGCCTTGGTGGAAACGTCGATCTCGGTGGCCTCGATGCGGCCGTTGCCCTGGGCGAAGCCGGGGGGGAGGGTGGGCACCTGGCGGGACTGCCAGATCAGGAAAGCGGCACAGGCGGCCAAGCCGGCGCCGCCGAGAGCCCAGAGTTTGCGGGTATTCATGATCTTGTCCTGAACGTGTGGTGATGCGCCGCGGCGGGTGGGCGGCGGATCGTTCGCAGGCTCATAGTTTGTCATGCCAAGCCTATTCCCGGCCAGGCGAATGGTGCTTGATCCAGGGCAAGCACCGGGCCGGACGTGCGTCCGGCCAGGGCGATCAGGGGAATAGCAGGGGCAGCAGGATGGCGCCCCACACCCCGGCCAGGGTGAGCAGGGCGAGCAGCACCGCGGCACTGCCCAGATCCTTGGCCCGCCCCGACAGCTCGTGGCGCTCCAGGGACACCCGGTCCACCACCGCCTCGATGGCCGAATTGAGGACTTCCACCACCAGCACCAGGCCCAGGGTGAGCAGCAGCAGGGCCCGCTCGGCATGGGTCACGGGCGCCGCCACGGCCACGGGTAGCAGCACCAGGGCGAGAAGGATTTCCTGGCGGAACGCGGCTTCCAGCCGCCAGGCGGCCTTCAGCCCGGCCCAGGAATTGCGGGCGGCGGCGATGAGGCGGGCGAGGCCGTTGCCGGTGACGTAAGGCGTTTCCTTGGGCGAGGTCATGGTCGGTGGCGAGGCGCTCGACAGAAACGGACCGGAGAAGAAGCGGTGGGGAAGGTATTGGGTGCCGCGTGGGATGGAGCGGGCGAAGGGAACATCATCGTGTTCCCAACTCGTTGATTGATAACGAGTTTTCCGCACTCGGCGAACCGAGATGGACATAATTATGGACTGAAAAACCACGCTTGGTCAACGCGCGCTCCGAGCAAGTCCAGTGCGAGCCATGGACAGCCAGCAGTAGCCAATGTACCCGAGCGCTCAACGTCACGAGGCCGGTTCATCTCCCTTTGGCAGGAACTCCTCGCGGGCGCGCTGCAGAAACCGCTTCATGGGCTCAGAGGGTTCGGCGCTGCGGCGCAGCAGGTAGGTGGACAGCATGGGCGGCGTGCCGGCCAAGGGGCGAACGGTTATGTCGGGGCGGTTCAGGGTCTGCACCTGCGAGGCAATGGCGAAACCTAGGCCATAACCGGCACCGACCAGAGTCAGCATCACGCCTAGGCTCGTCACCTGATCTACCAGCTTGAGCGGCTTGGACGCACCTTGAAGCACCGCCTGGATCTGGTGGTGGCAGCCCGATCCCGCGTCCGGATGGCACAGTACCAACGGAAACTTCAAGGCTTCATCCAATGGCACTTCCGCGTGCGCCAACAAGGGGTGGCGCACGGGCACGATCACCGACAGAGGATCGGTCCACACGGGCTCGGCGACAAGGCCTTCGCTCACCGCGTCCGACAGCGCAAAACCGATGTCCAGCAGATCGTTGTGCAGGCCCTTGAGCTGCTGCGCGAAAGGCAGCTCGAAGACGCGAATCTCCAGTTCGGGCTCTTCCTCGCGGCTGCGCGCCAGCAAGGTGGCAATGTGGGGCTGCGCCAAGCTGTCGCAGATGGCGATGCGCAGATAACCCTGATAGCCCTGCGCCGCCGCCTTTGCGGCACTCACCGCCTGCTCCACGGTGGCCAGCACGCGCCGGCACTCACCGAGGAACACTTGACCGGCCCAGGTCAGTCGCGTCTGGTGCGCGCTGCGGTCGAACAACTGCACGCCGAGCGTGGCTTCGAGATTTCGCATTGCGCGCGACACAGGCGATTGTTCTACGCCAAGGCGCTCGGCCGCTCGCGCGAAATGCAGTTCTTCCGCGACCGCAACGAAATAGCGCAGTAGTCTGAGTTCCAATGCGGCCTCCTGTTTGCCTCGTTCCTGGCCTGCGTCCACCTCATGCGGATTGCGCCTCGCTTTCTCCTTCGATGATTGGCAAGAGGTTCCGGCGTTGCATGCTTGTAAGCGGCCGGCCATCCCACCTTGGCTAGGCATCGGTGTGGGATGCCGCTAGATTGGCTATCGGAGGTTCAGGATGCGCCGGGCACCGCTGAGCACTATCAGCGCAATGACTGCGCCAATCACGAGGTCAGGGTACGAGGAGCCCGTCCAAGCGACCAAAACACCAGCGACTATCACCCCCGCGTTTGCGATCACATCATTCGCAGAAAAAATGTAGCTTGCCGTCATGTGGGCGCCCCGATCCCGCTTCTTGGCGATCAGCACCAGGCAGGTGACGTTGGCGATCAATGCGACCAGCCCGATACTCATCATGAGCATGGACGCCGGCTCACTTCCCACAACTGCCCGCCGAACGACCTCCAAAAGCGCGCCAAGCGCAAGCACGACTTGCAACCAACCAGCGATGTGCGCTGCCTTCATCTTCAAGGCGGCGGCGCGGCCCACCGCATAGAGCGCCAGTCCGTAGACCGCCGCATCGGCGAACATGTCAAGCGAGTCCGCTATGAGACCTGTGGACTGGGCGATCAGGCCAACGATCAACTCAAAGACAAACATCGCACCGTTGATAGCGAGCAGCAGCTTTAAGGTCCGAGCCTCAGAGGCATTCCCCTCTGCGTCTGGGGCCGTAGACTCGTCGCTTTGCACGCTGTCCAACACTTGCGCGCCGAGGTTGAGAGGGATGAGACGGCCCAGCAGCTCTTGCGTACTTCCCCCATGCTGCACGGTGAGTACACGGTCCTTCAGATCGAAGTCCAGTGCCGCAACAGCCGACGCATCGGCCAGCGCCATCCGAATGAGATTCTCCTCCGACGGGCAATCCATCTTCGGCACGGAGAAACGCGTCTTCCACTGCCCGCCTTCGGTGCGCCTCTCGCTTGTCAGCAGAACCGCACCCAAGTTCAGGGGCGTCAGCTTCTGGGCGATCCTGGCGGGCTCGCCCGAGTGCACCACCCGGAGCTGCCGATGGGCCAGATCGAAGGTCATCGGCCCAACCCCGGTCAGACCACCCAGCGCCATGCGAATGAGGTTCTCCTCGGAGGGGCAGTCCATTCCCGGAACTGAAAATGTGCTCTCCACGGAAGCAATGGCGCTTGGGGCCTCGTCGACCGTCTGCGAATTGCAACTGCTCGAGCAGCTACTGCTTTGACATGTACTCATGTCCCGTATTAGAAACCCTCAAGTAGCTGTAGAGTCAAGCGGTAGGTAGGCAAATATGAAAATCGGTGAACTATCGTCATTGGCAGGGTGCTCCGTTCCCGCGGTGCGCTTTTATGAAGCAGAGGGCCTTCTGCAGGCGCCCCTGCGGGCCGCCAACAACTATCGGCAATATGGCCAACAGCATGTCGACAGGTTGGCCTTCATCGTTCGGTGCCGCTCGCTGGACATGTCGCACGACGATATCCGGGCTCTGCTGCAGTTGCAGGACGACCCCGCCATGTCCTGCGACGAGGTCAATGCCTTGCTAGACGATCAAATGCGCTTGGTAGAGCAGCGAATCGCCGAGTTGCAGGCGCTGCGCAAGCAACTGCGTGCCATCCGCAGTACCTGTGCGGGAGGGGTATGCGTTGGCGATTGCGGTGCACTTGAATCGCTGCGCAGCGCCACTGGGGCAAGCTGGCCAACCGTTCGCTGAGCGGAGCCTCAAATAACGACATTCAGCTCGGTGCGAACCAACGATGCGGTAGCAACTCGTGAACCAGGCTAACCCGTTGCGTCGGCAAGCGAGCCAAAACGTCCTTGAGATACGCATAGGGATCATGCCCATTGAGTCGTGCTGACTGGATGAGCGTCATGACGGCTGCTGCCCTCTGACCAGCTCGTAGGCTGCCCGCAAAGAGCCAGTTGTTGCGGCCAATGGCAATCGGCCGAATCTGGTTCTCGATCCAGTTGTTGTCCACGGGCAGCTGTCCGTCATCGACGAACCGGGTCAAAGCCTCCCAGCGCCGCAAGCTGTAGTCCAGCGCTTTGGCGCTTGCCGAGCCTTCCGGCACCTTCTGGCGTTGCAGCACCATCCACTGGTGCAAGGCATCAAGCAGCGGCTTCGTTGGTTTGGCGCTGATCGGTCGCAATCTCCTTGACCTCACGCTCGATCTCGTAGACCCGCGCGAACTGCTGCAGCGCGACCTCGGCGATCTGGCTTTGGTTCGCCGCGTGCAAATCGAAGAACTTGCGCCGCGCGTGCGCCAGGCAGCCGACCTCGGTCACACCACTTGCGATCAAGGCCTTGTAGCCGCTGAAGTCGTCACAGGTGAGGCTGCCTCTCCAGTCGCCCAGGAAGCGCCGGGCGTGTTCGCCCGAGCGCGATTCGCAGAAGTCGTAGACGACCGCCTTGATGTTCTCGAAGGCGCCCGTGGCATAGGCCCATAGGTACGCCCGGTGCGCCTTGCCGTTGCCCGGCTTGAGCATGGACACCGGCGTCTCGTCGGCATGCAGCACGCGGCGCTGCAGCAGCTCTGTCCTCATGGCGTCAACCAGTGGCTGCAACTGCACGCCACACGAGCCCACCCATTGCGCCAGCGTGGAGCGGGGGATGGCTAGGCCGGCGCGGCCGAAGATCGCTTCCTGGCGGTACAGCGGCAGGTGGTCGGCGTACTTGGCCACCAGCACTTGCGCCAGTAGCCCAGTGGTAGGGATGCCTTTGTCGATGATGTGAGGATCGACAGGCACCTGGTGAATCGTCTCGCACTGGGCACAGGCCCACTTGCCCCGGATGTGGCGCTCCACCGTGAACACGCCGGGCGCGTAGTCCAGCTTCTCGGCCACGTCCTCGCCGATGCGCTTCATCTGGCAACCGCAGGCGCAGGTGGTGGACTCGGGCTCGTGGCGGATCTCGCGCCGCGACAGGTTGGCCGGCAGGGGTGCGCGTTTGGGGACTTGCTTGTCTTGGCGGCCTGCCACTGGCGGCGTGGCCTGCTCGATCTCATCGGCCACCGCCTGCAGGTCCTCATCCAGCGATTCATCGAGCAGGCTCTTCTGCTCGGCGCTGAAGCGCTCCGACTGTGCGGCGAACTTCATGCGCTTGAGCAGTGCGTTCTCGTGCGTGAGCTTGTCGATCTGCGCCTGCTTGAAGACCGCCTCTTGGCCCTGGCGTGCGATCACGCCGTCTCGCTCGGCCAGCTCACCCATCAACGACAGCAGGGCCGCTCGCATCTGCTGCGGCTCCAGGGTGTCAAGGTGGTCTGCGGTGATCACGGGAGAAGATGATGCGGCTAACATCACATTCGCGCATCGGTGCAAGCGCTGATTGCCTGGCCAACGACCGGAGCACTCAAAGTACAGTGATGACTCCAGCCTCGCCGACGTTCTTCCAGGGCAGGCCCAGCACGAGCGCATCGAACTGCGTTCGGCTGAGTGTGGCGGTGGTGGCGGCATCGCGCGGCCAGACGAACTTGCCGCTATTCAGGCGCCGGGCCGCCAGCCAGACACCGATGCCGTCGTGCACCAGCACCTTCATGCGGTTGGCTCGTCGATTGGCGAACAGATAGGCGTGGTGTGGGCGCGCTGCGCCAAAGACAGCCACTACCCGGGCGAGCGCCGTCTCGGTGCCTGCTCGCATGTCCAGCGGCTCGGTGGAGAGCCACAGCGCATCAATGCGGATCATCGGAGCCAGTCGCGCAGCCACGCTGCACATGACGCTGCATCTTCCAGGGGCCAGTTCACGGTGACTACGCTGGCGCTGCGCCGAACATCAACGCGAATCGCACGCGACACGGGCGGCGAGCTGGTCTCGGTTGCTGGGAGCTGTTCAACTGGTGGAGGCAGATTCAGCGCAACGAACTCATTCCGGGGCGCTGGCAACAGGGAGTCTGCTTGCTCGCGCATCCAGCGATGAACGATGTTGGCGTTGATTCCGTGTGCAAGCGCTACGCCGGCCACTGACGCGCCGGAGACCTGGCATTCGGCCACGATCTGGCCTTTAAGTTCCGGGGAGTAGTAGTGCCGCTTGGGGCGCTGGGCGATCGTGTCGTTCGCCATAGTGTGCGTGATGTTCATCGTGCACACGATGCCTCGACACTGGGTCTATCTCAAGATGGGATTGCCGGACGCTTACGCATGCTTGCCTATTCGGATAGGCAGATCGCATCCGAAAATTACGGAGGTTGAGGCGGAACGCTACCTGGCCGAAGAGACCTGAGAACCTCAATCGCCGCGACGCTGCACTACCGCCTGATCCACAGGTTCAGTTCAATCAATTCCCGGGTTGCAGCTCCACACGCACCTCGCGCGATTTGCCGGCCCGTTCCACTGACAAGACCACTACATCGCCGACCTTCCTGTCGTCTAGCCGCGCGAGCAGCTTGGCCACATCGTCCGTCGCCTTGCCATCAACATCGATGATGAGGTCGCCCGGCACGATGCCTTGCGGCGTGACTTCGACACCCGCGAGCCCGGCTTTGTGCGCTGCCGAGCCGGGGGTGACACGCAGCACGAACACGCCCTTGCTTCCCGTCAGCGCAAGCAGGCGCTGATTGAGCTGTTCGTCCACCTCGATGCCAAGCGCCGGGCGGATGTATTTGCCGGACTTGATGAGTTGCGGCACTACCCGCATGACGGTGTCCACCGGCACGGCAAAACCGATCCCAGCCGAGGCGCCGGAGGGGCTGTAGATCGCCGTGTTGATGCCGATAAGCCGCCCGGCCGAATCGAGCAGGGGGCCGCCCGAGTTGCCGGGGTTAATGGCGGCGTCGGTCTGAACCAGGTGATCAATGGCCGGGCCGCCCGCTTCTCCCGGTAACGAGCGGTCGAGCGCGGAGACGATGCCGGTGGTGAGCGTCCAGTCCAGGCCGAAGGGGTTGCCGATAGCAAAGACCTTCTGTCCCACCTTGAGGTCGGCGCTGGTGCCGAGCGGCACGGCAGGCGGGCGTTTGAAGCCGACGCCGATCTTGAGTACGGCGATGTCGTGTGCTGGGCTCGTCCCCACCAGTGCGGCCTGGTAGTCGCGGCCATCGGCGAGTTTGACGGTGGCTTCGGACGCGCCCTGGATGACGTGGAAGTTGGTGACGACGTGGCCGGCGTCGTCCCAGATGAAGCCCGATCCCGTGCCACGAGGCACGGAGAAGACATTGCGCGTCCAGACGTCGCGCACCAGCTGCGCGGTGGTGATGTAGACCACCGAGGCGCGTGATTTTTCGAACAGTTCGATGGTGGCCTTTTCGTCCGCTGCCAAGTCGCCGCGCGCCGTCACGGTGCGTTCTGCCGCCTCGCGCGGAGTGAACCATGCCTCGATGGCGGGCAGGAACTGCCACAGCAGCATGAGCGTGGCAATACAGGCGGTGATGAAGAGCCAGCGCCGGATGAAGGGATCCGGTGCGGGGCGTGGGTACGGGTCAGGGTAGGCCATGAGAAGTCTCCTGTTGATAGACAATCAGCGCCATAGCCCGCTCGGGCGCCAGCGCGGCGGGCGCGGCGTCACAGCGGATTCCGGCAAGAAATGGGGCGCGTGAAACGGCAAGGCTGTTGCTGGTCCAGGCGCCAACGTCAGCAGGCGTGAGATGCGATCTTGCGTTGCCGGATGCGTGCGCAACCAGGAAGGCTCGGGATTGCCCCATCCCGGCCACAGCCAGGCACGCCAGGAGCGACTGACCCGCTCGATCTTCGCCAGCGCGGACGCCAGCCCTTGCGGGTCGCCGGTCAGTTCGGCCGCGAGGCGGTCAGCGTCGAACTCACGCACGCGAGACAAGCCGAGCTGTGCGAGCAGGGCCAGCTGGGGCGAGGCGGTCAGCAGAAGCAGTCCAGGCCAATTGACCGCCACCGCGCCGGCCAGCAGTGCGGGCAAGCTGAACACAATAGCGATCTGTCCGACCATAGCCAGCAGGCTCGTGAGGCGACTGACGGAATCCGCCAGCCCCATGACACGCAGATCCTCATTAGCGATGTGCGCGACCTCGTGCGCGAGCACACCCGCCAGTTCGCGCGAACTCAGGTTGCGCAGCAGGCCATCGGTGAGGGCGATCGATGCATGCTGCTTCGAGCCGGTGGCGAAGGCGTTGACGACGACACTGGGCACGTAGTGCGGCACCGGCGTGGCGGGCAAACCGGCACGGGCGGACAGTTCGCGCAACATGGCCCAAATCTCGGGGGCTTCGTGCGGGTGCAGTGCCCTCGCGCGGTACAGGCGCAGGGTCAGCGCCGACGCGGCTGCCGGCTCGAGCAGCAGCGCGCCTGCAACTGCAAACAGCGCGAGCCACAGGCCGCTTTCCCCGAACAGCAGGCTTCCTGCGGCGGCTGCGATCCCGACCAGGGTCAGGATCAACAGCCCGGTCTGCAGGCGGTTGAGCCAGCGGTGTTGCAACAACGCCGCGCGCGGGTCATTGGGATGATGACGGATCATGCTCAGATGTCTCGGCGGCGCGGTCGTCGCGCTCGCGCAGCAGCCAGTAAGTGGCACCGAGCGCCAGTGTGGCTCCTGCAAGCGCGGCGATCTTGCCAGGGCTCGCCTCGGGGTCGAGGATCACGAACTTGCGCGCCAGCGCGATCAGGCCGATGAGGATTACGGTCTTGACCTGGATGATGCTGTCCCGACGCAGCGCCACGCGCACGATGGAATGCTTGAACTCCATCGCGATCAGGAGCGTCATGGTGGCACCGAATACCAGCTGAAAAACCTTATGATCCAGTGGATTCAGTGCATCCATGACGAGCAGCGTGAAGACGTGCCGAATCAACTGAATCAGCGAAATCACAATCACCATCGACATGACGCCCGACAGCGTGATGACAACAACCTGCTCGAAGCGCTCGTAAACCGTCATCAACCGCCACTGGGAGCGCATCTCGTCAAGGGCCGTGTGGCCAGATTCTTTATGCATAAGCGTTGCTCTCTCTTTCAATGAAACGTTAATGGAACGGGGAGTCCGAGAAGACGACTCGATTACACCTGGATTGCCGAGGCAATTGCGAAGGCACCCAGCGCATAATGTCCTGCGCGCCCGTGGCGCCGCCGATGGGTGGATCAGCCTCTTGCACGTCAACCCTTTGTCCCATGCATGGCATCAATCCGGCTTCTGGTCTGGCGGCAGCAATCCCAGCAGATCCGCCTGCAAATGTTGCAACTTGTCGATGCCAGCCCTCAATGCCTCGACACTGCCGGCATTTTTCATTTCACTCAGGGTGTGCGCTAACTGCTGGATGCTCTGATGCAGGGCATCGACCTGATCATCAGGATCCTTGCCGAAGAACGTAGGGCGACCACTTTGATCCCGCCAGTATTGGAGTGTTTCGGATTGAGGAGGCACTTGGGTCTTGCCTGACAGATAGTCGATCATCTGGGAAATCCAGACCCGGTGGTCGGCGTATGTGAACGGCACGGGCAGCGCGGCGCGACTGTCAGGTTTGAATCCCTTCCAGGATAAGGGTACCTGCCAGGTGTGTAGCCATTGCTCGAATTCATGCACCGGCATCGGATGCCCGATGGCATAACCCTGGCCCCACTCGCATCCCAGACGCAGCAGAATTTCTCCATGCTTGATGGATTCGACTCCCTCCGCGATGCAGTTCCTGCCAAACGACCTTGCCAGTGCCAGTAGCGCATCCAGGATGGCGATATCGTCCGGGTCCTCGAGCATGTCGCGTATGAAACCTTGGTCGATCTTGAGCAGGTACGCGGGCAGGCGCTTCAGATAGGTAAGCGATGAATAGCCGCTGCCGAAATCGTCGAGGGCAAAACGCAATCCCATCCTTTCGCACAGCGCCATCGACTGAGACACTTGAACGAAGTCCTCCACGGCGCTGGTTTCGAGGATTTCCAGTTCAAGGTCTTGCGGTTGGGCGCCGGGATGTCGTGACAACATACCCCGTAGATGCATGATGAAGTCCGGTTGCAGCAAATGCCGCGCACCGATATTCACGCTGATCGGGACATGAAGGCCGGCCTTGCGCCAAACTTCGATCTGGGTCAGCGCAGCCTCGATGGTCCATTTCCCCACGTCAATCCCGAGCGGATGGTTCTCAATGATGGGTATGAAGGAGGCAGGAGATAACAAGCCACGCGTCGGATGTTGCCAGCGGATCAAGGCTTCGGCGCCCAGCACCTCACCGGTGCGCATGTTGACCTTAGGTTGGAAACAAAGCAGAAACTGCCCATTGGCAAGTGCATTCTTTATGCTGTCAAATCCTTCGTGACGGGTGCGCAGCGTACGATCCTTCTCCGTATCGAAAACGTGATATCGATTCTTGCCGGCTTGCTTGGCACGATACATAGCCTGATCTGCCTGCCGCAGCAGTTGGTCGGCGTCGATATCTTCGCCTTGCGGGTAGTAGCTCACACCGATACTCGCGCTCACCTCGCACAGTGCGTCACCAATCGGTACGGGCTGCGCAGCCACCTCGATCAGGCGATCAAGAATCGGTACGCTGATGGAAATATCCGGCAGGTCGACCAGAACAGCGACAAACTCATCACCACCAAGACGGGCCAAGGTATCGCCTTCGCGCAACACCTGCGTCATACGCCTGGACAGGACGGACAGCAACTTGTCACCGACTGCGTGGCCGTGCTGGTCGTTGACCTTCTTGAATCCATCCAGATCGATGAAGACAACCGCCAGGTGCATGCCACGCCGACGTGTCTGACGAATGGCCTGCTTAAGGCGGTCTCCGAGCAATAGTCGATTGGGCAAGCCGGTGAGCAGGTCGTAATGAGCAACGCGTTCAAGCTGTTGCTGGTTCTCCTTCAGCGCCGTGATGTCGGAAAACATGGCTGCGTAATGCTCGATATGGCCCTGCATATCCGGGACTGCACTGATCGTCAGCAGCGCGGCAAACTGACTGCCGTTCTTGCGTCGGCACCAGAGCTCTCCGTGCCAATAGTCGTGCTCACGCAGAGCCTGCCAAACGGTCTGATAGAACCCATCGTCATAGCGATCAGACTCGAGCAGACGAGGTGTCTGACCCATTACTTCCTCCCGCGCATAACCAGTGATCACGGAAAACGCCCGATTGACGTTGACAATGTGGCCTTGAGCGTCCGTAACGAGGATGCCCTCTCCTGCGTGCTCAAAAACTTTAGCCGCAAGGCGAAGCTCTTCCGCGGATCTTCTGCGTGAGGTGACATCATGGATATAGCCGTGCCAGAGGATGCTCCCATCAGGCATGGCTTCAGGCGACGCCTCGCCTTCGACCCAGATCACCCGACCGTCTGGAAACTGCACTCGGTACTCGTCATGCCAAAGCGCGAGTGACTGCCCCGACGCCTGTATGGTTTCATGCACACGGTCGCGGTCTTCAGGATGGAGCGCAGCGAACGCAGGAGCGGCATCATCAACAACATCCTCCGGTGCAACCCCGTATATTTCCTCTATCCTCGCGCTGGCATAAGGGAAGTGCGAGCTGCCGTCCGGACGAAGACGGTATTGGTAAAGCATACCGGGAACGTGGCTGGCCAACTCTTCTCGCTGTCGGCGTATAGCGTTCAGCGCCTGCTCGACCCTCTTGAGATCAGTGATGTCCTCTACCGTCCCGTCTGCCGCTCTGGGCTGACCAGAGGCGTCGCCCTTGAATGTTGCCCGCAGGTGTATCCAGCGAACCTGCCCTCCGCTGACGATGCGATACCGCAGATCAAGGGACTTTCCGCACATGGCAGCATCCCATGCCCTATCGAAGAGGGGGCGGTCTTCAGGGTGAATACACTGCAGGAATCGCTCGAAGGCTATTGGCGCACCAACATCCAGGCCGAGCACGCGGCAGGCTTCATCGGAGCAAGTGAGGAGTTGCGAGCCAAGATCGAGATGCCAACTGCCAAAATGGGCATTCTGGTTAATCTGGCCACAGTGTCGGGCTGAGATTTGAGGCGTCTCGTTCAAAGGTGACGCTCCTTATGGGTGAAACAGAGGTTCCAAAGTTTCTGCAACTGGGAACGCATTTCGTCAAAGATTGTGTGGTTGGGTCGCTATGCATCGCGGCTACGCACTTTCTTCAAGGATCGAACAACTGATAAGCAGGGTGGTTCGCGCCGGGTCATTGCGGCAAGCGGGATGTCACCCAGCGCATAATGTCCTGCGCGCCCATGGCGCCCGCCTGACGTGCAACCTCATGTCCACCTCGGAACAAAATCAGGGTTGGAATGCTGCGAATACCGAACTGGGCGGCCAGGTGATGCTCGGCCTCGGTATTTACCTTGGCCAACCTCACCTTGGGTTCAAGCAGGGAGGCTGCCTGCTCGAACTGCGGCGCCATCAACTTGCACGGTCCGCACCACGGCGCCCAAAAGTCAACCAGCAGCGGCAGGTCACTGCGCTCCAGATGACGGGCGAAGGTCGCTGTGGTCAGATCAATGGGTTCTCCGGTGAACAGCGGGTGCTGGCACCGCCCGCAATTGGGCTTCTCTGCCAACTTGTTGGCTGGCACGCGATTGATGGATTGGCAGTGTGGGCAGACGATATGAATGCTGTCACTCATGAGGTGGCTCCTTGGGACACAGAGGAAGTCATGGCTCCGGCAGTTGGGCCGCTGTGACATGGGGATTCGAGCTGTAGCCCTTGCGTCAGTTGCCGGATGCTGTATTCATCCAGCGTTTCCCGTGCGAGCAGTTCGCGCGCGCACCGCTCCAGCACTTCTCGGTTAATTTCGAGAATTCGGTATGCACGATCAAAGACACCCATCACGATGTCACGGATGGCTTGGTCGATGCGTGTCTGAGTCGATTCGGCTACCCGGCAGCCACCCTGTACCAGTTCAGGCGCATCAAGAAAACGCGGCCTCTGTGCCTCAAAAGCAACGTACCCCAAGCCCTCATCCATGCCGAAGCGCGTAATCATGTCGCGGGCGATGTCGGTGGCCCGCGCGAGATCGTCTGAAGCCCCTGTGGACAGCTCGCCAAACACGAGCTTCTCAGCCGCCCGCCCTCCCAGGAGCACGGCGATCTTGTGCTCCAGGTCGGCACGTGTCATCAGAAATCGGTCTTCGGTGGGCCGCTGCAGGGTGTAGCCGAGTGCACCGATGCCACGCGGAACGATTGAAATCTTGTGTACCGGATCGGTGCCGGGCAGCGCCAGCGCCACCAGCGCATGCCCCATCTCGTGATAGGCCACGGTTTCCCGCTCCTTCGGATTGAGCACACGGTTCTTCCTTTCCAGGCCGGCCACGATGCGCTCGATGGCGGCGGTGAAGTCTTGCAGTTCCACAGCCTGCGCCTTGCGCCGCGTCGCGTTCAGCGCTGCTTCGTTCACGAGATTGGCCAGATCAGCGCCGGAAAAGCCGGTGGTCAGCGCCGCCACCTGTTCCAGATCTACACCGTGGGCCAGGGTGATCTTCTTGACATGGACCTTCAGGATATCCAGGCGACCTTTCTTGTCGGGGCGGTCCACCAGCACCTGACGGTCGAAGCGACCGGCGCGCAGCAAGGCCTGATCGAGGATCTCCGGCCGGTTGGTGGCTGCAAGGATGATCAGCCCGACCGAGCTGTCGAAGCCATCCATTTCGGTGAGCAACTGGTTCAGCGTCTGCTCACGCTCGTCGTGCCCACCGATCGGTCCTCCGACACCGCGTGCGCGGCCCAAAGCATCCAGCTCATCGATGAAGATGATCGCCGGCGCCTGCCCGCGCGC
Organism: Oryzomicrobium sp.; assembly: GCF_021287045.1. Taxonomy (GTDB): domain Bacteria; phylum Pseudomonadota; class Gammaproteobacteria; order Burkholderiales; family Rhodocyclaceae; genus Oryzomicrobium. The sequence goes on along the minus strand of NZ_JAJTBG010000006.1, from coordinate 244,554 downwards.
CTGTTCGAACAGGTCGCGCACACGGGCCGCACCCACGCCGACGAACATCTCGACAAACTCTGATCCGGAGATGGAGAAGAAGGGCACCGCCGCCTCGCCGGCAACAGCCTTGGCCAGCAATGTCTTGCCGGTGCCCGGTGGGCCGACCAGCAACACGCCCTTGGGAATGCGCGCCCCGAGCCGTCCATACTCCTGCGGATTCTTGAGGAAATCGACGATCTCAACCAACTCCGCCTTGGCTTCATCGACGCCAGCGACATCGGCAAAGGTCACGCCAGTGTTCTTCTCCATGAATACCTTGGCACGGCTCTTGCCGATGCTCAGGAAGCCACCCATGCCCTGCTTCTCGGCGAAGCGGCGGAACAGGAAGAACCAGACGCCGAAGAAGGCCACCGCCGGCAGAATCCAGGAGAGCACATCACGCAGCCAGGTGCTTTCCACCACCCGCGCGTAGGGCACGTCGTATTTCGACAGCCGCTCGGCCAGGTCGGGTTCGACGCGGGTGGCCACGATGGTGGTCTTGCCTCGGCTGTCCGGCGATTTCAGGCGCCCGGTCACCGTGCGGTCCGCCACCAGCACATCGGCGACGCGCCCCTCGGCCAACGCTTTCTCGAATTCGCTATAGGGCACGGGCTCGACGGTCTTGGCCGCCTGCCAGTAGTTCTGCAGCGTCAGCAGCAACAGGCCGGCGACGATCCAGTAGCCGATGTTCCATTGATCTTTCTTTTCCATGGGCAATGTTCCTCGCAAGTCGTGTCGCTAGAGAATGGGGGTGAACAGACGGGCCACTCCATCGCGCAAACGGATGGCCAGTGGACGGGAACGCAACGCCATCGCCGACATTGCATCCGACGCATCACGGATGGCATCGAAGAGTGCCTCCATTCGTGCGCACAGCGTGCCGTCGTATACCTCGACATTGAACTCGAAGTTGAGCCGCAGGCTGCGCGCATCCCAATTGGCCGACCCCAGACAACACCACTGGCCGTCTACCAGCATCAGCTTGGTATGGTCGAACGGGCCCGGCCGTTCGAAGATGCGCACACCGTGCTCAAGCACCTGCCAGTAGTGGGCGCGCGCAGCCCATTGCACCGTGGGATGGTCGCCGTTTGCGGGCGTCAGCACGTCGATACGCACGCCGCGCAACGCGGCCGTGCTTAGCGCCGCGATCATCGGCTGATCGGGGACGAAATACGGTGTCCAGATGCGCACCGAATGCTTCGCGGCGCTCAAAGCGCCCATGAAGGTCCAGCGCATCCGGTCCAGGGCCTCATCGGGACCGGCCTCGATGCCGCGCGCCCAAGAGGTTCCTTGCTCATCAGCCGTTACGGGCGGTTCGCCCCAGTAACCCTTGCTGAGCCGCTCGCCCGTGGTATCGCACCAATCATCGGTGAAGCACCGCATCAGATGCGCAATCACCGGCCCGCGCAGACGAAAGTGCAAATCGTGACAGGCCTCGCCCGGCGCATCGGGCCGCCAATACGGACCGAAGATGTTCATGCCGCCGGTGAAACCCGTCTCGCCATCGATCACCAGCAGCTTGCGGTGATTGCGCAGATGCGCGGCATGCAGGCGCGCGGGAATCAACGTCGGGTTGAACGTCGCCGCCGGAACGCCGGCGCGATGCAAGGCGCGGTAGGCGCTGCGGGGCGTCCAGCGGGCATACACGTCGTCGATCAGCACACGCACTTGCACGCCTCGCTCATGAGCGCGGCGCAGTGCATCGACGAACCGCGCCCCGATGCCTTGGCTGTCGAAGATGTACGAGCACAAGGCGACGCTGTGCCTGGCCGATTCGATAGTGGCGAGCATGGCCGGGTAGGCCTGCTCGCCGTCGAGCAGCGGCTCGATGCGGTTGCCGCCGGTCAGCGGCTGGCCGGTGGCACGTCCCACCAAGTGCGCCAGACCGGCAAGCGGCGCCGATGCGACCTCGGGGACAGTGGGCGAGTGAACCTGCCGAACAGCATGATCTCCCCCCGGATAGAGCCGCCGCGCGCGCCGCTGGTAGCGGTTAATACCGAACAGCAAGTACAACAGCGAACCGCCCAGCGGCAACAGAGCGATCAGCAGCACCCACAGCGTGGCCGAGCGCGGGTCACGCTTGTAGATGACTGCGTGCCCTGCCGCCGAAATGGCGACCGCAAGCGACACGAGGGCGGCTGCCCATGTCAGCCCGTCGGGGTCGGACACGACAGCCTCCCCATGACTCAAGATTGGCCGCCCGCCGGCTTTTTCTTGCGCGTAGCCTTGCTTTCGTCGCTCGACGGCGCCTCTGCCACTTTCGCGGCATCAGGCTTTTCAGGCTCGACCGGCTTCACTGGTGGCTCCTTGCGCTCGAAAACCACCCGCTCGGCCTTTTCATCCCAGCGAGCGCTGGCGTGATCGCCCTTGCCGATGCCGCCACCGAGCATCTCGCGCGCCAGCGCAGTCTCCAGCTCGCTGCGGATCAGCCGCTTGAGCTCGCGCGCGCCGAATTCCGGCTTGTAGCCTTCCTCCGCGAAGTGATCGATCAAGGTCTGATCGAAGGTCAGCGTCACGCCCTGGCTGGCGGCGTTGCGGGCCACACGATCGAGCTGCAGGCCGACGATATGGCGGATCTCCTCCTTGCCCAGCGCATGGAAGACGATGATCTCGTCGATGCGGTTGAGGAACTCGGGGCGGAAGTGTCCGCGCAGCACGTCCATCACCTCGGACTTGGTCTTCTCGTATTCCTCGCCGGCGGCGCCACGGGCCTTCAGCCGACGCTGGATGATGTCCGAGCCCAAATTCGAGGTGGCGATGATGATGGCATTGGTGAAATCCACCACCCGGCCCTTGCCGTCGGTGAGCCGCCCGTCGTCGAACACCTGCAGCAGGATGTTGTAGACGTCGGGGTGAGCCTTCTCGATCTCGTCCAGCAGCAACACGCTGTAGGGCTTGCGACGCACCTTCTCGGTGAGCTGGCCGCCCTCGTCATAGCCCACATAACCCGGAGGCGCGCCCACCAGGCGTGCCACGGTATGGCGTTCCCCGTACTCGGACATGTCGATGCGCAGCAGCGCACCTTCATCGCCATAGATGGACTCGGCCAGCGCCTTGGCGAGCTCGGTCTTGCCCACGCCGGTCGGCCCGAGGAACAGAAAAGTCGCCACCGGCTTGCTGCCTTCGCGCAGGCCCGCGCGCGACAGCCGCACGGCATCGGCCACGGCACGTACTGCTTCGTCCTGTCCCACCAGGCGCTCATGCAGCCGCTGTTCCAGATGCAGCAGCTTCTCGCGTTCTTCCACCGTCAGCTCATTGACCGGGATGCCGGTCAGCCGCGAGACGATCTGCGCCACGTGCTCTGCCTTGACCTCGGCGCTGCCCGAGGCGCGCTCGCGCTCCCAATCCTCGACGAGCTTCTTTAGTTCGGCCTCTTTGGCCTCGATGCGCTTGCCGAGCTCGGCGGCCTTGTCGTACTGCTTGCGCGAAGCCACATAGTCCTGCTCACGCCGCAACTGATGCAGTTCGGACTCCAGCTCTTGCACCGCCACCGGGCGCGCCGTGGCCGACAGCTTCACGCGTGCGGCTGCCTGGTCGAGCAGGTCGATGGCCTTGTCGGGCAAAAAGCGCGCGGTGATGTAACGGTCCGACAACTCGGCGGCGGCGATGATCGCATCCTCGGTGATGCTGACCTTGTGGTGCGCCTCGAAGGTGTCGCGCAGGCCGCGCAGGATCATCATGGTCTGCGCCACGGTCGGCTCGGGCACCATCACCGGCTGGAAGCGACGCTCCAGCGCGGCGTCCTTCTCGATGTACTTCTGATACTCGTTGAGCGTGGTGGCGCCGATCAGGTTCAGTTCGCCGCGCGCCATCATCGGCTTGAACACGTTGGCCACGTCCAGCCCGCCTTCGCCGCCACCCTGGCCGGCACCGACGATGGTGTGCACCTCGTCGATGAAGAGAATCAGCTCACCCTGGTGCTCGGTCACTTCCTTGAGCACCTTCTGCACGCGCTCCTCGAACTCGCCGCGGTACTTGGCGCCGGCCACCATGGCATTGATGTTGAGTTCCACCAGGCGCTTGTCGCGCAGCGTCTCGGGCACTTCGCCGGCGACCATGCGCTGCGCCAGCCCTTCGACGATGGCGGTCTTGCCGACGCCGGGCTCGCCGATCAGCACCGGGTTGTTCTTCTTGCGCCGGGCCAGCACTTCGATGGTCGTCTCGATCTCCTGCGCGCGGCCGATGACCGGATCGAGCTTGCCCTCGCGCGCCATCTTGGTGAGGTCGCGCGAATACTTGTCGAGTTCCGGCGTGTTGGTCGGCGTCTCGGCGCGGCCATCCTCGGCCCCTTTGCCGACCACCTTGCTTACCTGCTGGCGCAGCGCTTGCGGCGTGAGGCCGTAACGGCGCAGCAGGTTGGCCGCCAAACCTTCGCCTTCCTCGGCGAGCCCGATCAGGAAATGCTCCGGCCCGACATAAGAGTGGCCGAGTTCGTTGGAGGCCACGAAAGCACGGCTGAGCGCGTCCTTGACCCGGGGCGACACGCCGATCTCGCCCTCGAACGGCTTATCGCCGCGCTTGGCTTCGGATTCGATCTGGCGCTTGAGGTCATCGACCTTGATCTTGAACTGCCCCAGGATGGTCTTGACCACGTCGCTGTCGGATAGCGCCAGCAGCAGGTGTTCGGTATCGACTTCGGCGCGCCCGAACTCTGCAGCGTGTCGGGCGGCCTCCTGCAACAGGGCCTCGGACTGTTCGCTGATACGGCTGGCGAGCCCACTGCCGCGACGGCGCGCGGTGCCCGTACCGGCCGGGGCGGGTTCGCCGAACGAGGCATCGACGACCTCGTCGGTATCGGCCGCCATGGACGGTGCGTCGTCACCGATGCGGAAGAAGTCGCTGCCAAGGAAGTCTTCGAACAGCCCGCTGCGCGAGCCGAACAAGGCTTCCAGCGGTGAGACGGTGCGCTTTTGCTGGCGCACCAGTTGGCGATAGTGATCGTCACACAACAGCATGGTGCTGTGGCGTCCATTGAGATTGGCTTCCACCCGCACCGTGGCGGGCTGGCCGCAAACTTGGCATTGTTTTCTGGCCATGCTGATGCTCCTGTAAAGATTGATCTGACGAGGCACCGCCGATCACGGTGCCTCATCTCTTTGTGGTTTTTGAGAAAAACGCGCTGCCCCGCGTCAGCCGTTGATCGGGATCGAGCGCCCCTGCTTGGGCGTACTGGCCTCGCGCTTTTCCATCGTGATCGTGAGCACGCCGTTCTTGAAAGCGGCCTTGATCGTGTCCTGGTTGGCATCGGCCGGCAGGTTCAGAGCGCGCTGAAAGCTGCCGTAGGAGCGCTCCACCCGGTGGAAACCGCCGTCTTTCGTTTCCTGCTCCTGACGCTTTTCACCGCGCACCAGCAGCACGTCGTTGTCGAGCGTGATCTGGATGTCTTTTTCCTCGACGCCGGGCACTTCCAGGGCGATCTTGTACTGCTTGTCGGTCTCCTGGATGTCCAGCGCCGGTTTCAGCAGGCCCGGCCACTCCGACGGCCAGCGTGGCATGGCCAGCGTCGGGAAACCGAAGCCTCGAAACGCGTCGTCGAACAGGCGGTCGATCTCGCGATGCAATTGCAGGATGGGACTGACGGGCCCACCCGCCACCGGCAGGTCATTGCGCTGCACCGGCAGCGAGGCAGTGCTCTGTTGTTCTTCCTGCTCCTTTTTGAACCAGTTCCAGGGAGCCAATTTCTTGAAATCAATGTCCATGTCACACCTCCAGAAGAAAAATTGAAGACTCTCGCTCACTCCGTTTGCCTGCGGCGACGGACAGCGCGCCCAGACGACACGGAGTGTTCCGCTGACTTTGGCTGCTCATCTGTGCGTATCACCTCCTTCTTTCTGCCTGCTTGGATCTGATCATTGATCCATCGATCGATTTCACTTTGACGAAACCGCCACGTCCCGCCGACCTTGAAGGCCGGAATTTCCCCGTGCGCGGCGAGCCGGTAAAGCGTCCGCTTGCCGACCTTTAAGTAGGTAGCCAACTCGTCGAGTGTGAAGATCGCCTGCTGGCGCGCTGTCATACCACCCCCACAAGTTCCGTCGTCACGCGGCCTCGCTCGAGGAAATTCTTGCAAGACTTTGCAAGATATTGCGCCTAACATGCCGAAAGTCAAGAGTCAACATCCAGCGACCTGCTGGCCGATTGATGTGACTCAATCGTAAGCAGCCAGGAAACAAATGTTGGCTGCCGCCGCGATGGTGCTCCCCAAGTCATCAATCTGCAGCCATGTGAAAGGGGAAGTCCATGAACGAGATTGCCCGAGTCGGGGTGGATCTGGCCAAGCGGGTTATCTAGGTGCATGCGGTGGATGCGCGCGTGGTGGTTGCCAAGGCGCTGGCCGCTGACAAGTTTGCGGCCTGGTGCGCGGAGCTGCCTCCCGGCTGCCTGGTGGCCCTGGAGGCCTGCGGCGGTGCGCATCACTGGGCACGCAAGCTGCGCGGCTATGGGCTGGATGCGCGGCTGATTGCAGGCCACTTCGTCACGCCCTACCGCATGGCCGGCAAGGGACGCAAGAACGGTGCGGCCGATGCCGCAGCGATCTGCGAGGCGGCAACCCGCCCGCACATGCGCTTCGTGCCGGTGAAGCCGCCGGCGCAGACGCTGCTGGCCAGCCATCAGCTACGCAAACCTCCCGATTCACTCACGCAGCTTATTCCTGCTTGCCTAGGGACGACCGTGTAAGCGGCAGATGGTCGAAGTCCTTTGCGACCAGCACCTACGTGAGCAGCCCGGAGGTGGGGATGCCCTTGGCGATGATCTCCGCCGGGACTGGCGCCTGGGTCAGCGTTCGGCACCTGTGCGCAGGTCCACTTGCCGCGGATGTGGCACTCTACCGTGAATACGCCCGGTGTGTTGTCCAGCTTCTCGCTGATGCGCTTGAGCGCACAGCCGCACGCGCAGCGAGTGTTCTCGGGCTCGTGGTGGCAGTCCACGCGCGGCAGGTCCGCCGGCAAGGCGGTGCGCTTAGGCATCGCGCCAGGCGTAGCCGGCGGCTTCTTCTTGCCCAGCAGTTCCTGGAGCTGCGCCTCAGCCGCGGCAAGGTCGGCGTCCAGAGCCTCGTCGAACAGCGCGCGTTGTTCGGCATCGAGCTGCTCGCTCTTCTTGCCGAACTTCAGGCGTCGCAGCTGGGCGATCTCGAACGAGAGCTTCGCCGTAGGCGCTGACATGGGCGAAAAGCATCCGAGCATCACCCCCCAGGATGGCTCTCATCTCGATACAGAGGTGAATCCTCCGCACTATTCGGCTCCCTACGATGATATGGACTGATCACATCGGTAGGGAGAAAGCATGAACTTACGCCATCTTCGCTGCTTCATCGCCGTAGCCGAGGAACTGCACTTCGGCCGGGCTGCTCGACGGCTGCACATCGAACAGTCTCCACTGTCGCGCACGATCCGCCAGATGGAGGCGGATTTAGGGGTGCCGCTGCTCAACCGCTTGCCACGCAGTGTTCGTCTCACACCGGCGGGACAGGTCTTCCTCGAAGAAGCCCGGCGCGTACTGCTGGCCTTCGAGCAAGCGCAGACCAAGGCACGCGCCGCAGCGAACCAGCGGAACACGCTGCGCATCGCACTATCTGGTGACATGGGGCAGGCCCGCTTGTCGGCGTTGCTTGCGCTTTGCCGCGAGGAGGCACCACAGGTCGGCATTCGGATATTTGAAACGCCACTGGCGCAGTTGGTGACTGGACTGCGCAACGACTTGTATGACGCAGGTTTTGCATTGGCTGGTGAAATGGACGCCGGCATCGTCGCCATGCCGGTGTGGCGAGACCCGCTGGTGGTGGCTTTGCCCGCCAGGCATCCGCTGCTGGCTTTCAAGGAAGTGCCGCTGGAGGAAGTGGCGAGCTGCCGTCCTCAAAGGACTGGCTCTTCATCGACCGGTGCGGCCTCGTCTTTCACTCGCTCGATGAACCGCTTCATCGGCTCGGAGGGTTCGCCATGGCGGCGCAGTAGGTAGGTAGAGAGCATCGGTGGGATGCCGGCCAGGGGACGAATGGAGATGTCCGGGCGCTGTAGCGTCTGCACCTGCGAGGCGATGGAGAAACCGATGCCGTAGCCGGCGCCGACCAGGGTCAGCATCACGCCCAGGCTGGTCACTTCATCGACCAGCTTGAGGGGCGTGCCTGCGTCCTGCAGCAGCGCTTGAATCTGATGGCGGCAGCCCGATCCCGATTCGGGATGGCACAGAACCAGCGGGAACTTCAAGGCTTCGGCCAGCGGCACCTGCACGTGTGCCAGCAAGGGGTGGCGTGCGGGCACGATCACCGACAGCGGATCGGTCCACACCGGCTCGGCGACGAGGCCATCATGCACCGCGTTTGACAAGCCAAAGCCGATGTCCAGCAGATCGTTGTGCAGCATCTTGAGCTGCTGCGCGAACGGCAGCTCGAAGACGCGAATCTCCAGCTCGGGCTCATCCTCGCGGCTGCGTGCCAGCAAGGTGGCGATGCGGGGTTGCGCCAGGCTGTCGCAGATCGCGATGCGCAGATGGCCCTGGCAGCCCTGTGCCGCCGCCTTGGCGCTCTTGACTGCCTGCTCCACGGTGGCCTGCACGCGCCGGCATTCGCCGAGGAACACCTGGCCGGCCCAGGTCAGCCGCGTCAGGCGTGTGCTGCGGTCGAACAACTGCACGCCAAGCTGGCTTTCCAGGTCGCGCATCGCACGCGACACAGGCGATTGCTCGATGCCCAGACGCTCGGCTGCACGGGCCAGATGCAGCTCTTCCGCAACTGCGATGAAGTAACGCAGCAATCTGAAATCCAAGGCCACCTCCTGTTTGTCTTCTTCTGGTTCAGCCTATCCGGCGCCAGCACCTCCATCCGCATCCCGTCAGCACCTCCTTCGATGGCATCGCGTCGAAGCACTCATGCCTGTCGGGAACAGGCCCGTCGCCGACACGCGCGGAGCAGGCCGGCGCACACAGCCCGGACATTCAATGCTGATGGTCAGCGCCTGCTGCTGCCATGCCAGGGCGGGCAGCGGTGCGCCGGGCACCGCGCGCAGGTGCGCGCGTGTGGCTCGTGTCCGCGATCAGTGCAACCGACGACGACACGCGGACGTCAAGGCGAGCGTGCCGATGCAGTTTCATGAGGGTGTCTTTCGGCTCACCCCGGTTGCTGCCCGGGTCGGTCACGAAGCTCAGTTTCAACACCCGGACTTCTGCGTAGCCGCCAACACCTGCGCGACGCGCTGGCGGGCCCACCAGGCGGTCGCCGCGGATGAAGTCCTCGGGCTGCGGTTGACGCGGCGCGGAGGCCTGCAGCCGCTGTGCGAGCTGCTCGTCGCCCATGCGTCCATCGTTCCAGAACACGCTCCCGTGGGTAGTGACGGACAGGTTCGCCACGTCGGGCTTGATCGGCTTCACTCCATTCAGACACGGATGCTAATGAGAATTATTATTGATTGTCCGAGGTTTTGTGTGATATGGCAACACCGATGGAATAACCCGGCCTTGCCTGGACACTCGCCGCCTCGCCGGCGACTGAAGGCCGGATGGCGGCAACTGGAAGCCTCTGTGACCGGCATAGCCACCGGGAAGCACTCATGCGGTTCCCTGCGGCCAGAGGAATGGACTCCACTTTCTGGGGGGAAGTACATGAACTTACGCCATCTTCGCTGTTTCATAGCCGTGGCCGAAGAGTTGCACTTTGGCCGGGCGGCGCGGCGGCTGCATGTGGAGCAGTCGCCCCTGTCGCGCACGATCCGCCAACTGGAGGCCGACCTGGGCGTGGCGCTGCTGGAGCGCACGCCGCGCGGCGTGCGCCTGACCCCGGCCGGGCAGGTGTTTCTGGAGGAGGCCCGGCGCGTGCTGCTGACCCTTGAGCAAGCCCAGACCAAGACGCGGGCGGTGGCGGTGGGACACCGGGGCGCCCTGCGCATCGCCCTGGCCGGCGGCGTCGGGCGGACCCGGCTGTCGGCGCTGCTCGCGCTGTGCCGCGAGGAGGCGCCGGAAGTGGGCATCCGGCTGTTCGAGGCGCCGCTGTCGCAGGTGGTGGGCGGCCTGGGCAACGACCTGTATGACGCGGCCTTTGCGATGGCCGGCGAGATGGCGGCCGGGGTGGTCGCCAGGCCGGTGTGGCAAGATCCACTGGTGGTGGCCATACCCGCGCGGCACCCCTTGCTGGCGCACAAGCGGGTACCGCTGGACGAGGTGGTGGGCTACCCGCTGGTGCTGTGTCACCCGCAGGTTTGTCAGGAGTGCAGCCGGCAATGCGAGCGCCTGCTGCGCCTGGTGGAGACACCGCCGGTCGTGGCCGAGTACGTGACGACCCACTCGTTGATGCTGGCCCTGGTGGCGGCCGGCTATGGCGTGGGATTTTCCACCGCGGCGCACGCGGTGGCATGCCGGCAGGCGGACGTGATCGTCCGGCCGCTGGACGAGGACTCGGCGGCGTTGACGACCTACCTGCTACATCCCGAGGGCGCGATGTCGGAGCCGCTGCGCCACTTCATCGACCGTGCTCAGCGTGTCGGCCATATGCCGTTAGATACGCAACGGCTCGCATGAGGCTGCTTCAGGCGGGTTGGGGCGATGCCATTTTGGTCAAGGTGCCAGACCTGTTTTGTCATAGCGGGGTTCCATTGACGCGGTGCACGGGCGTGCTGCACTCAGGCTGCTCGCGCTTGCGGTTGGCATCCTGCGATGAGACTTGCATGCCCATCGCGTCGCGTCACAGCGAAGACGCGCGGCGCAACAGTGCTTGCCGTATGCGCATCGGCTCTGGCGTGTTGAGCTGATCGCGCTTTACTGGGCCTTTTCCCCTGCAAAGACTTTGGCCTGGTTATCCGGGTCAGGCATGGTGCCCGCGAATGACGCTGGTGACAGCATGTTTCGCGGCTTGCGAATTGTGAGTGATGGCGCCATGCGCGGCAAGACGCACATCTCGCAACGAAACCGGCGGCATCGTCGATGCCACGGTCTTCGCCGCTTCGCCACTTGCTCGTTTCGCCCGGAGACTTCTGGACGGCCACGCACGTCGCCTGTACGGCGGGTGCGTGTGTGTGGACTCGGTGCGATGACGAATGGAGGCGCGTGATATGCCGAAGTCGAGCAGCCTGGCCGATGGCGCCAAGACCAACTACCGCCCGATCGAGGCGGCAATCCGCTGGAGCGGATTGCTGCGCTTCGAGCGGCGCATCCTGGCGACCTTGGGACAGCGGCCTCTGCCGGAGGCAACGGAGTTTCCGCGCTGGCCGATGCTGCGGTTGAACGCCGAAAGAATCTTCGATGCGCTGGCTCACGGCGAGCTGCCGTATGGCAAGGACGGCTTGGCGCGGGACACGCAGGGCCTGACGATGGACGACCCGTCGCTGACCGTGCGGCACGTCGATCTGAAAGCCTGGATGGCGCACTACTACCCCGGCGAGAAACCGGCGTTTCTGTTCGATGAGATCGAGCGTGCGCTTCACCCGGCGATCAGCCTGGACACAGTGGGCGCATTGATGGCCGAGCGGGAAGCGATCAAGGCGCGGCTGGCGGAACACTTGGGCGTGCACGAGACGCTGCGCGCCGAGCACGAGGCGCTGCTGAAGACGCACGCCGCCTACACGGCCGACGCGGAGCGTGCGAGCACGCCTGGGCCGCGCAGCGAATCGACCTACCTGAACATCGTTGGCGGGTTACTGACGCTACTGCTGGGCAAGTCGCCCAGCGGCATGCCGTATTCCAGCTTCCTGACGCAGGAAGCCATCATCAGCGCGATGGTGGCGCACCACGGCAACGCGATGGGCATCACCGAGCGCACGCTGCAGGCCAAGTTCGCACTGGCTCGGCGCAATCTGCAGAGCACAAATTCCTGAGCGATGCCAGACCGTATCTGCGGTCGCGGATACCGCATTTGCGGTGTCTTTCTTCAACGCGGTGTTCTTAATTCGAGTCACGCCAATCAGCGCCACTGAGCGTTAAGGAGTGACCCTCATGTCTTCGCAGACCACCGCCACGGCGGCACCGACCGAGCACCGCATCCTGCGCCGCGCCGAGGTCGAAGCCAAGACCGGCTTCAAGCGCGCGCACATCTACAGCCTGATGAAGGAAGGCAAGTTCCCCAAGGCGCTGCGCCTGGGCGTGCGCGCGGTGGGCTGGGACTCGGTGGAGATCGAACAGTGGATCGCCGATCGCCTCAAAGAACGCGCCTGACGCTTCTTCTCGGTTCATGCCATTCGACGAGGAGAAGCCCATGCAGGTGGTGTCCATCATTTCGACCAAGGGCGGCGTGGGCAAGACCACGACGGCGGCCAACCTGGGCGGCTTTATCGCCGATGCCGGGCTGCGCGTGCTGCTGCTGGACCTGGACGTGCAGCCCACGCTGTCGAGCTACTTCACGCTGGACGCGCGCGCGCCCGGCGGCATCTACGAGATGCTGGCCTTCAACGAGCGGCGCATCGAGCAACTGGTGTCACGCACCGCGATCGCGGGCCTGGACCTGGTGCTCTCCAACGACGACCGCGGTGAACTGAACACGCTGCTGCTGCACGCTCCGGATGGGCGCCTGCGACTGCGCCATTTGCTGCCCGTCTTCCGCACGCACTATGACCTGCTGTTGATCGACACCCAGGGCGCGCGCAGCGTGCTGCTGGAGATGGCTGTGCTGGCGTCCGACCTGGCGCTGTCGCCGGTGACGCCGGAAATCCTCGCGGCGCGCGAGCTGCGGCGCGGCACGCTGCAACTGATCGAGGACATCGCGCCGTATCGGCACCTGGGCATCGAGCCGCCGCCGCTGCGCCTGCTCATCAACCGTGTGCATCCGGTGTCGTCGAACGCGCGGCTGGTCCAGCAGGCGCTGCGACAGGTGTTCCAGGAACAGGCCGGCGTGCAGGTGCTGGGCACCGACGTGCCGGCCATCGAAGCCTATCCGCGCGCTGCGACACGAGGATTGCCAGTGCACCGGGTGGAGTACCGGCAGCCGGCTGGGCGCACGGCGCCCGCGGCGCTGGAGACCATGCGCACGCTGGCCGGCGAGCTGTTCCCCGCGTGGCGGGAGTGCTTCGCGCTGGTCACCGGCCGGGCCGATGCGGGAGGGGCCAGCCATGGCGAGCGCACATGAACTGGCGCGCGGCCGTGAACGGCTGCGCGCGCTGATCGAGTTCGCGCTGGGCGAAGGCTGGCGCGTGGTGCGCACGTCCGGCGGGCACCTGAAATTCACGAAGCAAGGCTGCGCGTCGATCTACACCAGTTCGACGGCGAGCGACCACCGTGCCGACCGCAATGCCCGCGCGCAACTTCGCCGCGCCGACCGGCAGGCGCAGGAGAACGGCCGTGGCTGAGCTGACGCCGCAGGACATGGCTGCCAAGCTTCTGGCCACCGGCTTCGAGCGCAGCGGCCCTTCGGCCGCGACCTTGAGCGACCCCATCGCCGACACGCCGATGGTGGTGACGCTGGACCAGTTGCGGCCCTACGACCACGACCCGCGCGTGACGCGCAACCCGGCCTATGCGGAGATCAAGGCGTCCATCCGCGAACGCGGGCTGGACGCGCCCCCCGCGATCACGCGCAGGCCGGGCGAGGCGCACTACATCATTCGCAACGGCGGCAACACGCGGCTGGCGATCCTGCGCGAGTTGTGGAGCGAGACCAAGGAGGAACGCTTCTTCCGCATTGCGTGCCTGTTCCGCCCGTGGCCGGCGCGCGGCGAAATCGTGGCGCTGACCGGGCATCTGGCCGAGAACGAGCTGCGCGGCGGGCTGACCTTCATCGAGCGGGCATTGGGCATCGAGAAGGCGCGCGAGTTCTACGAGCAGGAAAGCGGCCAGGCGCTGTCACAGAGCGAACTCGCGCGGCGGCTGACGGCCGACGGCTATCCGGTGCCGCAGTCACACATCAGCCGCATGAACGATGCGGTGCGCTATCTGCTGCCGGCGATCCCGACGCTGCTGTACGGCGGATTGGGCCGGCATCAGGTGGACCGGCTCGCAGTGCTGCGCAAGGCGTGCGAGCGCACCTGGGAGCGGCGGGCGCTGGGCCGCACTGTGGCCGTGGACTTCGCCACCTTGTTTCAGGACGTGCTGACGCAGTTCGACACACAGCCGGACGACTTCTCGCCGCAGCGAGTACAGGACGAGCTGGTGGGCCAGATGGCCGAGCTGCTGGAGGCGGACTACGACACGCTGGCGCTGGAGATCAACGACAGCGAAAGCCGCCAGCGTGCGCTGACCAGCGAACCGGCGGCGCCGACGCCAGCGGCAGCGCCTGTCGTGCCTGCTGCACCTCCCCCGCCGGTCTCCGCGCCTCAGCAGCCACCCGCCTCGTCTGTGCCGCGCGACACCACGCCAGCCGCGCCTCCGGCGCCAGCAGCAACACCGCCTGCACCGCCCGAGGCGCCGGAGGAGCAGCACGGGCAGCGCGACGAGCGCCTGCAAGGGCACATCGTGACGCCGGCGCCGACCACCGAGCGCCTGCAGTCCATCCAACGGATGGTCGCGGACCAGCTCGGCGACAAGCTGCCCGACTTCGAGGCCGATGCGCTGCGTGCGATCCCCGTGCAGGCGGGCGGACTCTATCCCATCTCGGACGTCTGGTACATCGAGCCGAGCTTGGACGTGCCGGATCGCCTGCGCGTGCACATCGCGCAATTCGCGCGCGAGATCGCCGGGGACGCAGCGGTAGCCGACCACATCGAGGCCAGCGACGGCGGCATCGGCTTCGTCTGCGTGGCGCCGGCCGTGGGCCAGGCGAAGGCGCTGCCGGTGTTCGCGCGGGCGGTGCTGACCCTGCTGCATGCGCTGAGTGCAGCGCCGCCCGCCGCGAACGGATTGGACCGCGCGCGGCTGGCCGATGAGCTGGCGGCGCTGCTCCATGGCCATGGCGGCTCGGCCACACGCCTGAGCGATGCTGCGCTGGTGAAGCTGTTCCGTCTGCTGCGCCTGGCGCGCCGGCTGCTGGATCTGGAAGCCGGCGTAGCGAGCCAGGATTCCTGAGCGCAGGAGGCTCCCGTATGTCGGCACCGCACCCGCTCAACCAGGCCGTGATCGCCCAGGCCCTGCATGACCTGCGCAACGGCCAGTTGCGCCGCTGCAAGGCCATGGGCTTCGGCGAGGAGGAGCTGGATGCGCTGAAACACCCCGAGCTCGTGAGCATGCTGGTGAATGCCACGGTGTCGTGGTGTTCGGTATCGGTGAACCGGGAAGTGTTGAAGCGGCTGCTGAGCCAGGTGCACGACGTGGAGCGGGAGATCGCCACGGTGGACCGCATGCTGCGCCTGGGGGCGAGCACGGAGATGGTCAGCAAGTTCTACGGCCTCACGCATCAGGAAGTGGCGCTGCGCCGCGACATCCTCGGGCTGCCCAAGCGCAAGGGCCGGCATCCGGTGCTCGACGAGGCGCAGGAGGTGGCCTTGTGGGAACGCTGGAAGGCCGGCATCACGGAGCGGCAGATCGCGCTGAACGACGACATGGCGATGGTGGCGCTGACCATGGATCTGGCCGAGGCCATGACCCTGCCCATGTCGGTGATCTGGTCGGCGATACGGAACTGGATCGACCATGGGTTGGTATAGGCCATGACCACGGGCGGCGCACCACGGCGCGAAGGCCCCGTTGCGCTGTCCGCGCTCTTCGACGAGGCCCTGCAGCACCTGCAGCCGGCGCAGGGAACGGCGCCGGCCGCCGACGGTTTCCTCTACAGCGGCAACCGCCATGAGAGCGTGCCGCGCAGGCTGTTCCTCGACCGGCGCCTGACGCCGCTGGAGCGAAACGCCTGGCAGGTGTTCCGCCTGCAGCTCAACGACGACGGCGTGACCGCCTTTCCCACCTACGACCAGCTCCGCCCCTATCTGGCGTCCATGCCCTGTGCGGCGCAAGCCTCGCACGAGACCGTTGCGCGCGCCTTGACGCTGCTGCGGCTGACGCGCTGGCTCAGCCTGGTGCGGCGGCGGCGCGATCCCAAGACCGGCCGTATCCAAGGCAACCTCTACGTGCTGCACGACGAACCGCTGTCGCCCTTCGAGGCGATGCAGCTCGACCCGGACTACCTGGGCCTGGTGAGTCAGGCGCTCACGCACGCGGCGAAGGCGGTGCAGGTCGTGGGCATGAACACGCTGCGAGAGATCGCCGAAGACCCCCTGCTCAGCGGGCGCACGCTGCCGACCCGTCTGCAAGTGCTGGCGCAGCGCATGGCGCGGCATGGCTGGACGACGCCAGGTTATCCACAGGAGGGTGCGGACCACGAATCCGAAGAAGGCCAGGAAGCCCTGCTTCGGAATGACGCGCGCCCGTCTTCGGAATCCGAAGCAGGGCCGAAACCCGCGCCGGACGGCTCTCTTCGGATTCCGAAGGAGGACCGTACAGTACGTAATGATCGTATAAATGAAGTACGTACAGTACCGCGCGCGAGGGCCTTGCAGAACCTGCGGCTGCCCGAGCGTTTCCTGCGCTTGAAGGACGAGCAGCAGGCCGGCGCGCTGATGGCGCTGCAGCAGGTGGACGAGGCGCAGCGGCAGGCCGTGCTCGACGAGTGGGCGGCACGCTGTGGCGGCAGTACGGTGCGCAATCCCGCCGGCTACTTGTTCGGCATCATCCAGAAGGCGATCCGCGGGGAGTTCAAGGCGTGGGCGGGCAACGACGCAGCAGCGCCGCCCGCGCCGCGAGCTGCGGGGCCGGCGCCATCGTCGTCGCCTTCGGCTTCCCGCCCAGCCGACCCCGAGGTGGCGCGCGCCTACCTCGCACGGCTGCGTTCAGCCTTGCGCGATCCCTGAGCTATCCCCAGGGGATAGACGGAACAGGTCGCCTTCCAGCTGGGGGAGCAGACCGCTTGGAACTGTGCTCAAACTGTGCGTATAATGTGCTCGTGATTCCTTGCCTTTGGGAGCAACGTCATGGCCTCTACCGCTTTCGCGGATGTGCTCGAATCGGTGCGTGAAGCCGGCACGTCCCGCTTTTCCGCCACGAACGTCGCCGATGCCCTGGGCCTGCAGTACCAGGACTTGGCCACGCTGGCTGGCGTGCACCGCAACACCCTGCGCACCCACCCCGAGTCACCGCGACTCCAGGCCGCGCTTCGTGACCTGATGCGGGTGCTATCGGCCGCCTCGGCGGTGCAGCCGGATACCGCGCGTGCATTCTTCATGGTCAAGAACGAGCCCATCCCGACGTTCCACCACAAGACCCTGCTGCAGTTGGTGCAGGAAGGACGCACCGACGATGCGATCGACTACCTGGAGTCGATCAGTGCAGGGTTCACCGGATGATCCTCCTCGACCTGCCGCCCGGCACCACGCTGTTTCGCGCGCACACCCCGCAGTGGGCCAGCCGGCCAACCAGCGGCGCTGGTGCGGCGGCCAAGGGCGGGCGCTTCAACCGGGAGGGCGTCGAGGCGCTGTATCTGTCGCTGGAGGAAGCGACCGCGCTACGCGAATACCAGCAGACCTCGCCCTTCCTGCCGCCCTGCACGATGTGCTCGTACACCGTGGCATTGCGCGAGCTGGTCGATCTGCGGCAGCTCCACCGCGGCGAACCTTGGGACGAGCTGTGGCACGACTGGCGCGAGGACTGGCGCCATCTGAAATTCGACCTTCACATCGAGCCGCCCACTTGGGTGCTGGGCGACATGGTGCTGGCCCAGGGCCATACCGGAATCCTGTTCCCCAGCCAGGCGAACGATGGCGGCACCAATATCGTGGTGTTCGTGGATCGGCTCAGGGATGGCAATTCGGTCGAGGTCAATGATCCCGACGGGCGACTGCCCCGCGACCAATCCAGTTGGACGCGCTGACTCCACAGCGCGGATTCGCACTCCACCCTTCGGCCCGCCGCCGAGCTATCCCCAGGGGATAGCCGGCACACACAGCCTTCCGTGCGGAACAAACCGGGCACGCATGGGCTGCGGTTTGTTGACTGACAGCCTTCCGGCCGATGCCGATGCTGGCGACTCGCCCCTTCATCGCGAGTCGCTCCCATGGCCAACGAACGCACCGAACCCCTGCAACTGAATCTCGGATCGCTGCGCAGCGCGATGTCGCTGACGCTGCACACGCACCACGCTTCGCGCATCTGGCACGGCCGCGCGCCGACCGAGGGGCGCCCCGGCATCATCGGTCTCAACGGCTTCATCGGCGCCATGAACAAGATGAAGCGCGGCGCCGAGCAGGACGACCCGTACTCGGACTGGTGGATGTTGCGGATCGAGGACAAGCTCGCCGACACCAAGACCCGCCTGCAGACCCTGCGCGAACAGGTGGATCAGGCCCTGGCCGACGTGCCACCGGCGCTATCGCTGGGCGAGAACATGAATGTGCAGCCGGTGAAGCTGCCGCTGTTCGTGAATGCACAGCTCGGCTTCATGGCGGTGTACCTGCTGGCCGACTACGACGACCTGGCACGCAAGCTCATCCTGGCGCACCACACGGCGCTGATCGACCGCAGCACCTTGGAGCGCTGGCTCAATGATGGCGCGCACGCGCTGCGCAGCCTGTTCTCGCTGGCCCAGCAGTACCGCTACTCGGGCACGACGCGCGACGACTTCGCGGCGAAGAACGCGGCGGCGCGAGCGGCGTTGGAGAAGTTCGGCGAGCTGCCGCAGGACGTGCTGGAAGGCACGCGCCGCTCGCGCTTCGCGCCACCGATCGCGCGGCGGTCGAACAAGCCCGGCACGCCGCATGCTGCGCCTGCCATCGTGCCCGATGCGCAGGCTCCCACGGGTGGCGCAGCCGATGGTGCCGCGGGCGATGAGGGTGCTGGCGCATGACAGCATCGCCCCCTATCAGCCACTCCACGCGCTTCGTGGCGCTGGAACAGGCGGACTTCCAGCGGCTGGAACACGCAGGCTACCTAAAAGGCCTTTTACAGCCTTTTAAGGGTAAGGGGAGTCTGGCGACCTGGGCCAGCCAGTGCGCAGCGCTTCGCGACGACGTGATTGGCCTGGCGCAGCGGCGCGTGCTGCCCCAGGCGCGCGCCTATCCATTCAGTCTGCTCGACGTGCAACTGGCCCAGCAGGCCACTGGCGCAGGGACGACCTTCCTGCGCTGGCGCAACCTCGACCGTTCCTCCATGGGCGTGGCGTTGTGGGAGGCCCTGCTGGCCAACCCCGCGACGCCGGCCTCGCTGATCGACGAGCTGTACGCGATCGAACTGCAGCGCATCGTGCTGAACATGCAGATCAGCCTGACCCACAGCATCGCTCGCCAAGCCCTGGAATGCGCCTACAAGGCCGCGCAGGCCGAAGCGGCTTACCTGCGGCGCGTCCACGGGCATACCGCATCCGTTCCACCCACCACCAAGGAGTCACCATGAGCACGCACTTCGTCGGCGAGGGCAACATCGGTTCTGCGCCGGACTACCGCGAATTTCCGAACGGCAACGACGAGCCGCGCCGGCTGCTTCGCCTGAACGTCTACTTCGACAACCCGATCCCGAAGAAGGACGGCGAGTACGAAGATCGCGGCGGCTTCTGGGCGCCCGTGGAGCTGTGGCACCGCGACGCCGAGCACTGGAAGACGCTGTACCAGAAAGGTATGCGGGTGCTGGTCGAGGGCCGCACCGTGCGCGACGAATGGGAGGACGCCGACGAGAACGAGCGCGTGACGTTCAAGGTCGAGGCGCGGCGCGTGGGCATCCTGCCGTACCGCATCGAGTCGGTGGCGCTCAGCGCCAAGCCCGCCGGCGGACAGTAATTCGCCCATCGCCGTTCCCCCGAGGGCGGCTGTAGCAACCGTCATACGCCCGCGATGCACCAGCGAGCTATCCCCAAGGGATAGCTCCAAGGTCGTCCACGGAGTTCCAGCCGCCCTCCAGAAACGACGCTCTTGCTGTGCCAACTCCTGCGGTCTATGCGCACCGCTGCGGCAACGGACCGCCTGCCGATCACAAAGCGGTGTCTGCATCAATCGGCTTCCTTGCTGCCGGCATCTCCTGGCCCCGCCAAGCTGACGCCCATCCGATGAACCGCACATTTCCAAGGAGGCTTCATGCGCGTGTTCCTGTGCGAGAAGCCGTCCCAGGGCAAGGACATCGCCCGTGTGCTGGGCGCCGGCCAACGCGGCAACGGCTGCTACAGCGGCGCGGGTGTCGTCGTGACCTGGTGCATCGGTCATCTGGTGGAGGCGGTTCCGCCCGAAGGCTACGGCGAGCAATACAAGCGCTGGGCCATCGAGCAACTGCCCATTCTTCCTGAGCGTTGGCGTGTCGAGCCCAAGGCGGCGACCGCGGCGCAATTCAAGGTCGTGCAGCAGCTCGTCGCCAAGGCGGGCGAGCTGGTGATAGCAACCGACGCCGACCGCGAGGGCGAGATGATCGCCCGCGAGATCATCGACCTGTGCGGCTACCACGGGCCGATTCAGCGCCTGTGGCTGTCGGCGCTCAACGATGCGTCGATCCGCAAGGCGCTGGGTGCGCTCAAGCCGTCCGCCGAGACGCTGCCGCTGTACTACTCGGCCCTGGCCCGCTCGCGTGCCGACTGGCTGATCGGCATGAACCTGAGCCGGCTGTTTACGCTACTCGGTCGACAGGCTGGCTACACCGGTGTGCTGTCGGTGGGCCGGGTGCAGACGCCGACGCTGAAGCTGGTGGTGGATCGCGACCGCGAGATTGCGAGCTTCGTTTCCGTACCGTTCTGGGCCATCGAGGTTGCGCTTTCGCATACAGGCCAGTCCTTCGTCGCAAGCTGGACGCCGCCGCAAGGTAGCACCGACGATGCGGGCCGCTGCCTGCAACAGCCGGTGGCGCAGCAGGCCGCCGAGCGCCTGCGCACGGCCGGCTCTGCCCAGGTGCTGTCGGTAGAAACCGAGCGCGTGCGCGAAGGGCCGCCGCTGCCGTTCGACCTGGGCACGCTGCAGGAGGTGTGCTCCAAGCAGTTGGGGCTCGACGTGCAGGAGACGCTGGACATTGCCCAGGCGCTGTACGAGACGCACAAGGCCACGACCTACCCGCGTTCTGACTCGGGCTACTTGCCCGAGAACATGCTTGCCGAAGTGCCGACGGTGCTGGACAGTCTGGTCAAGACCGATCCCGGCCTGCGCCCCTTGATCGACCGCCTCGACCGCAACCAGCGTTCGCGTGCGTGGAACGACGGCAAGGTATCAGCTCACCACGGCATCATCCCGACGCTGGAGCCCGCCAACCTGTCGGCCATGAACGAGAAGGAGCTGGCCGTCTACCGGCTGATCCGCGCCCACTACCTCGCGCAGTTCCTCCCGCACCACGAGTTCGACCGCACGATGGCGCAGTTCTCGTGCGGCAGTCAGTCGCTGGCGGCCGTGGGCAAGCAGAACGCCGTCACCGGCTGGCGCGAGGTGCTGGCGACGCCGGGGCCGGACGATGCCGATGGCGAGGATGCGCAGCGCAGTCAGGTGCTGCCCGCCCTGCATGCGGGCCTATCCTGCCCGGTCGGAAAGGTGGATCTCAAGGCACTGAAGACCCTGCCGCCCAAGCCCTACACGCAGGGCGAGCTGATCAAGGCCATGAAGACCGTCGCCAAGTTCGTGACCGACCCGCGGCTGAAACAGAAGCTGCGAGATACCACCGGCATCGGCACCGAGGCGACACGCGCCAACATCATCAACGGTCTGATCGGTCGCGGCTACCTGGTCAAGAAAGGCCGTGCCGTCCGCGCTTCCGACGCGGCATTCACGCTCATCGACGCGGTGCCCTCGGCCATCGCCGACCCCGGCACCACGGCGGTGTGGGAGCAGGCGCTGGACATGATCGAGGCCGGCCAGATGGCGCTGGACACCTTCATCGAGAAGCAGTCCGTGTGGGTCGGTCAGCTCGTGCAGCAGTACCGCGGCGCGACGCTCTCGCTCAAGCTGCCGCCGGCGCCGGCCTGCCCACAGTGCGGCGCACCGATGCAGCAGCGCACGGGCAAGAGCGGCGCGTTCTGGTCCTGCTCGCGCTACCCGGACTGCAAGGGCACGTTGCCGATCGAGTCCCCGACGGGCCGGCGCGGCGCACCGCGCAAGCGGCGCGCCGCCTCCAAGGCGTTCTGATCCTGGCTTCCCCCTGCCGCGCCCGCCACTTCAACTGGCGGCAAGGCAAACGTCCCGCACCGCGCGGGACTCCAAAGCGCGCGTCTCCTTCTGCAACGGTGTGCGCGCCCCGTCTGCCCGCCATCGGGCGACGGGGCGAGAAGGTCATTGCTCCATGAATCGCGCCCGCCGCCATTCCCTTGATCGGTGTGCCTTGCCTCGGTCATGAGGGGCTTCCTGACGCCTTGCCGCCGCGCGAGCCGTGAGGAGGCCCCTTGGGCCGAGGGTATTCCGTGCCGGTGCCCGCCGGCGAAACATCGGGCTCCCTTTGTGTGTGGATGCACGCCAGAGGTTTCCGGCCCCAGCCACGAAACGGGCCGGGTGCGATTGCTGACGCAGCGAACGGCTTTGACGACGGCCAGGCGCTATGCCAGCCCACGGGTGGTTTCTTGCTCGATAGCCGAAGACCTGCAGGTCTTCGGCGCCTTTCTCCAACCTGACCGAAGCCCGAAGAGGAGACACCCCATCACCTCAACACATCTTGGGGATCTGCTGACTTGCCAGCTTCATTCAAGCGTGCCGGGTTGCTTCTTCAGCAGCAGGCATTTCGCCAGATAGCTATCCGAGAACGCTCGCAGGTTCGCACGACGCACCGATTGCTCCGCCGCAGTTCCAGGCCCCGCGCGTTTGGGTAGACAGCGGGCGACGACGTCGCCTAGTCGCGCATGGATATGACCGGTTGGATTCAACTCCCAAGCGCCATTGGCTCGACCACCTGGGATCGCCACGACGGCACGGCAACGGATTTCCCCCAGGAAATCCTGCAACAAGTAGTCGCGGGTGGCGATGTATGGAAACACGATCGTGTCCTCGACACCGGCAGGAAAAATCGCTACCGCCGGCAGCATCACATCGTGCGCAAGGTTCAGCACCGCCTTCTTCTGCTCCTCAAGGCTGGCCATCAACTTGGTGTCACTCTTCACCTTGCGGATGACCTTGTTGCGGAACAGTGCAGGTTGTTCCTTCACGAGAAACAACAACGCAGCAAGATAGAAGGGCAATTGCAGGAATGGCAGATCCACCGCCTGGATCAGGCCACTCAACCACTCCAGCTTGGATTCCGCACTGCCAGGCTGGTGGTAGATGTACAGAATGGCTGGCAGGTAACCCGACAGCAGGTCTATGTTCTGCGCAAGCTCAGGCTTGCCGTCCTCCAGCAACCTGTCGAAGTATCCGGCATTGTGCTTGGCCGCCCAGGCACCAAAGCGCCTCCCCAGCAGCTCGGCAAAATCATGCAGTGCCTGGCTGGCGCCTCCAAACTTCTGCCGCTGTTCGAGCATGGCCATCACCGGGTTCAGCTCCAACGGTTTCGAGCGCAGAAGGTTCTCCAGATATTCGGTGTTGGCCGAACGACGGCCTTCGACCATGTCGGTCAGCACATTGTTGTCGAGCACCAGTGAATGCAGCACCTTCGAGCCCGATGGCACCTGTCCCCATTGGTGCAACATCGGCCGGATATACAGCGCATCGATCTCGCCAGGTGGTGAGGCCGCCACCTTCCCATCCACTACCCATGTCTCGCCGATCAGCGGCTCCACCAAGTCGAAGTCTCTCGTTGTGTCCATTCCGCTCCATGTGCCCCCATCGCCGTAATGGTGCAACGCTCGCAGTGTAGCTATCTCATCCCGTCAGGCAGTGACTTTCCGGTGCATTCAAGCACTGGAGCATCTGGCGCAGCCTTCATACGCCATCGCTTCGTCACGGCACCAGTCGTACCCAACCGGGTCCTGGTGCATAGGGCACTAGCCGGATTCGGCGGCATTGCGGTGATGACGGATTTCTGTTTCTTGGACCACAGCGACCCTCCTCGCGCCGATCCTCCCGTCATGCGTCGCTGACTCGTCAGCACCATGCCAGCAGCCAGGGTCATCCGGCTGCCGCGGAGTTCCTCCGTGCGACCCGTCCAGTCCGCTTCGCATCGACCACCGCGGACGCGCGCCCTCGCGGCGCCGATGCCTGCTTTGTTCCATCCACCGGGAGGTTTCCGCTCCCGTTCGGGATGTGGCCTCCGACCTTCGCCAGGAGATCGCCATGCCCCGTCCGCCCCCAGGGGTGCTCCCCAGCCCCGCACAGGCCCGTGCCGATTCCATCGGCCATCTGGCCCTGGTCCACGTCGGCAAGCGCCTGCCCCTCCAGGTCTGCCACAGCGCCGCCGGCCACTACATCGGCACCACCGATGCAGAAGGTCCGGTCTCGCGTGAGTCCGTCCAGTACTTCCGTTCGTACCAGGCCGCCCGCCATGCCCTGGAGACAGGCCACTGGCAACAGCGGCTTACCCCTTAAAACCTTCTCGCCAGGAGATTCCTCATGAACCAGTCCTTGCCCCAAGACGTACTCGATCTGATCGCTCTGGAGGATCTGCATTTTTCCCAAGCGCCCGAAGCGTTCTTCCAGGCGTGGAAGCGCGGCGCCGAAATCGCCGGCCACGAGTGGTTCGGCGACGGCACACGCGAAGGTCTGCAGCGTGCCACCACCAAGTGGGACCTGCGGCCCAACATGCTGATGCTCAACAACGCCTTGGGCGTGCTGAGCAGCGGTCAACGCATGTTCCTGTCCGCGATGGTGAGCTTCTACAACTCCCGCGAGGGCGGCGCGATGCTCAAGCGTTGCGGCTTCGAGGGGCTGTCCGACTTCGGCGGCCTCGATCTGGAACGGCGCCAGGTCATCGCTGACCTCACGCTGCACTACAACGGCTGGTGAGCCGCGCCTGGCAACCCACCGTCTTTTCATCCCACCCCACGAGGGACATGCGTCCCCGTTCGGGGCCATGTCCCTCCTTCTTTTCGCAGGAGCGGCCATGTCCCGAATCAGCATCTTCCACTGACCTGCACCGCCCGCCACCAGGGCGGCCCGACGCCGCGGCCGGCTGACCGGCTGCCACTTCATCCACTCGCTGGGGTTCAATCCCCGGCAGGGGATTGCCTCGGCCATCCTCTGCTGGAGGAATCCCATGTCCCATTCCAAAAACCCCTTCGTCCGCGGCTACGATGGCCTGTCCGTGCAGCGGCTGCTGGCGATTTCCTACGACGACGACTGCCCGCTGAGCTATCTGCCGCTGCACGTCTCGCAGTCGCACCTGCCGGACAGCCAGGTCGAGCGCCATGCCTGCGTCTTCTGCGACGACTTCGCGCTGATCACCGAGGGCCAGAACGTGCCGCCCGAGCTGGACGCGCAGTGTCCCAGCCACGGCATCGCCCGAAACCTCGTCTACACCGTCATGGCCGAAGAAGCCGGCCAGCCGCTGCACGTCGGCGATACCTACTCCGAGGAAGCCGCGCGCGAGGTGGTACGCCGCCTGCGCTTCGAGACCGGGTTCTACAGCCGTGCCTGGGAAATCAGTTCGGCGCACATCACCGAGGAGGCCGGTCGCTTCCTCGCCGAACTGGCGGACATCGCCACGCCGAGCGGTTTTCTGTTCGTGGCCTTCCGCATTCCCTACAGCCCGGCGGTCGGCATGAAGCTGATCGCCACGCCCTGGACGGATGCGAACCTGCAGCATGTCGAGGGCATCACCGCCGAAGAGCTTCGGCAGGAGCACCGGGCCAAGGGCATGCCGGAGTCCCTCGTGGAAGTGTTGCACCTGGCTGCGCTCGCCGACGTGCGGCTGCTGATCTTCGATGCCGACGCGCCCGTGCTGGACGGACTGACGCTCTACGACGACGAGTAACCCGCAACCCATTCGAGCCCCCACGTCGGGGCTCTTCTTTTTCGCGGAACGCGGTGCCGGCGCATTGCCGATTCCCGGCGGACGGCCGCCGCCATGTGCCGCACGCTGGCCGCATGTTCGCTGGCGTTGCCGGCAGCATGCCCAGGCAGTCGAGACCTTCGAGACTGCGGTGCGGTCCGCCGCGCTGGTCGTTTCTTTCGCCGGACGCATGCCGCGTCCATCCACCTCACCCTCAAGGGATCGACCTCCCTTGCGGGCGGGAGTCCCTTGGTTGCCACAAGGAGTCTCCCCATGGATACCCAAGCCATCCGCGCACAGATGCCGACGCTCGTCGTCGGTCATGTGCCTTCCAACGTCCGTTCGTTCAAGTTCAACATCTTCGACGGCCAGCCCAAGGTTTCGACGCTGGGCTTTCACATCGACCCGAAGCCTTTCGAGGGCAAGGTCATCGCCACCACCGACGAGGCCATCGTCGTCAAGACGGGACGGGCCGAGTTCGCGGTGCTCGATCGCACCCTCGTGACCGAAGTGCCCGACGAGGGCGCCAAGGTGCAGGTCGAACCCTATGTCAGACGCCGCTTCGACGGTCAGCGGGCGGACACGCCCGAGGAGCAAACCGAGTTCACCGCCGACGGCCAGCCCTACACGGTGAAGCGGTTCGTGCTCGGGTCCGCACCGGCGAAGCTGCCGATCCCCGAGCCGCGCTGCCCCGAGCTGCAGGAACTGATCGTCCAACTGGAGCAGTTGCCCGCTCCCGACGGTTTCCGGCGCGTCACCCACCTGTTGGTGGATGCCGGTGCGCGGGACATCACCTGGGTCGATCCGCTGCCCGCCGACATCATCCGCACGCCACCGGCCATCGGCTTCACCGTCGCCACGATGAAGTTCCAGGGTCGCGTCACCGTGCTGTATGAGCGTGGCCTCGACCTCTACGCGGTGGAGCTGCACCGCGCCGGCGAGCTGGTCGAACGGGTCGATGAAGTGTTCTTCGACACCCTCGGCGAGACGCTGGAACGGCTGATCGACGACGGGAGCTGGAGACGCATCCGCGTGCAGTGCCTGTCGGGTCGCAAGGCTGTCCGGCACTGACCTCCCAGCAGCTTCCCGCCTTCGCGGCGGGAAGCCTCTCTTTCTGCCTCCCTGGAGATCACACCCATGACTGTTCGATTCAAAGGCACGGAGCTGCGGCCCGTGCTCGCCGAAGCGGTGGCGAATCAGTGCCGCGTCATCCTGGTCAAGGATCACGGCGTGTACTTCCTGGCCGAGCGCGGCGAGCGCCGACCCGATGGTCGCCAGAAGACCATCGCCTATGCCGCCGGCTGCAACCCGGATGTCGATGCGTTCGATGACTGGTGGGAGCTGGCGCGCGCCGAGTTCGGTGGCGACGACTTCGGCGAGTTCTTCGATCCGCAGGAGGGCGTGTTTGCGCGCATCCTGCACAGCGAGGACGACCTCGACGTGTCCGCCACCGCGACACACCTGTCGCTGCAGGCGGTTCCTTCCACGCCCAGCGGCAACTGACCGCCCATCCCTGGCCCCCGCTCCGGGGGCCTCATTCTTCCCGGCAATGCGGACAGCCGCGAGTGCCGATTGCCGCTCGCCTGCGCGCCGTCCTGGCGCCACGCTTCCGGCCATGTTCCGCTGACGTCCGTCAGCGACATGCCCAGGCAGCCACGATCTTCAAGGCTGCGACGCGGTTCCGACCGCGTTGATCACTCCAGTTCGCACCGGCATCCATGCGCGAACGGCCATCGGTTCTCGATGGCGATGCCTCCAAGCTGTTCCATCAACCCACGCGGGGGTTCCACACCTTCCCCGCCTGGGTCGGGTGTGTCTCCGCCTCATTGTTCTCAGGAGATTCACCATGACCACTTCCAACGAAAAGTCCTACTTCGATCTGCACATCACCGGCCTCGGGTATCTCAATCGCATCCGCGAAGTGAAGCCCAAGAAAGGCGATGCGTTCCTGGCCTGCGACATCGCGGCTCTGAACGGTCCCAGCGATGACGTCTCGTATGTGCGTTTCGACACGCGCGTATCGGGATCGGAAGCGCAGCACCTGGTGCGCCGCTGCATTCAGGCGGCCGACGCCGAGAAGAAGGTGATGATCGGGTTCCGCCTGGGCGACTTGTGGACCGACACCTTCACCTACTCCAAGGGCAAGCGTGCCGGCGAGCAGGGTGTGAGCCTCAAGGCCCGCCTGCTGTTCGTCAGTTGGATCAAGGTCGACGGCAAGCTCGTCTACAAGGCCGAACCAAAGCCGACCGAGACCGACGAGCGCGACCCGGAAGTCCCTGTGACGTCCGACGCGCCCGCAGCGCAGCAAGCCTCGGCACCGGAGCCTTCCAAGCCCGTCGCCGATGCTGCCGACGACGCTGCCGATGCCCCCGCATTGGCCGTTGCCGAGTCGTTCTGATCCGCAAGGCCCCATCCCCGGGGCCTTGTCTTCTCTTCGTCAGCAGGAGACCTTCATGATCACCATCCCCGGCCAACTGGCCATCAAGACCATCCACGGCAGGAACGGCGACTTCAACGTCGGCCGCCTGGCGACCTCGATCGGCGAGTTCGTCGTGAAGAACGCCGAACTCGATCAGTACCGCGAGGGCAAGTACGACGGTGATTTCGTCATCGTCGAGATTCGCCCCTCCACGTACAACGCCAACGGCCGCATGGTCATCGAGATCCGCGCCCATCTGGGCGGGATGACGCTGTCCAACATCGACGCCCTGAGCCGCGACGAAGCCCGCCGGCTGAGTCCGCAGGAAGTCGATCCGATCGACGAGGAAGCGCAGGCGCCCGTGCCGGCAACGCCCCCGGCCAAGCCGAAGGCGAAGCCGCGCAGTCCGCGCGATCCCCTGGTCGATACCACGCCGTTCGGCAGCGAACCGGCTCCCGTGTCCGCTGCGGCCTCGGCCGAGGCAGACGACGCGGCGCTGTTCGGTGCCTTGTGGCCCCTGGGCGAGACCGTGAAGCTCGATGCGACCGTGGATCGTCGTGTGCTGCGTCAGCAGCGCGACCGTCTCGACAAGCTGGGCTACGAGTTCGCTCCGTTGTCCCAGGACTGGCACCTCAAAGCTGCCTGATCCATCCGCCGCCTTGCGCGGCATTCCGCCACCCGCCGGGGTTCTCGCCCGACGGGGAGGGCTCCGGCCATTTCTTCAAGGAGACCTTCATGGGCTGGACCTTCGTTCGTCAGACGCGCGATCAGTTGATCCGCGAGCTGATCGCTCCGCAGGCGTCCGAACGCGCTTGCTGCGAAGTCATCGACCACACGCTGGACGGCGACGTTCTGTGGACCGTGGTTCGCGTCACCGCCAGGCAGGCGGGCGTCATGGGCCTCGCGGCCGGTGAGTCCGTCTGCTACATCGGCTGCCACCTGCTGGAAAGCTCGGGCGGCGATTGGGGCTACAAGTCCCTCGATGAGTCCGCGCATCCGTACTACTACTCGTGCCCGCTGCGCTATCTCGACATGGCGCCGGTGCAAAGCTCCGAGTGGCGCGAGCGGGTTCACCGCTTCCACGCAGGACGCACCGTCTAGCGGCACGCATCTTCCTTCACCCAACCGGGGCGAGCACGGCCCCGCGGGCTGTGGTTGCTCCTTCTTTTCCAAGAGGACATCACCATGCCTGCACCTTCTTCCGCGAAACCGCTGTACCGCATCGACGAATGCCCCGATCTCATGGCCGACGGTTGCGTCGGTGACGAGCAGGGCAATCTCGTCTTTCTCTCGATCTGGGCGCGCGACACCGCCGTTCAGGAGTTCCTCGCCCGCCTGACCCTCGGCCGGGATGACCAGGGACTGGATCAGTTCCACGTCATCACCGAGCAGGGTGCATCCATCCCGGTCTTCGTCGGCAACGTCGAGAACCTGGAAAAGCGCATCACCCGCGCCTATCGGCGAACGCTGTTCGGTTCGCTGACGAATGTGTGGCTGTTCGATCGTCGCTGCGTGAAGCCAGACAAGGCCAACGCCAGCGCGCTGGCGCTTCTGCCCAGGGATTCCGCGCACCGGCTCGACCGGTTGTGGACGCTGGTGCAGGACACCTGCCCGCTGCCACTGCTCGACCACTGGCGCGACACCGTGCTGGACCTGTTGCAGACACGGCGGATGCTGACCGGTCTTCCCTTGGCCCTCGGGCCGCTGGAAGGTCATCGGCTGGCCCTCGATGTCGCCGCGCTGACGAAGGCGCTGGGCGAGCTGATCCGCAACGGCACCCTCGGTGCCACGCAGTACGAACTGGCCGCGAACGCACCGCTTCGGCGTGTGGCGTGAGCCATCCCAACGGGCATGCGCGCCGCGCGTGCCCGCCTTCCCTCATCCATCATCAGGAGAAATCCATGGCACTCATGTTTCCGCGCCTGGCGCGCAATTTCATCCGTAACGGCTACTTCCCCACCGACGAGCCGACGCTGGAGCGGGCCTTGTCCGCACTGGCGCCGTCTCCCGGCTCCATGTCCATCCTCGATCCCTGCGCCGGCGAAGGCGTGGCGATTGCCGAAGCCGCCCACGCCCTCGGGCGCGAGCAGGTCCAGGCCTTCGCCGTCGAGTACGACGCCGAGCGTGCCCGCCACGCACGGCAACTGGTCGATCGCTGCATCCACGGTGACCTGATGGACTCGCTGATCTCGCGTCAGTCCTTCGGGCTGCTGTGGCTGAACCCGCCGTATGGCGACCTGAGCAAGGACGTGAACGGCAACATCGGCTATCAGGGCCAGGGCCGTGCGCGGCTGGAAAAGCTGTTCTATCAGCGCGCGCTGCCGCTGCTGCAGTACGGTGGCGTGCTGGTCTTCATCGTGCCGTCCTACGTGCTCGACGCCGAGCTGGTCGGATGGCTGACGCGCCACTTCGCCGGCCTGCGCATCTACCGTGCGGTGGAAACGCAGTTCAAGCAGGTGGTGATCTTCGGTCGCAGGATTCGTCAACGCGACCAGGCGTCGGAGTCGGTCAAAGCCGTGCGCGGTCTGCTGCTGCAGATCGGACAGGGTGACGCCGAAGCCGAGGAGCTGCCGCTCGAATGGCCGTTCCTGCCGTACACCGTCCCTGCCAGCCCGGCCGAGCCGGAGCACTTCTATCGCGTGACGATGGAGCCCGAGCAGTTCGCCGATGAAGTCGGCCGGCTGCAAGGACTCTGGCCGGCGCTCGATACCCACCTGGGCGCCGCGCAGCAATCGCTGCGTCCGCCCGCGCGGGCCTTGTCGCACTGGCATCTCGCCCTGGCCCTGGCCGCAGGCGCGATCTCCGGCGTGGTGAAGTCCAAGAGCGGGCGCGTGCTCGTCGTCAAAGGTGATACCCACAAGGAGAAGACCCTCCAGACGGAATACACCGAACGCGACGACGGCTCCGTGGCCGAGACGCGCATCCTCACCGACAAGTTCGTGCCGGTCATTCGTGCATGGGACTTGACGCTGGGCTCGCCCACGTGGGGCGAAGTGCTGACCATCCGCTGATCGCTGTTCCCTGACGGTTCGCCGTCGCTTTCATCCACCCACCGGGGTCACGTCGCCCCGATGGGGTGCCGTGGCCCCTTCTTCCAGAAGGAGAAACCACCAAGGCACTCGCAGTCCTCAACCTCTCGTCACAAGCACGCTTTTCGCCCGGGCAGGTGGTCATGACCGCCGGCGTCGACGAGCTGGTCCGACAGGGCCGGCTCAACCCCACGCCGTACCTGCGCCGCCATCTTCATGGCGAATGGGGCGACCTGAGCGACAGCGATCGGCGGCAGAACGACGCCGCGCTGAAGTCCGGCGAGGATCGTCTGTTCTCGTCCTACCA
Source organism: Oryzomicrobium sp. (assembly GCF_021287045.1). Taxonomy (GTDB): domain Bacteria; phylum Pseudomonadota; class Gammaproteobacteria; order Burkholderiales; family Rhodocyclaceae; genus Oryzomicrobium. Next base: position 213,143 of record NZ_JAJTBG010000006.1, on the reverse strand, counting down.
GGTCACGCGCGACCTGAAGCTCTGGATCATCACCGAATGGGATCGCAGCGTCACCACGCTGCTGTTGCCCAGCGAATACTGATCCAAATCCAGCGGCCTCGCGCCGCTTCTTTCTTCCCACCCAGGGGCATGTCACCGCCCCGTGGGGGAGGTGCATGCCCCATTGCTTTGGAGCATCACCATGTCCCTCGATCTCGAAACCGTTCCCGAAACCGCTGTGCAGGGCGACCTGCTCGAAACGGCTGCTTCACCCCTCACGCTCAGCCTGCAGGACTTCGTATCGGAGTTCGGCGACGAGTTGCTCGATTCGCTGAACCGCGCCAATCCTCCGGTCTACACCGGCCAGGTGCGGGTGCATCGGCAACTGATCCTCGCCGCGCTCAAGCGCAAGCTGTTCCCGGCGCAAGCCGATGTGGTCCATGCCGTCACCGAGCTACTGGTCGACCGCGGCGAACGCGCCGCGATCGTCAATGGCGAGATGGGTTGCGGCAAGACGACCGTCGGCATCGCCACGGCCGCCGTGCTCAACGCCGAAGGCTACCGCCGCACCCTGGTGCTCTCGCCACCCCACCTGGTCTACAAGTGGCGGCGCGAGATCCAGGAGACGGTGGCCGGTGCCAAGGTCTGGGTGCTCAATGGCCCGGACACGCTGGTCAAGCTGCTGAAACTGCGCGAGCAGTTGGGCGTGCCGGCCCAGGGCCAGGAGTTCTTCGTCCTGGGCCGCGTGCGGATGCGGATGGGGTTCCACTGGAAGCCTGTCTTCGTTCGGCGGCGCATGCCTCACGGCGACGTGGGGGCCTGCCCGGATTGCGGGCATGTCATCACCGACCTCGACGGCGAGCCGATCAACCCGGTCGAGCTGGAAGCCGAGGAGTCCCGCCGCAAGTGCAGCCACTGCCGTGCACCGCTGTGGTCGTTGATCCGTCCGAGAGGCCTGTCCGCCAGCGACCAGTCCTCGACCGTGCTCAAGGCACTGAAGCGTATTCCAACCATCGGGGAAGTCACCGCGCAGAAGCTGATGCAAAAGTTCGGTGACGCCTTCCTCGCGTCGATGCTCGGGGACAACATCCACGAGTTCATCAACCTGATGGATGGTAACGGCGAGCTGGTCTTCTCGGACCGGCAAGCCCATCGGATGGAACGTGCGATGGCCAACATGGAGTTCGGCTTCGGCGAGGGCGGCTACCAGCCGTCCGAGTTCATCAAGAGGCAGCTTCCCCAAGGCACGTTCGACCTGCTCATCGCCGACGAGGCACACGAGTACAAGAACGGCGGCTCCGCACAGGGCCAGGCCATGGGGGTGTTGGCGGCCAAGGCGCGCAAGACGCTGCTGCTCACCGGCACACTGATGGGCGGCTACGGCGACGACCTGTTCCACCTGCTGTTCCGAGCCCTGCCGGGGCGGATGATCGAAGACGGCTACCGGCCGACGAAGAGCGGCAGCATGACGTCGGCCGCGATGGCGTTCATGCGCGATCACGGTGTCTTGAAGGACATCTATTCCGAGAGCACTGGCACGGCGCACAAGACGGCCAAGGGCACCAAGGTATCGGTGCGCACGGTCAAGGCGCCGGGCTTCGGTCCGAAGGGCGTGCTGCGTTGCGTCCTGCCGTTCACGGTCTTCCTCAAGTTGAAGGACATCGGTGGCAACGTGCTGCCGCCCTACGACGAGGAGTTCCGCGAAGTCGCGATGGACACGGCGCAGGCCGCGGCCTACCGCGATCTGGCGGGTCGGCTGACCCAGGAGCTGAAGCAGGCCCTGGCGAAGCGCGACACGACGCTGCTCGGTGTAGTCCTCAATGTGCTGCTGGCCTGGCCGGACTGCTGCTTCCGGTCGGAAACGGTGGTGCATCCGCGCACACGCAACACCTTGGCGTTCGTGCCGGCTCAGTTCAACGAGCTGGAGGTGATGCCCAAGGAACGCGAGCTGATCGAGATCTGCAAGCAGGAGAAGGCGGAAGGTCGCAAGACCCTGGTCTATTCGGTCTACACCGGCACGCGCGACACCACGTCGCGCCTGAAGGTGCTGCTGGAGCAGGAGGGCTTCAAGGTGGCGGTACTGCGCGCGAGCGTGGATGCCTCCCGCCGGGAAGACTGGATCGCCGAGCAGTTGGACCGTGGCATCGACGTGCTCATCACCAATCCCGAGCTGGTGAAAACCGGCCTGGACCTGCTGGAGTTCCCGACCATCGTGTTCCTCCAGTCGGGCTACAACGTGTATTCGCTGCAGCAGGCCGCCCGGCGCTCATGGCGCATCGGCCAGAAGCAGCCGGTGCGCGTGATCTACCTCGGCTACGCCAACTCCTCGCAGATGACCTGCCTGGGGTTGATGGCCCGGAAGATCATGGTGTCGCAGAGCACGTCGGGCGACGTGCCCGAGTCCGGACTCGATGTCCTGAACCAGGACGGCGACTCGGTGGAGGTGGCACTGGCACGGCAGCTTGTCACGGTCTGATCCATGTGCTCATGCCGGCGGCCCCTCGGGGTCGCCGGCTTCTTTCCACGGCCCTTCGGGGCCGTTTTTCTTGGGCGTATGAGACAGTCCATGGCGCCGCCCGCCATGTATTCGGGCGGGCGTCAGTGCGTTTTGTTTGCTGCCCGCAGGCCAAGCGGCGGCGATGGTGAGCGCTCCGTGTTCCAGGGAAGCGCCCTCCATGCAACCATCCATCCGCGCTGTTCACCGCCTGGCCCTCGCCGCTGGCTTGCTGGCCGGCAGTCTGTTGGCCGCCGGCTGCGCCACGACCGCCGCACCGTCTGCGCCAGCGGTGCCGGCCGCATCGCCAACCGCCGTCGTGCCGGAGCCGGGTTTCGTTCCGGTGGCCCGCTACGGCCGCTACACCCTGGTCGAGCTGGTGCCGGAACCTGCGCAGCGTGATCTCTTGCAGCAGGCGGTGGAGGTCTCTATTCCGCCCATGCTCGATGCCAGCGTGGGCGATGCCATGCGCCATGTGTTGCTGCGCTCCGGCTATCGGCTCTGCGATGCGGCCGAGGCCGCCACGCTCTACGCGCTGCCGCTGCCTGCCGCACACCTGCGCCTGGGTCCGCTGATGCTGCGCGATGCCTTGCTGACCCTTGCCGGCCCCGCCTGGGAGCTGTCGGTCGATGACTTGACCCGCCAGGTCTGCTTCAGCCGGCACGGTGCTTCCACCTTCCTTTCCGCCAACCCGCCCGGCACCGCCACGCCCGTGCCGGACGCCGACCGGCCCGAGGAGATGCAGCCATGACCTTTCCCCAAGCGCCATCCGAGCGCAATTCCCGCACGCGCTGGCTCAAGATCTCCGCGGCCTTCTGGCTGGTGCTCATCAGTGCCGTGGCACTCATCAACAGCGTCGGCCTGTCGCGGCTCGCCGAGCAGACCCAGGGCAGCGCACAGGATTCGCAGGTCAATGCGCTGGGCCTGCGCGTGGCCGATCTCGAACAACAGGCCGATGCGGACAAGCGCCGGCCGGCGCCGATCAGCCAGGCCGAATTCACCACCGCGCGGCAGGCGCTGGACGAAAGGATGACGCGCCTCGAAGAGGCCGATGAGGCGAGGGCCCTGGCCATCGACCTACAGACGCTGCAGGCGCGCGTGAACGGAATCGAGACCCGCCTGGAGAAGACCCGGCAGGTGGCATCCGCCGCTCGCCCGCGTGCTCCGGTTGCGACGAAGCCCAAGGTGCCGGAGCCGCCGTTCCGGGTGCTCGGCGTGGAGCTGCGGGGAGGCGAACGCTTTCTGTCGATCACCTCCACCGCCGCGGCCTCGCTCGCGGGTGCCCGGCTGCTGCGCGAAGGCGATGCCGAGGGCGGCTGGCAACTGCAGTCGATCGAGGCGCAGGCGGGCGTGTTCCAGGTGAACGGCCAGACGCAGCGCGTTGCGGTGCCGTAGGAGGTCGCCATGAACCTGCGGCCGTTGCTCGCTGCCATCGTCCTGTTCGCCGCTTTCGGCGCATCCGCCCAGCCGGCCCCGGTGACGAATTCGCGCATGGTGCCCGCCCAGGTGCAGCCGGGCACTGATGCCGCGCTCGACGAGAGGCAGGCGCGGGAGTGGGGGCTTCACGCCGAGGAGTGGGCGCGTTACCGGCAACTGATGCAGGGGCCGCTCGGGGTCTATTCGCCCCAGCTCGATCCACTCACGGCGCTGGGCATCGAGGCCCGCAGCGAGGAGGAGCGCAGGCGCTACGCAGAGTTGCAGGTGCAGGCCGAGGCTCGGCGCGTCGGCAAGACGCTGGCCTACCAGCGGGCCTACGACGCGGCGTGGCAGCGCCTGTTTCCCGGCCAGCCGCGCGTGAGCCTGCCCGGCGCCAAGGCGCAGGGTGCCGGCAACACCGGTTCGGGGCGCCTGGCCGTCTTCGTCAAGGCCGACTGCGCACCGTGCGCGCAGCGCGTGCAGCAGTTGCAGGCGGCCGGTACGGCCTTCGATCTCTACATGGTCGGCAGCCGTCAGGACGACGCGCGCATCCGGCAGTGGGCCACCCAGGCGGGCATCGACCCGGCCAGGGTGCGCGCCCGCACCATCACGCTCAATCATGATGCCGGGCGCTGGCTGTCGCTCGGCCTGCCCGGCGAGCTGCCGGCCATGGTGCGCGAGGTGAACGGTCAATGGCAGCGGCAATAGGTACTCCGGGCCGGGTGCGTCGGCCATCCCGCGTCGCCATCCGCTGCGCCAGCGCCGCGCTGCTGCTCGCCACCGGCGGCTGGGCGTTGGCCGCCCTGGCGCGGGAAGTGCCGCCGCCGGCCTATCGACTGGCGGCGCATCGTGCAGACGTGCCGGCGGCGGTGCTGTACGCGGTGGCCTTGCAGGAGAGCGGCGCCATGCTGCGCGGGCGTCTGATCCCCTGGCCGTGGACGCTCAACGTCGCCGGCACGCCGCAGCGCTATGCCACCCGCGCCGAGGCCTGCGCGGGGCTGCACCGTGCGCTCGCCCACACGCCGGCCAATCGCATTGACGCCGGCCTCGGCCAGGTCAATCTCGGCTACCACACGCATCGCTACACGCAGCCCTGCGAGCTGCTGGACCCGTACCGCAACCTCGCCATCGCTGCGGAAATCCTGCGCGAGCAGCACACGCCGGGCGAGGACTGGCTGCTTGCCATCGGCCGCTACCACCGGCCCGCCGGCGGGGCACCCGCGGCGCGCTACCGGCGCAGTGTGCATCGGCACCTGACCCGCGTGCTCGACCCCGGCGTTCCCGTTCCCACCCTCCAGGCCACCACGCCATGAACCACATCGTTCTCATCGCCGCCATCGGGCTGCTGCCCACGACCACCGTCTTCGCCCAGACCGTCTCCGCGCCGTTGATCGTCGTCGAAGACCGCGGCGGCGACTCCGCGCTGCCGTACTACCAGTCGCTGAATCCTCAGCCGGATCAGGCCACACCGCCGGCCCCGATGCCAACCCCTCGCGCGGGCAACGCGGCCGACGCCGAAGCCCCCATGCTGCCGGTGCGCTCGACGCAACTGTCGCCGGGCGACGTGCAGCGCCGCGTCATCCGGGCGCCGGGCCTGACGGCGCTGTTCCTGGTCGGCGACGACGAGCGGTCGCGTGCCTGGCTGCGGCAGCGGCAGGCGGCGCTGCGCGAGCTGCAGGCCGTGGGCCTGGTGGTCAACGTGGAGTCGATGGCCGCGCTGACGGCGCTGCGCAGGCTGGCTCCTGGCCTGACCCTCTCGCCGGTCTCCGGCGACGACCTGGCCCAGCGCCTGGGCCTGCGCCACTACCCGGTGCTCATTACGTCCACCGGCGTCGAGCAGTAGGTGCGCCAATGGCCCAACCGCATGCGGTCGAGGTGCTGCTGCGGCCAGCGGTGGAGCTTTACACCGTGGCGGTCTGCACCGGCGCCGCGATTCTGTGCCTGGTGGCACCGTGGTCGCTCGCGCTGAACCCGCTGCTCGGCCTGGGCTCGGCGCTGGCCTTCCTGACCTTCGGCGCGATTCGCCTGCGCGATGCCTGGGCGATCCTGCGCTATCGCCGCAACATCCGCCGCCTGCCGCGCTACGTGATGACCAGCCGCGACGTGCCGGTGAGTCAGCAACGGATGTTCGTCGGCCGGGGCTTTCGCTGGGAGCAGCGGCACACGCACCGGCTGATGCAGACCTACCGGCCGGAGTTCCGCCGCTACGTCGAGCCGACGACGATCTACCGGGCCGCCCGGCGGCTGGAGGAGCGGCTTGAGTTCGCGCCGTTTCCCGTCTCGACGCTGGCGCGCGCGCTGGCCTGGGACAGCCCGCTCAACCCGGCGCGACCGCTGCCGCCGGTCGGCGGACTGCCGCGCCTGCATGGCATCGAACCGGCCGAGGTCGACGTCACCCTGCCGCTGGGCGAGCGCGTCGGCCACAGCCTGGTGCTGGGCACCACGCGCGTGGGCAAGACGAGGCTGGCCGAGCTGTTCATCACGCAAGACATCCGCCGCAAGGTCCGCGGCGAGCACGAGGTGGTGATCGTCTTCGACCCCAAGGGCGATGCGGACCTGTTGAAGCGCATGTACGTGGAGGCCAAGCGCGCCGGGCGCGAAGGCGAGTTTTACGTGTTTCATCTGGGCTGGCCGGACATCTCGGCGCGCTACAACGCCGTCGGCCGGTTCGGGCGGATCTCCGAGGTGGCCACGCGCATCGCCGGACAGCTCTCGGGCGAAGGCAACAGCGCCGCGTTCCGCGAATTCGCCTGGCGCTTCGTCAACATCATCGCGCGCGCCCTGGTCGAGCTGGGGCAGCGGCCGGACTACCTGCTGATCCAGCGCCACGTCATCAACATCGACGCGCTGTTCATCGAATACGCCCAGCACTACTTCGCCAAGAACGAGCCGAAGGCCTGGGAGGTCATCGTCCAGCTCGAAGCGAAGCTGAACGACAAGAACATCCCGCGCAACATGATCGGGCGCGAGAAGCGCGTGGTGGCCCTCGAACAGTACCTGTCCCAAGTGCGCATCTACGACCCGGTGCTCGACGGCCTGCGCAGCGCCGTGCGCTACGACCGGACGTACTTCGACAAGATCGTCGCTTCGCTGCTGCCGCTGCTGGAGAAGCTCACCACCGGCAAGATCGCGCAACTGCTCGCGCCGAACTATTCGGATCTGTCCGACCCGCGGCCGATCTTCGACTGGATGCAGGTCATCCGCAAACGCGCGGTGGTCTACGTGGGGCTGGATGCGCTGTCCGACGCCGAAGTTGCGGCGGCGGTGGGCAACTCGATGTTCAGCGATCTGGTCTCGGTGGCCGGCCACATCTACAAGTTCGGCATCGACGACGGGCTGCCCGGCGCCGCGGTGGGCACCAAGATTCCGATCAACGTCCACGCGGACGAATTCAATGAACTCATGGGCGACGAGTTCATCCCGATGGTCAACAAGGGCGGCGGTGCCGGCGTGCAGGTGACGGCCTACACGCAGACCTTGAGCGACATCGAGGCGCGCATCGGCAACCGTGCCAAGGCCGGCCAGGTGGTCGGCAACTTCAACAACCTGTTCATGCTGCGCGTGCGCGAGACCGCCACCGCCGAGCTGCTGACGCGACAACTGCCCAAGGTCGAGGTGTACGCCACGGCACTGATGAGCGGCGCCACCGACAGCTCCGACCCGCACGGCAATACCGCGTTCACGTCCAACACCCAGGACCGCATCAGCAGCAACAGCGTGCCGTTGATCGAGCCGGCGCATGTGGTGGCGCTGCCCAAGGGGCAGTGCTTCGCGCTGACCGAGGGCGGCAACCTCTGGAAAGTCCGCATGCCGCTGCCCGCACCCGATCCCGACGAAGCCATGCCGAAGGATCTGCAGGAGCTGGCCGGCTACATGCGACAGCACTACGTCGAGGCCGGCGACTGGTGGGAGAACCAAGGCATCCCCGGCCTGCAGGACAAGGCGCTGCCCGACGACCTGCTGGACGACTTCAAGCAGATGGCCGCCGCTGAAGAGGCCGAAGCATGAGCGATGCGGCCGTCGCGGCACAGCGCCAGCAGCAACGACAGCAGGGGCTGATCGCCGGCCTGGTCACGCTGCCGTTCCGCTTCTTCGGCGTGCTGTGCGGCGCGCTGCTGCTGTGCATCCTGATCGAATGCGTCGGCATGCACTTCTTCTGGCCCGATCAGGGCTGGCGCCACGCGCAGGGCATGCTGCACTACGAGCTGGATCAGCTCTCCACGCATTTCACGCGCAGCGCGCTGGTGCAGGAGCCGGGGCGCACCGCGCACCGGCTGGTCGAACAGGGCTACGACTGGCTGTTCGTGAAAAGCGGTCTGCTGGACTGGATACGCGACGCCTCGGCGCAGGCCAGCGCCGGCAACCACCGCCCGACCAAGGATTTCCGCTACTACCTGGGTCTGGTCTACGTGCATCTGGAGAGCTACCTGATCGCGGCGGCCTACACGACGCTCGTCTTTCTCGTGCGGCTGCTGGTGCTGTGCCTGACCCTGCCACTGTTCCTGATGGCCGCCTTCGTCGGGTTGGTGGACGGCCTGGTGCGCCGGGACATCCGCCGCTTCGGCGCGGGACGCGAATCGGGGTTCATCTATCACCGCGCTAGGGCCAGCCTGATCCCGCTGGCCGTGCTGCCGTGGGTGACTTACCTGGCACTGCCGGTCAGCGTGAACCCGCTGCTGATCCTGCTGCCCAGCGCTGCATTGCTCGGCGTGGCGGTGTGTATCGCGGCAGCGACGTTCAAGAAGTACTTGTAAGAACGCGCAAATGGCGCATAAGAGTCACCCCCTTGCGGTCGTGGCCGTGATCGCTTTTCAGCGGCGCCTGCTTCGCCCCGGCCATGGCAGTTCTCCCGTCAGTTCAGCCAAGCCTCCATCGTCTTCGACACGTGCGCCGAAGCGGTTCACCTCAACCTCCGGCAAATCGTCGCTGTCGAACCATAGCAAGGAGATGGTGGTATCGGTGCGCTGGTAATGTCTTGAAAGTTCCCAGAGGTCAAGGCCCTTTTCCCAGTTGTCGAACCAGATGTCCTGTGAAACTTCCCCCGTCTCAGTAGCGCTATTCCCTGAAGAGCGGATTCGGTGAGCCACGGAGCCTGCTGGAATGACCGACCTGGGAGGTATCCAGGCCCCTGCTTGCCGCAAGGCCGTTGAGCGTGCGGCATACCGCACCGCACCGCGCTCCATGGTGACGAATGCGCACGGCATATCGCTAAGACTGGCAAACCTTGACGCCGCTGCAGGGAATGATGTGCCGAACAAGTCGGCCATGTGTTGGATGAGATCCAGGGAGGGCTCTTCCTTGGGAACAGCGGAGAGCCATTGCTGATAGGGCATCAGCAGTTCAGCGGCAAACGTGTCGCAGGCGATCTCGTTCGGATGTCGCTTTGCATAGGACCATGACGGCACCTCGTCGTGACTCGATTCCAAGCCAAGCACGATATGGGCTATTTCGTGGCAGACAGTGAAGCGCTGGCGCTCGTCAGTTTCCAGCGAATTCACAGTGATGATGTGCTTCCCGTTCGGCTTGGTAACGGTATAGCCAGACTCCCCCTCGCCAAGCTCATCCTTCTTGATCTTGGCGTTAGCCGCGGTCACATACGGGGAGAGGTCTTCTCGGATGTTCGAAACATCGACTCTCGCGACAAACGCGCGCGCTCTCTGCCTGACATCCGCCTCGTCCATGTTCAGTCGTCCTCGTCGTCGTCGAAGGCCTTCTTGATTCGGGCGATGAGCGTCGCGGGGTCAGGCCTTGCATTTCCCCGATGCCTGACTCCAGCCGCGGCCGAAAAAACATCGATGCTGATCGAGGGATCTTGTAGCACGAATTCAACAAGGCTTGGATCAGCGTCTGCGTGGTCAACCAGCCACATCACGAGTGCGGCATCTCTTTCTCCCGGCTTGAGAACCTTCAACAGCTTCTCAACCAAGTCTTGGGATGGGTTTGTCTTCTCGCCTGTTTCGAGGCGGTGGACATAAGCATGATCAACTGACGATAGCTGGCCGATCTCACGCAGGGAAAGGGTTCTGCGTTCGCGTAGCGTCTTGAGGGCGACGCCTAGGCCTGTTTGCGACATGAGTTCTGATCCTTGCGGTTGCGGGAAGAAGGGCCAAGCCCTCTGTTGCCCCTCCACATCCGGTTGATGTTCAAAGGCGCACGCCGCACGCCAGTTGCACCGGCACACGTGCTCTGATACATTGTTGTCCAGCCAGACAACAGGCGTAGGTTTTACGCCTGCACCAGGTTGGATTGGCTTGGCCATCCTGTTGTCTGCGTGAGCAACGAATTGTGCTACAGCGGGAGGCCATTGACAACCCAGCCGAGCGGCTGGGACTTCGATAGTTCCACTGTAGGAGAGCCATCATGGCAGGCAAGAATCAGCATGTTGTTCCTCATCAGGACGGTTGGGCCGTCAAGGGAGCCGGCAATCAGCGGGCGACCTCCGTGCACGACACGCAGCAACAGGCCATTGACGCAGCGAGGGATATCGCACGCAACCAGCAGTCCGAACTCGTCATCCATCGTCCGGATGGCCGTATCCGTGATAAGGACAGCCACGGCAACGACTCCTTCCCGCCGAAGGGCTGAAGTGCCATGACGGGCATCCCTACCTACCATGTGCTCGCCCTGTCAGGGGGCGGTTATCGCGGCCTGTACACCGCCACGGTTCTCGCCGAACTCGAAACCGCGCTGGGTCGTCCGATCGCTTCGCACTTTGATCTGATTTGCGGCACATCGGCAGGAGGGATGCTCGCTTTGGGGCTGGCTGCGGAAATTCCGGCCCACGAACTCAAGGCACTGTTTGAAGAACAGGGCAGCCGCATCTTTGGTTGCCGCAGCCTTCCACGGCAGCTTCTTGGATTCTGGTTGACCGCAAAGCATGACTCAGCGGGATTGAAGGAAGTGCTGACCGAGCGCTTCCAAGGGACCACGATAGGCGACCTGAAACATCGTGTTCTTGTGCCGGCAGTCAACTACTCGACGGGACGTGGGCAGTTCTTCAAGACACCGCACCATCCGTCCTTTGAGCTGGATCACCGCATGAAGGTCGTTGATGTGGCATTGGCGACTGCTGCCGCGCCGGTCTATTTCCCTCTGGCGCGCAACGACCGCGGTGTCTTCGCGGACGGGGGGCTGGTGGGCAATGCCCCGGGCCTCTTCGGGTTGCACGAAGTCAAGACGTTCCTGGCGCCGAAACAGGATGCGCTGGTTCGGGTCCTCGCCATCGGCACGATGACCATCGGTGCGACCGTTCGCGGCGGCGCCAGCCTCGACCGCGGATTCGGCAAGTGGCGTGGGGGACTCTTCGACCTCGTGATCTCCGCCCAGGAGTCGTCGGTGGACTACATGCTGCGGCAAGCGCTGGGCAACAACTACTTCCAGATCGACGACAAGGCGACACCGGATCAAAGCAAGGACGTGAAGGCGCTGGATCGGGTTTCCATTGGCGCCACGAACACGCTCAAGGATCGCGGCAACCACGCGGCGCAGCGTGCGCTCGGCGATCCTCATTTCCAACCGTTTCGAGCGCACCAGGCCGGCGCTCCCATCTTCTATCACGGCCCCAACAAGAATGTTCCGGAGGCCGCATGCTGAACTTGAGCCCGCTCTTCTTCACCACCCTTGATAACGAATCGTGCATGCACGACGAGTTGGATCTGACGCCTGAGCAGCGCGCCTGGATCGCCAGCGCACGCACTGACGTCAGGGACTGCTTGCGCACAGGCATCCCCCGCGTGCTTAGGACAAGCGGATACACGGAAGACGTGCCGCAGCCGCGCTTCTTCACGCAAGGGTCGTGGGCATACAAGACGCTGAACTCCCCGGCACAACGCCCTCAGCAGGCGGATGTCGATGATGGCTGCTATCTGCCAATGAGCTTCGTCTCGCAGACGAGGCGTCCCAGCACTGCCGCGACGGTGTTCTTTGCCGCTGCGGAAGAAGCATTGAAGCCGCTGGTCGAGGAGAAGCGGTGGAAGCTTGTCACCGACAAGCCGACGTGCATCCGCATCGTCATTGCTGCGTACGCCCACATTGACATCCCGCTGTACGCGATCCCCGATCAAGAATTTGTCAATTTGGCAGAGGCCTCGATGAGGCGCTATGGGTATGACTCTCTGATGGACGCTGTGATCAAAGCGGAGCGGGACGCTTGGACGGCATTGCCTCGCGAGAAGGTGCTCCTCGCCCATCGGGAATGCAACTGGATGCCCTCCGACCCCAGGCCCGTGAAGGAATGGTTCCTTGGCGAAGTGGAAGCCAAGGGGGAGCAGTTCCGGCGTGTGGTTCGTTACCTGAAAGCCTTCCGCGATTGGAGGTGGTCCAGCGGAGGACCTGCCTCGATCCTGTTGATGGCCGCCGCGGCCCCACTCTTTGAGAAACGCGATAGGCGCGACGACCTCGCTCTGCTGGATGTCGTCGCGGCACTGCCAGCCCGGTTGCGTGGGGGAGTGAACAACCCCGTGGAAGAGTCCGAATCGCTCACGGAGCGACTTGGCCAAGCGGGTGTCGAAGATGCGGCCAAAGCATTCGAAGAGTTTGAGAAAGTGCTTCGCGGAGCAACCGGCGCCGGCAGTCCTTCACAGGCCTGCATCTGGATGCGAGGCGAGTTCGGCCCGCGTTTTCCGGACGAGCCAGATCGGATCAAGGTGGTGTCCGTTGCCGCCACCATTGCCGCGGCTCCCGCCACTGCTGGTCCTAGCGAACTTATCGGACGAACGAAAGCGGGATGAGCAGCGCCGCAGCGGTCGCAGACGTGATCGAGGCCTTCAAGCAGCGAGGCTTCGAGTTTGTTGGCAAGACGGATGACGGCTGGTTCAGGCTGCACGGGCGGTTGACCCCGCCCCAAGCAGACAAGGGTTGTTCGTGCGAAGTCCAGCTCGACCCCAGGTTCTTCGACTTGCCTCGCATCCGGCTGCTGGAAATCCCTCCTGAGCTGCCCGCAGCGGTTCCTCATCTTGGGGCAGATGGCGGGCTTTGCTATCTCGCCAAGGGCGCCGTCGTTCTGGACATCTACGATCCTGTCGGACAGTCGCTGGCGTGCCTGCAACGCGCGGCCGTCGTGTTCGGGCAGATCATGCAGGGGGAGATGATCGAAGACCTCGCGGAAGAGTTCTTCGCCTATTGGCAGGGCTGGCATTGTTTCGTGGACATGCAAGGCGAGGATCTAGGGCGGCAGAACTGCATCGTCGCGCAGGCCAATGGGTGCCCTTTGTGGTTCATTACCGACAACGAAGATCGAACTACTGAGAAGCTGAAGTCGCTCGGCTACCAAGTCACCGATAGAACGGTGCTGACTTACCGGGTCAAGACTGGTGCTCAACCCCGTCCTCTGAGTAGGAATTGGCCTCCTGAAACAGTCGGGGATATCCTGGCGTGGCAAAGCTCTCTTGACCCTCGGTGCCGGCGCAAGATTCACGAGCGTATCAAGGAGGGGGAGAGGAAGAAGGCCAACGGAGTTCTGATCGTCATCGAGTCTCCGCTGATGACCTATGGCTTTGCGGTTCTCTACGACCGCCAAAGTCCTGTCCAAAAGAGCAAGCTCGTAGATCGCAGGGATTCGAGCTATGGGTTGAAGGTGATGCCCATCTCGGTGGTCAGAATTGACGATCGGTATCTTGCCCAGCGGAACATGCCGAATTCAAAGACGCTTGCAGGGAAGAACATCGCCGTCGTTGGGTGCGGCACGATTGGCGGCTATCTGTCGGATATGCTCGTCAAGGCTGGAGCGGGGACATGTGGCGGAAAACTCACGTTGGTGGATTTCGACTGCCTTCTCCCGCAAAACATCGGGCGTCATCGCCTGGGATTTCCCGACCTGTTGTCTAACAAAGCCGAGGCTATGGCGAAGGAACTCAAGCGCTTGACGCCAGGCGCCGAGATTCGTGCGCTGCCCGTGGATGTCAGGCAGGCCCAACTGGGAGAGCCGGACCTGCTCATAGATGCCACCGGGGAAGAATCCCTCGGGCATTGGCTGTGCGGCCACTATCCGCCTCCGACGCCCATGCTTTCGGTCTGGATCGAGGGGCCGGGAACGGCTGTCCGCACGCTTCTGAGGACGAACGCGTCTGGTGCGTGCTATCGATGTCTTTGGCACAGCAACAGGAGAGGCGAGCTCCGTTCTACCATTGATCCTCTTCCTGCCATTCTGGCGGGGCATGGATGCGAGGGCTTGTACGTGCCATTCCCCGCTTCGGTGTCGGTGCACGCTGCCAGCCTGGGCGCTGAGATGACCCTTGATTGGGTCAACGGCGTCTATACCCCCGCGTTACGAACCAGGTTGATCGACCGCGCCCAGCAGCTTGCTACGCCAGATTGCGATCCGCTGCGGGATCGGGAATGCCCCTTATGCAGTTCATGAGTTCTTGGGCGGCCGACGACAACAGAACGCTGCTGCATTTCTCGAAGTCCACGCTGGAGACCTTCCGCCAGCATGTTCAGGCCAGTGATTCTGACTGCGAAGCTGGCGGGCTGCTGCTCGGTTCGGTCCATGGAACTCACATGCTCATTGAGCAGGCAACGGTTCCTACGGCATGGGACAAACGGTTTCGCTACCTGTTCGAGAGAATGCCATTCGGCCACGAAGCCATTGCACTGGCTCAATGGACGGCGAGCCACGGAACTATCCGATATTTGGGCGAATGGCACACCCATCCGGAAGACAACCCCAACCCGTCTGGCCTCGATAGATCGGAATGGAACCGTCTGTCGGCCAAGCGTCGGGATAAGCGACCAACGCTCGCTGTCATTGTTGGCCGACATGCCCTGTATATTGAGTTGGTGCCAAGCTCAGGCCAAGGATCAGTATTCTCCCCTGTGGAATAGCGGCACAACAAACCAATGTCGTCCCAGCGCGCCGTCTTCGTCGGCCTCGCGGGCGGGGTGGTGCGCCGGGAACATCCGCCGCTTCGGCGCGGGACGCGAATCGGGATTCATCTATCACCGCGCCAAGGCCAGCCTGATCCCGCTGGCCGTGCTGCCGTGGGTGACTTACCTGGCACTGCCGGTCAACGTGAACTCGCTGCTGATCCTGCTGCCCAGCGCCGCACTGCTCGGCGTGGCGATGGATATCGCGGCGGGGAGTTTCAAGAAGTACCTATGAAATTCCCAGGAATGTCGCTCACGCCGGCGCCACGATCCTCATGGAGACCAACGCGCGCAGATGCTCCTCCAGCGTCTGGGGGATATGTCCTCCCGAGATCAGAAGTCCAGCTTCCATGTTCTGTTCCATCGCATGGCCTGTCAGGTTGGCGCTGGTGATGAAGCACACGTCGCCATCGGCGACCGCGACTTTGGCGTGAACCCGCCCATCCGCAAACGGGGCCGCTCTTTCACGCCAAGCGTAGAGCTTCGCGGAAGGAACCAGCGTCCTCATCTTGCCGATTACGTCGAACGAAATGCTACCTCCGTGATCTTGCGACGATTCAAGAAGCATCGAAATGCTCACCCCGCGCGTGCTTGCGTCGTTCAATGCCTCCACGATGGCCGAGACGTCATAGGCCACGAAGCTGGTGACGAACAGGGTTTGCTTGGCCGCGTCGATGACTTGCAGGAGCGCCTGTTCCGTTCGACGGGCGGAGACGAATGGCGTCGTCGGCCCCGTCCACACGAGCTCGGTGGACTGGCGCCTCGAAACGTTCTCGAATGCATGGCTTGCAGCGAGAAGCATCGAGGCCAACTCGCCGGAACCGGTCGACGTGGCTCCCCACGCATCGACAAGACGATCGACGACGGCCTTGGCCGTGGCCGTGCCCACGACATCCGATAGCGAGGCGTTCGCTTTTCCGGCCTCGATCTTTCGAAGCCTGCCCGCCAGTGCTCGTACCTTCTCGGGCGAAATCAGACAGACCACGGCCGTGACGGCTTCCAGCAGCCTTTCCATGTCACAGCCCCGCGAAGAATGCGGCATCCCCTCGTTCGAGGGTCTGCACCAGCAACGATCTGTCGAGGTAACGGTTGCCGCGCTCGCAGGAAGTCTCGGCGACCAGACTGCATGCATGGCAGGCAGCGGCGTGTAGCGAGCGGTCTTTGCCCGGGTCATGCTCCGAGCAGAGCGGATCGGACGAGCAGACCTTCGAACGGTTCAGCGCCTGCCGAAGCAGACGACCGAGGTTGTCCGGTTTGCCCAGATCGACGAGGCCACCCAGCGTCCCATCGGAATCGGCTGCCGCCGTGTAGATGAGGATGCCTGCTTGGTGATTCGCGCCTGACGTGTCGGCGTAGATTCGTTCACGGATGCTCGCCGCGTTGTAGCCGCATTCGAGTGCCAGTTCTCGGATGAGCAGGTGCGAGAGCGTGTGAAGCATGGCGTACCGGATGCCGGGATAGCCCTCGTTGGGATCGAGGTGGCGCGAATTTCGCCATCCTCGGTGGCCAGCATTGAGCATCTGATCCACGTGTTTTACGCCGCCGAGCGCCTCCCACGTCCGGAGCGCATCTTCGTCGAACTGAATGAAGATGCCCTCGCCATGAACCTGATTGGCGGGAACCCAGTCCGGCTTGCGGCGTGCGAGCCCCGCCATCTGAGGACGCTCATTCGGATCGCTCGTTTCTTCGGGAGCCTCCACGCGGGTGAAGCCCAACAAGGCGTTGACCTCGCGGAGTCGCTCCAACAGCAGTACCCTGCCGATGCGCTGCTCGAAGCCCGTGGGCGTGGCGACCTTCTTGCTCATGAAGTGCGGATAGTCCGCGGGTGGATTGGCCGCCGTCAGCACCTCCCACTCCGGGCCCTTGATGTCGGCCTCGCCGACGACCTCCTGTTCGCCGCCGAGGCGATGGGCTTCGATGGCCGACCAGATGGCTGATGCCGGGTACTTGTCGATGCCCGGCAAGGCTCCGGTCTTCTTCAGCGCCTTCACCGTTACGGCAACCGAGGCTTCGGAATCCAGATCCTCGAAGAACTCCCAGCCGTCCTGAATCAGTTGACCGAGCGGGTCTTTGGCCTGCGGGATGGCGAGCGCCGACAGGGTGATCGGGAACCAACTGTTCGTCGAACCCAGCAGGACTGCCCGCGCCTCTTCGTCGCACTCGTCGTCGAAATGATCGAGATGGGGGTGCCTGCCTCGGCAGCTCGGCAGATTTTCCTTCCCGGCTTTGCCGAAGGCGTGCGCCATGCTGCGCGATGCGCCGCAGGCATCGCACTTCACCCACAGGTTCTCGGTCTGCAATGAGGCTCCGCTCTCGAAGAAGCGCAGCGTTCCCTTGCATGAGCTGTTGCCGCCGTGGACGAAGTAGTGCCACGGGAAGTCGTCGAGGTGGCCATCGCGGCAGGCCAAGAGGAAACGCGCCGGAACGGCATCGGCATCTTTCGCGGGCTGGTCACCCTTGGAGCCACGGCACCCCTTGTGGACGAAGCGGGTTCGCTCCGGGCGGAAGCGGTTTTCCTTGATCTCGAAGAGGCCCGCGTCGAAGGGCGACAGCAGACCGCATTTCACGCAGCGCATCCAGCGCGGGAACGGACGGACGGGGACGCCGATGTTCGCCTCCGCCGACCACGGATCGACGAGTTCGCTCTTCTGGAACGGTGGCACGCGCAGGTTCTCCACCTGCGAGCCGAGAACCTTGCGGACGGCGGCGAGCAGGCGCGGCTCGGCGATGGGCTGGCAGCGATCCTTTTCCCACTGGTCGATGCCCAGCGTCACCACCGAGAGGCTCGGCAGATCGATCAGCGCGCCCGGCCCGTATGTCCAGAGCAGTTGACTGGGGCGGACTTCCCCGACGGGTGTTCTATTGGTGGTCATGGTCAGTCCTCGTCCTTCGGCACCGGACGGGGCTTCCACCCGTGGTCGTCCGAAATGTGTCCCGTGTTCATGATCAGGCGCACGCCCGGCTCCACTTCGCGCATCGACATCGGAACCGTCCAGTTGTCCCACGCATGGATGCCCGGCGACTTGACCAGCCCGACCATCGTCGCGGCCTGTGCGCCGCGCTTTTCGTAGGCCAACGTGCGACCGGGAACGCTCACCTCCTTGGCCCATTCGTCCGCGCGTTCCTTCAGTTCACGCTCGGCCAGATTCTTGATAGTGGTCGTCTCGCTGACGTTCCAAGCCCGCCTCACCAGCACGTCGATGGCTTCAGTGATCTCGGGCTTGTCGGACTTGTCCAGCTCGCTCGCGCCCGCGTTCGGGCTGAAGACATCGTTCTCCAGTCGCATCAGGGAGAGGAGCGCACCGGTCAGGCCGCGATCCATAGCGCGCGGCGAGAACGGCGTCACTGATTGCGCTTCCACATGCTTGTAGAAGGTCGCGTGGTAATGCTCGAAGGTCTCGTAGTGCGAGAGGTCGCGCGGACGCGCCCACGTGAGCACCGTGCAGACCAAGCCAGGGAAGGAACGGCCCACGCGGCTGGTGGCTTGGATGTATTCCGCCGTGCCCTTGGGCTGGCCGTTGACCGCCATCAGGCCCAGGCGATTCACGTCCACGCCCACCGACAGCATGTTGGTCGCCAGCACCACATCGATGGCGCGGGTGTCGCCCTCGTTCCATTTCGTCACGTACTTCCCGGTGGCCGCTTCGAGCGCGGCCTTGAACTTGACCTCCAGATCGTCGAGGTACTTCGGGATGTCCTGACTGGAGACGCGCGAGGTCAGCTCGCGGATATTGTTGACGCTGCGCTGTGCGAGTGCGGGCCGTTCGACCATGCTCATCTGCACGCGATAGGAACGTGTCTGCACGTCGTCCTCGGCCAAGCGCCGCATCCCGCCCAGTTCGCGCAGCGAATTGAAGTAACCGACCATCGTCATGTACGGGTCGGCGGGCTCGCCGAAGCGATCGAACAGGGCTTGGGCAGCGGTGAGGAAGGCGGTATAGACACGGATCAGCATCGCGGGCCGCGAGCTGCCGGGCGAGCACACGCCGAGATAGCGCCGTCCGGGTCGCTCTTCGATCGGGCGCTGCACCGAGAAGTAGTTGTCCTCCACGTCCAAGCCGTGCGGCGGGAACACCGACACGCGCCGCATGAACACGTTGTTCACCTGTTCCTTGGCTTTGCGCACCGTCGCCGTGGACGCGACGATCTTGGGCTTGACCGTCTTTCCATCGAGCATCCAGCCGGACAGTTCGTCGACGGCGGATTCGTACAGGCCGACCATCGTGCCCAGGGGGCCGCTGATGAGGTGGAACTCGTCTTGGATGATCAGGTCGGGCGGTCGGATCGGTGCGACGCTCTTGACCTTGACCGCGGGCATGCCCTTCCCAGCCTGGTGATTGCCAGTGCAGCAGTCCGCTTCGTGCCACAGCAAGCCGTGGCGCTCGCATTCCTGACTCACGCGACCGAACAGCGTTCGTACCTGGCCGCGCCACGCCATCATGGCGAACTTGTCCACGGTAGCGATCATCATCGTCGGTGGACGATGGTATATCTCCTCATCCACCGTCAGCACTGGAATGCCGGGATACGGCGAACTGCTCGACCTGCCGCGAGAGAATGTGCAACTGCTCTTTTTGTCACCGCAGTAAACCACTGTTCTACCGCGATCCTTATCGACAACGACATCTTTTCCGGGATCAATCGCGGAGCCACACCAAGGACAACTGGTTAGCTGAAGTGGCGAAGTACGTCCTGCTTTGTTCTTTCCTGAATCACGTAGAGCTTGAATGGCGTAGTGACTTTCCTCGGTCGTGCCCGGCGTCACCTTGTTGCCGACCCACAGGCCGATGGTGAAAGGCTCCTTGCCGAGCGACTCATCCCCTTGCACGAGAGCATCTCGCCGAAGCTTTTCCATTGCGCAGATCAGCGCGGTGGCGCGCTGAAACTGCTGCAAGGTCAGCAGGCGCAGGGTGTAGCGCATGATCACGGCCAGACCGCGCGAACCGTCGTAGCCGCCGAGCTTGCCTTGCAGACGACGGATCGCCATCGTGAACGCCGCCACGCCAAGATAGGCTTCGGTCTTGCCGCCGCCGGTGGGGAACCACAGCAGATCGGCATGGGCTTCCATCGGTTGCACGCGATCCGGATGCATGGGGTCGGCCAGCGACGGGATCGACAGCAGCAGGAACGCCAACTGGAACGGACGCCAGCTTCGGTTCTTCGGCTGATCGAACTGATCCACCGTCACGTCACGTCCACGCCGCACTTCGAGCGCGTACTGACTGCGCACGCGCTGGATCGCCATCGCCCGGTTGGCGAAGCGGAATGCGGCCAGCGCCTTTTCGTCGTTCTTCAACGTGTCGATGCCCTGCTGCAAGCGCGATTGGATTTCCTGACACCGATCCAGTGCCTGTGCGGCCTGCGCGTCATACCCGACCACGTCCTCACCGATGCGCTCGCGCTGCTCGGCGATCCACGCCGCGTAGTCCTTGGTCAGCACGTTCAGGGCATCGACCAACTCGGTGACGCCCAGTGTGGCGAGACGATGCATGTCGAGCAGACCGCTCGACACCATCTCCTTCATCGCCGGACGGTCGGCGGGGTCGAGGCCCGGCGTCTCCGTGACCTGCACTTCGTACTGCGGCAGGACGGTGGTGCGCACCTCGGTGGCCAACGTCACGTCGTCCGCCGTCTCGGCGTGGACGGCGACGCCATGCCCGACCGCGAATTCCACACGGTTGCGGTAGATCATCTCCAGCGATTCGCGTTCGGTGTCCATGCCGTCTGCGTCCAGCACGGGACGGCGGCGGAAGATGGCGCGCTTGGATGCCTCCGATTCCGCACGCACGAACAGCTCCGGCTGGAACAGCCACGCCGTGTCGCGGTTGGTATCGGGTTCTTCCTGCGCGTTGATCAGGAACAACGTCACCAAGCGGTCGCCGTTGGCGTTCTTGGCGCGGACGGAACCCTGTATCCGCACCGCCGGACGATTTGGGTCCGGCGCCTGATGGGGGATCACGCCTTCGGTGAGCGGCAGCATCAGCTTTCCGCCGCAGGGGATGCGCTGCCAGACCTTGGCCTTCTGCCCATTGGGCCGCGTCAGCTCGTGTTCCTCGTTGGGCACGCGCTCGTAGCTGCCCCAGCGCGCCTCGACCTCGATGCGCTCGGCGTCGCCATCGACGCAGAAGGTCATGCCGAAACTGCTGGGCACCAACGATTGATTGCTGGCGGCGTCGATCTCGTCCGATGCATCCGATTCGGGTTCCACCCTCCCGGTCGCGGTTCCGAACTCGGCACCCGGTTCGTGCTGGCCAGGCACGATCGGGTCGCTGGGTTCCTCGACCTCATCCTCCGCCAATGGACCTTCCAGCCCTTCGATGCCACCCTGCGCTGCTTCGCGTGGTGCCAGCTTGCCAACCAGATAGCGGTCGCGCACACCCATGTCCACGATGCGCTCGTGCGGGCCGCCCGCCGGGCCGAGCAGGTCGTCCACCACGGCCAGTTGCAGCAGTTCGCGGATATAGGCCCGATCCTCGACCGGCGGCACGCCGCCGACGGTCTGCTGCAGCGCCGTGGGCAAGGCCGCGACGAACTCGTCCCACTGGATGCGTCCGACGTTGCCCGACGACGGCGGTGCCAACGAAACGCTGGCGACCGGCACCGGAGCGTCGGCAACCGACAGCCGGTCGAAGAAGATCGTGGTTGTTTCGAGGTCGAAACGAAGCCGCAGCACACGCCCGCCGCGCACGATCTCCCCGGCAGGGTTCAGTACGAGCACCCAATCGTCTTCGGCGATGGCCTGATAAAGGGAGCGATCGCCCTTCAAAACGAGGGTGTAGGGCGCGAGCCTACGATCGTTGCCAAGACCGTGATCGACGGCGATCCATGCGTTGGGAACGCTGGCCGTTCCCGTATTTGAATCATTCTTCATCATCGGTCTCCATACAGATCCGTGTGATCGACGCGTTCCCGCGTGCCCTGGGTGATTGGCTCAATGTCCCGATGTGGGACGACACGAGCGATATTCTCGGCATCCTCCGTCAGCCCGAGCGCCACGGTCAGCCTGTCGCCTGCCTCGATTTGTCGCGCATTGCCGGAGGTTGGATTCAATTCGATGAGCCGGAAATGTGTCGAAGAACCCGGTCGCTGCTCCACTCGCAATCTCACTTCTCTTTGCACCACCTCGATGGCTTGGCGATACAAGACGCAATTCGCACCACCGCCAGTGACGAATATCGGCAAGCCTTCTCGCCAAGCTGCACTACGCGGGTCTCCCCGTGCGTTGGTACGGGTTCCATCGATGACCCCGATGATGCAGCGGACGACTTGTTCTACGAATTCCTCATCTACCTCGACGACCTCATCCATACGCTTGCCATTTCGGTGCCCGAAGTCATCGGACGATTCGACGGGTGCTGCGTCGTTCCACGAAAGATCGAGGCCGAGTCTGGAATGGCGGTTGTGGCGCAGGTAGTGAGTTCCGAGGCGACGAACCGCAGAAAAGAAGATGGGGATACGTGGCGGAGATGCCCGATCGTTTCGCAGGACGACATTGAACGTCGCTACGTCTAGGGTGGCCGCACCGATGTCGATCAGCGCGTGCAGACCTTCCTTCACCTGCGGCGACCCCAGATACCCGGCGATTTGAGCGACGAACTCCGGCACGACACCCGGTTCTGCTTCGAGGTCTATTGCACGATCGGCCAAAGACCATGCAGCCACGACATCCTGTTCTGCGAGCCGATCTTCCGCTGCCAACAACCACGCGGTTCGAACGATGCGCCGGAATACATCGACGACCTTGGGGTTCTCGTGTGGCTCGGTGGGGCAACCAATGTTCAGCTCCCAGCGCAGTGAACGCCCGACGAGTTTTCGTCCGATTTCCGCATTCCGGTACAAGAACGCTCTCGCGTAGCGGATGACCAACGCCAGATACGCAACAGTGGCTGTCGGGCACTCATCTGACTCGGCCATCTCGATGACCGGGAGCTTGAGGTTCCCTCGAATATCGCCCTCGGTAAGACGTCGCCAGCAAAACTCACCATCCGGCGCGCGAACGACGAAACCGGGAACCACATAGCGTCCGGTTTCCGAATCGTCCTCCGTGAGGGCAGACCATGCGACGGGCACCAGATCGACACCTGCTCGAATCGCCACCTTCGTGAACGCGGTTCCAAAGTCCACCCCGACCCGGACGGCCATCGGTGCCGAGCGTTCGCCTCGGTGTTCTGGATGCTGCAACGATCTGCCGACGTCGCTCCACTCCGGCATGTTCAGAACACACCCGTCGTCGATGCGGGGCTTGAATGGTGGCGGTGGCAGCGCGCTGGGCCGTGCCGACGGCTTGGCGGCAGAAGCTCCAGCTGCGACCGGAGTGGCTGATTTCTGAACGGGATTCCGGGCAGAAGGCTTCTTCGGAGTAGGCTGACCGCCAGCCAGCCACGCTGGCGGTGGTTCGAAGTCGAGCTTGGGCGCCTCCTCACTTCGTTCCTTGTCGCGCTCCGACCTTCGTAGTGCGTTTTTGAGATCCCGCAGTTGATCCTTCCAACTCTTCATGGACGACCTCCCGCCCGCACCACGTCCACGAGCAAGACGCAGATGTCGCGCGTCTCAGCCGAAAACGCCTGACTCTTGCGCTCCAGCGTCGCTCGGCGGGTTTCCATCCGGGCCAGAAAGTCCTCCATCTTCTTGCGTTCGGCATTCGCCAAGCCCTTGCGCCGCTTGCCATCCGGGCTGCTTCCGTACAGCGACGCATAGGATTCATGGCTATCGATTCGCTTCTCGAACCCCTCGCGCTTCTTGCGGATGTGGTCGTCCAATAGCTGAGAAAGCACGTCGGCGCGATCTCGGTTCTCGCGCCATTTCTCATCCTTGATCGCCTTGTATCGATCCCTGAGCATTTCCTCGCTTCGTTCTGCGGCAGCCACCCCTGCATCCGGAGGGACATCCACTGCCACCGTCGGCCAGTCGTCCCCCGACTTCCTGACCGAGTCGAGCAAGGCTTCCGCCACCCGGTCGTCAAGGGGCGGCACACGGTCGAGCGATACGGCAGCGACCAAGAGATGCTCTTCCTCCTTCACACCGGAAAAGCTCGCCAGTCGGGTCATCAACGCATACCGGCCCGCCTCGATGCCTTCGGCAGCGACTCTAGCGGCGTAGAGCGGAAAGCGATCCTCCGATCCGTCGGCCTTGCGCGACAGGAAACGAACGATCGGATGGAAGCGATGGACGATCTCCTCGCCGGGCTTGGGCTTGTCGGTGATCCTGTCGGTGAAGCGACAACGCTTCGTCTGGCCGGAGGCAAGACCCGTCTTCCCGACCAGATTCTCCCGCCTCACGAACTCGTCCAACTCGGCCGCGAAGCCGGGACTCAGGCCGATGTCGAACGTGTCGGCATCACCATACGCCGCGACGAGCCGACAACCGGGAACGTTTCTGAGGCACCCATCGACGTAACGGATCAGGTCGTGCCGGGTGACGATCTTTCCATCGCCGCGCGCAGCTTCGATCTGCGCTAGCAGTTGCTGACCGTGTGCCACCAGTTGGATCGCTTCCCGCTCCAGTTCTTCCTGTTTGCGCTTGGCATTCTCGATCGCCAGCGCCACCTCCTCGATCAAGCGCGCTTCTTCATCGACGGTCAGATGCTTCGACAACAAGATGTCTTCGAGCTTGCGGACTTGACCAAGGATTTCCTCCGTTTCGCCCAAAGTGCTCTCGAAAACGCCGATGCGCTTGGTCAGCCTCGCAATGATGAGCGCATCGATCGTGTCCTTGTGGACGAAGTTCCACACCAAGATGCGCTTGGACATTTGACCGATGCGGTCGATGCGCCCGATCCGCTGTTCGATGCGCATCGGGTTCCACGGCAGGTCGTAGTTGACGACGAGACGGCAGAACTGCAAATCCACGCCTTCGGCAGCGACGTCCGTACAGACCAATACACGGCAGTTCCTGTCCTCTCGGAAGGCGGCAACCACGGCTTCCTTGTCGAACTCCGCCCCGCCCATCAGCAACCCGGCCTCCACGTTCTCGGCGGAAAGCCGCTCGACGAGATAGCGCGCCGTGCCCCTAAAGGTGGTGAACACGATGGCCTTGGCCTCGCGATCCTCGGCCACGAATCGCTTGAACGCCTTGGAAAGCTCGGCGAATTTCGAGTCGCTCCTGCTCAGATCGCCGAATCCGAACTGGGGCAGCGTTCTGCTCGCCAGCCACTGTTTGAGGCCAGACGTCCGTTCGGCCAGTTTTTCCTCGTCTTCGTCGATCTCGTCCATCGCCGCCGCCAAGGCGTCGGCGTCGAGTCCGTCGTCGCGCCACGTCCGCAACAAGGCAGCCGGACTGGACGCAACCATGCGCTGCGGCGTGGAAAGCAAGAAACCATGCTCGATGCCATTGGCCAGCGCATACTCCCGCGTTCCTTCGGTGATCGCCTGATAAAGCTCCCGCTCCACGGGCGACATTTCCGCCTCGAACACCGTGACGTCACGCAACACGCGGTTGGACTGCACCTCCCGTTTGCGCGTGCGGCTGACGATGTGCGCAAGCAAGTTGAGCCGTTCGAGTTTGGCGGCGATGTCAATGCGCCTGTCGTTCGTCCAGTCCTCAATCGACTCCGCTTCCTCGATCAAGCGATCGACGCGCTCGGATCGCTCGAACCATCGCGACGACTCGATTTCGCGGATCGCCGCCATGATCTGGTCGGCATCGCTCGTCGGATCTCGCACGACGTCGCTCGCGGCGATCACCGGACGATTGGCGAGGACGACGTTTCGGAAGTCCTCCGGATACTCGAAATGATCCGGGTCGAGCAGCCGCAACACATTGAACAAGTCGTCCGAACCGAGATTGATCGGCGTCGCCGACAGCATCAACTGGTGTGTGCTGACATCCCTCAGCAAGCTGCCCGTCCGCCATGCGCCCGTTTCTTCGTTGCGCATGTAGTGCGCTTCATCGAAGATCACCAAGTCCAACAGCGGTTCTTGGTCGGCATGCTGGTAGAGCAAGTCGGTGAGACGGGCGCGAACTGATCGCTTGGGCTTGTCGCTCTCGTTGGCATCCCAATCGCTCGGAACGCGGATGCCCTGGTAGCTGACGATCCATGCACGTTCCCGGTGCTCGGTCGAATCCAGTTCCTGCCGCAACGTTTCGGCATCGACGACACGAGCATCCAGACCGAAGCGCGAGGAAAGCTCGAACCGCCACTTCTCCCGCAGCATGGCGGGGCACACCACCAGCAGACGGCGCATGTCGTAGCGGGCGCGCAGTTCTGTCCAGATCAGCCCCGCCTCGATCGTTTTGCCCAGACCCACTTCGTCCGCGATCAGCAGGCCGTTGACGGGCGAGTCCAGCAGGGTCAGCAGGGGCTTGTATTGATGTGGGTAGAAGTCGGTCTGGGTCAGGCCCATCGCATAGACGACGTTCGACAGCCGTCCCGCCAGATGGATGTGCGTCAGCAATTGGCGCAGGTCGTCCACCCGCCCGTAACGACCGTCACGGATCAGTTCCAGAGGATCGTCGCCGCCCGCATCGGCCGCGACCAACTCCTCCTCGTAGTGCCAGTCCAGACGGCCATTCCAGTTCACGCGATGCTGAGGGCCGGACGCGCGCACCCGAGTTTGATCCGTGACCGTGCCGATCTTGGCTGGATCGTCGATGTGGCGGACGAGTTGTCCAGGGTTCCAAGACATAGCGCGCTTCCTCAGATTGCACTCACGATCTTTTCGAGCTTGTCGAGTGCCTTGCTCTGGTCGATGTAGGCCGAATAGGCTTCCTGCGCCCCACGGATCAGGGTGTCGTAGTGGACGATGCGACTGCCCGGCGCAATGGACTCCATCGACGACTTGAGCCGATCCGGGTTGGTGGCCTCTTCATCGACCGCCTTGCCGAGGACGAAGACCACCTCGATATCCGGCGTCGCCACGTTCTGCTCGCGCAGAATCTTCTTCAGCTTGTCCACATAGGTCTGGCCTTGCTCGACCAGTTCGAGCAGACCCATCTTGCGACCGACCTTCTTGAGTTCGACGATGACGTGCTTGCCCGCGTGAGTGCGGTAGGCGATGTCGACGCGGCCCAGACGTTCCTTCTCGGTCAGGTCTTCGATCAGCACGCCTTCCGTCGTGAGGCGGGACTCCATGATCTGGCTGCCCGTGGCGCGCTCCCACGCTGGATCAAGCAACCACAGGTGGTCGAACAGGTACTTCTGGAGCACCCGTTCCTTCGCATCTTCGTCGATGATGGTTTGGAAGTCGCGGATCGCGTCCAGACGCGACTTCACGATGTCACGGTAGAGCGAGGCTTCCAGCGCATCGCGGTCGGCGAGCACGGCCAGCAGCCGGTCGGCGCTCTCCACGCTCGTCACGAACTCTTCCGTCGAGCCACGCAGCTTCATGCGCTCGAAAGCCAGGATGCCGTGCCGGTACATGAGCTTGCGGTCGTCTTCGTCGTCCAGCGGCAGCGCGCTCAGTTTGGCGATCAGCGTCTCCGCGCTCTTCTTGTATCCCTCGGGGAGCGTATCGAGCCACTCGGCGAGGGCCGGAGAGGTCTCCTTGGCCTTCTCGACCTCGTGTTTCCTGCGCCATTCGTTCCAGCGTTTTTCGAGCTGGTTGAGCCGCGATCCGAGGAACGCGATCAACTGGATGTACCGCTCGTCGTCCTCCTGCACACGCTGGCGGTCGCTGGTGGCGATGTCCGGCTGATCGTCGGCATCGAGGAAGTCCGCCTCAATCTGGCCGGTGAGGTATTTCGTGTAGAGCCGCCCGTCGTTCAGGCGGTCGAGCACGTTCTCATGGAACAGGCGACCTCGGGCGAAGACCACGATGCCGTTCAGATTGCCCGCTTCGTCGTCGTCGAGGTCTTTGGGTTTGCGCGCCGTGCCGAGCCAGCCGCTCACGCGCCACGCCGAATCCCATGCATCGAACCGCGCGGACAACGATTCGCGCTCCAGGACGTGTGAAATGGTGCTGGCCTCCGGCTCGTAGCCATCGAACGTCCAGAGGAACTGGGCTTTGGGCAGATCGCCGCGATCGGCCGCCGTGATGGGCAGGCCGTCGATCCTGATCTCGAATCCATTGGCCTGACCGATGATCGAGAAGCGCCGGGCGAGGCGCTTTCGCAACGCGCTCACCCCCTTGCCGAGGCGCTGCCGCTTGATTTCGTGCAGCACGATCTTCGTACCCCGCGTCACGGTGAGCGTTTCGCTCGCCAGTGGCTCTGGGTGGTATGGGCGCTTTTCTTGCACGGCCTCGTGAATGCCCGGCACGCTCATCCGAAATCCGTGCATGTCACCGTTCTTGGAGGACTGCACCTCGATCACATTTGCGATGGAGAATAGTGACAGCTTGCCCAGCCCCTTGCGGCCCATTGCCGGGCGACCCTTGGCGGTCCTGCGCCCATGCTCCGCGTCCTCGTCACGGCGGCGATAGCCGACACGCAGGTACTTGCCGTTCAGGTCATCGACGGACATGCCGACACCATCGTCCTCGATCTCGATCCACTCGCTGTTTGGATCGACGCGAATCTGCACGCTCGACGCATCCGCGTCCCAGGCGTTGGCCACCGCTTCCGTCAGGACCGCGGCGATGTTGCTGTAGAGGTTGATGCCGAGATGTTCGAGGACGTTGAGGTCGACGGTCATCTCGAACGTCGGCGTGGCTTGGGTTCGAGTCATGACGTCCCCTCGTGATAGTTTTCCTCGTTGCCGGGCTGGATGCGGTAGCGCGCGCCGCGCCTTTCGCCTTGGCGCTCGACACTGCCACCCGAAATCAGGGCTGTGATCGTGGAGTTCCACTGACTCTCCACGAGGCCGGTGGCGGCAAGAATGTCGGATTTGGCGTGCCAGCCGGCATGAGTCTTCAGGTATTCGACGATGGCGTGGGCTGGGCCGGCGCGATAGTCGGCGCGGGGTTCGGCAGCTTTGAAGTAGTGGCCTTCGTTGGCTGGATTGGCATCGAACCCGAATGAGGATTGCTGTGCGAGCGTGTTTTCGGTGCGTTGGGTACGTGGTTTGCGCGTGGCCGTGCCGTTGGCTTTTCTGCCGTGCAAGCCTTGGGCGACTTCTTCCTCGTAATGCTGGCGGTTCAACTCCGAAAGCCGACGCAGCACTTCGATGCGCGCGGCCTCCGAGATGGTGAAGCGGACGCGGTCGTTCTCTGGCAGATACGGCACTTCGTGGAAGCCGTGTCCGAGGTCAAGGTCATGCCAGCCGTAGGCGCGTGCGACAGAGGCGTCCATTTCACGCTGCAATGCGCGCAGCCCTTCGATGCGAGGATCGCGCTCTGTGTCGGTATGGAAGCGGTTATAGAGCTTGGTCAGGCCGATGTGATCGGTCCGCATGACTTCGCGGCGTGCCCTCAGGTACGCCTCACCGAGCGGTTCCAGGGTTTCGAGGTCATTGGGAAACGGAAGGGTCTCGAACGCATCTGACGGCGAGAACCGCAGCCGCGTTTCGTGTCGCGACGACTGTTGCCACACCCACGCCTGCCCGATGGACGAGTTGAGCAGGACTGCGAATGCGTGGGGGCTGGCGGCCGCAAAGACGACGCATTGTTCACTGCATACCACGTTATTCGGCACAACGGAGGGTCCGAAGTACTTCCCGACACGGGCTGAGACTAAGATCTCCTTCATGGGCTTGGCCTTCGAGTTCCAGCCGTCGGGATGTTGTTCGAAGTGTTGGCCGCGTCCGATGGAGTGATAGAGAGCCGGCCGCTTCTCACCGAACTGCCACCATCGTTCGGGTAGGGGCTTTCTGAGCATGAACTTCCCATTCTTGTCACGCCGCTGGCGCTCGGGCTTCACTTCATCTTCGATCCATGACCAAGGCTTTGAGTACGTCTGGGCCCGCACCTCCGGCCAGTCCCAGAAGTTGATTACCCAGCGGCTCGGGCGCTGCTCCGGGTCTGAATTGAGATCGTCACCGTTGATGTACGGAAGGATCACCTCGGCATTCTTCGGGTCGGCGTCCAGCATTCGCTGTGCCTCATCAGACGTAAGCACGAAGCCCATACCAAGTACGTAGGAGCCAATGAAAGCCTTGCCTTCGTTGGCTTTCAGCCTCTTCGGACTCCATTCCTCACGATCGGAGAGGAAAGCCGATATAAAGGGAGCCGATCGCCCGAGCAGAGAGCGTTCGCCCTGCCACTCGCCTTTGTGAACATGCACGCGACTGGTGACGACCGCCGCCTTCCCGGGCCACGGTTCGTTTGGGTAGGCTGCATGGATGACGGCACCCGCGCCGACCATCGCTTCCAACCCGACCTGCCGCGTGTCGCCTTCCGCGATGGTGTTGACCGCGAGCAGGCCGAAACCGCCACCTTCGCGCAGCAGGCTCCAAGCACGCAGGAAGAAATAGGCGACCAGATCAGCCGAGCCGCGACGCCCCTCCGCGATGTACGCGACCAGCCAATCGCGGAAGGCAGTGCCCGCGACGCCGGTGATGCGCTGTCCACCCAGGAAGGGTGGATTGCCGACGATGCCGTCGAAGCCGCCGCGCTCACGCGCGAACACTTCCGGAAACTCCAACGGCCAATGGAAGGGTCTCCGCGCAGGCTTGTCTCCGGCCAGATCGGTCGAGAGCGCAGCGACCGATCTCCGGCGCATCGAGGCGAGCACTTCGCGGTCGCCATCGATGGCTTGCCCGGCCTGGATGGTCAGTGACGCCAGCGCGTTCTCCAGCGCCGTGCCGCCGACCGATGCGAACACCTCCCCGATGAAGGCATCGGCGATGCATTCCGGCACTTCGAGCCTACGGCGCGCGTCAGCGTCCAGATGCGCCATGGCTTCCACGTCGCGGATGTCACGGATGGGCATCTCGCGCAAGCGTGAGCGCAGTTCGATGGCCTCACGCACGGCCTGCTCAACGTTCTGGCCGAACAGGCGTAGCTGGCCCTGGCCGGTGGGATTCATCGAAAGCTGGGTGAGTTGATCCAGCCGATGGATGCCGAGCAGGCTGTCGCCACAGTGCAGGTTGTGGTCGAGGAAGCCGAAGGGACGCCCCTTGGCCAGCGTCACCAGCCAGATGGAAAGCTTGGCCAGTTCGACCGCCAGCGGGTTCAGATCAACGCCATAGAGGCCGCGTTCGGCGATGAGGCGGCGGGCGGCAATGGTGCGTGTCTCGGTGTCACGCGGTAGCGCCTCGACGCTGGCGCTGGCATCCGCCACCTGCCCATCGACACCGATCGTGTGGCCCTGCGCCTCGGCCTGCGCCCATGCCTCCACCAACCGGTCGGCCAGCCACCTGCAGGCTTGCACGAGGAATGCACCCGAACCCATCGCCGGGTCACAGATCTTCAGATCGAGCAGATCGGCGGGGGATCTCAGCGCCCAGTCCGCGCGGGGCGTACCCTGCGTCGGGCCGACGTAGGCGATGGGGGTGAGCGTCTCGGCGACGATGGCTTCGGTAAGCGACTTCGGCGTGTAGTGGGTGCCGGTCTCACGGCGGTCAGAGCCGGTGGTGACGATGAAGGCCCCAGCGGGATAGACCAGCGGGTAACCCCAAGGGTCGGTGCGCACCATATGGCCGAATGGCTTGATGCGATCGCGTAGCGCCGTGTCGCCGTGGCAAGCCGTCAGCACCCGATCGGCGAGCGAATCGTCAACGGGACGAGCCAGATCGTTGCGTACGCGACTGGCGGAACTGCCGGAGCGCTGCTGGAGCAGTTCGGTCAAGCGGTCGGCACCGTCCAGCCTCGCAGATTCGAGTTCGGCCAGCGTGATCCAGGGCGACTGGGCGCTCTTGGTGGCGTCGAGTTCCAGCGTGACCTCGGCGGTGCGCTTGACGGTGCGCTCCAGCAGACCCTCATAGACGTAGCCGATCTGCTCGACGTCCAGTGCCCGATACGACAGCGTGCGCCCCTGGAATTGCTGGATGGCTTCGAGCAGCAGCAAGACGGTGCGGTTGTCGATCGGCAGCGGCTTGGCTGGGTCGGTGCGCCAATCGGAACCACGGGCGCGGCCTTCGAGGAAGGGGAAACGATCCGGATCGAACAGGGAGCCGCCCAGCGCGGGGAGGCGCAGGTTTTCGTGCTTGATGCCGCCGTACACGGCGCGGAAGACAGCCAGCAGGCGCGACCACGCATCCCAGCGACGCTCCAGAATCTCGTCGGATTCGGCGCGCAACTGCATCCGTAAGGTCGAGAGCGCGTAGTTCGCCTCGTAGCGTTCGTCGCCCAAGAGCAGTAGGCCGCGCTCTTCGGCGGAGAGCAGGAAGACCAGCCGCATCATCACCGTCAACGCCGCTTCGTAGAGTTCGGCTTCCTTCACGCCACGTAGCAATTCGCGGTCGCGATCTTGGTCGGCTTTGTCGAGCGACTGGATGAGCACTTCGACCGCGCGCCGCACCTGCTCGCCCAAGGCGTCGGTCACATCGTCCTGGAACTTCAGCGAGCGATCGAAGAGCGCGGGCAGCCGTTCGGATTCATCGACGAAGAAACGCCGGATTCCCAAGAGGTGGACGAAGGCTTGGAGGGTGATGGATTCCTGCCCCCAGATGCGCGCATACCAACTGGCGAAGGTAGTGACTGCGCCTACCGGCGCATCGACCATCATCCAGCGTTCGCCGTTGGTCACCAGCCCGAGGCGGCAGCCCGTGGCGCGGCAGAGCCTGACCATACGTTCTGCCGGTGTGCTGGCCCAGCCGTCCAGCTTCTGGGTGGCATCGAGATCGACATCCTGCCCGTAGGCGTGGACGAGCATCAGCGGCTGGTCGCCGTTGCCGACAACGGCGAAGTCCGGCAACAGGGTCACCCCGTGCTCGGGCAGATCGGCGGTCAGGTGCGCGACGCACCAATCCTTGCGTTTGAGCACGTCGCCGCGACCGTCCTCGTCGAGTTCCAGTCCACGCGACAAGACCTCGTCGATCCATGCCGCATGCAGGTCTGCGAAATGCAGATCGTCGGTTTCCAGTGCCTCGCGCCATTCGTCGTAGGCTTGCCGCAGCCGCTTGCGCTTGGCTGCATCCAGTTCTTCCAGACCCTGCGGAAAGGCTTCTTTCAGGACGGGAACGGCGAGGAAAGGGCCGGAAATCTCGACGAGCGAGAGCCAGTCGTGGTGTTGGGTCTGCGTCACCATTCAGGCTCTTCCGCGAAAAATGAGATGGTGACGCTGTCATCGGTGCTCGACCAGCGATGTCCGCAACCACAAACGATGGAGCCATGGAGTTCGACGAATGCCTTCGTCCCACAGTCTTGGCAGTGGATACGCGCGCACTTGCATCCGCGGCACTGACCTGCAAGCCACCAGAACCACGCGCCTCCATCGAGGGTGACCGCACCTTCTTGATCGAGCACGATGCAGTCGGCATCGCAGGATGGGCACATCTTCCATTTGTCAGGAACGATCAAATCGAGGGCGTCTTCCACCGACAGAAGTTCGAGGCCGCATCCAGCATGGTCAGCCTTCTTCTTGGCTGGCTCCGTCCACCCATTCGCCACGACGACGATCGCTTTGTTTGCGCCAACGGCATCAGCGAGTGCGAGGACTGACTCGACCTCTCGC
This sequence comes from Oryzomicrobium sp., assembly GCF_021287045.1. Classification (GTDB taxonomy): domain Bacteria; phylum Pseudomonadota; class Gammaproteobacteria; order Burkholderiales; family Rhodocyclaceae; genus Oryzomicrobium. The sequence continues at coordinate 179,962 of NZ_JAJTBG010000006.1, read as the reverse complement.
ACATCGATGGGAACGGCGTGGAACTTGGCATCGACGATCATCTTCAGCGGATGCCCCTTGGCCTCGATTTCGATGAGCACGTCGATTTGCCGTAGCTGGCCGGTGATCTTGTCCGGAACCATGACGTTTCTTCTGACGTTACCGAAGTCGTCGATTTGCTCGTAGAACTCGGCGACGGCCTCCTGATATTCCTGCCAGGTCATCATTTCGCCACCCCTGACGTGGACTCGGGCACGACGAAGATCACGGCGACCGGGAAGGTGCGGTCGTCGAGCTTGGCGTAACGGGATTCGATGGCCTGCGTTTCCATCCGGCGCTCGTCAGGGATGCGCGCGAGGCGCGCTTCCAGCGCGGCGATGTCGCGGCGGAGTTGTGTGCGTTCATCCTCGGTGAAGAGCGAGAGCTGTTCGGGCTGCTCGCCTTTCTTCAACTCGGACTGGATCGCCTTCTCCAGTTCGTCGAGCACGGTGCCGATGTCGTCGATTTCCTGCTGTCTGCGGGTCTGGAGCGTGTTGGCCAGGTGTCGGAGACGCTCCTTCGAACGCGCATCCACCGCTTTCAGGATGGCTTCCTGCTGACGGTCGAAGCGGACGCGAAGTGCGTCGAACAGGGACGGGGCTGCTGTGATCGGCCTCGAACCGTCCAACCACTGCTGGACGCGGGTGACGCCTTCTTCGCGGCGGAAGGATTGGTCGCGCAGGTAGCCGCCGGATACCGTCAGTTCCTCGTGCAGCCGATGATGGTTGCCACCCGTGACGACCAGCCGCGAGACGACGACCACGGCGGGGCTGTCGATGAGCGCATCCGGCACGGTGCGGACGGTGACGCGGTGCAGTTTCTTCACGTCGTCCTGCGCCCAGATCTCGGCGCGCAGCAACCGCAGGCACATCTGCACCAAGCGATGGTTCAGGTGAACGAGCACGACGTCGTCGCGGCCACTGGCGACGGCGTGGTCGAAGGTGATGGGCCGTATCCGCTGGGTGTGCGGGTGACGCAGCCCTTCCAGACATCGCGCCCAGGAGCCGGACAGCGCCGGCATCCGGAACACGCTGCCCGAGGGTGCGCCCGGTAGCTCGGCGGGTTCCAGCGGCGGACGGCCCGCCAGCGCGAGGCCGGTCTTCACGGCCATCAGGACGTGGTCGGGCGTGAGGTGGAAATCCTGCTTGGTAGTGAGGAGACGTTCGTGCAGTTTGGCGACGCGCTCCTTCAACTCACGTTCGGCACGAACGAAGTTCTTGGCCCGTGCGATCCGTGCCTCGGCGAGACGAGTGTCCAAATCCTTCAAGGAGCCTTCGATCAGACCGGACATCTGCGGCGCGATGACCGGATTGACGCTGCCCATGTCGGCGCGCATCGAGTCCAGTTTTCGCAAGGCGCGCAGGATGTCCTCGCCGTGGCCACCGACCGATGCGCCGCTCGTGTCGCCACCATCGACCGGGTGCCAGATCAGCACTTCCTTTTCGCGCTGTCCGTGGCGGTCGATACGCCCGTTGCGCTGCTCCATCACATTGGGGTTGTAGGGAATCTCCAAGTGGATGAGCCGATTGCAGTGGTTCTGCAAGTCGATGCCTTCGGACGCCGCGTCGGTGGCGAGCAGGATGCGGACGGGTGAATCCTGTGGCGATGCCTGGAACGCCGCCTTGATGGGTTCCCGTTCCTCTTGAGAGAGGCCGCCGTGGAGCAGGCCGAGACGCTCGCCGCCGAAGCCGTGGCTGGCGAGGATTTGATGCATCCACTGGTGTGTGGTGCGGTATTCGGTGAACAGGATCACCCGGCGATCGTTCCACTGACCGTCCGGCTTGAGGTTGGCCGTGAGCCAGTCGAGGATGGCTTCGGCCTTGGAGTCGGCCTGATTCCTGGCTCGCTGAGCCCACACCCTCAAGTCGTCCAGCGTCGCCCGCTGCTCCGGCGTCAGCGGCGTCGAGCGGCGCGTGGCTTCCTCGATGGCTTCGGCTTGGGCGTTCTCTACCTCCTGATCGTCGGCATAGTCTTCGTCGACTTTTAGGATGGCCTTGTGCAGAATGCGCTCCGCCATCGCGTCCGACTTCGCGGACCGTGCTTCGGACAACGATGCGACGTGCTTTTCCAGAGTGGACGCGAACGCCGCTGGCGACGAGAGCAGACGCTTCTTGAGGAGGCGATTGACGAAGGCCGTGCCGAAGCCATTACCTGATTTCTCGGCATCTTTTTCGCGGCTGGCGCAGTAGTCGTCCAACTTGCGATGAATCGCGCGCTCTTCCGCCGTGTACGGGACTTCGAGCGCCTGCAAGGTGCGCCGGGCGTACAGGGGGTTGCCGTGCGCATCGACCAGATCGCTTTTCAGGCGACGGATCATCACCTGACTTAGGCGCTTTTCGTCGGGGAGGATGTTGCGCGCGAAGCGCTGGTCGTCGAGCAATTCCAGCAGCGAGGTGAACGACTCGGTGTAGCCGTTGTGAGGTGTCGCGGTCAGGAACAGGCGATGCTGGAAGTGCGGGCCGATGGCGCGGACGAAGCGTGTGCGCTGGCTCTCCAGCGCGTAGTGCGCGCCTGCGGCGGGCGCGACGTTGTGTGCTTCGTCCACGACCAGCAGGTCGAACTTGCGCGGATGGCCGACGTGCGGCGGGATCACGTCGCGCATGGCGCGCAAACCCTCGCCGCCCTTGGCCCAATCCATCGACGTGATGAGGCGCGGATGCGACGTCCACGGATTCGCGTGGATGCCGCGCTCGCGCCGCAACCGTTTGATGTAGTCGGTGTCCACCACGCGGAAATCGAGGCCGAACTTCTCCAGCATCTCGACGCGCCATTTCTCCTGAAGCGACGCAGGGCAGACGATCAGGATGGTGCGGGCACGGTGCCGCAGCAGCAGTTCCTGAATGACCAGACCGGCCTCGATGGTCTTGCCGAGGCCGACGTCGTCGGCGATGAGCAGATTGACGCGAGCCATGTCGATGGCTCGCACCAGCGGATCGAGCTGGAAGTCCTCGATGCTGACGCCGCTGCGGAACGGCGCTTGGAGAAACCCTCGGTCGGCGTTGGTGGCGGCGCCCCACCGCACGGCGTCGAGGAAGGCGTCGAGCATGCCCGAATCGTCCTGCCCCGTGACCGAGGGCAGGCCCGCGCGTTCGATGACCTGGGCACCCGGCTCGATTTCCCAGACGACTTCCAGTTCCTCGCCGAGACCATCTTCGTCGATCGACGATAGCGTCACACAATGTTGGGGAGTGCCGGTATCCAGCCGAGCGGCATCGACGTCGGCCACCACCCACTGACGACGGCGCACCTCGACCAGTTGTCCTGGCTCAGGCCTCGCGCGATACGTCTGGGCTTGCTGCTCGGTTTGGACCTCCATGCGATTGCCATCTCCCCTTTTTCAGTTTTTCGCATTCACGCCGGACGACGAAACGCGACGCTGTGCGTCGACCGTGGCGATCACGCGCGCGACAGCTCTTGCCGCCTCGGTCGGTGATTCGTGCGACCAGAATCGGAGTACCGTCCAGCCGACGGAGCGAAGCCGCTCATTCGTGTCCGCGTCCCGCTTCCGGTTCGCCTCGATCTTCTGCTGCCAGAACTCCGCATTCCGTTTCGGCCAAGTGGCATGCTCGGGGCAGCCATGCCAGAAACAGCCATCGACGAAGATGGCGATCTTTCGCCCGGGAAACGCGATATCCGCGACGCGACGGGGCTTCCTCAGAACCTCGTAATCGATCCTGTAGCGCAGACCGATTCGATACATCTCCCTCCGCAACGCCACCTCCGCATCCGTCCCTTTCTGCCTCACCTTCGCCATGCGGCGACTGGTATCGGGTGACGAGGGCAGGAGTTGCGGCATAGAGCGGTCCTCGTCAGTCCATCACCGAGCCGTGACCGACGCGAGGTGTTGGTTGATGCTGCGGGCGATGGCGCGACCGAGATCGACGGGAACCGCGTTGCCGATGAGCCTCCCGAGCACCTTGAAACTCACCTCGCCATCCGGCGGGATGAATGCATAGTCGCGCGGGAAGCTCTGCAAGATCGCGGCTTCCCGTAGGGAGATGGCTCGATCCTGCTCAGGATGACCGAAGCGACCGTTGCCGAACCCGTAGCACTGGGTCGTCATGGTCGGCGCAGGCTTGTCCCACTCCATGCGCCCATAGACGCCCGGATAGGTGCGCCCGCTCTCGGCGCGGTGGCATTCGGCGATCAAGTGTTTGGGCCAGTCGCGCCAAGTGCCGCCGGGCTTGGAGACCTTGATCCGCTTGAGGTTCGTTTCGGACAGCGTCGAGGTGACGTGCAGTTTGTCTCTGGGCGCGGACTCTCCGGCACTGAGCGGTCGCAAGTGCGCGATGGCCTGTCGAACGGTTTTCGGTTTCTCGTGGGTGGGCGGGATCATCTCGATGCTGCCGTGCTTAGAGGCCAGCAGCACCATCCGCCGCCGCATCTGCGGGACGCCATAACGAGAGCTGTCGACGACATCGAACCAAACCTTGTACCCGAGCCGTTTCAGCGTATCCACGAAGTCGTGGAACACCTCGTGCTTGGCGACGGTCGGCACGTTTTCCATCGTGATGACATCGGGACTGGAGCCCTTCGCGAGGCGAGCGAATTCATACAGGAGGCCCCACTTGCCATCTTTGCCGTCTAGCTCGTAGCGCTGCGCGTAGGTCGAGAAGGGTTGGCATGGCGCGCAGCCCGCGAGAATCGTCAGATCGGCGTCACCGAACAACGCCTTCAGCTCGGCGATGGTGACCTTACTGATGTCTCGCTCCACGAATCGGGCCTGGTTGTTGGCCTCATAAGGGAAGCGGCAGGCGGGGTCCATATCGATTCCGGCGACGACAGGCACACCCTCCAGAACGAAGCCATGCGTCAATCCGCCTGCACCGCAGAACAAATCAACACAAGAAATTTGTGTCACATCAAACCTCCCCATTTGCGGGCATGTTCCGTTGTCCGATCCATGCGGCGTAGGGTCGGGAGCCATGCGTAGTACTGGCTCTGATGCGGCGTCAGAAGCTGTTGCATCATCGGCAGCGCTCCTCCCCTGGACCATGACCAGTTGCACGAACTTGGTAGTCGGTCACTTCGCCTCCGGCTTCTTGTTGATGCTTTCCGCGATCCAGCGATCCAGCTCCGAGCGGCGAAAGCGCCAGGTTCCCCCAAGCTTGAACGCCGGAATCTCTCCTTTCTGGGCAAGGCGATAGACCGTCCGTTTCCCGGCTTTGAGGTAGGCCGCGACCTCCTCAAGCGTGAGGATCTCGCTCTCGACTTCAGTCATCCGGAAACCATCCGATCTGGCCTTTCGTAGATTACGATTGCCAAGTTTAGCCAATTCTACCAAGCTGCGGTAGGCGCTGGCCAACTCCGCAATCCCGGGAGCATTGCACGGTTGATCGCCAGCTCGCCCCGGAAATCCGGTCATGCCGTAGTTCCCATTCCCTGCGGCGCGAAGCGAGGGCGCGCCACAGCATCTGGCCATCCGCTTCAACGGGGAATGGCACGATGGGACAGACCAACCGCCGCACATCCGCATGGCCTGCGCTTGCCGTGGTGTTGGCTGTGTCGTTCTCGGCGCTGCAGCCTGCCGCCGCTGCCGACAGCCTCGCCTCGGAGCGTGAGCAGCTCGCCGCGCTTGCCCGCCAACTCGACCTGATCGACCGCCTCGCCGAGCACGCCGCCCATACCGCTCCGCAGGAACGCGCCCGCTACCACTTCGACTACGCCCGACTGCGCGCCGACCTGAAGCGCGTTCGCGCCGGCCTGCAGGACTACCTCGTGCCCCAGCGCGCCCAGCCGCGCGATCCCGTCCCGCTGGCCGGCGATTACGTCCGCCGCGACCGCGCCGACGACGAGGAGCCATCGCCATGACGCCCTCTGCCGATCAGGTCGCTGCCTTCCAGGCCAACGGTGGCTTTGCGCCTTCGGCCGTCTCTGCCGTGGTGCTGGGCTTCGTGTTCGCCGTGTTGCTGCTGTGGGGCGTGTGGGCCATGCGCACCGCCTACGTCGGCTGGGTCGAGCACCGCATCACCGAGCGTCAGTTCCTCGCCGTCGTCGTGCGCTTCGTGGCGATGTACCTGGTGCTGACCTTCTTTCTCCTCTCCTGACCGTCACGAAGGGCCACACGCCATGAACACTCCAACGACATCCCATCGCATTCCGTTCCGCATCGCCGCACCGCTGCTGCCGCTGGCGCTCGCGGGCCTGCCGCTGTCGGCCTTCGCGCAGGGCCTGCCGACCATGGAAGACCCATCGCGTGGCCAGGGCAGCGGCATCCTGCAGACCTTGCAGAACTACGGCTACGACATCGTGCTGCTGATCGCGCTGCTCGTGGTCGCCTCGATGTTCGTCGGCGTCTGCTATCACGCCTACACGCGCTACTCGGAGATCCACACCGGCCGCGCCACCTGGGGACAGTTCGGCCTGACGGTCGCCGTGGGCGCGATCCTCCTGGTGGTCGGCATCTGGCTGCTCACCAAGGCCACCGGCGTGCTGTGAGGGCGGCAAGCGATGGCCGTCCCTTCGGAGACCCCGCAAGACACGCTGGTGACCTTCCTGCCGCATCGGCTGAACCGCCAGCCGGTGGTCGTGCGCGGGCTGACCGCCGACGAGTTGTGGATCTGCGCCGGCCTGTCGGCCGCAGCCGGGTTCGCGCTCGGCCTGCCGCTGGCCTGGCTCACGCACAGCATCGCCATGGTGCCCACGCTGATCGTCGCCGGTATCGCGCTGGGCGTCTTCGTCGGCGGCGGCTTCCTGCGCGCGCAGAAGCGCGGCCGGCCCGATACCTGGCTCTACCGGCAGCTCCAGTGGCGGCTGGCATTGCGGCACCCGGCGCTGGCAGCGCTCCTGGGCGGCCAGCGCCTCATCACCCGCTCGGGCTTTTGGACGACCCGGCGCAATGCCGATCGAGGTACGCCATGAGCCGTTTCAAGAACGAGGTTGCGCACCTGCAGGCGCACGTGAAGACGTTGCGTCTGGGGGCCGGCGCGTTGTTCGTGGTGGCGCTGCTGCTCGGCTTCGGTTGGTGGAGTGCGCCGAAGAGTCTGACCATCCATGTGCCGCCGGACTTGCGCTCGGGCAGCACGCGCAAGTGGTGGGACGTGCCGCCCGAGAGCGTGTATGCCTTCTCCTTCTACATCTGGCAGCAGGTACAGCGCTGGCCCACGAACGGCGAAGAAGACTACCCGCGCAACCTGCGCGCGCTGTCAGCCTACCTGACGCCGAGCTGCCGGGCCTTCCTGCAGCAGGACTACGAATACCGGCGCGCCAGTGGCGAGCTGCGTCAGCGCGTGCGTGGCATCTACGAGATTCCCGGCCGCGGCTACGGCGATGATCCGGCCACGCGCGTCAAGGTGGTTTCCGACCGCGATTGGATCGTCACGCTCGACGTGAGCGCGGACGAATACTACGGCTCCGAGCAGGTCAAGCGCGCCCTGGTGCGCTACCCCATCAAGGTCGTCCGGCTGGACATCGACCCCGAGCGCAACCCCTTCGGCCTGGCGCTGGACTGCTACGCCAGTGCGCCCCAGCGCATCGAACCGCCGCCGACGCCGGCCCAGACCGGCGCGCCCGCCAACGCCCCCGGCCACCTGCAGGGAGACTCTCCATGAAGCCCGTTAACTGGTCGGCCCTGGCCGGCGTCCTGCTGATCCTCGGTTTCGTGCCGGCCAGTCAGGCCGTGGAAATCCTGCGCTGGGAGCGGCTGCCCCTGCCGGTGCCGCTGGTGGTCGGCCAGGAGCGCGTGGTCTTCATCGACCGCAATGTGCGCGTCGGCGTGCCGGCCAGCGTCGGCGATCACCTGCGCGTGCAGAGTGCGGGCGGCGCGATCTACCTGCGGGCGAGCGAGCCGATTCCGCCCACGCGGCTGCAACTGCAGGACGTGGAGTCCGGCGCGCTGATCCTGCTCGACATCGCCGCCGAGCCGGGGAAGGACGGCCAGGCGCCGCTGGAGCCGGTGCGCATCGTGGAAGCGGAAGCCCCCGCGAAGCGCTACGGCGGCAGTGCAGCAAGCGGTGCGGACGAGCGGGCCGATGCGCCCGCGGACAAACCCGTTCCCCGGCGCGAAACGCCGGTACCGGTCGTGCTGACGCGCCATGCCGCACAGAACCTGTACGCGCCGCTGCGCACCGTCGAGCCGGTCGCCGGCATCGGGCGCGTGAACCTGCGCCGTGGCCTCGCGCTGGACACCTTGCTGCCGACGCTGCCGGTGCACGCGCGGGCACTGGCCGCGTGGCGCCTGGAAGACCAGTGGGTGACGGCCGTGCGACTCACCAACACCGCCGCGCGCTGGCTCGACCTCGACCCGCGCGCCCTGCAGGGGAACTTCCTGGCGGCGACCTTCCAGCATCCGAACCTGGGGCCGGCCGGCACCCCGTCCGACACCACGGTGCTCTACCTGGTCACGCGCGGCCACGGCCTGGCCGAGTCGCTGCTGCCGGCGCTGAGCCCGATCGACGCCAGCGTGAACCTGCCGCCGGCCGCCGCGGCCGGCTCGGCCGGAGGAGCGCGCGATGAAGAGTAATCCGCTGCTCAAGTGGCTGCTGATCCCGATGGCGCTGCTGCTGGTGTTCGTCGGCATCAAACTGTTCTCCGGCGCCCCCGGCGGCCAGCCCGCCCCCAAGGGCGCGGCCAGTACGCTCACGCCCGAGGAGATGAAAGCCCTGGGCATCGCCGGCGACACGCCGCGCGATACCGTTGCCACGCTGGTGGCCCAGGTGAAGCAGTTGCGCACCGAGCTACAGAGCGCGCTCGGCGACAACAAGCAGCACAAGGCCGAGAACGAGCGCCTGCGGGCGCGGGAAAGCGCGATCGACCAGCGCATCCAGAGCGCGCTGGAAGGCGAACGCAACCGCCTGGAGCAGGAGCGTAACCAGGTGGCCAGCGACAGGCAGCAGACCCAGGGGCTGCTGCAGGATCTGCAGCGGCAACTGGACGGTCTTTCCGGCAAGGGTGGCCCGTCCGACCTGCCCGTCGGGCTGGGACTGGAAGAGGGTGACGGCAAGCGCTTCAACCGCGGCGTCGGTGGCACGCAGTGGGTCGAGCCCGACGATGCCAAGGTCGACGCCAAGAACGGCAGCAAGGAGCCGAGCTTTCCCCTGAGCTTCGGGCCGGCCCAGAAAAGCCTGTCGGCCGCAGTGGAATCCGTCGCCGACGTCGGCAGCCGCGCCGTGGGCGCATCCACGAAGGCTGTCTACACCGTGCCGTCGAACTCGACGCTCATGGGGTCGATTGCCATGACGGCGCTGATCGGGCGCGTGCCGATCGATGGAACCGTCAACGACCCGTACCCGTTCAAGGTGCTGATCGGCCCGGACAACCTCACGGCCAACGGCATCGACATCCCCGACGTGGCTGGCGCCGTGGTCAGCGGCACGGCCTCGGGCGACTGGACGCTCTCGTGCGTGCGCGGGCAAATCCGCTCGGTCACGTTCGTGTTCCAGGACGGCACCATCCGCACGGTGCCGGAGGACAGCAGCAAGGGCGGTAGCAGCGGCGGCAACGCGGGTCACAACGGCGCCAGCATCCAGGGCGGCCTGGGCTGGATCAGCGACCCCTACGGCATCCCCTGCGTCAGCGGCGAGCGGCGCAGCAACGCCCAGCAGTACCTGGGCAGCCAGGCGCTCATCACCGCGGCCGGCGCCGGCGCGGCCTCGCTCATCAAGTCCGACAACGGCAGCGTGGCCGTGGTCGCCAACAGCAACGGCTCGCTGGGCACCGTCGGCATCAGCGGCAATGAAGCGATGGGCCGCATCCTCGCGGGCGGCGTGCGCGACATGGCCGATTGGGTCAACAAGCTCTACGGCCAGGCCTTCGCGGCGGTCTACGTGCAGCCCGGCGCCAGGGTGGCCGTGCATCTGGAGCAGCCGCTCGACATCGACTACGACGCCAAGGGGCGTCGGGTCCACCACCGCACCGGAGAAGCCCATGCCTCGGATCTGGATTGACGCGGCCGCCGTGCTGCTGGCGGCCACCCTGCTCGGCGGCTGCGCCACCAGCAAGGAGAAGCTGCTGCCGCACGGCGACAGCACCATGCTCGACATCTGGCATCAGGAGACCGGCGGCAGCGCGGGCGGCGGCCAGGCCGCGCGGCAACTGCTCGATGCGCGCCAGGGTTTGCGCCGGCCGCTGACCGAGGCCTATGTGCAGGCGGCGCCCGGCGTGCAGGCGCCCTACACTCGTACCGCGCAGAACGAGATTCACCGCCAGTTCCACCGCCTGCCGAATCCCGACCTGGTGATGTACGTGTTCCCGCACCTGGCGGGCACCGACCCGGTACCGGTGCCCGGCTACAGCACGGTGTTCCCGCTCTACCAGCGCGTGCAGTACGCGATGCCGGGTGAGCGCGTGGAGGACTACTGATGGCCTGGTCGCTGCCGTGGTCACGCAAGCCCGGCGCATCGCCTGTTGACGCCGCGGATGCGACCGATGATGCCTGGGCACGGCACGTAACGGCCTTGGCGGCACAGGGTGTCGCCGAGCCGGGCAGCGCGCTCGGCCGGGGCCGGCGCAGGCCGGCCACCCAGGCCGACCACGATGCGCTCTATGGCGTCGCGCCGTCGTTCGCGGACTTGCTGCCCTGGGTCGAGTACCTGCCCGGCAGCAAGTGCATGTTGCTGGAAGACGGCCAGTCGGTGGCGGCCTTCTTCGAGCTGGCGCCGGTCGGCACCGAGGGCCGTGAGATGGCCTGGCTGTGGCAGGCGCGCGATGCGCTGGAGAACGCCCTGCAGGACTCCTTCGACGAGTTGGACGACAACCCTTGGGTGGTGCAGCTCTACGCCCAGGACGAGGCCGGCTGGGACAACTATCTGCGCTCCCTGGCGAACTATCTGCAGCCGCGTGCGCAGGACAGCGCGTTCAGCGACTTCTACCTGCGCTTCTTCGCCCATCACCTGCGGGCCATCGCCAAGCCGGGTGGCCTGTTCGAGGACACCACGGTGACGCGCCTGCCGTGGCGCGGCCAGGTCCGGCGCGTGCGCATGGTGGTCTACCGGCGCACGTCCGCAGCCCCGGCCCCGCGGCGCGGCCAGTCGCCCGAGCAGGCGCTGACCACGATCTGCGACCGCCTCGCCGGCGGGCTGGCGAATGCCGGCGTGAAAGCCCGGCGTCTCGGCGCGGCGGACATCCACGCCTGGCTGCTGCGCTGGTTCAACCCGAATCCGACTTTGCTCGGCGCCACTGCCGAAGATCGGGAACGCTTCTACGCGCTGACCCGCTACCCGGAAGAGCGGGAGGAGGGCGAGATCGAACTCGCCAGCGGCACCGACTTCGCACAACGGCTGTTCTTCGGCCAGCCATGCTCGGACGTGCCCAACGGCCTGTGGTTCTTCGACGGCATGCCGCATCGGGTGATCGTGATGGATCGTCTGCGCACGCCACCCGTGACGGGCCATCTGACGGGCGAGACGCGCAAGGGCGGCGATGCCATGAACGCGCTGTTCGATCAGATGCCCGAGGACACGGTGATGTGCCTGACGCTGGTCGCCACGCCCCAGGACGTGCTGGAGGCGCACCTCAACCACCTCGCCAGGAAGGCCGTCGGCGAGACCCTGGCCTCGGAGCAGACCCGGCAGGACGTGCAGCAGGCGCGCGGCCTGATCGGCAGCGCGCACAAGCTCTACCGCGGCGCGCTGGCGTTCTACCTGCGCGGCCGCGACCTGGCCCAGCTCGATGCGCGCGGCCTGCAGCTCGTCAACGTGATGCTCAACGCCGGCCTGCAACCGGTACGCGAAGAGGACGAGGTGGCGCCGCTGAACAGCTATTTGCGCTGGCTGCCGTGCGTGTTCGATCCGGCTTCCGACAAGCGCCAGTGGTACACACAGCTCATGTTCGCGCAACACGTGGCGAACCTGGCGCCGGTCTGGGGCCGCAGTCAGGGCACGGGGCATCCGGGCATCACGTTCTTCAACCGCGGCGGGGGCCCGATCACCTTCGATCCGTTGAACCGCCTCGACCGGCAGATGAACGCGCACCTGTTCCTGTTCGGCCCCACGGGTTCGGGCAAGAGCGCGACGCTCAACAACATCCTGAACCAGGTCACGGCGATCTATCGGCCGCGCCTGTTCATCGTCGAGGCGGGCAACAGCTTCGGCCTGTTTGGCGACTTCGCGGCACGGCTGGGTCTCACCGTGCATCGGGTGAAACTTGCACCCGGCGCGGGCGTCAGTCTGGCTCCGTTCGCCGACGCCTGGCGCCTGGTCGATACGCCGAGCCAGGTACAGACGCTGGACGCCGATGCGCTCGACGAAGACCAGACCGATGCCGGCATGGCCGTGGAGGGCGACGAGCAGCGCGACGTGCTCGGCGAGCTGGAGATCACTGCACGACTGATGATCACCGGCGGCGAGGACAAGGAAGAAGCGCGCATGACGCGCGCCGACCGCAGCCTGATCCGCCAGTGCATTCTCGATGCGGCACAGCGCTGCGTAGCGGAGAAGCGCACGGTACTGACCCGCGATGTGCGCGACGCGCTGCGCGAGCGCGCCCGCGATGCGACGCTGCCGGAGATGCGGCGCGCACGGCTGCTGGAGATGGCCGACGCCATGGATATGTTCTGCCAGGGCGTGGACGGCGAGATGTTCGACCGGTCCGGCACGCCGTGGCCCGAGGCGGACATCACCATCGTGGATCTCGCCACCTTCGCGCGCGAGGGCTACAACGCCCAACTCTCGATTGCCTACATCTCGCTCATCAACACCGTCAACAACATCGCCGAGCGCGACCAGTTCCTGGGCCGCCCGATCATCAACGTGACGGACGAAGGCCACATCATCACGAAGAACCTGCTGCTTGCGCCCTACGTGGTCAAGATCACCAAGATGTGGCGCAAGCTCGGCGCCTGGTTCTGGCTCGCCACGCAGAACCTGGACGACCTGCCGAAAGCGGCCGAGCCCATGCTCAACATGATCGAGTGGTGGATCTGCCTGTCGATGCCGCCCGATGAAGTCGAGAAGATCGCGCGCTTCCGCGAACTCAACGCTTCGCAGAAGGCGCTGATGCTCTCGGCACGCAAGGAGGCCGGCAAGTTCAGCGAGGGCGTCATCCTGTCCAAGTCGATGGAAGTGCTGTTCCGCGCTGTGCCGCCCAGCCTCTACCTGGCGATGGCGATGACCGAGCCCGAGGAGAAGGCCGAACGCTTCCAGTTGATGCAGCAGCACGGCATCAGCGAGCTGGATGCCGCCTTCCGCGTGGCCGAGAAGATCGACCGCGCGCGGGGCATCGAACCGCTGGCGCTGGACACGTTGGCCTGACGGGAGCGACACGATGCGCCTGCCTTCATTCGCCCGCCGTCATCCTCGGATCGGTCTGCTGATCGTGGTGACGATTGCGGTGGCCTCGTGGATGCTGCTGCGCGCGCCGCAACCGGCAACCGAGTCCATGCCCCTGGCCGCCGCCGGGTCCGAAGCGCCGAAACCGGCCGGCCCGCCCTGGCTGTATGGCCGTGCCGATGCGCGCTTCACGGTGGTCGGGTACGCCGACCTGGAGTGTCCGTACTGCCGGGCCTACTTCCCCGCGCTCAAGCGCTGGATCGACGCCCATCCCGAGGTGAACTGGCAGTGGCATCACTTGCCGCTGTCCATGCACGAGCCGGCCGCGACTGCCGGGGCACGCCTGGCCGAGTGCGCGGGCGAGACGGGCGGACATGCCACGTTCTGGCAGGCCGTGGCGTGGCTCTACTCGAACACCCGTGGCGACGGCCAGGGCCCGCCGGAAGGCCTGCGCTATCCCGACCTCACACCAGCCATGCAGGGTTGTCTCGACAGCGAGCGCCCCGATGCCGTCATCCGTGCCCAGGCGGTGGAAGCAGCACAACAGGGCATCGCGGCCACGCCGGCCCTGCAACTGCGCGACCGCGAGTCCGGCAAGACCCTCCTGCTGCACGGTCCCGTCGAAGGCGATGCCTTGCTGTCGGCCATCGACCTGCTCGCCGCCGGCAGCACGACCGTAGCCGAACCCGCCCATTCCCCAGACATGCCCGCCGGCGTTGCCGGTGACATGCCCAGGTAGCCATCGATCTTCAAGGCTGCGGCGCGGCTTGTCCGCGTTGATCGAAACCCGTTCGCATCGCATCCCTTGACGCGAACAGCCACCGCATCCGCGGTGGTGGATGCCCGCTCGTCACCCGTTCCATCCCCATCGTCCCCAGGAGGGTTTGCCCTCCAGGGGCAGGCGCCCTCCGATCTCATCCATTGGAGGTTCGCCATGTCTCTTGTCATCGCCGACTCCCGCCCGGAGTCGCTCACCCTGATCGCCGCCCAACACGAAGACTGGATCATCCGGCAGGCCATCACCCTGCTGGAGAACCGCGTGTTCAAGGCCGGTCCGGCGCTGGGCAGTCCCGCCGCCGTGCGCGACTACCTGCGCCTGAAACTGGTCGCGGAGCCGAACGAAATCTTCGCCGTCGTGTTTCTCGACAACCAGCACCAGGTGATCGCCTTCGAGCCGCTGTTCCAGGGCACGGTCGACCAGACTTCGGTGTATCCGAGGGTGGTGGTCCAGCGTGCGCTGGCGCTCAACGCTTCGGCGCTGATCCTGGCGCATCAGCACCCCTCGGGGACCACCGAGCCATCGGCCGCCGATCGTGCGATCACCGAGCGGCTGAAGAGCGCCCTGGCCACCGTCGATGTCCGGGTACTGGATCACTTCATCGTCGGCAAGGGCAGCCCGTACTCGTTCGCCGAAGCCGGCTTGCTGTAGCAGCACCACCCCACGCGCATTCCTTTCATCACCACGGGAGCCCTTGGCTCCCGTTTCTTTTCGCCGGTGCGCAGGAAATCGGGACTGACCGGTTTCGGTTTCTTTGTCGTCCCCTGATCTGCGTTGCGCTCGACTACGAGTCTGCATCGACTCCGCGGAGGCGCGACATGCCGGCTCATTCCCTCAACCTTCCTGCCGCCTCGCGGCGCCCCCTGGCCGCCCGGCTGGCCGCTGGACTGTGCGCCGCGCTGCTCGGTCCCATCGCGGCGGCCGCCGATGTGCTCGTCGTCACCGACAGCCGTCATCCGGTGCAGGCCCCGGCCGGCGTGCGGGTCATCGAGCTGGACCAGGCCACGCGCATCGAGGTCGAACTCGCCGCGCACCTGCCGGCCGACCCGCAACAGGCCGCGGCCCTGGTGCGGCAGCGGTTGCATGACGGCGGCGAGGCCCTGCAGCGCCGCATCGGCCATGCCTACCAAGGTGTCGCGGATGCCTGGGGGCTGGGCATCGCCAAGATTCCCGCCGTGGTGGTCGATCGACGCTACGTGGTCTACGGCGAGCCCGACGTGCCCCGCGCCGTCGCGCGCATCAACGCCTACCGGAGCACGCAGCCATGAGCCTCCTGCTGGCGTCCCGGCGCCTGCGCGCCACCGTCGCCTCGCTGCTGCTGAGCGCGGCCACGTCGACATTCGCCCTGGACACCGCCACCATCGTCTCGTCGACGCTGTCCCCCGACTGTCTCGAATACCGCGTGGTCGGAATCTGCTACTGGCTGTACTGCACGCCCTTCGGCTGCTCGGTTCGCACCTCCGTCAAGGTGCGCCACTACGTCCCCGATGCGGTGGTGTCGAGCTACTCGAACACCGGCGAAAACCCGTGGCTGGAAGTCAGGGCGATGAGCATGCCCAACCCGAGCGCCAAGGCGGGCGGTGACGGCACGACCAATCACGACAACGAGAACAACCTCGCCAAGTTCAAGAACGCCGATGTCATCGGTCATCCGGCCGGGATGGTGTTCAGCCAGTTCGCCAGCGCCTCCGGCTACACCTGCGAAGGCGCGGGCATGGCCTTCATGCCGTATCTGCTGAGCACGCTCGACACGATCGCCTGGCGCTACAACATCCCGGAAGCGTTCTACCCCGAAGCGCTCATCCCCGGCCGGCGCGAAATCGGTACGCGCACCGGCCTGAACCTCTGGGGCAACGTGTATCCCCGCGGCGGCTTCCTGCACCAGACCGACGACCACAAGAGCGGCGCCGTGGTCGCGCAGCGCGCGGGCGACATCGTGACGCGCCGCAACCAGATCCACGTGTACCAGCCCCTGCTGGCCAACGCCCGCGACGGGTACTGGCCGGCCGGCGCGTTGATGGAGACCGACGCCTCGACGGGCAAGTGGCAGGAGCTGACGCCCACGCTCTCGAACACTTGCGTGGTCTTCCCGCACAACCGCACCCGCGTGCAAGCCCAGCAAGGCGACTACGCCTGGGCCTTGTGGCGGCCGTACTCCTGCTGCCGGCGCCGTGGCCAGGTCTTCCTCGGCAGCGTCGATTTCATGTGAGGAACCCACGATGAACGCCTCCCTCCCTGACTTCCTGCGCCGCGCGAAGTCGCACCTGCGGCCCACGCTGCTCGTGGCGACCATCACGCTGGTCGTCGGCGCCGCCTGGGCGCAGACCCGCATCGATCCCAATGGCGTGAACGTCAGCGGCAGCGCGATCGGCGACGACGTGCTCTACAGCATCGGCGGCGGCCGGGCCGTGTCGATGGGTGGTGCCGGCAACATGCAGAGCATCGGCGTCGGCGTCGGCTGGAACAGCAACCTGATCTGCGGCGACATGAGCATCACCACGACGCTGCAGAACCAGCTCAACGGCATCACCAACGGCTTCCAGACGATCATGAGCAACGTGATCCAGAACGCCACCAGCGCCGTGGCCTCGCTGCCGGCCCTGATCATCCAGCGCGCCGACCCGGGGCTCTACAACCTGCTGACCAACGGCATCCTCCAGGCGCGCCTGGACTTCGACCGCTCGAAGATGACCTGCCGGGCCATCGCAAACCGGATGGCGGACATGGCCGGCGGCCAAGCCGGCTGGGACCAACTCGCCGAGGGGATGGCGCTGCGGGATGCGGTCAGCAGCACCGATGCCGTCTCCGCCATCGAGCAGGCCGAGTCCAACAAAGGGAACAACGGCGTGCCCTGGGTCGGCGGCGGCAACGCGGGCGGCTCCGGCCAGAGTTCGATCAAGGTGGTCGGCGACGTGACACGCGCGGGCTACAACCTGCTCAACGGGCGCAGCGCCACCGATACCTCGTCGATCGCGCGCAGCGCCTGCGGCAACCGCCTGACCTGCCAAACCTGGTCCTCGCCCCAGGCGGCCGCGGACTGGGCGACCCGCGTGTTGGGCGAACGCGAGCAGCGCACCTGCGAAAACTGCACGAAGACCCAGACCACGCCTGGCGTCGGGCTGACGCCTATGATCCAGGAAGAGTACGAGACCAAGCTGCAGGCGCTGCAGGAACTGGTGACGGGCGCCCGGCCGACGACGCTGGCCAATCTCGACGCAGCCGGCAGCAGCTCGCTGCCGATCACCCGCGGCGTGATCGAGGCCCTGCGTGACGAACCCGACCAGGACGTGCTGGGCCGGCGCCTCGCGTCCGAGGCTGCGCTGTCCAGCGTGCTGGAGAAGGCCCTGCTGCTGCAACGCACGTTGCTGACCGGCAAGAAGGAGCCGAACGTCGCTGCCAACGAGCTGGCCGTGCAGGCGGTCGACCAGGAGAACAGCGCGCTGGAGCAGGAGATCAACAACCTCAAGACCGAGCTGGAGCTGCGCCGCACGCTGGCCGGCAACTCGGCGATGGCGATCATCCAGCGCCACAGCACCCGCGCTGCCGGTTCGCGCGGCATCTTCGAGGGCGACACCACGCGCGACCGTCTGCGGGAAGTCCAGAAGCCGCGGAGCGGTACGCCATGAGCCGGCTGGCCTGGCTGCGGCTGCCATGGCTGTTCAACCGCCGCGTCGGCGTGGCGCTGCTGTGGACCTTGCTGGTGGTGGCCGCGGCGGTGGCGGTGAACATCGCCGGCATCCACGTGGTCGGCGGCGTCGAGGGCTGGCAGCACTGGCTGCAGGCGCACGCCGGCCACTTCTTCGTGTGGCGGCTGTGCCTCTACGGAGCGACGGCTTACGGCTGGTGGTGGATGCGTCGGCGCCTGTTGCGGCGGGAGCCGTCCCGCGAGACGCATCAGCGCCTGCTGCGCACGGAGATCGCGGCCGTGATCGCCGTGGTCGCGCTGGAAGCCAGCCAACTGTTGCGGCACGGCTGAGACCGGGAGGCAGGCATGACGCTCTACACCACGGACTACCTGGAGTATTACCTGACCCTGGTGGCTTGGGTGGTCAACAACGGCATCTGGAGCATCCTCGTGGCCAGCGGCGTGTTCGCGCTGCCGTTCGTGGCCATCGTGATCCAGGAATGGCTCAAGGCCCGCAGCGAAGGTGCGGACGAGGGCAACAAGGGCGTGCTGTCGTCGATGCGCATCGAGAACCGGGTGTGGGTGGCGATCGTGGTCATCATGTTCGCCGGCATCCCGTTGATCCCGGTAGATCTCGCCACGATCAAGTTCGACACCACGCGCTCCGCGCAATGCCAGGTCAACGTCCCGCTGCCCAACGACACGGGCTGGTCCAACGTCTACACGGCGCTCAACAACCAGAGTGCGCTGGTGCCGGTGTGGTGGTTCTTCATGCACGCCATCTCAAAGGCGGTCACCGGCGCCGCGGTGGCGGCGATTCCCTGCGGCACGGACCTGCGTCAGATTCGCATGGAAGTCGATGCCACGCGCATCGACGATCCGGTGCTGGCACAGGAGGTCGCCGACTTTACGCACGACTGCTACGGGCCGTCGCGCGCCAAGCTGTTCATGAATCGGCCGACGCTCTCCGACGAGCAGGTGAACGACGTGACTTGGATTGGGTCGAGCTACTTCCTCGACACGGCCGGCTTCTACGACACCTACCACTCCCGCACGCCGCGCACGGCCTGGCCCTACGACGCGACCCGCGATGCGGGGCTGGCACAGGTGGACAGCGGCGGCGGCTATCCGTCCTGCCGACAGTGGTGGGCCGATGGCGGTCAAGGGTTGCGCAGCCGGCTGCTGGCACAGGTCGACCCGGACCTGCTGACCCGCATCGGGCGCTGGGTGGGCTTCCTGTCGCAGAGCGAGGTCAATGACTCGGTGATCCGCGCCGTCGTCTCACCGCGGCAGCAGAAGATGAACCAGGGCGCCGTCTACACCGACTACGGCGGCCAGATCGACAAGACGCTGCCGAACATCGTCACGCGCGGCGCGAGCGACCTGGGGCTGACCGTCGGCTCGCTGGGCTTCTTTCCGGCGATGGACGTGGTGCGCCAAGCGCTGCCGATGGTGCTGACGATGCTCAAGATGGCGCTCGTCATCTGCATCCCGCTAGTGCTGCTGATCGGCACCTACGACCTGAAGACGGTGATGACGGTGAGCTGCGTCCAGTTCGCGCTGTTCTTCGTGGACTTCTGGTTCCAGCTCGCGCGCTGGATCGACAGCACGATCCTGGACGCGCTCTACGGCTGGGGGTTTGGCGCGGACAGGCCGCACGCCAACTTCGATCCGCTGATCGGCTTGAACAACGCTTTCGGCGATATGCTGCTGAACTTCGTCATGGCGATGATGTTCATCGTGCTGCCGACGTTTTGGGTGATGGCATTGGCTTGGGCAGGCGTGCGCACGGGAAATATCGTGCAGGGGTTGTCCACCGCCACGTCGGACGCCAAGGGCGCTGGGGGGCGTGGCGCTGGCATGGCAATGAGCGCCGTATCGAAGAAGTGACCGCCGTTCAGTCGTCGTCGGTCACATGCGGGTCGATGCGCCAGTCGCTCTTGTCATAAAGCCCGAAGCCGTTGGGGCCTTCCCTCCACTCGGGTTGCGGTTCCTCTTGATCAGGGTCGTCGTGCTGCACGAACCATGCAGCAGTCACCGCAAAGGCAAGCAGCAGGGCCAGCCAGAACGCGGAGTAGAGCAGCGCACCGAGCACGGCGAGCTTGACGATCCAGAGCACCGCCGTCGCCGCGCCTGCGGGCAGCCCGCGCGTCACCAGCCAGCCGGCGACACGCTGCTCGCGGCGCAGGTATCCACGCCAGGCACGGCCAGCCCCCCGGCCCAGCCGGTGGCTCCAGCGCCCGTTGTGCGTGTTGGTGGTCATGCTCATGTGCCTCGGCTTCAGTGGTGCCTCACCTCATGGAGCGGCCGGTTGTGGCTTGCCCTCCAGCATAGACCGCGATCAGGAGGGCGGGTTGCGGCTGGCAGGGCCGGGTCGGCCTGGGTCGCAGGTCGATTAGATTCTGCACTATAAATCAAACCTTATGCTACTTTCCATGCACGTTCCTGCGATAGCTCTAGGGGCTGATTGGATTCCGTGCTATTTTTATAGCATGGATGGAAATTCTAGGCACCAGATAATCAAGCGGCTGCAGGCGGGACTTCCCCGCGGGGCGCCGTTCGACCTTGCCACCCTGAGCCAGTTCGGGGTGTCGCCCCAGCTCGCCGCCCACTATGCCGACGGCGGGTGGCTCGTGCGCCTGGCCCATGGCATCTATGCCTTCCCGAACGATGAATTCGGGGTCTACGGTGCGCTGAAGTTCCTGCAACAGCGCGTGCCCGGCCTGCACGTCGGCGGCAAGAGCGCCCTGGCCCTGCAGGGCGTGCGGCACAACCTGGGCAGCCGGGAGACGCTGGTGCTGTGGGGCGACGGTCGCTTCGCGTTGCCGGCCTGGTTCACCTCGCGCTTTCCGGCCCGCTACGTCCACGCCCGCCTGTTCGACTGGCCGGACACGGCGCTGGCCAGCAAGACCCTAACCACGCCGCCTGGCCTGCCCGAGGATCTGCGGGTGGCTGCCTCCGAGCGTGCCGTTCTGGAACTGCTGTACGAAGCCGGCGTCAAGCAGAGCCTCGAAGAGGCCCGCAACCTCTTTGATGGACTGCGTTCCCCCCGCAAGGACTTGCTCGGACAACTGCTGTCCTGCTGCACCAGCGTGAAGGCCGTGCGCCTGTTCCTGACCTGGGCGCGCGAGACCAGCCTCGTGGATGTCGATGCCCTGTTGGAGCAGTACCCGGTTCGCACCGGCAGCAACACGCGCTGGATGAGCCGGCTCGATGACGGCACCTTGCTGAGCCTGAGACCTCATGGATAAGACCTACGCGGACACCGTTCGCCTGCTGCTGGCCGTCGCGCCCGACGTGTTCGCCAACGACATCTTCGCCATGAAGGGCGGCACGGCCATCAACCTCTTCGTGCGGGACATGCCGCGCCTTTCGGTGGACATCGACGTGGTGTACCTCCCGTGGCAGACGCCGCGCGACGAAGCGCTGCAAGCCATCAACCAGGAGCTGGCCGCCATCGCCACGCGCGTTGCGCCACTGGGCGTGCAGACACGCCTGGTTCGCGCCAAGGACCTGGGAGACACCAAGCTGATCGTCGAGAACGACGCCAGCCAGGTGAAGATCGAGGTCAATGTCGTGTTCCGCGGCAGCGTGCTGCCCGTCGAGCGGCGGCCGCTGAGCGCCAAGACCAGCGATCTGTTCGGCGTCGAGTTCGAGCTGCCGGTTCTGGCACCGGACGAGCTGTACGCCAGCAAGCTGGTGGCCGCGCTGGATCGACAGCACCCCCGCGACCTGTTCGACGTGTGGCAGCTCTACGAATCGGGCGACATCAGCGACGGCATGGTCGAGTGCTTCGTGATCTATCTGGCGGGCCACAACCGGCCGCCCCACGAAGTGCTGTTCGGCAACGACAAGGACATCGCCGGCGAGTACGAGCGGGCCTTTGTCGGCATGACCGAAGTGGACTGCTCCCTGGAGACACTGCTCGACGCTCGCGCCAGGATGCGGCGCGAGCTGCCACAGCGACTGAGCACCGCGCACAAGCAGTTTCTGAGCGGGCTGGCGCGCGCAGAACCGGACTGGTCGCTGGTGCAGTGCCAGCACGCCGCGCAACTGCCGGCACTGCGCTGGAAGCTCGCCAATCTCGAAACCTTCCGCAAGCGCCGTCCCGACGACTTCGCAGCGCAATCCGCCGCCCTCGACACCGGCTTGGGCCAGAGCTGACGAACGTCCCGCAGCGCCCCACTTGCCGGGATTGCCCCATGCCGCATTCATCGTGGCACCCGCGCAGCAGCGGCCCTATACCCAAAGGCTTCCGACAAAGGCCAAAGGGCTGGGAAGGGGCAAAGGAAGGGCGCCAAGGGGAAAGGCCCTATCCTGAAAAGGCCAAAAGGCGCCCCTGAGCAGCCCGTCATCCGGGGTTCGCCATGCTCTCGCTGTTCCAGCGCAAAAGGGTGCCACCCACCGCCGGCACACCGCCCACTTCCGCCATCGAAACTCCGAAAGGGTTGATGCGGCCGGAGTCGGCCGCATCGCTGCTGGCCACGCCGCGCCGGCAGAAACTCCTGGAACACATCTGGCAGCGCACATCGCTCTCGCGCCGGCAGTTCGCCACGCTCTACCTAGCCCCACTGGAGCGCTACGCCGAGTTGGTCCAGCAGTTCCCGGCCTCCGAGAACCACCACCACGCCTATCCGGGCGGCATGCTGGACCACGGCCTGGAGATCGTCGCCTATGCGCTGAAATTGCGGCAGTCATACCTGCTGCCTGCGGGCGTCACGCCGGAGGCACAGGCGGCCCAGGCCGAAGCCTGGACCGCAGGCACGGCCTACGCGGCCCTGCTGCACGACATCGGCAAGATTGCGGTCGATCTGCACGTCGAGCATGCCGACGGCAGCGTCTGGTATCCCTGGCACGGCCCGCTGCGAAAGCCCTACCGCTTTCGTTACCGAAAGGAGCGCGAGTACCGCCTGCACAGCGCCGCCACCGGGCTGCTCTACGCGCGCCTTCTCGATCGGGACATCTTCGACTGGCTCAGCGGCTATCCCGACCTCTGGGCCGCGCTGCTCTACGTGCTGGCCGGCCAGTACGAGCACGCCGGCACGCTCGGCGAGTTGGTCGTGCAGGCCGACCAGGCATCGGTCGCCCAGGAACTCGGCGGCGATCCCAGCAAGGCGCTGGCGGCGCCCAAGCATGCGCTGCAACGCAAATTGCTCGACGGCTTGCGCTACCTGCTCAAGGAAGCGTTCAAGTTGAACCAGGCCGGCCCGGCGGACGGTTGGCTGACCCAAGACGCCTTGTGGCTGGTGAGCAAGACCGTCTCCGACAAGCTGCGCGCACATCTGCTGTCGCAGGGCATCGACGGCATCCCGGCGAGCAATACGGCGGTGTTCAACGTGTTGCAGGATCACGGCATCGTGCAGCCGACACCGGATGGCAAGGCGATCTGGAAGGCTACCGTCACCAGCGACTCCGGCTGGTCGCACGCCTTCACCTTCCTGAAACTCTCGCCGGCGATGATCTGGGATGCCGCCGACCGGCCGGCGCCGTTCGCAGGCCGTGTGCAGGTCGAAGAGGAACAGGCGGAGCCGCCGCCGCTGGCGCCGGCGGTTGCCGATGGGCCGCACGTGGTAGGCACCGAAGCTGCACCCGCGAGCACGGCGCCGATCGCTTCCGCAGCCACAGACACCGGCGTGGCCGCGCTGCTCGACCTGCTGGGCGACACCGCTCCACCCACGGCACCGGAGATCCCGAGTTCCCCTGTTGCCGAGCCCGAGCCGGCCCCTTCGACCGTGCCCCCGCCGCAGGTGAGACCCGCGCCTTCCCAGAATCGCGCGGAGCCCTCCGGGGCGCACTTCATGGCCTGGCTGCGTCAGAGCATCCAGACGCGCAAGCTCATCATCAACGACGCCAAGGCCCTGGTGCATACCGTCGCCGGTACGACCTACCTCGTCAGCCCCGGCGTGTTCCAGCGCTACGAGCAGGAGTACCTTCAAGTCGCCGCGCTGGCCAAGCAGGAGAAGCTGGAGGGGTGGCAGTGGGTACAGAAGCGCTTCGAGAAGCTGGGACAGCACCGCAAGCAGCCGAGCGGGCTGAACATCTGGACCTGCGAAGTCACGGGGCCGCGCAAGTCGCGCCGGCTGCACGGCTACCTGCTCGCCAGCCCGGATGCGCTGTTCCAGGAGACGCCGCCAGACAACCCATACCTGCGGCTCGTCAACGAGGCCGCAAAGCGCGAAGATTCAGCCCTTGGGGGCAAGGACGACGATCAGGCGTAGGCATGCGACCGCTGTGCGGGCCGGCTTCAATCTGCGGATGGGGCCGACTCTGCCAGCTTGGCTTCGGTCAGAGTCATCAAGTGGGCGGAACTGCATTTCAGCGCACGGGCGATCTTGAGGATGAGAGGTAGCGTGGGGACATGCTCGCCGCGCTCGATCTTGCCCATGTGCGACCGTTCGATGCCGGCCATGTGGGCCAGCGTTTCCTGAGCGATACCCTGGTTGGTTCTTTCTTCCCGCACGGCAGCCCCAAACGCGATGGCTGGTTCCGCTTCGTAGGTAGTGGTGCCGGTGGGGCGGCCCCTTTGGATCGAACGCTTTGGCATTGCCAAGAGCGTCGAACACGGTCACGATTTAAACCACGTTAAACTTAACTCATTCAACGGCTTCGAGATCAGTTGCCACGACTTCACCGCCTGGGGGGAGCTGGACGTGGAATCGAGTGACATCACCGCCGAAATTCGCATGGCCGTCCTCGGCGAATGGGTGCCTCCCCAGCTCGCCGACGTGCTCGCCCTGCAGCGCGCCGAAGAGCCGGAGACTCATGCCGTCCTGGCCGGATGGACAGATCCCGGTCGAGGCGCGGAGCTGCCGGGCGACGGCTTCGACTTCGCCTTGTCTGCGGCTGCCCGGCAGTGGCCTGGCTGGATATGCGAGCCGCTGTGGCCTGACACGCTGGCGGTCGCCGTGGCCAAGCGCTCCCACCTGCTGGCCTACCGTGAAGTGCCGTGCGAGGAAGTGCTCAAGCAGCCCTTGATCTGCTCGCAGTCCACGGCCGATGAACCATGGCGCGTGACCGTGCAGCGCGTGTTCGAAAACGCGCTGCAGGAGCGGGAGCAAACGGTGGAGACATTCGATGTGGCGATGACGCTGGTTGCTGCCGGGTACGGGATCGCCATTGCGCCTGCCGCGAGACTGGCGAGCTACCTACGCCGAGGCATCGCCGTACGGCCGCTGGCCGGCGCACCAATGATCGTGATGGCTTACCTGCTCCGCCGCAACGCTACCTTGTCGGACACCCAGGCAAGATTCGCCCGCCGCGCGCGCTTGGTGTCCTGACTGATGCGCTGGCCTTCCCATTGATGCGTAACGGCCGGAACTGCACGTCTTCGGCCCTCCGGCTCTGCCGCCATACGTAGTCGCCGATCAAATTGATGTGCTCCCAGCCCAGCGGCGACAGGTATTGCAGCAACCCGTCGTCGATCCCGTTGCCGGAGTCGCGCAGCGCCTGCGTCGCAGCTCATCCTGACAACAATCTACCCTTGTTACCCTTGTCTCGAATTTCAAGGAACCTAGCGATCAAACAGCCGACTCCGATGGAGATCGCAACATCGGCGAGGTTGAACGCGGGCCAGTGCATGCCCTGCCAGTGGAAGTCGAGGAAGTCCACAACCTGACCGCGCAGCAGGCGATCCACCACGTTGCCAAGTGCCCCGCCAAGAATGAGGCTGTAGCCGACGGCTTCGAAGCGCGGCAGCGTCTGCTTCAGTTGTCGGATGAGCCAGACCGCGACGAGCAGTCCTAACGTGATGAAGAAGTAACGTTGCCAGCCACTCGCTCCGGCCAAAAAGCTGAACGCGGCGCCCGGATTGAGCACATGCACGAGGTTGAAGAACGGCGTGATCTCGACCTGTTTGCCATAGACGAACGCCCGTTCGATCGAGAGCTTGGCTGCCTGATCAGCAGCAACCGCTGCCGCAGCCACCCCGTACCACGGCAAGGCCGGCGCGAGCAGCCCCTTTGCGCGCGCCGCAGTGGCGAACGAGATCAGCCACCGCGAGAGCACGGTGCAGCCCAAGCCCAGCCCCCAGCCTGCCAGCACGTCGCCCGGGAAGTGCATACCTGCCGCCATGCGTGACCAGCCAACCAGGGCGGCATACATCAACAGGCAACCGCGACCGCGCCAGGCCAGCAGCGGCCACAACGCAGCGGCCACCAGCGCCGCGTAGGTCGCGTGCCCGCTGGGCAGGCTGTAATGCAGCTCCACAGCGCCGATGACATGCACCGCTGCGCCCAGCACCGCATGCGGGCGCGGAAAGTCGAGCCACCACTTCAAGGCCGACGCCGCCGCCAAGGCCAGCAAGAACGCGACGCCGAAGTGCAACAAACGGCTCCGCACTAGCCGAACGCGGGCCGGATCGGAAGATGCCTTTGACCATGCCCATAGGCCCAGTACGGTTAGGGGCGCGGTCCAGTAGCTGCCGATTAGGCTGAAGAGCGACGCCAGCGGCCACAGCACTGCGGGCGTCCCAGCATTGATCGCTTGAAATAGCGCGAGATTCAGACCGGCCCAGTCATACAGCACGAATTTCCAACTCATCGGCGCAGCAGCCTCAAGCCATTGCCCACCACCAGCAGGCTAGCTCCCATGTCGGCGAACACCGCCATCCACATGGTCGCGTGGCCGGTGAAGGTGAGCACCAGGAACACGGCCTTGATGCCCAGCGCAAGCGCGATGTTCTGTGTGAGCACCTGTGCCGTGGTGCGGGACAGCCGCACGAAGGTCGGAATCTTGCGCAGGTCATCGTCCATCAGCGCCACGTCGGCCGTCTCGATGGCCGTGTCGGTGCCCGCCGCGCCCATCGCGAAGCCAATGTCGGCACGAGCCAACGCCGGAGCGTCGTTGATTCCATCACCGACCATGCCGACCCCGCCGGACTGGGCAAGCGCTTCGATCTCGCGCAGTTTGTCATCGGGGAGCAGGTTGCCTTGTGCGCGGTCGATCCCGGCCTGTGTGGCAATCGCCTTGGCGGTGTGTGGGTTGTCGCCGGTCAGCATCATGGTCTGGATGCCCAGCGCGTGCAGTTCGGCCACGGCGCTCCGGCTGCTGTCCTTGATGGTGTCGGCCACTGCCATGAGCGCCTGCACGCCCTCGGGCTCCACCAGCATCACCGCCGTCTTACCCTCGGCTTCCAGTGCGGTGATGCGTTGTTCCATTGCGGGGGAGCAATGTCCCAGCTCGTCGAGCATCCGATGGTTGCCGAGGTGATAGGCCACTCCGTCGATCACGCCGCGCACGCCTCGGCCGGGCAATGCGGCGAATTCCGCGACTTCGCGCAGCGCCACGCCGTCGGCAAGGGCGGCTTGCGCGATTGCCTTGGACACCGGATGGTCGGAGCGGCTGGCCAGGCTGGCCGCGAGACTACGGGCGTGCTGGGGCGAAGCGTTACCCAAGGCAACGAAGTCGGTCTGCGCGGGCTTGCCGTGGGTGATGGTGCCGGTCTTGTCCAAGGCCAGCCAGCGCAGCTTGCGGCCCTCTTCCAAATACACGCCGCCCTTGATGAGAATGCCGTGGCGTGCCGCTGCGGCCAACCCGCTGACGATGCTGACGGGTGTCGAAATCACCAGCGCGCACGGGCAGGCGATCACCAGCAAAACCAGCGCCCGATAGATCCAATCCAGCCATGCCGCTCCCACAAAGAGCGGCGGCACCAGTGCGACGACCACGGCCAAGGCGAATACGGCGGGCGTGTACCAGCGCGCGAACTGATCCACGAAGCGCTGGGTCGGCGCGCGGCTGCCTTGTGCGGCCTCCACCGCATGAATGATGCGGGCCAGCGTGGAGTTGTTCGCCAGCGCCGTGACACGGTACTCGAACGAGCCTGACTCGTTGAGGGAACCCGCAAAGACGGGATCGCCTAGGCCCTTGTCGACGGGCAGACTCTCCCCGGTGATCGGCGCTTGGTTCACGGTCGAGCGGCCTTCTACGACCTCCCCATCGAGGGCGATGCGTTCGCCAGGCCGCACTCGCACCCGGCTGCCGATCGCAACCTGCTTGGCATCCACCTCGCGCCATGAGCCATCAGGCTGTTGCACCGTGGCTCGCTCCGGGGCCAGATCGAGCAGCCCCGCGATGGCGTTGCGGGCGCGGTCCAGCGACTTGGCCTCGATGACCTCGGCCAAAGCGAACAACACCATCACCATCGCCGCCTCCGGCCAGTGCCCGATCAACATGGCCCCGGTGACGGCAATCGACATCAGGGCGTTCATGTTGAGGTTGCGGTTCTTGAGGGCAATCCATCCTTTCTTGTAGGTGGACAGGCCACCGGTGAGGATGGCGACCAGAGCCAGAACCATCACCGACCAATGATTGCCGCCTTGGAGCCAGTACACGGCCTCCGCCGCAACAGCGGCGACTAGCGAGATGCCGAGCGGCCACCAATGGGTCGTGGTCTGCCCCGGTGCTGATGACGCAGGCGTGCGGTTGGCTTCTTCGAGCACTTGGGCCTCGAAGCCGAGCGATTGCAGAGCACCCAGCACGTCAGGCAGCACGGCTGGGGCATGGCGCACGGTGAGCGTGCGTTGCATCAGGTTGAAGTCGAGATCGATCACACCGGCCAGCGTGGCGAGATTGCTGCGGATCAGCGCCTCCTCGGACGGACAATCCATCTTGGCGATGGCAAGGCGGGTGGTCTGCACCGCCGAGCGGTCGTCCTGTCGCACCGCCTGCATATCGACAGCCGCCAAGGCTTGTTCCACGGGGGCCAACGACGCCAGGGTGTGCCGCACGGTCAAGGTGCGCCGCATCAGGTTGAAATCGAGCTCCACCACGCCGGGCACGCCGCCCAGCTTGCCCCGGATCAGCGCTTCTTCCGTGGGGCAGTCCATGTTCTCGATGTGATAGACGGCAACCGCCACCCCGGTAGTGGCGCTGGTCTGTGTTTCTGATTTGAGAACGGGAGCATCAGCACAACCGTACCCGCTTGATCCGCAACTCATAGCAATTCCTCGGCGTCGTCATTCGTTCAAATGCATTAAAATCCCTATAGTGGCTATAGGGTCAAGCATTGGAGGACCAGCATGGAAATCAGGATCGGCGAACTGGCGCAGCGCACGGGATGCGAGGTCGTGACCATTCGTTACTACGAAAAGGAAGGGCTATTGCCTGAGCCGGCGCGAAGCAGCGGGAACTATCGGCTGTACGGCGAGGAGCAAGTCAAGCGCATGCAGTTCATTCGCCACTGCCGTTCGCTGGACATGTCGCTGGGCGAGATTCGGACCTTACTGAACCTGTGGGACAGCCCCACCCAGGATTGCGGAAAAGTGAATGCCCTGCTGGATGACCATATCCGGCAGGTGGAGGCGCGGGTCGAGGCGTTGTTGCAGCTAAGGCTGCATTTGACGGCCTTGCGTGAAAAGTGCGCCGGCGCACGACCCGTCGAGGCGTGCGGCATTCTTCAAGGGCTCGTGAATTGTTCTTGCCATACCGTCAGCACCCGAGACGAGGCCAGCGCTGGCGTTTAGCGTACGATTTTTCCCAAATTCTGTGGCTTCCCCTGCTAGGCGACCCCGACTCGCGGCAGGGTCCATTCGCTTTCCTTCACGGCTGTGCTCACGGCCATGACGAGCTTGTCGAGATTGCTGGCCGTCACGCCCTCCAGTGCCGAACGCCCCCGCAGCATCGAGCGCGGCTGCAGCAGTGCATGGTAGATCTGCCAAGGGTCCGCACCCCTGGTCAGCTTCAGGACGGACTGGATCAGCTCGTGCTTGAGTGGGTCGAGGTGCCAGTCCGGCACGCGCTGGCCGCGGTTGCCTACGTTCAACGCCAGCAAGTTGCCCGCCTTGATCTCGTAGCTGATCCACCTGCGGGATTTGCCTGCCATCCTGGCAAACGCAGCGACGGGAAGGTTGTGCGGCGCCTCGAAGACATCGAACAGTTCCATCCTCTCGCGCTGAATGTCCGAAGGCACCAGCGGCGCGGCCGATCGAGGGGGCGGAACCGCCGGCAGCCGATGTGCGGCGGCAGAAACCAACGGCATGGCGTCACCCGGCTTCGTCACGAGCAGGATTGGCGAAGCGGCAACCGGCGTGGAGGGCGCGCTTGCGGTTTGCTCACACGGGAACGCGGGCACGCCTTCCAGATGCACGGTGAGCGGCATGCTGGCTGCCTCGACCTGGTTCTGCTCGAAGAGGTCGAGCCGATCGGCCCAGTCCTGCATCATGCGGCGACGCTGCTCCACGTACTCGGCATGGTTGTAGGTCGCGCTGACCTTGTTGGGATCGACATGCGAGAGCTGTGCATCCACCCAGACCTTCGGGTAGCCGATCTCGTTGAGCGCAGTGGACATCGTGCCGCGGATGCCGTGTCCGGTCAGGCGTTCCTGATAGCCCATGCGCTTGAGCGCACCATTGAGCGTGTTCTCGCTGATGCGCTTCTTCAAGTCGCTGTCGTGCCGGAACAGGTGGCGCTGGGCCGGCTTGAACTCATCCAGCAGGTGCCGGACGATCTCCATGGCCTGAATCGACAGCGGCACGATGTAGGGCGGGATGTCCTTCGCCTGCTGCCGCTTCTTGCGCATATCCAACTGGAGTTGCTTCACGACGTCGGGCGGGATGATCCACAACCCACGGTCCAGATCGAATTGATCCGGCGTCGCCTGTCGCAGCTCTCCGGTTCGCACGCCGGTCAGCAGCAATAGCCGCAGCCCGAGCTGGGTCTGCCGCCTGCCGCGATAGCTGCGCAGCCGCTGCAACAGCTTCGGCAGCTCGGCCATGCGCAGGAACGGGTTGTGGTTGACGGGTGGCAGCGGCAGCGCCACCACATCGAGATCGGAGGCAGGGTTCTGCTCCAGGCCCGGCACGATCACCAGCGCGTAGCGGAACAGTTGGTTGAACCACGTCCTGACTTTCTCGGCGACGGAGAGCGCCCTGCGCTTCTCGATCTTGGCGATCACCTCCAAGAGGTCGGGACGCTTGATCTCATAGATCGACCGCTTGCCCAAGGCGGGCAGCACATCCTTGTCGAAGATGCGCGGAAGTATCGAGAGGGTCGTCTGCCGGCCTTCCTTGAGGCTGAGCCCGCGATGCTTGAGCCACTTGCGATACACCGCCTCGAAGGTGTTTTCGTCGGCGAGCCGGACAGCGGTGCGCTTCTGCTTGCGGTGAACGCGAGGATTGGTGCCTTTGGCCAGCAGGGCGCGCGCTTCGTCGCGCAGGCTGCGGGCCTCGCGAAGCGTCACCTCCGGATAGGTGCCGAGCGACATCCGCTTCTGCTTGCCCGCCCAGTAGTAGCGGAAGTGCCAAGTCCTGCCCCCTGCAGCCGTGACGGCCAGGGAGAGGCCATCCAAGTCAGGGAGGGTGTATGCCTTGCCAGTTGCCTTGGCCTGTCGAACGGCCAGGTCTGAGAGTGCCATGCTCTTGCTCCTGAACATGAGTCAGGAACCAGATGCTGGTCACGTCGACCTCGCCCCTCCATCAACAATCCGGAATCAGCCGCGCCCGCAAAAATGGACTTGTTTGTGGACTTAAAAGTCCCGGCTGTAGATGGATCGCAGTGGACCGCGGCAGAACGTCAAAGAGAGGAAAAGTCCTTGTGTGGCAACGACTTGCAGACTCTCTTGGACTTCTGCGGAAGTCCGCAGAATGATGCAGTGGAGCGGGTGAAGGGAATCGAACCCTCGTATGCAGCTTGGGAAGCTGCCGTTCTACCATTGAACTACACCCGCCCGTCTGGGCTTTGCGCCGCCGGCGTTGCACTGGCGGGGCGGCACGCATTCGTGTGCCGCAAGACAAGGCCCGCATTCTACGGGCGGAGCGCCGGTGCGGCAAGGCCGGCTCCCGGGGGAGGCCATCAGCCGGCCTGGCGCTCCATCCACCACAGGTCGAGGCGGACCATGGCGAAGGCGCCGGCGATGATTGCGGCCAGGGCGACGAAGCTGGCCAGGGCCAGGGTCGAGACGCCCGTGACGCCCTGGCCCAGGGTGCAGCCCATGGCCAGGATGCCGCCGAAGCCCATCAGCACGGCGCCGATCAGGTGGCGGGCGGTATCCCGGGCGTCGCGGAAGCCTTCCCAGCGGAACTCGCGGAAGGCCAGGGCCTGGAGCAGGGCGCCGAGGAAGGCGCCGGCCACGGTGGCGATGCTGAAGGTCACCTTGCGGCTGCCGTCGTTGGCCCAGGAGAGCCACTCCAGACTGTGGGCCAGGGGGCCGACGAAGGTCAGGGCCTCGGGGCGGCCGCTGGCGGTGCCGATGAAGGCTTCTTCCAGGGTGTCTGGATCTTCGGCGATGAAGCCCAGGTGGCCGGTGACGTACCAGGCGCCCACCACCAGGCCGCCCACGGCGAGGCCGCCGAGCAGGGGGCGGGTCCGCCAGACGTCGCGGCTGGCCAGGGCCCAGGCCAGGAACAGGCCGCCCACCACGATGGCCGCGACGATCCGGGCGGTGCCGGGAGCCAGGCCCAGCCCGGCGGCCAGGGTGCCGACGTCCGGCGCCGGCAGGGGCAGCGGGGGGGCGCTCTGCACCAGGGTGCGCAGCGGGGTGAGGATGCCGTGCATGGTCATTTCGGCGGTGAGGGCCAGCACCAGGAAGGCCACCAAGGACTTCAGGTTGCCGCCGCCGGCCCGGGTCAGGGAGCGCAGGCCGCAGCCCGAGGCCAGCACCATGCCGGCACCGAAGAGCAGGCCGCCGGTGACGAAGGGCACCAGGGGCAGGCGCGGCTGGCGGTAGATGGTGCGGGCCAGGGGCAGGTCGAAGGCGACTTCGAGCAGGGCGGCGCCGAGGATGGCCACGGCGATGGCCAGGGACCACATGCGCAGACGGGTGAAGCTGCCCATGCTGACCACGTCGGCCACGGCGCCGACGGTGCAGAAGTGGGTGGCGCGGGTGCTGAAACCGAGCAGGGCGCCCAGGAAGAAGCCGTAAAGGACTACCTGGCTGGCGAGTTGGCTGACGTCCATGGAAAGGGCGGGAAAGGGCGGGAAAAAGCGGGAGAAGGCAGGGGCGGCAGGGTGTTAGGCGCCGCGGTAGCGGGTCGGGTCGGCCAGGCCGGCGGCGGCGAAACCTTCGCGGCGCAGCCGGCAGGCGTCGCAGGCGCTGCAGGCGCGGCCCTGGTCATCGGCCTGGTAGCAGGACACGGTGAGGCCGTAGTCCACGCCGAGGCGGGTGCCGGTGCGCACGATGTCGGCCTTGGACAGGTCGATCAGGGGGGCGTGCACGCTCAGCCGGGCGCCTTCAACGGCGGCCTTGGTGGCCAGGTTGGCCAGGTCTTCGAAGGCCTGGACGAAGGCCGGGCGGCAGTCCGGATAGCCGGAATAGTCCACCGCGTTCACGCCGACGAAGACGTGGCGGGCGTCGAGTACCTCGGCCCAGGCCAGGGACAGGGCGAGCAGGATGGTGTTGCGCGCCGGCACGTAGGTGATGGGGATGCCGGGCTGGAGGCCTTCGGTGGGTACCTCCAGGCCGGGGTCGGTGAGGGCCGATCCGCCGAACTGGCCGATGTCGATCTTGGCCACCCGGTGCTCGGCGGCGCCCAGGGCCTTGGCGACGCGGACGGCGGCGTCCAGCTCGGCGCGGTGCTTCTGGCCGTAGTCCACGGACAGGCAGTAGCAGGCGTAGCCCTGTTCGCGGGCGATGGCCAGGACGGTGGCGGAATCGAGGCCGCCGGAAAGCAGGATGACCGCCTTGGGGGCGGCGGGAGAAACGGAATCGGTCATGGGGGCGGATGGTGGGGATAAACCCCGGGCAGGTCAATTCGCAGCAGTGGCAGGCGGGCGGCGGGGGCCGCCCCGGGATCAGTGGCCGTGGGCCAGGGCGGCCAGTTCCCGTTCGAGCAGGTCCGGGTCGCCCAGGTTGAGTTCGACCAGGCGGCGCAGGTGGCAGGCGCTGTCCAGGTCGATGCGCTCGCAGAAGAGGCCCAGGTGGGTGGCCTCGACGTGGGCGATGTGGCCTTCCAGGCGCACCACTGGGCCGGCGTCGCCGAGGGGGACTTCCACGGTGCACTGGGTGCCGATAGGTGGCGGGGCGTCCAGGGCGAGCAGGGCGCCCTTGAACGACAGGTCGAGCACTTCGCCGTCGAGCCGGCCCTGGCGGGTGAGCAGCCGGGCCGGTCCCCGGTAGACCACTCGGGCATGGTGGCGGCGCTCCTGGCCGGTGGGCGGAACGGGGGCGGTGGGATGGGCGGGCTGGTCGGACATGGCAGGGCTCCTCAAGCCCCGTGGCCGCGGGGATGCGGCCGGGGCGGGCTCACTTGCCCTGCATGTTACCCCAAAGGATTTTGTGCAGTTGCACCTGGAAGCGCACCGGCAGGCCGTCGGCCAGGATCCACTCGGCCAGCTGGCGCGGTTCGAGCTGGCCCGCCACCGGGGAAAACAGCACCGGGCACTTGTCGGCCAGGGCGTGCTCGTCCAGTTGGGCCTTGGCCCAGTCGTAGTCGCCCCGGGAGGCGATGACGATCTTCACTTCGTCCCGGGGAGTGAGGTGGGCCAGGTTGGCGAGCCGGTTGCGCCCGACCTCGCCGGAGTCCGGCGCCTTCAGGTCCATGATGCGCGACACCCGGGGGTCCACCTTGGCGATGTCCAGGGCGCCGGAGGTTTCCAGGGACACGTCGCAGCCGTCGTCGCACAGGGCGGCGAGCAGGGGCAGGCAGTTCTTCTGCGCCAGGGGCTCGCCGCCCGAGACGCAGACGTGGTGGGTCGGGTACTTGGCCACCTCGTAGAGGATCTGGCCGATGGTCTGGGTCTCGCCGCCGGTGAAGGCGTAGGCGGTGTCGCACCAGACGCAGCGCAGGGGGCAGCCGGTGAGGCGGACGAACACCGTCGGCAAGCCGACCCGGGAGGCTTCGCCCTGAACGGAATAGAAGATTTCGCTGATCCGCAGGGTCAGCTGACGGTGATTCTCCACCTCGGGTACTTCCTTTGCGTGCTGCTTATTTCTTGAGCCGGTCCTTGGCGGACTGGGCGGCCCGGCTGTCCGGGTACTTGGCGGCCAGGCGCTCCAGGGACTGGCGGGCGCCCTTGGCGTCGCCCAGCTCCTGCTGGCAGTTGGCGATGGTCAGCAGGGCATCCGGCGCCTTGGCGTGGTCGGGCCACTTGCTCAGCACCACCTGCTCGGCGGCGATCGCCTTCTTGCAGTCGCGCTGGGCGTAGAAGCTGTTGCCGAGCCAGAACTGGGCCGAGGGGGCGAAGTCGCTCTGGGCATGGGCGCGGCCAAAGGCGTCGAAGGCGTTGGCCGCTTCCTTGTACTTGCCGCCCTTGAACAGGGTCAGGGCCGCTTCGTATTCCTTGGCTTCGGCCTGGGGATTGGCGGCCGGCTTGGCCGGAGCCTGGGCTGCGGGGGCGTCGCCGCCGGCAGCCGGGGCATCGCCGCCGGATTGGGCCTGGGGCTCGAACTTGCGCAGCCGGGTGTCCAGGTCCAGGTAAAAGTCTTTTTGCCGCTGCTGGGCCTGCTGCAGCTCGTAGGTGAGCATTTCCACCTGGCCGCGCAGCTGGGCCACGTCGGACTTGAGGTTGTCGAGCTGGTTGGACAGCTCCAGCTGGGCGCGGTTGGCCGCTTCCAGCTTGTCGAGGCGGGCACGGGACTCGGCGCGCAGATCGGCGATCTGGCGACGGGCCTCGTCGTCGTCGAACATGCCGGCGTGCGCCGCGGGCGCCGCCGACAGGCCTGCGACCAACAGAGCCGCCAGGATCGCCGCCGTCCGCGACAGGCGGGCGGCAGGCGCGTGGGGAGAGGTGGGTCGCAGGCCAACCATCTTAGTACTCGCCGTTGTAGAGGATGTCGGCGCGACGGTTTTCGGCGTAGGCCGCTTCGTCGTGGCCTTCGGCCTTCGGCTTCTCTTCGCCCAGGGAGACGGACTCGATCTGGTCATCCTTGGCGCCGAGCAGGTTCAGGGCCTTCTTCACGGCGTCGGCACGCTTCTGGCCCAGGGCCAGGTTGTACTCGCGGGAGCCGCGTTCGTCGGTGTTGCCCTGGATCAGGATCTTGGCGGACTTGTTCTCGGACAGGTACTTGGCGTGGGCGGCCACCAGCTGCTTGTACTCGGCCTTCACTTCATACTTGTCGAAGTCGAAGTAGACGCTGCGCTTGGACAGGATGTTGTTCGGGTCCTTGAGCGGGGACAGGGCGCCGGACTGGTTGCCCACGCCGGAGGAGGTGGCGGTCGGGGTGCGGGTTTCCACGGCGGCGCCGGATTGGCCTTCGGTGCTGGTGGTGGAGCAACCGGTCACCAGGGCGGCGAGCAGGGCTGCGGTAATGGCAGAGGTTTGAGCGAAACGCATTGTGTTCTCCGAAAGGAAGAGCGTAGAGGAGGAAGTGGTCAGACGGTGACGGACGGCCGGGGCTACTTGACCAGGGGACCCCAGGCTGGCTCCCGCACGTCACCGGCGGCGATCGACAGGCGCTGCTTGATGCGACCATCGGCGGATACGGCGGACAACACGCCCCGGCCGCCGATTTCGGTGGCGAACAGGATCATGCGTCCGTTGGGAGCAAAACTGGGGGATTCGTCGCGGGAGGAGTCGGTGAGGACCTGGGTCTGGCGGGAGTTCAGGTCCATCACTGCCAGGCGGAAACCGCCGGCGCCGCGGGTGATGTAGGCAAGCAGCCGGCCGTCCGGGGACAGGCGCGGGCTGACGTTGTAGGAACCTTCGAAGGTGACCCGCTCCGCCGCTCCGCCGCTGGTGGCGACCCGGTAGATCTGGGGCTGGCCGCCCCGGTCGGAGGTGAAATAGACGTAGCGGCCGTCGGCGGACCACTGGGGCTCGGTGTCGATCCCGGACGAGGTCATCAGCCGGGTGACCCCGGAGCCGTCGGCGTTGAGCACGAAGATCTGGGAGCCGCCGTCCTTGGTCAGCACCACCGCCAGGCGGTTGCCGTCGGGGGACCAGGCCGGGGCCGAGTTGGAACCCTTGAAATTGGATACCACCTGGCGCCGTCCGGTGGCCAGGTTGTGCACATAGACCACCGGCTTCTTGTTCTCGAAGCTCACGTAAGCCAGGCGGCCGCCGTCGGGGGACCAGGCCGGGGAAATGATCGGTTCCTTGGAGACCAGGGCCGACTGGGCGTTCTGGCCGTCGGCATCGGCGATCTGCAAGGCGTAGCGGGAACCGGTCTTGACCACGTAGGCGATGCGGGTGGAGAAGACGCCGGGTTCGCCGGTGAGCTTTTCGTAGATGAAGTCGGCGATACGGTGGCCGGCGGCACGCAGCGCCGGAGTGCTGGTCAGGTAGGCGGCGCCGCCCAGGGATTGCTGGCGGGTCACGTCATAGAGGCGGAAACGGGCCTCCATGCGGCCATCGCCGCCGCTGGCCAGGCTGCCGGCGGCCAGGGCGTCGGCGCCGCGGCCCTTCCAACTGCCGTAGTCCACGGCGCTGTTCTCGGTCAGCGCCTGGCTGCCCGGGTCGATCATCTTGAACAGGCCGCTGCGTTCCAGGTCGCCGCGCACCACGGTGGTCAGGGCGCGGGACAGGCCCGGTTCGCCGCCGAAATCGGCGATGGCGATGGGAATGCGGTTGGCACCGGCGCCGGTGACCTCGACGGTCAGCTGGGCGTGAGCCACGTGGGGCAGGACCGACAGGGCCAGGGCGGCAAGCAGCCCCTGGATCAGGGAGCGGCGCGGCAGGAATCGGGGAGTCGTCATGGGCGATATCGGGGTTCAGGCGGCAGCCGGTGGGGCGCCGCGAAAAAAAGCATTATAAAACCTTAGGTTTCCCGGGGGCGGTACTTGATGGTGATCACGCGGTCGGGCTGGCCCGAGTCCGGCTTGGGTAGCGGCGAGGCGTTGTGGATGGCGCGCTCCACCGCGGCGTCGAGGGCCGGATTGCCGCTGCTCTTTTGCAGCTTGACGCTGATCACCTCTCCGGTGATCAGCTGCTCCACCTGGAACACCGCTTCCGGGTTGCCTTGAACGTTGGGCGGCAACACCACGTAGCCGCGCACCTTGGCGCTGATCTTGGCGGCGTAGTCGCCGCGGCCGATGTTGCGCGCCACCGTGGCGGTTTCCGCTTCGGCCAGGTTCTTTAGCCGGTTGTCGCTCTGCTGCCGGGAAACCTTCTTGTTGACCTGGTTCAGCTCATCGTTGAGGGCCGAGCTGAAGTCCGGACGGGGCGGCTCGGGCTTCTTCTCGGCCTTGGGTTCGGGTTTCGGCTCGGGCTTTTTCTCCGGCTTGGGCTCGGGCTTCGGTTCCGGCTTCTTTTCCGGTTTCGGTTCGGGCTTGGGCTCGGGTTTTGGCTCGTGCTTCTTCTCCGGCTCCTTCTTCACCGCGATGTCGGGCTTGGCCACCGGCTTGACCGGGGGCGGCGGCTCGGGGGCCGGTTTGGGCGCGACCTTGGGTTCGGGAGGGGGAGGAGGAGGTGGCGGCGGGGCGCTCGGCTTGGGCGCGGCGGTCACCAGCCCCGGCGTGGCGTTCCACAGCTCCACCTGGACCGAGGTCGGCGGGGTCGAGCGCCACGAGACGCCGACGATGAGGAAGATCGCCAGGGCCACGTGCACGGCGACGGCGAGCACGAGGCTCGCCCGTTTTCCCGGGGCCGGGGCCGTGTCGAGGTAGTGCAGGGCGGACATTGGCGGAGGATCAGCGCTTGCCGGCGGTCGGGGTGACCTGGACGTCCATGCCGACCCGCTTGACGCCCGATTCCTTGAGCTGGCCGAGCACCTCGGCGAGCAGTTCGAGCTTGACCGACTTGTCGCCGACCACGGCCACCGGACGCTCGTCGTTGCCGTTTTGCAAATCCACCACGGTGCGGGCGATGTCGCGCTTGTCCACGGACTGCTCGGGGCCGCCGTAGCCGTCCTTGAGGACGATCGACTGGTCGGCCTTGAGGGACACCACCACCGGGTTCTGCGGCGTTTCGTTGCCGGCGGCGGCGGTGGGCAGGTCGATCGAGCCGGTCTGCATCATCGGCGCGGTGACCATGAAGATCACCAGCAGCACCAGCATCACGTCGATATAAGGGACGACGTTGATTTCGTTCTTGAGACGGCGGGGACGCATGGACTCGGACCCTTAGCGCATCTGCCGCTGCAGGATGTTGGAGAACTCTTCCATGAAGCTCTCGAAACGGGTGGACAGCCGGTCGATGTCGTAGGCGAAGCGGTTGTAGGCGAGCACCGCGGGGATTGCCGCGAACAGGCCGATGGCGGTGGCCACCAGGGCTTCGGCGATGCCGGGGGCCACCGAGGCCAGGGTGGCCTGGCCCACGTTGGACAGGCCGCGGAAGGCGTGCATGATGCCCCACACGGTGCCGAACAGGCCCACGTAGGGGGACACCGAACCGACCGAGGCGAGGAAGGCCAAGTGGTCTTCCAGGCCGTCCACCTCGCGCTGGTAGGTGGCGCGCATGGCGCGGCGCGAGCCGTCCACCACGTCCTTGGCTTCCAGGTTCTTCTGGCCGCGCAGCTTGGTGAATTCGCGGAAGCCGGATTCGAAGATGCGCTCCATGGCGCCGGCGTGGTGGCGGTCGTTGACCGCGCTCTGGTAGAGGTTGGCCAGGTCGCCGCCGGACCAGAAGTCGCGCTCGAACTGCTCGGTCTTGTTGCGCGCCAGGCGCACCGCGAACCACTTGCGGAAGATGTAGTACCAGGACATGAAGGAGACGCCGGCCAGCAGCGCCATCACCAGCTGCACGACGGCGCTGGCGTTGGTGATCAGATGCAGGATCGACAGGTCTTGGGTGACGTTCATTGCAGGGTCTCGAATTTGGCGCGCAGCCAGTCGGGGATGGGAGTCGATTTCATCTTGGCGAAGTCCACGCAGACGATCTGCACCGTGGCGGTGACCAGTTCTTCCCAGCCGGACGGCGCGTCCGGGCTGGCGCGGCGCACGTGCTGGCGGAACACCACCTGGCTGCGGCCGAGCTTGTCGACCTCCAGGCCGACGTTGAGCAGGTCGTCGAGACGGGCCGGGCGCAGGTAGTCGATGTTGATGTTGCGCACCACGAACACCAGGTTGTGGTCCCGGGCCAGGTCGCGCTGGTCGTGGCCGATCTGGCGAAGCCATTCGGTACGGCAGCGTTCGAGGAAATCTAGGTAGGTGGCGTGGTAGACCACGCCGCCGGCATCGGTGTCGGCGTAGTAGACCCGGACGGGCCAGGTGAAGGCGTTGGGCTTTTGTTCGTGGGCGGGCATGAAGGCGCTATTTTAGGAGTCTGGAAAGCGAGCGAGAAACCTGGGCTGTAACGCACTGTAACCAGTTGTTGCAAATCCGGAGGAAAGGCGGCTCAGCTTTCCTCGTCCCACAGCTGGGGCGTGGCCTCGGCGGGCAGTCCGGCGGGGGGGCGGAAACCCAGGTGGCGGTAGATGGCGGCGGTGGCCATACGTCCCCGGGGGGTGCGTTGCAGGTAGCCCTGCTGGATCAGGTAGGGCTCCAGCACGTCCTCGATGGTGTCCCGGGCCTCGCCGATGGCCGCCGCCAGGTTGTCCACGCCGACCGGGCCGCCGCCGAACTTGTCGATGACGGCTTCGAGCAGCTTGCGGTCCATCATGTCCAGACCGGCCGGGTCCACGTCGAGCATGGACAGGGCGGCGTCGGCCACCGGGGCGGTGATCACGCCGCCGGCCTTGACCTCGGCGTAGTCGCGCACCCGGCGCAGCAGCCGGTTGGCGATACGCGGCGTGCCCCGGGAGCGCTTGGCGATCTCCAGGGCGCCGTCGGGTTCGATGGCGACGTTGAGCAGGCCGGCGGAGCGGCTGACGATGTGGGTCAGCTCGGCGGCGTTGTAGAACTCCAGCCGCGAGACGATGCCGAAGCGGTCGCGCAACGGGTTGGTCAGCATGCCGGCCCGGGTGGTGGCCCCCACCAGGGTGAACGGCGGCAGGTCGAGCTTGACCGAGCGGGCCGCCGGGCCTTCGCCGATCATGATGTCGATCTGGAAATCCTCCAGGGCCGGGTAGAGGATTTCCTCCACCACCGGCGACAGGCGGTGGATTTCGTCGATGAACAGGACGTCGTTGGCGTCCAGGTTGGTCAGGATCGCCGCCAGGTCGCCGGGGCGCTCCAGCACCGGGCCCGAGGTCTGGCGCAGGTTGACGCCCATCTCCTGGGCGACGATGTGGGCCAGGGTGGTCTTGCCCAGGCCGGGGGGGCCGAACAGCAGCACGTGATCGAGGGATTCGCCGCGCTTGCGGGCCGCCTGGATGAAAATCTCCAGTTGCTCCCGCACCTTGGCCTGGCCCACGTAGTCGGCCAGGCGCTTCGGCCGCAGCGCCCGCTCGATGGCCTCCTCCTGGGTGGAGGCGGCGCCGGGGGCGATCAGGCGGTTGGCGGGGGCGGAAAAGGAGTCGGTTTCGATCATCGGGGGACGGACGGATCAGGGCAGAGGCCGGGGCGGAGGCAACTCAGGTCTTGGCCAGGAGCTTGAGGGCCTGGCGGATGCCGTCGGAAACGGAAACGCCGGCAGGCAGCTTGTCCATGGCCTGGCCGGCTTCGCGCTCATTGTAGCCGAGGGCCAGCAGTGCATTGAGGATGTCGTGGCTGGCGTCCGGGGCCAGGGCGCCAGCGGCACCGGCGGCGGCGCCCACCGGGGCGAGCTTGTCCTTGAGTTCGAGCAGCAGGCGCTCGGCGGTCTTCTTGCCTACCCCGGGGATCTTGGTCAGCCGCCCGGTTTCCTGGCGCGACACGGCGGCGGCCAGCTCACTCACCGACAGGCCGGAGAGCACGGCCAGGGCCATCTTCGGTCCGACCCCGGAAATCTTCACCAGCTGGCGGAAGGTGGCTCGCTCCTCGGCGGTGAGGAAGCCGAATAGGAAGTGGCCGTCTTCGCGCACCACGTGATGGGTGAGCAGCACGGTCTTCTCGCCCAGGCCGGGCAGGTTGTAGAAGGTGCTCATGGGCACGTCCACCTCGTAGCCCACGCCGCCCACGTCCACCAGGACCTGGGGCGGGGTTTTCTCGATGAGGGTGCCGGCGAGTCGTCCGATCATTTCTTGTCCCCGGAAGAGGTTGAGAGGGTGGCCGCGCCGGGCAGGCGGGCCAGGTCCTTGGCCATCAGCCGGCCGCCGCGGCGGCGGCCGGCTGTGGGCAGGGCGCCCATGCCCAGGCCGCCGTGGGCGTGGCAGATGGCGCAGGCCAGGGCGTCGGCCGCGTCCGGCGATGGGTCGCCGGGCAGTTGCAGCAGGCGCCGCACCATGTGCTGCACCTGGGTCTTGTCGGCCCGGCCGTGGCCCACCACCGCCTGCTTGATCTGCATGGTGCCGTATTCGGCCACCGCCAGGCCGGCCAGGGTCAGGGTGGTGATGGCGGCGCCCCGGGCCTGGCCGAGCAGCAGGGTGGACCAGGGGTTGCGGTTGAGGAACACCTCCTCGATGGCCGCCTGGCCCGGGGCGTGGGCGACGACGATGGCGTCGATGCCCCGGGCGATGGTGGCCAGCCGCTCGGGCAGGCCGGCCTTGTCGTCGGTGCGGATGCAGCCGCTGGCCACGTAGGCGAGCTTGCTGCCGGTGACGTCGATGACGCCGAAGCCGGTGATGCGCAGCCCCGGGTCGATGCCGAGGATGCGCAGGGTGGTGGGCGCGGGCAAGGTCACGGCCGGCTCACTTGCGCGCCAGGGCGACACCGCCCACCGCCACCGCCATGCCGACCAGGGCGGCGCCGGTGAGGGTCTCGCCGAAGGCGGCCCAGGCGATCAGGGCCGTGGTCGGCGGGGTAAGGTAGAACAGGCTGGCCACGTTGACCGCGCTGCCGCTGCGGATCAAGAGGTTGAGCAGGCTGATGGCGCCCACCGACAGCACCAGCACCAGCCAGAGCAGGGCGAAGACGAACTGGCCGCTCCAGGCGATGTGGAACGATTCGCCACTGGCCGCGGCGGCCAGGGCGGTGACCAGGGCCGTGGGCACGAACTGGATGACCGCGCCGGTGCGCAGGTCGAAGTGGGGGCAGAAGCGTTTCTGGTACAGGGTGCCGGCGGTGATCGCCGCCAGGGCGAACAGGGCCGGCAGCAGCAGGGCGCCCAGGGGTAGGCCGGCCAGCTTGCTGGAGACCACCAGGGCGACGCCGACGAAGCCCAGGGCCAGCCCCAGCCATTGCCGACCGGTGACCTTCTCGCCGAGCAGCAAGCCGGCGCCCAGGGCGGTGAGCAGGGGCTGGGTGCCGACCACCAGGGAGGTGACCCCGGCGGGCAGGCCCAGGCCGATGGCGACGAACACCCCGCCCAGGTAGCAGGCATGCAGCAGCACCCCGGTGACGGCGATGTGCAGCCACTGGCGCGGCTCCTTCGGCCAGGGGGCGCGGGTGGCCAGGGCCACCCCCAGCATCAGGGCGATCACCAGCATGTAGCGGGCGAGCAGGAAGGTGAGGGGCTCGGCGTAGGGCAGGCCGAACTTGGCGCCGATGAAGCCGGTGCTCCACAACAGGACGAAGAGGAGCGGCAGGAGCGGGCGCAGGGTGGGCACGGGCGTCGGGGTCGGAGAAAAAGGCTGGAAAGGCCAGGGGCTAAAACGACGAAGCGGCGCCGGGCGCCGCTTCGTCTTTCGCCTCGGGAGGCTCAGTCCTCGAACACCGCCGAGGAGTACACCTCCTGGACGTCGTCCAGGGATTCCAGGGCGTCGAGCAGCTTCTGCATCTTCACCGCGTCGTCGCCGGACAGGGGCGACTCGTTGAGGGGCTTCATGCTCACCTCGCCGAATTCGGCCTTGAAGCCGGCGCGTTCCAGGGCTTCCTTGACGGTGGTGAATTCCCAGGGGCCGGTGAGGACTTCGATGGAACCGTCGTCGTTGCTCACCACATCGTCGGCACCGGCTTCCAGGGCGGCTTCCATCAGAGCGTCCTCGTCGGTGCCCGGGGCGAACATCAGCTGGCCGCAGTGCTTGAACTGGAAGGCCACGCAGCCGTCGGTGCCCATGTTGCCGCCGTACTTGGAGAAGGCGTGGCGCACGTCGGCCACGGTGCGGACCTTGTTGTCGGTGAGGCAATCCACGATCACCGCCGCGCCGCCAATACCGTAACCTTCGTAGCGGGCTTCCTCGTAGCTGACACCTTCGAGCTGGCCGGTGCCGCGCTTCACGGCGTTGTCGATGTTGTCCTTGGGCATCGATTCGCCCTTGGCCTTTTCGATCGCCAGGCGCAGGCGCGGGTTCATGGCCGGGTCGCCCCCGCCCATCTTGGCCGCTACCGTGATTTCCTTGATCAGCTTGGTGAAGACCTTGCCGCGCTTGGCGTCCTGCCGGCCTTTACGATGCTGGATGTTGGCCCATTTGGAATGCCCGGCCATAGCTCACCTCAAACGTGATGTAGTGTCGAAAACCCGCTCTGATACGGATGCAAGAGCGTTTTAGAATCGCAAAATTCTAGCATAGCGAGGCTCTCCCCCATGGTTGCTCCCCTTCCCGTTGCCCGGCACCAGGCCGAGGATCTGTGCCTGCTGCCCGCCCTGGCCAACCGCCACGGCCTGATCACCGGCGCCACCGGCACCGGCAAGACCATCACCTTGCAGGTGCTGGCCGAGCGCTTCTCGGCCATTGGCGTGCCGGTGTTCCTCGCCGACGTGAAGGGCGACCTGTCCGGCGTCGCCGCCCCAGGGCAGGAATCGGCCAAGCTGGCCGAGCGGCTAAAGAGCCTGGGCGTCGCCGACTGGGCGCCCCAGGCGCTGCCCGTGGTGTTCTGGGACGTCTACGGCAAGCAGGGCCACCCGGTGCGGGCCACCATCTCCGACATGGGGCCGGTGCTGCTGGCCCGGCTGCTCAACCTCAACGACACCCAGGCCGGGGTGCTGCAGCTGGTGTTCAAGATCGCCGACGACAACGGCCTGTTGCTGCTCGACCTGAAGGACCTGCGCGCCATGGTCCAGCACGTCGGCGACAACGCCAAGACCTTCACCACCGAGTACGGCAACATCTCCGCAGCCTCCATCGGCGCCATCCAGCGCGGCCTGCTGACCCTGGGCGAGCAGGGGGGTGAGGTGTTCTTCGGCGAGCCGATGCTCGACATCGCCGACCTGATGCAGACCGACGGCAATGGCCGCGGCGTGGTCAACGTGCTGGCTGCCGATTCCCTGATGCAGCAGCCCCGGCTGTACTCCACCTTTTTGCTCTGGCTGCTCTCGGAGTTGTTCGAGCGCCTGCCCGAGGTGGGGGATGTGGACAAGCCCAAGCTGGTGTTCTTCTTCGACGAGGCCCACCTGCTCTTCAACGAGGCGCCGCCGGCCCTCCAGGAAAAGATCGAGCAGGTGGTGCGGCTGATCCGCTCCAAGGGCGTGGGCGTCTATTTCGTCAGCCAGAACCCCCTGGACATTCCCGAGAAGGTCCTCGGCCAACTCGGCAACCGGGTCCAGCACGCCCTGCGCGCCTTCACGCCGCGGGACCAGAAGGCGGTCAAGACCGCCGCCGAGACCCTGCGCGCCAACCCGGCCTTCGACGCCGCTGCGGCCATCACCGAACTGGGGGTGGGCGAGGCCCTGGTCTCCTTCCTCGACGAGAAGGGCC
Source organism: Oryzomicrobium sp. (assembly GCF_021287045.1). Classification (GTDB taxonomy): domain Bacteria; phylum Pseudomonadota; class Gammaproteobacteria; order Burkholderiales; family Rhodocyclaceae; genus Oryzomicrobium. The sequence goes on along the minus strand of NZ_JAJTBG010000006.1, from coordinate 134,993 downwards.
GGCCGGCCATGGTCGAGCGGGCCTTCGTCCTGCCGCCGGCCTCGCGCATCGGGCCCCTGACGGCCGACGAGCGCGGCGCGGTGATCAAGGGCTCCCTGCTGTTCGGCCACTACGAGCAGGCGATCGACCGGGAAAGCGCCTACGAAATCCTGCGCGGCCGCAGTGCCCAGACCCCGGGGTCCGCCGACGGCGCCCCGGCTGGAACGACGGTACCGGCCCCGTCGGGCGGCGGCCTTGGAGACGTGCTCGGCGACATCTTCGGCGGCGCCCCGGCGGCCAAGGGCGGGCGGCGCAGCGACTCCCTGGTGGAAACCCTGGCCAAGTCGGCGGCCCGAGCCCTCGGCTCTCAGGTGGGTCGGGAGATCGTGCGCGGCGTGCTCGGCTCGATCCTCGGCGGCAGCGGATCGCGCCGCCGTTGAGGGTGCCGGCCCGCGCCGCAGCGCATCGGCTGCGGCCGCAGCCGGCAAGATATCCGGCCATCGCCGGCCCGCCGCAAGGCGGAGCCGGCGTTTTCGTTTACGGCGATATTCCTTGAGGCAAGTCATGATCGGGCGATAGGATTCAGGCATATTCCTTCCTGTTATTCCCGCCTGTCCCTTTTTACCCCCATGGCTTTCCCCTTTTTTCGGTCCGGTCGCGCCGCCGCCATGGCGGGCGGGCGTCTTTGCCGCTGCCTGCTGATGCTGCTCGGCCTGGCCCTGCTGGCGGGCTGCGACAAGCCGCGGCTACCCCTGGCGGTGGGGGCCAATCCCTGGCCGGGCTACGAAGCCCTGTTCCTGGCCCGGGACCAGGGGCTGGTCAGCGAAGCGGCGGTGCGGGTGCTCGACTTTCCCGCCACCGGCGAGGTGATGCGGGCCTTCCGCAATGGCACCCTGGATGCCGCCGCCCTGACCCTGGACGAGGCCCTGACCCTGGTGGGTAACGGTGAGGCGGTGAAGGTGGTGCTGGTGTTCGACGTGTCCGCCGGCGGCGACGCCGTGGTGGCCCAGCCTGGGCTGGAATCCCTGGGCGCCCTGCGGGGGCGGCGGATCGGGCTGGAGCCCAACACCACCGCCTCCCTTCTGCTCTACCGGGCCCTGAACTCGGCCGGGCTGGCGGCGGGGGACGTGACCGTGGTGCCGCTTTCCCTGGACAAGCAGCAGCGCGCCTTGCAGCGCGGCGAGGTGGATGCCCTGGCTACTTGCGAGCCGGTGCGTTCCCGGCTCGCCGCCGGCGGTGCCCGGGTGCTCTACGACAGCACCGCCATGCCCAACGAGATCGTGGACGTGCTGGTGGTGCGCCAGGCCGCCCTGGACGAGCGGCCCGGCGACGTGGCGGCCCTGGTCCACGGCCTGGGCCGGGCACAGCAGCGGCTGATCGGCGGCGACGCGACGGTGATCGCCCAGGGGGCCCACCGCAGCAACCTCACTCCCGACCAGTTTCGCCAGGCCCTGGCCGGCATGATCCTGCCGGACATTGAGCAGAACCGGAGACTGCTGGCCCCCCGGGGGGAACTGGACGTCCAGGCCGGCCGGCTGGTGGCGTTCATGGAGCAGCAGGGCTGGTTGCGCCAGGCGCCGGCGGCCAGCGTGCTCGACGACCGGCTGGTGCGCGACGCCGCCATCCTGCCCCAGGGCGGAGGCCGCTCATGAAGCTACGCCACGGCCTGCCGGTCGCCCTGCTCGCCTTCGCCTCCCTGCTTGGGTTGGGCTTCTACCTGACCGACCGGGTGCGCAGCGCCGCCGAGGTCGAGCAGCAGGTGACGTCCCTGGCCGCCTTCAACGGCGACCGGCTGGCGGCGGAGGTGGAGGACGAGATCATCGCCGGCGACAGCGCCGCCGCCGAGCGCACCCTGGTGCGCCTTTCCGCCATGCCCCACCTGCGCCAGGCGATGGTGCTGGACGACCGGCTGCGGGTGCAGCTCGCCAGCCGCTTCAACCGCAAGGGGGCCGATTTCGCCTCGCTGCCGGGCATGCCCCCGGCCGAGCATTTCGCCGCCGCCGGCCTGCGCATGGCCGGTGAGGTGCTGCTGTCCCCCGAGCGCACTACCTTGTGGTCGATCTACCCCCTGCGCCTGCCGCCGCCTCCGGGGGAACTGCGCGCCACCCGGGTGGGCTACCTGTACCTGGAGTACGACCTGGGCGTGGCCAAGGACTTGGCACGGTGGGAAGCGGGACGGCGCTTTTTGGTCATCGGCGCCGGCATCGCCCTGCTCTGCCTGCTGCTGTGGGCCGTTCTCGACCGGTTGGTGGCGCGCCGTCTGCAAGCCCTGAGCGACGCGGCCCGGGCCTTCGACGGCGGCCGGGCCAAGGCCGAGGCCCTGGCCCAGTTGCCCAAGCCGGGGCGCGACGAGATCGGCCGGCTGTCCGCCGCCCTGGCCGGGATGATGGACGAGATCGGCCGCCACCAGGAGACCCTGGCCGCCAGCAACGCCGCCCTGTCGCGGGAGATCGACGAGCGCCGCCAGGCCGAGGCCTCCCTGCGCCTGGCTGCCCAGGTGATCGCCAGCAGCAACGACGCGATCATGATCACCGACGCCGAGCACCGCATCATCCGGGTCAACCCGGCCTTCACCCGAATCAACGGCTACGAGGCCGACGAGGTGGTGGGCAAGCCCCCCGCCATGCTCCGTTCCAGCCGCCACGAGGGCGCCTTCTACGAACGCATGTGGCAGGAGGCGGAAATCCGCGGCATGTGGCAGGGCGAGGTCTGGCACACCCGCAAGGGGGGCGAGCAGATCGCCCTGTGGCACTCGGTCACCACCCTGCGCGATTCCGCCGGCCGCCTCACCCACTACGTCATCGTCAGCTCCGACCTGTCCCGCTACAAGGAGGCCGAGGAGCGCATCCGCTTCCTCGCCAACTTCGACCTGCTCACCGGCCTGCCCAACCGGGTGATGCTCCAGGAGCGCCTGCACCGATCCATCGAGGAGGCCGCCTTCGACCGGGAGGAGCTGGCCCTGATCCTGCTCAACGTGGATCGCTTCCAGGCGGTGAACGATTCCCTCGGGCCGGGGGCCGGGGACGAACTGCTCCAGGCCATCGCCGCCCGCCTCGGCGCGGCGATTCAGGAAGGGGAGATGGCGGCACGCATGGGCGCCGACGAATTCGCCGTGCTGCTGCCCCGCTGCGGCGTGGACCGGGCCGCCTGGCGCGCCCAGCAACTGCTCGGCGACCTGTGCCGGCGCTACGACCTGAGCACCCAGCCGGTGGAGGTGACCGTCACCGCCGGCATCAGCCTGTTCCCCCACGACACCCGGGACGGCGCCGGCCTGCTGCGCGACGCCGACGCCGCCGCCCGCCACGCCAAGGAGGCGGAACGGGGCGGCTTCCGCTTCTTCGCCCCGGAAATGAACGCCCAGGCCCTGGACCGCTTCGCCCTGGAAAACGACCTGCGCCACGCCCTGGCCGCGGGCCAGCTGTTTCTCGCCTACCAGCCCCAGGTCGAAGTGGCCGGCGGCCGGGTGGTGGGGGTCGAGGCCCTGGTGCGCTGGCAGCATCCGGAAAAGGGCCTGATCTCGCCGGCCCGCTTCATCCCGGTGGCCGAGGAATCCGGGCTGATCCTCAGTCTGGGGGACTGGGTGCTCAAGGAAGCCACCCGCCAGACGGCGCGCTGGCAGGAGCAGGGCTTGGACCTGCGGGTGGCGGTGAACCTGTCCGCCCTGCAATTCCGCCAGAGCCAGCTGCCCACCCAGGTCAAGGCCGCCCTGGAAGAGGCCGGGCTGGCGGCGCACCGCCTGGAGCTGGAGATCACCGAATCCACCCTGATGGACAACACCGAGCAGGCCATCTCGCACCTGTGGGAGTTGTCGGACATGGGGGTGCAGCTGGCCATTGACGACTTCGGCACCGGCTATTCGAGCCTCGCCTACCTGAAGCGCTTCCCCCTGCAACGGCTGAAGATCGACCAGGCCTTCGTGCGCGACCTGAGCACCGACGCCAACGATGCCGCCATCGTCACCGCCATCGTCGGCCTGGCCCGCAGCCTGGGCATGCAGGTCACCGCCGAAGGGGTGGAAACCGCCGAGCAGCTGGCCTACCTGGCCGACCTGTCCTGCGACGAGTACCAGGGCTACTACTGTAGTCGGCCGATCCCGGCGGGGGATATTCCCGAGGTGGTGGCCCGCCAGGCAAACCTGCTGGAGGTCTAGGCGGGGCGCGGACTTTCAGCCATGGCGGCTGGAGAATGAGAACTGGCGCGGGGTTTCAGGCAGACCACCTGAAACCCCGCGCCAGTTCTAGGGTTTGGGGCAGCGGCTTGCGCTACCCCGCATCGTGGCCCCGGCGGCCGTCCGTCCGGCCGCAACCCGTTACGCCTTGAGGCGGCGCACGATCTCCAGGGTCAGGTCGGCCTGGTTGAGGCAGTAGAAGTGCAGCCCCGGCGCGCCCTGGGCGATCAGGGTACGGCACAGGCCGGTGACCACCTCCAGGCCGAATTCCCGCACCGCTTCTGCATCGTCCCCGTAGGCCTCGAACTGGCGCCGCACCCAGCGCGGGATCTCGGCGCCACACTGGTCGGCGAAGCGGGCCAGCTTGGTGTAGCTGGCGATGGGCATGATGCCCGGCACGATCGGAATCTCGACCCCGGCGTCCCGCACCCGAGCGACGAAGTGGGCGTAGGCGTCCGGGTTGTAGAAGAACTGGGTGATGGCCGAGTCGGCCCCGGCGCGGGCCTTGGTGACGAAGGCGGCCAGGTCTGACTCGAACGAGGCGGCCTGGGGGTGCACCTCCGGGTAGGCCGCCACTTCCAGGTGGAAGCCGCCCTCGGCGGCGCTGCCGGTCTCGGCGCGGATGAAGCTCACCAGGTCGCTGGCGTAGCGGAATTCGCCCAGGCTGGCCATGCCCGAGGGCAGATCGCCGCGCAGGGCGACGATGCGGCGGATGCCCTGGGCGCGGAAGCCGGCGAGGATTTCGCGGATGCTTTCCCGGGTGGCGCCGACGCAGGACAGGTGGGGGGCGGCGGCGCGGCCCTCATCCTGGATCTCGCGCACGATGGCGAAGGTGCGCTCCTGGGTCGAGCCGCCGGCGCCGTAGGTCACCGAGAAGAATTCCGGATTGAGGGCGGCCAGGCGGGCCCGGGTGGCGCGCAGCTTGTCCGCCCCTTCCGGGGTTTGCGGCGGGAAGAATTCGATCGAGATGGGCAGGGTCGCGGGCGTCATGGTGGGCGTGGTCATGGCGTGGGTTGTCAGTCTTGCAGTCTTGGAATAATGGATTCAGGTGTCAGGCGCGGCCGGCGTGGATGAAGAATTCCCGGTTGCCGTCGCCGCCGGTGATCGGGCTGTCCACGTAGTGGTGCACCGTGAGGCCGAGGTCGGCGGCGGCCGTGCGCATCCGCGCCTCCACCTGGGGGTAGAGGGTGGCGGCCTTGACCAGCCCGCCCTTGGCCAGCTTGTCCGGCCCCACTTCGAACTGGGGCTTGACCAGCAGCAGCAGGGTGCCGCCCGGGGCGAGCAGGGCCGGCACCCGGGGCAGGATCAGGGTCAGGGAGATGAACGACAGGTCGCCCACGATCAGGTCGAAGCCGGCGGCGGGAAAGTGCTCGCCCAGGTCGGCCGGGCTCAGGGCCCGGGCGTTGATGCCTTCCAGGGTGACGACCCGGGGATCGCCCGCCAGGCGCGGGTGGATCTGGCCGTGGCCCACTTCCACCCCCACCACCCGAGCCGCACCGGCGTGCAGCAGGCAGTCGGTAAAGCCGCCGGTGGACTGGCCCAGGTCGAGGCAGGTCTGCCCCGCCGGGTCGATGGCGCAGGCGGCCAGGGCCCCGGCCAGCTTGAGGCCGCCGCGGGATACGTAGCGGTCCTCGTCGCCGGGCAGGAGTTGCAGCGGCGTGTCGTCGGCCACTTCCAGGCTGGGCTTGGCCACGGCCTCCCAGCCCTTGCCCAGGTCGGCCAGCACCCGGCCAGCGGCGATCAGGCGCTGGGCGGCGGTGCGCGATTCGGCCAGCCCCCGGGCCACCAGGGCCTGGTCGGCGCGCTGCCGGCCGGCGGGACGGGCGTGGGAGGCGGGCGCCTTGTGCGCCGGGGCGGCGCGCTGGGCGCGGCGGTGGAAGGAATCCATGGTCATGGCCGGTGTCGGTTCAGCGTTCCGCGCTCAGCAACAGGCGCAGGCCGAGCACCGCCAGGGCGGCGCCGAAGGCCCGCTCCAGCCAGTGGCCGCAGCGCAGGAAGGCGGCGCGCACCCGGGGCTGGGTGAAGAACAGGGTGACCAGGGCGAACCAGGCGAACTGCAACGCCATCAGCCACAGGCCGTAGGCGGCCAGGCGCGGCAGGGGCGTGGCCGGGCTGAGGACCAGGGTGAACAGGGCGAGGAAGTACAGGGGCGCCTTGGGGTTGAGGGCGTTGGTGAGAAAGCCCCGGCCCAGGTGGCGCCGGGCCGATTCATGCGCGGGGGCGCTGTTCGGCGCGCCGTCGGCGGCGTCCGGCGTCGCCGTGGGCCGGGCACGCAGGCCCTTCCAGCCCAGGTAGAGCAGGTAAGCCCCGCCGGCCAGCTTGAGAGCGGTGAGCCAGGCGGCCGAGTGGGCGATCAGGGCCGCCAGACCGGCGGCGGAATAGGCGATGTGCACCGCCAGCCCCAGGGCGATGCCCAGGCTGGTGAGCAGCCCAGCCCGTCGTCCGGCGAGCAGCGACTGGCGGACTACCATGGCGAAGTCGGGGCCGGGCGTCGCCGCCGCCAGCAGATGCACGGCGGTGAGGGTGGCAAAGGCCGAGAGTCCGTCCATGGTGTGGCTCCGCAAGGGCGCAGCACTTCCTCAGCGAGGGAAGGCGCCGCGCCAGCAAGGTGTTCGGGCGCCCAGCCGGCGCCCCGCGCATTGACGTGGGGCGCCGGCCGGGACGCGGGGCCGCTTAGTAGCGGTAGTGGTTGGGCTTGAAGGGACCGTTCTTGGGCACGCCGATGTAGGCGGCCTGGGCGTCGGTCAGCTCGGTGAGGTTGGCGCCGATCTTCTTCAGGTGCAGGCGGGCGACCATTTCGTCGAGCTGCTTGGGCAGCACGTATACGCCCACCGGGTATTGCTCGGTCTTGGCGTACAGCTCGATCTGGGCCAGGGTCTGGTTGGCGAAGGAGTTGCTCATGACGAAGCTGGGGTGGCCGGTGGCGCAACCCAGGTTCACCAGGCGGCCTTCGGCCAGCAGGATCAGGCGCTTGCCGTCGGGGAAGATGATGTGGTCCACCTGGGGCTTGATGTTTTCCCACTCGTACTGGCGCAGGCTGGCGACTTCGATCTCGGAGTCGAAGTGGCCGATGTTGCAGACGATGGCGTTGTTCTTCATCGCCTTCATGTGGCCGTGGGTGATCACGCCGACGTTGCCGGTGGTGGTGACGAAAATGTCGCCCAGGGCGGCGGCTTCGTCCATGGTCACCACGCGGTAGCCTTCCATGGCGGCTTGCAGGGCGCAGATCGGGTCGATCTCGGTGACCCAGACGGTGGCGCCGAGGCCGCGCAGGGACTGGGCGCAGCCCTTGCCCACGTCGCCGTAGCCGAGCACCACGCCGATCTTGCCGGCGATCATCACGTCGGTGGCGCGCTTGATGCCGTCCACCAGGGACTCGCGGCAGCCGTAGAGGTTGTCGAACTTGGACTTGGTGACCGAGTCGTTGACGTTGATGGCCGGGAACTTCAGCTCGCCCTTGGCGTGCATCTGGTAGAGGCGATGCACCCCGGTGGTGGTCTCCTCGGTGACGCCCTTGATCTGGGCCAGGCGGGTCGAATACCAGGTCGGGTCCGTCTTCAGCTTGGCGCGGATGGAGGCGAACAGCACCACGGCTTCCTCGCTGTCCGGGTTGTCGAGCACGGACAGGTCCTTCTCGGCCCGGGCGCCCAGGTGCAGCAGCAGGGTGGCGTCGCCGCCATCGTCGAGGATCATGTTCGAGTAACCACCGTCGGTCCACTCGAAGATGCGGTGGGTGTAGTCCCAGTAGTCTTCCAGGGATTCGCCCTTGATGGCGAACACCGGCACGCCGCTGGCGGCGATGGCGGCGGCGGCGTGGTCCTGGGTCGAGAAGATGTTGCAGGAGGCCCAGCGCACTTCGGCGCCCAGGGCGGTCAGGGTCTCGATCAGTACCGCCGTCTGGATGGTCATGTGCAGGGAGCCGGTGATGCGGGCGCCCTTCAGGGGCTGCTTGGCGGAAAATTCTTCGCGGATCGCCATCAGACCGGGCATTTCGGTCTCGGCAATGCGGATTTCCTTGCGGCCCCAGTCGGCCAGGGAGAGGTCGGCGACGCAGAAGTCGCCCTTGAGGTCAGCCACAGCGTTCATATAGAACTCCGGATCGTGTGGCCGGGGGGATGGGGGTGCGGCAGTCTGCTCACCCGTCTCCGAACCCGGCAGGGTTGAAAGACATATGCGGGTGAGCGCCGTTGACCTGGGTGCCACGGCAGGGCGCCGGGCACCTTCCGAGCCTGACCGGTCGGTCGCCAAACGGCGGACCGGCTGCAACGCTCCTCGGAAGAAGGCGGATGATACGTCCCCGGCGCGGTTTGCTCAATGCCCGCCGCCGCCCGGGGATGGGGCGGGTCAGAGGGGTTCGGCGGGGCCGCCCCAGAGCTGGTTGAGGTCGGGGAAGCGCCACTTTTCCGGGTCTTCCCGGCTGGCGATCTTTTCATGGCAGCCGGGCTGGCCCAGGTCCACGATCTCGGGACGGATGCGCGCCTGGGCCTTGGTCGAGTAGAACACCTTGAGGCGCGGCACCAGCAGGGACTTGGGGTTCTGCTCCATGACCACCCCGAGGCGGCCCGATTCGAGGCGCACCAGGGAGCCCACCGGGTAGATGCCCACGGTCTTGACGAAGGCCTTGAACACCGCCGGGTCGAAGTGGCCCTCGGCCCATTCGGCCATCTTGCGCAGGGACTCGGCCGGGTCCCAGCCGGATTTGTAGGGGCGGTTCGAGGTGATCGCGTCGTAGACGTCGCAGACCGCGCCCATCTTGGCGTAGAGACTGATCTGGTCGCCCTTGAGGCGCTCCGGGTAGCCGCTGCCGTCGATCTTCTCGTGGTGGTGCAGGCACACGTCCAGGGCCACGTCGCTCACCCCGCTGCCGGCCAGCAGCATGGCGTGGCCTTCGGCCGGATGGCTCTTCACCGCTAGGAACTCGGCGTCGGTGAGCTTGCCCGGCTTGTTGAGAATGGCCGGGTCGATGGCCATCTTGCCCAGGTCGTGGAGCAGGCCGGCCATGCCGGCTTCGCGCACTTCGGGTTCGCTCAGGCCCAGTTCCCGGGCCAGGGCGATCATCAGGGCACAGACCGCCACCGAGTGCATGTAGGTGTAGTCGTCGGCAGTCTTGAGTCGGGCCAGGCTGATCAGGGCGCCGGGGTTGCGCAGCACCGAATTGGAAATCTCGTCTACCAGGGGCTGGGCGTTGGCCGCGTCCAGGGCCTTGCCCATGCGCGCTTCCTGGAACATGGAGGTGACCGCCTGGCGCGACTTGGCGCAGATGCGGGCGGCCCGTTCCAGCTCCATGGACATGGAGACCTTTTCGATAGCCGGCGCGGGCTCGCTGCCGGCGGCGCGCAGCAGCTCGCGCTCCACCGCGGCGTCGGATTCCTCCTTGGCCTGGCCTTCGGCCACGTCGAAGCCTTTGGTGGTGTCGATCCACACCTCGCGGATGCTGCTGTCGAGAATGCGCTGGATGTCTTCCGGGTCTTCGAGCAGGAAGGCGGAGCGCCAGAACGGGTGCTCCATCCAGGAACCGCAGAGTTCGTGCAGGTGCATGCCGACCCGCAGATGGTCGACCGAGATTCGCTTGAGCATGCGCGTATCTGAAATGGGTAGGCTGCCTAGTTTATAGGCACGTGCCGGAACGGACCAAAGAAATACGCCACGCTCCCCCTGTCTGGACCGGCCAGCCCAGGCTCGGCCGGCCGAAACGATGACGGGGAGCCGAAGCTCCCCGTCGCGGTCGGTCCCGGCTGGCGCCGGAACCGGGCCTTGCTTGCCCTGCTTTACAGCCCGGCGGCGGCGCGCAGGATCTGCGCCTTGTCGGTGGCTTCCCAGGTGAATTCCGGCTCGTCCCGGCCGAAGTGCCCGTAGGCGGCGGTCTTCTGGTAGATCGGGCGCAGCAGGTCGAGCATCTGCACGATGCCCTTGGGGCGCAGGTCGAAGTGGGCGCGCACCAGTTCGGTCAGCTTCTCGTTGCTCACCTTGCCGGTACCGAAGGTCTCGACCATGATCGAGGTCGGCTGGGCCACGCCGATGGCGTAGGACACCTGCACCAGGCACTTGCTGGCCAGGCCGGCGGCGACGATGTTCTTGGCCACGTAGCGGCCGGCATAGGCAGCGGAACGGTCCACCTTGGAGGGGTCCTTGCCGGAGAAGGCGCCACCGCCGTGGGGGGCGGCACCGCCGTAGGTGTCGACGATGATCTTGCGCCCGGTCAGGCCGCAGTCGCCTTGCGGGCCGCCGATGACGAAGCGGCCGGTGGGGTTCACCAGGTACTTGATCTCGCCCTTGATCAGCTCCTTGGGCAGCACGGGCTTGATCACGTCCTCGATCACCGCCTCGCGCAGGCTGTCCAGGGGGATGTCCGGAGAGTGCTGGGTGGACAGCACCACGGTGTCGATGGCCACCGGCTTGCCGTCCTCGTAGCGGATGGTGACCTGGGACTTGGCGTCCGGGCGTAGCCAGGGCAGGCGGCCGTCGCGGCGCAGCAGGGACTGGCGTTCCACCAGACGGTGGGACAGGTAGATCGGCAGGGGCATCAGGGACGGGGTTTCGTCACAGGCGTAGCCGAACATCAGGCCCTGGTCGCCGGCGCCCTGGTCCAGGCCGTCGTCGTGGGCCTTGTCCACGCCCTGGGCGATGTCGGGGCTCTGCTTGTCGTAGGCCACCAGCACGGCGCAGCCCTTGTAGTCGATGCCGTACTCGGTGTTGTCGTAGCCGATGCGGCGGATGGTGTCCCGGGCCACCTGGATGTAGTCCACGTTGGCGTGGGTGGTGATCTCGCCGGCCAGCACCACCAGACCGGTGTTGCACAGGGTCTCGGCGGCGACGCGGGCCTTGGGGTCCTGGGTCAGGATGGCGTCCAGGATGGCGTCGGAAATCTGGTCCGCGACTTTGTCGGGATGGCCTTCGGAGACGGACTCCGAAGTGAAGAAGTAGTTGTTCGACATGAGTGGTGGACGCTCCAAAAACAAAATCCCCGGATTGTTGCCGGCGTACCGGCTCCGGGGATGCGAGCGGTGACGCTTTAGCAGTATTTGTCGCCGGCTTTTCATGGCCGGCGCCGCCCTGCAAGTTGTCCGTTTAACTCGGCGGTCCGATAATTCTCGCTTTTTGGCCGGACCCGGTCAAGCCGACGGGCACTAAAGACCCTATTCATGTCCCTGATTTACCGCCTTATTTTCAAAGGAATCGCCCGGCTGCCCCTGCCGCTGCTGCATGGCGCCGGCGCCATGCTCGGGCGGCTGGCCTACCGTTTCGCCCCCCGCGTCCGGGAGCAGGCCCGGGCCAACCTTGCCCTGGCCCTGGGGGTTGCCGAGGCCGACCGGCTGCTGCCGGAGGCGATGGCCGAGTCCGGCAAGGGAGCCCTGGAGTTGCCCTCCACCTGGCTGTCCTCCCTGGAGGCGGTGACCGACCGGGTCAAGCGGGTGAGCGGCTGGGAACACGTGGCCGAAGCCCAGGCTCGGGGCAAGGGAGTGATCTTCCTCACGCCCCACCTGGGCTGCTTCGAGATCGCCGCCCAGTACCTGGCCCGCCACGCCCACGGGGTGCCGATCACGGTGCTGTATCGGGAGCCCAAGCAGGCCTGGATGAAGGAATTCCTCCTGGCCGGCCGGGTGCGCGGCGACCGGATGCGGGTGGCCGCCGCCGACCTGGCCGGGGTGCGCACCCTGATCCGCGCTCTGAAGCACAAGGAAATGGTCGGCCTGCTGCCCGACCAGGCCCCCGGCGCCGGCCAGGGCGAGTGGCTGCCCTTCTTCGGCCGCCCCGCCTACACCATGACCCTGGCGGCCCGGCTCACCGAAACCGGCGCCGCCACCCTGTTTGTGTACATGGAGCGCCTGCCGGACGGCCAGGGCTACCACTACCACATCCGTCCCCCGCTCACGCCCCTGGAGGGCGATACCGTGGCCCGCGCCGCCCAGATCAACCGGGAGGTGGAGGCCATGATCCGGGAATGCCCGACCCAGTACCTGTGGGCCTACAACCGCTACAAGCAGCCGTCCGGCGCGCCGCCGGCGCCGGACGTCGACGTCGCTCCCATGAACACTCCGCCGACCGCCCCATGAGCAAATTCTTCACTTACCTCGCCCTGGGGCTGCTCTGGCTGCTGCACTGGCTGCCCCTGCCGGCCTTTGTCGCCATCGGCCGCGGGCTGGGCAGCCTGTTCTACTGGCTGGCTGCGCCGCGCCGCAAGGTCGTGCTGACCAACCTCAAGCTGTGCTTCCCCCACCTGTCCGACGCCGAACGGGTGCGCCTGGCCAAGGACCACTTCGCCATGGTGGCGCGCAGCTTCCTCGAGCGCAGCATCCTGTGGTTCGCCCCCGAGGCGCGCATCCGCCGCCTGGTGCGCTTCAAGAACCAGGAGCGCTTCGACGCCCTGGTCGGCCAGCCGGTGATCCTGCTCGCCCCCCACTTCGTCGGCCTGGACTGGGGCGGCGCGCGCATCGCCATGAGCTACAACTGCGCCAGCATGTACGCCCACCAGAAGAACCCGATCCTGGACAAGTGGCTGCTGCACGGCCGCACCCGCTTCGGCGACCAGCAGCTGCTGTCGCGCCAGGACGGGGTGCGCGGCATTGCCCGGGCCCTCAAGGCGCACCGGCCGTTCTACTACCTGCCGGACATGGACTACGGCCCCCGGGATTCGATCTTCGTGCCCTTCTTCGGCGTCCAGGCGGCCACCATTTCCGGCCTACCCCGGCTGTCCACCCTGGGCCGGGCGACGGTGCTGCCGGTGGTCACCCGGGCACTGCCCGACGGCGCCGGCTACGAAGTGGAGTTCGGCGAGCCGTGGACCGACTACCCCACCGACGACCTGGACGCCGACACCCGGCGCATGAATGCCGAGATCGAGCGCTGGGTGCTGACCATGCCCGAGCAGTACTACTGGGTGCACAAGCGCTTCAAGACCCGCCCGCCGGGCGAGCCGCGCATCTACTGAGGAACTGAGGACGGCCATGAGCAACGCTTCCCGACTGCCCGCCGGCGCCGCCATCCGCCCCATGGATGCGGCCGACATCGGCCCGGTGGCCGAACTGGCCCGGCGCATCTGGCAGGCCACCTACCCGGGCATCATCACCCAGGGCCAGATCGATTACATGCTGGCGCAGCGCTACAACGCTACGGTGCTGGCCGAGGAACTGGGCCGGGACGACGTGGCCTGGGACGTGCTATGGCGCGACGGCGCGCGCATCGGCTTCGCCTCCACCCTGTTTTCGCCGGAAGGGGATGAAGCCAAGCTCGACAAGCTCTACCTGGACCCGGCCCACCAGCGCGGCGGCCTGGGCGGCGCCCTGATCGCCCACGTGGTGGAACGGGCCGCCGCCCGGGGCTGCCAAACCCTGGTCCTGGCGGTCAACAAGCACAACGCCCCGGCCATCGGCGCCTACCGCAAGCACGGCTTTGCCGTGCGCGAATCCGTCACCAAGGACATCGGCAACGGCTTCGTCATGGACGACTTTATAATGGTCCGCAATCTATCCAGCACCACCCCGCGTTGACGCGTTACGCTACCCCATCATGAACCTCAAGTTTTCCAAGATGCACGGCCTGGGCAACGACTTCGTCGTCATCGACGGCGTGCGCCAGTCCGTAAACCTCAGCGCCGCCCAGGTGCGCGCCCTGGCCGACCGCCACTTCGGCGTCGGCTGCGACCAATTGCTGCTGGTGGAGCCCGCCTCCCAGCCCGGCGTCGATTTCCGCTACCGCATCTTCAACGCCGACGGCGGCGAGGTGGAGCAATGCGGCAACGGCGCCCGCTGCTTCGTGCGCTTCGTGCACGACCAGGGCCTGACCGACAAGCGCGCCATCCGGGTCGAAACCCAGAAGGGCATCATCGAACCGCGCCTCAACGACGACGGCGAGGTCACGGTGGACATGGGCGTGCCGGTGTTCGAACCGGACCAGGTGCCCTTCGTCAGCCCCAGCCGGGAGACGGTCCAGCCCCTCCAAGTGGGGGACGAGGAGGTCCTGATCACCGCCGTGTCCATGGGCAACCCCCACGCCGTCCAGGTGGTGGCCGACGTGGACAGCGCCCCGGTGGAGCGCCAGGGGCCGATCATCGAATCCCACCCGCGCTTCCCCAGGCGGGTCAACGCCGGCTTCATGCAGGTGGCGGACCGCCACAGCATCCGCCTGCGCGTCTATGAGCGCGGCGCCGGCGAGACCCTGGCCTGCGGCACCGGCGCCTGCGCCGCCGTGGTGTCCGGCATCGCCCGGGGCCTGCTCGATTCCCCGGTCCGGGTCGAGACCCGGGGCGGCTTCCTGACCATCGCCTGGGGCGGCGAGGGCACCCCGGTGCTCATGACCGGCCCGGCCGTCACCGTCTTTTCCGGAGAAATCACCCTATGAGCGCCACCACCGCCGCCCTGCGCGCCGAAGACGTCGCCCACTACTTGCAGAACCACCCCCAGTTCTTCGAGGACTACGCCGACCTGATGGCCCGGGTGGTGATTCCCCACCCCCACGGCGGCCGCGCCATCTCCATCACCGAGCGTCAGATGCTCACCCTGCGCGAGCAGAACCGCACCCTGGAAGGCCGGCTGATGGAGTTGATGCGTTACGGCGAGCAGAACGACGCCATCTCCGAGAAGCTGCACCGGCTGGCTGTCTCCCTGGTGGCCGCCGCCTCGCCCCTGGCCGTGGCCAACGCGGTGCACATGCAGCTCAAGGAAGACTTCGAGGTGCCCCACGTGGCCCTGCGCCTGTGGGACACCCCGGCGGGCATGGGCGAGGGCGCCGAGCTGCCCGACTTCCTGGCCTTCGGCGAGGAGCTGGCGGTGTTCGCCGAAACCCTGGGCAAGCCCTACTGTGGCGCCGCCCACGGCTTCGAGACCTCCTCCTGGTTCGGCCCCGACGCCCCCCACGTGCGCTCCCAGGCCCTGATCGCCCTGCGCAGCGGCGGCGCCACCCTGGGCATGATCGCCCTGGGCAGCGAGGACGCCCAGCGTTTCTACGCCGACATGGGCACCCTGTACCTGGAGCGCCTCGGCGAACTGGTTTCGGCTGCCTTTCTGCGGGTGGCCCGCCCGGCCTGAGCGCCATGACCACCCGGGCCAAGCCGGCTCCCCGGCCTCGCACCGGGGGGGCGGCGCCAATGCAGCGCCTGCCCTCCGGCGCTGAACCGACCCTGGCCCCGGCGCCGGCCGTGGCCCCCGCCGATGCCGCCCGCATCGCCGCCTTCTGCGCCGAGCTGCGCGACCAGCGCCGCTCCTCGCCCCACACCGTGGCCAACTACGGTCGCGACCTGGAGCGGCTGGCCGGCCTGGCCGCCGGGCTGGCCTCGCCCCTGACCCTGGACGCCATCCAGGGCCACCACATCCGTCGCTTTGCCGCCACCCTGCACGGCGGCGGGCTGTCCGGGCGCTCGATCGCCCGGCTGCTCTCGTCCTGGCGCGGCTTCTACCGCTGGTTCGCCGCCCGGGGCGGCCCGGGTGCCAATCCGGTGGAAGGGGTGCGGGCGCCCAAATCGCCCAAGCGCCTGCCCAAGGTTCTCTCCCCGGACGAGGCCCAGCGCCTGCTCGACGGCGACGATCCGGGCGCCGGCGACAACGCCGACCCGCGCCTGCTCTGCCGCGACAAGGCCATGTTCGAGCTGTTCTATTCCTCGGGGCTGCGCCGCGCCGAGCTGACCGGCCTTAACCTCGATTGCCTGGCCGACCTGGCCGGGGGCGAGGTGCGGGTGCTGGGCAAGCGTTCCAAGCCACGCATCGTGCCGGTGGGGTCCGCCGCCAAGGCCGCCATCGAAGCCTGGCTGGCGGTGCGCGGCGAGCTGGCCGCGCCGGACGAGCCGGCCCTGTTCGTCTCCCGCCTCGGGCGCCGCCTGTCGGACGCCATGGTGGGGGTGCGCCTCGACCAGCGGGCGCGCCGCCTCGGGCTGGAGGTACATGTCCATCCCCATATGCTGCGCCACTCCTTCGCCTCCCACGTGCTGCAATCCTCCGGCGACCTGCGCGCCGTGCAGGAGATGCTTGGCCATGCCAGCATTGCCTCGACCCAGGTCTACACCCACCTGGACTTTCAGCACCTGGCCAAGGTGTACGACGCCGCCCACCCCCGGGCCAAGCGCAAATGAGCGCCCCGGACGAATCCAAGCAAGCAGCCCTACCCCGGGGCGGTCGCGCCAATCCCGACGACCTGCGCCGCTACCGGCGCAACCTGCAAAGCGAGGTGGACAGCGCCGCCCTGTACCGGGCCATGGCCGACCACGAGCCCCAGCCCGAGCTGGCCGACGTGTACCGCCGCCTGGCCCAGGTGGAAGAGGCCCACGTCGAGTTCTGGTGCCGCCGCCTGGTCAAGGCCGGCGCCCAGCGCCCGCCCTTGCTGCCCTCCTGGCGCGCCCGGGTGCTGATGGCCCTGGCCCGGCGTCTGGGGGCCAAGACCGTGCTGCCGGTGGTGGCCGCCCAGGAAAGCCAGGACCGCACCACCTACGACGCCCAGCGCGAGGCCAGCGGCACCCAGATGCCCGCCCAGGAACGCTCCCACGCCCGCCTGCTCGCCCGCCTGGCGTCCCCGGGCGGGGCAGCCTGGGACGGCGGCGCCTACGCCCGGCTCGAAGGCCGCCACGGCGCCGGCGGCGGTAACGCCCTGCGCGCCGCGGTGCTGGGGGCCAACGACGGGCTGGTGTCCACCTTCAGCCTGGTGATGGGGGTGGCCGGCGCCCAGTTCGAAGCGTCCACCGTGCTCGCCACCGGCCTGGCCGGCATGCTCGCCGGCGCCTGCTCGATGGCCATGGGCGAGTGGATCTCGGTACAGAGCAGCCGGGAGATGTACGCCAGGCAGATCGCCGCCGAGGCCGACGAACTGGCCGAGGTGCCCGCCGAGGAACAGGCCGAGCTGGCCCTGATCTACCGGGCCAAGGGCTTCGAGGCCGCCGAGGCCGAGGCCATCGCCGCCCGGGTGATCGCCGACAAGTCCGCTGCTCTCGACACCCTGGCCCGGGAAGAGCTGGGCATCAACCCGGACGACCTGGGCGGTTCCGCCGGCAATGCCGCGGCGGCTTCCTTCGTGGTCTTCCTGGTGGGGGCGCTGGTGCCGGTGCTGCCCCTCTTTTATCTCGACGGCCAGACGGCCATCATCGGCTGTGCCATAGCCAGCGCCCTGGGCCTGTTCGCCATCGGCGCCGGCATCTCCCTGTTCACCGGCCGCCATGCCGCCTGGTCCGGGCTGCGCCAGCTGGTCATCGGCCTGGCCGCTGCCGCCGTCACCTACGGGGCCGGGCGCGGGCTGGAAGGGCTATTCGGCAGTTAGGGGGCGTGGCGGGAGTCGAGGCGCTTTCTAACCCTTGCCCCGATACTGCCGTGCCGCTGCCGAGTCTCCGCCCTATCCTGCCGGCTCCGGCGCTTGCTTGACCGCCGGGGTGCGCGCGCCGCTGGCATCCCCCGCTCCGGGTCAGTACACTCCCGCCTTCGCGGCGCCTTCCGGGCGCCGCAGTGCGTTTTTCCGTCTTCCCCCGTTTTTCTCCCGTTCTGCGAAAGCCTCCCCATGGCCCAACTCGTCCTCCTGCCCGGCAAGGACCGCTCCCTGCGGCGCCGCCACCCCTGGATCTTCGCCGGCTCGGTCGGCCGCCTGGAGGGCCGGGCCCGGCCCGGGGACACGGTGGAGGTGCTGGCCGACGACGGCACGCCGCTCGGCCGGGGCGCCTACAGCCCCAAATCCCAGATCCGGGTGCGCATGTGGACCTTCGACGCCGCCGAATCCATCGACGACGCCTTCTTCAAACGCCGCATCGCCGCCGCCGTGGCCCGCCGCCAGGCCCTGCCCGAGCTGGCCGCCGATCTGGGGCCGGAGGGCGGGGTGCGCCTGCTCCACGCCGAATCCGACGGCCTGCCCGGGGTGATCGCCGACCGCTACGGCGACACGGTGGTGGTGCAGCTGACCAGCGCCGGCGCCGACAAATGGCGCAAGGCCATCGTCCATGCCCTGCTCCAGGCCGGCGCCCCCCTGGGGGTGACCCGGGTCTACGAGCGCTCCGATTCCGACGTGCGCGCCATGGAGGGGCTGGAGCCCACCACCGGCTGGCTGGCCGGGGAAGGGGAGGCGCCGCTCTCCATCGTCGAGAACGGCGTGCGCCTCGGCGTGGACGTGGCCGGCGGGCACAAGACCGGCTTCTACCTGGACCAGCGCGAGAACCGGCTGCTCACCGGCCAGCTGGCCAAAGGCAAGCGCGTGCTCAACTGCTTTTGCTACACCGGCGGCTTTTCCCTGCAAGCCCTGGCCGGCGGTGCCGCCCACGTGGTGTCGGTGGATTCCTCCGGCCCGGCCCTGGAACAGGCCAAGCGCAACCTGGCCCTCAACCCGGGGCTCGACCCGGCCCGGGCCGAGTGGCGCGAGGCCGACGTGTTCGAGGAGCTGCGCGCCATCCGCAAGTCCGGCGAACAGTTCGACCTGATCATTCTCGACCCGCCCAAGTTCGCCCCTTCCGCGGCCCACGCCGAGCGCGCCTCCCGGGCCTACAAGGACATCAACCTGCTGGCCCTGCGCCTGCTGCCTCCGGGCGGGCTGCTGCTCACCTATTCCTGCTCCGGCGGCATCGGCGTGGACCTGTTCCAGAAGATCGTCGCCGGCGCCGCCAGCGACGCCGGCCGCGACGCCCGCATTCTGCGCCGCCTGGCCGGCGGCCCGGACCACCCGGTGGCCCTGGCCTTCCCCGAGGGCGAATACCTGAAGGGCCTGCTCGTCCAGGTGGACTGAGCCGGGGCGGCCGGGCGGAGACCCGCGCTCTGCCCCGTGCCTTCGTCCCCATGGGACGCGGCCAGCCGGCCGGGTGCCATGGATGAGGCTGTCAGGCTGCCGCCGCACCGTGGAAATTTCGGCACGGGCCTGGGACTCTCCCGGGGCGGTGTGCCACCCCCCTGCAATCGCCGCGACTGGCGGGCATCTCCGCGTTGCCATCGCCGAATGCCGCGCCATTGCTTGCTCTCCAGGATGGCATCGTGAAGATGCCCGTCCCTATTGGGGTTTGGCGCAGGGGTGTCGCCATGTTTTTATTCCATTTGTGCAACTCTGTTGCATTTGCGGTCGTGTAGCGTTTATCATGGCGCCATGGCTACTGCTCCGTCCCCCCTCCCTCCCTCTGCCGCTGACGCAGACGGCGCGGCCCCGGTGGCCTCTCCGGCGGCCGCCGCCCTGCGCGCCATCGGCGCCCGGGTCACCCCGGCCCGGGTGCGGGTGCTGACCCTGCTGCGCGAGGCGCCCACGCCCATGTCTCACCACGACGTGGAGACCGCCCTGGGGCCGGACGCCGGCGACCGGGTGACCCTCTACCGGGTGCTCGACTGGCTGGCCGAGGCCGGCCTGGCCACCCGCGGCGTGGACGCCACCCGGGTGACCCGCTACGCCGCCGCCCGGGACGGTAAGCACCAGAACCACCTGCACTTCCACTGCGACGACTGCGGCCAGGTGTATTGCCTCGACACCCCGCCACCGCCGCCGCCGGAGCTGCCCGCCGGCTTCCAGTTGCAGCGCGCCGAGCTCGATCTGCACGGCCAGTGCGACCGCTGCAACAGCGGCAAGGCCTGACCGTGGCACCCCTGTCCCGCGCCGCCCGTCGGAGCGGCGCGGCCCGCTGCCGCCCGGGGGCCGCCGCCATGCTCCTCCCTTCGTTTGCCGCAACATCCGCCGGAGTCCGTCCGTGAGCCGCACCGCCCCCATTCCCGTCACCCTGCTCACCGGCTTTCTCGGCGCGGGCAAGACCACCCTGCTCAATCGCATCCTGACCGAACGCCACGGCGAGCGCATCGCCGTGATCGAGAATGAGTTCGGCGAGGTGGGCGTGGACAACGAGCTGCTGCTCGGCTCCGACGAGACCATCGTCGAGATGAACAACGGCTGCATCTGCTGCACCGTGCGCGGCGACCTGATCCGCATCCTCACCGACCTGGCGATCCGCCGCGAGGCCGGCCTGATCGACTTCGCCCGGGTGATCATCGAGACCACCGGCCTGGCCGACCCGGGGCCGGTGGCCCAGACCTTCTTCGCCGACGAGGACGTGGCGCGCTGCTACAAGCTCGACGCGGTGGTGACGGTGGTGGATGCGGTGCACGGCGCCGCCCAGCTCGACGCCCACGGCGAGGCCCGCGCCCAGGCCGGCTTTGCCGACCGGCTGCTGCTGTCCAAGACCGACCTGGCCGAGCCGGCGGCCCTGGCGGAGCTGACCGCCCGGCTGCGCGCCATCAACCCCCGGGCCCGGCTGATGGACGCCCCCTTCGGCAATGCCCCCCTGGACGCCCTGCTCGACGTGCGCGGCTTCGACCTGGATGCCATCCTGGAGGTGGCGCCGGATTTCCTCACCTCCCACCGCCATCACCACCAGGACGACATCAGCGCCTTCGTCTTCGAGGCCGAGCGGGACTTCGATGGGGCCCGCCTGGAGGACTTCCTGGGCGGCCTGGTGATGGTCTACGGCAACGACCTGCTGCGCTACAAGGGTGTGCTGGCCATGGATGGGCGGCCCGAGCGGATCGTCTTCCAGGGCGTGCACATGATGATGGGCGGCACCCCGGAAGGACTCTGGCCGGCGGGCCAGCCGCGCCGCTCGCGCTTCGTCTTCATCGGCCGCAACCTGCCCCGGGAACTGCTCGAACGGGGCCTGAACGGCTGCCTGCAAAAGCCGGCCGCCGACGTTGAGGCTGGGCAATGAGCACGCCAGCCGCCGACCGGCGCATTCCGGTGACCCTGCTCACCGGCTTTCTCGGCGCCGGCAAGACCACTCTGCTCAACCGCCTGCTCAAGACTCCCGCCTTTGCCGGGGCGGCGGTGCTGATCAACGAGTTCGGCGAGGTCGGCGTCGATCACCACCTGGTCGAGAAGATCGACGAGAACCTGGTCCTGCTCGATTCCGGCTGCCTGTGCTGCACCGTGCGCGGCGACCTGGCCCGCAGCCTCAAGGACCTGTTCATGCGCGCCCTGCGCCGCCAGGTGCCGCCGATCACCCGGGTGATCATCGAAACCACCGGCCTGGCCGACCCGGCCCCGGTGATCTACACCCTGCTCGAAGACTTCTTCCTCGCCGAACGCTACCGCCTCGACGGCGTGCTCACCGCGGTCGATACCCTCAACGGCGCCGCCACCCTGGCGGCCCACCGGGAGGCGCTCAAGCAGGCGGCCATGGCCGACCGGCTGCTGCTGACCAAGTGCGACCTGGCCACGCCGGCCGAGCGCGCCGCCACCGAAGCGGCCCTGGCCGCCCTCAACCCGGGGGCGCCGCGCCTGGCCCTGGAGCCCGCCGGCCCCCTGGCGCCGGAGTCGTTCATCGACCTGGGCCTCTACGCGCCCGCCGGCAAGCATCCGGATGTGGCCCGTTGGCTGGCCGATGAGGCGGTGCGCGCCGCCGCCCCCGGCCATGCCCACGTCCACGACGCCAACCGCCATTCGGACCAGGTGCGCGCCTTCGTCCTGCGCTTTACCGAGCCCCTGGCCTGGGGCGAGTTCGCCGAAGCCCTGGACGTGCTGCTCGGTACCTGCGGCGACCGCATCCTGCGCCTGAAGGGGCTGGTGGCGGTGCGCGGCGAGGACTCCCCCCGGGTGGTCCAGGCCGTCCAGCACCTGCGCTACCCGGAAACCCGGCTGCCGGCCTGGCCTGCCGATCCGGCCTACGCCGACCGGGCGACCCGGCTGGTGTTCATCGTGGACCGCCTGCCCCGGGAATACGTGGAAGGCGCCTTCCGCCTCTTCTGCGGCGCCCGGGACTGTTCCGAGCCTGGGGCCTCCGTGGCCCTGCCTGACTCCCCCGAACCGACAGACGTCACCCCAGCACACAAGGAGAACCCATGAACCATTCCCTGCGCAGCACCGCCCTGGCGCTGGCCTTGTCGACGGCGTTCCCGTTGCCGGCCTTGGCCGCCGACAAGGACGACCTGGCCGAGATCCGCGCCCAGCTGAAAGCCATGAAGGACGGCTACGAGAAACGCATCGCCGCCCTGGAGGCCCGCCTCCAGTCGGCCGAGACCCGCGCCGGCAAGGCCGAGACCGCAGCGGTGGCCGCCCAGGGCAGCGCCACCACGGCCCAGAACGCCGCCAGCGCCGCCGAAACCCGGGCCAGCGCCGCCGAAAACGTGGCCACGGCGGCCCAGGTCAGCGCCCAGGCCGCCAGCCAGCGCCCGGCCTCGGCCTCGGCGTTCAACCCGGAAATCTCCCTGATCCTCACCGGTACCTACGTCAACACCTCCCAGAACCCGGACCGGCCCTACCGTATCCAGGGCTTCGTGCCGACCCTGGGCGAGGCCATGCCGACGGCGCGCAGCTTCAACCTGGGCGAGTCGGAGCTGGCCATCTCGGCCAACGTGGACCATCTGTTCCGCGGCACCCTGCGCGCCTCCCTGGCGCCGGACAACACGGTGGGGGTGGAAGAAGCCAGCATCCAGACCCTGGGGCTGGGCCAGGGCTTCAACATCAAGGCCGGCCGTTTCCTCTCCGGCGTCGGCTACCTGAACGAGCAGCACCCCCACGAGTGGGACTTCGCCGACGCGCCCCTGCCCTACCAGGCCTTCTTCGGCTTCAACCTGGGCATGGACGGGGTGCAAGCGCGCTGGCTGGCGCCCACCGAGACCTTCTTCGAGATCGGCGCCGAGGCTGCCCGGGCGCGCAGCTTCCCGTCCCGGGACGAGAGCCGCAACAAGAACGGCTTCATGTCCGGCGCCCTGTTCGCCCACCTGGGCGGCGACGTGGGCGCGTCCCACAGCTGGAAGACCGGCCTGTCCTACTTCCAGACCAAGCCCAACGGGCGGACCTACGACGATCCCCTGGCCAGCGGCGTGACCCAGACCTTCACCGGCACGAGCAAGACCTGGATCGCCGACTTCGTCTGGAAATGGGCGCCCCAGGGCAACCCCCAGTACCGCAACTTCAAGTTCCAGGGCGAATACTTCCGCCGCACCGAGAACGGCGCCTTCGGCTACGACGACAGCGGTGCCGGCGGCCCGGTGGGGGCGGTGGACGGCGGCTACCGCTCCACCCAGTCCGGCTGGTACGCCCAGGCGGTCTACCAGTTCATGCCCACCTGGCGGGTGGGCATGCGCCACGACCGCCTGAGTTCCGGCAACGCCCAGATCGGCGTGGTCCAGGAGGGCCTGGTGCCGATGGCGGCGATGCCCTATTTGGAGTCCTACAATCCCCGGCGCAACTCGGTGATGGTGGACTGGAGCCCCTCCGAGTTCTCTCGGGTGCGCCTGCAATACAACCGGGACCAGTCCCGCCCCGACATGACCGACAACGTGGTCTGGCTGCAATACATCATGAGCCTGGGCACCCACGGCGCCCACAAGTTCTGACCGGAGAAGCACCGATGAAACCCTTCAAATACGCCCTGGCGGGGGCCCTGTCCGCCGCCGCCGCGTTCGCCCTGCTCCTCGGTGCCGCACCGGCATCGGCCGCCGTCCAGGTGTTCGCCACCGTTCCCGAATGGGCCGCCCTGGCCAAGGAGGTGGGGGGCGCCGAGGTGAACGTCTACCAGGCCACCACCGCCATGCAGGACCCCCACCGGGTGGACGCCAAGCCCAGCCTGATCGCCGCCGCCCGGCGCGCCCAGCTGGTGGTGGCCACCGGAGCCGAGCTGGAAATCGGCTGGCTGCCGGTGGTGCTGCGCGAATCCGGCAACAGCCGCATCCAGGTGGGCCAGCCCGGCTACCTGGAAGCCGCCAACCTGGTGACCCGGCTGGAAATCCCCGCCCGCCTCGACCGGGCCGACGGGGACGTGCACCCCGCCGGCAACCCCCACATCCAGCTCGACCCGCGCAACATCCTCAAGGTGGCGGAAGGCCTGGCCCAGCGTCTGACCGACATAGATCCGGCCAAGGCGGGCACCTACCGGGCCAACCTGGACGGCTTTCGCGCCCGTTGGAAAGCCGCCATGGCCCGCTGGGAGCAGGACGGCGCCAGCCTCAAGGGCACCCGGGTGTGGGTCCAGCACAAGGCCTTCGCCTACCTCACCGCCTGGCTGGGCATGACCGAGGTGGGGGCCCTGGAGCCCAAGCCCGGGGTCGAGCCCACCAGCGCCTCCCTGGCCGACGTGCTGGCCCGCCAGCAGGCCACCCCGGCGCGCATGGTGATCCGCGCCGCCTACCAGAACGACGGACCGTCGAAGTGGGTGGCCGAGCGGGCCAAGATTCCCGCTGTGGTGCTGCCCTTCACCGTGGGGGGCGACGCCGAGGCCAAGGACCTGTTCGGCCTGTTCGACGACACCCTGGCCCGCCTCAAGACGGCCCTCAAATGAGTGGAGCGCAGGCCCCTTCCCTGGCGCCCGACGCTGTCCTGGGCGGCGGCGCGCTGCTGCGCGGCGACGCCCTGGTGGCCGGTTACGACCGGCCGGTGGTGGGGCCGGTGTCGTTCACCGTCGCCGCCGGCGAAGTGGTGGGAATGGCCGGGCCCAACGGCTGCGGCAAGAGCACCCTGCTGCGCGCCCTGGTGGGTGCCGCCCGCCTGTTCGGCGGCCGTCTGGAGCGTGCCCCTGGCCTGGCAGTGTCGATCCAGAACCAGCAGCAACCGCCCCTGGACGGCGTGCCCCTGACCGGCCGCGAACTGCTTGCCCTCACCGGCGCCAGCCCGTCTGGGCTGCCGCCGTGGCTGGAGCACCGCCTCGACGAGCGGCTCGACCGCCTGTCCGGCGGCCAGCGCCAGTACCTGTCCCTGTGGGCCAGCCTGGGCAGTGACGCCGCCCTGGTGATCCTCGACGAGCCGACCAACAACCTGGACCCGGCCGGGGTCGCCCACCTGGCCGAGGCACTGCGCACCCAGGCCGCCGCCGGCCGGGCCTTCCTGGTGGTCAGCCACGACGCCGACTTCCTGGCCTGCGCCTGCCAGCGCCGGGTGGCCGTGGTGCCGCGCACGGGGGATGGGGCATGACCTTGCAGACGGAGTTGCTGTTCGATCCCCTGTTCCTCACCCCCTTTCTCACCGGGCTGCCCTACGCCCTGCTGCTGCCCCTGCTCGGCGCCTACCTGCGCCTCAAGGACGAGTGGCTGGCGGCCCTGGCCCTGGCCCAGACCGCCGCCGCCGGTGCCCTGGTGGTGCTGGCCCTGGCCTGGCCGCCGGCCGTGGGCGGGCTGCTCGGCGCCCTGGTGGCGGCCGCCGGCAAGCACGGCGCCGAGGGCCTAGCACCGGCCCTGCGCGGTGCCGCCTATGCTCTGCTGCTGCTGTTCGGCTGGGGCGTGGCAGTGCTGCTGGTGGCCAACCTACCGGTGGCCGAGCGCCTCGGCCATGCTCTGCTGGACGGCCAGCTGTACTTCACCGGCACCGCCGAACTGCTCACCGCCCTGGCGGTGCTGGCGGTGGCCATCCTCGGTGTGGCCTTCCTGTCCCGGGCCCTGCTCACCGCCCATTTCTTCCCCGACCACTTCCGCGCCCGGGGCCGTTCCGCCTCCCGCGCCCACCTGCTGTTCGACCTGCTGGTGGCGGCGGCCCTGGGCTTCGCCACCATGAGCGTCGGGGTGATGGCTGCCTTTGCCCTGGTGTTCGTGCCGCCCTTCCTGGCCTTCCACCGGGCCGGCAGCTGGCGGCGCGGGCTGGTCTACGCCATGGGCTGCGGCCTGGGGGGCTACGTGGCGGCCTTCGCCCTGGCCCTGTTGCTCGACCAGCCCTTCGGCGCCGTGCTTTCCCTGGTACTGGCGGCCCTGGCTCTGCTGGGGGTGCTGCGCGCCTCGGCGGGGCGTTCGGGCGCCTGAACCGGGCGGTCCGGCGACGGTCGAACGACCGTCCGTCGCCGGGCGAGCGTTGCTGTGCAACATTGCCCGGGGGGCGGCCTTGTGCTAAAACCTTCTTCCCCGCCCGGGTTTCCGCCGCCGTCCTGACAGCGGAAATGCAACCGGCGGCCTACATTCGCCTCCGGCGAGCCCCTGATTCCCGTTCCCATGGTTTTCTCGCTGTTCAAAAAGCCAAAACCTTCGGATGACGAGCCGAAGACGGTGCCGCGGCCCCGCGCCGCCGTGCCGCCGCCAGCCTCGCCGCGCCCTGCGTCCGCCGAGGCGGAGCGGCTGGGAACGCTGTCGGTGCCGCCCCTCGATTTCCCCACCGGTAGCCAGGGCACCCAGTCCCGGGGCGCCGCCACGGCGCCGGCCCTGGATGCCTCCACCGAATTTCCCGACGACGACCTGGGGGCCCTGGATTTCGCCGGCCTGGAAGTCTCCGACGTGGGCATCCAGCTGGAGCACGAGGCGAGCCCGCTCCAGGGGCTGCTCGAACAGGTGGCCATGCTCTACGCCAACGGTGCCGACACCCAGGTGGCGGCGATCCTCGCCGAGGCCCGGGAGCAGCATCGCCAGGGCGCCTTGGCCGAGCGGCTGTGGCTGATGCAGCTCGACCTGTGCCAGGTGCTCAACCAGCGCGCCGAGTTCGACCAGCTGGCCCTGGCCTTCGCCAACGCCTTCGAGAAGTCGCCGCCCACCTGGCAGATCCAGCCGGATGCCTGTCCCGCGCCGGCGGCGCTCCGGGGCGCCCTCCAGTTCAAGGGGGCCCTGGAAGCCGGCAACGACGAGGGCTTTGCCGCCCTGTCCCGCGCCCTGGAACAGGGGCGGCCGGGGGCATCCCTGGCCTGGGATTTCGCCAAGGTCACCCTGATCGACCCGGAAGGTTGTGCCCGCCTGGCGGCCTGTTTCGACCAGGCGCGGCAGCGCCGTATCGGCATCGCCCTGTCGGGCATCGACGGTCTCATGTCCCGGTTGCTGCCTCGCTGCGAGGCGGGCAAGCCCGAGGCCGAGGGCTGTTGGCTGCTGCTGCTCAACCTCTTGGCCCTGAGCGGAGATACCGCCGGCTTCGAGGAAAAGGCGGTGGATTATGCCGTCACCTTCGAGGTGTCGCCTCCCGCCTGGGAGCCGGTCAAGGCCGTGGTCACGGCGGTGCCCGAGCGTGCCGCCCCGGCCGGCGACGACGCCTTCTGTCTTTCCGGCCAGCTGGCCGGCGAGCGCTTTGCCGGGCTGGCCGACTTTGCCGCCCTGCGCAATCCGGTGACCATCGACCTGAGCCGGGCCGCGCGCATGGACTTCTCCAGCGCCGGCGCCCTGCTCAACGCCCTCACCCCCCTCAAGACCGCCGGCAAGACCGTGGTGATCCGCGGCGCCAACCAACTGGTGGCGGAGCTGCTCACCCTGGTCGGGGTCAGCGCGGTCGCCCAGGTTCTTTCCCCCAAGCGCTAGGCGGGGCCTTCCCGCCTGCGACGGCGCCGGCAGGCGCCCCTTCGTCCTTTTCGGAGCCATCATGGAGCAATACCACGGCACGACCATCGTCTCGGTGCGCCGGGGCAACACCGTCGCCCTGGGCGGCGACGGCCAGGTGACCCTCGGCCACATCGTCGTCAAGAGCACCGCGCGCAAGGTGCGCAAGCTTTACCAGG
Source organism: Oryzomicrobium sp. (assembly GCF_021287045.1). GTDB lineage: Bacteria > Pseudomonadota > Gammaproteobacteria > Burkholderiales > Rhodocyclaceae > Oryzomicrobium. Next base: position 107,538 of record NZ_JAJTBG010000006.1, on the reverse strand, counting down.
ATCGCATCCTGGCCGGTTTTGCCGGCGCCACGGCGGATGCCTTCACCCTGTTCGAGCGCTTCGAGGCCAAGCTGGAGAAGCACCAGGGCCATCTGATCCGCGCCGCCGTCGACCTGACCAAGGACTGGCGCACCGACCGGGTGCTGCGCCGGCTGGAGGCCATGCTGGCCATCGCCGACCGGGAACATTCCCTGATCATCACTGGCAACGGCGACGTGCTCGAACCCGAGCACGGCCTGGTGGCCATCGGCTCCGGCGGCGCCTACGCTCAGGCGGCGGCCCTGGCCCTGCTGCACAACACCGAACTGCCGCCCGAGGAGATGGTGCGCAAGTCCCTGGAGATCGCCGGGGACATCTGCATCTACACCAACCGCAACTTCACCATCGAGACCCTGGATTAAGGGAGACGCCGCCCATGAGTACCATGACTCCCGCCGAGATCGTCAGCGAGCTGGACAAGCACATCGTCGGCCAGAACGCCGCCAAGAAGGCCGTGGCCATCGCCCTGCGCAACCGCTGGCGGCGCGCCCAGGTGGCCGAGCCGCTGCGCCAGGAGATCACCCCCAAGAACATCCTGATGATCGGCCCCACCGGCGTGGGCAAGACCGAAATCGCCCGGCGCCTGGCCCGGCTGGCCAACGCCCCGTTCATCAAGATCGAGGCCACCAAGTTCACCGAGGTAGGCTATGTGGGCCGGGACGTGGACACCATCATCCGCGACCTGATGGAGATCGCCATCAAGAACGGGCGCGAATCGGCCATGAAGCAGGTGCGGGTGCGCGCCGAGGATGCCGCCGAGGAGCGGGTGCTCGACGCCCTGCTGCCGCCGGCCCGGGGCAGCGGCGGCGCCGGCTTCCTCGCCCATGAGGGCGAGGCGGCGCCCCAGGATTCGGCCACCCGGCAGAAATTCCGCAAGATGCTGCGCGAGGGCAGCCTGGACGACAAGGAAATCGAGATCGAGGTGGCCCTGCCCGGCATGCAGGCGGAGATCTTCGCCCCGCCGGGGATGGAAGAACTGACCAGCCAAATCCAGGGCATGTTCCAGAACCTGGGCGGCGGCAAGAAGAAGACCCGCAAGCTGAAGATTCCCGAGGCCCTCAAGCTGCTCACCGACGAGGAGGCGGCCAAGCTGGTCAACGACGAGGAGGTGAAGCTCGACGCCCTGAAGAACGTGGAGCAGAACGGCATCGTCTTTCTCGACGAGATCGACAAGATCGCCAGCCGCTCGGAGGCCCAGGGCGCCGACGTGTCGCGCCAGGGCGTGCAGCGCGACCTGTTGCCGTTGGTGGAAGGCACCACCGTTTCCACCAAGTACGGCATGGTCAAGACCGACCACATCCTGTTCATCGCCTCCGGCGCCTTCCACCTGGCCAAGCCCTCGGACCTGATCCCGGAATTGCAGGGACGCTTCCCGATCCGGGTCGAGCTGGGCTCCCTGTCGGTGGCCGACTTCGAGTGCATCCTGACCCAGACCGACGCCTGCCTGACACGCCAGTACGAGGCCCTGCTCGCCACCGAGGGGGTGGGCCTGGAATTCACCCCGGACGGCATCAAGCGCATGGCCGAGATCGCCTGCCAGGTGAACGAGAAGACCGAGAACATCGGCGCCCGCCGCCTGCACACGGTGATGGAGCGGCTGCTCGAAGAAGTCAGCTTCGACGCCGGCAAGCCGGGCCTGACCAAGGTGGTGATCGACGCCCCCTTCGTCGAGGAGCGTCTCGGCAACCTGGCCGGCAACGAGGACCTGTCGCGCTACGTGCTGTAAGGCAGAACGGCCGGGGGCTTCTACGGCCGTTGGCCTAAAGTCTAGTATCCACGCCACTCTTCAGGCATGAGCGCCGGAGAGTGGCGTTTTTATTGGCTCTTGGCGGTAGATGCCTGAAGATCGGCCACTGGCGCGGGGTTTGGCAGGGCTGGGTAAAAAACACCGGAAAAAACCTTAGCAGGCTACCATTCCTCCTGGCCCCGCCGCGCCCACGCGACGGTCGGCGCCGACAACAACGATAAAACGGAGACATCCCCCCATGCTGATGCGCATCGTCGCCATCGTCTTTCCCGTGTTCGCGGTGATCGCCGCCGGCTGGTGGTACGGCCGGCGCAAGAAGCCGGACATGACCTTCGCCAACCACCTCAACATGGACGTGTTCGTCCCCGCCCTGGTGTTTGCCGCCATGGCCGACAAGTCCTTCGACCTGGTGGCCAACTGGGGCCTGGCGGTGGGCGCCCTGGTGGGGGTGGCGGGCTCCGGCGCGGCGGCGCTGCTGATCGCCCGCTCCTCCGGCGTGGCGGCCAAGACCCTGGTGCCCACCTGGATGTTCAACAACTGCGGCAATCTGGGCCTGCCCCTGGCGGTGCTGGCTTTCGGCGAGCAGGCCCTGGCCCCGGCGGTGGTGCTGTTCCTCGTGTCCAACCTGCTGCACTTTTCCTTCGGTGCCTGGTACCTGGACCACCACACCCGCCTCGCCAACCTGTGGAAGATCCCCACGGTGATCGCCAGCGTCGCCGGGGTGGCGGTCAGCCTGACCCACTTCCCGGTGTGGGCGCCCCTCAAGATCGCCATCAAGATGCTCGGCGACGTGTCGATTCCACTATTGCTGTTTTCCCTCGGGGTGCGCCTGGCCAGCTCCAGCCTGTCGTCGATCCCCCTGGGCGCGGCCAGCGCCGTGGGCCGGCCCCTGGTGGGCCTGGCCCTGGCCTTCGCCACCATCTGGGCCCTGGGGCTGGAAGGCCAGCAGCGGGCGCTCCTGATCATGTTCGGCGCCCTGCCGCCGGCGGTGCTCAACTACGTGTTCGCCGAGCGCTATCACCAGGAGCCGGACAAGGTGGCCTCGATGGTGATGATCGGCAACCTGGCGGCCCTGGGCTTCATTCCCCTGGCCTTGACCCTGGCCTTGCCCGGGACGAGCTTCTAGCGGCGCCCTGCCGGCCGGACGGCCCGGGGGGGGCTGGGAGCGCCGCTTCAGCGGAAGCGGTCGATCTGGCGCCGGTCGCGCTTGGTGGGGCGGCCCTTCAGCCCCTCGCCGGGAGTCGGGGCAAGGCGACGCAGTTCGGCGGCGGTGTGGCGCTTGTCCCGGGACGCGGCGCTTTCCTCGTACAAGGCCCGGGCATCCGGGGCCGGGCGGCGCAGGGGATTCACCGCCCGTACCGTGACCGTGTAGCGCTGCTCCCCGGCCAAGATCTCCAGCTCATCGCCGGCCTTCACCTCCCGGGCCGCCTTGGCCGGCCCGCCGTTCCAGCGCACCTTGCCGCCGTCGATGGCGGTGGCGGCGGCGCTGCGGGTCTTGAAGAAGCGTGCCGCCCACAGCCACTTGTCGAGGCGCAGGCGCCCGGCCGGGTCGGCCCCGGGCACCTGATCCAGGGGCGTCACCGGCGGCTCGGCGTCGCGGTCTGCGGCGGCGGGATCGGTCATCGCTGCGTGTTCGCTCATTTGGCCAGCAGGGCCTTCAGTTCGTCCTTCTCGGCGGCCAGTACCCGCTGCACCGCCGGACGGGCCAGCATGCGCTGGTGCCAGGCGGCCAGGCGCGGGAAGGCGGACAGGTCGAGCCGCCAGCGCTGGGGCCAGTGCCAGAAGGGCAGCAGGTAGGCATCCACCAGGGAGTAGTGCTCGCCGAGCAGCCAGGGCTTGTCGCCCAGGCGCTGCTCGGCCACCGCTAGGGCCGCCAGGTAGCGTTCGCTGCCGGCGGCCTTGATGCCCGCTTCCCGGGTCGGGTCGGCGAGGAACTTGGCCGGCTTCCACACCGGGCCGGAGGCGGCGTGCAGGCTGTAGCCGATGAAGCTCATCCATTCCGCCGCCCGGGCGCGGGCCAGGGGCGAGGTGGGCAGCAGGTCGGCCCCCGGGTGGGTGTCGGCCAGCCAGGTGAGGATGGCGGCGGCTTCACTCAACAGCTGGCCGTCGGGCAGGGCCAGGGCGGGAATCTGGCCGGCCGGGTTGATGGCCTGGAATTCGGCGGACTGGGCCTCGCCGCGGATCAGGTCCACGGCCACGCGGCGATGGGCCAGACCCAGTTCTTCCAGGGCGACGAACACGGCCTGGGAGCAGGCGCCGGGGAAATGGTAGAAGGTCAGCATGGGCGGTGTCTCCGGTCATTGTTGTAGGAAAAGACCGGAGTCTAGCAGCGCCGCAGGCGGGAGGCTTGGTGCGCCCGCCTACTCGCGTACCGGGCGCTTGGCCAGTTTGCGTTGCAGCGTGCGGCGGTGCATCTTCAGCGCCCGGGCGGTGGCCGAGATGTTGTTGTCGTGGTCGGCCAGCACCTTCTGGATATGCTCCCACTCCAGCCGGTCCACCGACAGGGGGTTGTCGGCCACCGGGATCGAGGCGTCGCCGCCGCTGCGCGCCAGGGCCGCCACCACCTCATCGGCGTTGGCCGGTTTGGCCAAGTAGTGGGTGGCGCCGAGCTTGATCGCCTCCACCGCCGTGGCGATGCTGGCGTAGCCGGTGAGCACCACGATGCGGGTGTCGGCCCCCAGGGCGTGCAGCCGTTCCACCAGGGTCAGGCCGGAATCGCCGGGCAGCTTCAGATCCACCACCGCGTATTCCGGCGGCTCCTGGGCGGCCAGGGCGTAGCCCGATTCGGCGTCCTCGGCCACGCTCACGGCGAAGCCGCGCCGCTCCAGGGCGCGGCCCAGGGTGCGGCGGAACACCTCGTCGTCGTCCACCAGCAGCAGGGTGGGGGCGTCGGTATCGGCGGAGGGGAGGGGCGGCGTGTCGGTCATGGCGTGTCGGGGGTGGCAGGGCCGGGGCCCAGGCGGATGAGGGGCAGGTCGATGCGGGTCAGGGTGCCGGGGCCGTCGTCCCGGGGCACCAGGCTGACCTGGCCGCCGAGGCGCTCCACCGCGGCGTTGGCGAGGAAGTAGCCGATGCCCAGGCCGTCGCGCTTGCTGGAGGCCACCGGCGCGCCCAGGCGCTGGCCCAGGGCGCCGGGGCCGGGGCCCCGGTCGGCGATCGACAGGATCAGCCGGTCGCCGTCGATGCGGCCGGTGAAACGCAGGGGCTCGCCCCCTTCCGGCGTGGCGTCGGCGGCGTTGTCGAGCAGGTTGAGCAGGGCGTTCTCCAGGGCCCGTTCCGGGGCCACCGGCGTGGTGCCGGCGCCGGACAGGTCGCACACCAGCCGGGCCCGAGGGCGGATCACTTGCCATTCGTCAGCCAGGGCGGCGAGCCAGTCCGCCACCGGCAAGGGCGTCCGGGCCGGCTCGGCGGCGGCGGCGATTTCCTTGAGGATGGTCTTGCAGCGGCCCACCTGGTCTTCGAGCAAGGCCAGTTCGTCCTGGAGCTCGGCATCGTCGGGCCGCTCGCGGCGCAACTCGTGCAGGGTCACCGCCAGGGTGGACAGGGGCGTGCCCAGCTTGTGGGCGCTGCCGGCGGCGAGGGTGGCGATGCCGATCAGGTGCTCGTGGCGCAGAGCCTGTTCCCGGGCCTCGGCCAGGGCCTGTTCCCGCTCGCGCAGGGCCCGGGCCAGGCGGGTGACGAAGATACCCACCACCGTGGCGCTGGCCACGAAGTTGAACCACATGCCCACCACGTGCAGGCCGAAGCCGCTGTGTACGTGCTCGCTACCCTCCGCCGGGGCGAACAGGGCGTCCAGGGCCGAAAGGTCGAGACGGGGCGTGGGCAGGGGATGGTAGACCACCATCAGCAGGGAATAGGCCCCCAAGGTGAGGGCGGCCATGGCCGCCACGTAAGGGGCCGACAGGGAAGCGGCCACCAGGGTCAGGGGCACCAGCAGCATCGAGACGAAGGGGTTGGCCGAACCGCCGGCGCAGTAGAGCAGCACCGCCAGCACCGCCACGTCCACGGCCAACTGGGCCAGCACCAGCTTTTCGCCGGCGGCGGCATCCCGCCCGGCCAGGCTGTGCAACTGGCGGCGCAGCACCAGGTTGGCCAGGGGCAGGACGCCGATGGCCGAGAGCATGACCGGCAGGGGCAGGGGCATGCCCAGCCCCAGGGTGGCGGCGAGGAGTACCGCCAGCTGGCTGGCCACCTCGAAGCGGCGCAGCGGCACGAGGCGGTGCAGCAGGGCGGTGGGTGTGCCGGGGGCTGCGGGCGAGGTGGATGTGGGCACGGGCAGGGGAGGGGGCAACGGGGAACGGTCCGATTCTAGCCGGAGCAAGGCGGAATCAGGAGGCGGGGGCCTGCGGCATTCGGTCACGCCGTAAGGTCGGCCGGGCGTAGACGGCAAACCGGCGCGGGCCTGGGCAGGCGACGCGCCGGTTTGTCGGGGAGGCGTGGGGGCCTCAGGGCAGCAGGGCTTCCCCGGCGTATAGCTCGGCCACGGTCTCGCGGCGGCGCACCAGGTGGGCCTGGCTGCCGTCCACCATCACTTCGGCGGCCCGGGGGCGGGTGTTGTAGTTGGAGCTCATGGCCATGCCGTAGGCGCCGGCCGATTGCAGCGCCAGGCGGTCGCCCGAGGCCAGGGCCAGTTGCCGGTCGTGGCCGAGGAAGTCGCCGGTTTCGCACACCGGGCCGACGATCTCGTAGGTGCGCGCCTGGGCGTCGCTGCGCTCGACCACTGGCACGATCTCGTGCCAGGCGTCGTAGAGGGCCGGGCGGGCCAGGTCGTTCATGGCCGCATCGACAATGGCGAAGCTCTTGGCGGCGTTGGGCTTGAGGAATTCCACGGTGGTCAGCAGCAGGCCGGCGTTGCCCACCAGGCGGCGGCCCGGCTCCATGACCACCGACAGGCCACGGCCGGCCAGTTTGTCGAGCAGCGGGTTCAGGTAGTCGCGCACTTTGGGTTCCGCGTCGTCGGCCTGGTAGCGGATGCCCAGGCCGCCGCCGATGTCCACGTGGTGCAGGGCGATGCCCCGGGCGGCCAGCCGGTCCACCAGGCCGAGGATCTTGTCCAGGGCTTCGACAAAGGGCGAGGGATCGAGAATTTGGGAGCCAATGTGGCAGTCGATACCGGTTACCGCGATGTGCGGCAGGGTGGCGGCGCGGGCATAGAGGGCCTCGGCCTCGTCGAAGGCCACGCCGAACTTGTTCTCCTTGAGGCCGGTGGAAATGTAGGGGTGGGTCTTGGGGTCCACGTCCGGGTTCACCCGCAGGCTGATCGGGGCGCGCTGGCCCAGCTCGCCGGCCACCGCGTTGAGGCGGTCCAGCTCGGGGGCGGATTCGACGTTGAAGCAGCGGATGCCGGCCTCCAGGGCTTGGCGCATCTCGGCGGCGGTCTTGCCCACACCGGAGAACACCACCTTGGCCGGGTCGCCGCCGGCAGCCAGCACCCGGGCCAGTTCGCCGCCGGAGACGATGTCGAAGCCGGCGCCCAGGCGGGCGAAGACGTTGAGGATGGCCAGGTTGGAGTTGGCCTTGACCGCGTAGCAGACCAGGGCGCCTTGGCCGGCCGGGTGGGCGGCCAGGGCGTCGGCGTATTCCCGGTAGGCCCGGGTCAGGGCGGCGCGGGAATAGACGTAGCAGGGGGTGCCGTACTGATCGGTCAGGGCGTCCAGGGCGACGCCTTCGAGATGCAGGCGGCCGTCGATGCGGGTGAGTTCGGGAGCGAGCAGGGTCATGGCTTGGATGGGGTGGAGGTGCTGGTGGCGCCGGTGGCGGGGGCGCTGGGTTGGCCCGTGCTAACATCCGGCGACGCCGGGGTTGCCGTCGTGCCTTGCGGCGCCGGCTTGGCCGTGGCGGCGGGCGGCTGGACGCCGACGCCGACTACCGGCACGATCGGCACATGCCCGGGCGTCAGGCCCTGGCCCGGCGGCAGGGTGAGCGGCCCCTTGGTGCCGCAGCCCGCCAGGACAAGGCCAAGGCCGAGGACGGCGGGAACGGCCAGGGCGAGCGCCCGGGGTGCCCGCGTGGTGCCGGAAGAGTGCCGTGGATGTTTGATCATGGGCGAGAAAAGGCTGAAAGCAGGCTGGGAGCGGCGCTGCTGCGGCGTTCCCGCCGCGATGTCAGTAATGTCAGCATGGACGCGCCGCAGCGCCCGAAAAATGGACAAGGATGGTAGCACAGCATGAATGATGCCGAATTCAACGCCCTGGCCGACGCCACCCTGGCGCGCCTGGAGGCCGCCCTGGAGGCGGCGGTGGATGCGGGGGCCGACTTCGATTTCGAACTGGCCCCCGGGGGCATCCTGGAGGTAGAGTTCGACGATGGTGGCAAGATCGTGGTGAACCGCCACGGTGTGGCCCGGGAAATCTGGGTGGCGGCCCGCTCCGGCGGCTTCCACTTTCGCGCCGAGGACGGCGTGTGGAAGGACACCCGGGACGGCGTGGAACTGTTCGAGCGCCTGGAGGCCCTGATCGCGACTCACGGTGGGGCGCCGGTGCGGCTGCGCTGAGGCGCTGCACGTCGCGTAACGTTCGGTACGGAAGAAAAACGGCCCTGGCGATGGGTGGCGCACGCAGGTCGCGCCTCCCTTCACCAGGGCCGTTTGCCGTATGGAGCCACCCGGCGCGGGCGGCTCCGGGGCCGGCGCCGGGTCAGTCTACCGGCTTGGCGCCGTCGTCCTTCGGTTCCGGCGGAATCTGGGCCGGGACGTTCTCGTTGTAGAAGAACTCCTTCACCGTGCCGCCGCGCCGCTCGTTGACCACGTCCACCGCCGTCAGCCCCTCGGGGGTGGGCCGGGTTTCCTCGGGGACGTCGCGCAGGGCTCGGGACATGTAGCCGATCCATACCGGTAGGGCGGCGGCGCCGCCGGTTTCGCCGATGCGCTTGGGCTGGTCGTAGCCGATCCAGGTGCAGGCGGTGGTGCTCATCTGGTAGCCGCAGAACCAGGCGTCCACGTAGTCGTTGGTGGTGCCGGTCTTGCCCGCCAGGTCGCGCCGCTTGAGCTGGACGCTGGCCTTGGCGGCGGTGCCGTAGATGGTCACGTCGCGCAGCATCGAGTCCATCAGGTAGGCGTTGCGTGCGTCGATGGCGCGGATGTTCTCGTCGCCGGCCTGCACCGGTTCGGCCTGGGCCAGCAGTTGGCCGCGCTCGTCGCGGATTTCCTTCACCACGTAGGGGCGGATGCGGTAGCCGCCGTTGGCGAACACGGCGTAGGCCGACACCATCTGCCAGGGGGTCACCGAGCCGGCGCCCAGGGCCATGGTCAGGTAGGGCGGGTGCTTGTCGGCGTCGAAGCCGAAGCGGGTGACGTAGTCCTGGGCATAGTGGGTGCCGATGGCCTGAAGGATGCGGATCGACACCAGGTTCTTCGACTTGGCCAGGGCGGTGCGCATGCGCATCGGGCCCTCGTACTTGCCGTCGTAGTTCTTCGGTTCCCAGGCGGTGCTGCCGGTTTGCGAGGCCGGGATGGTGAGGGGCTCGTCGTTGATCACCGAGGCCGGGGTAAAGCCCTTTTCCAGAGCCGCCGAGTAGATGAAGGGCTTGAAGCTGGAACCGGGCTGGCGCCAGGCCTGGGTGACGTGGTTGTACTTGTTGCGGTTGAAGTCGAAGCCGCCGATCAGTGCCTGGATGGCGCCGTCCTTGGGCGAGACGGCGACGAAGGCCGCTTCCACCTCGGGCAGCTGGGCGATCTGCCAGCCGCCCTTGTCGGCCTTGGCCAGGCGCACCAGGGCACCGCGGCGCAGGCGCTTGTTGGGGGGCGCCTTCTCGTCGAGCATGCGCTGGGCGAACTTGATGGCGTCGCCGGTGAGGGTGAGGATTTCGCCGCCGCGCTTGTACACCTTGATCTGCTTGGCGTCGGCGGCCAGCACCACGGCGGCTGCCAGGTCGTCGCTGTCCGGGTGGTCGGCGAGGAATTCGTCAAAGGCCTCGTCGTTGTCGCCGCTCACGTCCTTCATGTCCATGAAGGCCTCGGCGCCCCGGTAGCCGTGGCGCCGGTCGTAGTCGAGCACACCGCGGCGCAGGGCGTTGTAGGCGGCTTCCTGGTCGGCGGTGTTGAGGGTGGTGATGACCTTGTAACCCCGGGTATAGACATCGTCGGGGAAGCGCTCGGCCACCATCTGGCGGGCCATTTCGGTGACGTACTCGGCGTGCACCGCGAAGGCGTTGGCGTCGCGCTTGACCACCAGGGGTTGTTCCAGGGCTTCCTGCTGCTGCTTGTCGGTGATGAAGCCGAGTTCGTGCATGCGGCGCAGCACGTACTGCTGGCGCAGCCGGGCACGCTTGGGGTTGGCCACCGGGTTGTAGGCGGAGGGCGCCTTGGGCAGGCCGGCGAGCATGGCCGCCTCGGCCACCGTCAAGTCCTTGATGGACTTGCCGTAATAGATCTGGGCGGCGGAGGCAAAGCCGTAGGCGCGCTGGCCCAGGTAGATCTGGTTGATGTACAGCTCGAGAATCTGGTCCTTGGTCAGGCTGTGCTCGATCTTGAACGAGAGCAGGGCCTCGTAGAGCTTGCGGGTGAGGGTCTTTTCCGACGACAGGTAGAAGTTGCGCGCCACCTGCATGGTGATGGTGGAGGCGCCCTGGCGCTTGCCGCCGGAGGTCAGGTTGGCCACCGCGGCGCGCAGGATGCCCAGGGTGTCGATCCCGCCGTGCTGGTAGAAGCGCTCGTCCTCGGCGGAGAGGATGGCCTGCTTCATGACCGCTGGCACGTCCTGGATGCGCACCACGGCGCGCCGTTCTTCGCCGAATTCGCCGATCAGCTGGCCGTCGGCGCTGTAGATGCGCAGGGGGATCTTCGGCCGGTAGTCGGTTAGGGCCTCCAGGGAGGGCAGGTTGGGATAGGCCATGGTGACGACGATGCCCACCAGGGCGGCGCCCACCACCATCAGGCTGACGATGAGGAGCAGCGGGTACAGAATCCAGCGCGAGACGTTTGACACGATGAGAATGGTTCCAGTGAGGTGGGGCAATTATACGGAGGCAGCCGTTAAGCCAAAAATCGCTTTACACCTCCATGCCTTGTTGCTAGCATTTGACGTAAATTATTTGTATCAGCTGCAAGCGGTTAATTTTTAAAGAAAATTTTTGAAATAGTTTCCTAAGAAACATTTCAGGGGGAATCGGTTTGCGGCTCGACCTCTCTCTATTCGGCCCCAAGGCGCAGCCCTTGGTGGGCCTGGATATCAGTTCCTCCGCCGTGAAAATGGTGGAGCTGTCCGCTTTGGGCAAGAACGACTTCCGCGTCGAACGCTATGCCATCGAGCCTCTGCCCAAGGATGCAGTGGCCGACGGCAACGTGGTCAATCTCGATGCCGTCTCGGATGCCGTCAAGAAAGCCTGGCGGCGCCTCAACTCCACCGCCCGCAACGTGGCCATGGCCCTGCCGGCGGCGGCGGTGATCACCAAGAAGATCATCGTTCCGGCCGGCCAGCGCGAAGAAGAACTCGAAGTCCTGGTGGAGTCCGAGGCCAACCAGTACATTCCCTTCGCCCTCGAAGAGGTGAACCTGGACTTCCAGGTCATCGGCGAGGCGCCGTCGTCGCCGGACGAGGTCGAAGTGCTGATCGCTGCCTCGCGCAAGGAAAAGGTTGAGGACCGGGTGGCCGTGGCCGAGAGCGCCGGGCTCAAGCCGGTGGTGATGGACGTGGAATCCTACGCCACCCTGGCGGCTTTTTCCTTCGTCGAGCGCCAGTTGCCCGACGGCGGGCAGAACCAGATCATCGCCCTGGTGGACGTGGGGGCCAACGTCACCAATCTCACGGTGCTGCGCAACGGCCAGCCGGTATATACCCGGGAACAGGCCTTCGGCGGCAGCCAGCTGACCCAGGACATTTCCCGCCACTACGGCATGCCCCTCGACGAGGCGGAGTCGGCCAAGCGCGCCGGCACCCTGCCCGACGACTACGAGGGCGAGTTGCTGCGACCCTTCGTCGAGAACCTGGCCCTGGAAGTGTCCCGGGCCCTGCAATTCTTCTTCACCTCGACCCAGTACAGCCAGGTGCACCAGGTCGTCCTGGCCGGCGGCTGTGCCGTGATTCCGGGCATCGACGAGGCGGTGGCTGCTCGCACCCAGGTCAATACCCAGGTCGCCAATCCCTTTGCCGGCATGCCGGTGTCGGACAAGGTGCGGGCCAAGAACTTGGCCAACGACGCCCCCGCCCTGCTGGTGGCCTGCGGCCTGGCGATGCGGAGGTTCGACGCATGATCCGGATCAACCTGCTCCCCCACCGGGAAGCCAAGCGCAAGGCGCGGCGCCAGCAGTTCTACAGCCTGGCCGGTTTGGCCGCGGCCCTGGCCGTGGTCATCATCGTCTTGGTGTTCTCCGTGATCTCCGGCTACATCTCCTCGCAGGAAGAGGAGAACGCCTTCCTCAAGCAGGAGGTCGCCACCCTCGACAAGCAGATCGAGCAGATCAAGCGCCTCAAGGAGCAGACCCAGGCCCTGCTGGCGCGCAAGCAGGTGATCGAATCCCTGCAACTCGACCGGGCCGAGCCGGTGCTGCTGCTCTCCGAGCTGGCCAAGCAGGTGCCGGACGGGGTCTATCTCAAGCTGATGAAGCAGGAAGGGCAGAAAGTCACCCTGGGGGGCTATGCCCAGTCCAACGCCCGGGTGTCCACCCTGATGCGCAACCTCGAGGCATCGCCCTGGCTGGAGCGTCCGGCGCTGATCGAGATCAAGGCAGTGGACGTCAACAAGCGGCGCCTTTCCGAGTTCAGCATGACGGTATTCATCACCCGCCCCGATGCCAATGCTTCGGATGCCAAGCCGGTGGCGGCGAAGGACAAGCCATGACCTCGTTCGAGCTTCCCAAGATCGACGTCCAGGACCTCGCGGCCCAGTTCCGCAACCTGAACCCCAACGACCCCGGTGCCTGGCCTCTGGTGCCGCGGGTGGCGGTGCTGGTGGGCATTTTCATCGCCCTGCTGGTGGCCGGCTGGTGGTTCGTCTGGTCGGATCAGCTGACCGAACTCGACGGTAAGCGGCAGGAGCTGGATAAGCTCAAGCAGGAATACCTGGACAAGAAGAAGCAGTCGGTGAACCTGGAGCTCTACACCCAGCAACTCAGCGAGATCGACCGTTCCTTCGGCGCCATGCTCAAGCAGTTGCCCAACAAGGCCGAGGTGGAGTCGCTGCTGGTCGAAGTGAACCAGGCCGGCCTGGGGCGTGGGCTGCAATTCGAGCTGTTCAAGCCGGGCAGCGAAGCCCTCAAGGATTTCTATGCCGAGCTGCCGATCCAGCTCAAGCTGATCGGCAATTACCACGACTTCGGCGCTTTTGCCGCCGACATCGCCAAGCTGCCGCGCATCGTTACCCTGAGCAACATGAGCATCACGCCCCAGCCGAAGGATGGCGGACTGGTCCTGGACGCTACGGCGCGGACCTTCCGTTACCTGGACGATAACGAGGTGGCGGCCCAGAAGAAGGCGGCCAAGGGAGCCAAGAAATGAGCCGCATGCCGACTTGGCCGGCCGCCTGCGCCATGCTCGGCGCCCTCGTCCTGGCGGCCGGGTGCTCCAACAACCACGACGACCTGAAGGCCTGGATGGCCGAAAGTGGCAAGGATCTGCGCGGTCGGGTGCCGCCGCTGCCGGCGGTGAAGCCCTACGAGCCGGCGGCTTACGATCCGGGCGGTACCCTCGACCCCTTCCGCGTTGCCAAGCTGGAGCCGGAAGGTCGCAAGGGCTCGGGGCCGAGCAAGTTCTCCCCGGACTTCGAGGCCCGGGATGCGCGCAACAACGAATTGGAGCGGGTGCCCCTCGAATCGCTGCGCATGATCGGCTACCTGAAGATCGGCAAGACGCCCTACGCCGTCGTCCAGTTCGACCAGAAGATCAAGCAGGTGCGGATCGGCGACTACGTGGGCCAGGACTTTGGCATCGTGACGGAAATCAAGGAAAGCGAAGTGGCTGTGCGGGAGCTCGTCCAGGACTCCACGGGAGACTGGGTGGAGCGGAGCAACACGCTCTTGCTGCAGGATACGAGGGAGGGGAAATAATGATTCGCAAGTGGCTAAGAGTGCTGGTTGCCGCCGCCGCGGTGCTGCTGGCACCCGCTGCGGGCGCGGCGGACGGGCAGAACCGGATCGAGTCGTTCAACGTCACCCAGCAGGGGGGCGAAGTCCTGATGAAGCTGACCTTCCGCGAGCCCCTGGCGGCTCCGCCGGTCGGTTTCGCCGTGGCCAACCCGGCACGCATCGCCCTCGACCTGCAAGGAGTCGCCAATGGTCTGGGGCGCAATTCCCAGGTGCTCAACGAGGGTGACCTGCTGAGCGTCAATTTGGTGGAAACCCCGGCCAAGACCCGGCTGGTGCTTAACCTCAACCAGTCGATGACCTATCAGACCCGGCTGGATGGCAATGCGTTGTTCGTGAGCCTGAAGCCTGTCGTACGGGGGGCTGCGGCGGTGAGTCAGACCCGTTTTGCCGAAGAGCGCCCGACCGAAGTTCGCCATGCGGTGCGCGACATCAATTTCCGTCGCGGCAAGGATGGCGAAGGCCGGGTGGTGGTGGATTTGTCGGACCCCGGCGTTGGCATAGATATCCGCCAGCAGGGATCGGTTTTGCTGGTGGATATACAGAAAGCCACTTTGCCTGAGTCTCTTCGTACCCGCTTCGATGTGGCCGATTTCGCCACACCGGTGACGGCGGTGACGGCGGCCCAGAAGGGCGACAACGTTCAACTCACGATTTCCCCCCGAGGGCTGTGGGAGCATAGTGCCTATCAGGCAGAGAATCAGTTTGTCGTTGAGGTCAAACAGATCGTCGAAAACCCGAACAAGCTGGTGCAAGGAAGCAAGCTTGGTTATCAGGGGCCCAAGGTTTCGATCAGCTACCACAATGGCGACGTACGCCAATTGCTGCGGGTGATGGCCGAGGAACTGGGGCTCAACGCCGTAATCAGTGAAACGGTGACAGGCACCACCACCCTGGTGCTCAAGGATGTACCGGCGGACCAGGTGCTGGACATCATCTTCCAGCAGAAGGGGCTGGACATGCGCCGCAACGGCAACGTCATCCTGATCGCGCCGCGGGACGAGATCGCCACCCGGGAAAAGCTTGATCTGGAAGCCAAGCAGCAGATTGGAGACCTGGAAGCCGTCACGCAGGAGAGCTACCAGCTCAACTATGCCAAGGCGCCGGACGTGCTCAAGCTGCTGACCGATCATCTGTCGAAAAAGGGCAAGGCATCCTATGATCCGCGCACCAACATCTTGTTCGTCAGCGATACGCCCTCCCGTCAGGAAGAAGTGCGACGGTTGATCTCGACGGTGGACAGGCCGGTGCGTCAGGTGATGATCGAAGCCAAGATCGTTGAGGCTTCGGATTCCTTCAACCGTAGCCTTGGCGCACGGCTGGGGTTCGGCACGCAGCAAAGGTTGCCAGGTGGGCCGAATATCATCACTGGCGGTAACCTTAACCAAACTGCCTACTTTGCGAATCAGGTTACAACCCAGCCGACTCTGGGCAAAGACTTCAACGTGAACCTGCCGGCATCCACCATTGGTGGTTCAGCAGCGGGGGCGCTGTCCTTTGTTCTTTACAACTCCAACGCTTCCCGTTTCCTCGATCTGGAAATCTCGGCGCTGGAGGCTGATGGCCGTGGCAAGATCGTTTCCAGCCCCCGGGTCGTGACGGCCAACCAGGTCGAAGCTTTGATCGAACAGGGGGTGGAAATCCCCTATCAGCAGGCCACCAGCTCCGGGGCGACGTCGGTCAGTTTCCGTAAGGCCAACCTGTCACTCAAGGTGAAGCCGCAAATCACGCCGGACGGGCGCATCACCCTATCGGTGGACGTGAATAAGGACACTCCGAACACCACCATATCGACTGGCGCCGGCGTGGCGATCGATACCAAACACGTCAAGACCGAGGTACTGGTGGAAAACGGTGGGACGGTGGTGATTGGTGGCATCTACCAGCAAAACTTGCAAAGTAGCACCACCCGCATCCCCTTCTTCGGCGATCTGCCCCTGATCGGGTTCCTGTTCCGCCACGAGGACAAGCAGGACAACAAGACGGAACTGCTGGTCTTCATCACGCCCAAGATCATCAGCGAATCCCTGACCCTGCGCTGAGCGCGGGCCTCGTGCGCCCCGGGCGGCTTCTGCCGGACCGGGGCGTTTTTCATTCCTGCTAGAATCCCGGCGTGAAGCCATTTCCTGACAATATTTACCTGGTGGGGCTGATGGGTGCGGGCAAGACCACGGTCGGCCGTCTGCTTGCCCGGCGCCTGCACAAGCGGTTCATCGATTCGGATCACGAAATCGAGGCCCGTACCGGTGTCGCCATTCCCATCATCTTCGAGATCGAGGGCGAGGCCGGGTTTCGCCGCCGCGAGGCCCAGACCATCGCCGACCTGACCCAGGAATGCCCGGTGGTGATGGCCACCGGAGGGGGCGTCGTGCTCAATCCGGAAAACCGGGCCAACCTCAAGGGAGGTGGCTTCGTGGTCTACCTGGCGGCGTCGCCGGAACTGTTGTTCGAGCGCACCCGCCACGACCGCAACCGTCCCCTGTTGCAAGTGGCCGACCCCCTTGGGCGCCTGCGCGAGCTCCACGCTCAGCGCGATCCCCTGTACCGCGAAGTGGCCGATCTAGTGGTCGAATCCCCCGGGCCCAGCGCCCAGGCGGTCGCCCAGTTCCTGCTGCGCGAACTCACCCGGCAATTTCCCGATTCCGAGCACGAGGCTTCTTCATGCAACCCCTGCGCGTAGCCCTGGACGATCGCGCCTACGACATCCACATCGGCACCGGCCTGCTGGACGATGTGGCGCCGATCCTGCCCTTCGTCAAGAAAGCCGGCGTGGCCGTGGTCACCAACGAAACCGTGGCCCCTCTGTACCTGAGCCGGTTGGCCGCCGCGTTGCGCCAGGCGGGCGTGGCGGTGATCGAGATCGTGCTGCCCGATGGTGAGGCTTACAAGGATTGGCCGACCCTGAACCGGATCTTCGATGTGCTGCTGGAACAGCATGCCGAGCGTTCGACGACCCTGATCGCCCTCGGGGGCGGCGTCATCGGCGACATGACCGGTTTTGCGGCAGCGTGTTACCAGCGGGGTGTGCCCTTCATCCAGATCCCCACCACCCTGCTCTCCCAGGTGGATTCGTCGGTGGGCGGCAAGACCGCCATCAACCACCCCCGTGGCAAGAATATGATCGGCGCCTTCTACCAGCCGAAGCTGGTGCTGGCCGATCTGGACACCCTGGATACTCTGCCCGATCGGGAGCTGGCCGCCGGGTTGGCCGAAGTCATCAAGTACGGCCTGATCCGCGATCCGGAATTCCTGGTTTGGCTGGAAGCCAACATGACGCGCCTGCTCGCCCGCGACAAGGAGGCCCTGGCCTACGCGGTGCGCCGTTCCTGTGAGCACAAGGCCGAAGTGGTGGCCGCCGACGAGAAGGAAGCCGGTGAGCGGGCCCTGCTCAACCTGGGCCATACCTTCGGCCATGCCATCGAAACCGGGCTGGGCTACGGCGAATGGCTGCACGGCGAGGCGGTGGCCGCCGGCACGATGATGGCGGCCGAGCTGTCCCGCCGTCTCGGCTGGTTGGGCGAGTCCGACGTGCAACGCATCGAGGCCCTGTTCCGCGCGGCCGGCCTGCCGGTGTGCGGCCCCAATCTGGGGGCGGAGCGCTATCTGGAACTGATGAGCCACGACAAGAAGGTCCAGGACGGGCGCCTACGCTTGGTGCTGCTCGAGCGGCTCGGTCGGGCGGTGCTCAGCGATGCGGCGCCGGAGGCGGAAATCCGGGCGGCCATCGCCGCCCGGGTGGCTGCCTGAAACCCTTGCGGGGCGGGGCGTTGGCACGGAGCGAAGAGCGCGTGCGGCGACCGTGAAATTGTTGCGCCGCAATGCCTTGATCGCCTAGTTCTAACGGCGTATAGTTTGCGGTTCGTCTGTGAAAACGACTGACCACTTTCGTCGGGAAAGCGGATACAAAAGCCGGGAGCGTCTGAGCCCGGCTTTTTTGCCGCCCCTGATTTGCTGTCAACCTGCTCGCCCGCCCAAACATTAGGGGGTTTGCGAGATGTTTGATGAAGGAAAAAGCGTGATGCAATCGGCTGTCCCTGCGGCGCAGGGTTTGTACGATCCGGTCAACGAAAAGGATGCCTGTGGCGTCGGTTTCGTGGCCCACATCAAAAACCAAAAGAGTCACGCGATCGTCGAGCAGGGTCTGCAGATCCTGAAGAACCTCGACCATCGTGGCGCCACTGGCTACGACCCGCTGCTCGGCGACGGCGCGGGCATCCTCATTCAAATGCCGGATGCCTTCCTGCGCGACGAAGCCGGCAAGCTGGGCATCACGCTGCCCAAGGCCGGTGAGTACGCCTGTGGCATCGTCTTCCTGCCCCAGTCCGCCAACGGCCGCGCCGCTTGCGAATCGGTGATCGCTCGGGTGATCTTCGAAGAAGGCCAGACCCTGCTCGGCTGGCGCGACGTTCCCCGCGACAACCGGGGCCTGGCCGAAGCTGCCCGCGACATCGAGCCGATGATGCGCCAGGCGTTCATCGCCAAGTCCGCCGACCTGGGCGACCAGGACGCCTTCGAGCGCAAGCTGTTCGTCATCCGCAAGCGGGTCGAGCACGAAGTACGCAAGCTCAAGCTGGACGACGGCAAGCAGTTCTACATCCCGTCCCTGTCCTCCCGCACCATCAACTACAAGGGCATGCTGCTGGCCCACCAGGTGGGCGAGTACTACCTGGACCTGCAGGATTCCCGCGTCGTTTCTGCCCTGGCCCTGGTGCACCAGCGCTTCTCCACCAACACCTTCCCCACCTGGGATCTGGCCCACCCCTTCCGCATGATTGCCCACAACGGTGAAATCAACACCGTGCGCGGCAACGTGAACTGGATGAAGGCCCGCCAGAAGGCCATGTCCTCCCAGTGGCTGAAGGAAGACCTGGACAAGCTGTGGCCCCTGATCGTGGACGGCCAGTCCGATTCCGCCTGCTTCGACAACGCCCTCGAACTGCTGGTGATGGGCGGCTACAGCCTGTCCCACGCCATGATGATGCTGATCCCCGAAGCCTGGGCCGGCAATCCCCTCATGGACGAAGAGCGCCGCGCCTTCTACGAATACCACGCCGCCCTGATGGAACCGTGGGACGGCCCCGCCGCGGTGGCCTTCACTGACGGCCGCCAGATCGGCGCCACCCTGGACCGCAACGGCCTGCGCCCGGCGCGCTACCTGGTGACCGACGACGGCTTGGTGATGATGGCCTCGGAAATGGGTGTGCTGACCTTCCCCCAAGAGTCCATCGCCAAGAAGTGGCGCCTGCAACCCGGCAAGATGTTCCTCATCGACCTGGAGCAGGGGCGCATCATCGACGACGCCGAGGTGAAGCAGTCCCTGTCCTCGGCCAAGCCCTACCGCCAGTGGATCGAGCAGTCCCGCTACTTCCTCGCCGACCTGCCCAAGGCCGAGCCCGTGGCGCCGTCCGCCGTGTCCCTGCTCGACCTGCAGCAAGCCTTCGGCTTCACTCAGGAAGACATCAAGTTCATCCTGCAGCCGATGGCCGCCGCCGGCGAAGAAGCCACCGGCTCCATGGGCAACGACAGCCCGCTGACCGTGCTGTCCAACAAGGACAAGCCGCTCTACCACTACTTCAAGCAGCTGTTCGCCCAGGTGACGAACCCGCCGATCGACCCGATCCGCGAAGAAATCGTCATGTCCCTGACCAGCTTCATCGGCCCCAAGCCCAACCTGCTCGGCGTCGATGAAACCAACCCGCCGCTGCGCCTGGAAGTGCACCAGCCGGTGCTGACCAACGACGACCTGGCCAAGCTGCGCGCCATCGACAAGTCCAGCGACGGCCGCTACAAGTCCCTGGTGCTGGACATCACCTTCTCCGCCGCCGAAGGCGAGCAAGGCTGCGACAAGGCCCTCCAGGCCGTCTGCGCCGCCGCCGAGAAGAGCGTGGCCGACGGCTACAACGTGCTGATCCTGTCCGATCGCGGCGTGACCGCCAGCCGGGCCGCCATCCCCGCCCTGCTGGCTTGTGCCGCCGTCCACCACCACCTGGTGAAGGCTGGCCTGCGCACCTCCACCGGCCTGGTGATCGATACCGGCTCCGCCCGCGAAACCCACCACTTCGCCCTGCTCGCCGGTTACGGCGCCGAGGCCGTCTGTCCGTGGCTGACCATGGACACCCTGGCCGAGATCGCCAAGGGCCTGCCCGGCGAAGTGTCCGCCTACGAGGCTCAGAAGCGCTTCATCAAGGCCGTCAACAAGGGGCTGAACAAGGTCATGTCCAAGATGGGCATCTCGACCTACCAGTCCTACTGTGGCGCCCAGATTTTCGAAGCCATCGGCCTGGCCTCCGACTTCGTCAAGCGCTACTTCCCCGGTACCGCCACCCAGGTGGAAGGCATCGGCCTCAAGGATGTGGCCGAGGAAGCCCTGCGCGTGCACCGTGCCGCTTTCGGCAACGACCCGGTCCTGGACGACATGCTCGAGACCGGCGGCGAATACGCCTTCCGTATCCGCGGCGAAGAGCACATGTGGACCCCGGACGCCATCGCCAAGCTGCAGCACTCGACCCGCTCCGGCAAGTTCGACTCCTACAAGGAGTACGCCAAGATCATCAACGACCAGAGCAAGCGCCACCTGACGCTGCGCGGTCTGTTCAAGATCAAGCAGGCCGGCGCTCCGGTGCCCCTGGAGGAAGTCGAATCCGCCAAGGACATCGTCAAGCGCTTCGCCACCGGCGCCATGTCCCTGGGTTCCATCTCCACCGAAGCCCACACCACCCTGGCCGTGGCGATGAACCGCATCGGCGGCAAGTCCAACACCGGCGAAGGCGGCGAGGATGCCAACCGCTTCAAGCCGGTCAAGGGCGGCCAGATGCTGTCCGAGATCATCGGCGCCGGCCGCATCGCCCGCGACCTGGAGCTGAAGGACGGTGATTCCCTGCGCTCCGCGATCAAGCAGGTGGCCTCCGGCCGCTTCGGCGTCACCGCCGAGTACCTGGCCAACTCCGACCAGATCCAGATCAAGATGGCCCAGGGCGCCAAGCCCGGCGAAGGCGGCCAGCTGCCCGGCCACAAGGTCTCCGAGTACATCGGCGCCCTGCGCCACTCCGTGCCCGGCGTCGGCCTGATCTCCCCCCCGCCGCACCACGACATCTACTCCATCGAAGACCTGGCCCAGCTGATCCACGATCTGAAGAACGTGAATCCGGTGTCCTCCATCTCCGTGAAGCTGGTGTCCGAAGTGGGCGTGGGCACCGTGGCCGCCGGCGTCTCCAAGGCCAAGGCCGACCACCTGGTGATCGCCGGCCATGACGGCGGCACCGGTGCCTCGCCCCTGTCCTCCATCAAGCATGCCGGCACCCCCTGGGAGCTCGGCCTGGCCGAAACCCAGCAGACCCTGGTGCTCAACCGTCTGCGCGGCCGCATCCGCGTCCAGGTGGACGGCCAGATGAAGACCGGCCGCGACGTGCTGATCGGTGCCCTGCTCGGCGCCGACGAGTTCGGCTTCGCCACCGCGCCGCTGGTGGTGGAAGGCTGCATCATGATGCGCAAGTGCCACCTGAACACCTGCCCGGTGGGCGTGGCCACCCAGGATCCGGCGCTGCGCAAGAAGTTCACCGGCCAGCCCGAGCACGTGGTCAATTACTTCTTCTTCGTCGCCGAAGAGCTGCGCGAACTGATGGCCTGGATGGGTGTGCGCACCCTGGACGAGATCATCGGCCGTGCCGACCTCCTCGACATGAAGGACGGCATCGAGCATTGGAAGGCCAAGGGTCTCGACTTCACCAAGATCTTCCACATCCCGGCGGTGGGCGACGACGTGGCCCGCCTCCACGCCGAGACCCAGGACCACGGCCTGGTGAAGGCCCTCGACCACACCCTGATCGAACAGGCCAAGCCGGCCCTGGAAAAGGGCGAGAAGGTGGTGATCGAGTCCAAGATCATCAACGTCAACCGCTCCGCCGGCGCCATGCTGTCCGGTGAGGTGGCCAAGCGCTACGGCCATGCCGGCCTGCCCGACGACACCATCCACGTGAACCTGACCGGTACCGCCGGTCAGAGCTTCGGTGCTTTCCTGGCTCACGGTGTCACCTTCGAGCTGACCGGCGAAGGCAACGACTACGTCGGCAAGGGCCTCTCCGGCGGCCGCATCGTCATCAAGGCTCCGCAAGCCTTCCGCGGCAACACCGCCGAGAACATCATCGTCGGCAACACCGTCCTGTACGGCGCCATCGACGGCGAGGTGTTCTTCAACGGCGTGGCCGGCGAACGCTTCTGCGTGCGCAACTCCGGCGCCACCGCGGTGGTGGAAGGCGTGGGCGACCACGGCTGCGAATACATGACCGGCGGCACCGTCGTCGTGCTCGGCCAGACCGGCCGCAACTTCGCCGCGGGCATGTCCGGCGGCGTGGCCTACGTCCTCGATCTGGAAGGCGACTTCCAGTCCCGCTGCAACCTGGCCCAGGTGGCCCTGGAGCCGGTGCCCGAGGAAGAGGCCGCCGCCGACGCCCTGGGCGAATTCGGCCCGGGCGGCGACCTGTCCGGTCACGGCAAGGTGGACATCCGCCACCTGGCCATGGCCGACGAGGCCCTGCTCAAGTCCCTGATCGAAAAGCATGCCGCGGCCACCGGTTCCGCTCGTGCCAAGGAAATCCTGGCCAGCTGGAGCGATTACCGCTGCAAGTTCGTCAAAGTCATGCCCACCGAGTACGCCAAGGCCCTGGCGAAGCTCAAGGCGCAACGTGAGAACCAACTGGAGGCCGCGTAATGGGTAAGCCGACCGGATTCATGGAGTTCGAGCGTCTCTCCGAGGCTTATCAGCCCGTCGAGGCCCGGCTCAAGCACTACAAGGAGTTTGTCGCCCGCCTGGACGACAAGGATGCGGCCATCCAGGGCGCCCGTTGCATGGACTGCGGCATTCCGTTCTGCAACAACGGCTGCCCGGTCAACAACATCATTCCTGACTGGAATGACCTGGTGTACCGCAACAAGTGGGAAGAGGCCATCGCCGTCCTGCACTCCACCAACAACTTCCCGGAATTCACCGGCCGCATCTGCCCCGCCCCCTGCGAGGCCGCCTGCACCCTGGGCATCAATGAGGAGCCGGTGGGCATCAAGTCGATCGAGCACGCCATCATCGACAAGGCCTGGGAAAACGGCTGGGTGAAGCCTCAGCCCGCTGCGGCCAAGACCGGCAAGAAGGTGGCGGTGGTCGGCTCCGGCCCCGCCGGCCTGGCGGCCGCCCAGCAGCTGGCCCGCGCCGGCCACGCCGTGACCGTGTTCGAGAAGAACGACCGGGTCGGCGGCCTGCTGCGCTACGGCATTCCCGACTTCAAGCTGGAAAAGAGCACCATCGACCGCCGCGTCGCCCAGCTCGAAGCCGAGGGCGTCACCTTCAAGACCAAGGTGCTGGTGGCCGGCAGCAAGGCCGACGTGCCCGCCGGCATCATCAACGATGCCACCGAGGTGGTGACCCCGGCCCAGCTGGACAAGGAATTCGACGCCGTGCTGCTCACCGGCGGTTCCGAAGTGCCCCGTGATCTGCCGGTCCCTGGCCGTGCCCTCAAGGGCGTGCATTTCGCCTTGGAACTGCTCATCCCGCAGAACAAGGAAGTGGCCGGTGACGGCGCTAACCCCATCTCCGCCAAGGGCAAGCACGTGGTGGTGATCGGCGGCGGCGATACCGGTTCCGACTGCGTCGGCACCTCCAACCGCCATGGCGCCCTGTCCGTGACCCAGTTCGAACTGATGCCCCAGCCGCCGGCCCAGGAGAACAAGGCCCTGACCTGGCCCTACTGGCCGATCAAGCTGCGCACCTCCTCGTCCCACGAAGAAGGCTGCTCCCGCGACTTCGCCGTGGCCACCAAGGAGTTCATCGACGACGGCAACGGCAACGTCCGCGCCCTCAAGGCGGTCCGCCTGGAGTGGAAGGACGGCAAGATGAGCGAAGTGCCGGGCTCCGAGTTCGAACTCAAGGCCGACCTGGTGCTGTTCGCCATGGGCTTCACCAACCCGGTGGGCGGCGTGCTCGACGCCTTCGGCGTGAAGAAGGACGCCCGCGGCAACGCCGAGGCCAGCACCGACGGTGAGGGCTGCTATGCCACCAACGTGGACAAGGTGTTCGCCGCCGGCGACATGCGCCGTGGCCAGTCCCTGGTGGTGTGGGCCATCCGCGAAGGCCGTCAGGCCGCCCGCGAGGTGGACCAGTTCCTCATGGGCGCGACCTCGCTGCCCCGCTGAGCGGCGTCCGCACAAGGCCCGTGCAACCCCGCCCCGGCCCCGTGCCCGGGCGGGGTTTTTCATGGGCCGGACTGTGGCATAGTTATGCGCTGATCGTAGAAACGAAACGGCGCGGCGGCATGAACCGCCGCCGAGGAGACCCGGCTGTAGGCCGGATTTAGTTCTGGGGGTTTCGATGGAACTGCAAACGACACTTCAGGTCGCTCAGCCGTCAGGGCTGGCCGACCCACACCTGATGGCCATCCTGGCCATCATCGTGGTCACCGGCCTGCTCGGCGGGCTGGCCAACGCCTTTCTCGCCGACCGGCCCCGGGGCGCGGCGCCGGAACGGGGGCGCTATGCCCTGCTCGGGGTGGTGGCGGCGCTGACCGTGCCCCTCTTCCTCAACATGATCTCGTCCAACCTGCTGGAGTCGGCCCGCACCCGGCCCCTGGACCTGTTCGTCTTCGCTGGCTTCTCGGTGCTCTACGTGGTGGCCACCCGCCGCTTCGTCGAAAACGTCACCCAGCGCCTGTTCAGCCAGCTGGAGCAAATGCGCAGCGACGTCGGCGCCCTGCGCGACCTGAACACCGCCCCGCCGCCGCAGGTGGACAAGACCCCGGAAAGCGCCGAGAACGATGCCAACAGCCTCTCTTACCAGGACGTGGGCATCCTGCGCGCCATCAACGAGGAAAACTTCGTCTACGGCAACCTGGCCGGCCTGGCCGACAAGACCGGCCTGCCCCGGGAGCAGATCAGCGGCCGGCTCGCCGCCCTCAAGGCCCTGGGGCTGATCGAGGCGCGCATCAACGACAAGAGCGTGCTGCACTGGTTCGTCTCCCAGCGCGGCAAGCAGGTGCTCGACGAGGTCCTGGGCGCCCAGGAGGAGCGCAAGTCGGCCTGATGCCCCGGCGGGCGTGGCGTCTTTCCTGGCGCGGCGCCCCCCTTCTGCGCGAAAATACGTCCGAACCGCAGCACCGCCGGCTGACCTGTCCGGCGGATAACCCCGGCCCTGCCGGGTTGTTTTTTTGAGAGCCCGCCCCTCGTGTCTGCCTCCCATTCCCCCCTGCCCGCCCTCAACGTGGTGGTCCTGGCCGCCGGCCAGGGCAAGCGCATGCACTCCAACCTGCCCAAGGTGCTGCATCCCCTGGCGGGCAAGGCCCTGGCCGCCCACGTGCTGGACACCGCCCGCTCCCTGGCGCCCCAGGGCATCACCGTGGTGCACGGCCATGGCGGCGAGGTGGTTCGCGCGGCCCTGGAGGCGCCGGACCTGGCCTGGGCGCTGCAATCGCCCCAGCTCGGCACCGGCCACGCCGTGGCCCAGGCAGTGCCTCACCTGAGCGCGGCGCCGGTGACCCTGGTGCTCTACGGCGACGTGCCCCTGATCCAGGCCGAAACCTTGCAACGTCTGGTGCGCGCCGCCGGCGACGGGTTGGCCGTGCTCACGGTGCGCCTGGCCAACCCCACCGGCTACGGCCGCATCGTCCGCGACGGCGCCGGCCGGGTGACCCACATCGTCGAGGAAAAGGACGCGAGTCCGGCGGAAAAGGCCATCGACGAGGTCAACACCGGCATCCTGGCCCTGCCCACGGCCCATCTGGGCGACTGGTTGGGCCGCCTGTCCAACGACAATGCCCAGGGCGAGTATTACCTGACCGACGTGATCGCCCTGGCGGTGGCTGAAGGTGTGCCGGTGCACACCGCCCATCCCGCCGCCGAGTGGGAAGTCCTGGGCGTCAATAGCAAGGTCCAGCTGGCCGAGCTGGAGCGCAGCTGGCAGGGCCACTTGGCCCGGCGCCTGCTCGAAGCCGGGGTGCGTCTGGCCGACCCGGCGCGCATCGACATCCGCGGCGAGCTCAATTGCGGCCGCGACGTGGCCATCGACGTCGGCGCTGTGTTCGAAGGCAAGGTGGTGCTGGAAGAGGCGGTGGACGTGGGCCCCTACTGCGTGCTCAAGAACGTCACCGTCCAGGCCGGGGCCCGTCTCGCCGCCTTTTGCCACCTGGAGGACTGCGTGGTCGGCCCGGACGCCATCGTCGGCCCCTACGCCCGGCTGCGTCCCGGCACCCGCCTGGGGGCCGAGGCTCACGTCGGCAACTTCGTCGAGGTCAAGAACAGCGTGATCGGCGCCGGCTCCAAGGCCAACCACCTGGCCTACGTGGGCGACGCCGACGTGGGGGAACGGGTGAACATCGGCGCCGGCACCATCACCTGCAACTACGACGGCGCCAACAAGTTCCGCACGGTGATCGAGGACGACGCCTTCATCGGCTCCGACACCCAACTGGTAGCCCCGGTGCGGGTCGGCAAGGGCGCCACCCTGGGCGCCGGCACCACCTTGACCAAGGACGCACCGGCCGGCCTGCTCACCGTCTCCCGCGCTCGCCAGACCACCGTGCCCAACTGGGTGCGCCCGGTCAAGGCGGCCAAGAAGGACTGACCCGGCCCGGCGTCGCCGGGCTTTGGCCTTCTCCCACTCATCATTCGCAACCTGGACTTTTTCCATGGATATCTGGTTCACCCTGTTCGTCCTGGTGGTCGCCGTCTCGGTGGCTTCCGGGCTGGTGCTGGTGCTGGTCGGTTACACCGACAGTCTGGTCACCTCGTTCGCTTTCGGCTGGAAGTGGCGCCTGTTCATCCTGGCCCCCCTGCTCGCCGCCATCGCCTGCATGGTCTATGGTTGGCGGCCCGGTGCCGGGGTGTTCGCGATCTCGTTGGCCGGCGCCGTCACCTTCTGCGTCAAGCGCTGGAGCGACAATGCCCGCCCTGGTAAGCAGCTCCTGTTCGGCCTGGCCCTGGCCGCCCTGGGCGTCGGGCTGCTCTACGGCACCGGCCCCACCTTCGCCAAGCGCGCCGTCGATGAGGCCCTGAAGGGCAATCTGCCCACCGGCGCCGCCCAGGCCGGCGACCTCGCTCCGGCAACCGGCGCCGCCGAAGCCGCCACCCCCGCCAAGTAAGCAGGAGAAATCCCCATGTGTGGCATCGTCGCCGCCGCGGCCACCGGCCGCAACATCGTTCCCGTCCTTCTCGAAGGGCTGCGCAAGCTTGAATACCGGGGCTACGACTCCGCCGGCCTGGCGGTGATCAACGGCGGCCATCTGGAACGGCGCCGCGCCGTCGGCCGGGTGGCCGAACTGGCCGCCCTAGCCGCGCCGGAAGGCGCGCCCCCCCTGGCTGCCGAAACCGGCATCGCCCATACCCGCTGGGCCACCCACGGGGTGCCCTGCGAGCGCAACGCCCACCCCCATATCTCTGGCGGGCTGGCGGTGGTGCACAACGGCATCATCGAGAACTACGAGGGCCTCAAGGCCGAATTGCAGGCCCAGGGCTACGTGTTCACCTCGGACACCGACACTGAGGTCATCGCCCACCTGGTGCAGCGCGAGCTGAAGGGCTCCGCCGACCTGCTTGCCGCCGTGTGTGCCACGGTGCGCCAGCTGAAGGGCGCCTACGCCATCGCCGTGGTGCGCGAGGAAGACCCGACGCGGGTGATCGTCGCCCGGGAAGGCTCGCCGCTGCTGCTCGGCCTGGCCGACGACGGCAACTACGCTGCCTCCGACGCTTCCGCCCTGCTCCAGGTGACTCGGCGCATGGTTTACCTGGAAAACGGCGACGTGGCCGAGCTGACCCCGGCCGGCCACCGCGTCCTGCGTTCCGACGGCACTCCGGTGGATCGCCCCGCCGTGCTTTCCCAGCTGTCCGCCGACGCCGTGGAACTGGGGCGCTTCCGCCACTACATGCAGAAGGAAATCTTCGAGCAGCCCGACGCCCTGGCCAACACCCTGGAACTGGTGGGCGCCGCCAAATCGGTCCAGCCCGGCCTGTTCGGTGCCGAGGCCGAGGCCGTGCTGCGCGACATCGACAGCGTGCTGATCCTGGCTTGCGGCACCAGCTACCACTCGGGCCTGACCGCCCGCTACTGGCTGGAAAGCATCGCCGGCGTGCCCTGCACCGTGGAGATCGCCAGCGAATACCGCTACCGCACCTCGGTGCCCAACCCGCGCCAGCTGGTGGTGGCCATTTCCCAGTCCGGCGAGACCGCCGACACCCTGGCCGCCCTCAAGCACGCCAAGGCCCTGGGCCAGCCTCATACCCTGGCCCTGTGCAACGTGCCCGAATCGGCCATCGTGCGCGAATCGGCCCTGCGCTTCATCACCCGGGCCGGCCCCGAGATCGGCGTGGCCTCCACCAAGGCCTTCACCACCCAGCTCGCCGCCCTCTACCTGCTCACCTTGGCCGTGGCCAAGACCAAGGGCCGCCTTACCGCCGCGGACGAGGCCCGGGAAATCGACGCCCTGCGCCACCTGCCCGCCGCCGTGTCCGCCGTGCTGGAGCAGGAACCGGCCATCCAGGCCTGGGCCGAGCACTTCGCCGACAAGCGCCACGCCCTGTTCCTGGGTCGGGGCATCCACTACCCGATCGCCCTGGAAGGGGCCTTGAAGCTCAAGGAAATCTCCTACATCCACGCCGAAGCCTACCCGGCCGGCGAGCTCAAGCACGGCCCCCTGGCCCTGGTGGACCGGGATATGCCGGTGATTGCCGTGGCCCCCAACGACGAACTCTTGGAAAAGCTCAAGAGCAACCTCCAGGAAGTGCGCGCCCGGGGCGGCGAGCTGTACGTCTTTGCCGACGCACGGGTGGACCTGGGGGCCGGCGAGGCCGACGGGGTGCACCTGATCCAGCTGCCCGAGCATTACGGCAAGCTCTCCCCG
This sequence comes from Oryzomicrobium sp., assembly GCF_021287045.1. Classification (GTDB taxonomy): domain Bacteria; phylum Pseudomonadota; class Gammaproteobacteria; order Burkholderiales; family Rhodocyclaceae; genus Oryzomicrobium. The sequence continues at coordinate 78,866 of NZ_JAJTBG010000006.1, read as the reverse complement.
GTGCTGCACGTGGTGCCCCTGCAACTGCTCGCCTACCACGCCGCGCTGGTCAAGGGCACCGACGTGGATAAGCCGCGCAACCTGGCGAAATCGGTCACCGTGGAGTGACCGCCTGGCGGCCTTCCACCGGCCGCCGTTTATCTCCAGCCTCCCGAAAAGCCCGGCTATGCCGGGCTTTTTCTTGGGCCATGCCGGCGGCCCGCTTCCCATGACAGTATTAGTCAGGTTGCATGTGGTTTCCATCCGCTACAGTATGTAGTTGGCTGTCGGTCCCAGCACGCATGGGCACGGCAGGGTTCCAGGAGGGCAACGTGACGCAGACAAGCGCAGTCCCCAACCCGTCGGGTACGATCCTGCTGGCGGACGATTCGCCGCTGGACCGGCACCTGCTCGTCCGGCTGCTGGAGCGCTGGGGCTATACGGTGCTGGCCGTCAACGACGGCGCCGCGGTGTTGGCTGCCGTGGCCCAGGGCCGTCCGGACCTGGTCCTGCTCGACATCTGCATGCCCGACATGGACGGCTACGAGACCTGCGCCCGGCTCAAGGCCGAGCCGGGCTGCGCGGACATTCCGGTAATCTTCATCAGCGCCGCCAGCGCGGTGGAGGACCGGGTCAAGGCCTTTGCCAGCGGCGGGGTGGACTACATCGCCAAGCCGATCAAGAGCGAAGAGGTGCAGGCCCGCATCGCCACCCACCTCACCTTGCAGGCCCTGCGCCGCGACCTGGAAGAGCGGGTGCGGGAGCGTACCGCCGAGCTGGAGGCCGCCAACCGGCGCCTCAGTGCCGAGGTTGCCGAACGCCGCCAGGCCGAAGTCGCCTTGCAGGAGCGCAATGCCCTGATCCACTACCTGGTGGACGCCAACATCATTGGCGTCATGTTCTGGGGGCGAGATAACCACGTCATCGATGCCAATACGGCCTTCCTGGAACTGTTCGGCCTGCGCCGTGAGGATGTTCTGGCCGGAGAGGTCTCCTGGGAGCGGCTGGTGGCGCCGGAATGCCATGAAACCACCCGGCGTGCCCGGGCCGCCATGGCGGCGGGCCAGGCCATCCTGCCTTATGAGAAGACCTGCCTGCGGGTCGACGGGACCCGTTTCCCGGTCCTGGTCGGCAGCGCACGATTGGATGGAGAGGTCGAACGCGGCGTGTCCTTCGTACTCGATCTGACCGAAACCAAGCGCATGGAGCAGGAACTGCGTGAATCCTCCCAGCGCCTGCGCGAACTGGCCGCCCATTGGGGAGAGGCGGTCGAGGAAGAGCGCAAGCGCATCGCCCGGGAGCTGCACGACGAGCAGGGTTCCCTGCTCACCGCCCTGAAGATGGATGTGAGCCTGCTGCGCCGCGACCTGGGCGAAGTCTCGCCGGACATCGGCCGGCGCCTGGAAACCATCCAGAAGTTGCTCGACGACACCGTCGGAGTGATGCGCCAAGTGGCCAGCCAGTTGCGTCCGGCCATGCTCAACCTGGGCATCGTGCCGGCCCTGGAATGGCTCACCGACGATTTTCGCCAGCGCACCGGCATCGTCTGCACGTTCGGCGCCAGCGGCGAGGAATCCCTGGACGATGGCCGGGCCACGGCCCTATTCCGCATCGTCCAAGAGTCGCTGACCAATGTGATGCGCCATGCCGGGGCCAGCGCGGTGACCGTCCGGTTTCACCTGGGCGACCAGCAAGTGGAACTGAGCATTGCCGACGACGGCAAGGGCTTCGACCCTTCCCTGGTCCGGCCCAATTCCTTTGGCCTGGTTGGTATGGGCGAACGCCTCGAGGCCCTGGGCGGCACCTTGCGCATCCACAGCGTGCCCGGCCGGGGCACCACCCTGTACATCACCATCCCCCGGGAGGATGTGGCGCCATGATCCGTATCCTGATCGCCGACGACCATAGCATCGTGCGTGGCGGCCTCAAGCAGCTCATCACCGCCGAAGCGGACCTGCAAGTCTGCGCCGAGGCCAGCCAGGGCAGCGAAGTCCTGGCCCAACTGCGCCAGGGCGGGGTGGATTTGCTGCTGATGGACATGTCCATGCCCGGCCTCAGCGGGTTGGACCTGATCCGCCGTGCCCACGGCGAGGCGCCCCAGGTGCCGATTCTGGTACTCAGCATGCACAACGAGAGCCAGTTGGTGTCCCGGGCGCTGCGCGCCGGCGCGGCCGGCTACGTCACCAAGGATAGCGATCCGGCCATTCTGCTGGCGGCGGTGCGCAAGGTAGCGGGCGGCGGCCGCTTCATCGATCCCGACCTGGTCGACGCCATGGTGTTCGGCGCCCCCGAGGACGCACCGCCCCACGAAGTGCTGTCCGATCGGGAATTCGAGGTGCTGCAACTGCTGAGCGGCGGCCTGTCCCTGGCCGAGGTGGGCGATCGGCTCCACGTCAGCGCCAAGACGGTGAGCACCCACAAGACCCGCCTGATGCAAAAGCTCGCCATCGACAACAACGCCGACCTGGTGCGCTACGCCCTGCGCCACGGCTTGGCCCAGGAGTAGGGCGCAAGCCAGGGCGGGCCGGCGGCGCCGGCATCCTCACTATCCGCAAACGAAAAAACCCGCCGGTTGCCCCGGCGGGTTTTTCGTTTGCGGGGTGCCATGTAGGAATTTTCCGACAGGAGATTCAGCCGCTCCCTAGCCCACGTTCCGCCGTTGCCGACGGCGCCGGGGCGTCCATTGGCCTGTAATGCAGTCATCGCCGCACGCCTTTGGAAACAGCCCCATGAAAACCCTCATCGTCGAAGACTCGAAGCTGATCAGCGAGCGCCTCCGTCTGGCCCTGGCCCCCCTGCCGGGCATGGAAATCGCCGTGGCCGACCACCTGGCCGAAGGGCTGCGCTACTTCCGTCTGTTCCATCCCCAGTGCGTGATCCTGGACCTCGACCTGCCCGACGGCAGCGGCATCGCCCTGCTCACCAAGATCAAGCTGGAGTCCCCGGCCACCGTGGTGGCCATCTTCTCCAACCACCTGGGGTTCCGCCGCCGCTGCACCACCGCCGGGGCGGACTTCTTCTTCGACAAGAGCGTCGATTTCGAACAGCTCACCCAGGCAGTGCGCGGCCTGGTGGAGGACCGGTCATGAATTCCGCTATCCCCAGCACCCGTGCCCCCAGCCTCGCATCTTTCTGGCTGCCCCCCGCGACCCTGGGGCTGGCTTCCGCCGCCGGGCTCCTGGCTTACCGCTGGGGCGACCCTCTGGCGATCGCCGCGGCCGGCGTCCTGTTTGCCGGCGGTGCCGCCGCCGCCCGTTGGAGCCAGGTCCGGGCCCGCCGCCTGATCGACGCCCGACTCAAGCTCGAATCCGAACTGGAGGTCCGCGCCGCGAACAACCGGGAAGAACAAGAGAGCCTGCAAGCCCGGGTCGACGGGGTCCAGGGCAGCATCCTGCCCACCTGGTCCCAGCAGATCGAACTGGCGCGCACCCAGAGCGAGTCGGCCATCGGCGACCTGTCCGCACGCTTCGCCGGCATCGTCCAGCGCCTCGGCAAAACCACCCAGACCACCGATTCCTCGGTGGGCGGCGGCTTGCTGCCGGTGCTCGAAGTGAGCCGCCAGGACCTGGACCACATCCTCGCGGCCCTGACCCGCCTGATGGACAGCAAGCGGGCCATGCTCGACCAATTGGCTCGCCTCGCCGACGTGATTGGCGAGCTGGAAAAGATGGCGGCCAGCGTCGGACGCATCGCCGGCCAGACCAACTTGCTGGCTCTCAACGCCGCCATCGAGGCCGCCCGGGCCGGGGAGGTGGGGCGTGGCTTCGCCGTGGTGGCCGACGCGGTGCGCGAACTGGCCAACGAATCCGCCATCGCCGGCAAACAGATCGCCGAGAAGGTCCAACTGGTCACCTCGACCATCGACGGCACCCTGAGCGCTGCCGACCTGGGGGCCCAGGTGGATGAGCAGACCCTGGACCAGGCCCGGGAATCGGTGGGCCGCATCCTGGAGCGTTTCCACGACATCACCGCCGACCTGTCCATGGCCACCGACACCCTGCGTCAGGAAAACCAGGGCATCCAGGCCGAGGTCTCCGACGCCCTGGTGTCCCTCCAGTTCCAGGACCGGGTGGGCCAGATGCTCGGCCACGTGCGCAACGACATGGACAAGCTCGGCAGCTTCCTCGCCCAGGGAGACCGCCATCTGGACGCCCGCGCCTGGCTGGCCGACCTGGCCCGTACCTACACCACGGTCGAGCAGCACGCCGCCCATGGCGGCCAAACCGGCTCGACCCCGGCTGAATCCGAAATCACCTTCTTCTAGGAGCAACACCATGGCAAAGACCATTCTCATCGTGGACGACTCCGCGTCCCTGCGGCAGGTCGTCAGCATCGCCCTCAAGGGGGCCGGCTACGACACCGTGGAAGCCTGCGACGGCCAGGACGGGCTGAACAAGCTCAAGGCCCACAAGGCCCACCTGATCATCAGCGACGTGAACATGCCGGTGATGGATGGCCTGACCTTCGTTGCCGAGCTGAAGAAGCTGTCGGAGCACCGTTTCACCCCGGTGATCATGCTCACCACCGAGGCCGGCGAGGCCATGAAGCAGAGAGGCCAGGCCGTCGGCGCCAAGGCCTGGGTGGTCAAGCCCTTCCAGCCCGCCCAGATGCTGCTGGCGGTGGCCAAACTGGTTCAGCCCTGAGGAGACGGTCATGGAAATTCATTGCCACAACGAGGGCGGCACCACCCGCCTGCGCTTCCAGGGCGAGTTCAACATCTACGCCGCCGGGGTCAAGGCCCAGCTGCTCACCCTGTGCGCCGGCCCCGAGGTGCAACTGGACCTGGCCGAGGTGGACGAGATCGACACCGTCGGCATCCAGCTGCTGCTGCTGCTCTACCGCCAGGCCCGGGCCGAAAACCGCCGTCTGACCCTGGCCGAATGCAGCCCGACGGTGTCGGGGCTGATCGAGCTGTACGGGCTGCGCAAGGCCTTCGGCCTGACTCAGCCGGGAGACGGCCATGAACGTGGATGAAGTCCTGCAGACCTTCGTCGCCGAAGCCCGGGAACTGCTGCTCGGCATGGAGGATTCCCTCCTCGCCCTGGAGCAGGACCCGGCCGACGGCGAAGCCATCGCCGCCACGTTCCGTGCCATCCACACCATCAAGGGCTCCGCTGGCCTGTTCAGCCTGGACGAGCTGGTAGCCTTCGCCCATGTGGCCGAAACCCTGCTCGACCGGGTGCGCAGCGGCCAGGTGGCGGTGAATGGCGAATTGATCGCCCTGCTCCTGGAGTGCGGCGACCAGCTCGGACTGATGGTCGGCCAGGCCGCCGGCGAGACGCTGGCAGAAGACACGGCCGCCGCCCATGCGGCGCGGCGCGCCGATCTGGTGGCGGCCCTCCAGTCCCATTGCGGCGATACGGGCGCCACCGTGGCCACCACGGCGCCCGCGACGGATGAGCCGTCCCGCCTGGCGGCAGAAGAAGAAGTTGAGCGAGCCCATAACCAGGCCTGGCACATCTCCCTGCGCTTCGGCCCCGACGTGATGAAGCTGGGCATGGACCCCAGCGCCTTCCTGCGCTACCTGGGCACCCTGGGCACCATCACGCACATCACGCCCCTGTGGGACAGGCTGCCCCCGGCGGACGAGATGGACCCGGAGTGCTGCTACCTGGGCTTCGAACTGGACTTTCTCAGTGACGCCAGCCGGGAGGCCATCGATAGCACCTTCGATTTCGTCCGCGACGACTGCCGCATCGCCATCCTGCCACCCCGGGCGGCCCTGGGCGACTACCTGCGGCTCATGGCAGAGGCCCCCGAGGGCACCGACCGGCTGGGCGAAATCCTGGTGGCCAGCGGTGCCCTGACGGCGGCCGAGGTGGAGCGGGCCCTGGATCGGCAGCGCCGTGCCGCGCCGCCGAGGCTGGGCGAAATCCTGACCCAGGAGGCGGGGGTTCCCCCCGTCCTGGTCCAGGCCGCCCTGGACAAGCAGGCCAAGGTCCGGGACAGCAAGCCCGCCGCCAGCCGCTTCGTCCGGGTGGATGCCGACAAGCTCGAAGAGCTGATCAACCAGGTCGGCGAACTGGTCATCGCCGGGGCTTCCGCCGGGCTGCTCGCCCAGCGCAACGGCAACGGCGCCCTGATCGAAGCGGTGGCCCTGGTGGAGCGCCAGGTCGAGGTCATCCGCGACCGGGCCCTGTCCCTGCGCATGGTGGAGATCGGCGAATCCTTCAATCGCTTCCCCCGGGTGGTGCGCGACGTTTCCCGTGAACTGGGTAAGGACATCGAGCTGGTCATCACCGGCGCCGAGACCGAGCTCGACAAGACCGTAGTGGAAAAGATCGGCGACCCCCTGATGCACCTGGTGCGCAACGCCATGGACCACGGCATCGAGCCCACGGAGGCACGCCTGGCCGCCGGCAAGCCGGCCCGGGGGCGGCTCGGGCTGAACGCCTACCACGAGTCCGGCAGTATCGTCATCGAAGTGGCCGACGACGGCGGCGGCCTCAAGCGCGACAAGATCCTGGCCAAGGCCCGGGAGCGGGGCCTGGTGGCCCCGGGCCAGGTGCTCGACGACCGGGAAGTGTTCGCCCTGATCTTCGAGCCGGGCTTTTCCACCGCCGACCAGGTCACCAACCTGTCCGGCCGTGGCGTCGGCATGGACGTGGTCAAGCGCAACATCGCCGCCCTGCGCGGCAGCATCGACATCGACAGCCGCGAGGGTGCCGGCACCACCATGCGCATCCGCCTGCCCCTCACCCTGGCGATCATCGACGGCTTCCTCATCCAGGTTGGCGGCAGCCCCTTCGTAGTGCCCCTGGACCTGGTTCAGGAATGCGTCGAATTGCCGGCCTGCGACCAGCGCGCCCAGCCGAGCCACTACCTGGACCTGCGCGGCGAGGCATTGCCCTGCCTGAACCTGGGCCACCTGCTTGACCTGGAATCCTCCGGCGGGCGGCAGAACGTGGTGGTAGTGAAGTACGGCAACCGCCGCGCCGGCCTGGTGGTTGACCGCCTGCTCGGCGAATTCCAAACCGTCATCAAACCCCTCGGGCAGATGTTCCGCCATCTGCGCGGCATCGCCGGCTCCACCATCCTGGGCAGCGGCGAAGTGGCCCTGATCCTCGACGTGCCGCCCCTGGTGCAGCAGGCCGCCGATCAGGAAGCCCGCCGCCTGGGCCGCCTCGGCTAGGAGACGTCCCATGTGCCGCCTGACCCCACCTTCCACCCCTCCACCCGCCCGCCCCCTGCTTTCCCCATGTGACTCGAATCCATCCGCATTCTGCTTCCCAAGGAGCGCATCATGACCATGAAACAACGCCTCATCTTGCTGATCGCCTCGGCTGCCGTCGGCCTCATCCTGCTCGCCGGCCTGGCCGTCATCCAGATCAACCGGGTGTTCACTATCGCCAACTTCACCAACATCAACGTGACCCCCAGCCTGCAAGTGCTGCAGCGGGCCTATGAACCCCTGGCAATGATGCGCGCCCAGTTGTGGCAGCACATTGCCCAGGACGACAAAGGGTACAAGGCCGAGTTGGAAGGGCAGATTCGCACCAGCCTGACCAAGGTGGAAGACGGGCTGAAAGCCTATGAGCCGTTGGTTGCCGACGACAAGGACCGGCAACTGCTGCAAGCGGATCGGACTGCGCTGTCAGCCTACCTGACGCTGCGCGACCAGGCCCTGGCGTTGTCCCGGGAGGGGAAGTCGGCGCAAGCTCGCGACCTGGTGATGGCGAACCTGGGGGTGATTGGCAAGCTTGACGATGCCATGCGCGAGCACTTCGACTACAACCTGGAAATTGGTCACCGGTCGGCTACGGAGGCCCAAGAGGTGCTGGGGGCGGCGGTGATGCAGGCAATCATCATCAGCCTGGCGACCCTGGGGGCCGTGGTGGGACTGGGATGGCTCGTCAGCCGTACCGTGTTGCGCCAGCTTGGGGGCGATCCTGCTTACGCGGCAGCCTGCGTTGGACGGATTGCCAAGGGAGACTTGAGCGAGGAAGTGGCTCTGCAAAGTGGAGACAAAACCTCCCTTCTGGCCAGCATGGCCGCCATGCAAGGCACGATCCAGTCGCTGCTGAATGAGATGAACCACGTCAGCAGCGAGCACGACAAGGGCGACATCGACGCCGTGATCCGTGTCGAGCGCTTCCAGGGCGAATTCCGCACCATGGCCGAGGGGGTCAATGGCATGGTGGCAGGCCACATCGCGGTCAAGAAGCAGACCATGGCCTGCATCGCCGAATTCGGTCGCGGCAACTTCGATGCGCCCCTGGCCCGCTTCCCGGGCAAGAAGGCTTTCATCAACGACACCGTCGAACAGGTACGCAGCAACCTGAAGGCCTTGATCGAGGACACGTCGACCCTGGCCGCCGCCGCCATGCAGGGGCGCCTCGATATCCGGGCCGACGCTGCTCGGCACGAGGGCGACTTCCGCAAGATCGTGGCGGGCATCAACGACACCCTGGACGCCATCATCGGCCCCCTCAACGAGGCCATGCGCGTACTGGCGGCGGTGGAGCAGGGCGACCTGACCCAGAGCATCGCCACCAACTACCAGGGCAAGCTCCAGGAGCTGCGCGACTGCGTCAATAGCATGGTCGACCGCCTGGGCAGTGTGGTCACCGAGGTGCGAAGCGCCGCCGACGCCCTGACCAACGCCAGCGAGCAGATCTCCACCACCTCCCAGGCCTTGTCCAGCGCCGCCGCCCAGCAGTCCTCCAGCGTCGAGGAGAGCAGCGCCTCCATGGAGCAGATGAGCAGCTCGATCAACCAGAACACCGAGAACGCCGAGGTCACCGACACCATCGCCAGCAAGGCCGCGGCCCAGGCCGTCGATGGCGGCAAGGCGGTGACCGACACGGTGGCGGCCATGAAGTCGATCGCCGCCAAGATCGGCATCATCGACGACATCGCCTACCAGACCAACCTGCTGGCCCTCAATGCCGCCATCGAAGCGGCCCGAGCCGGGGAACACGGCAAGGGCTTCGCCGTGGTGGCCGCCGAGGTGCGCAAGCTGGCCGAACGCAGCCAGGTGGCCGCCCAGGAGATCGGCCAGGTGGCAGGCAACAGCGTGTCCCTGGCCGAGCACGCGGGCAAGCTGCTCGATGAGATCGTGCCGTCGATCAAGAGGACCTCCGATCTGGTGCAGGAAATCACCGCCGCCTCCAAGGAGCAGGCCCTGGGCGTGGGCCAGATCAACGGGGCCATGTCCCAGCTGACCCAGACCACCCAGCAGAACGCCGCCTCGTCCGAGGAGCTGGCGGCCACCGCCGAGGAAATGACCGGCCAGGCCGAGCAGTTGCAGCAGCTGATGGGCTTCTTCAATACCGGCCACGGCAACGCCAGCGTCATCTCCCTGTCCCGGGCCGCCGGCAATCGCCGCGCCCAGGCTGAGGCACGTCACCAGCCGGGCCTGGAAGCGGCGGCCAGTGGCGACTTCGTCCTGTTCTGAGGAGCGCGCCGTGAGCACCCAGATCAACAGCCAGATCGGCATCGCCCGGCCCGAGGGCGGCGATGCCACCCAGTGCCTGAGCTTTCAGCTGGGCAGCGAGGTGTTCGCCGTGGGCATCCTCAACGTGCGTGAGATCATCGAGTACGGCCAATTGACGGCGGTGCCGATGATGCCGGCCTCGGTGCGCGGCGTGATCAACCTGCGCGGCGCCGTGGTGCCGGTGGTTGACCTGCGCCGCCGCTTCGGCGGCGAGTCCACCCAGGTGGAGCGGCGCACCTGCATCGTCATCGTCGAGGTGGTCCGGGAGGCCGAAGTCCAGGTGGTCGGCGTCCTGGTGGATGCGGTCAACGAGGTGCTGGACATCCCCGATTCCCGCATCGAGCCGCCGCCATCCTTCGGCACCCGCCTGCGCACCGACTTCATCCGCGGCATGGCCAAGATGGACCAGGGCTTCATCCTGATCCTGAACCTGGATCGGGTACTGGCCCTGGAAGAACTGGAGGCCCTCTCCGTCGGAGGCGGTACGGAAATGCCGGTGGTCGGAGAATCGGCCCCGCGCGATGCGGACGCCGTGCCGGCCTGAACGGCGGGATCGTCCAACCACGCAGCGGCAGGGCCTTCGGGCCTTGCCGCTTTCGTGTCTGCGTTGCGTGTCTGCGGCGTCCGGCCGGGTAGGAATTTCCCGACAGCAGGATCAGCCGCCGCCTAGCCTGGATTCCGCCTTCGCCGACGGTGCCGCGGCGCTCCGCCGGGTGTAATGGCGACATCGCCGTCCCGGCCGGGCCATTCCCGGATTCGGGTTGCGCCGAGGAGAACCGCCATGACCCGTACCTTGATCCGCCATCATGCAATCGCCGCCCCGGCCCGCCGTGAGGCCGCCGGGCTGGCCTGCCTCTGCTTCCAGTTGGGCGACGACGTCTGCGCCGTGCCCCGGGACCAGGTGCGCGAAGTGGTGACCCACGGCGAACTGATCGTCGCGCCCGGATTGCCGCCCCTGCTGAGGGGCGCAATCAAGCTGCGCCACTCCCTGGTGCCGGTGCTCGACCTGCATCCCCTCCTGGGGGGGCGGCCGCTCCAGCCGGGCATCGCTTCCCGGGTGGTCGTGGTGGCGGCGCGGCGGCGGGACGAATCGGTTTTGGCCGGCCTGCTGGTCGATGCAGTGGGGGATTCCCTCGATCTGGCGCCGGGCCGCATCGAACCCCTGGCGGCGGGCCGCCCCGGCGCCGATGCCGCCGTGGTCCGGGGGCGGGCGTGCATGGATTGGGGCGAACTGATCCTGCTCGATCCGGCCCGGGTGATCGCCCCGGAAGTGCTGGCCTGGCTGGAAGGCGAGGCGGACGGCCTGTCCGACGCCGCCAGCGGGAAAGGGGCGGCGTCGTCCGCCCGCCGGCTGCACTGAGCCGTTCAGGCTCCGGCCAGCCGGGCCACCACCCCGCCGAGGCGGCGGATGCCCTCGTCCAGCGCCTGGCTCCAGGGGGCGCCGCAGCTCAGGCGCAGGAAATGGTCGAAGCGTCCCGAGTTGGCGAACATCACCCCCGGCGAGACCCGGATGCCTTCGCCCAGGGCCGCGTCGAACAGCCGTTCCGAGGGCAACTGCCCGGGCAGCTCGATCCACAGGCCGAAGCCCCCCGGCGGCACGTTGAGCCGGGTGCCGGCGGGGAAATAGGCGGCCACCGCCTCGCCCAACCGCTCGCGCTGTTCGCGCAACTGAACGCGCAGCCGGCGCAGGTGACGCTCGAAACCGCCGGAACCCATGAACTCCGCCACCGCCAACTGGGGCAGGGCCTCGTTGGGCCGGGACTGGGCGTACTTGAGCATTTCCACCCGGGGCTTCCACTTGCCCGGGGCGATCCAGCCCAGGCGCATGCCCGGGGCCAGGGTCTTGTGCAGCGAGGCGCAGTGGATGACGTTGCCGGTGGCGTCGAAAGCCTTCAGCGCCGACAGGGGGGCATCGTCGTTGCCCAGGGCGGCGTAGGTGTCGTCCTCGATCAGGGCAATGCCCCGGGCCTCGGCCCAGGCCGCCAGCCGCGCCTTGTGGGCGTCGGGCATGATCGCCCCGAGGGGGTTTTGCAGGTTGGGCACCACCACCACCGCCTTGATGTTGGCGTAGGCATCCGCCGCCAAGTCCAGGGCCTCCAGGGAAATGCCGGTCTGGGGGCTGGTGGGAATCTCCAGGGCGCGCATCCCCAGGTTCTCCAGGATCTGCAACAGGCCATAGAAGGTGGGGGTTTCCACCGCCACCACGTCGCCGGGACGGGCCACGGCGCGCAGCGCCAGGTTGAGGGCCTCGACGCAGCCGTGGGTGACGATGATGTCGTCGGCCCCCAGGGTCATGCGTGATGCCAGGGCCTGCTGGGCCAGGGCGGTGCGGAAGGCCGGAGCGCCGTTGAAGGGCACGGCGGTGCCGAACAGGGCCGGCTGGCGGCGCAGGACGCGCATCGCCGCCTGTTGCAGGGCCGCCGCCGGATACAGGCTGGGGGCGCCGCAGGCCACCGCCAGGTTGAGGGCGTCGGGCCGGGCCTGGCCCCGGGCCAGAATAGCGGAAACCTTCTGATGGATGCCGATGTACTGGGCCGGGTCGGGCAGGGTGGGGCGGGGTTCCTCCACCGGCGCCAGGCTGCCGCGCCGGGGCGGACGGACGAAGTAGCCGGAGCGGGGGCGGGCCTCCAGCAGCCCCAGGCTTTCCAGGTGCCGGCAGGTTTGTAGGGCGGTGGACAGGCTCACCCCGTGGCGCGCCATGAGGGCGCGCACCGAGGGCATGCGGTCGCCGGGGACCAGGGCGCCGGCGGCGATGGCCTGGCGGTAATGGTCGGCCAGCTGGCGGTAGAGGGGTGGTGCGTCCATGGGGCCGATTATGGACCGGGCGCGCCGGGCGATACAGAACAGATACGGCCGGTTTGTTGCGGAACAGAGTGTAGAACCGGCCCCTGTTGCGCCCGATTCTGTCCGGCCGTGTGCCTGTCGGCGCCGGGGGGGGGCGATTAGGCTGGAGTCTCCTGTTTCCGGAGATTCCGCCATGTCTGCCTGCCCCCGCTCCTGCCCTTGTCCCGCGTCCGTCGTCCCGTTGCGTTCGAGGCCCGTTTCCCCGGCCGGAGCGGGAGCCACGCCGGCTGCCCGCCTGGCCGACGCCGGCCCGGCGCCCGCGCCGGCGATCCCCGAACCGGTCGTCCATATCCTGGCCCCGGGCCAGTCCCTGCGTATCGCCCTGCGGGCCGGGGCGGTGGTGCACGTCCAGTCCGGCCGGGGCGCCCTGATCGGGGCGCCGCGCTGGGTGGCGGAACAGTATTGCCGGGTGCGCTACCGCCTCGCCCCGGGCACGGTCCATGTGGTGCAGGTGGCCGGCTGGCAGACCGTGGCGGCGGACGGGGGCGGCCGGCTGGTGCTGACCCTGCGGGATGCGCCGGCTCCGGTGCCGTCACCGCTGCTGCCGGGCTGGCTGGCCCGGCTGTGGGTGCGCCTGGTGGGCGGATTGCGGGGCTGAGGCTGGTTAAGGTCGGTCAGGGCCGGCGCCGCTGCGCGCCGCGGGCGTCGGCCAGGCCGGCGGCCAGCTGTTCCACCGCCGCCGGCAGGATCGCCGCGTCGGTATTGCCGTAGCCCAGCACCAGGCCGTTGCCCCCGGCCGGGGCGGTGCCGGCCAGGCAGTAGGCGCTCACCGGGCGCGGGTCCAGGCCGCGCTGGACCAGGGTGGCGACGGCGGCCCGGTCCGGCAGGTCCGGTGGCAGGGCCAGGGTCAGGTGCAGGCCCGCTGCCCCGCCGGTGACGGTGGCGGGCAGCCCGGCTACCGCCGGCAGGCGTTCGGCCAGCAGGCGGCGCAAGAGGGCCTGGCGCTCGGCGTAGAGGCGGCGCATGCGTTGCAGGTGGGCGGCGAAGCGGCCCTTGGCGATGAAGTCCGCCAGGGCGCGCTGTTCCACCCCCTGGCCGGGGCGCAGCAGGTCGGTGACGGCCCGGCCCAGGTCGGCGGCGATGGCCTCGGGGGCCACCACGTAAGCCAGGCGCAGTCCGGGCAGCAGGGTCTTGCTGAAGGTGCCCAGGTAGAGCACCGGGGCGTCCGTGTCCAGCCCTTGCAGGGCGGGCAGGGGGCGGCTCTCGTAGCGGAATTCGGCGTCGTAGTCATCCTCCAGCAGCCAGGCGCCGCACTGCCTGGCCCGGGCGATCAGGGCCAGGCGGCGCTCCAGGCTGAGCACGGTGCCCAGGGGGTACTGGTGGGCCGGGGTCAGGTAGATCAGCCGGGGCGGCGCCTCGTCCCAGTCGGCGGCGGTGGGGGCCAGGCCCTGGCCGTCCACGGCGATGCCGCGCACGTCGAGGCCGGCCCAGGCGAAGGCGCTGCGGGCGCCCGGGTAGCCCGGGTTCTCCAGCCAGGCAGTGGCGCCGGCCTCGGCCAGCAGCCAGGCGCACACGGCGATGGCGCCCTGGATGCCCGGGGTGACCACCACTTGCTGCGGGGTGCAGCGCACCCCCCGGGATACCGCCAGGTGGCGGGCGATGGCCTCCCGCAGCAAGGGATCGCCCCCGGGCGGGCTGTAGTGCAGCTGGGCCGGGGTGGCGTCGCGCCAGGCCGCGTCGAGGCAGGCGCGCCAGGCGGCGAAGGGAAAGCGCCCCAGGTCCGGCACCCCGGGCGAGAAGGGGCGGGGCGGCCCGTCCAGGCCGTGGCGCCGGGCATTGATGCGGGCGGCCCGGTGGGCCAGGGGGGGCAGGGCAGAGGTGGTGGGCGGCGGCAGGCGGATGTCCGCCGGGTCGGCGGCGGCGTCGCCGGAGGCCCGGTCGCCGGCCATGCCGAGGGGCAGGGGCGCCACCCGGGTGGCGCGCCGGTCGGCCACCAGGTAGCCCTCGGTCACCAGTTGCTCGTAGGCGTGGATCACCGTGTTACGTGCCAGGGCCAGCTCCGCCGCCAGGGCGCGGGAGGCGGGCAGCTTGGTGCCCGGGGGCAGGCGACCGTCCAGGACTGCGCCGCGCAGGGCGGCGTAGAGGCCCTGGCGGCGCGGCCCGTCCGGGGATACGGCGGTTTTCAGGTGGTCGAGGAGGTGGGCGTAGTCCATCGCGTGGTTCTATCGTCTGTGCAAATTCTGGTTCTCGTTATGGTGCCACAGGGGCGTTAGGCTGGGCACCTCATCGTTCCATCCGTGAAAGCACTGCCATGTCCGAGACCGATTCCTCCTCGCTACCCACGCCGACCACGTCGACCACGCCACCCCGCCGCGGCACCGACGCCCCTTCGGAACGCACCCGGGTGCGCCGCCATCCGGAGCGGGCCGCCTATGACCGGGAGAGCGTCAATGCCATCGTGGACGCGGCTCTGGTCTGCCACCTGGCCTTCGTCCAGGACGGTGTGCCCCATTGCATTCCCACCGCCTGCTGGCGCGAGGGGAACCACCTGTACATTCACTGCGCCCGGGCGTCGCGGCTGGTGGAGGTGCTGACCGGCGGCACCGCCTGCGTCGCCATCAGCCATATGGACGGCCTGGTGCTGGCACGCTCGGCCCTGCGCCATTCGATGAACTACCGCTCGGTGGTGATCTACGGCACCTTCGAGGAGGTGGCCGATCCGGCGGCCAAGGCCGCGTCCCTGGCGGCGTTCCTCGACCACGCGGTGCCCGGGCGCGCTTCCCAGGTGCGGCCGCCGGACGACAAGGAACTGGCTGGCACCGCCTTGCTGCGCATCTCCCTGGACGAGGCGGCGGCCAAGGTGCGCAGCGGCCCGCCCAAGGACCTGCCCCAGGATCTGGAGCGGCCGGCCTGGGCCGGGGTGGTGCCCCTGCGGGTGGTGGCCGGCGAGCCTCGCCCCGAGGCGGAGTGCGCCGGCCTGGCGGTGCCGCCGCTGCCGGAGCGGTATTGCTGAGGCACCGGCCGGAAGCCAAGGCAGGGTGGGCCTTTCCAGCAGGTGTGCCTGGAAAGCCGCGCCCTGCCTTGTTCTTTGCAGCCACTGCCCGGAAACCATTATCTGGCGCGGGGTTTGGCTTGGCCGCTTTTCGGGAGCCGTCCAATCGTTGCCGGATCGGCAGCGTCGCGCGCAACTTCCGCGCCGCCTGCCCGGTCATACCCAGTACCCCACAACCTGACGGGAGGCGTTCCATGAACAAGGTCATCTGGGTGCTGTGGCCATCCTTCGTTGCCGCGGCGGTCGCCGAATTCCTCTTCTTTTGGGTGATCAACCCGCAGCAGCTGTACTTCCTCGGCGGGACGGTGGAAATGTCGTCCTACGCCACCTATTCCCTGGGCTTCTTCCTGTTCTGGCTGATCTGCGCCGGCTCCAGCCTGCTCACCTGGTTCATGCTGCCCCAGCGCCCCCAGGCCGACCACGGCCATGCGCCGGCCGGCCGTACCGCGCCCCATCACGGTTCGGGCCTGACCCCGACTCCCTGAAAACTACCCCAACCGCGCCGGGCCTGGGTTGCAGTAAGAGCGATGGCTTGCGATTCGGTTAAGTTGACGTTGACGTCAACGTTAGCTAAGGTGCCATCACTCTCCGGCCCGGATTTCCCGGGCCCGCCCGTTGCGGCCGCCCCGTGCAGGATGGCGGCCCGGTTCGACCGCAGTGCTTGCCTTCCGGAACCTCGCCCATGACCGACCTTTCCGTTGCCCACAAGCTCGTCCCCTACAAGCCCCGCCACAAGGTGCGCTTCGTCACCGCCGCCGCCCTGTTCGACGGCCACGACGCCTCGATCAACATCATGCGCCGCATCCTGCAATCCACCGGCGCCGAGGTGATCCACCTGGGGCACAACCGGTCCGTGGGCGACATCGTCAACGCGGCGCTGCAGGAAGACGTGCAGGGCATCGCCATCACCTCCTACCAGGGCGGTCATGTCGAGTACTTCAAGTACATGATCGACCTGCTGCGCCAGCACGGCGGCGAGAACATCAAGGTGTTCGGCGGCGGCGGCGGGGTGATCGTGCCCTCCGAGATTTCCGAGCTGCACGACTACGGCGTGACCCGCATCTACTCCCCCGGCGACGGCCAGTCCCTGGGTTTGCAGGGCATGATCAACGAGGTGGTGGAAACCTCCGACTACGACCTGACCGCCGCCGCGCCCCAGGGCGTCGAGGCCGTGCTGGCCGGGCTGCGCTCCGGCGACCGGCGCACCCTGGCCAAGGTCATCACCGCCCTGGAGAACGGCGCCTACGGCGAGGATGTGAAGGCCGCCCTGCGCGAGGCTGCCGCCCAGACCGCCACGCCGACCCTGGGCATCACCGGCACCGGCGGCGCCGGTAAATCGTCGCTCACCGACGAGCTGGTGCGCCGCTTCCGCCTCGACCAGGACGACCAGCTCAAGCTCGGCATCGTCTCCATCGACCCGTCGCGCAAGCGCACCGGCGGTGCCCTGCTGGGCGACCGCATCCGCATGAACGCCATCGAGGGGGCCAACATCTACATGCGCTCCCTGGCCACCCGGGACACCGGCAGCGAGATTTCCGCCGCCCTGCCCGAGGTGATCGCCGCCTGCAAGGTGTCCGGCTTCGACCTGCTCATCGTCGAGACCTCCGGCATCGGCCAGGGCGACGCCGCCATCGTCCCCCACGTGGACGCTTCGCTGTACGTGATGACCCCCGAGTTCGGCGCCGCCAGCCAACTGGAGAAGATCGACATGCTCGACTTCGCCGACTTCGTGGCCATCAACAAGTTCGACCGCAAGGGCGCCGAGGATGCCCTGCGCGACGTGCGCAAGCAGTACCAGCGCAACCGGGAGCGCTTCGCCGAGCCCACCGACGCCATGCCCGTGTTCGGCACCATGGCCGCCCACTTCAACGACGACGGCGTCACCGCCCTGTACCAGGCTCTCATCGAGCGCCTGGCCGAGTTGGGGCTGACCCTCCAGCCGGGCAAACTGCCCAAGGTGGCGGTCAAGCAGTCCTCCTACCAGCAGGCCATCGTGCCGCCCAAGCGGGTGCGCTACCTGGCCGAGATCGCCGAGACCCTGCGCGGCTACCACGCCCACACCGACGAGCAGGTCAAGCTGGCCCGGGAACGCCAGTCCCTGCGCATCTCCCGCGATCTGCTCAAGGGCTGTGACAAGCCGGTGGCCGACGTGGACGAGGTGCTGACCTGGAAGGACGGCCAGCTCGATCCCAAGGCCAAGAAGCTGCTGGAGCAGTGGCCCGAGATGCAACAGGCCTATTCCGGCGACGAGTACGTGGTGAAGATCCGCGACAAGGAAATCCGCACCAAGCTGGTCTCCGAATCCCTCTCCGGCACCAAGATCAAGAAGGTGGTGCTGCCCAAGTTCGGCGACGACGGCGAGGTGCTGCGCTTCCTGATGCGCGAGAACGTGCCCGGCTCCTTCCCCTACACCGCCGGCGTGTTCGCCTTCAAGCGCGAGGGCGAGGACCCGACCCGCATGTTCGCCGGCGAGGGCGACGCCTTCCGCACCAACCGCCGCTTCAAGAAGGTGTCCGAGGGCATGCCGGCCCACCGCCTGTCGACGGCCTTCGACTCGGTCACCCTGTACGGCTGCGACCCGGACGAGCGCCCCGACATCTACGGCAAGATCGGCAACTCCGGCGTGTCCATCGCCACCCTGGACGACATGAAGGTGCTCTACGACGGCTTCGACCTGTGCGCCCCGTCCACCTCGGTGTCGATGACGATCAACGGCCCGGCGCCGATCATCCTGGCGATGTTCTTCAACACCGCCATCGCCCAGCAGATCGACAAGTTCAAGGCCGACAACGGCCGTGCGCCCACCGAGGACGAGGCCGAGAAGATCCGCGAGTGGGTGCTGTCCACCGTGCGCGGCACCGTGCAGGCCGACATCCTCAAGGAAGACCAGGGCCAGAACACCTGCATCTTCTCCACCGAGTTCGCCCTGAAGATGATGGGCGACATCCAGGAGTTCTTCGTGCACAACAAGGTGCAGAACTTCTACTCGGTGTCGATCTCCGGCTACCACATCGCCGAGGCGGGCGCGAACCCCATCTCCCAGCTGGCCTTCACCCTGGCCAACGGCTTCACCTACGTGGAGAGCTACCTGGCCCGGGGCATGCACATCGACGACTTCGCCCCCAACCTGTCGTTCTTCTTCAGCAACGGCATGGACCCGGAATACTCGGTGATCGGTCGGGTGGCCCGGCGCATCTGGGCCGTGGCGATGAAGAACAAGTACGGCGCCAACGAGCGCAGCCAGAAACTCAAGTACCACATCCAGACCTCGGGCCGGTCGCTCCACGCCCAGGAGATGGATTTCAACGACATCCGCACCACGTTGCAGGCCCTGATCGCCATCTACGACAACTGCAACTCCCTGCACACCAACGCCTACGACGAGGCCATCACCACCCCGACCGAGGAGTCGGTGCGCCGCGCCATGGCCATCCAGCTCATCATCAACCGGGAATGGGGCGTGGCCAAGAACGAGAACCCCAACCAGGGCGCCTTTATCATGGACGAGCTGACCGACCTGGTGGAAGAGGCGGTGCTCAAGGAGTTCGAGGCCATCGCCGCCCGCGGCGGGGTGCTCGGCGCCATGGAAACCGGCTACCAGCGCGGCAAGATCCAGGAGGAGTCGCTGCACTACGAGCACAAGAAGCACGATGGCTCCCTGCCCCTCATCGGCGTAAACACCTTCCTCAATCCCAAGGGCAGCGCCCAGGTGGAGATCGAGCTGGCCCGTTCCACCGAGGAGGAAAAGCAGTCCCAGATCCAGCGCCTGCGCGACTTCCAGTCCCGCCACCAGGCCCAATCCGGCCCCATGCTGGAACGTCTGCAACAGACGGCCATCGCCAACGGCAACCTGTTCGAGGTGCTGGTGGATGCGGTCCAGGTCTGTTCCCTGGGGCAGATCACCACCGCCCTCTACGACGTGGGCGGCCAGTACCGGCGCAACATGTGACCCGAAGGTCGCATCCGACCGATTAGTTGTGTCCCTCGGTAGTTATTCGGCCACGGCTGCGTCAGCCCCCGTGGCCGTTTCTTTTTTGTTCTGGATCGGGGCGGCGCCCGGGGGCGAGGCGCCCCGGCGGTCGTGAACGTTCTGTCTGTCGCTCCGGCCCGACAGGAAAATCCGCGAAAAAACAGCAACTAGGCCGGATGCATGGATTCGGCGTCGGGCTGGCCCGACACTATTTGCGCCTATCGTCGGCGATCGGGTGGCAATCGTGAGGTGAACCGCTGTAAACGCGGGGCTTGGCGTGAAGTGGCACGCTGCTTGCCATAGGTCGGGATGGCGTTGCGGCGGCTGCCGCGACGGTTCGACTTTGCCACTCCACCTTAAGGACCTTCCATGCTCAACAAGCAAAGCTTCTTCGGCAAACGCGAGGAAACCGCCCCCCTGCGCAACGACGCCCTGGCCCCCCGGGACACCCGCCTGTCCGGCGCCTCTGGCGCTGCGGTGGCGGCGCCGGTCGGCCTGGCGCCCCTCGGCACTCCCGGGCGCGCTCCCGCCGGGCCGGCCACCGCCAGCAGCCCCCTGAATGCGGCCGATGCGGGCAAGTCCGCCGCCAAGCCGGGGCTGACCGACGCAGTGGGCGGCAACCGCCTGATCGTCGGCCCCGACGTGAAGCTGAAGGGGGCGGAAATCCTCGACTGCGACACCCTGGTGGTGGAAGGCCGGGTCGAGGCCACCATGGACAGCCGGGTCATGCACATCGCCGAAAAGGGGGTGTTCAGCGGCAAGGTGAGCATCGACGTGGCCGAGGTGTACGGCACCTTCGAGGGCGAACTGACCGCCCGCCAGCAACTGGTGATCCATGAAACCGGCCGGGTCAGCGGCACCATCCGCTACGGCAAGATTCTCATCGACGAGGGCGGCGAGCTGTCCGGCGACATCAAGTCCCTAGACGCCGACACCCCGGTACTGACCCGGGCCGCTTCCGCCGGTGCGTCCGTTTCGAGCCTTTCGCCGTCCGCTCCGGCCGCAGGTTCGGCCAAGGCCGGCACGGATGCGTGACGGGCGCCCCGCTGCTCCCGCCCGGGCCGGGCGGGGCCGGGGTCAGTGCAGGGTCTGGCCTGCGGCGCCGGCCTCCCCGGCGGCGCCGCGGCTGGCCTCCTGCCAGCCCAGCACGGCTTGGGTGGCCTGGGCCATGATCTGCTCCCACTGGGGTTTCGGCAGTTCCCGGCTGAGCGCGCCGAACAGCGCCTGGGTGGTTTCCTGGCCCAGGCCGTCGCTGGCCAGCCGATGGGCCAGGCAGCGGATCTGGATGTGGGCCAGGGCATCGGCCACCAGCCGCCAGCCCACTTCCGGCATGGTCCGGGTCAGGGCTGCCATCATGCCGCCCAGCTGGCTGAGGATGGCGAACGCTTCGTCCCGCTCCTCGCTGGCGATCATGGCGTGCCAGATGGTCAGGTGCAGGTCGCGGCGCAGCCCGACCTTGAAGTCGATGGCATCGCCCTCGTTGTCCTGAAGGGCGCTGAAGGCGGCCTGACAGCGGCCCTCGCTGGCCGGGTCCAGGGCGTCGCGCAGCAGACCGACCAGCTCGGTCAGCCCGGCCATGGCCGAGGGGCCGAAGATCTGGGCGTAGGCCAGGCCCCATTGGTCCAGGCCGGCCAGCAGCATGGCGCGGCGCAGGATGCCGGCCTCCCCGTCACGGCCGCCCTCGGCGGCGGCGATCCATTCCTCGGCACGGGCGGCGATTTCCTGGGCGCCGGCGCGCCACTCCGCCTCGCTGCCTTCCAGGGATAGGCGGAACAGGCGGGCGAAAGCATCCTGGACGAGGCGAGCGGCGTAGGTTTGCAGCTCCCGGGAGGCCAGGGGGGCGAAGGTGTCGGCGGGCAGGGTCATGGCGCAATCACAAAAGACGGTCGGCACCCACGGCGCCGCGAGGGCAGGATTGTGCCCAATGCGCCGAGGGAGGGCAAAGGGCGGTACACGGGGGGGGCGCCATCTCGCCGCTGGCAGGGTGTAAGGAATTGCGCCGGGGGAACGACAGATTGATTTAGCCTCTCCAAACGGGCGGCGCCGGCCTTCTGCCGCGCGCCCCTGACGACAATGCCACGGAGCCCCTCGATGACCGATCTTTGCCCTCGTCCCATGCCCCGCCACCCCGTGCCCGACCTGGCCGTAGCGACGGTGGACGGTTCCCTCTGGCGCCTTGCCGACCGGCGCCCGGAACGTTTCACCCTGGTGGTGGCCTACCGGGGGCGCCACTGCCCCATCTGCCGCGCCTATCTCCAGGAGCTGGTCCGCCTCCTCCCCGAATTCGCCGCCCGGGGCGTGGACGTGCTGGCCGTTTCCGCCGACGACGAAGCCCGGGCCCGGGATACGCACCGGGAATGGCGGCTGGAGGGCCTGGCCCTGGGTTACGGCCTGTCCATCGCCACCGGCCGGGCCTGGGGGCTGTACGTTTCCACCGGCCGAGGCGCTACCTCCATCGGCATCGAGGAGCCGGCCCTGTTCACCGAGCCTGGTCTCTTTCTGGTGCGCCCCGACGGCACTCTTTACTGGGCGGCCATCCAGACCATGCCCTTTGCCCGGCCGGGGTTCGCCGACGTGCTCAAGGCCCTGGATTTCGTCATCGCCAAGGACTACCCGGCCCGGGGCGAGGCATGAGCGTTCCGGCGCCTGCTGCTGCGGACCTGGTCGGGCTGCGCCGCGACCTGCTGCGCTTTGCCGTGCTGCAACTGCGCGACGAGGCGGCGGCCGAGGATGCGGTGCAGGAAACCCTGCTGGCCGCCTGCCGCGACGGCGCCGGGTTCGCCGGCCGGGCCCAGTGGAGCACCTGGGTGTTCGGCATCCTGCGCCACAAGATCGTGGACGCCATCCGCCAGCGGGTGCGCCAGCCCCAGCCCCTGGCCGAGATCGACGAGATTCCCGAGGACGCCTTCGACGACCTGTTCCGTTCCGACGGGCACTGGCGCGCCGAGGAGCGCCCGGCGGCCTGGGGCGATCCGGAAGCGGCCCTGTCCCGGGCCGAATTCTGGGAGGTGTTTCGGCTGTGCTTGACCCGCCTGCCGGAAAACACCGCCCGAGTGTTCATGATGCGGGAGTACCTGGGCTTCGATACGCGGGAAATCTGCGGCGAATTGTCGATTACAGCGGCCAACTGCTGGGTAGTTCTGCACCGGGCGCGCATGAGCCTGCGCCTCTGCCTACAGGAGCGCTGGTTTGCCGGCGAGGGGGGAATGTCATGCTGAACTGCAAGGAGGCGACCCGGCTGCTGTCCGATGCCCAGGAGCGGGAACTGGGCGTGCCCGCCCGGCTGGCCCTGCGCCTGCATCTGGCGATCTGCTCCGGCTGCCGCAACTTCGAACGCCAGATCGACGTCCTGCGTACCGCCACCCGGCGTCTGGGGGCGTGGCGGGACGAGGCGGGGCCGCGGGACGACGGCGAAACGTGAAACGTGGAGGGGCGACGGCGGGAGTGGCATGGCGCCGCCATGTTGCACCGTGGAAAGCCGCGCCAGTCCTCGATCCTGGCGAGGGTATGCCGAAGGTCCGCGCCAGTGGCGGTGTTTGTCCAAGGCTGCCCGGAAACGCCCGTCCTGCCTTGGGTTTGGGCGCGCGGCGTGAATGTCGCGCCCCCGGCGGCCGGCGCGAAACGGGCCCCGCGGGCGGGGCCGGGGTGAATCCCCCGGCGCTTTCCTCCATAATTCCCGCCTTTCGCACCAACCGGAAACCCGCAATGGCCCAATACGTGATGTCGATGCTCCGCGTGAGCAAGGTCGTGCCGCCCAAGCGGCAAATCATCAAGGACATTTCCCTGTCGTTCTTCCCCGGCGCCAAGATCGGCCTGCTCGGCCTGAACGGCGCGGGCAAATCCACGGTGCTGCGCATCATGGCCGGCGCCGACAAGGAATACGAAGGCGAGGTGCAGCACCTGGCTGGCGTGCGTATCGGCTACCTGCCCCAGGAACCTCAGCTCGACCCGGCCAAGACGGTCAAGGAAGAGGTCGAATCCGGCCTGGGCGAGCTGCTCGAAGCGCGCCAGAAGCTCGAAGAAATCTATGCCGCCTACGCCGAGCCCGACGCCGACTTCGACAAGCTGGCCGAGGAGCAGGCCCGCTACGAGGCGATCATCGCCACCGCCGGCAGCGACGTGGAAACCCAGATGGAGATCGCCGCCGACGCCCTGCGTCTGCCGCCCTGGGACGCCACCATCGAGCACCTGTCCGGCGGCGAGAAGCGCCGCGTCGCCCTGTGCAAGCTGCTGCTGTCCAAGCCCGACATGCTGCTGCTCGACGAACCGACCAACCACCTGGACGCCGAGTCGGTGGAATGGCTGGAACAGTTCCTCACCCGCTTCCCCGGCACCGTGGTGGCGGTGACCCACGACCGCTACTTCCTCGACAACGCCGCCGAGTGGATTCTGGAACTGGACCGGGGCCACGGCATCCCCTGGAAGGGCAACTACTCCAGCTGGCTGGAGCAGAAGGAAGCCCGCCTGGAGCAGGAGCAGAAGCAGGTGGACGCCCACATGAAGGCGATGAAGCAGGAGCTGGAGTGGGTACGCTCCAACCCCAAGGCCCGCCAGGCCAAGAGCAAGGCCCGCCTGTCGCGCTTCGAGGAACTGTCCTCGGTGGAGCACCAGAAGCGCAACGAGACCCAGGAAATCTTCATCCCCGTGGCCGAGCGCCTGGGCGACAAGGTGATCGAGTTCAACGGCGTCACCAAGGCTTTCGGCGACAAGCTGCTGATGGACAACCTGAGCTTCGCCATCCCGCCCGGGGCCATCGTCGGCATCATCGGCCCCAACGGCGCCGGTAAATCGACCCTGTTCAAGATGATCACCGGCCAGCAGCAGCCCGATTCCGGCGAAGTGGTGGTGGGCCCCACCGTGCAGATGGCCTACGTGGACCAGAGCCGGGATTGCCTGGACGGCAGCAAGACCGTCTTCGACGAGCTGGCCGAAGGCCGCGACATCCTGCAGATCGGCAAGTTCGAGATGCCCAGCCGGGCCTACATCGGCCGCTTCAACTTCAAGGGCGGCGACCAGCAGAAGCTGGTGGGCAACCTCTCCGGCGGCGAGCGGGGCCGACTGCACCTGGCCAAGACCCTGATGGCCGGCGGCAACGTGCTGCTGCTCGACGAACCCTCCAACGACCTGGACGTGGAAACCCTGCGCGCCTTGGAGGACGCCCTGCTCGAATTCGCCGGCTGCGCCCTGGTGATCTCCCACGACCGCTGGTTCCTCGACCGCATCTGCACCCATATCCTGGCCGCCGAGGGCGACTCGCAATGGACCTTCTTCCCGGGCAACTACCAGGAATACGAAGAGGACAAGCGCAAGCGCCTGGGCGAGGAAGGGGCCAAGCCGAAGCGCATCCGCTACAAGCCGATCAGCCGCTGATCGCGCCAGTACGCAGACGTTGCGACAAAAAACCCGCCAGTTGGCGGGTTTTTTTGTTTGAGTCGGAACAACAGCTACGGCCGGTAGCGGGCCAGCCGGTCGGCACAGGCACGCAGCGACAGCAGGCCGGCCACGCCGCCCAGGGCGATACCGGCCACCATGTCCACCGCCACGTGCTGCTTGGTCGCCAAGGTCGAATAGGCGATGCCTAGGCACCACAGCCAGTTGGCCTGGTTGAGCCAGGCCGGGGCCTCGATGCGGTGCAGCAGGGCTTGCAGCCAGCAGGCGGAAAACACGGCGGTGGCCACGTGCAGGGACGGGCAGGCGTTTCCTGCCGCGTCGATGCCTTTCATGAAGGCGAAGCCCGGGTACTGGCCCCAGTCGATGTTGGCCGGCGGTACGGCGGTGGGCCAGAAATAGAAGCAGGTCAGGCCGAACAGGCAGAGCAGGGCTGCGGCCAGGCCGAAGGCGGCCAGTTCGGCAAAGGTGAACAGCAGCAGGGTGGGCAGGGAAACATAGACCCACAGCGACAGGTACAGCGGCAGGGCCAGGGTCTGCACCCCCACGGCCTCATCCAGCCACAGTACCGGCATTTCGGTGACGACGCCGCTCGGGTTCTTGAGCAGGTGCACGTAGGCGACGAAGAACAGGGTGATGAACACCGTGGTGCCCGCGGCCTTCAGCCACCACAGGCGGAACATGGCCGCCAGCAGGGGGCGGCCGCGCAGGGAGCCGGAGGCGGCGAGAAGGCTGCTGGCGGCCATCACGCGCCCTGGCCGCTGCCCAGGGCGGCGCGCAGCCGGGCGGCGTAATCGTCCAGGGCGGCCCGGGGCGGGTCCTTGCGCGGCCAGCTGAGTTCGATGCCGTCGTCGGCGTGGCGGGGCAGGACGTGGATGTGGAAGTGGAACACGGTCTGGTTGCCTTCCACCCCGTTGGCCTGGAACAGGCTCAGGCCGGGCGGATCGAAGGCGGCTTGGATGGCGTGGGCGATGCGCTGGGCGGTGCGCATGGCGGCGGCCGCCTCGTCCGGGGTCAGGTCGAACAGGGTGGCGGCGTGGCGCTTGATCGCCACCAGCACGTGGCCGGGATTGACCTGGCCGATGTCGAGGAAAGCGATGGTCTGGTCGTCCTCATACACCGTGGAGGCGGGGATCTCGCCAGCCACCAGACGGCAGAAGATGCATTCGCCCGGGGGCGAGGTGTCGACGAACATCGGCATGGAAACTCTCCTGTGCGTAAGGTGGGCCGTGGGCCGAAGACGCGAGCATAAAGGAGAGTGACCACTTACGGCTATCGCCGCCCGCCATGCGGAGCGGCGGCCGAAAACGCCAAGGCCCGCTCCAGGAGGGGCGGGCCTTGGGCAGACGCGCCGCCTGGCTATCGAGGACGGCCAGGCGGCGGGAAGAGGGGTTGGCGCGGTTTAGTGTTCGGCCTTGAGGCTGGCGGCGAACAGGGCTTCGGAGCGCTCGGGGAACTGGAAGGCGGTGAAGGTGCGGTGGATTTCGGCTTCGTTCACGCCCTGGCCCTGGTCTTCGAAGCGGATGCCGATCTGACGGCCGTTGGAAGCAAGGGTGGTGAAAGCGTAGCGCCAGCGTTGGGCCTCGGCCAGCCGCTCGCGCAGCTCGCGTTCGTTGCTGATGACGACCCCGGCGCGCTTCAGGGAATCCAGAAAGTCGTCGAAGGATTCGTTGCTAAGGCTACCCATTGCTATCTCCGTTGGATGTGCGGTGATTGCTCACCATGGGGCGAATAACGCGGCACGAGCC
The DNA here is from genome assembly GCF_021287045.1 of Oryzomicrobium sp. GTDB lineage: Bacteria > Pseudomonadota > Gammaproteobacteria > Burkholderiales > Rhodocyclaceae > Oryzomicrobium. The sequence goes on along the minus strand of NZ_JAJTBG010000006.1, from coordinate 52,509 downwards.
GGGAAGTTGACGCGATATTTACGCGGAGCGTGAAATATTTCCGCCCCGGTGTGGGGGAGTTGCTGCTGCATTGCGGCAATTTCCCGGCGAAATCCCTGGATTTCGCCGCCAGTTGGCGGCATAATCCTGCGCCAAAACAATGTGTTGCAAAACGTAAAGAGAACTTCCGGGCCTTTCGGGGGGCGCCGGGAGGGCGCATCATTCGTCCTGACCGATCCACGGCGCCCCAGGCCCGGGATCGCGCCGCGCAAGCAACACGTCCGATTCCTCCGATTTTCTGAACCGAATCCCCGCCCTGCCGCACGCCGGCCGGGCCGTTGCCGTTTACGCCATGTCCGCCGTACCCGCCGTCATCCCCAGCCAACTGCCGGAAAGCGCCCCGCGCCGCGCCGAGCGGCGCATGCCCTTGATCGACGCCTTCAAGGCCATCGCCTCCCAGTTGATCGTGCTCCACCACCTCTCCAGCTACGGGCCCCTGTCCGAATCGGCCCGGGAGCTGGCCCCCCAGTTGCTCGACTGGATGTACGACTACGCCCGGGTGGCGGTCCAGGTCTTCCTCGTCATCGGCGGCTTCCTCGCCGCCAAGGGGCTGGCCCCCACCGGGGAGCCCACGGTGGAGCGCCCCCTGCTCCTGATCTGGAAGCGCTACCGGCGCCTGGTGCTGCCCTACCTGGCGGCCCTGGGGGTCGGCATCACCTGTGCCGCCCTGGCCCGGCTGTGGCTGTGGGACGGCTGGGTGCCCAACGCCCCGACCCTGCCCCAACTGGCCGCCCACGCCCTGCTGCTGAACGGCCTGCTTAACCAGGAGGCCCTGTCCGCCGGCGTCTGGTACGTGGCCATCGATTTCCAGCTGTTCGCCCTGATGGTTCTCACCCTGTGGCTGTCGCGCAAGGCCGGCGCCGTGGCCGGCCAGGTGCGCCGCCTGACCCCGGTGCTGGTGGGCGTGCTGGCGGTGGTGTCCCTGTTCCACTTCAACCGCAACGAGGTGTGGGACGAGTGGGCCATCTACTTCTTCGGCTCCTACGCCATGGGCGCCCTGGCCTACTGGGCCGCCGACGAACGGCGCTCCTATGTATGGCTGACGCTGCTGGCGGCCATCGTGGTGGCCGCCCTGGCGGTGGATTTCCGCCTGCGCATCGCCGTGGCCCTGGCGGTGGCCCTGGCCCTGGGCGTGGGCCGGCGTACCGGCGCCCTGGAAGCCTGGCTGGACGTGAAGCCCCTGGCCTACCTGGGCAAGATTTCCTACTCGGTGTTCCTCTTCCACTTTCCGGTGCTGATGGTGATGAACGCGGTGATTCCCCACCTGGCGCCGCGCAACCCCACCGCCAGCGCCATCGGCCTGATGCTCGCCTGGGCCATCAGCGTGGCCGTCGGCGCCTTCTTCTTCCGCCTGGTGGAAAGCCGAGTGCGCTGAGGCGCCGCCCCGCCGCCGGATTCCGGTGGCCGCGTGCGGCGCCCGCCCCAGGCTGGTACCCTGTCGGCCGGTCCCCTACGGACCGGCCGTTTCGTTTTTCAGGCGGTTGCCGTCCGCTTCTTTCCGCTTTCCATCCTTTCCACCGTCTCCCCCGCCCGGCCCCGGCCGGGCGTTGCCACGATGTCCGCCATGTCCGCTGCTTCCCCCGCCCCGGCCGCCCAGGCTGCCGCCCGCCCCCTCGAACTGCTCGCCCCGGCCAAGAACGCCGATTTCGGCATCGAGGCCATCAACCACGGGGCCGACGCGGTGTACATCGGCGGCCCGGCCTTCGGCGCCCGCTCCAACGCCGGCAACACGGTGGCCGACATCGCCCGGCTGTCCGCCCACGCCCACCGTTACAACGCCCGGGTGCTGGTGGCGCTCAACACCATCCTGCGCGACGACGAGGTGGAGCCGGCCCGACGCCTGGCCTGGCAGCTCTACGAGGCCGGCGCCGACGCCCTCATCCTCCAGGACATGGGGCTGCTGGAAGTGGACCTGCCGCCGATCCAGCTGCATGCCAGCACCCAGACCGACATCCGCGGGGTCGAGAAAGCCCGCTTCCTCCAGGACGTGGGCTTTTCCCAGATCGTCCTGGCCCGGGAGCTGACCCTCCAGCAGATCGGCAAGATCGCCGCCGGCACCGACGTGGCCCTGGAATTCTTCGTGCACGGCGCCCTGTGCGTCGCCTACAGCGGCCAGTGCTACATCAGCCACGCCCACACCGGCCGCTCCGCCAACCGGGGCGACTGCTCCCAGGCCTGCCGCCTGCCCTACGACCTGGAAGGGGCCGACGGCCAGTTGCTCGCCCAGGACAAGCACCTGCTGTCGATGAAGGACAACGACCAGTCGGCCAACCTGCGCGCCCTGGCCGATGCCGGCATCTCCTCGTTCAAGATCGAGGGGCGGCTCAAGGACCTGTCCTACGTCAAGAACATCACCGCCCACTACCGCACCCTGCTCGACGACATCCTGGCGGCGGCGCCGGACCGCTACCGGCGCGCCTCCGCCGGGCGCTGCACCTACACCTTCACCCCCCAGCCGGAAAAGACCTTCAACCGGGGCTCCACCGACTACTTCGTGAACGGCCGCCAGCACGACATCGGCGCCTTCGATACGCCCAAGTTCTCGGGCACCCGCATCGGCGCCGTCGGCGAGGTCGGCCTGGGCTGGTTCGAGGCCGAGATCGACGCCGGCATCGACCCCTTGCACAACGGCGACGGCCTGTCCTTCTTCGACAAGGAAGGCGAACTGGTGGGGCTGCGGATCAATCGCGCCGAGCCCCTGGCGGGCGGACAGCACGATTCCCGATCGTACCGGCTGTTCGTCAGCGAAGTGCCCGAGGCCCTGGAAGCGGGCCGGGAGCTTTACCGCAACCGGGACCAGGCCTTCGAGCGGGCTTTGGAGAAGAAATCCGCCGAGCGCCGGGTGGACGTGCGCCTGGCCTTTGCCGAGACTCCGGACGGTTTTTCCCTGACCCTGACCGACGAGGACGGGGTGAGCGCTTCGGCCGCCGTGGTCCATCCCCACGAGCCGGCCCAGAACGGCGAGCGGGCCCTGGCCACCATCCGCGAGAACCTGGGCAAGCTGGGGACGACCCTCTACGCCGCCGCCCCCGAGGCCATCGCGGTGGCCCTGTCCCAGCCCTGGTTTCTCCCCGCCGGGGTGCTCAACGGCCTGCGCCGCGAGGCGGTGGAGGCCCTGGACGCGGCCCGCGCCGCCGCCTACGCGCGCCCGCCCCGGGCCGTGCCGGTGGAGCCGCCGGTGCCCTATCCGGATGACGAGCTCACCTACCTGGGCAACGTGTACAACGACCAGGCCCGGGCCTTCTACGCCAAGCACGGGGTGCGGCTGATCGAATCGGCCTTTGAAGCCAACGAGGAAACCGGCGCGGTGTCGCTGATGATCACCAAGCACTGCCTGCGCCACGACTTCAACCTGTGCCCGAAGGAAGTGAAGGGCATCAAGGCCGACCCCCTGACCCTGGTGAACAACAACGAGCGCCTGACCCTGCGCTTCGACTGCGTCAAATGCGAGATGCACGTGGTCGGCAAGCTGCGCAAGAACCGGGTGATCTCCCTGGTCGCCCGCTGAGGGGCGCTGCGCCGGGGCGGCTGGGGCGGGGCTTCCCGCCGTGTGCCTTCTGACTGGCCGATCTGACCGATGCGGCCAATGCTGTGCAAGCCGGCCGGGAGCGCCGTGCTTTGGAACGGGCAAGGCCCGGACCGGGGCCAACAGCGCGTGGCTGAAGCCTTCGGTTTTTCCGAAGGCTTAGAGTGGGTGCATCGGCAAACTCAGCGACTGTCGCGGACTTTGGCGCTGGACGCTTGTTCAGCCTTCGGTTTTATTTGAGTGACGGTCGGGCCGGCGCACGGGGAAATGTGAAAATCCCGGCAAGGGAAAACCCCGGCAATACCGGGGCGGCGGCCGATGGCGGCAAGCGCTGCGCATGGTGCAGGGGGGGGCGGCTCCGCTGCGGCCGGCGGTCCGCCGCCGGCGCCATCAATAGTGGGGCGGAATCTCGTCGCGCAGGTTGCGCGCTTCGCCGGGGGAGGCGCTGTGCATCTGCTGGTGCAGTTCCCGCAGCTGGCGTTGCAGCTGCTCGATCTGCTCCTGCTGGCGGAACACCGTCAGGTTGAGGGTTTCCAGCAGGTCTTCGGCGTAGGCGAGCTTGATTTCCAGCTCGGTGAGGCGGGCGTCCATGGCGGCTCCGGGGCGGGGGAGGGGGCGATTGTAGCCGCGCCGCCGCCGGGCCGGTACGGGTGTGGCGGCAAAATTTGCCGCCCGCTCTCATCCAGGCCGGTCAGGCCAGGCCGGTGGCGACCCGGTAGTCGTTGGACAGGCTGGCGTTGAAGGCCTGGAGCTTGTCGTAGATCTGCGCCGCCGGGGTGCCCTTGGCCCGCTCGTTTTCGTACAGGGCGATGCGCTGCTGCTGGGCGGCGGAAATCTGGCTGTTCATGGACGACTGGTAGTTGCCGTCGGTCACCGGGGTGCCGTTGGCGTAGCGGCTGTTGGCCCAGTCATTCTGGTCGTTGCGCACCGACAGCCGGTCCGGCGTGTAGGCCATGGCGCGGGCCAGCTGCTCCGCCAGCTGCGGGTCGTTCTGGACGGCGTCGCGCAGTTCCTGCTGGGTCTTGTCCCGGGCGCTGGCGCTTTGCAGCGCGGCCTTGGCCTCGCTGCTGATGGTGATTTTCGCCGAAGAGGGCGTTTCGGCGCTGTCGCCGGAAGCTCCCACCGCCGAAGCGATGGAGGAGGCCACCGAGGCCACGGCGCGCACGCCGATACCGGCGAGGATGCTCGCGGTGCTGAACATGGGCGGTTCCTGAAAAAAGTCCGGAACGTTTCAGCAACCTTCATGCCAAAGTGCCTGCACTGCCGCGATCGATCATGCGATCGGCATTGTTTTGGCCCGTGCCGCTGCGTGAGGCGGCGCTGCCGCTGGCTCGCGGGGCCTGGTTCGGGAACGGAGTCCGGGGCCGCTGCTGCGGGGAGGCGACGGGATGCAGGGGAGGGGGCCGGCGGCCGGTGGCAAAAAATGCCGCCTGGGCGTCAGGGACGGTTCAGGACAATGAGATGCAATTTGCCGGGAAAAAAGTGAAGATGCACCGACAACAACAAGCGGCGGCGCCCAGCGCAGCCGCCGTACCAACCCGAGTCGCCCCGACATGCCGCTCCCGCACCTGATTTGCCGCCCCGCCGCCCGGGGCTTCCGTTTGATCCAGCTGGGGCTGGCCGTCCTGGGACTGGCCCTGTTTTCCACCTGGGCGGCCGCCCAGGGCCGAGAAACCCTGCGCATCCTGGCCTGGCCCGGTTATGCCGACGCCGATCTGGTGCGGGCTTTCGAAAAGCGCCATGACGTGCGCGTCGAAGTGACCCTGGTGGAATCCGACGATGCCCTGTGGAGCCGCCTGCGCGCCAACCGGGGCGGCGATTTCGACGTGCTGGCGGCCAATACCGCCGAACTGCGCCGCATTATCGACGACGGCCTAGTCCAGCCCCTCGACCTGGCCAACATCCCCAACACCCGCCAGCAGCTGCCGCGCTTCCGCGACCTGGCCTCCCTGCCCGGGGTGGTGCGCCGCGGCCAGGTCTATGCGATCCCCTACACCTATTCCGAAATGGGGCTGATCTACGACCGCAAGCAGGTGCCGGAGCCCCCCGCCACGGTGGGCGCCCTGTGGGACCCGCGCTTCCAGGGCCGGGTGCTGGCCTACAACGGCAGCAGCCACAACTTCTCTCTGGCGGCCCAGTCTCTCGGCAGCAAGACGCCGTTCCGCATTCCCGAGGCCGATTTCCGCAAGGTGGTGGACCGGCTGGTGGCCCTGCGCCGCAACGTGCGCACCTTCTACACCTCGCCGGAAGAGGCGGTGGAACTGTTCCGCGACAACCGCATCGCCCTGATGTTCGCCAATTACGGCACCCAGCAGCTGGCCATGCTGAAAAAGGCCGGCCTCGACGTGGGCTACGCCATTCCCCGGGAAGGCGCCCTGGCCTGGCTCGACTGCTGGGCCGTGTCCCGGGGGGCGCACAACCCGCGCCTGGCCGAGGCCTGGATCAACTACACCCTGGAAGAGCCGGTGAGCTCCGCCCTGACCGCCCGCCAGGGCCTGGCCAACACCCTGCGCGAGCCGTCCCACCTGCCCCCCGGCGCCGGCCTGGTCTGGCTCGAACCGGTGGAGGACGCCGGCCGGCGGGCCGCCCTGTGGCGGCGCATCATCGCCGGCGACACCCCGGAGCGCTTCTGATGCGCCCCCTGCCCGACCTTCTGGGCCGCCTGGGTATCGGCGCCAAGCTCGGCCTGCTGCTGGCGGCCTTCGCCATCCTGGCGACGGGCCTGACCGGCTACTACTCCTACAGCCAGAGCCGCAACCTGCTGGTGAACGCCGCCGAGCGGGAACTGCTGACCGCCACCCAGGTGCTCGGCCGCCGCCTGGTGGTGGCCCTGGCCGGGGTGGCCGACGATGTGCGCCTGCTCGCCCAGGCCCCGGCCACCCGCCGGGTCGTCCAGGGCGACCGGAACGGCGGGGCCCGGGACGATCTGGCGGAAACCTTCTCCGCCCTGCTGCGCGTCCATCCCGAGTACTTCCAGGTGCGCCTGATCGGCGCTGCCCACCACGGCCGGGAAGTGGTCCGGGTGGACCGGGACGACGGCCGCCTGGTGCGCCTGGACGGCCCGCTGCTCCAGGAAAAGGGCTACTACCCCTACGTCTTCCACACCCTGGAGCTGACCCCGGGCCAGGTCTATCTCTCGCCCATCGTCATCAACCACGAGCAGGGCGCCCACGCCGGGCTGAACAAGCCCTCCCTCCAGGTCGCCACCCCGGTAGCCGGGGCGGACGGCCAGGTGTGGGGCGTGGCGGTGGTCAACATCGACGTCAACGGCCTGTTCGACCTGCTCAAGGCCGATCTGCCGGAAGATTTCTGGCTCTACCTGACCAACGAGCGGGGCGACTTCCTGATGCACCCCGAGGCCGACCTGACCTTCGGCTTCGACCGGGGCCGCCGGGTGCTGGTCCAGGACACCTACCCGGCGGTCCAGGACCTGCTCGACCACAAGGCCAAGACCGTGGTCACCCGGGGCGAGCAGAGCGTCGGTCCGGTGCCCGCCGACGCCGTGGCCGCCTTCATGCGCCTGCCCATCGGCGTGCCGAGCGAAGGGCGCTTCGTCATTCTGGGCCTGTCCCAGCCGATCCAGACCGTCCTGGCCGAATCCCGCCTGCTGGGGCAGACCACCTGGCAGCTGGTGCTGGCCTTCAGCCTGCTGGCCGTGGCGGTGGCCGCCCTGGTCTCCCGGGCGGTGCTCCGGCCGTTGAACATGCTGGTGGCGGCGGCCCAGCGCTTCTCCCGGGAGCACGTCATGGGCGAGCTGCCCCTGGCGCGGCGCGACGAGTTCGGCACCCTGGCCCGCAGCTTCGGCGAGATGCAGACCCAGATCGGTGCCCACCTGGCCGAGTTGTACGAGAGCCGCAGCCGGCTCGACCACCTGGCCCGCCACGACCCCCTCACCGGCCTGCCCAACCGGCGCTTCTTCACCGATCGCCTGGAGCACGCGGTGGCCACCGCCCGGCGCAAGGGCGGCACCCTGGCGGTACTGTTCATCGACCTGGACTGCTTCAAGGAAATCAACGACAGCCTGGGCCACGGGGTGGGCGACGAGGTGCTGCGCGAGACGGCCCGCCTGCTGTGCGCCTCGGTGCGGGAGACGGACACGGTGGCGCGGCTGGGGGGCGAAGAGTTCGTCATCCTGTTCGACACGGTGGCGGACCCCAGGGACGTGGCCCTGGTGGCCGAGAAACTGTTGCAGCGCTTCCAGTTGCCCCTGCAAGTGGCGGACCGGAGCCTGGTGGTCCAGGCCAGCATGGGGATCAGCCGCTATCCCGAGGACGGCGCCGACGCCGCCTCCCTGCTCCATTCGGCTGACATCGCCATGTACCGGGCCAAGCACCAGGGGCGCAACACCTACCGCTTCCACGACACCCCGGCCTGGCCGGCGGGAGAGGTCCCGGTGGCCGCACCCCCTGCCGTAGAATAGCGTTCCGCCGGCATCCACCTGTCGCCTTCCCCTGCCGGCCCCGCCTTTTACCGTTTCGCCGTCGTGACCGCCTCCATCCCCCCCGTCCGCCATTCCCTCGCCGAGGACATCCAGGCCCTCCTGGTCGGCCCTCTGTTCGTTGCCCTGTCCGTCGTCTTCTTCCGCCACGCCGGGCTGCTCACCGGCGGCACCGCCGGCCTGGCCTTCCTCGCCCACTACGCCAGCGACTGGTCCTTCGGCGTCCTGTTCTTCGTCATCAACCTGCCCTTCTACTTCTTCGCCGTGCGCACCCTGGGCTGGGTGTTCACGGTCAAGACCTTCGCCGCCGTGGCGCTGCTGTCGCTGTACAGCGAGCTGCTGCCCCACCTGATCCACTTCGACCGGCTCGACCCGCTCTTCGCCGGGATCATGGGCGGCTTCCTCACCGGCATCGGCCTGCTCATCCTGGTGCGGCACAAGGCCAGCCTGGGCGGCCTGGGGGTGCTCGCCATCTACCTGCAGGAAACCCGGGGCTGGCGGGCCGGCAAGGTGCAGATGGCGGCGGACCTGGCCATCGTCGGCGCGGCCCTGCTGATCCGGCCCGTCGGCCTGGTGGGCATTTCGGTCATCGGCGCGATGGCCCTCAACCTGGTCATCGCGGTCAATCACAAGCCCGGGCGCTACGTGGGCATGTAGCCGCCGGGTTGCCCGCGCATGATCATTGCGCCGGCAGGGGCTTTGTTTATGATGATCGGGTTGTGGCCGTCTGTCGGCGCAAGGCGTGCCGGCGCGGCCGAACCGCATCGAGGATGGGGCCATGCAGCAGACCGAGCAAACTCTGCTTGAGCAGATGCACATCAGCGAACTCGACATCGAGTACCGCAAGCAACTGCTCAATTTCACCCCGGAGCACGCCAGCGCCCTGGCGGCCTGTCTGCCGGTGATCGCCGAGCGCATCGACGACCTGGTGGACGCCTTCTACCGGGCCCAGACCAGCGTGGACGAGATCGCTCTGCTGATCGGCGACGCCGACACCCTGGGGCGCCTGCGCACCGCCCAGCGGCGCTACATCCTCGACCTGTTCAGCGGCTTCTACGACGTGGAGTACGTCAACAACCGCCTGCGCATCGGCATGGTGCACAAGCGCATCGGCGTCGAGCCGCGCCTCTACCTTTCCGGCATCCACGAGCTGAAGGGGCTGCTCATCCGGACCCTGGTGGACGCCCTGGGCGCCGGGGCGGGCAGCCGGGGGGCGCTGGAGGCCCTGGACAAGCTGGTGATCTTCGACGTCACCCTGGTGTTCGAAACCTACATCCGCAGCCTGGTGGCCGAGATCGAGACGGCCAAGAACAAGTCGGACCGTTACGCCCGCAGCCTGGAGGAAAAGGTCAGCCAGCGCACCCAGGAGCTGGAGGCCCTGACCCGCACCGACTCCCTCACCGGCATCTACAACCGGCGTTATCTGAGCGAGACGCTGCCCGGCGTCCTGCGTGCCGCCCAGCGTCGCAACGAGGCGGTGACCCTGGTCTACCTGGACGTGAACGACTTCAAGATGATCAACGATCACTTCGGCCACCTGCGCGGCGACGAGGTGCTGCGCAACGTGGGCGAGGTGCTGCGCAGCGTCGGCCGGGGCGAGGACATGTACTTCCGCTACGGCGGCGACGAGTTCTGCGCCATCCTGCCCAACTGCACCGAGGCCGAGGCAGAAGCCGGCTTCTGCCGCCGTCTGGCCAACGCCATTGCCGACCGGCTGCCGGGGATCACCCTGAGCGTCGGCTCGGTTCAGACCGGCCCGGGGGAATACGACCTGGCCGACGCCCTGATCAGCCAGGCCGACGCCCGCATGTACGAGGCCAAGCAGTCGGCCAAGCGGGCCGCTGCGAGCGCAGCCGAGGGCAACGGGGCCGCCTAGACACCGGCGCGGGCCGGCGCTCCGTCAGGCCAGGAAGCGGCCGCGCAGGTCGGTGAGGTTCAGCTCGTCGAGGATTTGTTCCAACCGCTCCCGGGCGTTGCGCCGGGGGGCGCCGGTGCGCCGGGCGATGATCAGCTCGTTCTTCATCGAGTGCTCCCAGCCCACCAGCTCGGTCACCGTCACCTGGTAGCCGTGGGCTTCCAGTTGCAGGCAGCGCAGGGCATTGGTCAGCTGGCTGCCGAATTCCCGGGTGTGGATGGGGTGACGCCACAGCTCGGACAGGGGCGTCCGGGCGAAGGACTCGTTCTTGTGCCGGCGCAGCACGCTGGCCACTTCCGCCTGGCAGCAGGGCACCAGCACCATGAAGCGGGCTTCCTTGGCCAGGCCGAAACGGATCGCGTCGTCGGTGGCGGTGTCGCAGGCGTGCAGCGCCGTCACCACGTCCACCGTGCCGGGCAGCAGGGGCGAATCGATGGATTCCTCCACCGTCAGGGCGTGGAAGGCCATGCGGGCAAACTCCAGGCGCTGCGCCAGGGCCCGGGATTTTTCCACCAGCTCGGCCCGGGTCTCGATGCCGACGATGCGGCCGACCTCCCGGGACTTGAAGAACAGGTCGTAGAGGATGAAGCCCAGGTAGGACTTGCCGGCGCCGTGATCCACCAGGGTGAAGTCCCGGGCGGGGGCGTCGTCCGCGTCTGCGGGGTTTGCTGGGGCCGCCGTCACCTCGTCGAGCAGGGGCTCGATGAAGTGGTAGAGGTGGTACACCTGCTTCAGCTTGCGCCGGGTGTCCTGGTTGAGCTTGCCGTCCCGGGTCAGGATGTGCAGCTCCTTGAGCAGCTCGATGGACTGGCCGGGCTTGATTTCGGGGATCGGGGCAGCGGTCACGGCGGGGCGGGGCACGGGGTGCCGGAAAAAACGCAGAGGGCCGCATTCTACGCTGCCGGTAGAATGGCGCCCTTGCGGCGCAAGCGCTCCGGGTCCACCGAAGCGCCCCGCCCACTCTTTTTCCGAGCGCCCATGTCCGATTCCCTTTTCGACGCCCCCCTGTCCGACCGCCTGCAACTGGCGCTTACCGCCCGTGCCGAACTGATGGCCCGGCTCCACGCCGAAGGCACCGATACCTACCGGGTGTTCCACGGCAGCGTCGAGGGCGTGCCGGGCCTGACCGTGGACCGCTACGGCGACCTGCTGCTGGTGCAGACCTTCCACCGCCCCCTGGGCGAGGCCGACCTGGCCGAGCTGGAAGCCTTCTACGCCACGGCCCTGCCCGGCCTGACGGTGATCTGGAACGACCGCAGCCAGGGCAACTCGCGCATCGCCAACCCCCTGCCGGCGGAGCGCCAGGCGGCGGCGGAACTGCCCCGGGAAGCCCACGAGCTGGGCATCACCTACCTGATCCAGGCCCGCCATTCCGGCCAGGACCCCTGGCTGTTCCTCGACCTGCGCGCCGGCCGGCGCCGGGTGATGGCCGAGGCTGCGGGCAAATCGGTGCTCAACCTGTTCGCCTACACCGGCGGGGTCGGCCTGGCCGCCGCCAAGGCCGGGGCCCGTTTCGTGGTGAACGTTGATTTCGCCGAGGCCAACCTCAAGGTCGCCAAGGAAAACGCCAAGCGCAACGAGCTGGCCACCCGGCCCCGCCTGATCAAGAGCGACGTCTTCGCCGCCGCCCGCCAGCTGTCCGGCATCGGCCAGCCCAAGATGGTGCGCGGCAAGCGCCTACCGCCCTTCCCCGAGCTGGAGCCCCAGACCTTCGACCTGGTCTTTCTCGATCCGCCGCGCTATGCCAAGAGCCCCTTCGGCGTGGTGGACCTGGTCAACGACTATTCCGCCGTGTTCAAGCCGGCCCTGCTGTGCACCGCCCCCGGCGGCACCCTGATCTGCTGCAACAACGTGGCCCAGGTGGACCGGGACGCCTGGCTCGACCAGCTGCAACGCAGCGCGCGCAAGGCCGGCCGGGAAATCCGCGAGTTCGAGTGGATCGCCCCGGAAGCCGACTTCCCCAGCTACGACGGTCAGCCGCCGCTGAAGATGCTGCTGCTGCGGGTCTGAGCCGGCAGCGCCCGCGGCCCCTTCCCGCGCGCCCGGATCATCGGGCGCTCCAAAGCACACAGGCCCCGGAAACGGGGCCTGTGTGCTTGTGGGCGCGGCCGGATCAGCCGGATCAGCCGGATCAGCCGTTGCCGCCGTTGCCCGCGTCCGGGCGCTCCTCGCCGTCCTCGTCCGTGGCTTCTGGCTCCGGTGCCGGGGCGGCGGCGATCATGGCGGCGCGGGATTCCGGGGTTTCCAGGGTGATGCGGCCGATGGCGCCGCTGCGGTAGTCGGTGAGCAGGATCACCGCCGCCTTCTCCAGGTCCCAGTCGCCGCCTCCCTTGCCCATCTTGCGGCAGGCGCGCTTGCGCGCCACCAGCTCGATCAGGCCGGGGCCGTCCAGGCCGGCCAGGTCCGCCGGCGCGAGCTTGTAGCGGGCCGCCACCAGGGCCGGGTAGCGGTCGAGCAGGAAGTCGCCGAGGAAGGTCGCCACCTCCTCGTCGATGTAGGCGTTGGTGCCCACGGCGTGGCTGGCGGCCAGCATCAGGCCGTCGCTGGCGTAGGGGATGCGCGGCCAGAGCATGCCCGGGGTGTCGGTGATGCTCATGCCCTTGCCCAGGTCGAGGCGCTGCTGCATCTTGGTCACCGCCGGCTGGTCGCCGACGGCCGCCACCTTGCGCTTCAACAGGGCGTTCATCAGGGTCGATTTGCCCACGTTGGGGATGCCCATGATCATCATGCGCAGGGGCTTGGTCGGGTCGTTGCGGTGGGGTGCCAGTTGCTGGCACAGGCCGGTGATGCGGGCCACGTCGGCGGGCTTCTTGGCCGACATGGCGAAGGCCTTCACCCCGTCCTGGGCGTTGTAGTAGGCGATCCAGGCGCGGGTCGCCTCCGGGTCGGCCAGGTCCACCTTGTTGAGCAGCTTCAGGCAGGGCCGGTTACGGAAGGTGCGCAGCTCGTGGATCATGGGGTTGCTGCTGGCCTCGGGCAGGCGGGCGTCCACCACCTCGATGACGACGTCGGTGTTGGCCATGGTCTCGGCGGCTTTCTTGCGCGCCGAGGTCATGTGGCCGGGGAACCACTGGATGGACATGAATTTGGACTAGGAAATTTTCGGGATTTGCTTATTATCCCCCATCCTGCCCCGCGACCCGCCGCACAACGCGTTCCGACCTTTTCGACTCTTGCTCCGACCCTTGTTACCTATGGCCCTGCAGAAGCCCACCCTCCCGCAGCAAAAGCTCTTCGCCAAGATCCGCATCGCCGGCGGTCTGTTCGCCACGGTGATCTTGGGCGGCTCGTGCATCTCGGCCCTGGCCAACGGCACCGCCTTCGACGGCCCCCTGGTGGTCCAGGCCATCGTCGCCGCCGGCGCCTTCACCTACACCAGCTACAACCTGCGCCAGCTGGCCAAGCTCAACCAGCGCAAGGAATAGGTCCGCGCCTGGCCTAGGCGCTACCGCCGGGTGCGGTGGCTCAGGACAGCACCACCACGGTCTGCCGGCCCCACCATTCCTCCCCCGGGGCCACGGTCACCGGTTGGCGGGCCACCGCCGCCTCGACGCACAGGAAGCGGCGGAAATCCTTGGCCGCCAGGTCGGGGAAGCGCTCCTCGGCGCCCTCCCAGGGATTCCACACCACTACGTCGCTAAAGCCCTCGGCGTTGATGCCCAGGGTGTGCTGCTCGTCGCGCAGCAGCAGGGGGCGGGCGCAGTCGTAATAGATGCGGTCCACCTCCCGGTCCACCACCAGGCTGGGGGCCGTCTCCCGGGTGGGGGCGGCATCCTTGAGCTTGTCCAGGTAGTCCAGGCCGTACAGGCCTTCCAGGGACACCTCCTCCACCTCGGCCACCTTCAGGTAGGTGTGCAGCGCGCCGGTGAAGGCGAAGGGCGCCTCCCCCGGGTTGGTCAGCGACAGTTCCAGGTCGAGGCGTTCGCCCTCGATCGCCACCGTCAGCTCGGCGCGGAAGGCGTGGGGCCACTGGGCCCGGCTGGCGGCGTCGTCGCCGCAGACCAGGGACACCAGGGTGCAGCCGTTGTGCTGGGATTGGTCGCTCACCTCCCAGCGGCGGGTGCGCAGCAGGCCGTGCTTGGGCAGCCCGCCCAGGTCGGCGAACTGGGGAAAGCACACCGGCACGCCGCCGCGGATCGGCTTGGAGCCGTCGAAGACGGCCCGTTCGCCGACGAACAGCTGTTCCTTTTCCCCCGGTGGCACCCAGGACAGCAGCTGGCCGCCGAGCAGGGACACCACCGCCGTGGCGCCGTCGCCGCTGGTCAGGCGCAGGGCCGGGGTGCCGTGGAAATCGCAGGGGGTGATCGAAGCAGGCGTGGTCATGGCAAGGCTCTGGGAGGATGGGGCGCTGATGTGGAACGGGCGCGCCGCCGGATGCCAGGGGCTGGTCGGGCGGCGCGCGGGTCGGGCAGGAGCGGCAGTGTACCGCCGTCGCGGTATCCTAGGCAGCTGACAACGAGACCTTGACCATGACTCCATGACCCCTCCCGCCGACCACCTTCCCGCCGCCTCCGCCGCCGGCACTCCCTACGCCGACCTGGGGCCGGACCTGATCCTGGACGCCCTCGAATCCGTCGGCCTGGTGCCCGACGGGCGCCTGCTGGCACTCAACAGCTACGAGAACCGGGTCTACCAGGTGGGCATCGACGAGCCTCCCGGCGCCCCGCCCCTGATCGCCAAGTTCTACCGGCCCCAGCGCTGGAGCGACGCCGCCATCCTGGAAGAGCACGCCTTCGCCAGCGAGCTGGCGGCCCGGGAAATCCCGGTGGTGGCCGCCCTGGAATTGAATGGCGCCACCCTGCACCACCACGCCGGCCACCGCTTCGCCCTGTTTCCCCGGCGCGGCGGCCGGGCGCCGGAACTGGGCGATGCGGCCACCCTGGAATGGATCGGCCGCTTTCTCGGCCGCATCCACGCCGTCGGCCGGGTGGCCGACTACCAGCACCGGCCGGCCCTGGACATCGGCAGCTTCGGCTACGACTCCCGGGACTGGCTGCTCGGCCACGACTTCCTCCCCGCCGACCTGCTCGCCCCCTGGCGCGATGCGGCCGATGCCGCCCTGGACGGGGTGGCCCAGGCCTTCGAGCGGGCCGGCGAAGTGCGCCGGCTGCGCCTGCACGGCGACTGCCACGGCGGCAACATTTTGTGGAACGACGAGGGTGACGCCCCCGGGCCCCATTTCGTGGATTTCGACGACAGCCGCATGGGCCCGGCGGTGCAGGACCTGTGGATGCTGCTTTCCGGCGACCGCCAGGAAATGTCCCGGCAATTGGCCGACGTGCTGGCCGGCTACGAGGACTTCTGCGACTTCGACCCCCGGGAGCTGCGCCTGGTGGAAGCCCTGCGCACCCTGCGCCTGCTGCACTACAGCGCCTGGCTGGCGCGGCGCTGGAACGACCCGGCCTTTCCCGCCGCCTTCCCCTGGTTCAACACCCACGCCTACTGGCAGGCGCGCATCGGCGAGCTGCAACAGCAGGTCCTGGCCATGGCCGAACCGGCCCTGTGGGGGGTGTAACTGCGGGCGTGGCACCAGGGGGGAAGGGAATTATCGACGCGACGTGCCAAGCACTGAAAAGCGCACCTCCAAAGCATCCAGGAAACCAAGGGAGCACCAAGAAAACCGGCTGAACCGCTTTCAACGCTGAGTTTGCAGAGGCGCAGAGAACGCAGCAGGATGGTCGGCGCGTATGCAGCGCAAAATTTTTGCGTAAGGCCTGGAAACCCCCGCCAATACTCGCGCTACAAGGTATATGCCAGGAAAGCTAATACTGGCGCTGTTATCCGAAGGCATACCTTCAAACACCCCGCCAGCCGTGGCTTTCCGGGAAGTGCCAAAACCGTGCGCCCCCTGTGCCCTTCTCCCCCGCCGAGCAACGCAGGCCGGGACGGGAAAGGGCGAGGACTGTCTGAGGCCGTAGGCCGAGTTCCGCAGCCCCCGTCCCGGGCGAGTAGCGCAGGGTACCGGTAGGCCAGTTTCATCGGCCTGCCGGCGGGGGAGCGCACTGTACAGTTCGGGCGTTCTTTGGCTACTTCCTGTCGCCGGACAGAAAGTGGCTCGCCGTCCAGGCGAAATACAACGCTTCCGGTTGCTGAGGCGCCCAGTGAGGGCAGCACTGAGCAGTGCCCCACTAAGGCTCCAGGCTAGGGAGGCTGAAGACCCGCTCCAATACTTGTTCTCCATGATCGTGCCTTCAATCTCGGCTACTGGCGCGGGGTTCGGCGATGCCTGCCTGGAGATCGTTTATTGGCGCGGGGTTTGACGGGGCCTAGGGCTCCATCGGCAATCCCCCGGGCCGTGCTCAGTCCGCCAGTCCTTCCCGTTCCCGCCACTGGCGGGCGAACTCCAGGGCATCGGCGAAGAAGGCGCGGAAGTCCGCTGCGAACCCGTCATAGTCCATCAGCAGTTCGGCCCCTCCACCGGCCAGGGGCGTGGGGTGGGAAAAACGCCGCGCCGCCATGCGGTCCAGAGCCAAGGCGATGGTCGCCGCCTCGGCGTAGGAGCCGAGCCAGTCGTGGGCCGCCATCAGGGGCGCCACCTCCGCCAGCCGGGGCGGCAGCAAGGCCGCGTGGGCGTCGAACAGGGCGTAGGTGGCGGCGCAGTAGGCCGCCAGGCCGCTGCCGGCCGGTGCCACGTCGATGTTGTGGCCGAAGGCGGCGAAGCCGGGGGCGGTGGGCCACGCCGCCCAGTCCCGGGCGAGGAAGTGGTCGTAGAACAGATCCACCATGATTCCGGCCACCCGGCGCCGTTCCGCACTGACCCGGGCGCGGCTGGCGCGAAAGGCCGGGTGGGTCTCGGCATAGGCGTCGATGGCCCGGTGCAGGCGCAGGCCGAGGACGAGCCGCTCCGGCAGGGGCGCGGCGCCTGCAATCCCCGCCGTGCCGGGCGGCAGGGGCCCTTTGACGAAATCCCCCATCAGCCCGCCCAGGCGCAGCAGCGGGTCCGGGCCGGCGAGGACGGCGTGGGCGAGGTAGTTCATGGCGGTGGTGCTGGCCTATGGGGTGGGCATGAACCCGGCGAGTTCCGCGCCCGCAAATCCCGTGAATTCAATGAATCCCACGAATCCCGCCCTCACGCCTGGCTGCGCGCCAGGCATTGCTGATAGCGGCCGTCCACCCGGCGGGCGAACCATTCGGTGGTGAGCTTGCGCTGGATCTTCGGGCTCTTCAGGTCGATGCGCGGCAGGGCCTCCCGGGGCTGGGGGCGGCCGGCGGCCTGGTCGGCCAGGGCGTAGACCCGCTGGTAGAGAGGGGTCTGGGCGAAGCCGTAGGTCTTTTCCAGGGCCAGGTCCCGGTCGATGGCGGCGGCATTCATGCCCAGGCGCCGGGCCTGGCCGACCAGGGCGTTGCGGGTGGCGCTGGGGGTGGCGGACGGCTGGCCCTTGTCGTAGCGCAGCAAGTCTCCGTCCAGGTCCAGGGGCTTGCCGGCCAGTTTGGCCACGGCGGCCTGGAAGGCGGCGTTGCGGCTGGCGTAGCGCCCGGCGTTGAAATCGGCGAAGCGGTAGACCGCCTGGGTGTAGGACGCGGGGTAGTCGAGCAGGATGGCCATGCCGAAATACACCCCGCCGCGCCGGGTGAACACCTCGCGGCGCACGTCCATGCCTGGGCGGGCGTAGGGGTAGGGCTTCTCGCGCACCTGGGTTTTGGCGAACTCGACGCTGACCTGCATCGGCCCGCCGGTGCGCACCGGGTTGTAGTCGGCCAGCAGGGTCCGGCCGGCGGGCAGCTCGGCGATCATGTCGGAAAACAGCTCGTTCATCTGCCGCTCGGTCTTCAGGGCGTCGATACGCGCCTTGTAGCTGCGCCCGTCCGGCGAGGTCTTGGCCAGGGCGGCGTCCAGCACCAGCTTGGGAATGCCGTAGCGGCTGCGCCGCACCTCGATTTCCTTCCAGGCGATCCTGTTCAGCCCGGGCACCGCCGGGTCGGCCTGAAAGCTCGATTCCTGCTCGATCACGGCGATGGTGGCGCAGAGGTTGGCCGGGTTGGCCGGCAGGCGCAGGGCCACCAGGGCGGCGGCGATGTCGCCGGCCCAGCCGGGCCGGTCGGCGATGCCCGCCGGCAGCAGGCGCAGCGCCTGGGCCCGGGCTTCCCGTTCCAGGGTCGCCGGGTCCGGCGGCGGTACGGCGGGCACGGCCGGCACGGAGGTGGCGGGGGGCGGCGGCAGGGGCACGGCGCTCACTGCCGGCGGCGGCTGCACCGGGGTAACGCTGGCGCCCGATACCGGAGCGGGGGTGGGGGCGCTGGCAGCCGGCGGCGTGGCAGGGCGGCCCGGCGTCACCACCGGCGCCGGGGGCGACGAGGCACAGGCGGCCAGGCCCAGGGCCAGCAGCAGGGGCAGGCGGCGCAGCAGGGGCGCGGGGGCAACGAGGGAAAGGCAGGAGTTGCGGGAGTTGCGGCAGGCGGCGGCCGGACGGCCGAAAGCGGAGTGGGGCACGGTGCGGACAGGCGGGGGGCGGACGGCAGGCCCGGGCCGGGCCCGGGGGATGGGCGCCAGTGTACTCCTGTGCCGGGGCGCCGGCGCTGGCGGGGGAGGGCTCAAAGGCCCGGGTTGGAACCCCGCGCCAGTCGGGCGTTTCCAGCCAGGTGGTCCGGAACTCCACGCCCCGCGCGGCGCTCCGGGCAGGGGGGCTGAAGGTCCGCGCCCCGCTTGGGTTTCCGGTCAGGCCTTGGCGGCCTTGGGGCGGCGCGGCGGCTTGGCCTTGGCGACCGCCGGGGCCGTGCCGCCGGGGGCGGCCAGGGTCCGGTTGAGGCGCAGGATGGTGTCGATCAGGGCCTGGGTGAAGCTGGGCAGGGCGGCGCCCTGGCGGGTCAGCACGTAGCGCTCGCGCAGGGCCCAGGGCTCGTCCAGCTCCTTGAGCACCAGCTTCATCGTCCGGCTGTGGCGGATGCCCGCCGATTCGGGCACCACGCCGATGCCCACCCCGGCCTCCACCATGCGGCACAGGGATTCGAAGTTGCTGACCTGGACGCGGATGTGCAGTTGGCGCTTCACGTCGCGCATCAGCTGGTTGAGGAAGGTCTGCAAGGTGCTGCCCTCGTGCAGGCCGATGAAATCGTCCTCCAGGGTGTCGGCAAAATGCACCTTGCCGGCGCCGGCCAGGCGGTGGCCCAGGGGCAACGCCAGCACCAGCCGGTCGGTGGAGAAGTGGTGCTTTTCCAGCCCGGCGTCGTCGATCGGGCCGGAGACGATGCCCAGGTCGGTGGTGCCGTCGAGCACGCCGCGGATGATCTCGCCGGTGAGGCGCTCTTGCAGGTCCACGTCCACCTGGGGGTGGTCGTTGAGGAAGGTGGCCAGCACCTCGGGCATGAATTCGGTGACCGCGGTGGTGTTGGCGAACACCCGGATGTGGCCGGTGACCCCTTCGCCGAAGCGTTGCAGGTCGCCCTTCAGGTATTCGATCTGGGCGAGCAGGATGCGGGCGTGCTGGAGCAGGCTCTGCCCCGCCGGGGTCAGGGCCACGCCCCGGGGCGCCCGGTAGAGCAGGCGCACCCCGGCCTGGTTTTCCAGTTCCTTGACCCGGGCGCTGGCGGCGGGCAGGGACAGGTGGCTGCGCTCGGCGCCCCGCGTCAGGCTCTTGCTCTCGGCGACGTGGATGAACAGGCGCAGGTCGGTCAGGTCGAAGTGCATGGCGAATCCGGAAAGCAGCGGGCGATGTTGCACTGCGATTCGGCAATGCCGAAGGCAGGCTCTCGAAATGGTGAATTGTAGCGGCAGGGGGCCGCGGCGATGATGCGTCCCACACCGCGCCCCGGACCGGGGCCAGCAGGACCGAGGAGACAAGATGAGCACCGCCGCCACCGACACGTTGGCCGACTGGATCGGCCGTAGCGAAACCCGCGAGGATCGCATCGACCCGCGCCAGGTGATCGCCCTGGCCGCCACCCTGGACTGGCCCGCCGCGCCGGAGCGGGAGCTGCCGCCCCTGTGGCACTGGGTCTATTTCACCCCCGCCGCCCGCCAGTCCGAACTGGGCACCGACGGCCACCCGCGCCGCGGCGCCGCCGGCGGCATCCTGCCTCCGGTGGAGCTGCCCAACCGCATGTGGGCCGGCGGCCGCCTGACCTTCCACCAGCCCCTCATGGTCGGCGAGGCCGTCACCCGCGTCTCCCGCCTGATCCGCGCCGAGCGCAAGAGCGGCAAGGCCGGCGACCTGGTGTTCGTCACCGTGCACCACGCCATTTCCGGCGCCAACGGCCTGGCGGTGGAAGAAGAGCACGACATCGTCTACCGCAACCCGGCCCCCAAGGGCACGCCCCCGGGCGGCGAGGTGGCCCCGGCCGCCGCCCCCGGCCAGTTCCGCCAGCTGTGCAAGCCTGACAGCGTGCTGCTGTTCCGCTACTCGGCCCTGACCTTCAACGGCCACCGCATCCACTACGACTACCCCTACGTCACCCAGGAAGAGGGCTATCCCGGCCTGGTGGTGCATGGTCCCCTCACCGCCACCCTGCTGTTGCAGGGCTTTCAGCAGGCCAACCCGGGCAAGCGCGTCACCGGTTTTGCCTTCCGCGCCGTGGGGCCGATCTACGACAACCAGACCTTCGACGTCTGCGGCGAGATCACCGGCCCGGGCCAGGCCAAGCTGTGGACCGACTGCGCCGGCCGGCTGACGATGAAGGCCGACGTGACGTTTGCCGAGTAAGCGAAGACTTGCCGGCCAGAACGACGAGTAACGACGCATAACAACGCATAACGACGACACCCCAACCCCAACAGATCCCGACCGCCCAGAGGCGGCAGCCGACATGACCGAAATGAGCGCCCCGATGACCCCCTTCCTCAACTTCAACCTCAACGAAACCCACATGGAAATCCGCGAAGCGGTGCGCGACCTGTGCAGCCACTATCCGGACGAGTACTGGCGCAAGGTGGACGAGGCCCGCGGCTTCCCCGAGGAATTCGTCAACGCCCTGACCGAAGCCGGCTGGCTGGCCGCCATGATCCCCGAGGAGTACGGCGGTTCCGGCCTGGGCCTGACCGAGGCCTCGGTGGTGCTCGAAGAGGTGAACCGTTGCGGCGGCAACTCGGGCACGGTGCACGGCCAGATGTACAACATGGGCACCCTGCTGCGCCACGGTTCCGATGCCCAGAAGCAGATGCTGCTGCCCAAGATCGCCAGCGGCGAGCTGCGCCTCCAGTCCATGGGCGTGACCGAGCCCACCACCGGCACCGACACCACCCAGCTCAAGACCACCGCCGTGAAGCAGGGCGACCGCTACGTGGTGAACGGCCAGAAGGTGTGGATCAGCCGCATCCAGCACTCCGACTACATGATCCTCTTGGCCCGCACCACGCCCCGGGACCAGTGCGCCAAGAAGACCGAGGGCATGTCGATCTTCCTCGTCGATCTGCGCGAGGCCATCGGCCACGGCCTGACCGTGCGTCCCATCCCCAACATGGTGAACCACGAGACCAACGAGCTGTTCTTCGACAACCTGGAGATCCCGGAAGAGAACCTGATCGGCGAAGAGGGCAAGGGCTTCAAGTACATCCTCGACGGGCTCAACGCCGAGCGCACCCTGATCGCCGCCGAGTGCATCGGCGACGGCTACTGGTTCGTGGACCGGGCGGTGAAGTACGCCAACGAGCGGGTGGTGTTCGGTCGCCCCATCGGCAAGAACCAGGGCGTCCAGTTCCCCCTGGCCGAGGCCCACATGGAGATCGAGGCCGCCAACCTGATGCGCTACCGGGCCTGTGCCCAGTTCGACGCCGGCCTGGCCTGCGGCCCCGCCGCCAACATGGCCAAGCACCTGGCCGCCAAGGCCTCCTGGGAAGCGGCCAACGCCTGCCTGCAAACCCACGGCGGCTTCGGCTTCGCCTGCGAATACGACATCGAGCGCAAGTTCCGCGAGACCCGCCTGTACCAGGTGGCGCCGATCTCCACCAACCTGATCCTGTCCTACGTGGCCGAGCACCTGCTGGGTCTGCCGCGCTCGTTCTGACGGCTTCGCCCTCGAAGCGATGACAGCTTTGCCTTGCCGCGTTAACCCACTGTTTGCGGTTTCGCGCCTCGTCTTAGCTTCCTCGCTCCGAGTGCAAACCCGTATGCCACACCCCTAAGATCCCGAGGACACGCCATGACCGCTCCCCGCGCCTACACGCAAGAACTGGCCGAATTCGTCGCCGGCCTGCGCTACGACCAGCTGCCCCCGGCGGTGGTCGCCCGCACCGAGGAACTGTTCCTCGACTGGGCCGCCTCGGCCCTGGCCGCCAAGGGCCTGCATCCGATTCCCCAGTTCGAGGGCTTCGCCCGGGCCATGGGCCCGGCCACTGGGTCGGCCGAAATTCTGGTTAGCCGCGCGCGCAGTTCGGCCTTCTTCGCCGCTTGGGTGAATGCCGCCTCGTCCCACCTGGTGGAGCAGGACGACCTGCACAACAGCTCGGTGCTGCACCCGGCCACCGTGGTCTTTCCCGCCGCCCTGGCGGTGGCCCAGGACCTGGGCAAGAGCGGCGCCGAGCTGATCGCCGCGTCGGTGGCCGGCTACGAGGCCGGCATCCGCATCGGCGAGTTCCTCGGTCGCTCCCACTACCGCATCTTCCACACCACGGCCACCGTCGGCACCCTGGCCGCCGCCGTGGCCGTGGGCCGCCTGCTCGACCTGACCCCGGCCCAAATGGTGAACGCTCTGGGCTCCGCCGGCACCCAGGCCGCCGGCCTGTGGGAATTCCTGCGCGACGCCGCCGATTCCAAGCAACTGCACACCGCCCACGCTGCCGCCAACGGCCTGGCCGCCGCCTACCTGGCCAAGTCCGGCGTCACCGGCGCCCGGCGCATTCTCGAAGGCGCCCAGGGCCTGGCCGCCGGCATGTCCTCGGACGCCGACCCGGCCCGCCTGGTGGATCGCCTGGGCAGCCGCTGGGCCCTGCTGGAAACCTCGTTCAAGTTCCACTCGTCGTGCCGCCACACCCACCCGGCCGCCGACGCCCTGCTCGACCTGATGCAGCGCGAGGGGCTGGCCGCCGCCGACATCGCCGCCGTCACCGCCCGGGTGCACCAGGGCGCCATCGACGTGCTCGGCGCGGTGGACGTGCCGGTGACGGTGCACCAGGCCAAGTTTTCCATGGGCACCGTGCTCGGCCTGATCGCCGTCCATGGCAAGGCCGGCCTGGAGGAATTCCGCGACCACGCCCTGACCGACCCTCGCGTCGCCGAGTTCCGCGCCAAGGTGCGCATGGCGCTGGACCCGGAAGTGGACGGGGCCTACCCGCGCCGCTGGCTGGGCCGGGTTGAGGTCACCACCGTGGATGGCCGCACCTTGCGCGGCGCCCTGGACGAGCCCAAGGGCGACCCGGGCAATCCCTTGTCCCGCGCCGAGCTGGAGGACAAGGCCCGCCGCCTGGCGCGTTTCTCCGGCGCCGCCAGCGAGGCCGAAGCTAACGCCCTGATCGCCCGGGTGTGGGGCCTGCACGACGCCTCTTCCCTCGCTTCCCTGTTCTGATCCGCTCCACCGTATTTCTGGATTGACCATGACCGCCGCAACCAATCTGCCCCTCGAGGGCGTCACCGTCGTCTCCCTGGAGCACGCCATCGCCGCGCCCCTGGCCACCCGCCACCTGGCCGACCAGGGCGCCCGGGTGATCAAGATCGAGCGTCCCGGCGTGGGCGATTTCGCCCGGGCCTACGACCGCCGCGTCGATGGCCTGGCCTCCCACTTCGTCTGGGTGAACCGCTCCAAGGAAAGCCTCTGCCTCGACCTCAAGCAGCCCGAGGCCCGGGACATCCTCGAAGCCATCCTGGCCAAGGCCGACGTGCTGGTGCAGAACCTGGCGCCGGGCGCCGCCGCCCGCCTGGGGCTGTCCTACGAGGCCCTGTCGCCCAAGTACCCGGGCCTGATCGTCTGCGATATCTCCGGTTACGGCGACGGTGGCCCCTACACTGAGAAGAAGGCCTACGACCTGCTGATCCAGAGCGAGGGCGGTTTCCTCTCGGTGACCGGCACTCCGGAAGAAGAAGTGAAGTCTGGCATCTCGGTGGCCGACATCGCCGCCGGCATGTACGCCTATTCGGGCATCCTCGCCGCCCTGCTGGAGCGGGCCCGCACCGGCCGGGGACGGCGCGTCGAGGTGGCGATGATCGACACCATGATGGAGTGGATGAGCTTTCCCCTCTACTACGCCTACAAGGGCCAGCAGCCGCCGCGCCGCTCCGGCGCCGCCCACGCCACCATCTACCCCTACGGCCCGTTCAAGGCCGGCGACGGCCGTACCGTCATGCTCGGCCTGCAGAACGAGCGCGAATGGGCCACCTTCTGCGACAAGGTGCTGGAGCGCCCCGACCTCAAGACCGATCCGCGCTTCGTGGACAACGCCGCCCGCACCGCCCACCGCACCGAGCTGCACGACCTGATCGTGGCCGAGTTCGCCGGCAGCAGCGCCGAGGCGGTGATCGCCAAGCTCGACGCGGCGGACATCGCCAACGCCCACGTCAACACCATGGCCGACCTGTGGGAGCACCCCCAGCTCAAGGCCCGGGGCCGCTGGACCACGGTGGACTCGCCGGTGGGCCCGCTGCCCGCCCTCTACCCACCGGGCACCGGCCCGGACCGTCCGGCGCGCATGGACCCGATCCCCGCCCTGGGCGCCCACACCGACGCCATCCTGGCCGAGCTGGGCTTTGCCGGGCGGGCCGCAGACCTGCACGCCAAGGGCGTGGTCTAACCCCCTGGATACCCGGAGAACCCCATGCTCAAGACTTCCCTGGCCGACGCCCGCACCTTCCTGTTCGTCCCCGCCTCGCGCCCCGAGCGCATCGCCAAGGCCCTGGCCAGCGGCACCGACGTGGTGATCGTCGATCTGGAGGACGCGGTGGCCCCCGCCGACAAGGATACCGCCCGGGGCCTGCTCACCGTCTGGCTCGACGCCAATCCCCAGGCTGCCGTGGTGGTGCGCATCAACGGCACCGGCACCGCCTGGATGGAGGCCGACCTGGCCGCCTGCCGCCACCCGGGGGTGGCCGGTCTGCTCCTGCCCAAGGCCGAGACCGCCGACGCGGTGAGCCACTGCCACCGGGTCAGCGGCAAGCCGGTGCTGCCCATCGTCGAGACCGGCCGCGGCATGGACGCCCTGGCCGAGATCGCCGCCGCCCCGGGCACGACCCGCCTGGTGTTCGGCAAGCTCGACCTGGCGGTGGATTTGAGCCTGACCCCGGACGAGAGCGACCGGGAAGAGCTGGTCTTTCTGCCCTACCGGGCCATGATTGTTCTGGCCAGCCGCCGCGCCGGCCTGCCCCTGCCGGTGGATGGCGTGTTCACCGCCATCGGCGACGGCGAGGCTCTGTCCTATTACGCCAACCGGGCGCGCAACCACGGTTACGGCGCCCTACTGCTGATTCACCCCAACCAGGTGGGCACGGTCACCGAGGCCTTCACCCCCAGCGCCGACGAGGTGGCCTGGGCCAAGGCGGTGATCGCCGCGGCCGAGGCCGCCGGCGGCGGCGCCGCGGTGGTGGACGGCCGCATGATCGACGCCCCGGTGATCGCCCGGGCCGAACGCCTGCTCGTCGCCGCCGCCCTGGCGTCCTGAGTTTTTCGCAGTACCAGTAGCACCTGTAGCACCTGTTGTTCCCGCAGCACCCTCAACCCCAACCCAGCCTAAAACAACCGTGCATAAACGGAGGAGACCATGAAGATACTGAACACCATCCGCAAGACCGCCGTCACCCTGGCCCTGGCCGCGGCGCTGCCCGCCGTGGCCCTGGCTCAGACCGCCGCTAACCCGATCGTCATCAAGTTCAGCCACGTGGTGGCGCCCGACACCCCCAAGGGCAAGGGCGCCGAGCGCTTCAAGCAACTGGCCGAAGAGCGTACCGGCGGCCGGGTCAAGGTCGAGGTGTACCCCAACAGCCAGCTGTACAAGGACAAGGAAGAGGTCGAGGCCCTACAACTTGGCTCGGTGCAGATGCTCGCCCCGTCCCTGTCCAAGTTCGGCCCCTTGGGCGTGAAGGAATTCGAGGTCTTCGACCTGCCCTTCATCTTCCCCAGCGCCGCGGTGCTCGACCGGGTGACCAACGGCCCGGTGGGCCAGGCCATGCTCAAGAAGCTCGAACCCAAGGGCATCGTCGGCTTGGCCTACTGGGATAACGGCTTCAAGGAAATGAGCGCCAACCGGCCCCTGCGCGAAGTGAAGGACTTCAAGGGCCTGAAGATGCGCATCCAGTCCTCGAAAATCCTCGAGGCCCAGATGCGCGCCCTGGGCGCCCTGCCCCAGGTGATGGCCTTCTCCGAGGTGTACCAGGCCTTGCAGACCGGCGTGGTGGACGGCACCGAGAACACCCCGTCCAACTATTGGACCCAGAAGACCCACGAGGTGCAGAAGGACATGACCGTGTCCAACCACGGCTACATCGGTTACGCGGTGATCACCAACAAGAAGTTCTGGGACGGCCTGCCGCCCGACATCCGCACCATCCTCGAAGGCGCGATGAAGGACGCCACCAAGTACACCAACGCCATCGCCCAGCAGGAGAACGACGAGGCCCTGCGCAAAATCCAGGCATCCGGCCGGGTCAAGGTGATCACCCTGACCGACAAGGAGCGGGAAGCCTGGCGCCAGGCCCTGCTGCCGGTGCACAAGGAAATGGCCGGCCGCGTCGGCAAGGACACCATCGAGGCGATCTATAAGGAATCTGCCGCCCTGGGCTTCAAACAGTAGTTTCCTCCGGTAGAACGGTGTGGCGGCGGCGGGCCGGGTTTTCTGGCGCGCCGCGCCGACGACCTACCCCTCCGCGCCTCGCTGGCGCCCGGCCCCCCTGGGGCCGTTTTTTTTATCGCTGGGCCGCCCCAAGACAAAAACGCCCCCTCGGGGGGCTGCGAGTGAAGCGCAGTGAGCGAGTGTGGGGGCTCTTTTTTGTCAGGGGAGCGCAGTGGTTTTCAGGGAGAATGGCGCCCGAAATTAGACAGATGCACCTAGCCAAAGAAGAGCCCACAGGGCCAAGACCACCCGGGGAGGTGGATACCGGAATCGGATTCGCAATGCTCAGCCGCAAGCTTCGCCTGGGAGCCGCGGTGATCGTGCTCGGGGCGCTGACGCTGGCCGCCCAGGTCGTATCACCCTCGTTCCAGGATTACCGCCGCAACGCCCGCAGCCTCGAACGCCTCCAGGTGTTCCACGCCGCCCTGCGGGTCGCCAACCTGATCTCCGCCGAGCGGGGACCGTCCAACAGCGTCATGGGCGACGGCAACGATCCCGACAGCGCCTACCTGGCGCGCCTGCATACTTACCGGGAAAGCGCCGACCTGGCCCTGAACGAACTGACGCGGGATCTGGCCGAGAACATCGACGGCCGCGACGAGGCCGGCCGCGCCGCCCTGGAGGCACTGCCCCGGCTGCGCGAGCAGCTGACGGAGGCCCGCCGCGAGGTGGACCGGGTGGCCGCTCTGTCGCGCCGCGAGCGCAGTGCCGAGCAAATCCGCCAGGCCATCGGCGGCATGTTCGCCGTGGTGGATGCCCTGGCCCCCGTGGTCAACGCCACCGGCGCCCGGGTCATCGACAACGACAGCCGCATGGCCGGCTCGGTGATCATCGCCCGCCTGATGGGCGACCTGCGCGAGAACGCCGGGCGCATCGGCTCCGAGCTGGTGCCGGCCCTGATCACCGCCCAGCCCCTCAACCCCGTGCAGCGCCATGCGGTGAGCCGCCTGCGCGGCCGGGTCGAGCAGATCGGCACGACCCTCGATCAGCACGTGGACGTGCTGCTTCACGACGCCGGCGCGGTGCGCCTCCTGGATCAGGTGCGGCGTCGCCTGGGCACGGCCCTGGGGCTGGTGGACGAGGTGCTCCAGGCGAGCATGGCGGGGCGGCCCTATCCGCTCAGCGCCGGCCAGTTCACCGAGCGCATCGTGCCCGACTTCCGCCCCCTGGAAACCCTGCGCGACCGGGTCATCGTTCTCACCATGGCCCGGGCCGTGGAGGCCCGGGACGCGGCGCGCAACGAGATGCTGCTGTCCCTGCTGGTGGCCCTGGCCAGCCTGACGGTGCTGCTGGTGATCCTGCTCGGTGCTGACCGCCAGGTGTTCCGCCCGCTGCTGCGCGCCCGGGAGGAGATCATTGCCCTGGCCGCCGGCGATACCCGGGAAGTGCCGGCGCCGCCGGCGCCCGGGCGGGAAATGTCGGCCCTGTTCGAGGCTATCGCCGTGCTGCGCCTGCGCCAGCGCGAGGCCCTGGCCCGGGACCGGGAACGGCAGGTGCTGAGCGAGCGGCTGCGCCGTCAGGCCGAGACCGACGCCTTGACCGGCCTCTTCAACCGCCGCGCTCTGGAGCAGTTCGGCGAGGACCTGTCCCTGCCCGAGGCCGAAGGGCCGCCGGCCGGGCTGATCCTGTTCGACATCGACTACTTCAAGCGCATCAACGACACCCACGGCCACCTGGCCGGGGACCGGGTGTTGCAGGAGGTGGCGCGGC
This sequence comes from Oryzomicrobium sp., assembly GCF_021287045.1. Lineage (GTDB taxonomy): Bacteria > Pseudomonadota > Gammaproteobacteria > Burkholderiales > Rhodocyclaceae > Oryzomicrobium. Next base: position 24,197 of record NZ_JAJTBG010000006.1, on the reverse strand, counting down.
GCATCCAGGCCCTGACCCGGGATTCGGACATCCTGGTGCGCTACGGCGGCGAGGAATTCGCCTTCCTCGCCCAGCCCAGCCCCGGGCTGCCCACCCTGCGGGCCAAGGCCGAAAAGCTGCGCCAGGCAGTGGAGTCCCGCCCGGTGGCGGTGGAGGAGGGGCTGGCGGTGCCGGTCACCTGCAGTTTCGGCGTGGCCGAATGCCCGCCCGGGGAAGGGGCCTGGCGGCGCCTCTTCCAGGCCGCCGACGAGGCCCTCTATGCCGCCAAGGCGGAAGGCCGCAACCGGGTCCAGGTGGCCGGCCCGGCCGGCTGACCCGGGGGCTTCAGAGCCCAAAGCGGCGCAGGCCGTCCACGTCGAGGACGGTGACCTTGCCGTAGTTGAGGGAGAGCAGGCCCGCGTCCTCCAGGACCTTCAGCCCCTGGTTCACCCGCTGGCGCGAGACGCCGGCCAGGTAGCCGATTTCTTCCTGGGAAATCCCCAGCTCGGCGCCGGTGCCCGGGTACAGGACCGGGTTGAACAGGGCGGCGATGCAGCGAGCGATGCGCGCATCGGTGTCGAGCATGCGCTCGTACTCCACCATGCCGATGAACTGGCCGAGGCGCTCGTTGAGCTGGGTGAGCAGAAAGCGGTTGAAGGGAATGCTGTGGTCGAGCAGCCAGTAGAAGGTGCCCGCCCCCATGTAGGCCACCCGGGATTCGCGCAGGGCCAGCACGTCGTACTTGCGGATTTCGCGCTTGAGCAGGGAGCCCTCGCCGAACCAGCCGCCGGTGGGCACGCCGGTGAAGGTCATGGTCTTGCCGGTGATCCAGTGGCTGCTCATCTTGGCCAGCCCCTCCACCACGCCGATCCAGTGCTCGGTGGGTTCGCCGCGATGGCAGACGAAACCGCCGGCGGGAATCTTGCGTTCGACGGTGCCCGCCTCGACGCGGGCCAGGGCTTCCTCGTCCAGTTCCCTCGCCCAGACGGCACCTCGGATTGCTTCTTTGAGCGTTTGCATTTTTTTTCGCAAATGTCAGCCAGACGACAATTATAGGCGCCACTTGTCACTAGACTGCGTTCCCAGAAGCTGTTTCGGTAAATGGTTTTACTATGCCGTAAGTGCCGTGTCAGGCCCCGCGCCTAACATGGCCCAAGGCAGGACCGGCACGGATACAGGCTTCCGGCAGCAACGACACCGGCGGGTGAGACCGAAAACGGCCGGCGCGGCAGACAAGCCGCCCCACCCGCCCCCGAATTGTTCCAACCGCCCGGCGAGGTCTGGCGCGGTGAGGTGGCAACGGAGGAGACGACCATGCCTGACAAGGCGAGCAAGGCAGTGGAAGGGCTCGACACCTTTCCCCGACTGTTGATGCACCATGCCCGGGTCCGGGGCAACCAGCCCGCCATGCGGGAAAAGGACCTGGGCATCTGGCAGACCTGGACCTGGGAGGATGCCCGGGAACAGGTGGTGGCCCTGGCCGGCGGCCTGGCCAAGCTGGGCCTGCAACGCGGCGACAACGTCGCCATCATCGGCGACAACCGGCCGCGCCTGTACCAGGCCATGCTGGCCGTGCAGTGCCTGGGCGCGGTGCCCGTGCCCCTTTATCAGGACGCGGTGGCCACCGAGATGCAGTTCGCCCTGCTGGACGCGGGCGTGACCTTCGCCTTCGCCGAGAACCAGGAGCAGGTGGACAAGCTGCTGGAAATCCGCGACAGCCTGCCGGCCCTGGCCCACATCGTCTATGACGACCCCCGGGGCATGCGCCACTATGACCAGCCCTACCTGCACTTCGTCGAAGCGGCGATGGACCTGGGCCGCGAGTACAACGCCGCCCACGCCGGGGTGGTCGCCGCCGAGATCGACAAGGGGCGGAGCGACGACACGGCGGTGATGCTGTACACCTCGGGCACCACCGGCAAGCCCAAGGGCGTCTGCCAGACCCACCACGCCTTCATCAGCGCCGCCAAGGGCGCCTGCCAGTTCGACGCGCTGACCGCCGACGAGGAAGTGCTCTCCTACCTGCCCATGGCCTGGGTCGGCGACCACCTGTTCTCCTATGCCCAGGCGCTGGTGGCGGGCTTCACCATCAACTGTCCCGAATCGTCCGACACGGTCATGTCCGACCTGCGCGAGATCGGGCCCACCTACTACTTCGCCCCGCCGCGCATCTTCGAGAACCTGCTCACCCAGGTGATGATCCGCATGGAGGACGCCGGAGCGATCAAGCGCCGCATGTTCCATTTCTTCATGGACGTGGCCAAGCGCTGCGGCGCCGACATCCTGGACGGCAAGCCGGTGGGCGGCGGCGACCGCCTGCTCTACGCCTTGGGCAACGTGCTGGTCTACGGCCCGCTCAAGAACGTGCTCGGCCTGAGCCGCATCCGGGTCGGCTACACCGCTGGCGCGGCGATCGGCCCCGACCTGTTCCGCTTCTACCGCTCCATCGGCATCAACCTCAAGCAGTTCTACGGCCAGACCGAAACCTGCGCCTACGTCTGCCTCCAGCCCAGCGGCGAGATCAAGCTCGATTCGGTGGGCAAGCCCGGGCCTTTCGTCGAGGTGAAGATCTCCGACAAGGGCGAGATCCTGGTCAAGGGGCCGATGTTGCTCAAGGAGTACTACAAGCGGCCCGATTCCACCGCCGAGTCGATCGACGCCGACGGCTACTTCCTCACCGGCGACGCCGGCTTCTTCGACGAGGACGGCCACCTGAAGATCATCGACCGGGCCAAGGACGTGGGCAAGCTGGCCAACGGCGCGATGTTCGCCCCCAACTACATCGAGAACAAGCTCAAGTTCTTCCCCTACATCAAGGAAGCGGTGTGCTTCGGCCACAACCGGGGCCAGGTGTGCGCCTTCATCAACATCGACATGGAGGCGGTGGGCAACTGGGCCGAGAAGCGCGGCATCGCCTACGCCGGCTACACCGACCTGGCGGCCAAGCCCGAGGTGTACACCCTGATCCAGGAGTGCATCGAGAAGGTGAACGCGGAGTTGATCCACGACCCGATGCTGGCCGATTCCCAGGTGGCCCGCTTCCTCGTGCTGCACAAGGAGCTGGACCCGGACGACGACGAGCTGACCCGCACCCGCAAGGTGCGCCGCGGCTTCATCGCCGAAAAGTACGGGGTGCTGGTGGAGGCCTTCTACGCCGGCCGCGCCAGCCAGTACATCGAAACCCAGGTCAAGTTCGAGGACGGGCGCACCGGCATGGTGGCCGCCGACCTGCGCATCGGCGACGCCAAGGTGTTCGCGGTGCCGCAGCGCCAGGCCGCCTGAGCGCCCCTTCCGATCCTTTCCCGATCCGCACATCCGAGTTCATCACGGCGGACCGGCCGGCCCAAAGGGGACGGCCGCCACCGCCGCCACGGAGGAGACACCACAGTGGCTCGACAAATCGGCGAGGTCATTGTTGACCTGCAGAACATCTCGCTACGCTTCGGCGGCGTGAAGGCGCTGACCGACATCAGCTTCAACATCCGCGAGCACGAAATCCGCTCGATCATCGGCCCCAACGGCGCGGGCAAGAGCTCCATGCTCAACGTCATCAACGGCGTGTACCACCCCCAGGAGGGCAAGATCATTTACCGGGGCGAGGAGCGTCGCAAGATGGAACCCTACGAGGCCGCCGGCCAGGGCTTCGCCCGCACCTTCCAGAACATCGCCCTGTTCAAGGGCATGAGCGTGCTCGACAACCTGATGACCGGGCGCAACCTGAAGATGAAGGCCACCCTTGTGGAGCAGGCCTTCTTCTGGGGCCGGGCGCGCAACGAGGAGCTGGAGCACCGCAAGAAGGTGGAAGAGGTGATCGACTTCCTCGAAATCCAGCACATCCGCAAGACCCCGGTGGGCCGCCTGCCCTACGGCCTGCAAAAGCGGGTCGAACTGGGCCGGGCATTGGCCGCCGAGCCCAACCTGCTGCTCCTCGACGAGCCCATGGCCGGCATGAACGTGGAAGAGAAACAGGACATGTGCCGTTTCATCCTCGACGTGAACGACCAGTTCGGCACCACCATCGTCCTGATCGAGCACGACATGGGCGTGGTGATGGACATCTCCGATCGGGTGGTGGTCCTCGACTACGGCAAGAAGATCGGCGACGGCGTGCCCGACGAGGTGAAGAACAATCCCGAGGTGATCGCCGCCTACCTGGGCACCCAGCACTGAGACATAGGAAAGAGGACGGACACCATGCAGTTCTTTTTTGAAATCCTCATCGGCGGCCTGCTCTCCGGGGTGATGTACTCCCTGGTGGCCCTGGGCTTCGTGCTGATCTACAAGGCATCCGGCGTGTTCAACTTCGCCCAGGGGGCGATGGTGTACTTCGCCGCCCTGTCGGTGGTCGGCTGCATGGAGAAGGGCGCCCCCCTGTGGCTGGCCCTGATCCTGGCCTTCTTCATCATGCTGCTGTTCGGCATGGCCACCGAGAAGTTCGTGCTGCGCAAGATGGTCAACCAGACGCCCATCTCCCTGTTCATGGCCACCATCGGCCTGACCTTTTTCGTCGAGGGCTTCGCGCCCCTGGTGTGGGGGCACTCGGTGCGCGGCCTGGACATCGGCATCGTGGACGAGCCGATCGAGAGCGTGCTCGACAGCCTGGGCATCGTGGTCTCCCGCTTCGACCTGGTGGCGGCGCTGATCGCCGGCCTGCTGGTCACCGGCCTGGCCCTGTTCTTCCAATACACCCGGGTCGGCCGCGCCCTGCGCGCCGTGGCCGACGACCACCAGGCCGCCCTGTCCATCGGCATCCCGCTGGAACGCATCTGGGCCATCGTCTGGGGCGTGGCCGGTTTCGTCGCCCTGGTGGCGGGGATGCTCTGGGGTGCCCGCAACGGTGTCCAGTTCGCCCTCACCTTCACTGCCCTGAAGGCCCTGCCGGTGCTGATCCTGGGGGGCTTCACCTCGGTGCCCGGCGCCATCGTCGGCGGCCTGATCATCGGCGCCAGCGAGAAGCTCGCCGAGGTGTACATCCCTCCGGTGATGCAGGCCATGTTCGGCGGCAACTTCGGCGGCATCGAAGGCTGGTTCCCCTACGTGCTGGCCCTGCTCTTCCTGCTGGTGCGGCCCGAGGGCCTGTTCGGCGAGAAGCACATCGACCGCGTGTGATCGACCCCCAGAACAAGACGGAGACAACCCATGTTTTATCGTGAAGCCGGTCAGTTCAAGACGAGCTACGGGGCCGACCAGCAGATTCTGCCCATCCGCCAGGACCGCATCGGCATGGTCGTGCTGCTGGCCGTGGCCTTCCTCGGGGTGCCGATGTTCGCCAGCGAATACTGGTTCTCGGCCATCCTCATCCCCTTCCTGATCTTCGCCCTGGCGGCCCTGGGGCTGAACATCCTGACCGGCTACGCCGGCCAGCTGTCCCTGGGCTCCGCCGCCTTCATGGCGGTGGGCGCCTACGCCGCCTACAACTTCCAGCTGCGCATCGAGGGCATTCCGATCCTGGTGTCCTTCCTGCTCGGCGGCGTCGTCGCCGCCGGGGTGGGCATCCTGTTCGGCCTGCCGTCCCTGCGCATCAAGGGCTTCTACCTGGCGGTGGCGACCCTGGCGGCCCAGTTCTTCATCGTCTGGTGCCTGACCAAGTTCCCCTGGTTGTCCAACAACTCCTCCTCCGGTGTGATCTCGGCGCAGAAGATCATCATCTTCGGCCACGAATTCAACTCGCCCCAGGACAAGTACCTGCTGGTGCTGGGCATCGTCGTGGTACTGGCCCTGGCCGCCAAGAACCTGGTGCGCGGCAACGTCGGCCGCTCCTGGATGGCGGTGCGCGACATGGACGTGGCCGCCGAGGTGATCGGTTTTCGCATCATGCGCACCAAGCTCACCGCCTTCGCCGTCAGTTCCTTCTACTGCGGCGTGGCCGGTGCCCTATACGCCTTCTGCTACCTGGGCTCGGTGGAGCCGGACGGCTTCTCCCTGGAGCTGTCGTTCAAGATCCTGTTCATGATCATCATCGGCGGGGTGGGCAGCATCCTCGGCAGCTTCGTCGGCGCAGCCTTCATCCTGCTGCTGCCGGTGCTGCTCGACGTGCTGCTGCCGGCCCTGTCCGAAACCCTGAGCCTGCCGGTGGATGGGGCGTCCATCTCCCACATCCAGACGATGATCTTCGGCGCGCTCATCATGTTCTTCCTGATCGTCGAGCCGCACGGGCTGGCCCGTCTGTGGCAGATCGCCAAGGAGAAACTGCGGCTGTGGCCTTTCCCCCACTGATACGGCTTCGCTTCAACCGGCCGGCGTCGCACCGCCGCGTTGGCCGGCCGAAAGCGAATCCGTATCGAAGGGGCGGCCCCTCCGCCGTGTAGTTCCATACCAACGAAGAGGAGACACATCATGTTCAAGCAATTCAAATCCGTTGCCTGCGCCGCTGCCGTGGCCGCCGTGTTTGCTGCTCCCGGCGCTGCTATGGCCGACGACCAGTTCTTCCCCATCCCCTCCTACCGCGTCGGCCCCTACGGCGCCAACGGCGAGGCTTTCTACGGCGGGTTCATCGACTACCTGAACTACGTCAACATGAAGAACGGCGGGATCAACGGGGTGAAGATCACCTGGGAAGAGTGCGAAACCGAGTACAACAACGCCAAGGGCGTCGAGTGCTACGAGCGCCTCAAGTCCAAGGCCAAGGTTTCTGCCGGTCCGATCCACACCATGTCCACCGGCATCTCCTACGCCCTGGTGGACAAGTCCGCCCAGGACAAGCTGCCCCTGGCGATGATGGGCTACGGCCGTACCGATGCGGTGGACGGCTCGGTCTTTCCCTACGCCTTCCCCCTGATCACCACCTACCAGATGCAGGCTTCGGCCATCGTCAAGTTCCTCAAGGACAAGGAAAAGGGCAGCCTGGACGGCAAGAAGATCGTCTTCCTGTACCACGACTCCGCCTACGGCAAGGAGCCGATCGTCGCCCTGGAGGCCGAGAGCCGCCTGAACAAGTTCAACCTGGTGCAGATTCCCGTGGCCCACCCGGGTAACGAGCAGGGCGCCCAGTGGCTCAAGATCCGCCAGGAAAAGCCCGACTACGTGATCTTCTGGGGCTGGGGGGTGATGAACCAGACCGCCCTGAAGGCCGCCCAGAAGGTGGGCTACCCCCGCGACAAGATCGTCGGCTCCTGGTGGGCCGGCTCCGAGGAGGACACCGTGCCCGCCGGCGACGCCGCCAAGGGCTACATGTCCGCCACCTGGAACGTGGCCGGCAAGAGCGTGCCCCTCATCGCCGACATCGAGAAGGTGGTCTATGCCGGCGGCCACGGCAACCTGAAGGACAAGTCCAAGCTCGGCACCATCCTCTACAACCGCGGCGTATCCGCCGCCGTGGTGTCGGTGGAGGCCATCTACAAGGCCCAGGAAAAGTACGGCAAGGGCAAGTCCATGACCGGCGAGCAGGTGCGCTGGGGTCTTGAGAACCTCAACGTCACCGACGCCCGCATCAAGACCCTGGGCGCCACCGGCCTGCTGCCCGAGGTGAAGACCTCCTGCAGCAACCACGAGGGTTCCGGCAAGGTGAAGATCCAGCAGTGGGACGGCGCCAAGTGGGTGCCCGTGTCCGACTGGATCGAGGGCAACAAGTCCCTGATCCACCCGCTGTTCGAAGCCTCGGCCAAGCAGTACGCCAAGGAAAAGGGCATCACCCCGCGCGACTGCTCCAAGGAAAAGTAAGCCGCGAGGAAAGCGGCGCGGCGCCCCTGGGCGCCGCGCCCGCCCCGCCACCTGTGAAACGGGACGACACATGACCGCACACATTGCCGCAGTACCCGGTGCCGACTACCTGAGCATCAACAACATCGAGGTCATCTACGACCACGTGATCCTGGTGCTGAAGGGGGTTTCCCTGACCGTGCCCAAGGGCAAGATCGTCGCCCTGCTCGGCGCCAACGGCGCGGGCAAGACCACCACCCTGAAGGCCATCTCCAACCTGCTGCGCGCCGAACGGGGCGACGTCACCAAGGGCAGCGTCGAATTCAAGGGTTCCCGGGTGGACCAGCTGACGCCTTCCGACCTGGTGCGCCAGGGCGTCATCCAGGTGATGGAAGGGCGCCACTGCTTCGGCCACCTGACCATCGAGGAGAACCTCCTCACCGGGGCCTACACCCAGTCCATCTCCCGGGGCCAGCTCAACGAGAGCCTGGAGAAGGTCTACCACTACTTCCCGCGCCTCAAGACCCGGCGCAAGTCCCAGGCTGGCTACACCTCCGGCGGCGAGCAGCAGATGTGCGCCATCGGCCGGGCGCTGATGGCCAGCCCGGAAATGATCCTGCTCGACGAGCCCTCCATGGGCCTGGCGCCCCAGATCGTCGAGGAGATCTTCGAGATCGTGAAGGACCTCAACGCCCGGGAAAACGTCAGCTTCCTGCTCGCCGAGCAGAACACCATGGTGGCCCTGCGCTACGCCGACTTCGGCTACATCCTCGAATCGGGGCGCATCGTCATGGAAGGCGCCGCCGAAGAGCTGCGCAGCAACGAGGACGTCAAGGAGTTCTACCTGGGCCTGTCCTCCGCCGGGCGCAAGAGCTTCCGCGACGTCAAGCACTACCGCCGGCGCAAGCGCTGGCTTTCCTGATCCCCTCCCGCGGCACGGCGCAGCGCCCCGGGTCCGGCAGCGGCCGGCCCGCGGCTCCCCTGTTGCCGCCGGAGCGGACCCGGTTCGCCGCGAAAGCCGTCGCCAGACCCCGCATCCCCCAACCAGCACCGGCCCAACCCTTTCGTTTCGCGAGGCTGCCATGCCCCACTACGACTCTCTCGAAACCCGCGACCCCGCCGAGCGGGAGCGTTCCCTGTTCGACCGCCTGCCACGCCAGGCGGCCCATGCCAAGGCCCACGCCCCCTATTTCGCCGAGATCCTGGCCGACATCGACCCGGCCGACATCCACAACCGGGCGGCCCTGGCCGCCCTGCCGGTGATCCACAAGTCCGACCTGATCGAGCGACAGAAGGCGGCCCCGCCCTTCGGCGGCCTGGCCGCCACGCCGCTTGGCAACCTGCGCCACGTCTATTGCTCCCCCGGGCCGATCCTGGAGCCGGAAGGCAAGGGCCAGGACCCCTGGCGCATGGCCCGGGCCCTCTACGCCGCCGGCTTTCGCCCCGGCGACCTGGTGCACAACTGCTTTTCCTTTCACTTCACCCCGGGGGCCTTCATCTTCGCCGGCGGCATCGCCCGCCTGGGCTGCCCGATGTTCCCCGCCGGGGTGGGGCAGACCGACCAGCAGGTTGAGGCCATCACCCTGATGCGCCCGGCTGGCTACGTCGGCACCCCGTCCTTCCTCAAGATCATTGCCGACAAGGCCGACGAGCAGGGCGCCGACATCTCCAGCCTGAAGACGGCCCTGGTGTCCGGCGAGGCCCTGCTGCCGGTGGTACGCAAGAGCTTCCAGGAGCGGGGATTGCAGGTGTTGCAGTGCTACGCCACCGCCGACCTGGGGCTGATCGCCTACGAGACCCCGGCCATGGAAGGCATGGTCATCGACGAAGACATCATCGTCGAGATCGTCCGCCCCGGCACCGGCGACCCGGTGGCCGAAGGGGAGGTGGGCGAGGTGGTGGTGACCACCTTCAACCCGGACTACCCGCTGATCCGCTTCGCCACCGGCGACATGTCGGCGGTGCTGCCCGGCATCTCCCCCTGCGGCCGCACCAACACCCGCATCAAGGGCTGGATGGGCCGGGCCGACCAGACCACCAAGATCAAGGGCATGTTCGTCCATCCCTCCCAGGTGGCGGCCCTGGTCAAGCGCCATCCCGAGGTGCGCCGCGCCCGCATCGTGGTGGACAACGCTTCCGGCCAGGACAACATGGTGGTGCATTGCGAGGTCGACAGCCGGCCCGACGGCCTGGCCGAAGCCCTGGTGGGCAGCGTGCGCGACATCACCAAGCTGCGCGGCGAGGTCGTCCTGGCCGCCCCCGGCGCCTTGCCCAACGACGGCAAGGTGATCGAGGACGCCCGCAAGTACGACTGATCCCGCTCCGCCCTTCCATGCCTTTCCGCAACCCCGGGCCCGTCATCGCTGCGGTCCCGGGGTTTTTCATCCGGCCCTGCCTGGAGTCGCTGCCGTGACCCGCCCTTCCTCCCCCACATCATCCGCCGCCGCCCCGCTGCACGGTGTGCGCGTCCTCGACCTGACCCGGCTGCTGCCCGGCCCCCTGGCCACCCGCCACCTGGCCGACCTGGGGGCCGAGATCATCAAGATCGAGGACACCGGCGCCGGCGACTACGCCCGGGAAATGGGCCCGCCGCCTCCCGGCTTGCGCGATTCCGACAGCCGCTTCTTCCGCGCCCTCAACCGGGGCAAGCGCGCCCTGCGCCTGGACCTCAAGCATCCCCTGGGCAAGGCCGTGCTGCGCCGCCTGGCCGAATCCGCCGACGTGCTGGTGGAAAGCTTCCGCCCCGGGGTGATGGACCGCCTCGGCCTGGGCTACGAGGCGCTCAAGGCCGTCAATCCGCGCCTGGTCTATTGCGCCATCACCGGCTACGGCCAGGACGGCCCCTGGCGCGACCTGGCCGGCCACGACCTCAACTACCTGGCGGTCAGCGGCGTGTTGGAGCGCACCGCCAGCACCGGCGCCGTCCAGCCCGCCATTCCCAGCCTGCAAATCGGCGACCTGCTCGGTGGCGCCCTGCCGGCCGCCCTGTCCATCGTCGCCGCCCTCTACGGCGCCCGGCAGAGCGGCCAGGGGCGGATGCTCGACGTGGCCATGGCCGAGGTGGTGCTCACCCACCACATGACCCCCCTGCTCGCCGAGGCCGGCGCCGCCGCGCCCCGGGGCGAGGAAATGCTCACCGGCGGGCTGCCCTGGTACGGCGTCTACGCCACCCAGGACGGCCGCCACCTGGCGGTGGGCGCCCTGGAGGCCAAGTTCTGGGCGGCCTTCTGCGCCACCGTGGAGCGGCCGGAGTGGGCCGGCCAGCAGCACCTGGACGGGGCCGAGCGCGACGCCCTGCGCGCCGCGGTGGCCGACCTGATCGCCAGCCGTCCCCTGGCCCACTGGGCCGAACGCTTTGCCACGGTGGACGCCTGCGTCACCCCGGTGCTGACCCCGGAGGAAGCCCTGCACCTGCCCCAGTTCCAGGCCCGGGGGCTGGCCGGAGATGAGCTGCGCAGCGGCGCCGCCGCCTCCCCCTTCGTCATGGACGGGGTGCGCCTGACCGCCGGAGGGGAACCGCCGGCCCCAGGCCAGGACAGCCGGGCCATCCTGCTCGACGCGGGCTTCGCCATGGACGAGGTGGACGGCCTGCTGGCCCAGGGCATCCTTTAGGACGCCGGTCGGCGGCAGGCCGCCAGAGGGTGGCGGTCGGAGGTTGGCCGTCGCTCGGCGCCGGATTGCCCGCCCGGCCGGGCGATATATTAAAAATATTCAAGTATCCGACCGGGGGGAAATCAAAGGTCCGCGCCAGTCGTTGGGTTTGGCGGCTGGCGCTTCCAAATACTTGAAGAAAATTAATGGATCGACGCGGCGCCACGCCTGCATGGCGCCGCCGGACCGGCTGCCACCGCTTGCCACCGCCTCCACAGGCCCGCACCACCAGCCGTGCGGATGCCCCCCGCGGTGCGCCGACCTGGCCGAACGCCGCGCCCATGGCCGATCTCCGTCCATCGGCCGGTGTGTCCCCGGGACGCGCATTGCGTAGAATCGCCCCATGTCCGCCGCTCTCCTGCTCCTTCCCGATTTCGCCCTGATCCTGCTCGGCTACGGCCTTCGCCGCCACTTGCACCTGGGCGACCACTTCTGGACCGGCCTGGAAAAGGTCGTCTACTACGTCCTCTTCCCCGCCCTGCTGGTCAACGCGGTGATGAAGACCCCCCTGGACCTGGGGGCCGCCGCGCCCCTGGTGCTCACCGCCTACCTGGCGATGGGGGTGGGGATGGTGCTGGGCGCCCTGGTGCGGCCGGTGTTCCGCCCGACGCCGATGGTGTTCGCCTCGGTCTTCCAGTGCAGCTTCCGCTTCAACACTTACGTGGCCCTGGCCAGCGCCGGGCTGCTGTTCGGCGCCCCGGGCATCGCCACCATGGCCCTGGTCACCGGCTGCGCCGTGCCCCTGGCCAACACCGTGGCGGTGTGGATGCTGGCCCGCCACGCCGAGGCCAACGTGTGGCGCGAGATCGCCCGTAACCCCCTGATCTGGGCCACCCTGGCCGGCCTGGCCCTCAACCTGCTGGGCTTCGTCCCGCCCAAGCCCTTGCAGGTCTTCCTCGGCCGCCTGGGGGACGCCTCAGTGGCCCTGGGCCTGATGGCGGTGGGGGCGGCGCTGCGCTTTCGCGGCGGCACGCCCCTGCGCGGCGCTGGCGTCTACCTGGTGGCGGTCAAGCTGTTCGCCCTGCCTGTGGCCGCCCTGCTGCTCGGCCGGGCCCTGGGCCTGGACGGCCTCAACCTGCAAGTGGCGGTGCTGTTCGCCGCCCTGCCCACCGCCTCGTCGGCCTACATCCTGGCCATGCGCATGGGCGGTGACGGCCAGAGCGTGGCCTGGCTGATTTCCGCCACCACCGTGGCCTCCATGTTCACCATGCCCCTGTGGGCCGGCTGGCTGGCGGGGGGCTGAGGGGAGTACGCCGGACGCCGCCGTTGTCGACCTCCGCCGTGTCATGTGCCATGCCCGGCTCCGGCCTGAGGTGTTGGCCTGGGCGCCGGCGGGTATCGGTTCCGCCAAAGCAAAAGCCCGGGCACGCCCGGGCTTTCGTCATTGCGCAGGTGCCGCCGTGGCGGTGGATTCAGCCGGCCTTGCCGCCTCCGGACTTGCTGCCCGCCTTGGCGGCAGGCTTGCGCGGCGCCGCCTTCTTGGCGCTGGCGGCCTGGGCCGGTTTGGCGGCGGCGGGCTCGGCCGGGGCCGGCTCGTTGGCGAAGTGCTGTTCCAGGTGGTCCTGGACCTGGGCTTGCATCTGGCTCATCAGGTTGAGGGGCCACAGGGCGGCCTGGGTCGCGGCGGCGGTGAAGGCCTGGGCGGCCTCGCCGCCGGCGCCGTTCTCGCCGGTGGACTGGGGGGTGTTGGCCTTGGCCATGGTGCCCATGGCGCGCACCGCGCCCAGGGTGGAGTGCTGCATTTCCAGGCCCTGGATGGTCAGTTGCAGCATCGACAGGTTCATGCGCAGCCAGCCTTCGACCGCCTTGAGGTCCTTGATGCGTTTTTCCAGTTCGTCCACATCCAGGGTCGGCGCGACCATGCCGGGCAGGGAGAAGCCGAGCTGCCCCCACATGTTGCGCATGAACTCCATGGGATCCGAAGCGGAGATGGGGTCTGACATGATGACGGGCCTCCTCTGTGATGGGAATTGTCATATTAACCCAACCATTACGGGGCCGAGCATGGGGTGTGCGAGGTGATACAATCGCGGCCAGCCGAACGTCATGAATAGGCCGTCCCGGGGGAACCATGCTCAAGTTGCTCGTCATCGAAGACCACGCTCTCGTCCGTGAAGGACTGGCCAATGTGGTGCGCCAGCTCGACGACGAAGTGAAGGTTTTGGAGGCCGGCGAATGCGTGCTCGGCATGTCCCTGGTCGAGTCCAACCCTGACCTGGACTTGGTGCTGCTCGACCTGGCCCTGCCCGGGGTCGAGGGCCTGAGCTGCCTGACCATGTTCCGCGACCGCTTCCCGGCCCTGCCGGTGGTGATCGTCTCGGCCTACGACGACACCCACACCGTCACACGGGCGCTCAAGGTCGGCGCTTCCGGCTTCGTGCCCAAGTCCTATTCTTCCGAGGCCCTGCTGGCCGCCCTGCGCCTGGTGCTCGAAGGCCAGATCTTCACCCCCAGCCGCCCGCCGGTGCAGCGCGGCCAGGTGGATGTGCCCCCCGGCCAGGTGGGCAAGGATGCCTCGCCGGCCGACTACGGTCTCACCGAACGCCAGGCCGAGGTCCTCGGCCTGATGGCCCGGGGCAAGTCGAACCGTGACATCGCCCAGATCCTCGGCCTCTCCGAGGGCACGGTGAAGATTCACATCACCGCCATCTTCAAGGCCCTGGGAGTCTCCAGCCGCACCCAGGCCCTGGTCACCGCCAGCCGCTACGGCATCCGCCTGTAGGCCAGACCGTCGCTGCACAATGAAAAAGGGGGCCTAGGCCCCCTTTTCTTATTGCATGCCGCCGGCCCGCTCAGGCGGGGGCCACCCGGTACACGAACAGCTGCCGGCTGCCGTCGGCCACCACGATCTCTTCGTCCGGAGCCACGTCCGGTACGGCAAAACTGTTCGATACCAGGAGCCCGCCCGGGGGCAGCTCCGCCCGCGCCTTGTCCCACAGGGCCGGCATGGGGGCCGGGGAGAGAAAGGCGTACACCGCGTCGTAGTCGCCTAGGGCGGCATCCCACAGGCTGCCATAGCGCCAGTCCACCCGGGTGCGGGGCGACAGGGCGCGGCGCAGGCGGCCGGCGAACCAGGTCAGGGGCGCGTTCTCGATGCCGGTCAGGCGCAGGTCCGGGCGTAGCCGGGCCAGGGGAAAGACCACGCTGCCGATGCCGGCTCCCAGGTCCACCACCCGGGCGCCTTGCGGCAGACGCTCGGCCAGGGCGTGCACCGTCGCCCGGTTGGACAGGAACAGGGGCACTTGGCCGGTGAGGGCGCCGCGATAGACGAGCAGCAGCAGGATGGCGGCGAGCAGGAACCAGCCCGGGTCGATGCCCAGGTGGGCCACGCTCCAGGCCAGGGGAAAGAACACGGCGTGGATGGCTTTCCACCACCAGGGCTGGCGGGTCAGCACCGCCAGGACGAAGGCGGTGGCGCCAATGGCCAGGGCGATGCCGCCCCAGGGCCAGGGCGTGCTCCCCAGGCCGAAGGCGGGCACGGCGATGCACAGCACGAGGAAGATGGCGCCGCCCTGGAGCGCCAGCTGGCGGCGCGGCGTCGGGTAGGGGGCGGCCTCGGCGGAGGCGCCGTCGGCGATTTCGGCAGTTTCGACAGCGCCGGGGGCGTCAGGCGACGCAGAGGCGTCGGACGTAGCGGGCGCGTCGGCGGGGGGCAGGGGAGGGGCGGACATGGGGGGCGATTGTACCCGGGCCGCTTGGCGGACCGTGCGTGCCCCGTCGGCGGAGAAGGCGGAAGCCGGGCGGCGCTACCCGGTGTGCTCTGCCGATGGGCGATCCCGCATCCGCAGGGCCGGTCACGGCACCGCCCGACGCTTTCGCTTGGCAATCCGGCGGACGATGCGGGCCCGGGCTCCCCAGCGTTGGCCGGGGAGCCCGTTGCGGCGGGATCAGGCCGCCACCACCCGCACCGGCACCGGCCGGCCGGTCCGGGATTGGGGCTGGGCCGGCGCCGTCAGGGCGGCCCGCAGCCGGACCCGCTCCTCGGCCACCGGCCTGGCGCTGGCGGCGCCCACCGCGCCGTAGCCGCGGATTTTTTCCGGCAGGCGCGCCAGGGCCAGAGCCGCGGCCCGGGCGCTTTCTCGGGTGCTTTCCTGGGACGATTCCCGCGCCTCCGCCGCGCCGTCGCCCCGTGCACCGGCCAGCCGCTCCAGGATCAGTTCCACGTCGGCCTCGTAGTCGGCCAGCTGCTGCCGTTCCTGGCGCCGGTCCTCGCTGCGGGCGAAGACGTCGAAGGCGGTGCCGCGCAGGAAGCGCAGCCGGGCCAGGACGTGCAGCGCCGGCCAGATCCACGGGCCGTAGCGGTGCTTGCGGGTCTTGCCGGTGATTGGGTCGGGCTTGGTCCACAGGGGCGGGGCCAGGTAGGCATGCACCTGGTAGTCCTTGCCCGGTACCCCCTCGAACACTGCCTGGAGGCGCTCGGTGAAGGTGCCGTCGGTGTACAGCCGGGCCACTTCGTACTCGTCCTTGATCGCCAGCACCTTGAAGTAGTAGCGGGCCACCGCCTCGCTCAGGGCGCTGCCGCCCAGGGGCGCTTCGAGGGCGCGCACCCGTTCCACCAGGCGGCGGTAGCGCTCGGCGTAGGCGGCGTTCTGGTAGGCGGTGAGGAAGGCGGCGCGGCTTTGCACCAAGTCGTCGAGAGACTGGGACGGATGCAGGTGCACCACCTCCGGCGGCTCGGCGATGCGCTGCACCGCCGCCAGGTCGGTGGCGGCGCGGCGGCCCCACAGGAAGGCGGACAGGTTCTTGTCCACCGTAGTGGCGTTCAACTCGATGGCCCGGCGCAGGGACGGCAGGGTCAGGGGGATCAGGCCCTTCTGCCAGGCGTAGCCGAGCAGGAACATGTTGGTGTAAAGGGCGTCCCCCATCAGGGCCGTGGCCAGCTTCTGGGCGTCGAGGAACCAGACGTTGTCCTCGCCCACCGTGTCTTCCAGGCGCCGGTCGAGCTTTTCCGTGGGGGGCTGCCAGTCCGGGTCGAGCAGGAAGTCGGACGTGGGCGTCTCGGCCACGTTGGCCACCACCCGGGTGGTGCCCTTGAGCATCTTGGCCAGGGCCTCGCTGCCGGCGGTGACGATCAGGTCGCCGCCCAGCACCGCATCCGCCTCGCCGGTGGCGATGCGGGTGGCGTGGATGTCCTCGGGCCGGTCGGCGATGCGGATGTGGGAGAAGACGGCGCCGAACTTTTGCGCCAGCCCGGTCATGTCGAGCACCGAGATGCCCTTGCCGTCCAGGTGGGCGGCGATGCCGATCAGGGCGCCCAGGGTCACCACCCCGGTGCCGCCGACGCCGGTCACCAGCAGGTTGAAGGGCCGGGCGGTGTCCGGCAGCGTCGGCTGGGGCGGCTCGGGGAAGGGGGCTTCGGTGCCGGCCACGGCGCGGCCCTTCTTCAAGGTGCCGCCTTCCACGGTGACGAACGAGGGGCAGAAGCCGCGCAGGCAGGAAAAGTCCTTGTTGCAGGCGGACTGGTCGATGGCCCGCTTGCGGCCGAAGTCGGTGTCCACCGGCACCACCGCCATGCAGTTCGATTCCCGGGAGCAGTCGCCGCAACCTTCGCACACCAGCTCGTTGATGAAGGCGCGCTTGGGCGGGTCGATCATCTTGCCCCGCTTGCGCCGGCGGCGCTTCTCGGTGGCGCAGGTCTGGTCGTAGATGAGAATCGAGGGGGCCGGATACTCGCGCAGTTCGCGCTGGATCGCATCCAGCTCGTCCCGGTGGCGCACCGGGATCGGTTGCCCGCCCGGGGTGGCCAGGTCGGTGACACCGTCGTACTTCTCCGGCTCGTCGGTGACGATGACCATCTTGGCGATGCCCTCGGCCTCCAGCTGGCGGGTCAGCTGGGGCACGGTCAGGGTGCCGTCGAGGGGCTGGCCGCCGGTCATGGCCACCGCGTCGTTGTAGAGGATCTTGTAGGTGATCGGCACCTTGGCTGCCACCGCCTGGCGGATCGCCAGAATCCCGGAGTGGAAGTAGGTGCCGTCGCCCAGGTTGGCGAAGATGTGCTTCTCGTTGGTGAAGGGCGCCTGGCCGACCCAGGGCACGCCCTCGCCGCCCATGTGGGTGAAGGTGGTGGTGGGCCGGTCGGTCATCCAGGTGGCCATGTAGTGGCAGCCGATGCCGGCCACGGCACGGGAGCCCTCGGGCACCTTGGTCGAGGTGTTGTGCGGGCAGCCGGAGCAGAAGGTGGGCTTGCGCTCGGCCAGCACCAGGGGCGTTTCCAGGGATTTCTGCTTGGCCTCGATCAGCTTCAGCCGCGCCTCGATCACCGGCGAGGTGAAGAAGCGCTCGATGCGCTGGGCGATCACCTGGGCGATGCGCGCCACCGACAGCTCGCCGGCTGCCGGCAGCAGCCATTCGCCGTGGTCCACGATGCCGTTGGCCTTGGGAATCTGGGCCCATTCGCCCTTTTCGTCGAACTTGCCGACGATGCGCGGGCGCACGTCTTCGCGCCAGTTGTACAGCTCCTCCTTGAGCTGGTATTCGAGCATCTGGCGCTTTTCTTCCACCACCAGAATCTCTTCCAGCCCTTCGGCGAAGCGCCGCACCCCGTCGGACTCCAGGGGCCAGACCATGGCCACCTTGAACACGCGCAGGCCGATCTGGGCCGCCAGTTCGGCGTCGATGCCCAGTTCGTCGAGAGCCTGCATCACGTCCAGGTAGGACTTGCCGGCCGTGAGGATGCCCAGGCGCGGCGCCGGGGAGTCGAGCACCACCCGGTTGAGCTTGTTGGCGCGCACGTAGGCCAGGGCGGCGTAGAGCTTCTGCTGGGTGAGGCGGGCTTCCTGGAGCAGGGGCGGGTCGGGCCAGCGGATGTTGAGGCCGCCCTCGGGCAGGGCGAAGTCGGTGGGCAGGCGGATGTCCACGCCGAGCGGGTCCACGTTCACCGAGGCCGAGGTCTCCACCGTGTCGGCCAGGGCCTTGAAGGCCACCCAGCAGCCCGAGTAGCGGCTCATGGCCCAGCCGTGCAGGCCCAGCTCCAGGTACTCCTGGACGTTGGCCGGGTAGAGCACCGGCATCATCACCGCCTTGAACAGGTGTTCGGTCTGGTGCGGCAGGGTCGATGACTTGGCGGCGTGGTCGTCGCCGGCCACCACCAGCACCCCGCCGTAGCGGGAGCTGCCGGCGGCGTTGGCGTGGCGGAACACGTCGCCGCAGCGGTCCACCCCGGGCCCCTTGCCGTACCACATGCCGAACACCCCGTCGTAGCGGGCCCCCGGGCTCAGGCCGACCTGCTGGCTGCCCCACACCGCGGTGGCGGCCAGGTCCTCGTTGATGCCGGGTTGAAAGACGACGTGGTGCCGTTCCAGGTGGGGGCGGGCCTTCCACAGGGTCAGGTCGAGGGCGCCCAGGGGGCTGCCCCGGTAGCCGGAGATGAAACCGGCGGTGTTGAGCCCGGCGGCCTCGTCGCGCAGCCGCTGCAACATGGGCAGGCGGACCAGGGCCTGGATGCCGGTCAAGTAGATCCGGCCGGACGTGGCGGTGTATTTGTCCTCGAGGGTGAAGGACGAGAGATCGCTCATGGGTGTCTCCTCCGGTGATCCGTCCCGTGAGCGACGGGCGGCGGGGGTTAGCGATTCGGTCGGGGCCTTGTGGGCCCCGCCGGCCATTGTGTGGATGCCGCGGGTGTGCGGCGGGGATCACTTTATTGGACTTCGCCGGCGCCGTAACGTTGCGTCGCAGCAGGGGTAGACGGGGAGGGGACTTATGGGTAGAACTTCGCGCCGGTCGCGGCCCGGGATGGGGGGGGCGGCAGGAGCCGCTGGAAACGCCCCGGCGGGGTCAGGGCGCGGTGGTGCGGGCGGCCGGTCGGTGGGCAGCGAGCAGGGTGGCGAAGTCGGCCGACGGCATGGGGCGCCCGTACAGGTAGCCCTGCACCTCGTCGCAGCCGTGCAGGCGCAGGAAATCGCCCTGGGCGGGGGTCTCCACCCCCTCGGCGATCACCGCCAGGCCCAGAGCCTTGGCCAGCTGGATGATGGCGATGACGATCACGTCGCTGCCGCCGGGATTGGCCAGGTCGCGGACGAAGGACTGGTCGATCTTCAGCTTGTCGAGGGGGAAGCGGCGCAGGTAGGCCAGGCTCGAATAGCCGGTGCCGAAATCGTCGATGGAGAGGCGGATGCCCTGGGCGGCGAGGCGACGCATGGTGGCCTCGGCCCGGGCCGCGTCCTCGGCGACGATGCTCTCGGTCAGCTCCAGTTCCAGGTTGGCGGCGGCCATGCCGGCGTCGGCCAGGATGCCGCCCACTTCCTCGGGCAGTCCCTGGGACTGGAACTGGGCGGCGGAGAGGTTCACCGCCAGGGGCGGCGGCATCAGGTCGGCGTCGCTCCAGGTGCGCCATTGGCGGCAGGCCTGGCGCAGCACCCAGTTGCCCAGGGGCAGGATCAGGCCGGTTTCCTCGGCCAGGGGAATGAAGCGGGCCGGCGAGATCGGGCCGTGGTCCGGGTGGGTCCAGCGCGCCAGCACCTCGGCCCCCACCAGGCGGCCGTCGTCCAGGTCGAACTGGGGCTGGAAGTGCAGGTGCAGGGCGTCGTGCTCCAGGGCGTCGCGCAGGTCCATCTCCAGGGCCAGCTGCTCGGCGATGCGGGCGTTCATGGCCGCCTCGTAGAAGCGGTAGCCGTTGCGGCCGGCGTTCTTGGCGGCGAGCAGGGCGGCGTCGGCGTTGCGCACCAGGTCGCTGTAGGCGTCGGCGTCCAGGGGGTAGAGGCTGATGCCCTGGCTGATCGACACCCGCAGGGTGTGGCCGTCCAGGGCGATGGGGGTGCGCAGGGCCTGTTGCAGCTTGCCGGCGATGTGAGCGGCGTCGTCGGCGTCGGTGTCGGGCAGGAGCAGGGCGAACTCGTCGCCTCCCAGGCGGGCCAGGGTGTCCGCCGAGCGGATCTGGGCTTCCAGGCGCTGGGCCACTTCCTGGAGCAGCCGGTCGCCCAGGTTGTGGCCCAGGGTGTCGTTGATTGCCTGGAAACGGTCCAGGTCCAGGTAGACGAGGGCCACCTGGCTGCCGGAACGGTGGGCCAGGTCCAGCACCAGGCTGGCCCGGTCCGCCAGCAGGCTGCGGTTGGGCAGGCCGGTGAGGGGGTCGTGGCCCGCCAGGTAGTCGATGCGCGCCTCGGCCGCCTTGCGCTCGCTGATGTCGCGCACCACGGCGTGGAGGAAGGTCTCGCCCTCGATGGCCAGGGCCCGGGCGCTGACCTCCACCGGGAAGGGCGTGCCGTCACGGCGCTGGTGCACCGTTTCGTAGAGCAGGTGGTGCTCGCGCCACAGCCGGTCGAGCACCCCGGTCAGTTCCGGGCGAGTCTGCTCGGTGCGCAGGTCGCTCAGGTTGAGGGTGAGGAACTCTTCGCGGCTGCGGCCGTAGGCGGCCAGGGCCCGGTCGTTGCATTCCACCAGGTGGCCCTGGCTGTCGGCCAGGTAAATGATGTCGTTGGCGTGTTTGGAAAGCAGGTCGTAGTGCTTGCGCAGGGCTTCCTGTTGCAGGCGCTGGCGCTCCTGCGCGGTATGGTGGCGGGCCAGCAGGCTGCGCCAGGAGGCGATGCCGACCAGGGCGGCGGCGAGCAGCAGGGAGGCCAGCACCAGCCCGGTGATGCGCCCGACCAGGGTGAGGTGGGCGAACGCCTCGCCGATGTCGATCTTGGTGATGAGCAGCCAGGGGGTGTCGGGGATCAGGCTGCCGACGCCGATCACCGGCACGCGGCGGTAGTCGAGGGCCCGCTGGGGGCCGGTGGCGCCCAGGAGCAGCCGGACGGCGAGCAGCCAGTCGTCCTTGAGCGAGTGGCGCAAGCGCAGGGCGGTGTCGTGGCTGAGGCGGGTGTCGCCCAGATAGACCATGTCGTCGCCGTCGTCGCGCCGCACCAGCAAGGTCTCCGCCGAGCGGCTGGGGGTGGGCCATTGGCGCAGCACCGGGTACAGATCCCGTTCGGGATTGATTTCCAGCTGGAGAATGGCCAGGGGCCGGCCGTCGGTGGTGGCGATGGGCAGCGACAGGTCCAGGGCGATGCGCCGGGTCGTGCCACTGCCGCGGTAGTGAAAGTCGGTCAGCGCCGCACGGTGCCGGTTCAGGCCGGGAAGGCCGGCCGGCAGATCGTCGGGGCCTGGGGGTTCGCTGCCGGTGCTGGCCAGCAGGGTTCGGCCGTCTGGAGCGAACAGGTGGATTTCCTGGTAGCCCAGGGTGTCGCGCAGCATTCGCAGGGTGTCGTCCACCGCCTGGCGGGAGCCGCCAGGGGTGTGGCGCCAGCGCTCCAGGGCGGCGACGAACAAAGGGTTGAGGGCGATGCTCTGGGCGTCGCGCTGCCGCTCGTCGAGCCAGCGGACGAGCTGGTTGGTCTTGAGCTGGGCCACCGCCTCCAGGTCCCGGGCCACGGTATCGTCGATGGCCTGCTCGGCGGTGCGGTAGACGCTGAAGGCCAGCCCGCCCAGGGCGGCGGCGAACACCAGGTAGTAGAGCACCGGGCGCCACAGTTGCTGGGGCGGCAGGGGCGCCCCCTCGTCGCGCCGGACCAACTGGTGGCGGACCAGCCGGTAGAGGAGCAGGGAGGTGAGCAGGACGAAGGCGCCGCCCTTGAGGCTTTGCCAGCCGCCGCTGGCGGTCGGGGGGGCGAAGAGGTCCACCACGTAGTCCGACAATGCGATCCAGGCCAGGGCCGCCAACGCATAACCCACCGCGACCTGGAGGGCGGCCGGGTGGAGGATCGGCTGGAGGCGGGTGGGCTTCACGGCGGTGGTGGCGTGTCGGCGCGTTGGAGTGTCGAAGTATGGAGCGGACGGCAGCCGTTCAGGCAGCGGGCAGGATCTTGCCCGGGTTCATCAGGTCGGCCGGGTCGATGGCGCGCTTGAGCACGCGCATCAGGTCCACGGCGCCCTGGCCGTGCTCCCGCACCATGAACTGCTGCTTGCCCAGGCCGATGCCATGCTCGCCGGTGCAGGTGCCTTCCATGTCGATGGCGCGGCCGACCACCCGCTCGTTGAGCCATTCGGCGGCGGCCATGTCCTTTTCGCTGTCCGGATCGACCAGTACCACTAGATGGAAGTTGCCGTCGCCGACGTGGCCGAACAGGGCGACCTTGAGGCCGACCTGGGCGATATCCTCGTTGGTGGCGTGGATGCACTCGGCCAGGCGGGAGATCGGCACGCACACATCGGTGGGGAAGGCGCGGCAGCCCGGCTGCATCTGCAGGCAGGCGAAGTAGGCGTCGTGGCGGGCCTGCCACAGGCGGGTGCGGTCCTCGGGGCGAGCCGCCCACTGGAAGTTCTGCCCGCCGTGCTCGGCGGCCAGGGCCTGCACCGTCTCGGCCTGTTCGGCCACCCCGGCCTCGGAACCGTGGAACTCGAAGAACAGGGTGGGGGATTCCGGGTAGTCGGTCTTGGAGAAGCGGTTGATGGCGCCCATGGTCACCGCGTCGAGCAGTTCGACCCGGGCCACTGGCACCCCCAACTGGATGGTCTCGATCACCGTGTTGACCGCCTCATCCACGCTGGGGAAGGCACACACCGCGGCGGAAATGGCCTCGGGCACCGGGTACAGACGCACCGTCAGCTCGGTGACGATGCCCAGGGTGCCTTCGGCGCCGACGAACAGGCGGGTCAGGTCGTAGCCCGCCGACGACTTGCGCGCCCGGCTGCCGGTCTTGATGACCTGGCCGTCGGGCAGCACCACGGTGAGTTGCAGCACGTTTTCCTTCATGGTCCCGTAGCGCACGGCGTTGGTGCCGGAGGCGCGGGTGGAGGCCATGCCGCCCAGGGAGGCGTCGGCCCCCGGGTCGATGGGGAAGAACAGGCCGGTGCCCTTGAGGGCAGCGTTCAACTGGGTGCGGGTGACCCCGGCTTCCACCGTGGCGGTCAGGTCTTCGGCGTGGATGTGCTTGACCTGGCCCAGGCCGGCCAGGTCGATGGTGATACCGCCGCGGGGGGCGAGGACGTGGCCTTCCACCGAACTGCCGGTGCCGTAGGGGATCACCGGAACGCCATGGGCGTGGCACAGGGCCACGGCGTCGGCCACCTCGGCGGTGCTTTGGGCGAAGACGACGCCGTCGGGCAGCATCGGCGTGTGCACCGACTCGTCGCGGCCGTGCTGGAGGCGGACCGATTCGCCCTGGGAAAAGCGTTCGCCGAAGCGGGCGCGCAGGGCGGCGATGAGGGCTTCCGGGGGCGGAGAAGCGGGATTCTGCTGATGCGAGGTCATAATCGAAGCGTTTCAACTTGTTGGGGGGCTGCGGCGTCGCCGGGAAGGTGTACTTTCGGCCACCCGTCCGCGCCGCGTTGGCTATGGGCGCCATTCTACGAGGATTGAAAAGGACGTGTCCGAAAGGTGGTTGCAACGGGTGTCCGACGTCTTCCGCATGGGGAAAAGCGACAAAAAGGGGAGCGCCGCCCCGGGAAGGAAAGAAAAGCCAAAAAAGAGTAGACGTCGGAGGAATTGTTGCTATACTTCTGCCTCTCGGCTCGAACGACTACTTGGCTGCAAGGCTAGGTAGATGCAATTAGCCGTTTCGATCCGGAGGAGTTCCCGAGCGGTCAAAGGGATCAGACTGTAAATCTGACGGCACTGCCTTCGAAGGTTCGAATCCTTCCTCCTCCACCAAACCGCTTGCGGCGCGATCGGTGTCGATCGTGTTGCAGGGTGAAGACCGAAAAGCCCGTTGTCAGGCTCTCTCGGAACCAAGCTGGAAATTGGGCGGGTGTAGCTCAATGGTAGAGCAGAAGCCTTCCAAGCTTATGACGAGGGTTCGATTCCCTTCACCCGCTCCAGCGCGCGGTAACAAGGTTTTGTTGGATCGCCCATGTAGCTCAGTGGCAGAGCACTCCCTTGGTAAGGGAGAGGTCGGCAGTTCAATCCTGCCCATGGGCACCACGGTTTTTCACTCTTTTGTCTCGAAATTTGAGGGGCTGAAATGGCTAAGGAAAAGTTCGAACGTACGAAGCCGCACGTGAACGTTGGCACGATT
>NZ_JAJTBG010000018.1 GCF_021287045.1 Oryzomicrobium sp. | reverse complement strand
ACACCGCCACCTTCCTGGTGTTCTCCGACTACGCCCGCAACGCCATCCGCATGGCAGCGCTGATGAAGCAGCGCCAGATCATGGTCTATACCCATGATTCCATCGGCCTGGGCGAGGACGGCCCGACCCACCAGCCGGTGGAGCACGTGCCGTCCCTGCGCCTGATCCCCAACCTGGACGTGTGGCGCCCCGCCGATTCCACCGAAACCGCCGTGGCCTGGGTCTCCGCCATCGAGCGCAACGACGGCCCCTCGGTACTGGCCCTGTCGCGCCAGAACCTGCCCAACGTCACCGCCGGCATCACCGCCGAGGCCATCCGCCGTGGCGGCTATGTGCTCGCCGACGCCCAGGGCGGCGCCCAGGTGACCCTGATCGCCACCGGCTCCGAAATCAAGCTGGCCCTGGACGCCCAGAAGGCCCTGGCCGACGAAGGCATCGCCGCCCGGGTCGTCTCCATGCCCTGCGTCGAAGCCTTCGAGCGCCAGGACGCGGCCTACCGCAAGCAAGTGCTGGGCAATGCCCGCTGCGTCGCCATCGAAGCCGCCCACTCCGGCCTGTGGCACAAGTACGTGGGCCGCGACGGCGCCGTGGTCGGCATCGACCACTTCGGCGAATCGGCCCCCGCCGGCAAGCTGTTCGAACTCTTCGGTTTCACCGTCGCCAACGTGGTGAAGACCGTCAAGGAAGTGCTGCAATAAGGGAGGAGCGCGGCCCGCAAGACCGCGCCAACAGGTTTTTTAGATAGAGGAGAGAAGTACATGGCTATCAAAGTTGCCATCAACGGTTTCGGTCGCATCGGCCGCTGCACCCTGCGCGCGATCTACGAGCAGGGCTTGCAGAACGAGTTCGACGTGGTTGCCATCAACGCCTCCGGCGATCTGGCCACCAACGCCCACCTGCTGAAGTACGACACCACCCATGGCCGCTTTGGCACCTCTGTCGAGACCGAGGGCGAAGACTGCATCGTCATCGACGGCAAGAAGATCCCCTTCTACTCCACCAAGGACCCCAAGGGCGTGGACTGGGCCAAGCACGGCGTCGACGTGCTGCTCGAATGCACCGGCGCCTACACCTCCAAGGCCAAGGCCGTGGCCCTGCTGGACCAGGGTGCCAAGCGCGTGCTGATCTCAGCCCCGGGCGGCGACGACGTGGACGCCACCGTGGTGATGGGCGTCAACGAATCCGTGCTCAACGCCACCATGACCGTGGTTTCCAACGCCTCCTGCACCACCAACTGCCTGGCCCCCGTGGCCAAGGTGCTGGCCGAGAGCGTCGGCATCAAGCAGGCCCTGATGACCACCGTGCACGCCTACACCAACGACCAGGTGACCGTGGACGTGCGCCACAAGGACCTGCGCCGCGCCCGCGCTGCCGCCGCCAACATCATCCCCACCAAGACCGGCGCCGCCAAGGCCGTGGGCCTGGTGCTGCCCCAGCTGGCTGGCAAGTTCGACGGCTTCTCCCTGCGCGTGCCGACCATCAACGTCTCCCTGGTGGACCTGACCTTCACCGCCGAACGCGCCACCACCAAGGAAGAGATCAACGAGCTGATGACCGCCGCCGCCAACGGCCCCCTCAAGGGCATCCTGGCGGTGAACAACGAGCCGCTCGTGTCCTCCGACTTCAACCACACCACCGTCTCCTCCACCTTCGACGCCACCCAGACCCGGGTCATCAAGGGCGAAGACGGCTCCGTGCTGGTCAAGGTGCTGGCCTGGTACGACAACGAGTGGGGCTACTCCTGCCGCATGCTCGACGCCGCCCGCGCCTGGATGGCCGCCAAGTAAGCGACCGCAGCCGCGCGCTTAAGGCAAAGAAAACCGCCGGTTCCCGCAAGGGGCCGGCGGTTTTTTTATGCCTGCCCGGAGAGCCGCGCCCTACCTTGATCTCCGGCCAGTCGCATGGAAGAGACCGTCCCGCCAGGGCTGGCAGGCAGGTCCCTTACAAATCATCCAGAGGCGACAGCACACCACGCCCGCCCTTGTTCAGGACGTGGGTGTAAATCATGGTCGTCGCCATATCCTGGTGGCCGAGCAACTCCAGAATGGTGCGAATGTCGTAGCCGGCCTGGAGCAAATGAGTGGCAGAGGAATGACGCAGGGTATGGGGCGTCGCCGGCTTGGTCAGGCCCGCTGCCTGCACCGCCTTCTTCACCGCCCGTTGCAAACCCTTTTCGTCCCAATGGTGCCGCTGCTCCATACCGCTGAGCGGATCGCGGGAAAAGCTGCTGGCCGGAAACACATACTGCCAGCCCCACCCGCCTCGCTGGCGGCATTGGGATATTTGCGCGCCAGCGCATCGGGCAGATAGACCGTCGCCCGGCCCCGGCCCAGGGCCAGATCGGCCTCGTACAACTGCCGCCGCCCCTGCAAGTACGCCTGTAAAGGCCCAAGCAGCGCCGGGGGCAACAAGGTCACCCGATCCTTCGCCCCCTTGCCGTCGCGAATCAGGATTTCGCTCAAGGAAAAATCAACGTCCTTCACCCGCAAGCGCACCCATTCCATCAAGCGCATCCCGTGCCGTACAACAGCTGCGCCATCAACCCATGCAGCCCGGACATCTGGGCCAGCAGCACCGCCACCTCCTGCCGCGACAACACCACCGGCAAACGCCGCAACGGCTTGGCACGAACGACCTCCTGCAACCAGGGCAAGTTAACGCCCAACACTTCCGGTACAAGAACAGCAAGGCCGACAAAGCCTGATTCTGCGTGCTCGCCACCACCTTGCCCTGTACCGCCAAATGGGTCAGGAACGCCATCACCTCTGCCGCCCCCATCTCACGCGGATGGCGTTTGTCATGAAACAGGATGAAACGGCGAATCCACTGCAGGTACTTATCCTCAGTACGCAAGTTGCAATGCTTCACCCGCAAGCGATCCCGAACCTGATCCAACAATTCAGGGTGAGGTGCATTACCTGTCGCCATATTTATATTCCCACTTGACATATATCAATGCCATCAATAGGATAATGACGAAAGCAATATATTTATGCACATCTTTTGAATATGTAGGCACCCGCGATGGTGTCTACTTCACGTTGGGCGTCACAGCCCGTTCATTTTCTATGCTCGCCTCTCCGCGCCTATATGAAGACATGGGAAACCGCAATCTACCGAGGAAACAACATTCGGCTTATGAAGTGCCATATCACCGTAGCAATTCTTTACCTCGTAATCGTGGGAGGCATAGTCGCAACAGCAATCACGAGTGATCAGTGGCCGCTCTTGCTTCTTATGCCGGGATTATTTGTTTTCTTGCACTTGCTTCTCGCCTATGGCAGCTACAGAAAGGTGGAATTATCCAGAAAGGCGTCTGTGTTTTTATTTCTCGTGCTGGCTATTGGTACGGCTCCCGTAGGAATCCTACTTGCGATATTCATTTTTATGCCAGCAACACAGTGGCACCTCCCCGAAAATTCGTAATGCCCTCTGTCTTGACGCCTAACCCTACGCTCAACCGGACCTGTGCAAAAGCGACGCAGGCCGCTCACTTCTACGTTAAACATCGTATGTTTTGCCAAACCTGCCAATCGCAAAATGAAGCAACAAGCGTTCGCTGCATCCAATGTGGAGCAACGCTAATTTATGAAGCTTCAGGCCATTCCGCCAACTATAAGCGTGGCGCAGCTATGGTCGACTGTCGCATATTCTCAGGCATAGGCGCAATTCTCGGCTGGAGCTTTGCATTCCTAATGGTCAACACCATCCTTGAAAGCACTTTTATTAATGCCCGGCATGTCTATCTCGCAGGCATTATCGGTGGTGCCGTAGTTGGTCAAATATTGGATTGACTCAAGTGGCGTCACTCCTAACATGGTGCCCAACCTCGCTCCCTTTCGTCGCTGGACGCTGCGCCAGAAAGTGGCGCAGCGCCGGTTAGTTCTACGTTAGGCATGTTATGCCTCCCCTCATCGAACGCGATGGCTGCATTTTTGATAAAAACAAGCTCACTCGCTCTCATGGCCACCACAATCTGGACGCCGCTGGACAGGAGGCTATCATTAATCACATACACTTCGATGAGTCGGATCGCAAGGCTGCTGCTGACGTATTGTTGACCTCATGGGAAAGAGAGATGAAATCCCATTGGCCAACCTATGTATTCCGTATCTATGTTCAAGAAGACTTGGATGAAATCACTATTCGGTTTCACCGGGCTAGAGAAGGCATGCTCAACTGGTTCGATTCAGAACTTGATGGCTTAGAGACCAAGAGTGTTAATGTCTAACAAACCAGTCAACCGGACCGCCGGGAACCATCTGCATATTGACTGGCCGCCTCGCACGGCGGTCCGCTTACCCTCATCGTTAGGTACTTCAAGAGATGTCATCGAAACCAAAATCGCATGAAGACTTTCTTGCCGAACAGCTATATCGGTGCTGGATAGTTCATTGCGATATTTGTGGGCGGTACGGGAGATTTGGCGACAGTCCGATCCACGAGTTACCACCCAAATTTCAAGAACTCTTCCCTGTCTTAACTATGTCTCCCGACGGGGTGTGTCAGGTTTGCCTCCCGCAATACAACTTCCAAAAAGAAATGGAAGCTGTTAGAGCTGTTCTTCACGACTATGTCCAGAAGCACGGATGTCCCTGCAACTGGGCACAGTTCGAGTACTGGGTTAGCAAAGAGCAAGGTCCTGGCTGGCACGACGAGTATCAAAATATCCTCGCGGATGAATCCCTACACCTTTCTTGCTTTCAGCAAGACATCGTCACTGATCGATTTGATACGTTTCTTACCTGCCGAAACTGTGGGCGAAGATGGCAATATGTGTCAGAGGAGTGGCGAATGTTGGCGTACAAAAATCGTCTCATCCCAGATCATTCGCGCATCACATCAAACCCAGGTTTGATCGGCGGTTGGTTTGCCACAGCCGGCTTCGAACCAGCTAGCAAACGCGTACTCAGTTTTGAGAACTGGAAGATTTATATGTTTACCGGAGAGGTATAACAATCTTTCTCTTCGCCATTGCCTGGACAATCTTGAATATGCATGACCACTTGCTGTTGTGAACCGTACCTAACCCCACGTAGAAACCACTACCATAAAGCGGACCAAACAACTAGCCAAAATCTGATGTTGCAGAAAAGATGACATCCGGGATGACTCCACAAATGCAAAAGATCCAAGAGCAGTTAGCTGCTGAAATGATTTTTACAAGCAAATAAATGGCTAACAAACCGCTCAGGCGAACCTGCCAAACACCCGCCTTGGCTTCTCCTGTCACTTCTGCGCAGCAGTCCGTTTACCTAGCTCGTTAGAACTCATGTCTGAAATCAACTGCTACCGACATCGATTGCTTGGGTTTGTCGAGTGCCCAACCAATTACCCACAGCTAGTTGTCTTCGGAAGAGCGGGGCCCATATCAGTGGCTGTTTATGAGCTTCTTGAGGCTGTTCCAATATGGTCAGTCAACCCCGGTGACATTCTGGTTAGTGGTGGTGCTGGCGAGTGTCCAGCCTTTCGCATATCGATGCCAATTGCGGAGCAACTTCTTCTTAACGACGAAGACCCTGAATTCACTTTTCGCTCCGAAGTATGTCAATCCTACTGGTCTCCGGCTCAAGCATTTGCGCTTTGCGATGCCTTTCTGAAGTTGGGCTGGACGCCAAATCTAGACGTGGAGTTTTGGTTAGCGGAATACGTACTTCTGAAAGTGCGCCAAAAAAGCCTGCTCTCGGCCCCACTCTAACCTTTCAGTCGAGTGGACCTGCGCAAAAAACTGCGTAGGTCCGCTCATTTCATATTAGGCGTCATGAACACTATCTACGACACTATCTTGTGGTTGCAGTCACAAATGACCGCAAAGCAATTTCCTACCGTTCAGTTTTCTGGCGATACCGATATGGTTACTGATGGATGGCTCTCACTCACAAGCGTCAATCAACTGGAAATTGTCATCACCCAAGCCACCGCAGACGAATATCGCGCTATTGCCCAGGACAATGATGGCTATCTGAAAGTCGAGCACCGCATAAATGCAGCCCTCGGGCGTATTGACCTTAGGTGCTCTTGGCTGGTCAGCGTCGAGGAGGTTGCAAAGACTGCTCAAGGAACTTCATTTCAAGAATCCCAAAAGTCTTATCAACCTCCAAAGCTCCTGTTTAAAGACATATTTGCTCAAGACTCAGTGGCAACCGAAACCTCTCGCACAAGCCGCTCCGAATTCGAGTGCAATGGTGGAAAGCTAGTTGTCCTCCAATGACGCCCAACCCTTCGGTCAAGTGGGTCGCTACGCCGGCAAGCTGGCTCCGCACTCTTTACCTCCAACGTTAGACATCAGCTATGAATTGGGCTCCTCTCGCAGAGTGTAAGGACGAGAATTTTTACAGAGGCGTCGTTTTACGATTTCCGGGAAAGCATCCTTTTGAGAGCATTGTTGACTTCATGCTCATCGAGGATCACGACGCACCAGCAAGTTATAAACTCATTTGCTCCACTGGGTACCATGCTGGGCAAACAGAATTAGTTCTTCCTCTTGAAGCGAAACATCCCATCGGAGGAGTTTCGGTTATCTGGCTTCAAGAAAACTGGAAGAAGTGGATATATGCAAAGTGCGAGGTGCACGAGGTACGTTTCATCGAGAGCTATGGGGCGAACTTTGGTGCATAGGTTATCCGTTCTTCCAGAACGCCAAGGCCAAGGTATCGGTCGGGCGCTCATGGAGCACGGCCTTGCCAAACTCCGCGAGCTTGGTGCGAAAGGATGCGTTCTTGTTGGCGATCAGGCGTTTGATATCCGCTTTGGCTTCGCCAACACTCCTGCACTCATGCTCGACGGTGTTCCCCAGCAGTTCTTCTTGTCGTTATCGCTGAACGCTTCTTCTGCACAAGGTCAGGTCAAATACCATGCCGCATTGACGCGGAGAGCTAACACCACGCTTAAGGAGTGGTGCTGCCGGTTTAAATAGGCAACCGCCCCCACCAAACAAAAACCGCCAGGCAATGCTGGCGGTTTTTGCTGGGCCGACGCCGGCATCGGCATCACACCGATGATTTGGCTTCCGCCGCCGGCTGTATTGCCCCGGCGACATTGGGCAGGTTGTCCGTGCCATCGGCAGTAGCCTCCACCGCCGGGGGCTGGGTTGTTTTCGGGGCGTCGCCCTGATCCTGCTTGGCCAACAGCTTTTCCTTGATCCGTCTGGCGATCTCGCCTTCCATAGCCTGGCGCTTCTCCGGAGGCATGGCGGCCAGATCGTCCTCGGTGACGCCCATTTCCTTGAGCACGGCGTCGCGCAGGTGCTCCATCGGGGTCTTCTTCATGTAGTCGTTGAATTCGGCCAGGGCCGCGTCGTGAGCGGCCTTGGCGGCCTCCGCCTTGCCGGCCTGCTTGGCCGAGGCTTCGGCGGCCGAGCCGGCGGCGACCTGTCCGGTGATGGTCGGGGAACCGCCGCTGGCTTGCTGGGCCCGCGCCAGGAGCGACTGGAAGTCGCTGCCGCCCACAGCCGTCGACGTGCTGCGCCACGCACTCGCCTGGCTGCTGTCGGATACGTTGCCGATTTTCATGGGAAAGCTCCAAAACTTGACGGTTATGCTTATAGCAATCCCCGTGCCACATCTGCACGCGCTTGCTTGACCGGCATTCCCGGCCTTTTCAAACCATTTCCAGCCATCTTCCGGCGGCATCGGCGCTGCGGAAGCGGCTTCGAGCGGCAAGACGGGCCGCTTCCGCAGCAAATATTGCCGCCGCCCCCGGTCCCAACCCTGCCGCCCCTCGGATTTGCCGCGGCGTGCCTGTAAAATCGAGCCCTTCCGCCACCCACCAGGGACTCCCGCGTTGGCTCCCATGTTGACTCCCGTATCCGGCCCATCCCGGCCTCTCCGCCTTGCCATCAACGGTTACGGCCGCATCGGCCGCTGCTTCCTGCGCGCCCTGCACGAGCGCGGCCTGGCCGATCAACTCCAGGTGGTGGCGATCAACGAACCCGCCAATGCGGACAGCATTGCCTACCTGACCCGCTTCGATTCCACCCACGGGCGCTTTCCCGCCCCGGTGGAACTGGGCGACGAAACCCTGGTGGTGGATGGCCAGCCCATCGCCCTCACCCACGCCACCACGCCCGAGGCGGTGGATTGGCGCAGCCTGAAGATCGACCTGCTGGTGGAATGCTCGGGCCAGTACAGCAACCGGGCCGGGCTGGCGCGCTTCCTGTCCGCCGGCTGCCCCCGGGTGCTGCTCTCCCACCCGGCCAACAGCGCCGCCGACGTGGACGCCACGGTGGTCTACGGCCTCAACCACGGCCGCCTCGCCGGCAACGAGCGGCTGATCTCCAACGCCTCGTGCACCACCAACGCGGTAGTGCCGGTGCTGGAGTTGCTGCACCGGGAACTGGGCCTGGAACAGGTGCTGCTCACCACCCTGCACTCGGTGATGAACGACCAGCCCCTGGCCGACGGCTATCACCACACCGACCTGCGCCGCACCCGCTCGGCCATGCAGTCGATGATCCCCGTTTCCACCGGCCTGGCCCGGGGCGTGGAGCGGCTGCTGCCAGCCCTGGCCGGCCGGGTGCTGGCCAAGGCGATCCGGGTGCCCACCCTCAACGTCTCGGCCATCGACCTCACCGTCACCTTGGCCCGGGACACCACCCCGGCCCTGGTCAACGACCTGCTACGCCAGGCGTCCGAAGGCCCGTGGCGGGGCGTACTGGCCACCTCGGGCGATCCCCACGCCTCCATCGACTTCAACCACGATCCCCATTCGGCCATCGTGGACACCAGCCAGACCCGGGCCGGCGGCCCCCGGCTGATCAACCTGTTCGTCTGGTTCGACAACGAATGGGGATTCAGCAACCGGCTGCTCGACACCGCCGTGGCCCTGACCGACGCCAAGTAATACAATCCGGCTGCAAAAAACCAACGCCGCCGGCCGCCCACCAAGGAACGCCGGCCAACCCTCAGGAGGGGAAACATGACGTCTGCACTGCGCAACATCGCACTGCTCGCCGGCCTGGCCGTGCTCGGCGCCGGCTGCGCCGGCAAGGCCGCCAAACCCGAGGACGGCGCGCAGCCGGCCACCGATGCCACCGCCACCACCACGGCGGCAGCCCCCGCCCAGGCGTTGCCGCCCTGCCCCGCCCCTGCCAAGGCCCCGGCGAAGAAGGGCAAGACCAGCAAATCCAAGGCCGCCACCACGCCGCCGCCCACCGACTGCACCCCGACCGACGGCAGCACCGCCGCCCCGGCCGCTGCAACCGCCGCCGCGCCGGCGGCCAAGAGCGCCGATGCCTCCCCCGCCCCCGCCGGCAAGGACGGCCCGGGCATGAAGAACGGCTACGTGGTCGATTCGTCCAAGGTCGAATCCGGCTACGGCCAGAAGGTGAAGGGCATCAACGACTGGGAAGGCGAAATCACCGGCCGCCCCGCCGCCGGCAGCAAGTTCACCTCGCTCAAGATCGGCATGTCGATGGCCCAAGTCACCAACCAGATCGGCCAGCCCACCGACCAGGGCGCCTACATCACCGGCAAAGCCTGGATTCCCTTCTACTTCGGCAGCGACCGGCACCGCTACGAGCTGGTCTACAAGGGCCAGGGCCGGCTGATCTTCGCCGGCGGCGCCGGCTTCAGCGGCGACTGGGGCTCTGGCCACCTGATCTGGGTCATCCACAACAGCGGCGAGGGTTGTTGCCGCTGAGCCCCCTACGACGGCACGACGCCCCGGCGCCGTGCCGTTTTCATTTCCCTTTCTCCCTTTCCACGGTTTCCGCCATGCAATTCAAGAAACTCACCGACCTCGACCTCGCCGGCAAGCGCGTCTTCATCCGCGCCGACCTGAACGTTCCCCAGGACGACACCGGCCGCATCACCGACGACACCCGCATCCGTGCCTCGGTGCCGGCCATCAAGCTGGCCCTGGAAAAAGGCGCTGCCGTCATGGTCACCTCCCACCTGGGCCGCCCCACCGAGGGCGAGATGAAGCCCGACGACACCCTGGCCCCCATCGCCCACCGCCTGGCCGAGCTGCTCGACCGCAAGGTGGCCCTGGTGGACAACTGGGTGGACGGCGGCTTCGAGGTCAAGCCCGGTGAGGTGGTGCTGCTGGAAAACTGCCGGGTGAACAAGGGCGAGAAGAAGAACAACGACGAGCTGGCCCAGAAGATGGCCAAGCTGTGCGACGTGTATGTGAACGACGCCTTCGGCACCGCCCACCGGGCCGAGGCCACCACCCACGGCATGGCCAAGTACGCCCCCGTGGCCTGCGCCGGCCCCCTGCTGGCGGCCGAGCTGGACGCCCTCTCCCGCGCCCTGGAAAACCCCAAGCGCCCCCTGGTGGCTATCGTCGCCGGTTCCAAGGTGTCCACCAAGCTGACCATCCTCAAGTCCCTGGCCGAGAAGGTGGACCAGCTGATCGTCGGCGGCGGCATCGCCAACACCTTCATGGTCGCCAACGACCTGCCCATCGGCCAGTCCCTGGCCGAGCTGGACCTGGTGGACGAAGCCCGCAACATCATGGACATCATGGACAAGCGCGGCGCCTCGGTGCCCATCCCCGAAGACGTGGTGGTGGCCAACGAACTCTCCGCCCACGCCCGCGGCAACCGGGTGGATGCCCAGGACGTGGCCCCGGACGACATGATCCTGGACATCGGCCCCAAGACCTCGGCCAAGCTGGCCGGCATCATCGCCCACGCCGGCACCATCGTCTGGAACGGCCCGGTGGGCGTGTTCGAATTCGATCAGTTCGGCGGCGGCACCAAGATGCTGGCGGCGGCCATCGCCCACTCCCCGGCCTTCTCCATCGCCGGTGGCGGCGACACCCTGGCGGCCATCTCCAAGTACGGCATCGAGAAGCAGATCGACTACATCTCCACCGGCGGCGGCGCCTTCCTGGAATTCCTCGAAGGCAAGAAGCTGCCCGCCGTGGAAGTGCTGGAACAGCGCGCCAACGGCTGAGCCAGAGCTTCATCCGCCCCCCTCGGGGCGCAAAGGCAAACGGCCCGGGAAATTTCCCGGGCCGTTTGCTTTTCATTCCCGCCGCCGCATCGGCGCGGGAGTTCTCCGCGGCGCCGTCAACGTGCCTTCAGCGCGCCCACTCCCGCCCGAAGGCGTACTTGAGCAGGGCGGCGGTGCCTTCGATGCCCACCTTGCGCTTGATGTTGAGACGGTGGGTTTCCACGGTGCGTACGCTCATGCCCAGGGCGCTGGCGATGCGCTTGTTGTTGAGCCCCTCGGCGATCAGGGCCAGCACTTCCTTTTCCCGATGGGTCAGCAGGGGGCCGGCAGGGTGGCCGCTACCGGCCACCGGGTCCACCCCCGCCGAGTAGTAACAGCCCCCGGCCTGCACCGCGTCGATGGCGGCAAAGATCTCGTCGGAGGGAGCGTCCTTGAGCACGTAGCCCCGGGCCCCGGCACGCATGGCCTCGGCCACGTACTCCGGGTTGTCGTACATGGTCAGCACCACCAGCCGGGTCGGCACTTCCTGGCGGCGCAGCCGGGCGATCAGGTCGATGCCGCTCTCGCCGCGCATGCCGATGTCCACCAGGGCCAGGTCGGGCCGCTCGGCCAAAATCAGCCGCTCGGCAGCCGCCGCATCCCCGGCCTCGCCCACCACCCGCAGGTGGGGCGAGGCTTCCAGGCAGGCCCGCACGCCGTCCCGCACCAGGGGATGGTCGTCGACGATCACCACGCGGACCGTGGCCGGTTGTTCGCTCATGCTGTGTTTCCTTCAACCAAAAAAGGGATGGGCGTCGGCGGGAACGAACACGCTCACCACCGTGCCCCGTTCGTCGGATTCGATCGACAGGGTGCCGCGCAGGGCGGCCAGCCGCTCGCGCATGTTGCGCAGGCCGATGCCGCTGCGCGGGTGCCGCTCCACCTCGGCCACGTCGAAGCCCTGGCCGTCGTCGCTGATCGTCAGGCGCAGCCCCAGGGCGTCCTGGGTGGTCTCGATGCCCACCGAGGCGGCGCCGGCGTGGCGCTCCACGTTGGACAGGGCTTCCTGGGCGACGCGGAACAAGGCGGTGGCCACCGCCTCGGGCAGCTCGCCACCTCCGCCCCGGTGGGACACGGAAACCGCCAGGCCGGTTCGGTCGGCGAAGTCCCGGCCCAGGTGGTCCAGGGCGGCGGCCAGCCCCAGGTCGTCGAGCAGCGCCGGGCGCAGGGCGTGGGAGATACGCCGCACCTCGCCGAGGATTTCATTCAGCCGGGCGATGCCCCGCTCCAGCAGGGGCACCGCCTCGCCGGCCCGCTCCGGCCCCTGGGCGAGGCGGCCCCGCGCCGATTCGACGAAGAACTTCACCGATACCAGCATCTGGCTCACCCCGTCGTGCAGTTCCCGGGACAGGCGGGCCCGCTCCTCTTCCTGGGACGACACCACCTGGCGGGCCAGGGCGCGCAGCTTGACGTCGGCCAAGCGGTGCTCGCTGATGTTGAGCGCCAAGCCGGCCACGGCCACCAGCAGGGCCGCCACCACGGCGATGGCCGCCACCACTTGCAGGTTGGTCTCGATCTGCCGCGCCGATTCGGTGTGGATGCGTTGCAGGGCCTCGTCCACGTCATCCAGGTAGATGCCGGTGCCCACCATCCAGCCCCAGCGTTCCAGCAGGATCACGTAGCCCAGCTTCTGCTCCATGCGGTGGGTGGTGGGCCGCTCCCACAGGTAGGGTTCGTAACCGCCGCCGCCCTTGGCCCGGGCGAGCAGGCGCTGGATGGTGGGGGTGCCGTTGGGATCGCGCAACTCCCACAGGTTGCGCCCCACCAGTTCGGGCTGGCGCGGGTGCATCAGGTTGTTGCCGCTCAGGTCGTACACGAAGAAATAGCCGTCCACGCCGAAGGCCAGGTGGGACAGCACGTCCTTCACCTGCTGCTGGGCGGCCGCATCGTTGCGGCCGCTGTCGTAGATCGGGGCGATGGCCGCCCGGGCCAGCTCCATGTAGTGCTTGAGCTCGGCCTCCTTCATGGCATTGAGCACCGGAGCCACGGCGGCCCCTTCTTCCCGCGCCAGGGCCTCGCCCTGCTGGCGGATCGCCAGGGCGATGGCGATGCAGGCCACCACCAGGGGAACTACCGCCAACAGCAGGATCTTGCGCCGCAAGCGCCCTTCGGCGCCGGGATAGCCGGCCTCGCCACTACGTGGTAACACGTAGTCGCCCTGCGTAGTAGCTCGGATTTTTTCCATCCCCCGCTCCTCTTACATTTCGCTAACCGGTCGCCATTGCGCTCGGGCTGCAAGTTTACCGCCCGCCTACCGGCATGGCGGTGTGTCGTTTCCATACAAAGGAAGAACGAGGAGATCCATGAAAACCATCCAGCGCCATCTCGGCTGGGCGGCGGTTGCGCTTCTGGGCGCAGCCGCATT
This sequence comes from Oryzomicrobium sp., assembly GCF_021287045.1. Classification (GTDB taxonomy): domain Bacteria; phylum Pseudomonadota; class Gammaproteobacteria; order Burkholderiales; family Rhodocyclaceae; genus Oryzomicrobium. The sequence goes on along the minus strand of NZ_JAJTBG010000018.1, from coordinate 54,541 downwards.
CGGTGTCGTCGCCCTGCATCGCGGCGAGACCATCAACGCCCTATGGCTCGTCATCGCCGCCGTCTGTACCTACCTCATCGCCTACCGCTACTACAGCCTGTACATCGCCGACCGGGTCATGGAGCTCGACCCGACCCGGATGACCCCGGCGGTGCGCCACAACGACGGCCTGGACTACGTGCCGACCAACAAGTACGTGCTGTTCGGCCACCACTTCGCCGCCATCGCCGGCGCCGGCCCCCTGGTGGGCCCGGTGCTCGCCGCCCAGATGGGCTACCTGCCGGGCATGCTGTGGATTCTCGCCGGGGTGGTCTTCGCCGGCGCGGTGCAGGACTTCATGGTGCTGTTCATCTCCACCCGCCGCGACGGCCGCTCCCTGGGCGACCTGGTCAAGTCGGAGTTGGGGGTAGCCCCGGGCGTGATCGCCCTGTTCGGCACCTTCATGATCATGGTGATCATCCTGGCGGTGCTGGCCCTGATCGTGGTCAAGGCCCTGGCCGGCTCCCCCTGGGGTACTTTCACCGTCGCCGCCACCATCCCCATCGCCCTGCTGATGGGCGTCTACACCCGCTACCTGCGCCCGGGCCGCATCGGTGAAATGTCGGTGATCGGCTTCGTGCTGCTGATGGCCTCCATCGTCTACGGCGGCGACATCGCCGCCAGCCCAGTGTGGGGTCCCCTGTTCACCTTCGACGGCAAGCAGCTGACCTGGATGCTGATCGGCTACGGCTTCGTCGCCTCGGTGCTGCCGGTGTGGCTGCTGCTGGCCCCCCGGGACTACCTGTCCACCTTCCTCAAGATCGGCACCATCATCGGCCTGGCCATCGGCATCGCCGTCGTGGCCCCCAACCTGCAGATGCCGGCCCTGACCAAGTTCATCGACGGCTCCGGCCCGGTGTGGGCGGGCAGCCTGTTCCCCTTCCTCTTCATCACCATCGCCTGCGGCGCCGTCTCCGGCTTCCACGCCCTGATTTCCTCGGGCACCACGCCGAAGCTCCTCGACAACGAGAAGAACGCCCGCTTCATCGGCTACGGCGGCATGCTCATGGAGTCCTTCGTCGCCATCATGGCCCTGGTGGCCGCCTCGGTGATCGAGCCCGGCATCTACTTCGCCATGAACAGCCCCCTGGCCGTGCTCGGCAGCACCGCCCAGGACGCGGCCCAGGTGATCTCCCAGTGGGGCTTCTCCGTCACCCCGGACATGCTGCTGCAAACCGCCAAGGACGTGGGTGAGCAGACCATCATCTCCCGTGCCGGCGGTGCCCCGACCCTGGCCGTGGGCATGGCCCACATCCTCTCCAGCGTGCTCGGCGGCAAGACCATGATGGCCTTCTGGTACCACTTCGCCATCCTGTTCGAAGCCCTGTTCATCCTCACCGCCGTGGACGCCGGCACCCGGGCCGGCCGCTTCATGCTGCAAGACCTGATGGGTACCTTCGTGCCCTCGATGAAGCGCATGGACTCGATCCCCGCCAGCCTGATCGCCACCGCCCTGTGCGTGGCCGCCTGGGGCTACTTCCTGTACCAGGGCGTGGTCGATCCCCTCGGCGGCATCAACACTCTGTGGCCCCTGTTCGGCATCGCCAACCAGATGCTGGCCGGCGTGGCCCTGATGCTGGCTACCGTGGTGCTGTTCAAGATGAAGCGCCAGCGCTTCGCCTGGGTGACCATCGTGCCGACCATCTGGCTGCTGCTGTGTACCCTCACCGCCGGCTGGCAGAAGGTGTTCCACGAGAACCCCAAGATCGGCTTCCTCGCCGCGGCCAACAAGTACCGCGCCGCCATGGAGCAGGGCCAGCTGCTGGCCCCGGCCAAGACCATGGAACAAATGCACCAGATCGTGCTCAACAACTATATCGATGCGGGCATGGCCGCCCTGTTCCTGTTCCTGGTGGTGAGCATCCTGCTCTTTGCCGTGCCGGCCTGCCGCAAGGCCCTGGACAAGCCCAGCCGCACCGACAAGGAAACCCCCTTCGAGCTGATGCCCGAAGGCGTCCGCGTCTAAGGAAGAAGGAAGGCACACCGTGTTCTCTGACCTCGCCCGCGTCGGCAAGTATCTCGGCCAGGCCGCCCGCCTGATGGTGGGCGTGCCCGACTACGACGCCTACGTGCAGCACATGCGCCTGACCCATCCGGAGCAGACGCCCATGAGCTACGAGGAATTCTTCCGCGAGCGCCAGGAAGCCCGCTACGGCGGTGCCGACGGGCGCCCCGGGCGCTGCTGCTGAACGCCCGGGCGGAACCATCCCGCCCCTCCCGCCGGCCGGCCGACCTCGCGTCGCGCCGGCCGGTTTTTCGTTGGACGACCATGACCCGACAATCTTCCCAACCCCTGCCGCCGATTCCGGTGACCATCCTCACCGGCTTCCTCGGCGCCGGCAAAACCACCCTGCTCAACCGTCTCATCGCCGCCGCCGGCGACACCCGCATCGCCGTGGTGGAAAACGAGTTCGGCGCCGTCGGCATCGACGGCGGCCTGATCGAGGCCGCCGGCCGCCCCGACATCACCGTGATCGAGCTGGCCAACGGCTGCGTCTGTTGCAGCGTGCGCGGCGAAATGAGCCGGGCCCTGGCCGACCTGGCCGACCGGCGCGATGCCGGCACCCTGGCCTTCGACCGACTGGTGCTGGAAACCACCGGCCTGGCCGACCCGGCACCGGTGGCCCAGGCCTTCTTCGTGGACGAGGGCGTGCGCGAGCGCTACGTGCTCGACGGCATCCTCACCCTGGTGGATGCGGTGCACGCCCCCGCCCAGCTCGACGAGCAACGGGTGGCCGCCGCCCAGGTGGGCTTCGCCGACCGGCTGCTGCTGACCAAGACCGACCTGGTGGACGAGGCCCGGGTGGCAGCCCTGACCGAGCGGCTGCGCCGCATCAACGCCCGCGCGCCCATCGCCCCGCCCCCGGCGGACACCAGCGTGGCCGCCCTGCTCGACCTCAACGCCTTCCACCTGGACGACGTGCTGGAAGTCGATCCCGGCTTCCTCACCGGGCACCACCCCCAGGGCCTGGCCCGCAGCGGCATCGCCACTGCCGGGGAGCACACCCGCTCCTGGGACGACGACGTCTCATCCCTGGTGCTGCACCACCCCGGCGAGGTGGACGTGGCGCGCATCGGCGCCTACGTGGAAGGACTGCTGGAGGCCAACGGCAACGACATGCTGCGCTACAAGGGCGTGCTGGCCGTGCGCGGCAACCCGCAGCGCCTGGTCTTCCAGGGCGTGCACCGCATCACCGGCTTCGACTACGGCCGCCCCTGGGGCGAGGGCGAAACCCGGGAGAGCCGCATCGTCATCATCGGCCGCCGCCTGGACGCCGCCGCCATCGAGGCCGGCTTCCAAGCGGCGTGCCAGTGAGGCGCGCCGCCGGCCCACTCCCGTCGCCGGCTCCGTAGCGCTGAAAACGGCCAGGCCTCCACCCGGGAGGCCTGGCCAGTAGTCCAGGGTGGCCCACGAGCCGCCCTGTCGTTTGTCTTGCCGGTTGCGCTCAGTGCTGCGAACCGCGCCTACCCCTGCGCCGCCTCGGCAACGAAAATCTCCACCCGGCGGTTCTTCGCCCGGCCGGCGGCGGTGCCGTTGTCGGCTACCGGCTCCCGGGCGCCCCGGCCGTCGATGCTGATGCGGTTCATCGCCACGCCCCGCTCCACCAGGTAGTCCCGGGTGGCGCTGGCCCGGTTCACCGACAGGGGCTGGTTGATCGCGTCCGACCCGGTGTTGTCGGTATGGCCGACGATGCGCACCGTGGTCACCGGGTTCTGGTTCAGAGTGGTGGCGAAGCGATCCAGGATCGGCCGCATGTTCGGCTTGACCACGTAGCTGCCGGTGTCGAAGGAAATGTCGCTGGGAATATCGAGCTTCAACTGGTTATCGGCGGTCTGGCTGACCTTCACCCCGGTGCCCTGGGTGGCCTGCTCCATGGCCGCCTTCTGCTCCTGCATGTGCCGCGACCACAGGTAGCCGCCCCCCGCCCCCAGGGCGCCGCCGATCACCGCCCCAGTGGCCGCGCCGCGCCCGCCGTGGGTCGCGCCGCCCACCACCGCCCCGGCCAGGGCCCCGATGGCCGCCCCGGTCCCGGTGGTGCGCTGGGTTTCGCTCATGTCGGCGCAACCGCCCAGGCCGCCGACCCCGATCACCACAGCCGCAAGCGCGGCGCTGATCCTGTTCATGTTCCCGCCTCCGTTGAGGGTTGGTGAACATTCACTATAGCCAAACCCGGCACCACGGCATTGCCGCTATGGGCGCGATATTCCGCCACCCGGGCAAAATCTGGGCGGCACCGCCCTCACAGCCACTTCGCCCGCTTGAAGCGGTAGTACAGGTAGCCGCAGGTGGCCGCGATCAGGCCCAGGGCCATGGGGTAGCCGAATTCCCAGTCCAGTTCGGGCATGGCCTTGAAGTTCATGCCCCAGATGCCGGCGAAGGCGGTGGCCACGGCGAAGATACCGGCCCAGGCGGCGAGCTTCTTGTTCACCTCGTTTTCTTCGATGGCGACCATGGACAGGTTGACCTGCATGGCGGTGCCGATGGTGTCCCGGCAGGCGTCTAGGGAGGCGTTGATGCGCGCCAGGTGGTCGATCACGTCGCGGAAGTAGTGCTGGCTGCGGGCGCATACCTCGGGCACCCGGCCGCCGGTGAGCTTGCCGGCGGCTTCCAGCAGGGGCGTCACGGCGTGGCGCAGCTCGGTGACCTTGCGCTTCAGTTCGTACAGCCGCTCGATGTTGGAACGGGCGGCGCCCTTGGCGAAGATGTGCTCCTCGACGATTTCCAGCTCCGCCTCCAATTCGCTCAACACCGGGAAGTAGCGATCGACCACTGCGTCCATCAGGGCGTAGAAGACGAAACCCGAGCCGTCCTTGAGGCGCTGCGGCTCCCGCTCGCAGCGGCCGCGCACGCCGAGGAAGTCGTGGCTGCTGCGGTTGCGCACCGAGAGCACGTAGTTGTGGCCGACGAAGACGTCCACCTCGCCGCAGTTCAGTTCCCCGTCCTGCATCTCGACCAACTGCATGACGGCGAACAGGGAATCGCCGTATTCCTCCACCTTGGGCCGCTGGTGGCCGTGCAGGGCGTCTTCCACGGCCAGTTCGTGGAGGTGGAACTCCTGGCGCATTTCCTCCAGCTCGTCCCGGGTGGCGTCACGCAGGGCGACCCAGACGAAACAGCCGGGGATGGCCAGGTAATCGCTGATTTCGGCGATGGTGATGTCGGCGAGTTTTTTGCCTTCTTGGTAGGCGGCACAGTTGATGAGCATGGCGGTGCGTAGGGTGCCCGGCGGAGCGGACGTGGCAGGGTTCGCGGGAGACGCCGTCGCCGGCGCGCTAGAATCCTCACCATAACCACAGAACGGAGGACCGTCCATGCCCCGCCATACCAAGATCGTCGCCACCCTCGGCCCCGCCTCCAGCGATGCCGACACCCTGACCCGCATGATCGCCGCCGGGGTGGACGTGGTGCGGCTCAATTTTTCCCACGGCAAGGCCGAGGACCACGTCGCCCGGGTCAAGGCCGTGCGCACCGCCGCCGAGCAGGTGGGCCGCCCGGTGGGCATCCTGGCCGACCTGCAAGGGCCGAAGATTCGCGTCGGCAAGTTCGCCGAGGGCAAGGTGACCCTGGCCAAGGGCCAGGCCTTCATCCTCGACGCGGCCTGCAACCTGGGCAATGACGAGCGTGTCGGCCTCGATTACAAGGACCTGCCCAAGGACGTGTCCGCCGGCTCGGTGCTGCTGCTCGACGACGGCCGCATCGTCCTTGACGTGGTGCGGGTGGCCGGGCCGGAAATCCACTGTACGGTGCGCCACGGCGGCGAGCTGTCCAACAACAAGGGCATCAACCGCCAGGGCGGCGGCCTGTCCGCGCCGGCCCTAACCGCCAAGGACATGGAAGATTTGAAGATCGCCGCCCAGCTGGGCGTCGATTTCCTTGCCGTGTCCTTCCCCAAAAGCGCCGCCGACATGTACATGGCCCGCCAGCTGATGCGCGCCGCCGGCGGCCGGGCCCTGCTGATCGCCAAGATCGAGCGCACCGAGGCGGTGGAGAACCTGGCCGAGGTGCTCGATGCCTCCGACGGGGTGATGGTGGCCCGGGGCGACCTGGCGGTGGAAGTGGGCGACGCCGCCGTGCCAGCCTTGCAGAAGAAGATGATCCGCATGGCCCGGGAGAAGAACAAGGTGGCGATCACCGCCACCCAGATGATGGAATCCATGATCCACTCGCCGGTGCCGACCCGGGCCGAAGTGTCCGACGTGGCCAACGCCGTGCTCGACGGCACCGACGCGGTGATGCTGTCGGCCGAGACCGCCTCGGGCCATTACCCGGTGGAAACGGTGGAGGCCATGGTGCGGGTGTGCGTCGAGGCCGAGCGCTCGGCCGAGGTCACCCTGGACCGGGAATTCCTCGACCGGATATTCACCCGCATCGACCAGTCGGTGGCCATGGCCGCCATCTGGACCGCCCACCACCTCAAGGTGAAGGCCATCGCCGCCCTGTCCCAGTCTGGCTCCACCGCCCTGTGGATGAGCCGGCTCAACTGCGGCGTGCCGGTCTATGCCCTCACCCCCGAAGCCTCTGCCGTGGGGCGCATGACCCTCTACCGGGAAGTCTGTCCCCTGCTCATGGGCGAGCAGCACACCGACCGGGAACTGCTGCTGGCCGACGCCGAGCAGCTGCTGCTGGCCAAGGGCGTGGTGGAAAAGGGCGACCTGATCGTGCTCACCATCGGCGAACCGATCGGCACCCCGGGCGGCACCAACACCATGAAGATCGTGCGGGTCGGCGACCACCAGCTGCAAACCGGCTGACCCACGCCGCCAAACCCCAAGCAGGACGGGCATCTCCGCGATGCCTCCACCAAACCCCGCGCCCCTGGCCGATCTTGAGGCATGCCTCGTGAAGATCGGCCAGGGGCGCGGGGTTTCATCAATGGGGTGCGGAATGCAGCCGCCCGCCCCCGGGTTCAGCGGAACACGCCCAGCACCTTGAGCAGGGCCACCAGCACCACCGCCCCCAGCACGCCGAAGGCCAGGCCGGCCAGGGAGAAGGCCCCGGCCGTCTCGGCGGCGCCGATGCCGATCACGTCGCCGAACAGCCAGCGCCCCAGGGCCGAGCCGACCACCCCCACCAGGACGTTGGCGATGATGCCCTGCTGGGCATCGGTATTCATGACGCGGCTGGCGACCCAGCCGATCAGGCCGCCCACCAGCAGCGTGACGATCCAGCCCATGGCGCTCTCCTCTGCACGTTGTCATTCACAGCCGTTGGAGTGCGGCGACGGCGGAACGTTTCCGCCACCGGACTGACGGCCCCGGCCCCACCCCCAGCCTTGCCGGCTTTGCTAGAATCGCCACCGCCCGGTTCGCCGGGCGACCACCACGCCTTCCTGGTGCCCGCAAGGGAGAATCGGGAACGCGGTGCTCCCCGCCCTGCCGGCGGGGCTATTCCGCGACGTGCCCAACGCTGTGAGGGGGACTGCCGACGCACACGCCACTGGCCACCGGGATCGCACCCTTCAGCGATCCGGGCCGGGAAGGCGCGCCGGCGGGACGATCCCGAGTCAGAAGACCGGCCAGGAAGGATTCGACGGACCGCACGGCCAGGCGGGCCCGCCACCGTTCTTCACAAGGGGACTCCATGAAGATCGAACCCATCGGCACGACCGCCGGCCATCCTTTCGCCGCGCCTGCCACTCCCGCCCCGGCCGCCCCCGGCCACCAGCCGGACCCGGACTTCACCGCCGAAGCCCGGGAAGCCCTATACCACACCATCTTTTCGCGCCGCGACGTGCGCGGCCAGTTCCTCCCCGACCCGGTGCCGGACGAGGTGCTGTCGCGCCTGCTCACCGCCGCCCACTTCGCCCCCTCGGTTGGCTTCATGCAGCCCTGGAGCTTCATCGTGGTCAAGGACCCGGCCACCAAGGCGGCGGTCCACAGCGCCTTCGACGAGGCCAACCGGGAGGCGGCGGAAATGTTCGAGCAGCACCGCCAGGGCCTCTACCGCTCGCTCAAGCTCGAAGGTATCCAGGAGGCGCCGATCAACCTGTGCATCACCTGCGACCGGGACCGGGCCGGCCCGGTGGTGATCGGCCGCACCCACCTCAAGGTGATGGACATCTACAGCGCCGTCTGCGCCGTGCAGAACCTGTGGCTGGCGGCCCGGGCCGAGGGCCTCGGGGTCGGCTGGGTGTCGATCTTCCACCAGGCGCGGCTCAAGGAAATCCTGGATATTCCCGAGCGGGTGATTCCCATCGCCTACCTGTGCATCGGCCGGGTCAGCCACTTCTACGCCAAGCCGGAACTGGAATCCGCCGGCTGGCGCTCCCGCCTGCCCCTGGAAACCCTGGTCCACGCCGAACGCTTCGGCGCCCCGGTGCCCGAGGCCCTGGTGCCCCACCTGCAAGCCGACCAGGCCCGGGCGGCCCGGGAACGCAAGCTCTGACCCCCCGCCATCGCGGCCCGTAGGCCGGGCTCCGGGAGCGCAAGGAAACGGGGTAAAATGCCCGCCTTCGCCCCCGGGGCCTTTTGCTATTTAGGAAGACCACCATGCCTCTCGTTTCGATGCGCCAACTCCTCGACCACGCTGCCGAGAATGGCTATGGCCTGCCCGCGTTCAACGTGAACAACATGGAGCAGGTCTGGGCCATCATGGAAGCCGCCAACGAGGTGAACGCCCCGGTGATCATGCAGGCTTCCGCCGGCGCCCGGAAGTACGCCGGCGAGCCGTTCCTGCGCCACCAGATCCTCGCCGCCCTGGAAGCCTATCCCCACATTCCCGTGGTGATGCACCAGGACCACGGCCAGTCCCCCGCCGTGTGCATGGCCGCCATCCGCTCCGGCTTCTCCTCGGTGATGATGGACGGCTCCCTGGAAGAGGACGGCAAGTCCGTCGCCTCCTTCGAATACAACGTGGCCGTGACCAAGAAGGTCACTGAACTGGCCCACGCCATCGGCGTGTCGGTGGAAGGCGAACTGGGCGTGCTCGGCTCCCTGGAAACCATGAAGGGCGACAAGGAAGACGGCCACGGCGCCGAGGGCACCATGACCCGCGACCAGCTGCTGACCGACCCGGACCAGGCCGCCGACTTCGTCAAGCAGACCAACTGCGACGCCCTGGCCATCGCCATCGGCACCAGCCACGGCGCCTACAAGTTCACCAAGAAGCCCACCGGCGACATCCTGGCCATCGACCGCATCGCCGAGATCCACGCCCGCATCCCCAACACCCACCTGGTGATGCACGGCTCCTCCTCCGTCCCCCAGGAGCTGCTGGAAGAAATCCGCCAGTTCGGCGGCGACATGAAGGAAACCTACGGCGTGCCCGTGGAAGAGATCGTCAAGGGCATCAAGCACGGCGTACGCAAGGTGAACATCGACACCGACATCCGCCTGGCCATGACCGGCGCGGTGCGCCGCTACCTGGTGGAAAATCCCGCCAAGTTCGACCCCCGCGACTTCCTCAAGCCCGCCCGGGAAGCGGCCAAGAAGATCTGCGTGGCCCGCTACCAGGCTTTCGGCTGTGAGGGCCAGGCGAGCAAGATCGTGCCCGTGTCCCTGGACAAGATGGCCGAGCGCTACAAGAAGGGCGAACTGAACCAGATCGTCCGTTAAGCGTTCACCAGGCTCGCGCCTGCTCCGCACCAGGACGGCATCGCCACGGCGATGCCGTCTTGCTTGCAAGCCCCCCTGCCGCACGGGTTGCGCCCGGAGCAAAACCGCCTGAACCGGCATTCTTGTCAGCCGCCGCCCCGGCTGGCAAAGTCGACCGCCACTCTCGACCCCACCCGCGCCCCCACCCTTTAGCCCATCCCTATGCCCGCCTTCCGCGAACACCCGCTGCGCCAGCGCCTCAACGACGAGGTCCATTCCCGGCCGCCCATGGCGCTGTCCGGGGCGGAATGGATCAGCTACCTGGCGGTGCTCCACGACGGCGGCGACGCCGCCACCGAGGAAGCCCACCTGCACCAGCTGTGCGGCGCCCTGGGCACCCAGCTGTGCCCGGTGATCCAGGGCGACCACTGGATGATGGAAGCCGGCGACCTGCGCCTGAAGTGGGAGCGGCACAACGAGTTTTCCAGCTACACCTTCTTCCGCCGCCGCCAGCCCGGCGATCCCCTGTACACCTCGGCCCTATCGGCCCTGCCCGGGGACTGGCTGGCGGGCATCCCCGGCACGGTGATGGTGGCCACCCACATCGAGCTGCGCCCCGCCGCCGACATGGCGCCGGAAGCGGTGCTGGCCGACCTGGCCCAGCGCGGCGACGCGGTGGTGGCGACCCAGGTGGCCGACAACGCTGCCTGGGTGTATTCCGACTTTCAGTTGCACGACGGCTATTCCCGCTTCCTGGTCCTCGACGACCACCTGACCCACCGCCAGGCCGGGCGCACCGTGCAGCGCCTGCTGGAGATCGAGACCTACCGGATGATGGCCCTGCTGGCCTTTCCGGTGGCCAAGGAGGTGGGCCGCTTCCTGGCCCGGGCCGAGGGCGAACTGGCCGACCTGATGGACCGCATGGGCGAGGCGCGCAGCACCGAGGACGAGCGCGGCCTGCTCACCCGCCTGACCCGTCTGGCGGCGGAGGTGGAGCGCTCGGTGACCCGCACCGCCTTCCGCTTCGGCGCCGCCGAGGCGTATTACACCCTGGTGCAGCAACGCATCCGCGACCTGCGCGAACAGCGCGTCCCCGGCTTTCCGCCGATCCAGGAATTCATGGAGCGCCGCCTGGCCCCGGCCATCAGCACCTGCCTGTCGGTGGCGCGGCGCCAGACCGAGCTGTCCACCCGCATCGCGCGCAAGAGCGCCCTCTTGCGTACCCGGGTGGACATCGAACTGGAGCGCCAGAACCAGGAACTGCTGACCCAGATGAACCGGCGCGCCAAGCTGCAACTGCGCCTCCAGGAAACCGTGGAAGGCCTGTCGGTGGTGGCCATCACCTACTACGCTTCCCAACTGGTGACCTACGTCTACAAGGGGCTCAAGCCCGTGACCGGCGGCCCCTCCTACGAGGCCATCACCGCCATCGCCGTGCCGGTCATCGGCGCCCTGGTGGCGGTCAGCATCCGCCGCATGCGCAAAGCCCTGGCCGCCGAGGAAGAAGGCCTGCACTGAGCCGTACCGCTTCCAGCCCCTGCCTTTAGCCCTTTCCCCTTTTCATTCCGTCACTTTCAGGAAACCTACCGTGACCGCTGCCCTGTTCGAATCCACCATCGCCAGCCTGCCCCTGATCGCCCGGGGCAAGGTCCGGGACATCTACGCCGTGGGCGACGACAAGCTCCTCATCGTCACCTCCGACCGCCTGTCGGCCTTCGACGTGATCCTGCCCAACCCGATCCCGGGCAAGGGCAAGGTGCTCACTCAGGCCGCCAACTTCTGGTTCGACCGGCTCGCCCACATCGTTCCCAACCAGCTCACCGGCATCGACCCGGAAACCGTGGTGGCCGAGAACGAGCGCGAGCAGGTGCGCGGCCGCTCCCTGGTGGTCAAGCGCTTGAAGCCCCTGCCCATCGAGGCGGTGGTGCGCGGCTACCTGATCGGCTCCGGCTGGAAGGACTACCAGGAAACCGGCACCGTCTGCGGCATCAAGCTGCCCGCCGGCCTGAAGATGGCCGCCAAGCTGCCCGAGCCGATCTTCACCCCGGCCACCAAGGCCGAGGTGGGCGACCACGACGAGAACATCTCCTTCGAGCAGGCCCAGACCCACTGCGCCGCGGTGCTCGCCGACGCCCTCTACGGCACAGGCAAGACCGGCGCCCAACTGGCCACCGAGGCCCGCGACGTGGCCATCCGCCTGTACACCGAGGCCTCCGAGTACGCCGCCACCCGAGGCATCCTGATCGCCGACACCAAGTTCGAGTTCGGCATCGACGACAAGGGCACCCTGCACCTGATCGACGAAGCCCTGACCCCGGATTCTTCCCGCTTCTGGCCCCGGGACGAGTGGGCCGAAGGCCGCAACCCGCCGTCCTTCGACAAGCAGTTCGTGCGCGACTACCTGGAAACCCTCAAGGACTGGGGCAAGAAGGCGCCGGGCCCGCAGCTGCCCGACGAGGTGATCGCCGTCACCGCCGCCAAGTACCGGGAAGCCTTCGAGCGCCTGGCCGGCCATCCCCTGGCCGACTGAGCCTCCGCGCATCGCCCCGCCGGCGGCGCTTTGCCGCAGCGCACCACGACGCGCTGCGCTGCGGCACGACGGCCAGGCGAACCACATCGCCGCTCCCGGGGTCATATCCGTACCCCTGACCCCTGGAGGCGGCGATGCTCACCGGTTCTCCGCCGGACCTTACTCCGGCCCCTTCCGCTTCATCCCCCCACCTCACCTCGGCCCAGCTGCGCATCCGCCGCGTGGCGCCGCTCCGGCCATTCGCCTGGCTGGGCCTGGGCCTGGCCGACCTGCGCCGCACCCCGGCCGCCAGCCTGGCCTTCGGCGCCCTGTTCGCCGCCATCGGCTTCGCCGCGTTGCTGGTGGGCGACCAACACCCGAGATCGGCCATGGCCGCCCTGTCCGGCTTCCTGCTGGTGGGCCCGCTGCTCGCCGTGGGCTTCTACGAATTGTCCCGGCGCATCGCCGCCGACGAGCCAGTGGACGCCCTGCTCGCCCTGGCCGGCTTGCGCCGCCGCTGGCGCCCCCTGGCCGCCTACGGGGCGCTTCTCGCCCTGTTCTATTTCTGCTGGGAACGGCTCACCGTGGCCATCCTCGCCTTTCTGCTCGGCAGCGCCGACCTGTGGGACTTCGCCGGGCTGCTGCGGGAAGTGTTCCTCTCGCCCCGCCATCCAATCCTGGCCATGGCCTGGATCTTCTCCGGCGGGGTGATCGCCGCCCTGTGCTTCCTGGTTTCGGTGGTCACCGCCCCGGTGCTGGTGGACCGGGGCGGGCGCCTGTCCGACGCGGTGGAGGCGAGCATCGTCGCCGTGTCTGAAAACGTCGTGCCGATGCTGCTCTGGTCCGGCCTGATCGTCGCCCTGGTGCTGGTCGGCTTCGCCACCTTCATGGTGGGCCTGGTGGTGATCGTCCCCCTGCTCGGCCATGCCACATGGCACGCCTACCGGGAGCTTGTAGAATAGGCCCGAGACCGCGCCAATCCTCGGCCTGCGCGACGCCCCCGTCAAACTCCGCGCCCCGCTTAGCTCTCCAGGCACACCCTCTGGAAAGCCACGACTGGCGCGGGGTTTGCCCAGATGGTCCGCCAGGGGCATGACAGCGCGGCCCAGATCAGTTACCCGAGGCAGCCTATCCGCCGCCGCCATCTTCATCCCGCCGCCCCTGGCGGCGGATGCGTTTTCCGCCCTGCGCCCAACCCGACTCCTTTCGCCCTATTGCCCTAGCGCTTCATTCCCGCCATGACCACCACCAATCCTCTGCTCGATTTCTCCGGCCTGCCCCGCTTCGACGCCATCGCCCCGGCCCACGTCCGCCCCGCCGTCGAGCAGTTGCTCGCCGACGGCCGCGCCCTGGTGAAGACCCTCACCGCCGCCGGCAGCCCGGCCACCTGGGCCGGCTTCGCCGCGCCCCTGACCGACGGCCTGGAGCCCCTGTCCCGGGCCTGGGGCATCGTCGGCCACCTGCACTCGGTGAACGACGTGCCGGAATGGCGCGAGACCTACAACGACCTGCTGCCGGAAGTGACCCGCTTCTACACCGAGCTGGGCCAGAACCTGGCCCTGTTCGAGAAGTACAAGGCCCTGCGCAACAGCGCCGAATACGCCACTCTGACGCCGACCCAGCAGAAGATCGTCGATAACGAGGTGCGCGACTTCCGCCTGTCCGGCGCCGAACTGCCGGAAGCGGTGAAGCCCCGCTTCCAGGCCATTCAGGAAGAGCTGGCCGGCCTGTCCGCCAAGTTCTCGGAAAACCTGCTCGACGCCACCAACGCCTTCGCCCACGTCGTCACCGATGCCGCCCAGCTGGCCGGCCTGCCGGAAGACGTGCAGGAAGCCGCCCAGGCCGCCGCCGAGAAGGCCGGGGAGAAGGGTTGGAAATTCACCCTGCACGCCCCCTCCTACCTGCCGGTGCTGCAATACGCCGAACACCGCCCCCTGCGCGAGCTGATGTACCGGGCCTACGCCACCCGGGCCGCCGAGTTCCCCGAGCACGGCAGCAAGCCGGAGTGGGACAACGCCCCGTTGATCGCCCGCCTGCTCGAACTGAAGCGCGAGGAGGCCCAGTTGCTCGGCTACGCCAATTTCGCCGAGATTTCCCTGGTGCCCAAGATGGCCGAATCCCCGGCCCAGGTGCTGGCCTTCCTGCGCGAGCTGGCGGCCAAGGCCAAGCCCTTCGCCGAGCAGGACGTGGCCGAGCTGCGCGACTTCGCCGCCAAGGAACTGAACCTGGCCGACCTGCAACCCTGGGACGTGTCCTACGCCGCCGAAAAGCTCAAGCAGGCCCGCTACAGCTTCTCCGAGCAGGAGGTGAAGGAATACTTCCCCGAGCCCCAGGTGCTGGCTGGCCTGTTCCGGGTGATCGAATCCCTGTTCTCGGTGCAGGTGAAGCCCGACGCGGCCCCCGCCTGGCATCCGGACGTGCGCTTCTTCCGCATCGAACGCAACGGCGCCCTGGTGGGCCAGTTCTACCTGGACCTGTACGCCCGGGAGACCAAGCGCGGCGGCGCCTGGATGGACGAGGCGGTGACCCGCCGCCTCAAGAACGGTGCCATCCAGACCCCGGTGGCCTACCTCAACTGCAACTTCCCGGCCCCCGTCGGCAACAAACCGGCCACCTTCAGCCACGACGACGTGATCACCCTGTTCCACGAAACCGGCCACGGCCTGCACCACCTGCTTTCCCAGGTGGAAGAGCTGCCGGTGTCCGGTATCCACGGCGTGGAATGGGACGCGGTGGAACTGCCCTCCCAGTTCATGGAGAACTTCTGCTGGGAGTGGGACGTGCTCGCCCACATGACCGCCCACGTGGACACGGGCGCTCCCCTGCCCCGCGCCCTGTTCGACAAGATGCTGGCGGCCAAGAACTTCCTCGCCGGCATGGGCATGGTGCGCCAGCTCGAATTCAGCCTGTTCGACATGCTGCTCCACGCCGACTTCGACCCGAAGGGCCAGCAGGGCGTGCTCGACCTGCTCAACCAAGTGCGCCAGGAGGTGGCGGTGCTGGTGCCGCCGCCCTGGCACCGCTTCCCCAACAGCTTCTCCCACATCTTCGGCGGCGGCTACGCCGCCGGCTACTACAGCTACAAGTGGGCCGAGGTGCTGTCGGCGGACGCCTACGCCGCCTTCGAGGAGGCCGGCAACCCGCTCGACGCCGCCACCGGCGAGCGCTTCCTGCGCGAGATCCTGTCCGTGGGCGGCTCCCGCCCGGCCATCGAGTCGTTCAAGGCCTTCCGCGGCCGGGAGCCTTCGGTGGATGCACTCCTGCGGCATAATGGAATGGTTGCCGCCTAGGACCGCCGCCCCGTGCCGCTAGACCTTCCAGCCCCCTTAGCGCTCCGCTCCGCAGCCCGGCCACGCCGCCGGGCCGCGGCCGTGGCAGCCTTGCTCTGCCTGGCCTGGATTCCGGCCCAGGCCCAGACCACCTACCGCTGGATCGACCGGGACGGCCGGGTGGTGGTGTCCGACACGCCGCCGCCGGCCAACGCCCGCAGCGTGGAATCCCGGGCCGCTGCCACCGGCAGCGCGCCGCTACCTCTGGACGTGCAACTGGCCAGCCGCAACTTCCCGGTGGTGCTGTACACCGCCGCCGACTGCGGCCAGCCCTGCGACGACGCCCGAGCCCTGCTCGCCGGCCGGCGCGTGCCCTTCAGCGAGAAGGCGGTGCGCAGCGACGAGGATTTCCGTGCCCTGAAGGCCGCCACCGGCGACAGCTTCGTGCCCACCCTGACCGTGGGCAAGGAAGTGCTCAAGGGCCTGGCCCCGCCGGACTGGAACAACCTGCTCGACCTGGCCGGCTATCCCCGGTCCGCGCCCTGAGCGCCCAGCCGCCCTTTCCCCGTCTCTCTCCCTTTCTCCGCCCTAATTTCCGCCGGCCCCGCCGGGCCGCCCCACCGACGAGAAGCCCCTTGTCCGATACTCCCGCCACCGCCGCCACTGCTACACCTTTTTCCATCGCCACCTGGAACGTCAATTCCCTCAAGGTGCGCCTGCCCCACCTGCTCGAATGGCTGGCCGAGGCCAGCCCCACCTTGGTCTGCCTGCAAGAGACCAAGCTGGAGGACCACGCCTTCCCCACCGCCGAGATCAAGGCCGCCGGCTACCAGGTGGCCTTCTCCGGGCAGAAGACCTACAACGGCGTGGCCATCGTCTCGCGCCTGCCCCTGACCGACGTGGTGATGGGCAACCCGCGCTTCGACGATCCGCAGAAGCGCCTGATCTCGGCCACCGTGGCCGGCCCCGACGGCGACGTCCGGGTGGTGGGGGCCTATTTCCCCAACGGCCAGGAAGTGGGCTCGGACAAGTACGCCTACAAGCTGCAATGGCTTGCCGCCCTGCACGACTGGCTGGCCGGCGAACTGGCCGCCCACCCGCGCCTGGCCCTGTGCGGCGACTACAACATCGCCCCGGCAGACGAGGACGTGCACGACCCGGCGGCCTGGGCCGGCCAGATTCTCTGTTCCGAACCCGAGCGCCAGGCGTTCCGCGACCTGGTCGGCCTGGGGCTGGTGGACGCCTACCGACTGTTCCCCCAGGCCGAGCGCAGCTTCTCCTGGTGGGACTACCGCAACCTGGGCTTCCAGAAAAACCTGGGGCTGCGCATCGACCACGTGTTGCTGTCCGCCCCCCTGGCTGAGCGCTGCACCGCGGCACGCATCGAGCGCCACCTGCGCAAGAAAGAGCGCCCCTCGGATCACGCGCCGGTGATCGCCACCCTTTCCTGATCCTTTCCCTGCCTTTCTCCGCCCTTCTGCCCATTCCAGCCGCCCCAGCCGCCATGTCCGCCGCCACCGATTCCCGGCTCACCGCCCTCTACCCCTGTCTGGCGGGCCTGCCCTCCGCAGCCCTGGCGGAACTGCCGCCGCCCATGACGGTGCCGGCGGGCACGGTGCTGTTTTCCGAATGCCAACCCTGCCAGGGCTTTCCCCTGGTGCTCGACGGCACGGTGAAGGTGGTCCGTTCCGCCGCCTCGGGGCGGGAGCTGATGCTCTACCAGGTGGTGCCCGGCGCCAGTTGCCTGATCACCAGCAGCTGCCTGCTCGGCCGCAGCCCCTACCCGGCCCGGGGGGAAACCCTCACCCCGGTCACCCTGACCCTGCTGCCCCGCCCCCTGTTCGACCGGCTGCTGGCAGAGCATGCCCCGTTCCGGGAATTCGTCTTCCACCTCTTCGCCGACCGGCTGGCCGACCTGATGACCCTGGTGGAGGAAGTGGCCTTCCAGCGCCTCGACCAGCGCCTGGCCCGCCTGCTGCTGGCCCGGGGCGGATTGACCGCCGACGGGCGGATCGCCGCCACCCACCAGCAACTGGCCGAAGAACTGGGCAGCGTGCGCGAGATCGTCTCGCGCCTGCTCAAGCAGCTTGCCGACGCCGGGGCGGTGCGCCTCTCCCGGGGCGGCATCGACCTGCTCGACCGGGACATCCTGAGCCGTTTCGCCGCCCCCGCCTGATCCAGCTTGCCCCGTCGGGCGGCAGCCCCCGCCATATCCCTGGATTACGCAAAATCGCGTACCCGGTGCCTTGCCATTGGCGCCATTCCAAGCCGTTTACCGCAAAATTTCGCTTTATGTAACTTGGGTCACAGACGCTTTCGCTCGGCCGGGTCTATCATGAAATGGTTATGAACCAAAGGAGGCAACCATGAAAGCGAACGTTGGCGGTATCGACAAAGTGGCGCGTATCGGCGCCGGCGTGGTGCTGATCGGCCTGTCCCTGGCCGGCATGATCGGCCCCTGGGGTTACATCGGCGTGGTGCCCCTGGCCACTGGCCTGATGGGCTGGTGCCCGGCCTACTCCCTGTTCGGCATCAAGACCTGCTCGACCAAATAAAAGGCGCTGGAACGACGATCCAGCCCTAGGATTCCACCCTTGGCGCGGTTTGACTGAAAAGTCAGCACCGCGCTTTTTTTCGTCCGCTCCGGCGCACTCCGGTGTTTTCACCCCGAACGGCCATAAATCCAGGGTGAGGCGCCTGCCGGCCCCGCCTGGGCCGGAACGTGAAAAAAGCCGCAGAACGGCCGTCGATGCTGCTGCAATGCCCCAACCATGGCCTTTCTTCTGGCAACTAAAGGCTTGCGGCGGCCACTAAGCTGATTGCATGGGGCAACTCGTACCGGGTTTCAGTGCCGGAAAACTCCGCCCCAGCCGACTTCGGCGATCCGAGGCAATTTTTTGGCAGATCGGCGCTCTTATATTGCAACCAGCCACGAAAAAGAGTGAGTACGGCCATGCACCCCAAATTCCTGACGGCTCGCATAACCGAAGAAAACAAAAATGAGCTCAAGAAAAGCGGGCTCATGGCCAAGGCGCTGGAAACCTACATCGCCGAGGCGACGATCGAGACCATCATTGGAGCCCTGAAAGCCCGCTTCGAGGCGGGTCATGCCATCGACGAGGACATCAAGCAGACCTCGTTCCTGATCGACCCCGCGGTCTGCGACAAGCTCGACGAATTCGCCGCGCGCACGGGCCTGTCCTGCGACCTCATCGTCCGGCTCATCATCGAGAGCCATCAGACGGATTAACTTTCCACCTTACGCGCCGGCCGGCTCGCGTCCCGGCGCCGCCACACGGTTGGCCAGGGCGACGAAAGCTTCCAGGGTCAGGTCCTCGGCCCGGGCCTGGGGGTCGATGCCCACGGCGTCCAGGTCGGCGGGGCCGCACACCGGCTTGAGGGTGTTGCGCACCATCTTGCGCCGCTGGGAAAAGGCGGCGGTCACCACCCGGTCGAACACCGCCCAGTCGGCCAGGGGCAGCAGCGCCGCCAGGGGCTTGGGGGTGAGCCGCACCACCGCCGAATCCACCTTGGGCGGCGGATCGAAGGATTCCGGCGGCACGTCGATCAGCCACTCCAGGTCGAAGCGGTACTGGAGCATCACCGAAAGGCGGCCCCGGTCGCTGTCGCCCGGGCCGGCCACCATGCGCTCGACCACTTCCTTTTGCAGCATGAAGTGCATGTCGCGCACGGACTCGGCGGCCTCGGCCAGGTGGAAGAGCAGCGGCGTCGAGATGTTGTAGGGCAGGTTGCCGACGATGCGCAGGGAGCCGGGGGCCGGGGCCAGGCTGGTGAAATCGAAGGCCAGGGCGTCGCCCTCGTGGATGGTGACCCGCTCCGGCGCATGCTTGCGCTTGAGCCGGGCGATCAGATCCCGGTCGATCTCGACCACGTGCAGGTGGTCGAGGCGCTTCAGCAGGGGCTCGGTGATGGCCCCCAGGCCGGGGCCGATCTCCACCACCGTATCGCCCTTGGCCGGGCCGATGGCGCCGACGATGTCCTCGATGAGTTGCAGGTCCACCAGGAAGTTCTGGCCGAAGCGCTTGCGCGGGATGTGTTTCATGGGCGAAGACGGCGCCTGGACGGCGCCGCCGGAAATCGGGATTGAGGAGTCAGCCGGCCCGGGAGAGGGCGGCCATGCGGCAGGCTTCGTCGACGGCGGTGAACAGGCTGCCCGGATCGGCCTGGCCGGTACCGGCCAGGGACAGGGCAGTGCCGTGGTCCACCGAGGTGCGGATCACCGGCAGCCCCAGGGTGACGTTGATACCCTGGCCAAAGGTGGCGTACTTGAGCACGGCTAGGCCCTGGTCGTGGTACATGGCCAGCACTGCGTCTCCCTTCGCCAGCACCGGGGGGGTGAACAGGGTATCGGCGGGCAGGGGGCCGATCAGCTCGATGCCCTCGCCGCGCAGCGCGTCCAGGGTCGGGGCGATCACTTCGATCTCCTCCCGCCCCAGATGGCCGTCCTCCCCGGCGTGGGGATTGAGGCCGGTGACCAGGATGCGCGGCCGGGCCAGGCCGTACTTGCGCTTGAGGTCGGCGTCGAGAATGGTGACGACCTCGCGCAGCAGGGCCGGAGTGATGGCGCCCGGCACGTCCTTGAGCGGCAGGTGGGTGGTGGCCAGGGCGACGCGCAGGGGACGACGGGCCTCGCCCTCGCCCACGTCGCCGGCGAGCATCATCACCACCCGGGGGGTGGCGGTGTGCTCGGCCAGGTATTCGGTGTGGCCGGTGAACGGCACGCCGGCATCGTTGATCACGCCCTTGTGCACCGGGGCGGTGACCATGGCGGCGAACTCGCCGGAGACGCAGCCGGCCAGCGCCCGGTCGAGCAGGGCCAGCACGTAGGCGCCGTTGCGCGCATCGAGGGTGCCTGCTTCCGACGGAGCGGCCAGGGGCACGTGCAACACTTCCAGGCTGCCCGGGAAGGGCGCCCGGCCGGCCGGCTGGGCTGGGTCGTAGTCGCGGATCGCCACCACCTGGCCGGTGGCCCGGGCCCGGGCGGCGATCAGGTCCCGGTCGCCGAGCACCACCAGCCGGGCTGGAAAGCGCTCCTGGGCGAGCCGGGCGCACAGCTCGGGGCCGATGCCGGCCGGCTCGCCGCTGGTGACGGCGATCAGGGGGGCGGAGGCCGCGGCGCCGGAAGACATCAGTCGCCGCTCCCCAGGCGGATCTCGACGTAGGCGCGGTCGCGGATCTGGCGCAGCCAGTCCTGGTAGGCGTCGTCCACACGGCGCTCGCGCAGGGTCTGGCGGGCGATGGCGCGGCGGCGCTCATCGGACACGTCCTGGACGCGGCGTTCCTGGACCTGGATCAGGTGCCAGCCGAAGGGGCTGCGCACCGGGTCGCTGATCTTGCCGGGGGGCAGCTCGTTCATGGCCTTCTCGAACTCGGGCACCGTGTCGCCCGGGTAGATCCAGCCCAGATCGCCGCCCTTGGCGGCGGAACCGTCCTGGGAGTAGAGGCGGGCCATCTCGGCGAAGGTGGCGCCGCCCTTCTCCAGGCGCTCCTTGACCGCCGCCAGCTTGCGCCGGGCTTCGTCTTCGGAAACCACTTCGTTCACCCGGATCAGGATGTGGCGCACCCGGGTCTGCTCCACCGGTGGCAGCTGGACGCCGCCGCCCTTCTTGGCGATCAGCTTGATCACGTGGAAGCCCGCCGGGCTGCGCAGCACGCCGCTGGCCTGGCCCGGGCTGAGCTGGGCGGCGGCCTGGGCAAAGATGGCGGGCAGGCGGTCCGGGGTACGGAAACCCAGGTCGCCGCCGGTGAGGGCATCCGGCGCGTCGGAGTAGGAGGCCGCCAGCTGGGCGAAGTCATCGCCCTTGGCAGCGCGCTCGGCGGCCTGGGCGGCCTTGGCCTGGAGCTTTTGCAGGGCTTCCGGGCTGGCACCCTCGGGGGAGCGGACCAGGATGTGGGCGATCTGCCATTCCTCGCCGCTGGCGGGGCCGCCTTGCTGCTCGCCGGCCAGGAAGTTGTCCACCTCGCCGTCGGAAATGGTGATGCGGTTGTCCACCTCCCGCTCGCGCAGCCGGGAGATGGTGATCTCGCTGCGAATTTCCTCGCGGAAGCGGGGATAGGGCACCCCGTCCTTTTCCAGCATGGCGCGGAAGTCCTGCACCGACACCTTGTTGTTGGCGGCGATGCGGCCGATGGCCTGGTCCAGGTCGGCGTCGGAGACCCGCACCCCGGAATCCTTGGCCAGTTGCAGCTGCACCCGGTCCATCACCAGCCGTTCGAGCATCTGCCGCTCCAGCTCTTCCCGCGGCGGCAAGGTGGTGCCGCGGCTCTTCAACTGGGCCAGGGCGAGGTCAAGGCGCTGGCGCAGGTCGCTGGCGGTGATCACCTCGTCGTTGACCACGGCCACGATGCGGTCGGCTTCCTTGGGCTCGTTGCGGGGCGCGGCCGAGGCGCCGGACGACAGCAGGGGGGCGCAGGCCAGCAGCGCCAACACGGCCAGCCGGCCGGCCTGACGGATACGGAAAGGGGCGGACAGCAGGGAAATCATAGGGCGTCTTGAGAGGCAGGAACGGGAACGGAACCATCGGACGGCAGCACGCGCGAATAGCCGGGAACGTTGCGCCGCAGGATGGTGAGGGGGTTGGAACCGATGCTAGCGAAGTCGGACAGCTCGAGCTGGAAGAAGAACGCGCGCACCGGGGTGGCAGACGTCACCGCCAGTTGCTGCACCACGCCCCGGGCGACCCAGCAGCCGCCGTTGTACTCCACGCCGCCGACACCTTCAAGCAGGCGCTTGTCCAGGGTCGAGTAGTTGTAGCGCCCCACCCCGTACCAGCGCCCGCCCAGGGGCCACTGGCCGGCCACGTCAACCTGGCGGATCGAGGTGTCGAAGGGAGCCACCGTGTCCCGGCTGATCCGGTAGGCGACCTGCAACAGCTTGCCGCTTTCCGGCCGGTAGCGCAGCTGGGTGGAGAAGCGCTCGGTACGGGAATCCCGGGGGTTGTACTGCCAGCCCAGGTCCGCGGTGGTGTTGGGCGCCACCTGGCCGTTGACGGCGAACAGCCAGTCGGCGCGCCGGGCGGTGGACGGGGAGTCCCCCGGATTGAGGGTGACCTTCTGGTCGCTGAAGTAGAAGCGCTGCCCCACCATGGCCTTGATCACCTCGGCCCCGCTGTCGGGACGGATCAGGCGGGAGGAGACGGCGGCGGTGAGCTGGTTGGCGTCCCCGACCCGATCGCCGCCGGTAAAGCGGTTCTCGGTGAAGATCTGGGCAAAGTTGATGTCCGGCGCCGAGGTATCGAACAAGGGGGTATTGCTCTGGTCCTTGTAGGGGATGCGCACGTAGAACAGCCGGGGCTCCAGGGTCTGGGTGAAGCCGGTGCCGCGGAAGGACGTGTCCCGCTCGAACACTGCCCCGCCGTCCAGGCTGAACACCGGGATCGCCCGGGATACGGAGGAGTCGCCCGTGGTCTGCTGCCGGTTGAGGCTGTAGGAGGCCATGTTCAGGCCCACCTTGGGGGTGAGGAACAGGCCGCTGGTCTGCAACGGCAGGGCCAGGGTCGGGTAGGCATAGAAGCGCTTGCCCTCGTCCAGGGTCGGATGGCGGAAATCTGAATAGGAGCCAGTGAAGGCGAAGTCGGTGGAATAGAAATCCGGGCGCCGCGCCGTCAGGGTGATCTGGGGCTCCAGGGAGTAAGGCTTGGCCACCGGCGCCGTGGGGTCAGGCTGCAGGGTCTGGTAGCTCTGCACCGCGGCAGTCGCCGCCCACCACCCGCCCGAATAGGTCAGCAGGCCGCGGCGCAGCAGCTGGGTCTGGGAGGTAATGGCGAAACGGCTGGCCAGATCCGTGAAGTAGGTATCGTCGGAAGCCCCCTGCAAATCCAGCCGGCCGGTCAGGCCGTTGCCAAAATTCTGGAAGTGCATCAGGTTGTAGGAATGCCGGCTGGTGCCTTTGAGGCTGTCGTCGGGCATGTACTCCGCCTGCAGTTCGCCGCTATAGCTCGGCGTCAGGTAGCGGAAATCGCCATTGACCATCATGCCGCGCTTGGACACTAGGCGCGGGGTGATCATGGCATCGTAGTTCGGCGCCAGGTTGATGTAGTAGGGCTGGGCGAAGTCGAAGCCGCTGTTCGAGGTGGCGCCAAAGGTAGGCGCCAGGAAGCCCGACTTGCGCTGATTGTTGAGGCCGAAGGACATCAGGGGCGCGTACAGGAAGGGCACGTCCTTGAAGTACAGCACGGCGTTACGCCCTTCCCCTTCCTCCCGCTCGTAGTCCAGGCCCAGGTCGCCGATGCGGCCGTACCAGTCCGGATTGGGGCCCTGGCAAGTGGAGAAGGTGGCGTTCTCCAGCCGGTACTGGTCCTCGCCCTCGAACAGGATGCGCTCGGCCGAGCCCTGCATCACCGTGTTGCGACGGATCTCACCGTTGCGCGGCACGCCCGGAATGGGAATGGCGTAGGGGTTGTTGTCCTTGATCACCCGCTGCTGGCGGAAGACATAGTCGGGCGTGGTAAAGAAGCCCACCTGGGAATCGACCTGCAAGTGCATCAGCGGACCGCTCACCGTGCCGGTGGGGCCGGCCAGGACCACGTTGCCCTCGGCATCCACCTCGTCGGCCACATGCTGGTAGGTCATCCGGTCGGCGGTGACGGTCTTGTTGTAGCGGCGCAGTTCCGCGTTGCCCTCGGCCACGGTCACCACGTCGGTCTGGCCGGACAGGCGGTCGGCCAGCAGGAAGGTGGGCAGCGGCCCCTTGGGCTCCGGCATGGCGCCCAGCCGGGGCGTCGGCGCCAGGCGCAGGCCGGGCATGGTGTCCGTCGGAGCGGGGGCGGGAGCGGCGTTGTCGGTGGCCGCTCCGCTGCCGGCACCGGAGCGCGGCGCCGGCGCCGGGGCCGGACGCGTGGCAGGCGCGGCAGCGGGCGCCGGCGCACTGGCCGCGGGCAGCGGCGTCACCTCTGGCGTCGTTACCGGGCGCACCTCGGCGGCGGAAGACGGGGAAGAGGCCGCCGGCGCACCGGACGGATTGGAGGGCGGCGTCAGGCCGAGGAGGCTCGGATCGACGGCGAAGGGCGCCAGGGGCGCCCCATGGGCGAGCCCCGCCACTCCGGCGCACAGGCAGAGGGCAAGCGGGGTCAGGCGGAAAGGGAAAGTGGTTGGGCGCATCGGGTCGGCCGTGGTCAGCCCGGATGGTAAAATCGTCGCATTCTAGCACCATACCGGCGCTGCCCCGACGCCCGCGCCGCCTGGAAACGCCAGCACTGCGCCGGCGCCCTGCGCACCGCCCGGCCCCTTGCCCGACCATCCCCGCCCGCTCTTCTCCGCCGACCATCGCCCATGTCCCGCCTCGACGACCTCTCCACCTGGCTGACCCACGTCCTCGGCCAGCCCGCCCCGACCCTGGTGCCGGCCTCCGCCGACGCCAGCTTCCGCCGCTACTTCCGCATCGCCCTGCCCGACGGCGCCACCCGCATCGTCATGGACGCGCCGCCGCCCCAGGAGGATTGCCGCCCCTTCGTGCACGTCGCCGGGCTGATCCGGGACGCCGGCCTGACCGCCCCCGAAGTGCTCGCCCAGGACCTGGAGCGGGGCTTCCTGCTGCTCACCGACCTGGGCGGCGCCACCTACCTGGAGCACTTCGCCACCTTCGATTTCGCCCCGGCCCAGGCCGATCCGTACATGCGCGAGGCCATCACCGCCCTGGTGCGCTGGCAGGGGGCTTCCCGGGAGGGCGTGCTGCCCGCCTACGACGAGGCACTGCTGCGCCGCGAACTGGGCCTCTTTCCCGAATGGTTCGTCGCCCGCCACCTGGGCCACACCCTGAGCGATGCCGAGCAGGCCGTGCTGGCCAAGACCTGCGATCTGCTGGTGGCGTCCGCCCTGGCCCAGCCCAAGGTGTATGTGCACCGCGACTACATGCCGCGCAACCTGATGGTGGCCCCCCTGGGCGGCAACGGCCCCGGCATTCTGGACTTCCAGGATGCGGTCTACGGCCCGATCACCTACGACGTGGCCTCCCTGTTCCGCGACGCCTTCCTGTCCTGGGAAGAAGAGCAGGTCATCGACTGGACCGTGCGCTACTGGGACGAAGCCCGCCGCGCCGGCCTGCCGGTGAGCGAGGCCTTCAACCACGACTTCGGCGAGTTCTACCGAGCCTTCGAGTGGATGGGCCTGCAACGCCACCTCAAGGTGCTGGGCATCTTCTGCCGCCTCAACTACCGGGACGGCAAGGAGAAGTACCTCACCGACCTGCCCCGCTTCCTCGGCTACGCCCGCCGCGTCGCCGAGCGCTACATCGCCCTGAAACCCTTCCTGCGCCTGCTCGACACCCTGGAGAACCACCAGGACAAGGTCGGCTACACCTTCTAACGCCGCCCCATGTCCGCTCCCGCGCTCAAGGCCATGATCCTCGCCGCCGGCCGCGGCGAGCGCATGCGCCCTCTCACCGACACCTGCCCCAAACCCCTGCTGGAGGCCGGCGGCAAGCCCCTGATCGTCTGGCACCTGGAACGGCTGGCCGCTGCCGGCATCCGCGAGGTGGTCATCAACCATGCCCACCTGGGCCGGCTGATCGAGCAGCGGCTGGGCAACGGGCGTGAGTGGGGACTCACCCTGGCCTACTCCGCCGAACCACCCGGCGCCCTGGAAACTGCCGGCGGCATCGCCCGGGCGCTGCCGCTGCTGGGGGATGCCCCGTTCCTGGTGGTGAACGGCGACGTCTATTGCGACTGGGACCTGGCCCGCACCCCGGCCCTGGCCGCCCGGCTGGCGGCGGCAAGCAGCACCGGTACCACGCTTGCGGGCGAACACGCCCCCGCGCCCCGGGATCGCTCCGGCGCCCTGGGCGAACTGGCCCACCTGGTGCTGGTACCCAACCCCCCCCACCACCCGGAGGGCGATTTCGTCCTCGATACCGCCTCGCAAAAGGTCCGCGCCAGTCCTAGGGTTCCAGGAGAGCAGGCGCTCACCTATGCCGGCATCGGCCTCTATCATCCGGCCCTGTTCGCCGGGCTGGACGGCCAGACCCCGGCCAAGCTCGCCCCCCTGCTGCGCGCCGCCATGGCCGAGGGGCGCATCAGCGGCGAGCAGCACGCCGGCCGCTGGGAAGACGTGGGCACCCCGGAACGTCTGGCCGCCCTGGATGCCGAACTCCGTGCGGGTCGCTCCGCCTGAACGGCAGCACTGGCCCCACGCATTCATCCAGAACCGCCCCCACGGCCGACTTGCGGCCCTCAGGCGATGCCGAGCCCCCGGCCCCAATCCACTTCCGCCTTCCCCGCGCCCGCCGCAGGGGACGATAATCGCGCCATGAACGCTCCTCTCCACGCCGCCCTGCCCCCCCTCGATCCCGCCCCCCTGGCCACGCCCTTCGACCCAGCCCCCTTCGTCGCCCGGCGCCGCCGCCTGCTCGAACGCATGGCCGCAACCGGCGGCGGCGTGGCGGTGGTGCCCACCGCGCCGGAAAAGCTGCGCAACCGGGACACCCACTACCCCTACCGGGCCGACAGCTACTTCTGGTACCTGACCGGCTTCGGCGAACCCGAGGCGGTGCTGGTGCTGGTGGCCGATCCGGCCCACCCGGAGGGCGGGCGCAGCCTGCTGTTCTGCCGCGAGAAGAATGAGGAACGGGAAATCTGGGACGGCTATCGCCACGGCCCGGCCGCCGCCCAGGGCGCCTTCGCTGTGGACGAGGCCCACCCCATCGGCGAACTGGACGCCCAACTGCCCGACCTGCTCGGCGACCAGCCGGCCCTGTGGCACACCCTCGGCGTGGACAGTTACTGGGACGAGCGCCTGGCCGCTGCCATCAACACCGTGCGCACCCGCAGCCGGGCCGGCACCCGCGCTCCGGGCGAGATCCGCGACCTGCGCCAGGTGCTCGACGCCCTGCGCCTGGTCAAGGACGCCAGCGAACTGGCCCTGATGCAGCGCGCCGCCGACATCGCCAGTCTGGCCCACCGCCGCGCCATGGCGCGCACCCGGCCGGGCCTCGCGGAATTCCAGATCGAGGCCGAGCTGTTCCACGACTTCCGCCTGCGCGGGGCCGACGGCCACTCCTACCCGCCCATCGTCGCCGGAGGCAAGAACGCCTGTGTGCTGCACTACGTCGAGAACAACGCCATCCTCAAGGACGGCGATCTGCTGCTGATCGACGCCGGCTGCGAAGTGGCCGGCTACGCTTCGGACATCACCCGCACCTACCCGGTGAACGGCCGCTTCTCCCCAGCCCAGAAGGACGTCTACGAAATCGTGCTCGCCTCCCAGCTGGCCGCCATCGACACCATCAAGCCCGGCGCCACCTTCCAGGACCCCCACGCCGCCGCCCTGCGGGTGCTCACCCAGGGGTTGGTGGATCTCAAGCTGCTGTCCGGCGACATCGACGGCCTGATCGAGAGCGAGGCCTACAAGCCCTGGTACATGCACCGCACCGGCCACTGGCTGGGCCTGGACGTGCACGACGCCGGCGACTACAAGCGCCCGGTGGAAGGCGGCGGCAGCGACTGGATGCCCTTGGAACCGGGCATGGTGCTGACCGTGGAGCCGGGCCTGTACATCCGCCCGGCGGACAAGGTGCCCGAGGCCCTGTGGAACATCGGCATCCGCATCGAGGACGACGTGGCCGTCACCGCCGCCGGCTGCCACGTGCTCACCAGCCCGCCCAAGACCGTGGCCGAGATCGAGGAGGTGATGGCCCATGGCTGACACCCGCCTCACCCCTGCCGCCACCGCCGCTGCGAGCGACGCACTGCACGCCGACATCCTGATTTCCGGCGCCGGCCCGGTGGGCCTGACCCTGGCGCTGGCCCTGGCCCGCCGCGGCCAGCCCAGCCTGCTGGTGGACGCCCGCCCCCGGGACGCCTCCCGGGCCGATCCCCGGGCCCTGGCCCTGTCCCACGGCACCCGCCAGCTGCTCGAACAGCTCGGCGCCTGGCCGGCACGGGCCGCCACGCCGATCACCACCATCCACGTCTCCCAGCGCGGCGGCTTCGGCCGCACCGAGATGACCGCCGCCGAGGAAGGGGTTCCCGCCCTCGGCTACGTGGTGCGCTACGGCGACCTGTGGACGGCCCTGGCCGCCCGGGCCGAACAGGAAGGCCTGGCCTGGCGCGACACCACCCGGGTCGCCGACCACGGCAGCGTGGCCGACGGCCAGCGCCGCCTCGCCCTGCACCGCGACGGCCAGCTGCCCCTGCCCTGCACCACCCGCCTGCTGGTGCACGCCGAGGGCACGCCCTACGACGACCCGGCGGTATCGGTGAAGGACTACGGCCAGCACGCGGTGCTCGCCGAGGTGAGCACCGCCCAGCCCCACGGCAACCGGGCCTGGGAACGCTTCACCCCGGACGGCCCCCTGGCCCTGCTGCCCCTGGAAGACAAACTGGCGGTGGTGTTCACCGTGCCGCCGGACAAGGCCGAGCGCCTGCTCGCCCTGGACGACGCGGCCTTCGTCGCGGCGTTGCAGGCCCAGTTTGGCCGCCGCCTCGCCTTCACCGCCGCCGGCCCCCGGGCCAGCTTTCCCCTGGCCCTGCGCCTGCGCGGTGCCCTGGCGGGGGAGCGGGAAGTGTGGATCGGCAATACCGCCCAGACCCTGCACCCGGTGTCCGGCCAGGGCTTCAACCTGGGCCTGCGCGACGCCTGGGAACTGGCCGAGGCCCTGACGCCCCACGGCCTGGCCGTCCGGGACCCGGGGGAAGCCCGGACGCTGGCGGCCTACGCCGCCGCCCGCCAGATCGACCGGCGCGGCAGCGCCGTGTTCACCGACGGCATCGTGCGCCTCTTCTCCAACGACGCCGCCCCGCTGCGCATCGCCCGGGGCCTGGGCCTGCTCGCCCTGGACCTGGTGCCGCCGGCCCGCCACTTCGTCGCCCGGCGCATGATCTGGGGTGCCCGGGGCTGGTGAGGCGGGCGCCAATAGCGGGCCGTTCCGCCCCGGCCTTGCGTCCGGCGTCGGCGTTGTGCCGGCGCGGCGGAACGACTTGCGGTAAATCAAGGGCGTCTCCCGCCGGCAGCCGGGGGGCCAAAACCCCGGTGCTATAATCGGCGCCGCTTTCCCTGCATTCCTCGCACTTCTCCCGGCTTCCCGCCCCGATTTTTCCCCATGCGGCTTTACACCCTCGGCATCAACCACCACACCGCCCCCGTCTCGGTGCGCGAACAGGTGGCGTTCGGCGCCGACAAGCTGCCCCAGGCCCTGGCCAGCCTGGCGGGCGGCCCGGCCCGGGAGGCGGCGATCCTGTCGACCTGCAACCGCACCGAGGTGTATTGCGCGGCGGAAACCCCGGAGGACGCCGCCCGCTGGCTGGCCGACTTCCACCGCCTGCCGATCGACCGCATCACCCCCTACCTGTACACCCTGCCCGAGCGGGAAGCGGTGCGCCACGCCTTCCGCGTCGCCTCCGGCCTCGACTCCATGGTCATCGGCGAGCCCCAGATCCTCGGCCAGATGAAGGATGCGGTGCGCGCCGCCGAAGAGGCCGGCACCCTGGGAACCCTGCTCAACAAGCTGTTCCAGCGTTCCTTCGCGGTGGCCAAGGAAGTGCGCACCACCACCGCCATCGGCGCCAACATCGTCTCCATGGCCGCCGCCGCGGTGCACCTGGCCGGACGCATCTTCGATTCCATCTCCAACCAGCGCATCCTGTTCATCGGCGCCGGCGAGATGATCGAGCTAACCGCCACCCACTTCGCCGCCCAGGCCCCCAAGGCCATCACCATCACCAACCGCACCGTGGAGCGGGGCCAGGCCCTGGCCGCCCGCTTCGACGGCCGAGCGATCCGCCTCGAAGATTTGGCCGAGGCCCTGCCCCAGCACGACATCGTCGTCTCGTGCACCGCCGCGCCCCTGCCGATCATCGGGCTGGGCCTGGCCGAGCGGGCGATCAAGGCACGCCGCCACAAGCCCATGTTCATGGTGGACCTGGCGGTACCCCGGGACATCGAACCCGAGGTCGGCGAACTCGACGACGTCTTCCTGTACACCGTGGACGACCTCTCCCAGGTGGTGGCGTCCGGCATGGAGGCCCGCCAGGCCGCCGTGGTGGAAGCCGAGGCAATCATCGACGCCCGGGTCGAGCACTTCCTGCACTGGATCGAGCAGCGCCACTCGGTACCCACCATCCGCGCCCTGCGCGACTCCGCCGAGCGCATGCGCCGCCATGAGGTCGAGCACGCCATGAAGCTGCTGGCCAAGGGCGAAGCCCCGGAAAAGGTCCTGGAAGCCCTCTCCCAGCGCCTCACCAACAAGTTCCTCCACGCCCCGACCCAGGCGCTCAACCAGGCCGCCGCCCAGCCCGAGCAGGACGTGAACCTGCACGCCGCCGTGCAGCGCCTGTTCCATCTGCACCAGGGCGACTGACGGCCCTTCCCCGGCGGGCGCCGCCGCGCCCCGCTCATCCGTTCTTCTTCAGCCGCACCCGCTCTGCCAAGCCGTAATGGCTGAAATGCCCTGCCCGCGCCGCCCGGGCGCGGCCTTCCCGAATCAGGGTGGCGCTCTTGCCCGGTGCAGCGGGGAGCGACACGCATTTTTCCAGGCGCCCGCTGCCACAGAGCGGACAGACAGGGGCCCGGCCAGCGCGCACCAGGGCCTCGAAGGCGGCGGCGCAGTCCTGGCAGCGGAAATCGTGGAGGGGCATGATGGCAGCCTCGGCAAAGGGCAATGTCGCAATGTGCGAGCGCAGAGTGTCGCAGGCCAGACATTTCCGATCAGGCGACCCCGCCCTGTGTCGGCAATCCGACGCGCCCCGCGCGTTTCAGGGACCCGGCGGTCCCGTTACCCTGCCATAGCAAAAAGGATTCCCACCCACGACCGGGGATGCCATGACCAACGACGACCTGACCTGGCTGCTCGACCGCCTCGGGCCCCTGGGGCACATCACCGCCCGGCGCATGTTCGGTAGCCGCGGGCTGTACTGCGACGGGGTGTTCTTCGCCATCTACGCCGACGGCCAGTTCTACCTCAAGGCCGACGACGTCAACCGGGACGACTTCACCCGGCTCGGCCTCACGCCCCTGACCTTTCAGGCGCCGTCCGGCCGCATCCAGGTGCTGCCCTACTATCCCCTGCCCGACGAGGCGGCCGACGACGATACGGCCCTGTGGCGCTGGTGCCGCGGCGCCATTGCCGCCGGCCTGCGCTGCGGGCGGGCAACGCCGGGCAAACACGGCCGACGTCGCACCGCTGCGCCCGGCCCTGCGTAAAGGCCCGCCGCCCCGCGGCGGCCCCCGGCAAAATCAGAGGGCGCGCCCGTCGAAGTGGGTGACGGGCAGGGCAGCAATGTCCACGTCCTCCAGGCAGCGCACGTTGATCGCCGCCACGGCCCGGCCGCCCGGG
Organism: Oryzomicrobium sp.; assembly: GCF_021287045.1. GTDB lineage: Bacteria > Pseudomonadota > Gammaproteobacteria > Burkholderiales > Rhodocyclaceae > Oryzomicrobium. The sequence continues at coordinate 22,905 of NZ_JAJTBG010000018.1, read as the reverse complement.
TCGGTGCCCTCGCCGAAGGGGTGGATGCCGCACACCGGGCAAAAGCGGTGGCGGATGCGCTCCTTGCCGAAGGTGTAGGTCGCCAGGTTCTCGTCCGGCGTCAGCAGGCGCAACTGGTCCCGCGATACAAACCAGAGCAGGGCGCCCTTGCGCGAGCAGATCGAACAGTTGCAATCGGCCACCTGGGCCAGCTCGCCCTCCACCTCGAAGGCAGTGCGGCCACAGTGGCAGCTTCCCTTGTAGATCATGGCCCGGCTCCTTTTCTGGACAAACGGTGAAAACGCAGCGGTACGGGCAAACCGGTCCGCCCGTGCAAAAGCCTAATCTACCCCGCCCAGCCGGGCAAAAGCCGGGGCCCTTGGACGATGGCGAAGCCCAGGGCTGAGACGTTGAGCACCACGGTGACCCAGAACTGGGCGAGGAACGCCGCCTTGCGATGCTTGTGGCGGAACAGGGCCTGGCCCAGCAGCGCCCCCGGCCAGCCGCCGAGCAGGGCCAGCAGGTGCAGGCTGTTTTCCGACCAGCGCCATTCCCGCTGCACCGCCGCCAGCTTGTCCGCGCCGTAGGCGATGAAGGTCACCCCGCTGAGGCCGGCCAGGATCAGGCCTGCCGCAGCGCTCAATTGGCCGCTGCGCACCAGCCAGACCCCGGCCGACAGCGCGGCCACGCCCAGGATCGCCCGCCCCCACAAAGCCCCCTGGCCGGGCTCGTCGGCCGCGCGGCTGTCCCGTCCATCTCGCGGGCCACGGCGTGCAGCGCTGGAGCGTGGCGAGGCCCCGGCCAGGGCCACGTCCTCGGCCCGGTAGCGCCCGGCGCCATCCCGCGCCAGCCGGTAGGACACCTTGGTTCCCGGCACCGGCTGCGCGTCCCGGCCGGCAAAGGCCCGGGCATGGACGAACACGTCGTCGCCGCCCCCGTCCGGGGCGATGAAACCGAAGCCCCGGGCCTCGACCCAGCGCACGATCGTTCCCTGCGGCATCGCTTCCCCCTGTCATGTCGCCTCATGGATTCCGGCCGGCATCCTACCCCAGGGTGGGAGGAACGGACCGGAGCAAGTAAACTCCGCCCCCATGAAATCCAGCATCCGCGAAAAACTCGACACCCTCGCCCGGCGCCTGGCCGAGGTGGACGCCCTGCTCTCCTCGGAAAACGCCGCCGCCGACCTGGACCAGTTCCGCAAGCTCTCCCGGGAGCGGGCCGAGCTGGAGCCGGTGGTGACCCGCTACCAGGCCTACCGCCAGGCCGAGGCCGACATGGCCGACGCCGAGGCCATGCTCGCCGACCCGGACATGAAGGCCCTGGCCCAGGAGGAACTGGCCGCCGCCAAGGAAAAGCTGCCCGGGATCGAGCTGGACCTGCAAAAGCTGCTGCTGCCCCGGGACCCCAACGACGACCGCAACATCGTGCTGGAAATCCGCGCCGGCACCGGCGGCGACGAGTCGGCCCTGTTCGCCGGCGACCTGTTCCGCATGTACTCCCGCTACGCCGAGCGCAACCGCTGGCAGCTGGAGGTGCTGTCCGCCTCCGAGTCGGACCTGGGCGGCTACAAGGAAGTGATCTGCCGCATCATCGGCAACGGCGCCTATTCCCGGCTCAAGTTCGAATCCGGCGGCCACCGCGTCCAGCGCGTGCCCGAGACCGAGACCCAGGGGCGCATCCACACCTCGGCCTGCACCGTGGCGGTGATGCCCGAGGCCGACGACGTGTCCGACGTGGACATGAACCCGGCCGACCTCAAGATCGACACCTACCGGGCCTCCGGCGCCGGCGGCCAGCACGTGAACAAGACCGAATCGGCGGTGCGCATCACCCACCTGCCCACCGGCACCGTGGCCGAGTGCCAGGACGGCCGCTCCCAGCACCAGAACCGGGAATCGGCGATGCGCGTGCTGGTGGCGCGCATCAAGGACGCCCAGATCCGCGCCGCCCAGGCCAAGGAGGCGGCCACGCGCAAGAGCCTGATCGGTTCCGGCGACCGCTCCGAGCGCATCCGCACCTACAACTTCCCGCAAGGGCGCATCACCGACCACCGCATCAACCTGACCCTGTACAAGATCGCCGCGATCATGGACGGCGATCTGGACGAAATGGTCGGCGCCCTGGCCAACGAGCACCAGGCCGAACTGCTGGCCAGCCTGGCCGAGCAGGAATGAGCGACGGGGCCGGCACCCCGCCCCTCGCCCGGGCCCAGGCCTGGCGCGACGCCAGCGCCCGCATCCCCCGGCTGGAGGCGCGGCTGCTGCTGGAGCACGTCTGCGCCATCAGCCACGCCGAACTGCTCACCCGGCCCGACACGCCGCTCACACCCGAGGAAGCCGCCGCCTACGCCGCCCTGGTGGCGCGCCGCGCCGCGGGCGAGCCCCTGGCCTACCTGACCGGCCACGCCCCCTTCCGTGGCCTGGACCTGACGGTCACCCCGGACGTGCTGATTCCCCGGGACGACACGGAAGTGCTGGTGGATCGGGCGCTCCAGGCCATCGCCGCCTGGCAGCAAGGCGGGGCGCGGCTCTCCGGGCAGGCAGCGGCAAACCCCGCGCCAGTCCTTGATCTCCAGGCAGCCCCACCGTCACCGCCCTCCGACCAGCCCCTCCAGGTGCTCGACCTGGGCACCGGCAGCGGCGCCATCGCCCTGGCCCTGGCCCACGAGGCCGGCCCCGCCGTGGCGGTCACCGCCGTGGACCGTTCCCCCGCCGCCCTGGCGGTGGCCGAGGGCAACGCCCGGCGTCTCGGTCTGGCGGTGCGCTTCGTCCTCTCCGACTGGTTTTCCGCCCTGGCCGGCGAACGCTTCCACCTCATCGCCGGCAACCCGCCCTACGTGGCCGAGGGGGACCCGCACCTGGAAGGCGACGGCCTGCCCTTCGAACCGCGCGGTGCGCTCACCGATGGCGTGGCCGGCGGCGACGGCGGGGCCTGCCTGCGCGCCATCGTGGCTGCCGCCCTGGCCCACCTGCATCCCGGCGGCTGGCTGCTGCTGGAGCACGGCTACGACCAGGGCCCCCTGTGCCGCGACCTGCTCGGCGCCGCCGGCTTCGCCCAGGTCGCCACCTGGACCGACCTGGCCGGCCTGGACCGGGTCAGCGGCGGCATCTGGGCCGGCGGCACCAGAAGCGCAGCGGCCTGATGCGGCCCCGGATTTGATCGGCGTTACGCCGGCCACCGCCGCCCTCGGCTAGAATTTGCCGCCCGGGACGGAACCCTGGCGGTTCCCTTTCCGTCCAACAACAGCTTTAGCCTCACCCCCTAGGAGAAACCAGCATGACCGTCGATACCGGCGCCCACGTGGACCCCACCAGTCCCGCCATCCAGGACCTCATCCGCGAACAGGTCACCGGCCACCCCGTGGTGCTCTACATGAAGGGCACCCCCCAGTTCCCCATGTGCGGCTTTTCCGGCACCGTGGTGCAAATCCTGAAGGCCTGCGGCGTGAAGGACATCTTCAGCGTCAACGTGCTGGAGCACCCGGCCATCCGCGAAGGCGTCAAGGTCTACGCCAACTGGCCGACCCTGCCCCAGCTGTACGTGAACGGCGAGTTCGTCGGCGGCTGCGACATCGCCCGGGAGATGTACCAGAACGGCGAACTGCAGCAACTGCTGGGCGGCAACGCCCAGGGCTGATCCCCTTCGCATCCCAGCCGCAACGCAACGCCTCAGGAGCGCCCACCGGGCGCTCCTGTCGTTTTTGCCCCCGCGCATTGCCCGGCGGTGCCCGACCGGCCTACCATCGTCCTTGTCGACCACTCGCCAAGGAATTCCCATGCGGATCGCTGCTGCCGCCGCCCAGGCCCTCGCCCGGGAAAGCCTCGCCGCCCTGGGCTGCGCCCCCGGCGTCGCGGCCACCGTCGCCGAGCACATGATCGCCGCCGACCTGGTGGGCTACTTCAGCCACGGTTTCTCCATGCTGCCCACCTACGCCAAGACCGCCCGGGAAGGCGGCGTGGACGTGCAGGCTGAAGGGATCGAGCTGTCCCGCGTCGGCGCCCTGTCGGTGTGGGACGGCCAGATGGCCTTCGGCCACGTGGCCGTCAAGCGCGCCGCCGAGGCCGGCATCGAGATCGCCCGACAGTTCGGCGTCGCCGCCGTGGCGGTGCGCCGCAGCTACCACTGCGCCCGGGTCGGCTACTACGTGGAGCTGGCGGCCCAGGCCGGGCTGGCCGCCATCGTCATGACCAACGTGGTGGACATCGACCCCAACGTGGTGCCCTACGGCGGCCGGGACCCACGCCTCACCACCAACCCCATCGCCATGGGCGTGCCGCGCCCCGACGGCCAGCCGCCGGTGGTGCTCGACTTCGCCACCTCGGCCATGGCCCTGAACAAGATCCGGGTGGCCCACGCCCGGGGCGAACAGCTGCCCCCGGGCGTCCTGGTGGACGCCGCCGGCAATCCGACCCTGGACCCGGGCGCCCTGTTCACCACGCCGCCGGGCGCCATCCTGCCCTTCGGCGGCAGCCAGAGCGGCCACAAGGGCTACGCCCTGGCGGTGATGATCGAACTGCTGGCCGGCGGCGGCATCGAACGGGGCCTGCCGCCGGACGCGCCCCGGGTCATCACCAACAACACCCTGATGATCCTGGTGGACCCCCACAAGCTGGGGGGCGACGCCTTCGAGGAGCACGTACGCAACGCCTGCGCCTGGATCGTCGATTCCCGCCCCCTGGACCCCGGCCGCCCGGTGGTGCTGCCCGGCGAGCTGGAGGCCGCCCGGTGCGCCGAACAGCTGGAACAGGGCATCGACTACGGCGACAAGGTCTGGGCCCAGATCACCGCCGCCGCCCGGGAACTGGGCGTGCCCGACGCACTCATACCTCCCCCCCTTGATGCTTGATTGCCGCACCATGTCCCGCCCCCTCCCTGCCGCCCCCGCCCACGTCGCCCCTCCCGTTCCCATGAACGCCCGGCCGCGCCGCCCCGCCCTCCTCCGCTCCCTGCTACTCGCCGTCCTGCTGGCCGGCTGCGCCACTGCCGCCCACTACAGCGGCCACGGCCTGGCGCCGGGCCAGGCCCGGGAGGCCGACGTGCGCGCGGCCATGGGCGAACCGGCCCTGGCCTTCGACGACGCCGGCGGCCGGGTGCTGCTCTATCCCCGGGGGCCCGAGGGCTTCCACACCTTCCGCGTCACCCTGGACGGCAGCGGCCGGCTGGTGGGCATCGAAAACGTGCTGGAACCGAAGGGTTTCGCCCGGGTGAAGGTGGACGACGACCGGGAGACGGTGCGCCGCACCCTGGGACCGCCCCGGGAGGTGACCTTCTATGACCGGCGCAACGAAGAAGTATGGGAATGGCGCTTCTGCGACGACTACGACGAGGCGGCCCGCTTCTACGCCATCTTCGACCGGACCAGCGGCCGGGTGAAGAGCACCGGCCAGCTCACCGAAACCCAGGCGGGGCGGGGCAACCGGCGGGTCATCTGCTCGCGCTGAACCCGGCGCCAGGCACCGCCGCCAGGGGGGTGCGCACCGCGCGCCTCAGCACCCCCAGCGCCCATTGCGGGCACCGCGGGGTTCCGCTGAATCTCAACGCCCGGCGGTGATACGCCCCTGCAATTCCGGCGCCGCCAGCACCTGGGAAAAGGGCAGCACCTGCCCGCCCCGGGCGGCGGCGAAGCGCTCCGCCGCCTCCTGGCTGGCGAAGGCCGGCAGCCCCGGGTCCCCCATGGGGCCGGCCAGGCTGGAGCCGAGCACCACCAGGGCCGTCTCGCCGGGCAGCCAGGCGCCGCTGTCGTAGTCGGTCAGGTACAGGTCGGCCACATCCTCCCGACGCCGGGCGGGGGTGTAGCGCTCGATCCGCCCCAGGTAGCGGAACAGGCTGGCGGCCGAATCGAAGGCGGCGTAGCCCTGGTCGTGGAACACCGCCTGGGCGCGCCACTTGGCGAAGCGCGCCGGGTACATGCCGCATACCGGGCAACGGTCGTCGGCGGTCACCACGTGGGGCGGGAAGGGGCGCTGCTGCAACGGGTCGAGCCAGTGCGGCGCCATCTTCGCCAAGCCTCCGGCGAGAAAGCCCACCACCAGCGCCAACCCCAGGGTACGCAGGGGGATCAGCCACCAGCCGCGCCGGGCGGCGCGGGCGCCAGCCGGTGTGGTTTCCAGCGGCGGCGGCGGAGTGACGGGGGCGCTGGCCATGGGATGTTCAGGCGAGGCCGCCGCCCAGCAGGGGATCGTCGGCCAAGGCCCGCACCAGGGCTTCCAGGTTGTCCAGGGACGGCTCGCCGGGCACGGTGACCGGTGCCGGGCCGACGCTGCCGTCGGGCCGGTGCAGGTGGGCCTTGGCCGCGCCCAGGGCCGGGTCCGCCGGCCGAGGGGCCGTGTCCAGGCACAGCTCGGCGTCGCCCCAGGTCCAGCGGTAGGCATAGGCGTCCGGGCCGGCCCAGCGGGCTTCCAGGCGCACCCCGCCCTCGATGTGGATCACCAGGGCGTCCTGCTTCACCGCCACCGGCTGCTCCAGGCATTCGCCGCAGCGCTCTTCCAGGGGCTCGGCCACTTCCAGCAGCCACACCGCCGCCGGGGCGTCGCTGCCCAGCATCTCGTCCGCCGCCAGGGGGGCTCCGTTGAGGGCCAGGGTGCGGGCTTTCAGGTCGGCGCGCACCGCCTCCTGGGTGGCGGCCAGGGTCAGGGCCGACAGGTAGCTTTCGTAGCCCGGGTGCTCGGCCACGCCGCCGGCCTGGATCGTCGCCAGCAGGGCGGCTTCGTCGGCGGCGCCGTGAGCGGCCAGCAGTTGCTGGCGGTTCTCGCGCAGTTCGTAGAGGAGCTTGGCCAACTGTTCCAGGGCCAGGGCTTCGTCGGGGGCGAGACCTTCGTAGAAGACGTGCATCGTGGTGTGTCCTTTGCGTGCGGTGGTGGCGCCGATCACATGCGCTTGTCGTGGAGGGCGCCGCCGTCCAGGACCACCATTTCCGGCGTCACCTGGTCGAAGCGCAGCACGGTGCCGCCGTTCTTGGCGGCGAAGGCCTGGGCGTCGGCCTCCTGGGCGAAGGAGGCCAGGGTGGCGCCCATGGAGCCGCGCTTCTTGCTGTCCTTGACGTAGAAGGCGGCCTTGGCGTCGATCCAGTGGCCTTGCGGCGCGTCCCAGTCGGTCTGGGCCATGTCCTGGACGTAGAGGGCGCGCACCCGCTTCTGCTGTTCCGGCTTGAGGTAGAGGGAGAACATCTCCACCGTGTCGCAGAAGAAGTCCGGCTTGTCGGCGCCGGCGTAGTGGATCTGGGCCTTGGGGCCGGGGAAGTCGGCGAGCAGCATGCCGTCCAGGGCGCAGGAGGTGTCCCGGGACAGTTCCACCGGAACGCTCGGCCCGGATGCGCTTTGGCCGCAGCCGGCCAGCAGCGCCACCAGGGCGGCGGCGGCCAGGCCGGCCAGGGGCCCGGCGCCGAGGGCCGGGCGGGCAATGGAAACGAAGGGAATCACGGCTTGAATCTCCACATGGCCACGCCCAGGGGCGCGGCGATCCAGGCGGCCATCACCGCGCAGAGCAGGGCGGGATGGGACAGGGCGGGGGGAAAGACGGTGGCCAGCCCGTACAGGGTGCGCACTTCGTCGAGGGAAAAGACGTTGAGCACCCGGAACACGTCGGCCGGGTTGAGCAGCAGCAGGTAGGGGAAGGCGTCGCCGCCGAACTGGCCGCCGCTCACCACCAGGATGCCCAGGATGAGCAGATCGAAGATGAGGACGAAGAAGAACCACAGGGCGATGGCCAGGCCCGAGGCCCGGGTGCGGTCCAAGGCCAGCACCGAGACCATCACCGCCAGGGAGAGAAAGGCCATGCCGAGCAGGATGGCGCTGCCCATGAAGCCGGCGTAGTGGATGAGGGCCGCGACGTTGAGCTGGGGCGAGAGGATCAGCCCCACCAGGCCGAAGCCGGCCACCGACGAGAAGGTGAGCGCCCCGGCCAGGCCCAGGTACTTGCCGAGGATGACCTCGACCCGGGTTACCGGCAGGGTCAGCAGCAGGTCCAGGGAGCCCCGCTCCTTCTCGCCGACGATGGCGTCGAAGCCGAGCATCAGGGCGATCAGGGGGATCAGGTAGATGACCAGGCTGACCAGGGAGGCGATGGTCAGGTCGATGGAGCGGAAGCCGACGCTGCCCTGCTGGGCGGTGCCGAAGTAGGCGATCGACAGGGCGAAAACGGTGAACACCAGGGCCACCGCCAGCACCCAGCGGTTGCGGATGCGGTCCCAGAATTCCTTGCCGGCGATGACGGCGATGGGGTGCAGATCGAGCATGGCCATGGCTTATCCCCGGGTTCCGAAAAAGACGTCTTCCAGGGAGGGTTCCTGCACCTGGAGATCGAGAAGGCGGTCGCCCAGCCCCATCAGGGCCGCCACCACCGCCAGCTTGGCGTCCCGGGGGCAGGCCAGGGACAACACTCCGCCACCCGTGCCGTCATCTTCGGGCAGGGTCACCGGCAGGCCGGCCAGCACGGCGCGCAGCAAGGGCCCGTGGCCCTCGGCCAGCCTAAGCGCCAGGGTCACCGGCAGGTCGAGGCCGTCACGCAGTTGCTGCACCGTGCCCTGGGCCTTGATGCGGCCCGATTCGAGAATGGCCAGGCAGTCCACCCGTTCCTGGATCTCGGCCAGGATGTGGGAGGTGAGCACCACGGTCACCCCGTCGCCGCGCAGCTCGGCGACGATGCGGTAGAAGTCGCGGATGGCTTCCGGATCGAGGCCGGTGGTGGGCTCGTCGAGGAACAGCAGGCGCGGGTCGCCGAGCAGGGCCTGGGCAAAACCGAGGCGCTGGCGCATGCCCTTCGAGTATTCGCGCACCCGCCGCCCCGCGGCGTGGGCCAGGCCGACCCGTTCCAGGGCTGCCGGGCAGCCGGCGTGGGTGACGCCCTTCAGGTCGGCGAAGAAGCGCAGGGTTTCCAGACCGGTGAGGTTGTCGTAGAGCACCACGTTCTCCGGCAGATAGCCGATGGAGCGGCGCACCTGGCGGAAGTCCGGGCCGTTCACCGGCCGGCCGAGCACGGTGATGCTGCCGGCGCTGGGGGTGACGAGGCCGAGCATCATCTTGAACAGGGTGCTCTTGCCCGCGCCGTTGTGGCCGATCAGGCCAAACAGGGCGCCGGCCGGCACCTCCAGGTGAACGCCGTCCACGGCACGGATCTGCCCGGTGGGGCCGAAGCGCTTTTCCACCCCGGCGAGAATGATCGGAGGCGCGATGGGCGGGGATGCGGCGGCGCCGGCTCCACCCGACAGGGCGGCCAGGGAGAGGGAAGTATCAGCGTTCATGGGTATTCAACCAGTTGTTCCAGTGGGGGTCCGCCGGGCGCATCGCCGGGTAGCGGTCCACCACGCTGGGGGCGCGCAGCAAGGGGAATTGCTGGGCGATCAGGCGTAGGGTCTGGATGGCCGGGCTGGCCATGAGCAGCTTGACCATGGGGTGGCGCCAGGAGAGGCGATCCACCAGGTCGTTGGCCTCGTAGCCGACGTCGCCGATGCCGTCGCCGTCCCGGTCCCAGCCCACGTAGTTGCTCCAGTAGTTACCGTGGCCCCTGATACCCTTGCCGTCGCCCTTGCCGCCCCACACCTCGTCCCGGGCGCCGACGTACTTGACCTGCTCCCGGTTGGCGATGAAGTCGTTGTTCTCCACCGTGTTGCGGGTGGAGCCGGCCCACAGGTGCACGCCCACGTCGTTGTCGATGACCCGGTTGCCGCGCAGGGTGTTGTATTCGGCATCGTAGATGAAGAAGCCCCGGGAATTGCCGGCCACCACGTTGTTTTCCACCACCGCGTCCTGGATGGTGCGCAGCATGATGCCGTGGTCGGTATTGCCCCACACCCGGTTGTTGCGCACCACCTGGTCGCGCACTTCCATCAGCGCCAGGCCCCCCCGGTTGCGGTACACCTCGTTGTCCTCCCAGACGTTGTGGTAGGAGTTCATGTAGTGGGTGCCGTAGCGGCTGTGGTGCAGCCGATTGCCGCGGAACAGGGCGTGGTGCGACACGTCCACGTAGAGGGCGTCGCGCACGAAGCTGATGCGGTTGTTCTCGACCCGGGCGCGCTCGGTGTTGTACAGCTGGATGCCGTTGCCCCGCTGGGCCGAGCCCAGGTCGCGCTTGCCGGTGATGACGTTGCCCTCGACCGCCACGTCCTCGACGCCCTCGATCCACAGGCCGAACAGGGTGTCGGCCAGGGTGCAGCCGCGAATCGTGGCGCGGTGGGCGCCGGGCTGGATGTAGATGCCGGCGTTCTGCTCGCCCAGGTCCTCGCCGGAGGCCACCACGTTGAGGTCGGCGATGGTCACGTCGGTGGCGGCCACGCGGATGGTGTCGCCCTTGAGGCCGCCGTCCACCGTGGGCTTTTGCCCGGCTTGCTCGCCGCGCAGGGTGAGGGGCTTGGCGATGCGCAGGTTTTCCCGGTAGCGGCCCCGGGCCACCGTCACGGTGTCGCCGGGGGCCGCCCGGTCGATGGCGGCCTGGATCGACTGGCCGGGCATAACGTGCCAAGTCGCGCGCGCCTCGGCCGCCTCCAGCCCCCCCGCCCGGAGAACGAGCAGGGACGCGGCGATCCACAGGCACCGCCCGAAGAACCAATACTGGCGGGGGGTTTGCCCGGGCCGCCTGAACGAATCGACGGTCACACCACCACCCGGCCGAGGGCCTTCAGGGTGAGGAACAGCAGGGCGCCCACCAGCAGGTTCTTGAAGGCCACGTAGCAGAGCATGTCCATCACGCTGGCCGCCCGGTAGCGCCGGCCCCACCAGGGGCCTTCCTTGACGTAGGGCTTGGCCGACAGGCGCACCAGCACCTCGCAGGCGCTCCAGCCGACCCACCAGCCGATCAGGGCGCCGGCGCCCATCTCGCCCATGCCGGCCAGCACCCAGACGGTGGTCACCGCCACCGCCAGGGCCAGGCCCACGGCCTGCACCAGCTTCTGCCGCGAGAAGCCGGCCCGGCTCCACGGCCACAGGTGGTCCCAGGCCTCGGCGGCCAGGCGCCGGGTGGTAGCGCCGGCGGCGTAGGCCGGCTCGACGGGTTCGGTGAGCATGGCCGGATCAACCATGGGTCGTCTCCTTCGCTGCGGCGCCGGCAGGCACCGGGATGATGGGGATGAAATAGCCGTCCTGGCCGATCGGGGTCAGGGGCTGGCCGGCCTTGGTGCGGCGTTTGCGCTCCTGGACCAGGGGCGGGCAAGCGTGGTCGTCGTGATAGAGGACCATGCAGTCGAGGCAGAGCAGGCATTCGCGCTGGTCGATGCGGCCGTCGGCGTCGATGGCCTGGGAACCGCAGCCGTGGGCGCAGGCGTTGCAGCTGGTGCACTCCTGCTTCCGCTTCAGGCCGAACCAGCGGAAGGTGGTGGGCATGGCCAGGGAGGCGCCCAGGGGGCACAGGTACTTGCAGAAGGGCCGCTCGATGAAGATCGACAGGCCGAGCAGGCCGGCGGCGAACAGGGTGTAGGGCCAGGAACGGTTGAACAGGCCAACCAGGAAGGTGGTCTTGAACGGCTCCACCTCGGCCAGCTTCTCGGCCAGGGGCATGGAGAAGAACGACACCGCCAGGAGGCCGAGGAAGACCCCGTACTTCACCCACTTCAGCTTGTCGTGCAACGGCTTGGGCAGTTTGCCCTGGAAGCGCTTCAGGCCGATGCGCTCGCCCACCTTGTAGAGCAGCTCGGACAGGGAGCCGAAGGGGCACAGCCAGCCGCAGAACAGGCCCCGTCCCCAGAGGAAGACGGTGACGATGATGAAGATCCAGAAGATGAAGATGAAGGGGTCGGAGAGGAAAAGCTCCCACTTCCACTGGAACAGCAGGGAATGGAACCAGGTGAGCACCTGGGTGATGGACGGCTGGGCCATGGCGTGGAAGCCGACGAAGCCGATGGACACCACCCAGCCGGTGTACTTGAAGGCGTTCACCGGCCACTTGTTCTTGCGGTCGGCGCGGCGCACCAGGGCGTCGCGGCGAGAGTAGACCACCGCCACGGCGACGAGCAGGACGACGAAGGCGGCGATCTCCACGGCCCGGTCCTTCCACATCTTCAGCCAGGGGGCGTCGGGACGCTTGTAGGCCGGACGGCCGCCTTCCAGGTAGCGGGCGGGCAGCCACACTTCCCGGTCGAAGTTGGCGAAGGTCTTGGCGCCGGTGGTCTTGTCGAGCTTGTTGGCGAGGAAGACGAACTGCCAGGGGTAGGCGGCGGAGAAGGTCTTGCCGCGCACGATGAAGATGGCCGACTCGGTGTAGGCCGGCGCTCCGGCGGCCAGGACCCCGTAGAGGTTGAGGTAGTCCAGGTCGCGGAAGGTGTAGGTGTCCCGCTCCTGGCGCACCTGGACCCGGTCGTACAGGCCGCCGCGGACGAAGCCGGAGCCCTTGAACGACTCGATGCCGTCGGTCTTGACGACGAACAGGGCCTGCTCGCCCGGGTGCAACCCGGCCATCAGGCGCTCGTAGCCGTCCTTGCCGAGGATGCTGCGGCCCACGGTGGGCACGTTGAGCAGGCCGAACCACAGGTCCACGTAGGGTTGGCCGGTGCTCACCAGGCCCACGTCCTGGGGCTTGACGGTGAGCCGGGCGACGCTGCCCTCGGCCACCAGCTGGTCCCAGGTGAGGGTCTCGCCAGTGTCGATGAAGGTGGCGGGCGGGCGCACCTGGGGCTTGAGGATGCCGACCTGCTTGGCCACCTCGCCGCCGGACACCATCATCACCTGGTTCTGGGCGATCACGGTGACCGTGGCGCCGGTGATGGCGTCCAGGCCGATGATGTTCTCTTCGGGGCGGGCCTTGCCGATCTCGATCTGGTCGCCGACGAACTTGCCCAGGTATTGCTGGTTAAACTTGATCAGGGCCGACTCGGGGATACCGAGCAGCAGGATCGGCTCGGAGTGCTTGAGAATCTTCACCCCGACGAAGTGGCCGGTGGCGTCCATGCCGATCAGGGTGACCACCGGCTTGCCCGAGTAGGCGGGGATGTCCACGATGTCGGTGGACAACATGACGTAGCCCACCAGGGTCTTCTGTCCGCCCTCGGTCTTGTAGCCCTCGACGAAGGGCGGCTGGCCGCGCCGCTCGGAGAAGCTGTCGGCGCCGGGCAGCACCTCGGTGCAGGCCACGTAGTCGCACATGCGCGGCGAACTGTGCAGCTCCGGCGGCAGGGCCGCCTCGTAGGAATCGGCGCGGACCGGCTCCGACAGGAGCACCAGCGCGCCGGCCATGACCATGCCGAGCAGGCCGCCGGCGATGGACCGTTGAAAACGCCGGCAAAGGCGGGCGAACATCATTTACGACTCCCTGAGCGTTACTTCAGCAAATGGTGATTTACGGCGCCCCATCTGCCCTTAACGCAAATCAAGAGCAAAAAACACACGCCACATTCCATCGTCACGAACTGCGCCGCAAGGAAAAAAAGGGAGACGCAAGCGTCTCCCCAACTCTCCATGCGGGTGAAGCAACGTGGCCTTACTTCTCCACGATCATGCGCGAACGCATCTCAAGGTGCAGGGCGTGGCAGAAGTGGGTGCAGTAGCACCAGAAGACGCCCGGCTTGTCGGCCTTGAAGGTCACCGACTTGGTTTCCTGCGGGTTGACGATGAAGTTCACGTCGTACTTGGGAATGGCGAAGCCGTGGGTCAGGTCTTCCACCTTGTCCAGGTTGGTGAGGATGATGGTGACCTCGTCGCCCTTCTTGAGCTTGAACTCGCGCATCGAGAAGGCCGGCGCCTGGGACACCAGGTGCACGGTGACCTTGTTGCCGTTGCGCTCGATCCGGGAATCCTTCGGGTCCTTGGTGGCGAGCGGGAAGTCGTCCAGGGTGCCCACCTGACGGGTCTTGATCTTGTCGCGCTTGACGATGATGAAGTCGTGGGGCTCGGGGTAGACCGGGTGGTCGGCCAGCAGCACCATCTTCTCGCCGCGGATGTCGATCAGCTGTTCGTTCTCGGGGTGCAGCGGGCCCACCGGCAGGAAGCGGTCCTTGGAGAACTTGCAGCCCACGCCGAGGAACTGGCCGTCGGCTTCCTTGGTCTCGCTCATGGACGCGTTGGTGTGGCCCGGCTGGTACTGGACGTCGAGGCGGTCGATGACGTACTTGACGTTCTTGTCCTTGAAGGCCTTGATCGCCGCTTCCACGTTCCACTTCACCATCTGGCTGTCGAGGAACAGGGTGGTGAAGGCGTTGCCGCGGCCGTCGAAGGCGGTGTGCAGGGGGCCAAGGCCCAGTTCCGGCTCGCCGACCACGGCGTCACGGGGCTCCTTCAGCTCGCCGGCGAAGTACTTGTGCACCAGGGCGATCTCGATGATCGTGGCGGTGGGAGACAGCTTGCCGGAGCAGATGAAGTACTTGCCGTCCGGGCTGGCGTTCACACCGTGGGGGTTCTTCGGCACCGGCACGTAGCAGGTCAGGGCGGTCTTCGGATCGGTGTTGGCGGCCTTGGTGCCGTCCACCACGGGGACCTTGGAATCGCCGATGGTCTTGAACTTGCCGTCCTTGATCGCCTGCTCGATGCGGGCCACGTTGAAGAACACGCAGGCGTCGCGCTCGGCGGACATCATGTCCTCGTACTTGGCGCCGCCCTCGGTGTTGTACTGGTTGGTGGCGGTCAGCTTGCCGTCGTAGGAGGTGGCCACCAGGTCGCAGTTGCCGTCGATCTTCACCTGCCAGCGCACGTCCATGGTCTCGGCATCGACGCAGGTGAACAGGGTGCCGTACTTCTTCGGATCGTCCATGTCCCGGCCGTCGTTGGGCTGGGGCAGGTGGAACTCGCTGCCGCAGAAGACGCGGGTGGTGTGGTTGATCTTCTCGTCCACCGGGTCGCAGCGGTCCGGGAAGATGCCGTGGAAGCCCTGGATGTTCGGGATGTCGGTGATCTTGTCGCACTCGAAGGTGTCGAGGCGGATACGGGCCAGGCGGCTGTTGATCTTGTCGTTCACCCAGGCGTACTTGCCGTCGTAGGTGCCGTCGGTGTACGAGGCATGAACGTGGTGGGTATCGCCGATGTGGTACTTGAGCGAGCCGTCGGGCTTGGTGCCCATGATCTTCTTCGACTCGTTGGTGATGCCCCAGCCGCTCATGCAGTCCATGTTGAACACGGGAATGCGCTTGATCTCCCGGCCGGAAGGCAGGCCGAGGACGCGCATCTCGCCGGAGTGGCCGCCGGACCACAGGCCGTAGTAGGTATCCAGCTCACCCGGGGCCATGTGAATCTTCATCCCGCCCTCGGCGTGGCTGGCCGCGGCGGGTGCGGCGGCGCCGGCCGCGGCGGGCTTGTCGTCCTTACAGGCCGCCAGGCCGGTGGCCAGGCCCGCGCCGGCCAGGCCGGTCAGGGCGGCGGTGTTGAGGAAGCGGCGGCGCCCCTGATCGGCCCCGTCGCGATTTTCCACCTGTTGCGTGTCGTGCTTGTTCATTGTGATCTCCCTGGGGCGCATTCCCCGTTGTGTGCCGCTAAACTCGCCGACGCCCAGGGCGCGGCGATTTGTCGCAGGGCGAACTCTAGGCCCGCCCTCCCCAAGGAAATTTGATCTGTGCAAAAACCGCCAAAAAGCGGCTAAAACATTGAAAGAAAGCGCTATTCGCAGCAAATCGAACGCTGCCGGAAAAACCGCATCCGGGCGGCGCCCCCGCCCGATCCCCCTGGAGAACGACCATGACATCCCCCATCATCGCCACCCTGGAAAAACTGCTCGGCGGCCCCCGGGACGGCGCGCTGCTGCGCTTCTCCCTGGCCACCGAATGGCGCAAGGCCGGCGACCCGCTCCGGGCCGTGCCCTACTACCGCCAGGCCCTGGAGCGTGACCCCCACTATTCCGCCGCCTGGAAAGGCCTGGGCCACGCCCTGGCCGGCAGCGGCGACGACGACGGTGCCCTGGACGCCTGGCGTCAGGGCATCGCCGCCGCCACGGCCAAGGGCGACATCCAGGCAGCCAAGGAGATGACGGTGTTCGCCCGGCGCATCGAAAAGGCCCGGGGCGAAACGAAACCGGCGGACGGCGCCGGCACCCCGCCGGCCAGCGACGAAGACCGGCCGTAAGCGCTCCGAAAGGGATCAAGCAAGGGCCGACCTAGCCCATACCGTCTGCGCCTGGCCCGTGTGCGGAGCCGGGCACCAAGGGCGATGGCGCCATCGCCGCGCCTCACTGCAAGCGAGCGCCCGGCTTATTGCGGCAAGAGGAATCCGGCGGCAACCGGGCGGGGAAGGAACGAGCCGAGAAACGAGGGGAGAGACAGGCCCCGGGCCCCCCCAAGGCTCGACATATTACTTTTCTTCATGTTTCAAGAACGCCACTCCGCCAAGCTCAACGACTGGCGCGGACCTTCATTTAACGACCGCCCGGATACATTAATTTCTCTCATGTATCACCCCATGACCGGCGGGACGAGATGGGATGCCGAACACAGCCGATCCGGCCCCGCCCGTCCGCCGCTCCACCGGCCCAGAAGCCCGAATGCCGCCATCTCTGGATGTGCCGCGATACGCGTGCAAACGACGGCAAACGGCGCCTGAACGCCGAGCCCCAGGCGTAGCAGCTCATGGCGCCCAAGCGGCGCCACGGGCACATCCCCGGATTTCGTCGGCCGGAAAAGAAGCGGGGCGCCAGTCGCCGCGCAATCGCACGACAGTAGCGCCCCGTGACGCGGGCCCCAGGCGGGCCCGCCAGATTCAGTGCTTGGCCGGCGGCAGCAACACTCCGTCCATGCCCAAAGACTTGAGTTTGGCCCGGGCTGCGGCGGCCTCGGCCTTGGTCTTGAACGGCCCCACCACCACCCGGGTTTCCAGGTGGGAGGGAATGCCGTGGAGCTGGAGCTTGGCGTGGAGCTCCTCGGCCCGCTGCACGTCGGCGAACAACCCGGCCTGCACGGCGTAGCCGGAGAAGAGCCGGACCGGCGCCCGGGGCGGGGTGGAGAGGACCGGGGCCGGGGCAGGCAGCGCGGCGGCCGCAGCGGAACGCTCGGCCCGGGGCTGGGCTTGCTGGACTGGGGATTGGGGCGCGGCGCTGCCCTCTTCCACCACCCGGGGCTGGCGCGGGGCCGGGGCCGGTGTCACTGCGGCGGCAGCCGGCGCCGCGCGGGAGGCGGGCGCCGCACTGCGGCCGGCAGAGGTAGGCGTGGCCGGCGCGGCGGGCTGGGCAGCGACCCGGGGCGGCTCGGGAGGCGCCGGGGCGGCCACAGTGGCCTCCGGCGCGGCCGGCGTTTCGCCCTTGGCCGCCTTGCCCTCTTCGGGCTTGGCCTCTTCCACCGGGGTCACCGGCTGGGTCACCTCGGTGCGCGGCGGCGGCGCCGCCGGCCGGGGCGCCGGTGGCGCTTCCACCTCGACGGTGGTGGACAGGCGGTCGAACAGGACCAGGGCGCCGAGCAGGACGGCGATCAGCACCGCCGCCAGGGACATGCGCTTGACCAGGGTGCGCTTGAGCTGGTCCTGGGGCGCGGACTCCGGAGCGGGAGCCTTCTTGGCGGCGGGTTTCGGGCTGGGGCGCTTCTTGACGGGGGGTTCGGCCATCGCGTCGCTTTCTTGCCGGAAGTGGAATGGTGAAATTGTCAGGCTACGGAATTGGAACGGTGCAAGGCGTCAGTGCATCAGTGACCGGACGCCCCGGCGCCTCAGCCGCCACCCTGGTTGCGCACCAGGGCCACCACCAGGTCTGCCTCGGCCCGAGCGATGTTGCAGCGGTCGGCGATGGTCTGGGCGTCATGGCCGGCGGCGGCCATCTGCATGGCGTCGCTGTAGAGGGGCGACATGTGCTGGGTGGCCTGGAGCTGGGTGAAACGGTCGCGCATCTCGCCCTGGACCCGCTCCAGCTCGCCCTGGAGGTGCTGGATTTCCTGGCGCAGCATGGTCAGGTCGCGCTCGATGGCCTGGACCACCGGCGTGTCAGCCACCTCGGCGGCCAGGTTCACCGGCAGGGGCGGCGCCAACGGGGCCGGCGCCACGGCCGGTTCCTGGCGCAGCGCATGTTCCCGGGGCGCGGCGGAAGCCGGGGCCTGGGCGGTGTCCTGTACCGCGGCGTAGAGCCGGGCGCCGCTGGCCGCCGCCGGAGCCTCCGCGGCGGCGGGGGCGGACGCCTTCTCGGCGGCGGGGGCGGACGCCTTCTCGGCGGGCTCGTCGGGTTGCGCCTCTTCGGCCTGACGGCGCAGGCGGCGGTAGCGCAGCACCACCGCCAGGATGTAGACGGCAAGCAGCACGACGATCGCCAGCAGGGCGTCGCGCACATTCAGGACGGTGCCCGGGGGAAAACCAAGGGCCGTCAGGTCAAACATGGGCAAACAGGAAAGCAGTCATTGCGGGGCCGAAAAGGAGGAGCGGGGCCGGCGGGCGCCCGCAGCGGCCATTATGCCAGACCCCCCGCGCCCCGCCCCGGCCGGCGCGTCCCGGCGGGCCCGCTAGCCCCGCGCCAACGTCGCCGCCAGCCCGGTGGCGATGCGCGCCGCCAGGGCGTAGAGGGTGAGCTGGGGATTGACCCCGAGGGAGGTGGGCAGCAGGCTGCCGTCGGCCACCGTCAGGCCCTCGAGCTGGTGGTGGCCGCCGTCGGGCCGGACCACGCCCCCCGGCGGTTCCGGGCTCATGGCGCAGCCGCCCATGACGTGGGCGCTGACCACCTTGGCCCGGCCGGCCTGGAGCGGCAGCCGCGCCAGCTGGACCGCCGCCGCGCCCGGATCGGCCATGGGCCGGGCGTCCAGGTGCACCGGCATGACGCTGCGGGCGCCGGCGGCGAACTGGATTTTAGCCATGGCCTGCCAGGCGCGCCGCGCCGTCTGCCAGAAGGCGGCGTTGAGGGGGTAGTCGAGACGGGGGTCGCCGTGGCCGTCGAGCACCACCCGCCCCCCCGGGCTGTCCGGCCCAAAGCCGTCGCGCACCAGGGCGAGGATGGTGTGGCCGTGGGCCAGCCCGGCCATGAAGTCCCGGTGGCGGGCACCGAAATCGCCCATCACCACGGCGGCGAGCAGGGGATGGACCGGCGGCACTTCGAGCTTGAAGCCCAGGGTGCCGTCGGCGGGCCACAGGTAGTCGTCCACGTAGACCGACTGGGGCGCCCCGGCGAAGGGCTCCACCGCCTCGGCGAAGGTGGCCGCCGACAGCACCACCGGGTGGAGAAAGGTGCGCGCCCCCAAGGTGCCATAGGGGTCGGGCGCCCGGGAGCGCAGCAGCAGGGCCGGGCTGCCGATGGCGCCGGCGGCCACCACCACGTGGCGGGCGCGCAGGGTCAGGGCCGCGTCGCGGCGCACCTGGCCGAAGCTATCGACCGGATGGGCGCGCACCCCCTGCACCCGCTTGCCGTCGTGCAGCAGCGCCTCGGCCCGCACCCGGGACAGCAGGGTGGCGCCGGCGGCCATGGCCGCCGGGATGGTGGTGACCAGCATCGACTGCTTGGCGTTGGTCGGGCAGCCCATGCCGCAGTAACCCAGGTTCCAGCAACCCTTGACGTTGCGCGGGATGACCTTGGGCGCGAGGCCCAGGCGCGCCGCCCCTTCGGCGAGCAGACCGTTGTGGCGGTTGGGCGGCACCGTCCAGGGGGCCACCGACAGCCGCGCCTCCATGCGCGCGAACCAGGGCGCCAGGGCCTCGGGGGTGAACCCGGCCAGGCCGTGCGCCTCGCGCCAATGGGCCAGGGTGGCGGCCGGAGTACGGAAGCTGGAACACCAGTTGACCAGGGTAGAGCCGCCCACGGCCCGGCCCTGGAGGATGCCGATGCCTTCATCCACGGTCTTGCGCCCGGCGGACTCCTGATAGAGGGCCGGGTAGGCCTCCCGCTCCAGCATGTTGAAGTCCCGGGAGGTGCGCAGGGGCCCCTCTTCCACCAGGATCACCGACAGCCCGGCCTGGGCCAGAATCTCGGCGCACACCCCGCCCCCGGCGCCGCTGCCGACGATGACCACGTCGGCGGACAGGGTGCGGTCTTCGCCCAGGGTGGCGCCGTCGAGATGGCGCCCGCGCCAGGGGCCGGCGAACGCGTCGCCGACGGGGTCGGGCAGATGGCTCACGGGGCCCGTCTCACGTTTCACAGTTGGGGAGGGCCGGGGTAGCCGGTGCCGGCCCAGTGGTCCGGGTCACCGTACCAAACCCCCAGGACCAGGTCGTGGAGGCCGGCGTAGGCCCGGTTGAGCAGGGCCAGGTCGGCATCGCGCCAGGCCGCCAGGGCCCGGGCGGCCTGCTCCGGAGTCAGGGCCCGCCAGGGCGTGATCCCGTCCGCCGGCGTGCCCAGCCCGACCAGGGCCGTCCGGCCGCCCCGGGTGGTGAGCAGGTCGAACAGGCGGCGCAGGTCGCCCCGGGTGCGCGGCGGCAAGCCGGCGATGGCGATGTCCACGCCCTGGGCCAGGGCCGCCCCGTGGGCCGGCGAGAAGGCCGGCTGGACGCCGTCGAGCAGCCCGCCGGCCAACGCCGCCAGCACCGCCCGGTCGAGGGGGCCGAGGAAATGGTAGGCGTGGCCCGGATCGTCCAGCCGGGACCCGTCGCCACCCAGCCCCCACCAGGCGGCCGAGGCCAGGGCCAACCCGCCGGCCAGGGTGGCCGCCAGGGCGCGGCGGCGGCCCGGCGAGGCGGGCGCGTGACCGGGGCCGAGGCCGAGGTCGGATGCCGCTTCGGGCGCGGGCGCATTCATGGCCGGGGCGGGCGGCCGAGCATCAGCCGCAGGATCAGGCGTTGCAGGCGGTCGCGCCAGGCGCCCCCCGCCGCACCGAAGGGCGGATGGAGCAGGCTGGCCGGGGACCAGCGCCCCTGGCGCAGCACGGCGCGCACCTGGGAGAAGGCGGCGAAGCCTTCGGGGCCGTGGTAGCGCCCCATGCCGGAGGGGCCGACGCCGCCGAAGGGCAGGTCATGGACCCCGACGTGGAGCAGGCAGTCGTTCACCCCGACCCCACCCGAGGCGGTGGCATCCAGGGTAGCCCGGACCCGCAGCGGGTCCGGGTCGAACAGGTAAAGGGCCAGGGGCCGGTCGCGGCGGTTGATGTAGGCCAGGGCATCCTCGTGCCGTTCGTAGGGCACCAGGGGCAGGTAGGGGCCGAAAATCTCTTCCCGCATCAGGGCCGCCTCGTCGGGCACGCCGGTGAAGATGGCGGGCGCGAGGCGACCGTCCGCGGCTGGCGCCTCGGGCAACAGGGGGTGGCGCACCGCCCCGGCGGCTTCCGCCGCCTCGGCCCAGCCGTGCAGGCGCCGGCGGTGGGCGTTCAGGGCGATGGCGGCGTAATCCGGGCTGGCGGCGTCGCCGTACAGGCGTTGCGCCGCCGCCCGGGCGTGGGCGATGAAGGCCGCCTCCTGGCCCCGGGGCAGCAGCACGTAGTCCGGGGCGACGCAGCTCTGGCCGGCGTTGGCCAGCTTGGCGAAGACGATACGGGCGGCGGCCAGGGCCAGGTCGGCCCCGGGGGCGATCAGCACCGGCGACTTGCCCCCCAGTTCCAAGGTGACCGGGGTGAGGTTGGCGGCGGCCGCCGCCATCACCCGGCGCCCCACGGCGGTGGAGCCGGTGAACAGCAGGTGGTCGAACGGCAGCCGGGCGAAGGCCTGGGCAAAAGCCAGGGGATCGTCCCCCTCCCCTTCCCGCACCACCCGCACGTGGTCCGGCGCGAAGGTGGCGGCGATCAGCTCGGCGAAGCAGGCGGCGAAGGCCGGGGTGTGCTCGGAGCACTTGATCAGCACCCGGTTGCCCGCCGCCAGGGCCGCGGCCAGAGGGCCGACGGCGAGGAACAGGGGGTAGTTCCAGGGCACCATGACTCCCACCACCCCCAGGGGCTGGTGGCGCACCTGGGCCCGGGCCGGCCAGAACCACATGCCGACGCGGCGGCGCCGCGGGCGCATCCAGGCCGCCAGGTGGCGCCGGGCGTAGGCGATGCCTTCCAGGCTGGGGAAGAGTTCGAGCAGCTCGGTCTCCCGGGCCGACCGGCCGCCGAAATCCCGGTCGATGGCCTCGGCCAGGGCGTCGCCGTGGCGGCCCAGGGCGTCGGCCAGGGCGGCCAGATGCTCGCGGCGGCGGGCGGCCCCGGGGGCCGGGTCGGCCGCGAAGCCCCGGCGCAATCCGGCCAGGGCCGCCGTCAGTGCGGGAAAGTCGTGCCTGCCGGGGGCATCGTCCGGGGCGTTGGCGGCGGCGGGCAAGGAGTGGACGCTCATGGCGACTCCGGAAGGGTGACGAACCTCAGGCGGCGCGACGCCGGGCCCGGGGTAATGGTGGCTGCGGCGGGGCGGCATCGGCCCGGTCCAGTTGCTCCAGCACCTCGGGCGGCGGCAGGGACAGGTCGTCCCCGTCGGCCTGGGCACGGGCAGCGAGCTTGCTCTTGTAGAACGCCTTGGTGGCCACGTAGACAGTCTTTTCCAGTTCCACGTGAGCCACGCCGTGGCGGTCTTTCAGTTCGATGCAGAACGTCGGGGTGCTTTCGCCCTTTTCCAGCACCTCGCGGCGGATCGCCTCGACCCGCTCGACGGGGATGTGGAAATCGGCGAACAGGTGGCTGCGCCCGGGGCGCTTGTAGCGGATGCTGCCGGCCTTGTCCCAGACGATCACGTCGTTGCCCAGCTGCAGGGCGAGCAGCATGGCGAACATGGGGTCGGTGAAGGCGTACAGGCTGCCGCCGAACAGGGCGCCGGCGGGATTGCGGGTCTTCCACGAGTAGGGCAGCACCACCTTGATCCGGTCCAGGTCGCGGGAGATGTGCACCACCCGGCCGCCGGTGGCGCGGTAGGAGGGGTAGAGGTTGAACCCCCACTTCAAAAGCGTTGCCCGCCAGGCGGCGGGCACGCGGTCGATCAGTTTGGGACGCATGGCCAGGGCTGGGAGTAGCGAAAAAACGGGGCGGCCGAAGAGGAGGGAAAGACAGCCGCCCCGTCCTGCCGAGGATACTGCCTGAGACAAGCACCAGGCAGAATCGGCAGGATCAAAGAGACTCGAACACCCCCGCGGCCCCCATGCCGGTACCGATGCACATGGTCACCATGCCGTACTTGCCCTTGGTGCGCTTCAGGCCGTGCAGCAAGGTGGCGGTGCGGATCGCCCCGGTGGCGCCCA
>NZ_JAJTBG010000026.1 GCF_021287045.1 Oryzomicrobium sp. | reverse complement strand
TTGAAAAAAGCCGCGGCCTACTTCGCGAAGGAGTCGATGTGAAGTTCGGCTTCGTTGCGAAACACCGAGGGGCTTGGCCGGTCAATCAGATGTGCGAGGCGCTCGGTGTCTCGCGCGGGGGCTTCTACGCTTGGCTGGTAAGGCCCCGGAGTCAGAGAAGCCGCTGCGACGAGGTGCTGGGCGCTCAGGTGCGCCAGAGCTTTGTGCTCAGCGACCGCACCTACGGCGCACGGCGTGTTTGGCGTGATGTGCTGGCGCTGGGTCAGAACTGCGGACTGCATCGCATCAAGCGCCTGATGCGTGAGCACGCGTTGCGTGCCCGGCCCAGGCGGCGCGGCCTACCCAGAGACCGGGGTGAGCGCAGCGCCGTGGCCGACAACGTGCTGGACCGCCAATTCCAGGCGGATGCCCCGAACCAGAAGTGGGTGGCGGACTTTACCTACATCTGGACGGCTGAGGGCTGGCTGTACGTGGCGGCGGTGTTGGACCTGTATTCGCGGCGTATCGTGGGCTGGTCGATGCAACAGAGCATGACTTCGCAGCTAGTGGTCGATGCGCTGATGATGGCCGTATGGCGGCGGGGCAAACCCGTGGCGCTGCTGCACCACTCGGACCAAGGCAGCCAATACACCAGCGCCCACTTCCAACAACTGCTCAAAGAGCAAGGCATCACCTGCAGCATGAGCCGCGCCGGTGAAGTGTGGGACAACTCCGCCATGGAGAGCTTCTTCAGTTCGCTCAAGACCGAGCGCACGGCCAGGAAGGCCTACAGGAGCCGGGAACAGGCACGCTCGGATGTGTTCGATTACATCGAGCGTTTCTACAACCCTATGCGCTGTCATTCAACGCTGGGGTATGTTAGTCCGGTACAGTTCGAGGAAGCTCAAAAAGCTTAAGCCGGTGTCAGCCGAACCGGCAGCAGCCCAGTTCATGGAGGATGGTGCCAGCGCTTACTTTAAAAAGTTGTTTGCGGTGCTGGCGTGATCGCTCGCCCCATCTCCTTGACCCAGGCCTGCAACGCTCTCAACTGCTCGGCGTTTTCGTGGCAGGTCTGGTAGTTAGCGGCAACGGTTCCGGCGACAGCGGAGAGTGCAAGGCCCGTGGTGAGCGCATCGGCATCTCGGGCGGGCTCGGGCAGTTCACCGGCGGCGGCAGCATCGTGCAGGTGAATCGCCCCGGGAGTCGCGGAGTGTCCCAAGTTGGGACACGACGCACAAATCTACTCACCATGGGGGAAGTATCCCCACTGGGGACACGTAACCGGGCCCACAGTGGCTACGTTGTCTGAGTTTTGTTTGATTCGATGTCCAACCTCCGCCTGATCGAACTCTCCGTATACCTTCCTTAAAGAGCTGGGCCTCCCAGCCTTGCCGTGAGTTTCAAAGCGCATAGATGAGGTCGCATAGCTGGGAGATGTACCGTTCGGCGATTCAGTGCTGGGGCGGGTGACGGTGAGAACTTTTGTGTCCGCAATCTAATTGGCCGTACAAAAGTTCTCACCGTTGCTCTCGCTCCAAGGGGTGGGGGTTGGAAATACTGACGGCCCTCTTGGGCGCGCCTGCGCTGGGCTCATCCGGCAACGCCGCTGGAACGCTCCGCTGGGCCGGGGAGGAAGGCCTGATCGCCCCTGGGTCCCTTTGGCTGGGGGATTCAGGGACAAAGCCATGGCTAACGCCGTCAAGGGAGTGGATCCCAGTCCTGCAGACATGGCTTTCAGAAGCTCGTCCATCTGGGGGTAGTGCTCCATCACCTCCTGAATGCCCCAGCCGGCGGTTCGGCATCTGCTTCTTCCGGATAAGCACTCGCCCAGTCTTTCGCCACCGATTAGATGTCTTCTTCGTCAGCCAAGACCAACGGCGGGGTTTCAAGCGTTTCCCCATCCTTGGGAATAGGGACGTGGCGGACATCGAAATACCCCGCCAGGGTAAAGCCTGGTCCCCCGTCGTCGTATTCGTGCAAAGCGTTGAGTCCGACCCATTCGATGCCGGTTGCCTTGGTTTCGGCGATGGCGGCGGCGACTTCCTCCGGGGTATGGTCATCGCGGGGATTCCAGCTGGCGACCGCGGCATCGCACGCCGCGGCGGCATCAAGGTCATTCTCGGTCAGCCAGAAGCCACCCACTACCACCCGGTTCCCGCTAACCACGATGACGGTCTGGCGCCGGGAGGGGAAGTTAAGGCGTTGTCCGGGGAGTATCGGTTCCCGCCAGGATAGCAACTCGGAGTACATCTCCCCGCCAATGGAAAAACTGAATGGCCAGGCATTGTTGGGAGCTTCCCAGCAGACCAATGCCGTGGCGCGAGTCAGACTGGAGTTCGTCGTCCAGTAGGGGGCGGGCGCCTGGCAGGCAGCCTCATCCAGGTACTCTTCAAAGGAAAGCGGCAGGCCGATGATGAGCACCGGCCGGGCGGGAGTGAGGGCGTAGTCGAGCAACGGCGCCACGTGTCCTTCCGACGCCAGGCATGCTCGGGCCAAGGGCGAGTGTTGGGGAACATAGTGCCGATGGGCGAGCGTTTCGTCGTCCAGGCGAATCAGCCAGGGGCAAAGCGCTTGGACTTCCTGGCGGGTGAAGGATACCGGCTGGACTACGCAGGACGACAATTGCTGTGCGGTGAGATACATACTGCGACCTGTCAGAGTATTTGAATAAGCCCGGACGGGGAGCTTGCTGGCCCTCCGCCGCAGAATGCACCCACCGGATCGAAGGCTTCGGCCAGGTGGGCATTCTTGGTATAGGCAAAAATTCAAAAAATCGTCACAAACAACTCGCGCAGAATCAAAGGGGCAGTAGTCGAAGGATGTCGAATGGGCCTGGACAGATGATTCGGGCCTGAATTGGGCAAGATGGTCGCGGAAACTGTCCGCTTCGGGCAACTACAAGTAACTCCAGGGGTAGACCCTGTGGAAGCAACGCGGCGCTTCAGGTCCATCTCGCCATCAATGCGGGCGCCCCCAGCAGGTCATTGCTCCCTCAATATCTATGCCATCTGAGCACGAGGGCGTCCACGGCGGAGCTGGGAAGTTTTGGTGCATTCTGGAGGAGTGAGAACACCGAACTTTCCGTCTTCCCAAGAACGAAAGACATCTGGATGCCAGTAGACCCGCCTCCCGATATTTGTGGGCATGGGCAACGTTCCGTCGGAAATCCAGTTGTCGATGGTGCGCTTGCTGACACAAAGTAGCTCCGCAGCTGCTTCTTTCGTGACGAGCTTGTAGGGGGTGTTCATGTCCTAACCAGGTTCCAAAACCCAGTATAGGGAAAGTGAATGAAACTAGGTAAAAGCCACCCTTCGCAACAATGACACTGACGTATTTTTAGTCGATCCTGTGCTCCAATTGTGCTCCAATGCCCCAAAAAATCGCTTCTTTTAGTTGCATGCAGTTGCACGTTGATGCAGAATAATAATATGATTTTTATAGGTTTTTATTTTTTCACCGTAGGGCAAAAAGTGGCCAAAACGGGTTCGGGACGCAGGGGCCGGAGGTTCGAATCCTCTTTCCCCGACCAATTCGAGAAAAGCCGGAGATTCGTCTCCGGCTTTTTTCATTTTGTGCCGCCGCAGGCCGTTGCCGGGCGACCGGCCCGCCGCCCAGGCGCTGCCGGGCCGCGGGTGAGCTGGCGCCGCCATAACGTGGCGGCCGATACTTTCTGCTATCGTGGCGGCCGACGGCAATTCCGGCCCATTCGGGCTGCGCGGGAGCGTTTGTGGCTAAATTCCTCCTCCTTCTCCTCACGCTGTACCTGGTCTGGACGATCTTCTTCCGTTCAGCGCGCCCGCGCCGGCGCGACGGTGGCCGCGAGCAGAACCTGCCGCCGCCGCCGGAGCGCATGGTGGCCTGCGCCCACTGCGGCGTGTTCGTGCCTGAAAGCGAGGCCGTGCCGGGTGAAGCCCCCGGTCAGTTCTTCTGCTGCGAGGCGCACCGCCGGCAAGCGGTGCGTCCGGAGGGGAAGGGCTAAGCCGTGGCGGCCCCCTTCGCACCCCTGCCCGGCGGGCCCGTTGCCGATGAAAGTCATGGCGAGCCGCTGCCCGAGTCCTACTGGATCTCGTACCGCTACTTCAACCTCTACCGGCTGCTGATCGCCGGCTTCCTCCTTCTCTACGCCTGGGTCTCGGCCTATTCCCATTCGTCCTCGGCGATCTGGTGGGTGAGCGTCGCCTACGCCGGCGAGACCCTGGCCGCGGTGCTGCTGGGCACCCGCATCCGCCGGCGCTTCACCTTGCAGTTGAGCCTCCAGGTGATGGTGGACATCCTGGTTATGACTGCCCTGATGTACCTGGGCGGTGGCATGCGCACCGGCCTGGGGGCGATGCTGCTGGTCAGCCTGGCCGCCGCCGGCCTGGTGGGGGAAGCGCGCTGGGTGCTCTTCTACGCGGCCCTGGCGACGCTGTCCCTGCTCTTCGGCGAATTCCTGCACGGTGCCTACAGCGAGTTCGACACGGTCGGCTTCTTCCAGGCCGGGCTGCTGTCGGCGGGCTGCTTCACCTCGGCCATCTCCGCCCGCCTGGTGGCGCGCCGGGTGGTGGCCAACGAGGAACTGGCTCGGCGGCGCGGCGTCGCCTTGCAGAACCAGGCGCGCATCAGCCAGCGCATCATCGAAGAGATGCAGGACGGCGTGCTGCTGGTCAGCGGCGCCAACGAAGTGATCCAGTACAACCCCCGGGCCGCGGCCCTGCTCGGGCTGCCGTCGGGCTTTGCCGGCGCCCTCGCCGGCACGGCCCCCGAGGTGGCTCAGGCGTTGACCGCCTGGCGCCTGGGCGGGCCGGAACTGCTCGATGTGCGCCGGCCCGTCGGGGTGGCGGCGCTGCGCTGCCGTTTCGTCGGCACCGACAGCACCAGCGCCGAGGCCCTGGTCTTTCTCGAAGACCTGTCGGCGCTCCAGGCCCAGGCCCAGCAGCTCAAGCTGGCCGCCCTGGGGCGCCTCACCGGCTCCATCGCCCACGAGGTGCGCAATCCCCTGGCGGCAATCTCCCATGCTGGCGAACTGCTCCACGAGGAGCGGCGCGAAGCCCTGCAGGACCGTCTGATCCGCATCATCCTCGACAACACGGCGCGCATCGACCGCATCGTCTCCGACGTGTTGCAACTGGGGCGACGCGACCGGGCCAGCCCCGAAGCCGTCGACCTCCATGCCTTCGTTGCCGCCCTGGTCGACGAACTGGCGCCGTCGGTGGAAGGGGCTGACGCACCGGACGTCGCGAACGGCGAGCCCGTGATCCAGTGCGACGTGCCGGCCGGCATCGCGCTGGTATTCGACCGCTCCCACCTCTACCAGGTCCTCGCCAACCTGCTGCGCAACGCCCTGCGCCACTGCCGGCGCCGTTCCGGCAGCGTGCTGGTGTTTTCGACCGATGTGGAAGGGCAGATAGAATTGCACGTCATCGACGACGGCCCGGGCATCGACGACACCCAGCGCACCCAGGTGTTCGAGCCGTTCTTCACCACCCAGCACCAGGGCACCGGCCTCGGCCTGTACATCGCCCGGGAGCTGTGCGAGGCCAACGGCGCCCGGCTCGATCTGCTGGAAAACAACCCGGGCGCCCATTTCCGCATCGTCGCAAGGAGTTCTGCGTGCCCCCTCACCCCCATGCCGGCATCGAACGGCGCGCCTGGGATGGCGTAGCCCGGGTCCTCGTCGTCGACGACGAGCCCGACATCCGGGAACTGCTCGACCTGACCCTGGCGCGCATGGGTCTGCTCTGTGATTGCGCGGGGACCGTCGGCGAGGCCCGGGACCTGCTCGCCCGCCACGCCTACCAGCTGTGCCTGACCGACATGCGCCTGCCCGATGGCGAGGGCCTCGACGTGGTCCGCCACGTGGCCGAGCAGCACAGCCAGACTCCGGTGGCGGTGATCACCGCCTACGGCAGCACCGAGAACGCCGTGGCGGCCCTCAAGGCCGGTGCCTTCGACTACCTGGCCAAGCCGGTGGCCCTCGACCAGTTGCGCACCCTGGTCAAATCGGCTCTCGACGTTCCCGGCGAGAAGGCCGGAGCGCCGGCCAGCGGCGGCCTGGTGGGCAGCTCGCCGGTGATGCAGCAGGTCAAGGACACCATCGCCAAGCTGGCGCGCAACCTGGCCCCGGTCTACATCTCCGGCGAATCGGGCACCGGCAAGGAACGGGCGGCGCGCCTGATCCACGGCCAGGGGCCGCGGGCTGCCGGCGCTTTCGTTGCGGTGAACTGCGGCGCCATCCCCGAGAACCTGATGGAGAGCGAATTCTTCGGCTACCGCAAGGGCGCCTTCACCGGTGCCGACAGCGAGCGGGATGGCTTTTTCCAGGCCGCCCACGGCGGCACCCTGTTCCTCGACGAGGTGGCCGATCTGCCCCTGGCGATGCAGGTCAAGCTGCTGCGGGCGATCCAGGAAAAACGCGTGCGCAAGGTCGGCGCCACCCAGGAAGAGGCGGTGGACGTGCGCATCATCAGCGCCACCCACCGGGACCTGCGGGCCTGCGTCGAGGCCGGCACCTTCCGCCAGGATCTCTATTACCGCCTCAACGTCATCGAACTGCGCCTGCCCCCGTTGCGTGAGCGGCGCGAGGACATTCCGGCCTTGGTGGAGACGGTGCTGGCCCGCCTGGTGGAAACCGCCGGGGCGGGGGCGGCGATGCCGCGGCTGGACGACGGCGCCCAGGCCGCCCTGCGGGCCTACTCCTTCCCCGGCAACGTGCGCGAACTGGAAAACATCCTGGAGCGGGCCCACGCCCTGTGCGAGGGCGACGCCATCGGCGAGGCCGACCTGCAACTGGAACCCCGCGACAGCGAGGGGAGCGGGGTGGAGGCCGTGATGGGCCGCTGCGAGGAGAGTCTGGACGACTACCTCAACCGGATCGAGCGCCAGGCCATTCTCGAAGCCCTGGAACAGACCCACAACAACCGCACCGCCGCGGCCCGGGTGCTGGGCATTACTTTCCGTTCCCTGCGCTACCGCCTGGAACGGCTGGGGATCGAATGATGGGCGCCTCACCTTCGTCCGCCTGGGATGCGGGCTGGCTGGCCGGCGTCCGCCGGGTGGCCTCGCCCAACCACGACGCCCGCCCCGACGGCGAAGCGCCCAGCCTGGTGGTGATCCATGCCATCAGCCTCCCCCCCGACCAGTTCGGCGGCGACGACATCCTGCGGTTGTTCACCAATACCCTGGACCCGGACGCCCATCCCTATTTCGCGGGCATCCACCAGTTGCGCGTCTCCAGCCACTTCCTCATCCGCCGCGACGGCCAGCTCATCCAGTTCGTCTCCTGCGACGACCGGGCCTGGCATGCAGGTGTCTCGCGCTGGGGCGGCCGGGAGCGGTGCAACGACTTTTCCATCGGCATCGAACTCGAAGGTTGCGACACGATGCCGTTCGAAGCCGCCCAGTACGCCGCCCTCGATGGCCTGCTCGACGCCATCGCCGGCCACTACCCGGTGCGCGAGGTGGCCGGCCATTGCCACATCGCTCCCGAGCGAAAGACAGATCCAGGGCCGTTCTTCGCATGGTCGCGGGTGGTGGCCGCCCATCCTGCGCTGCTATTCCCCTGGACTTAAACTTGCTCAAACAATGGCTTGCAGATGCTGGCAGACACCCCTAGAATTAGTTGATTACCACCTAATTTCTACTACATCTAGTGGCAAGCCATCGGCATAAACGGGGGTTGAACGCTTGAGCGTCAATGCCTTCCATCGACCTCAAAGCCAGCAACGACGCGGCTTTCCGCCGAACCCTGCACAACGGTTCGTCTGGCGGCGTCTCCCCTACGCAGCGCAACCGATGGCGCTCCGGCCCGCAGCGACGGGCAGCGAAAATCGCACCGGCAACCTTCTCCACCCCCATTCATCGCCTGGCCAAACGCCCCGCCGCGCATTGCGCGCCGGGGCGTTTTTGTTGTCGTCGTTCCGTTGTTCCTGGCCCGGCATTACCCATCCGGCGGAGCTCGCAGGGCGAGCCGCGGACCACTCCGGACTGCCCGTCCGGCAATGCTGAGGGGCTACCCCTCACACCCTAGCTACGGAGGTGATCATGGCAACCACGAAGAAAGCGAAGAGCGAGGAAGAGAAGGTCAAGAAGCCGGCGGCCAAGAAAGCCGCCGCGCCGAAGGCCGCTGCCAAGAAGGCGGAGGTGAAGGCTGACGCCAAGGCGGAGAAGAAGGCCGAGAAGAAGTCGGAAAAGAAGGCCGAGAAGAAGGTGGAGAAAAAGGCTGCTGCCAAACCGGCCGCCAAGAAGGTCGTTACCAAGGCGCCGGCTAAGCCTGCTGCCAAGGCGGCTGCGCCCAAGGCTGTTGCTGCGAAGGCTCCGGCCAAGGCTGCGGCAAAGCCCGCTGCCAAGGCGGCTGCCCCTAAGGCCGCTGCGGCGAAGGCTCCGGCCAAGGCCGTGGCAAAGCCTGCCGCCAAGGCGGCTGCGCCCAAGGCTGCCGCTGCGAAGGCCCCGGCCAAGGCCGCGGCAAAGCCCGCCGCCAAGGCGGCTGCGCCCAAGGCTGCCGCTGCGAAGGCCCCGGCCAAGGCCGCGGCAAAGCCCGCTGCCAAGGCGGCTGCGCCCAAGGTCGCCGCTGCGAAGGCTCCGGCCAAGGCTGCGGCAAAGCCCGCCGCCAAGGCGGCTGCGCCCAAGGTCGCCGCTGCAAAGGCTCCGGCCAAGGCTGCGGCAAAGCCCGCCGCCAAGGTGGCTGCGCCCAAGGCTGCTGCGGCGAAGGCTCCGGCCAATGCTGCGGCGAAGCCCGCCGCCAAGGTGGCTGCGCCCAAGGCTGCTGCGGCGAAGGCTCCGGCCAAGGCTGCGGCGAAGCCCGCCGCCAAGGCAGCTGCGCCCAAGGCTGCCGCTGCGAAGGCCCCGGTCAAGGCCGCGGCGAAGCCCGCTGCCGCAAAGGCTGCGGCTCCGGCCAAGGCTGCCGCCAAGAAGCCCGCGGTCAAGCCCGCCGCGGCCAAGGCTCCGGCCAAGCCAGCCGCCGTGCCTGCCGCCAAACTGGTGACCACGCCGGTAGCCGCCACCCCGGCGACGCCGTCGACTGCGGCCACGCCGGGTCTCAAGTCCGCCCTCAATCCGGCGGCGGCCTGGCCCTTCCCGAGCGGTTCCCGGCCGAAGTAATTCCGGTGCCCCGCATCGGCGCCGCCCGCCCGGGCTCCGGGCCGGCGGCGCTTTTTTTTGCGCGAAGACTCGCTCGCCTCATGGAGGACCGCCCACGGTGCATCTGCTTATCCAGGGGGCTGGCAAGCATGGGGCAGCCCCGCAACGGCGGTGGGCGTTCGATTGCCGCCGGGTACGCGTCTGTGGGCGATGGTCGTCCGGGCCGGTCGGCGCGTTGATGCGCCGGGTGATGGCTGGCGGTCGGTGACCAGCGGTGTCAGCGGCCGAGCATGCGCTCCAGGCGTGCCATGCCCTCGGCCAGGCGCTCCTGGCTGGTGGTGTAGGCGAAGCGCATGTAGCGCCGGGGGGCGGCGTTGCCGAAGTCGATGCCCGGCGTGGCGGCCACGCCGGCTTCGTCGAGCAGGCGGCCGGCGAAGGCGAAGCTGTCGTCGCTGAAGGCCGAGATGTCGGCGTAGATGTAGAACGCCCCTTCCGGCTGGGCGGGTACGGTGAAGCCGAGACGTTGCAGCTCGCCGAGGAGGAAGTCGCGGCGTCGGGCGAACTCGCCGCGGCGCTCTTCCAGAATGGCCCGGGTTTCCGGCAGGAAGGCGGCCAGGGCGGCGTGCTGGGCCGGCGTCGATGGCGAGATGAAAAGGTTCTGGGCGAGCTTTTCCACCGGCCGTACGAAGGCATCCGGCACTACCAGCCAGCCGAGCCGCCAGCCGGTCATGTTGAAGTACTTGGAAAAGCTCTGCACGACGAACGCCTGGTCCGAGTAGGCGAGCACGCTTTCCTCGGCAACGCCGTAGGTGAGGCCGTGGTAGATCTCGTCGAGGATCAGGGTGCCGCCCCGGGATTCCACCGCCCGGGTCAGTCCGGCCAGTTCGTCGCCGCGCAGCACGGTGCCGGTGGGGTTGGCCGGGGAGCCGAACAGGGCGCCCCGGGTGCGCTCGCCCCAATGGGCGGCCACTTGCTCCGGTGTGGGCTGGAAGCGGCTTTCCGGCCCCACCACGATGGACGTGGCCTGACCTTCGAAGCTGCGGATGAAGTGGCGGTTGCAGGGATAGCCCGGGTCGGTCACCAGCCATTCGTCGCCGGGATCGACCAGGGCGCCCAGGGCCAGCAGCAGGGCGCCGGAGCCGCCGGAAGTGACCACCACCCGGGAAGCGGGCAGGGCGATGCCATAGTGCTCCTGGTAGAAGCCGGCGATGGCTTCACGCAGTTGGGGCAGGCCCAGGGCCGAGGTGTAGTGCACGTGGCCGCCGGCGAGGAAATCGCGGGCGGCATCGACCACCGGGGCCGGGGTGGGAAAGTCCGGCTCCCCCACTTCCATGTGCACGATGTCGCGGCCGGCGGCTTCCAGGGCGTTGGCGCGGGCCATCAGCTCCATGACGTGGAAGGGGGCGATTTCTTCGGCGCGCCGGGAGGGACGCGGGGCGGTGCTTGGGCGGGGGGCGGTCATGGACGGTTCCGTGCATGGAAAGAAAAAGGCCGCCCCGGAGCGGGGCGGCCTGTCGGGATGGCGACGAGCTTAAGCAGCCTTGGGCTTGAACGCCAGTTCGAGCAGTTCGCGCTTGAGAGCCAGTTGCTTGGGCAGCCGGTCGCCGAACTTGGCGAACCATTCCTTGTGGGATTCCACCTCGGTGCGCCAGGCCTCGGCATCGACCTTGGTCAGGGCCTCGAAGTCGTCCTTGGAGAACTCCAGGCCGTTCCAGTCGATGTCCTCGAACTTGGGCATCCAGCCGAGCTGGGTTTCCTTGGCGCCGACGCGGCCGTGGACCCGGTCCACGATCCACTCCAGCACGCGCATGTTGTCGCCGAAACCGGGCCACAGGAACTCGCCTTTTTCGTTCTGGCGGAACCAGTTGACGCAGTAGATGCGCGGGGCGTGCTCGATGCTGCGGCCCATCTTCAGCCAGTGGGCGAAGTAGTCGCCCATGTTGTAGCCGCAGAAGGGCAGCATGGCGAACGGGTCGCGGCGCACCACGCCTTGGGCGCCGAAGGCGGCGGCGGTGGTTTCGGAGCCCAGGGTCGAGGCCAGGTACACGCCGAAGTCCCAGTTGAAGGCTTCATAGACGAGCGGCACGGTGGTGGCGCGGCGGCCGCCGAAGATGAAGGCGGAGATGGGCACGCCGGCAGGGTCTTCCCAGGCTGCGTCGATGGACGGGCATTGGCTGGCCGGGGCGGTAAAGCGGGAGTTGGCGTGAGCCGCCTTGCGGCCGGCCTTGCCGTCTTCCGGGGTCCAGTCCTTGCCCTGCCAGTCGACCAGGTGGGCCGGGGCTTCCTTGGTCAGGCCTTCCCACCACACGTCGCCGTCGTCGGTCAGGGCCACGTTGGTGAAGATGACGTTTTCCTTGAGGGTGGCCAGGGCGTTGTAGTTGGTCTTTTCCGAGGTGCCCGGGGCGACGCCGAAGAAGCCGGCTTCCGGGTTGATGGCGTAGAACTTGCCGTCCTTGCCCGGCTTGATCCAGGCGATGTCGTCGCCGATGGTGGTGATCTTCCAGCCGTTGAACGACTTGGGCGGGATCAGCATGGCGAAGTTGGTCTTGCCGCAGGCGGAGGGGAAGGCGGCGGCCACGTAGGTCTTCTCACCCTTGGGGGATTCCACGCCCAGGATCAGCATGTGCTCGGCCAGCCAACCTTCGTCGCGGGCCATGTTGGAGGCGATGCGCAGGGCGAAGCACTTCTTGCCGAGCAGGGCGTTGCCGCCGTA
>NZ_JAJTBG010000017.1 GCF_021287045.1 Oryzomicrobium sp. | reverse complement strand
GAATCGCTTCTTCATATCCAATCTCCTTGTCGTGTGGGATTGGACTCTAACGTCATGTGCTACTCAATTCCGGGGGGACGTCGCCACCTTAACAAGGTGTCAGCGAAACCGGCTGCAGCCCATGTTCCGACCAGAACGCGTCCGCATGCGCCATGCAGACACTCGATAGCGGCAATAGCGGGGGCCTGAGCAGAGGTAATGCTTTTGAGGTTTGAATAGGTTTTATATCGCCTATACACCGCTCCGCTGCAATTTGATGCTGATTTGATTCCCTTCTCCATACGATGACAGCCTCGCATAAACATGGGTTTGTGGGCTGCTTGAGCCTTGCCAAATGCGAGATTGCCACCTTGGCGGATGAGATGCCGGGGCCGGCGATTGTGCCCAGTTCGTCTAAAGGAAAAAGAATGGAAACAGCTATGTTCTGGCTGTCGGGAATCGCGTCTGCAGCGTTGTTTGCTTATCTCTTCTATGCCCTGATCAAGCCCGAGCGGTTTTGATCTTCGTCCCACAAAGAATATCCGGTGACCACCATGAGCGACCTGGTTTTCGTTTTGCTCACACTTGCCTTCTTCATGTCGACCGCGGGATTCGTTGTCGGTCTGACCAAGATTTGAGAGCGCCTTCCTATGTTCAGCAACCTGATTCAATTCATCGTAATCCTGGCCGTCATGACGGCTTTGGTCGCGGTCGTGGGGAAATGGCTGGCCCACGTGTTCACGTCGCCGCGCCATGCACTGCCGGAGCGTTGGACGTACCGCCTGCTGGGGATCAGCCCGGACGAGGCCATGTCCTGGTCGCGCTATGGGCTGGCACTGCTGTTGAGCAATGCGGCAATGATGCTGCTTGGCTACCTGATCCTGCGCGTCCAGGGCTTTTTGCCGTTCGATGCCTTGGGGCGTGATTCCCAGACCCCGGACCTAGCCTTCAACACGGCCGCATCCTTCATCACCAACACCAACTGGCAGGCCTATTCCGGCGAAAGCAGCTTGTCCAACTTCTCCCAGATGGCGGCGATCACTTTCCTGATGACCGTCGGCGCGGCGACTGGACTGGTGGCGGCCGGTGCATTCATGCGCGGCCTGGGCCGCAAGAGTGGCGGCGACATCGGCAATTTCTGGGTGGACATCACCCGGGTCATCTACCGTGTCCTGCTGCCCCTGTGCTTTTTCATGGCGCTCGTCTATGTCTGGCAGGGCATGCCTCAGACGCTCGGGGCCGACGCCTGGGTCACCACGCTTGAAGGCGCCCACCAGCAATTGATCCTCGGGCCGGTCGCAAGCTTCGAGACCATCAAGCACATCGGCACCAATGGCGGCGGCTTCTTCGGCATGAATGCGGCCCACCCGTTCGAGAACCCGACCCCGCTGACCAACACACTGCACATGCTGAGCATGCTGCTGATCCCCTCGGCGCTGACGTACACCTTCGGGCTGATGATCGCCCGACGGCGGCAAGGCTGGGCCTTCTTCGCGGCCTTCCTGGTGATGTTCGTCGGCTTCCTGGCGCTGGTCTACAACGCCGAGCAGAGCGGCAACCCGTTCTTTGCCCAGGCCGGCGTGGATCAACGCGTCTCGGCGGATCATCCCGGCGGCAACATGGAGGGCAAGGAGATGCGCTTCGGCATCGCCCAGACCAGCATGTTCGCAACGGTGACCACGGCGGCGACCACGGGCTCGGTGGATTCGATGCACGATTCGTTCACGCCCCTTGGCGGCCTGGTGCCGATCGCCCAGATGATGCTCAACAACGTCTTCGGCGGCGAAGGGGTCGGCCTGATCAACCTGATCACCTACGCCATCCTCACGGTCTTTCTGGTGGGCATGATGATCGGGCGCACCCCCGAATTTCTCGGCAAGAAGATCGAAGCCCGGGAAATGAAGTACGTCATGCTCGCCGTGCTGGCCCATCCGTTCAGCATCCTGGGGTTCACCGCCCTGGCCGCGGTCGTCCCGGCCACGATGGAAAGCCTGGCCAACATGGGACCACACGGCTTTAGCGAAGTGCTGTACGCCTACACCTCCGGCACCGCCAACAACGGTTCGGCCTTTGCCGGTTTCAACGCCAACACCCCGTTCCTCAACACGACCATCGGCTTTGCCATGCTGATCGGCCGTTTCCTGACACTGCTGCCCATGCTGGCGGTTGCCGGATGCCTGGCGGCCAAGAAGAGCGTGCCGGAAAGCGCGGCGACGCTGTCGACCTCCAACCTCACCTTCGTTTGCCTGCTGGTTTTTGTGAACCTGGTGGTTGGCGGCCTGACCTTCCTCCCGGCGCTGGCGCTCGGCCCCATTGTCGAGCACCTGCACATGCTCGGCGGCACTCTGTTCTAGGAGCTGGTTTCATGAACGATATTTCTCACTCCACACCCTCTCTGGCCCATGGCAAGGGGCTCCTCCGCCCTGCCATCGTGTCGGCCATCCTCTTCATGGCCGTCACCGGCCTTGGCTATCCGCTGGTCACCACCGGCGTGGCGGGCGTCCTGTTTCCGGCCCAGGCCAACGGCAGCCTGATCGAACGGGACGGCATCGCCGTCGGTTCGGCGCTGATCGGGCAGCACTTCGAACGGCCCGAGTACTTCCACCCGCGACCGAGCGCCACCACCGGCGCCGATCCCGAAGACCCGAGCAAGACGGTCGATCAGCCGTATAACGCCGCGAACAGTGGTGCCAGCAACCAGGGCGTAACCAGCAAAAAGCTGCTGGATCAGGTCAATGAACGGGTTGCCGCCTACCGGAAGGAAAACCTCCTCTCCGCGGCCGATCCGGTGCCGGTCGATGCGGTCACGGCCTCCGCGTCCGGCCTCGATCCGGACATCTCGCTCGCCAACGCCCGCCTCCAGGCCGGGCGCGTGGCCCAGGCCCGGGGTATCGCCAGGAAGGATGTGCTGGACCTGGTCGACCGGCTGGCCACGCCCCGCCAACTCGGCCTCTTTGGCGAACCGCGCGTCAACGTCCTGAACCTGAACCTTGCCCTGGATGCCGCCCAGGCCGCCGCCGGGACAACTGGCGCAGCGCGGTAATCGGAGTCTATTCATGTCGAACACTCAAACCCTTACCCATTCCGGCCGGCTGCCCGCCGCCACGGCCAAGCCGATGCAGTGGCGCGCCATTCTGGCCGAGTCGTTCAAGAAACTCAGTCCGCGCATCCAGTGGAAGAACCCGGTGATGTTCGTGGTCTACCTGGGCAGCATCGTCACGACCATCCTCTGGTTCCAAGCCCTGGGCGGCGCGGGGGATGCGCCGGCGGGCTTCATCTGCGCCGTCGCCTGCTGGCTGTGGTTCACCGTGCTGTTCGCCAACGCGGCCGAGGCCATGGCCGAAGGGCGGGGCAAGGCCCAGGCCGACGCCCTGCGGGCCGCCCGCCAGCAAGTGGTGGCGCGGATGCTTAAGGAGCCCAGCTTCTCCAGCCAGTCCTGGTCGGTGGGCAGCGATAAGCTGCGCATCGGGGACATCGTCCTCGTCAAGGCCGGCGAGGTCATTCCGGCCGATGGCGAGGTCCTCGACGGCGTAGCCTCGGTGGACGAATCCGCCATCACCGGCGAATCCGCCCCGGTGATCCGCGAATCGGGGGGCGATTTCTCGTCGGTGACGGGGGGCACCCGGGTACTGTCCGACTGGATCATCGTCCGGGTGAGCGCCAATCCGGGTGAGGCCTTCCTGGACCGCATGATCGCCATGGTGGAAGGCGCCAAGCGCGGCAAGACCCCCAACGAGGTGGCCCTGTCGATCCTGCTGATCGCGCTGACCATCGTCTTCCTGCTGGTCTGCGTCACCCTGATGCCCTTCTCTTACATGAGCGTCCTGCTCAACGGTGGGGCGGGGTCGATGGTCAGCATCACGGTGCTGATCGCCCTGCTGGTCTGCCTGATTCCCACCACCATCGGCGCCTTGCTGTCGGCCATCGGCATTGCCGGCATGAGCCGCATGATCCGCGCCAACGTCCTGGCGACGTCGGGCCGGGCCATCGAGGCGGCTGGCGACGTGGACGTGCTGCTGCTGGACAAGACCGGCACCATCACCCTGGGCAACCGGGAGGCCACCGCATTCATCCCCGCCCCCGGCGTCGGCGCCCACGACCTGGCCCAGGCGGCGCAGTTGGCCTCGCTGGCGGACGAAACCCCGGAAGGCCGTTCCATCGTGGTGCTGGCCAAGAACATGTTCGGCATCCGCGCCCTTCCCCTGGCGGGAGCCGTGGCGGTTCCTTTCAGCGCCCGCACCCGGATGAGCGGTCTGGACATCGCCGGGCAGGTGATCCGCAAGGGCGCCGCCTCGGCGATCCGCGCCCATGTCGAGGGCCTGGGCGGTGTCTTTCCGCCGGAGGTGGAAACCCGCGTCAACGACGTGTCGCGCCGCGGGGCGACCCCCCTGGTGGTCTGCGACAACGACCGGGTGCTCGGCGTCGTCGAGCTCAAGGACATCGTCAAGGGCGGCATCAAGGAGCGCTTTGCCGAACTGCGCAAGATGGGGGTCAAGACCGTCATGATCACTGGCGACAACCACCTGACCGCCGCAGCGATCGCTGCCGAGGCCGGGGTGGATGATTTCCTCGCCGAAGCGACGCCCGAGGACAAGCTGCGCCTGATCCGCGACTACCAGGCCAGCGGCCACTTGGTGGCCATGACCGGCGACGGCACCAACGACGCCCCGGCCCTGGCCCAGGCGGACGTGGCGGTGGCCATGAACAGCGGCACCCAGGCGGCCAAGGAAGCGGCCAACATGGTGGATCTGGACAGCAACCCGACCAAGCTGATGCAGGTGGTGGAGGTCGGCAAGCAGATGATCATGACCCGCGGCGCGTTGACCACCTTCAGCGTGGCCAACGATCTGGCCAAGTACTTCGCCATCATCCCCGCCGCCTTCGTGGCCACCTATCCCGCCCTGGGGGCGCTCAACGTGATGGGGCTCTACAGCCCGACCACGGCGATCCTGTCGGCGGTGATCTTCAATGCCCTGATCATCGTGTTCCTCATTCCCTTGGCCTTGAAGGGGGTGAAGTACCGGGCCGAGCGGGCCCAGACTTTGCTGTCGCGCAACCTGCTGATCTACGGCCTCGGCGGCGTGATCGCGCCATTCATCGGGATCAAGCTGATCGACATGGTGCTCGCCACGATGTTCGTCTGAGCGTTGGAACGCCCCGCATGACGTTGGCCCGGCGCCTTGGGGTGCCGGGCCAACGCCCAAGAAAAAGCCCGCGCAGTGCGCGGGCCCCAGGCAGGTTGTTGGCGTGGTTACTTGCTTTCGCCGCCCTGCAGTTGTTTGAGCAGGGCGTTGTCGTCCTGCTGGGTC
The DNA here is from genome assembly GCF_021287045.1 of Oryzomicrobium sp. Taxonomy (GTDB): domain Bacteria; phylum Pseudomonadota; class Gammaproteobacteria; order Burkholderiales; family Rhodocyclaceae; genus Oryzomicrobium. Next base: position 69,690 of record NZ_JAJTBG010000017.1, on the reverse strand, counting down.
GATTGCTCGTTGTGCTCCACGTCGTCCAGGTTCAACTGAAGCTCGGTCGGAGCTTCCTGGCTCTGGTTGCTGTGGTAGACGTCATGACCCTCGCCGTAGCTGGCGATGTTGGGGAAGGTGATGATCAGGCCGACCATGATCACCTGGATCAGCACGAACGGTACGGCTCCCCAGTAGATGTCGGAAGTCTTCACCGACTTCGGCGCCACCGAACGCAGGTAGAACAGGGCGAAGCCGAAGGGCGGGTGCATGAACGAAGTCTGCATGTTCACCCCGAGCAGCACGCCGAACCAAATCAGGTCGATGCCCAGCTTTTCGGCCACCGGGCCGAGCAGCGGGACGACGATGAAGGCCAGTTCGAAGAAGTCGAGGAAGAAGGCCAGCAGGAAGACCAGCACATTCACCACGATCAGGAAGCCGATCTGGCCGCCCGGCAGGTCGGTGAGCAGGTGCTCGACCCAGACGTGGCCGTCCACCCCGTAGAAGGTCAGGGAGAACACCCGGGCACCGACCAGGATGAACACCACGAAGGTGGTCAGGCGGGCCGTGGCTTCCATGGCCTGCTTGAGCAGCCCCAAGGACAGACGCTTGCGCAGCAGGGCCATGATCAGCGCGCCGGCCGCGCCCATGGCGCCACCTTCGGTGGGGGTGGCGATACCGAGGAAGATGGTGCCCAGGACCAGGAAGATCAGCAGCAGGGGCGGCACCATCACCAGCATGGCGTGCACGAACAAGGTCATGCCCCGCTTGGTGCGGGCTTCCGCCGGCAGGGCGGGGGCCGCGCCCGGTTTGACCAGGGTCACGATCAGCACATAGCCGACGTAAAGGCCGGTGAGTACCAGGCCCGGCAGCAGGGCGGCCTCGTACATGTCGCCCACCGAGCGGCCGAGGGCGTCGGCCATTACGATCAGCACCAGGGACGGCGGAATGATCTGGGCCAGGGTGCCCGAGGCGGCGATCACGCCGGAGGCCAGGCGCGTGTCGTAGCCGTAGCGCATCATGATCGGCAGCGAGATCAGGCCCATGGAGATCACCGACGCCGCCACCACGCCGGTGGTGGCCGCCAGCAGGGCGCCGACGAAGATCACCGCATAGGCCAGGCCGCCGCGGATCGGGCCGAACAGCTGGCCGATGGTGTCGAGCAGATCCTCTGCCATCCCCGAGCGCTCCAGGATGAGGCCCATGAAGGTGAAGAACGGGATGGCGAGCAACGTGTCGTTGTTCATGATGCCGAAGATGCGCTCCGGCATGGCCTGGAACAGGGCCGGGTGAAGCAGGCCAAGCTCGATGCCGATCCAGCCGAAGATGATGCCGTTGGCGGCCAGGGCGAAGGCCACCGGGTAGCCGAACAGCATGAACAGCACTAGGCAGCCGAACATGATCGGCGCCATGTTTTGAGCGATGAAGTCCATCAGGCGTCCCCCCCTTGCGTGGCTTTGATGTGGGCGGCCAACTGCTCCTCGGCGCTGGGGCCTTCATCCTTGGCGTAGGGATCGTCGGCCTTGCCCTGGAGGAAGGCGATACGCTTGATCAGCTCCGATACCCCTTGCAGGATCAGCAGGGCGAAGCCCAGGGGAACGAACAGTTTCACCGGCCAGCGGATCAGGCCGCCGGGGTTGGACGACATTTCGCCGGTGGTGAAGGCGAGAGTGAAGAACGGCCAGGACAGCCACAGGGTCATGACCGCCATGGGCATGAGAAATACGAGGGTGCCGAGAATGTCGATCCACGCCTGGGCGCGATGGGAAAAGCGGCCGGCGACCACGTCGATGCGCACGTGGGCGTTGTGCTTGAGCGCGTAGCCGGCGCAGAGCAGGAAAACGGCGGCGAACATGTACCACTGGACTTCCAACAGCCAGTTCGAGCTGTAGTTGAAGGCCTTGCGCACGACGGCGTTGCCGGCACTGATGATGACCGAGAGCAGAATCAGCCAGATCATGCTCCGGCCGACACGCTCGTTGAGCGCGTCGATCAGACGCGACAACTTGAGCAGTAAGTTCACAGACTCCTCCTGGATGGTGTGTAGATTTTAGTTATCCGGGCATCTTGGGCCCGGTGGAAAAGCCCGGCTTGTGGCCGGATTCAATACACATGGCATGCCGAAACGGCGGCCAGTGCGTGCTCTCGAAAAAGCCGGGCAATTATTGCATAAATTCCCCAGGTCATAATCGCCGTTCATTATGCGTAACTCCTTGTTCCGCCATGCCTTGTGGTAAGTTAGCGAGTCTTTATATGGCGTCTCGAAAAATCGACTTGTCCATGTTTGGCGACGCCCCTCCGTTTTCTGGAATCTCACCATGACCACCCCGCTTTCGACGGAGTTCTGCATCGTTCGCCACGGCGAAACCACCTGGAACGCCGAACGACGCCTCCAGGGGCACCGGAACATCCCCTTGAACGACCTGGGCGAACGCCAGGCCGTGGCGGCGGGGCGCTATCTGGCCGGCCAGCACGCGGAGTGCCCCTTCACCCGCCTGGTGTCGAGCGACCTGGAACGGGCCGCCCGCACCGCCGACCTGATCGCCGCTGCCTTGCCCGGGCTGGCGCCCACGCGGCAGACTGCCCTGCGCGAACGCTGCTACGGCGGCTTCGAGGGACTGACCTACGAAGAAGCCCAGGCGGCCTACCCGGAGGCCTACGAGGCGTTCGCCCGGCGCATCCCGGCGGTGCCGATGCCCGCCGGGGGCGAGAGCCTCAACGCCTTCCACGCCCGGGTGGTGGCCTGCCTGGAGACGCTGGCGGCGGCCCACCCCGGCGAACGGCTGATCCTGGTCAGCCACGGCGGTGTCCTCGACATCCTCAACCGCTTCGCCCGGGGGCTGGCCCTGTCCGCCCCCCGGGACTTCCTCATTCCCAACGCCGGCATTAACTGGCTGGTCCGGCGCGATGGGCAATGGGCCATCGGCCCCTGGGCCCAGACCGCCCACCTGGCCGAGGTCAGCCTGGACGAGTTGCCGGGCTGACGGGCCTTGCGGGGCGGGCCGGCATGGTACAATTCGCCCCTTTTTCAATGGTTTGAGGGCTATTCGATGTTCTCCTCGCACGACACCCTGGCGAAAGTGGATCCCGAACTCTGGCAAGCGATCGAAGCTGAAAATCGCCGCCAGCAGGACCACATCGAGCTGATCGCTTCTGAAAACTACGTGTCCCACGCGGTCATGGAAGCCCAGGGCTCCCAGCTCACCAACAAGTACGCCGAAGGCTATCCGGGCAAGCGCTACTACGGCGGCTGTGAGTACGTGGATGTGGCCGAGCAGCTCGCCATCGACCGCCTGAAGAAGCTGTTCGGCGCCGAAGCCGCCAACGTCCAGCCCAATTCCGGTTCCCAGGCCAACCAGGCCGTGCTGATGGCCTTCGCCAAGCCCGGCGATACCATCATGGGCATGAGCCTGGCCGAAGGCGGCCACCTCACCCACGGCATGGCCCTCAACATGTCCGGCAAGTGGTTCAATGTCGTCTCCTACGGTCTCAACGAGAAGGAAGAGATCGACTACGACAAGATGGAAGCCCTGGCCCGCGAGCACAAGCCCAAGATCATCGTCGCCGGCGCCTCCGCCTACGCCCTGCGCATCGACTTCGAGCGCTTCGCCAAGATCGCCAAGGAAGTCGGCGCCATCTTCTGGGTGGACATGGCCCACTACGCCGGCCTGATCGCCGCTGGCTACTACCCGAACCCGGTGCCCCACGCCGACGTGGTGACTTCCACCACCCACAAGACCCTGCGCGGCCCCCGCGGTGGTGTGATCCTGATGAAGGCCGAGCACGAAAAGGCCCTCAACTCCGCCATCTTCCCCGGCCTGCAAGGCGGCCCGCTGATGCACGTCATCGCCGCCAAGGCCGTGGCCTTCAAGGAAGCGGCCTCGCCCGAGTTCAAGAAGTACCAGGAGCAGGTGATCAACAACGCCCGCGTCATGGCCAAGGTGCTGGGCGAAGAGCGTGGCCTGCGCATCGTCTCCGGCCGTACCGAGTCCCACGTCTTCCTGATCGACCTGCGCGCCAAGAAGATCACTGGTAAGGAAGCCGAAGCCGCTTTGGGCCGCGCCCACATCACGGTCAACAAGAACGGCATCCCCAACGACCCCGAGAAGCCCTTCGTCACCTCCGGCATCCGCATCGGTTCCCCGGCCATGACCACTCGCGGCTTCACCGAGATCGAGGCCGAGCAGATCGCCCACCTGGTGGCCGACGTGCTCGACGCGCCGAACGACGAGGCGGTGCTGGAGCGGGTGCGCGGCGACGTGGCCAAGCTCTGCGCCAAGTTCCCGGTCTACGGTGCCTAACACGGCCCTGGGCGGGGAGCGGTGCTTCCCGCCCGGCTGAATCCCGATGAAGTGTCCCTTCTGCGGAGCGCCGGAAACGGCGGTGGTCGATACCCGTCTCAACGAGGACGGGGATCAGGTGCGCCGCCGCCGCCGCTGCCTGACCTGCGACAAGCGTTTCACCACCTTCGAGCGGGCCGACATCCGCATGCCCCAGGTGGTCAAGCGCAACGGCACCCGGGTCGACTACGACCGGGACAAGCTGGTGGCGAGCATGGCCCTGGCCCTGCGCAAGCGGCCGGTGACGGCCCAGTCGGTGGACGAGGCCATCGCCCGCATCGAAACCCGCCTGCTCGCCTTCGGCGACCGGGAGGTGACCGCCGAGCAACTGGGCGAGATGGTCATGCACGAGCTGAAGAAGCTCGACAAGGTGGCCTACATCCGCTTCGCCTCGGTGTACCGCAACTTCGAGGACGTGGGCGAGTTCTCCCGGGTCATCCGCGAAGTCTCCAAGGCCGATCCCAACAACGGCCAGACCGGCGCCAAGGAAGGCGCCGGCAAGCGTACGCGCGAGCAAGGCTGAGCATTGCGGCGGCTTCTGTGCCGCCGCCAGGGGGCGAGCGTTTGGCGTGCCCCGTGATATGGGTTAGCCGCAAGGTCCAACGCCGTCCGCCCCGCCGTTCCCCTCTCTTTTTTCCGCATCCGCACCACCCATGACGATGCCGCCCCCCGCCTCCGTCTTTTCCGCCGCCGACCACGACTACATGGCCCGGGCCCTGCGCCTGGCCGAACGGGGGCTGTGGACCACCGCGCCCAATCCCCGGGTCGGTTGCGTGCTGGTGCGCGACGGCGCCATCGTCGGCGAAGGCTGGCACGAGCGGGCCGGCGAGCCCCATGCCGAGGTCCACGCCCTGCGCGCCGCCGGTGCGGCCGCCCGGGGCGCCACCGCCTACGTGACCCTGGAACCCTGCTCCCATCACGGTCGCACCCCGCCCTGTGCCGACGCCCTGGTGGCGGCTGGCGTGGCCCGGGTGGTGGCGGCCATGGCCGATCCCAATCCCCTGGTGGCCGGGCGCGGCCTGGCGCGGCTGGAAGCCGCCGGCATCGCCACCGCCTGCGGGCTGCTCGAAAGCGCAGCCCGGGAACTCAACATCGGCTTCGTCGCCCGCATGGAACGTGGCCGGCCCTGGGTGCGGGTCAAGCTGGCCTCCAGCCTGGACGGGCGTACTGCCCTGGCCAACGGCGTCAGCCAGTGGATCACCGGCCCCGACGCCCGGCGCGACGGCCACCGCTGGCGCGCCCGGGCCTGCGCGGTGCTGACCGGCATCGGCACGGTCAAGGACGACGACCCGCGCCTGTCGGTGCGGGACGTGGATACCTCCCGCCAGCCCTGGAAGGTGGTGGTGGACAGCCGTCTGGAGCTATCGCCCGCGGCGGCCCTGTTCGATGGCGCTACGGTGCTGGTGGCCTGCGCCGTGGACCTAGCGGCCCATGCCGAGGCCGTGGCCGCGTTGCGGGCGGTGGGCGGCGAGGTGGTCAGCCTGCCCAACGCCAGCGGCAAAGTGGATCTGGCGGCCCTGATGGACGAACTGGGGCGGCGCGGCGTCAATGAATTGCACGTGGAGTCCGGCTTCAAGCTGGCTGGCTCCTTCGTGCGCGAGGGGTTGGCCGACGAGCTGCTGCTCTACCAGGCCCCGACCCTGCTGGGGGACACCGCCAACGGCCTGCTGACCTTGCCCGAACTCGCCGACCTGACCGAGCAGCGCCGCCTGGCGGTGGTGGACCGACGCCAGCTGGGGGGCGATACCCGTATCGTCGCCCGCTTCGCCTGAGGGGCGAGGTTCCCGGGGCTTGGTTTGGCAGCCCCGTCGGTGCGATGCATCGCTCGGGCATTGCCTAAGGGGAATGGGCAAAATGATGTTGCCCCGAACGCCGCGCCCAGAGCCAATCTCCGGGTATGTGGTCCGGAGATCGAGCATTGACGCCCTATCTCAGGCAGTCATTCTGAAGATCGGCTACTGGCGTGCCTTTGCGGGCAACGAGCCGAAAATCTACCGTGCTATCCGTCGGCCTAAGTAGGCCACGGGCACCACCGTTGTCAGCGGTCCCGCTGCCCGCATACGGGGCAATCCGGATCCCGGGGCACCCGCACCGTGCGCCATTGGCTGGTCAGGCCGTCGAACAGTTGCAGTTTGCCCACCAGGGGCTCGCCGCAGCCGGCCAGCAGCTTCAAGGCTTCGGCGGCTTGCAGGGTGCCGATGATGCCGGTCAGGGGGGCGAACACCCCCATCACCGCGCAACGCACTTCCTCCACATCCTCGCCTTCGGGGAACAGGCAGTGGTAGCAGGGGCTCGCCTCCTGGCGCGGGTCGAACACGCTCAACTGGCCGTCGAAGCGCACCGCCGCGCCGGATACCAGGGGCACGCCGGCGGCGACACAGGCCCGGTTCACGTCGTGGCGGGTGGCGAAGTTGTCGCAGCAGTCGAGCACCACGTCGGCCTGGGCCACTTCCGCGTCCAGGGCGTCTCCTTGCAAGCGCTGGACGATGGGGCGCAACCGCACGTCCGGGTTGAGGGCGGCCAGGGTCTGACGGCCGGATTCGGCCTTGGCCTGGCCGACCCGGTCCTCCCGGTGCAGGATCTGGCGTTGCAGGTTGGTCAGGTCCACCGTGTCGCCGTCGGCCAGGGTCAGGGTGCCCACCCCGGCGGCGGCCAGGTAGAGGGCGGCTGGACTGCCCAGGCCGCCGGCACCGATGATCAGCACCCGCCCCTGGCGGATGCGTTCCTGGCCTTCGACCCCGATTTCGTTGAGAAGGATGTGGCGGCTGTAGCGGACGAGTTCGGCGTCGGTCATTGCGGGGTTATTTGTATTCCCGCCACTCCGGCGGGGTGTCGTCGTGGTCGCCGTGGGGGTGCTGCTCCCAGGCGTGCACGTAGGCTTCGTGGGCGCGCTTGAGGCGCTTTTCCGGCACCCCCAGGTTGTGCAGTTGGGTGTCCTCGACGTAATAGACGAGGGCGCGCACCAGCTTGCTGTAGAGGGTGTTGTCGAGATGGAAGCCCCGGTCGGTCAGATCCGCTTCGAGGCCCTTCAGGGTGTGGTCGGTGAGCTGGTAGCGCACCGCCACGCTGCGCTGCGGCAGCAGCGGGGTGGCGCTCAGGTTGGGCTGGCGGGCCAGGTGGTCCGCTGCCTCGGGTACCTGGCCCGGTGGGAACTTGGCGAAAAGGATTTCCCGTTTCTTGGTGAGATCCGGATGTGCATGTTCGCTGACCATCGTTCCCTCCTCGCCGTCGTTCCCGGCCCGGCCGGTGTGGCCGGGCTTCCGGGGCGCCGCCCGTTGCTGTTGCTTACTGGCTGCTGCTCACCGCCTTGGGCTGCATGATCGCCAGGCCCTTCAGCAGGTTGACCGCCTGGTTGAGCTGCCAGTCGTTCTTGCCGCCGAATTCGGAAGGCGCCAGGCTCGGCGCTTCCTTGCCGTTGTTGCCATTGTCCTTGGCGGCATCCTTGCCGTCCTTGGCCTTGGCAGCGTCCTTGGCCGCTTCCTTGTCCTTGTCGTTGGTCAGGTGGCGTTCCAGGTCGGCCTCGCGGATACGGTCGTGGGCTTCGCCGTTGGGGGTTTCCTCGACGACGATGTCCGGCACGATGCCCTTGGCCTGGATCGAGCGGCCCGACGGGGTGTAGTAGCGCGCCGTGGTGAGCTTGATGGCGGCGCCCTGGGGCAGAGGCAGCACGGTCTGCACCGAGCCTTTACCGAAGGACTGGGTGCCCATCACCACCGCCCGCTTGTGGTCTTGCAGGGCGCCGGCGACGATTTCCGAGGCCGAGGCCGAGCCGCCGTTGACCAGCACCACCATGGGCACGGTCTTGGCGCTGGCGGGCAGGCCTTTCAGGGCGTCGTCCTTGGTGCCCCGGTTGTAGTCCTCGGGGGAGGCGAAGTACTTGTGCTTGGCGTCCTCGACCCGGCCGTCGGTGGACACCACCAGGGCCTTGGGCGGCAGGAAGGCGGCGGAAACGCCCACGGCGCTGTTGAGCAGGCCGCCCGGGTCGTTGCGCAGGTCGAGCACCAGGCCCTTCAGGTCGCCGGACTTGCTCAGTTCGGCCAGCTGCCTGGCCACCGACTGGGTGGTGTTTTCCTGGAACTGGGTGACGCGGATGTAGCCGTAGCCGTTTTCCAGGGCTTTGGCCTTGACGCTCTGCACCTTGATCACTTCCCGGGTCAGGGTGACGACGATAGGCTTCTGCTCGCCCTTGCGCACCACGGTCAGGGTGATGTTGGTCTTGGGCTTGCCGCGCATGCGCTTGACCGCCTCGTTGAGGGTCAGGCCCTTCACCGGGGTGTCGTCGAGCTTGACGATCAGGTCGCCGGCCTTGAGTCCGGCGCGGGCAGCGGGGGTGTCCTCGATCGGCGAGACGACCTTGACGAAGCCGTCCTCCATGCCGACCTCGATGCCCAGGCCGCCGAATTCGCCCTGGGTGCCCACCTGCAATTCCTTGAAGGCTTCGGGGTCCAGGTAGGTGGAGTGGGGGTCCAGGTTGGAGAGCATGCCGGAGATGGCGTTGGTGATGAGCTTCTTGTCCTCCACCGGCTCCACGTAGCCCTGCTTGATGGCCGAGTACACCTCGGCGAAGGTGCGCAGCTCCTCAACCGGCAGGCCTTCCTTGGCGCCTTTTTCGGCCAGGGCGGACAGGTTGAGGCTCAGCAGGGCGCCGGCGAGAAACCCGCCCGCCACCAGTCCCGCCGTTTTCCAGCGTTTGCCGCCGACGTGACGGTTGTCGTTTGCCTGGGGGATGCCGTTCACCTGCTTCTCCTAACGAAGATTGACCCAGCGCAGCGGGTCCTGGGGTTGCCCCTGATAACGGAGCTCAAAGTATAAACCGGTTTCCGGATTGCCCCCGCTGTTGCCCACGGTGGCGATCGGGTCGCCGCTCTTCACGGCGTCGCCCACCTTTTTCAGGAGGGCTTCGTTGTTGCCATAAATGGTCAGGTAAGTGCCGCCGTGATCCACGATCAGCAGGTTGCCGAAACCGCGCATCCAGTCGGCGAACACCACCCGGCCCTGGGCCACGGCCTTTACCTCGCTGCCGCCGCCGGCCCGGATGAACAGGCCCTTCCAGGTGCCGCCCTCGCCGCGGCTGGCGCCGAAACGGTTCAGCACGCTGCCCTTCACCGGCAGGCGCAGGCTGCCGCGCTGGCTGGCGAAACTGCCGCCGCCGCCGACCGCTTCCGGTTCCCGGGCATTGGCGAGTTCGCTGGGCTTGGCGGCGGGCTTTTCCTCCGCCGGGCGGGCCGTCTTGCCCTTGCCGGCGTTGGCTCGGGCGGCTGCCGCTGCCTTGGCCTGCTCGCGTTTGCGCGCTTCTTCCTCGGCCTTGCGCCGTGCCGCTTCCTGGGCGGCCTGCTGGGCGATCACCCGGTTCAGGCCGGTCACGAGGCGCGACAACTGCTGCTCGTCCCGGGTCAGGCTGCCCAACTCCTTGCGCCGGGCCGTGACCTTTTGCGCTAGGGCGTCGAGTTTGCTCTGGCGGGCCTGGCGTTCCTTGGCCAGCTTGGCTTGCTCTTCCCTTTGGCTGTCCTCGACCCGGGCAAGTTCCGCGGCCCGGTCCCGGGTTTCGTCGGCCAGGGACTGCTTGCGCCTGAGAGTGCCTTCCATCTGGGCCAGCCAGTCGCGCCGGGCCTGAGCCAGGGCGCCCAGGTAGTAGAAATCCCGGGACAGCTGGTTGGGGTCTTCGCCGCGCAGCAGCAGGCGCAGGGCGTCGTCGTCGGCCTGGAGCCGGCCGGCCTGGTATTCACGCTGCAACAGGGCGGCCAGGGCCGCCTGCTGGCGGGCGAGCAGCCCTTCCAGGTCCTTGGATTCCCGGGACAGGGCGGTCAGATCGGCTTCGACCCGGCTGCGCTGGCTGGCGAGGTCGCGCAGCCGGGCCGAGAGCTTGGAGATTTCCTGCTCCGAGGCCTTCAGCTGGTCGGCCACGTCGGCTCGGGATTCCTCGGTTCTGGCCAGGTCCTTCTTCAGGCCGTCGATCTTGCCGCGCAGGTCGGAAAGGTCGGCCTGCTTGGCTTCGAGTTCCTTTTGTGGCGCCGCCGCCTTGGCCTTGGCGGCTGGGGCGGCGGGCGCGGCCCCAGCGCCCGGGGCGAGCCCCAGCCCGGCTGCCAGCAGGGCGGCGGCCAGGGGGGGCAGAAAAGCGGCCGCCCGCGGGCGCGGGCGGTGGGCGGTGGGGCTCACGGGGGGCTTACTTGGCCTTGGCCTGGTTGGCCACGGCGGCCGCCGCCGCGGCGGCGGCTTCGGCGTCGCCCAGGTAGTAGGAGCGGATCGGCTTCAGGGTCTCGTCGTCCAGCTCATAGACCAGGGGGATGCCGGTGGGGATGTTCAGCTCGACGATGTCGGCGTCGGAGATGTTGTCCAGGTACTTCACCAGGGCGCGGATGCTGTTGCCGTGGGCGGCGACGATGACGCTCTTGCCGCTCTTGACCACCGGGGCGATGGTGTCTTCCCAGTAGGGTACGAAGCGGGCCACGGTGTCCTTGAGGCACTCGGTCATGGGCAGGTGCTCCGGCGACATGCCCGAGTACTGGGGCGCGTAGCGGGCGTCGAAGCGGGGGTGGCGGGGGTCGTCGAATTCCAGCGCCGGGGGCGGGGTATCGTAGCTGCGGCGCCACACCAGCACCTGGTCGTCGCCGTACTTGGCGGCGGTTTCGGCCTTGTTGAGGCCCTGCAGGGCGCCATAGTGGCGCTCGTTGAGGCGCCAGGAGCGCTGTACCGGAATCCACAGCCGGTCCATCTCTTCCAGGGACAGCCACAGGGTGCGCATGGCGCGCTTGAGCACGGAGGAGAAGGCGATGTCGAAGGCGAAGCCGGCGTCCTTCATCAGGCGGCCGGCGTTCTTGGCTTCCTCGACGCCCTTTTCGGTGAGGTCCACGTCGGTCCAGCCGGTGAAGCGGTTTTCCTTGTTCCAGGCGGATTCGCCGTGGCGCAGCAGCACGATTTTCTTCATGGAAGTCCTAAGGGTGGTTCGGAAAACGGCGTGGGGAACCGGCGGTCCAGCGGTTTTGCAGCAAAAGACCGGGGGCGCAAATGGGGGTCACCAAATACGGAACGCCGCGAAAACGGTTATTTTATAATGCAACCCTAGTCCGCCGCATCCCGCGGCGATCTGGCAACTTTCCGGAGAGTGTCGCGAGTGGCCCCCGTGTTGAGCGTGATCGACAAGGAAGAGCATATCCAGCAGGCCGCCCGCGCCCTGAAGGCCATGTCCCACCCGCTGCGCCTGAAGATTCTGTGCGTGGTCGGCGACGGCGAGGTGTGCGTCCAGGATATCGTCGAGGCGGTGGGCACCTCCCAGAGCAACATCTCACAGCACCTGGCGATCCTGCGCGAGAAGGCGGTGCTGCTGACCCGCAAGGACGCCAATCGGGTGTATTACCGCATCGGCGACGCCCGCACCCTGCAACTCATCGATATGATGCGCGAGGTGTTCTGCGGCGAGCCGCCGGCCAAGGGCCGCGGCCGCGCCGCGTGACCGGGCCGGTTCGCCCGGTTTTGCCCCCCCCTGTTTTCTTTCCCCATCCCCCTGATTTTTCGGGAGCATTCGTGGATCCGTTCTTCAAAGACCCCTTCAATCTGGCCCTGATGGCCACCTCGGCGGTGGCCGGCGGCATGCTGCTGGCGAGCTTCGTGCGCAAGGGCGGTGCCGAGGTGTCGGCCACCGACGCCACCCTGCTGATCAACCGGGAAGACGCCATCGTGCTCGACGTGCGCGATCCGGCCGAATTCGCCCAGGGGCACATCCCCAACGCCCGCAACATCCCGGTGGCCAAGCTGGGCGAGCGCCTGGCCGAGCTGGACAAGTTCAAGGACCGTACCGTGGTGGCGGTGTGCGCCTCCGGCGTGCGTTCCGCCAAGGCCTGTGGCGAGCTGAAGAAGGCCGGCTTCGCCAAGGTGGTGAACCTGGCCGGCGGTATCGGCGCCTGGACCCAGGCTGGCCTGCCGGTAGCCCGCAAGAAATAACGACCGACCGCCGCGGGCACCTGCACCGCGGCGGCATCCCCGACCGAGAAAGGATTTGCCGTCATGGCTCAACCCCGCGTGCTGATGTATTCCACCGCCGTCTGCCCCTACTGCGTGCGCGCCGAGCAATTGCTCGCCCACAAGGGCGTGACCGAGATCGATAAGGTGCGGGTCGACCTGGACCCGGCGCGCCGCGAGGAAATGATGCAGCGCACCGGCCGTCGCACCGTGCCCCAGATTTACATCGGCGACTACCACGTGGGCGGCTGCGACGACCTCTACGCCCTCGACCGGGAAGGCCGCCTGGACCCGCTGCTGGCCGGGAACTGACGTCCGCATCCCCTCATCCCTCATTCTTCCCGTTTCAGGAAAAATCATGTCCGAACAAGCGCAAGCGGCTTTCACCATCGAAAAGATTTACGTCAAGGACCTCTCCGTCGAAGTCCCGGGCGCCCCCGAAGTGTTCCTCGAAGAAGAGGCCCCCCAGGTCGAGATCCAGCTCCAGTCCGAAGGCCGGGGCCTGGGTAACAGCTTCTACGACGTGACCCTCACCGTCACCGTCACCGCCAAGCGCGGCGACAAGGGTGCCTTCCTGGTCGAAGTGGCCCAGGCCGGTATCTTCCGCATCGAAGGCGTGCCCGAAGAGCAGGTCGAGCCCCTCCTGGCCGTGGCCTGCCCGAACATCCTCTTCCCCTACGCCCGGGAAGTGATGTCCGACGCCACCACCCGCGCCGGCTTCGCCCCGGTGATCCTGGCCCCGGTCAACTTCGAGGCCCTCTACATGTCCCGCCTCCAGGAACAGGCCGAGCAGGCCGAAGGTTCCCTGCAATAACCCCCGCCGCGGAGTCCGCCCCATGACCGTACCGACCTCCTTCCGCTTCCCGGCGTCCGCCCGAGGGCGGCGCCTGCTCGTGACCGGTGCCGCCCTCGGGCTGGCGCTGGTCGCCGAACTCGGGTTCGGGGTCCCGGTCGTGCCGGCGGCCTCCGCCGCCGAATTCCGCTCGGTGAACGAAGCTGCGGTCCTCTACGACGCCCCGTCCACCAAGGGCAAGCGCCTGTTCGTCATCCGCCGCTATACCCCGGTGGAACCCGTGGTCAACCTCGAAGGCTGGTCCAAGGTACGGGACGCCGACGGTGGTCTGGCCTGGATCGAGCGCCGTGTCCTGAGCGACACCCGCACCGTGCAGGTCACCGCCGACCGCGCCGAGGTGCGCGCCGAGGCCGATGCCTCCGCCAGCGTGGTGTTCACCGCCGAAAAGAAGGTGGCCCTGGAGCTGATTTCGGTCGGCCCCGCCGGCTGGGCCAAGGTGCGCCACCGAGACGGGCAGGAAGGCTTCATCCGCGCCAACCAGGTGTGGGGCCTGTAACGGCCGCCGTGCTGCCGGGCCAGGATTGCACTGCCTGGCCCGCCCCGCCGCCTACACGACAGAAATGACCGAACCGACCAAGATTGCCGTGCTCGGCGCCGGCGCCTGGGGCACCGCCCTGGCCGTCTCCTTCGCCGAGCGCCACCCGGTCGCCCTGTGGGGCCGGGAAACCGACCTGCTGGGCGAAATGGCCCAGTCCCGCGAGAACGCCCGCTTCCTGCCCGGGGTGACCCTGCCCGCGGGCGTCACCCCCCATGTCGCGCTGGAGGCCGCCCTGGCCGGCGCCGACATCGTGGTGGTGGCCACCCCGGTGGCCGGGCTGCGCCCCACCACCGCCCGGCTCGGCGAATATTTCGCCGCCCATGGGGCCCGCCCGGTGGTCTGGGTGTGCAAGGGCTTCGAGGCCGGCACCGGCCTGCTACCCCACCAGGTGGTGGGCGAAACCCTGGGGGCGAACGCCCCCTGTGCCGTGCTCTCCGGCCCCTCCTTCGCCGACGAGGTGGGCCGTGGCCTGCCCACGGCGGTGGCCCTGGCCAGCGCCGACGACGCCCTGTCGGCGCGGCTGGCCCGGGAACTGCACGGTTCCCGCTTCCGCATCTACGCCAACGGCGACATGGTGGGGGTGGAAGTGGGGGGCGCGGTGAAGAACGTGCTGGCCATCGCCACCGGCATCAGCGACGGTCTGCGCCTCGGGCACAACGCCCGGGCTGCCCTGGTCACCCGCGGGCTGGCCGAGATCACCCGCCTGGGGCAGGCCCTGGGCGCCCAGCGCGACACTTTCATGGGCCTGGCCGGCATGGGCGACGTGCTGCTCACCTGCACCGGCGACCTGTCGCGCAACCGCCGGGTCGGCCTGGCCCTGGGGGCGGGCAAGTCCCTGGAGGCGATCCTGGCCGAACTGGGCCACGTGGCAGAAGGGGTGCTCACCGCCGCCGAGGTGGCGCGCACCGCCCGCCGCCTGGGCGTGGACATGCCGATCACCTTCGCCGTGGACGCGGTGTTGCGCGGCGAACTCTCGCCGGCTGCCGCCGCCGAGACTCTGCTGGCCCGGGACCCCAAACCCGAAACCCTCTGAGAGGTTCATCCTCGACCGCCCAGGGCCGCGCCACGCATTCCTGATGCGGCGGCGCCGAGGCAAGGCGCGCGGGGATTCCACGGTGCGCCGAGCGAGCCGGCCCTGCGCCGGTTGCGCCTTCGTCCCGGGCATGGCCTTCCTGCCTGGGCGGCGCGGGCCGAGTTGGTCGGATGATGTATTAATAAAATTAATATGTCCGGCCGGTGAGAAACCGAAGGTCCGGGCCAGTATTAGAGTTTGGCGCGTCGCCTTTAGGGAAGTATTAAAAAAATTAAAGTGTCGGGCTTTGGGGCTTGGGGCCTTGAAGCCTTTCTACGCGCGCCCTTTCTACGTACTCTTTTCCCTGCGCCCCCGGCCTCGCCGCGGCGAGGCCGGCGCGGTGTTGTACGGCTGGCAGCGGCGACGCGCTGTGTTGACGCGGCGCCCCCGGCTCAGACCCCGGCGGGAAAGCCGATCTGCCGCCAGGCCTCGAACAGCATCACCGCGGCGGTGTTGGCCAGGTTCATGCTGCGGCTGTCGGCGCACATCGGCAGGCGCAGCCGGGCGTCCGGGGCGAACTCGGCGAGGATGTCGGCGGGCAGCCCCGCCGATTCCCGGCCGAACACGAAGGCGTCCCCCGGGGCGAAGTCCGGCGCGTCGTAGCGGCGGCTGCCCTTGGTGGTGAGGGCGAACAGGCGCCGCCCGGCCAGGGCCGCCTTGCAGGCCGCCCAGTCGGCGTGGCGCTGCACCCGGGCGTGTTCGTGGTAGTCGAGGCCGGCCCGTTGCAGGTCCTTGTCGGCCCAGCGGAAACCCAGGGGTTCCACCAGGTGTAGTTCGGCGCCGGTGTTGGCGCACAGGCGGATGATGTTGCCCGTGTTGGGCGGGATTTCCGGATGCACCAGCACCAGCGCCAGGGGGGCGGTGGGGCAGGGTGGTTCCGGCGGGTCGGTTAAATTTTTCATAGGGGCAGGCGGGTTCATCGGCAATAATGGCCGCTTAGGCGGCCGTCATGGTGCCGTCACGACCGGGAAAACGTACGCATGGTGGAAATCGCCGCAAGGCCCATGGCCCGGCCGGAAAAGGTCCGGCTCGGGGAACTGCTGGTGAGCCAGGGGCTCCTCACCGAAGAACAACTCAAGCTCGCCCTCGAAGAGCAGAAACGCACCGGCCGCCAGCTCGGGCGGGTGGTGGTGGAAGCCGCCTACGTCACCGAAGAAGGCATTTCCCAGGCCCTGGCCAAGCAGCTGCGGGCCATTTACGTCGATCTCAAGCAGTTCAGCCCGGACCCGGCGCTGGTGCGCCTGCTGCCCGAGGCCCAGGCGCGCCGCTACCGGGCCATCGTCCTGGCGGACCTGGGCGACCGGGTGCGGGTTGGTTTCGTCAATCCCACCGACCTGCAAGCCTACGACGAGCTGACCCGTATCCTCAAGCGCGACGTGGAACTGGCGGTGGTCACCGAGGGCGGCTTCCTCGCCGCCATCGACCGGCTCTACCGCCGCACCGAGGAAATCTCCGGCCTGGCCAAGGAGTTGCAGGCCGAGCTGT
Organism: Oryzomicrobium sp.; assembly: GCF_021287045.1. Classification (GTDB taxonomy): domain Bacteria; phylum Pseudomonadota; class Gammaproteobacteria; order Burkholderiales; family Rhodocyclaceae; genus Oryzomicrobium. Next base: position 53,467 of record NZ_JAJTBG010000017.1, on the reverse strand, counting down.
CCGATGGCCCCTCCGACTTCTCCGACCTGATCGGTGCCGGCACCGGTGCCGAGGATGCGCCGGTGGTCAAGCTGCTCAACACGGTGTTCGAAGAGGCCCTGCGTACCCGGGCCTCCGACATCCACATCGAGCCCCAGGCCGACAAGCTGCGCATCCGCTTCCGTATCGACGGCGTGCTGCACATCCAGACCGAGGCCGACCCCAAGATCGCCACTGCCGTGGCCCTGCGCCTCAAGCTCACCTCGGGCCTGGACATCTCGGAAAAGCGCCTGCCCCAGGACGGCCGCTTCGCCATCAAGGTACGCAACACCCAGGTGGACGTGCGTATCTCCACCATGCCGACCCAGTACGGCGAATCGGTGGTGATGCGTCTGCTCAACCAAAACACCGGCCTGCTCGGCCTGGACAACCTGGGCATGCCTCCGGGCGTGCTGCACAAGCTGCGCCGGGCCATCTCGCGCCCCTCCGGCATGATCCTGGTGACCGGCCCCACCGGCTCGGGTAAGACCACCACCCTGTACGCGGCGCTCAACGAGCTGAACACCTCGGACCGCAAGATCATCACCGTCGAGGACCCGGTGGAATACCGGCTCCCCGGCATCAACCAGGTGCAGGTGCACGACAAGATCGACCTGACCTTCGAGCGGGTGCTGCGCTCCGCCCTGCGCCAGGACCCGGACGTGGTGCTGGTGGGCGAAATGCGCGACCAGAACACCGCAGAGATCGGCATGCGCGCCGCCATGACCGGCCACCTGGTGCTCTCCACCCTGCACACCAACGACGCCATCTCCACCCCGGTGCGCCTGATGGACATGGGGGTGCCGCGTTACATGGTGGCCATGTCCCTTAACTTGGTGCTGGCCCAGCGGCTGGTGCGGGTAGTGTGCGAATCCTGCGCCACCCCCCACGACCCCACCCCGGGCGAGCGGGAATGGCTGCGCCTCGAAGAGGGGCGCGATTCCCACAACGGCTACATGAAGGGGCGCGGTTGTCCCCACTGCAACGGCACCGGCTATCAGGGGCGTACCGGCGTCTACGAGGTGCTGGAGATCACCCAGGAGCTGGTGGATGCCGCCAACTCCGACGATCCGGGCGCCTTCGTCCTGGCCGCGCGGCGGCAACTGGCCGGCGAGACCCTGCGCCACGATGCGCTGCGCATGGTCCACGCTGGCAAGACCACGCTGGAAGAGGCGATGCGCGTTTCCAACCAGTTCGAAGACTGAGCTAGGGCGACGTCATGGCCAAGTTTTCCTACAAGGCCCGCGCGCCGGGCGGCGAGTTGACCCAAGGGGTGCTGGAGGCGGCCAGTGCCGCCGCCGCTGCCGAGTCCATCGTCGCCAGCGGGCGGATTCCCCTCGACATCCGCGAAGCCGCGGGGAGCGGGGGCGGCGGGCTGACGCTGCCCCGCCTGTCCTTCGGGCCCAAGGTGCGCACGGTGGATTTGCTGCTGTTCTCGCGCCAGATGAACGCCCTGATGAAGGCCGGGGTGCCCATCATGCGCGCCCTGGCCGGTTTGCAGGAGTCCTCCACCAACCCGGCGATGAAGCAGGTGCTTCAGGAAGTGCGCGAAAGCCTCGATTCCGGCCGCGAGCTGTCGGTGTCCCTGGCTCGCCACCCCAAGGCCTTCTCGCCCTTCTACCTGTCCATGATCCGGGTCGGCGAACTGACCGGCCTGCTCGAAGAAATCTTCCAGCGCCTCTACCACCACCTGGACTTCGAGCAGTTCATGCGCCAGCAGGTGAAGTCGGCCCTGCGCTACCCGATCTTCGTGGTCAGCGCCATGGCCGTGGCCATCGTCGTCATCAACCTGTTCGTCATCCCCGCCTTCGCCAAGGTGTTCAAGGGCTTCGGCGCCGAACTGCCGCTGATGACCCGGATCCTGATCGGCTTTTCCGATTTCATGGTGAACTGGTGGTGGTTGCTCGCCGCCGGTGCCGTCGGCGCCGCCTTCGCCTTCCGTAGCTGGGTCGGCACTGAGGCCGGGGGCTTCAAGTGGGACACCTGGAAGCTGCGCATTCCGATTGCCGGCAAGATCATCCTCAAGGCCACCCTGGCCCGCTTCGCCCGCAGCCTGGCCCTGGCCCTGCGCAGCGGTGTGCCGGTGGTCCAGGCCCTGGGCGTGACCGCCCAGACCGTGGAAAACCGCTTCGTCGCCCACTGCGCCGAGCGCATGCGCGAAGGGGTCGAGCGGGGCGAAAGCCTGTTGCGCACCGCTTCTGGCACCGGCGTGTTCACCCCGGTGGTGTTGCAGATGGTCGCCGTGGGCGAAGAGTCCGGCGCCCTGGACGACATGCTCCAGGACGTGGCCGAGATGTACCAGAAAGAGGTCGAGTACGAGCTCAAGACCCTTTCCCAGCAGATCGAGCCGATCCTCATCGTCTTCCTCGGCGTGCTGGTGCTCATCCTCGCCCTGGGCGTCTTCCTGCCCATGTGGGACCTGGGCAAGGTGGCGATCAAATGACGCGGCCGCTCCGCCGCCCGGCCCCGGGCTTCACCCTGTTCGAACTGCTGGTGGTGGTGGCCATCGTCGCCGTGCTTGGCACCTTCGGCCTGGACCGCTTCTGGCGGCTTCAGGAACAGGCCGAGCGGGCGGCCATGGAGCAGAGCCTGCTCGGCCTCAAGTTCGCCGTGCGCATCCAGGTGGCCGCCGCCACCGCCGCCCAGGACCCGGCCCGGCTGCGCCGGCTGGCGGACGGCAACCCCTTCGACTGGCTGGAGGAGCGCCCCGTCAACTATGCCGGCGAAACCGCCGCGCCGCCCCCGGCCAGTTGGGCCTTCGACCGGGAGCGTCGCCAGGTGCTTTATCGCGCCCGTCACCAGGACAGCCTGGAAGGTGCCCCTGACGGCCTGCTCGCCTTCAACCTGCAGCCCAAGGACAGCGACGGCCGCCCCGTGGCCGCGGGCCAGCCCTTCGCCAGCCTGGTACTGGCGCCCCAGGCGGATTACCGCTGGTTCGCGCGCGGACTTTGACGCTGGCTTCTGACTTGGATCAGTGAAATCCGTTTGGGCGGCATTCGGTCACAGTTTCCACCGTCATCTTGGGTCATAATCGAACCAAGTCTTACTTAAACTGTCGTCCGCTGCCCAACATGAAGCGGATGCGCTTCAACCGGAGATATCCATGACAACCATGTCCACTCCCCGACGCTCGCAACAGACCGGTTTCACCCTGATCGAACTGATCGTGGTGATCATCATCCTCGGCATCCTGGCCGCCGTGGCGCTGCCCCGCTTCATCGACCTCCAGGTCCAGGCCCGCCAGGCCAAGCTCAATGCGGCCATCGGCGCGGTACGCGCCGGGTCTGCGCTGTTCCATGCCCAGTGCCTTGCCCAGGCGGCCGGCAATCCGCCGGTACCCTGTCCAGCAACCACTGCTGCGGCAACGGTGGTCATGGAAGGATTGAACGTCACCGGCGTTGCACAGTATCCGACGGCCGATTTGGCGGGCATCGGTGCCGCCGCCGGGCTGCGTGCCGGTATCCAGGCTGATTACACTGCTGCGCCGGGCAACTTCGACTACATCATCGCCGGTGGCGGCGCGAATCCGAATGATGTGCTGACCGTTTCGGTGCCTTCCCCGACTGCGGGAAGCTGCGCCTTCACTTATACGGCGGGTACGGCTGCCAATAACGTCGTCACGGCGCCGGTGGTGACCACTACCGCTACGGCTTGTAACTGATTCAATTCTTTATCTTAGGTAGGAGACTGCTTCCCATGAAACGCATGCAATCCGGCTTCACCCTGGTCGAGCTGATCGTCGTCATCGTTATTCTTGGCATCCTGGCGGCGACGGCACTGCCGCGATTTATTAACGTCACCAATGAAGCCCGTGCAGCATCAGTTAATGGCCTTGCCGGCGGTTTGCGCTCTGGAGTGGCTATGGCGCAGGCACGGTACTTTGCCACTGGAACTAATACTTCGCCGGTAGCGATGGCAGACGGCAGCCAGGTTGCGGTGGGGACCGCTGCGAGTGCAACGACTGCGCCTGGGGTGCCTTTGGCAAGTCGCGCTGGAATCGGTACAGCGGTGGTTATTGATGGCTATAACATCAATTCCAATTCTGATACTAACTGGCCGACTGGAAATGCGACTACGGTGGTGTTCCAGCCTATTAGCGGGGGTGGGGCTAATTGCCAAGTCACCTATAACCAGGCAGATGGGTCCGTCACGGCGGTGACTACTGGCTGTTAACTGCAATTTTGGGTGACAGTTGTTTTTCTCTGCTCCCGTAATATGAAAGCCGCCCCGGTGGTTCGCCCCGCGGGCGGCTTTACGCTTGTGGAATTGGTGGTCACCCTGGTGCTGGTGGGCATTTTGGCCGCCGTTGCGATTCCGCGCTTTGTCGGTACCGGGGCATTCGAGTCCCGCAGCGTGTTCGAGCAGACCCGCATGGCCTTGAAGATGGCGCAGAAGCTGGCGATAGCGCGGCGGGCCATGGCGCCGAGTTTTGTTTTCGTCTGCCTGTCCGGCCCGGGGGCGGTGTATTCCCTGACCGTGGCCAGCGATGCGGCCTGCGCAGCACCATTGGCCGATCCCGTCACCGGGCAGCCAATGGTCTTTGCCGGCCAGGCGGGACGAAGCATCGTGACCTACCAGACGGCGCCCCAGGTCAATGGCTTCGCTTTCAATGCCCTGGGGCAACCGGTGGGCTTGGCCGCACCCGTGACCATCACGGTGAGCGGCGGCGAAGCCGGGGATGTGGCGCGGACCATCACGGTGGTCAATGAGACCGGGTATGTGTTCTGACCGCCACTCCAGGCTCCAGACGGCCAATGTCGCTATCGGGCGGCGTCAGCAAGGGCTGACCCTGATCGAACTGATCGTCGCTATGGTCATCATCGCCGTGGCGGTGGCCGGGGTGTTGCTGGCGATCAACCAGTCCAGCGTGGCTAGTACCGACCCCTTGATCCGCAAGCAGGCGGTGGCGATCGCCGAGTCCCTGCTCGAAGAGATCGAGCTGATGCCCTACACCTTCTGCGATCCCACCGACCCGGATGCCGCCACGGCAACGGGGGCGTTCATCGGCGCCAATGGCTGCGCCAATCTGGTGGAGGCCATCGGGCCGGAGCCGGGTGAGTCACGGGGCGGGGTAATCCCGGGAACCCGGCCGTTCAACAATGTGAACGACTACAACAACTATGCAATGGGACCGGGCTTTGCCATCGGGCAGGTCGTCGATATTGCTGGGGTTCCCATTCCCGGTCTCGGGGCATACACCGCGCAGGTGGCAATCGGGCAAGATCCCCTGCTCGGGGCTGGCGTTCCAGCTGGTGATTCCCTGCTGATCACCGTCACGGTGACCGGCCCTGCCAATACCACTGTGGCGCTTTCCGGCATTCGGACACGCTATGCGCCCAATCCGTAATCCCCTTCTCATGATCCAGCCTGGAACCACGCTTGGCGGGCGGGCCTGCGGCCATTGGCGCAGTGCTGGCTTCACGCTGGTTGAAATGGTGGTGGTGATCGCCATCGCCGGGATCGTGGCCGCCGCAGTGGCCCTGTTCATCCGCGTGCCGGTCCAGAATGCCCTGGAGTCCATGCAGCGCGCCGAGTTCAGCGATACCGCCGACGGGGCCTTGCGCCGCGTGGCTCGGGACATCCGCCGGGCGGTGCCCAACAGCGTGCGGGTGACGGCCAACGGCGCAACGATCTTTCTCGAACTCCTCAATGCCCGCAGCGGCGGGCGCTATCGCCGGGCGCCAGACCCTAATGTGGCTTGTGGCGGAGCCTGGGCGCTCGGCTGCGATTTCCTCGATTTCTCCGCCAACGACACCAGTTTCGAGGTGCTTGGGCCTGCGGTGGAAGTCGCGGCAGGGGACCAGGTAGTGATCTACAGCCTGGGCATTCCCGGGGCCGATCCCTATGCCAATGCTGCCAACATCAGTCGCGGGGTCAATTGTGGTGCTACGACTGGCTGTCCCGGCGCGGTGAGTCGTATCTCTATTACCTCGGCCAACCCCTTTGCCCTGGATGCGCCGGATGCCCGCTTTTTCGTGACGGATACGCCGGTGACTTACATTTGCGCCCCGAATCCGGCGGGCGGCGGCACCTTGACCCGGGTGTGGGGGTATGCGGCCACAGCCGCCCAACCTGTGGCCGTTCCGGCCGGGGCGCAAACGGCTTTTCTCGCCACCAACGTGCTGGCCTGCAACTTTACCTATGCACCCAACGCCGTGGCCCAGCGCAACGCGCTGGTAACCATGTCCCTGACTCTCGGAACGCCGGGCAATGCCGCCCAGGGGCCGGTAACGGTCAGTCTTTACCATGCGATCCACATCAGCAATGTGCCCTGACCGCGCTTCCCATGCCGCCCCGGCATCGAGCCCCGGCAGCTACCGGGGTTTCGCCTTGCCGTCGGCCATTTTCCTTATGGTGGTGCTGGCACTGCTGGGCACGTTTGCGGTGCGCACAATCACCATGCAGCAGCGCGCCTCCCTGCTCGACGTTCAGGGTACCCAGGCCTACCAGGCCGCCCGGGCCGGGGTGGAGTGGGGGCTGGTCACGGTGCTGCGCCCTGCTGCGGGGCCATGTTTCGCGCCCCAGCCTCTGGCGGTGAACGGCTACACCGTGACCGTGACGTGCGTCCGCCTAATCTATACGGAAGGCGCCAGCCCAGTGAATACCTACCAAGTGGTGGCCACGGCTTGCAATGAACCGGCAAACGGTGTCTGCCCGAACCCGGCGCCGGCCGGGGCCAACTATGTGGAGCGGCAGATCGACGTGAGGGCTGAACATGGCTGACTTGGGGAAATCGCGCCGATGGATGGGGCTCTGGCTGCTGCTGTGCCTGATGTTTACGGCGGGCCAGGCTGGCGCAGCGACATGTACATCGAAGGCGACGGGTAACTGGACCGCCAGCAGCACCTGGACATGCAATCCATCGACCACCACCGTTCCTGGAGCCGGGGATGCCGTGGTTGTGAACAGCGGCAATACCGTTACGCTGAGTTCGGGCACCAGCCCTTCCCTGAGCAGCCTAACGGTCAATGGGACGCTGAACAGCAGCGGTAGCGGGGGAAATACCCTCGTGCTCAGCGGCAACCTGGTCAACAACGGCACCATCACGTTGGCCAATACGACTATCCAGCTTGGCAGCGATTCGGTCTGGTCCGGTTCGGCTACCAATACACTTTCCCTGTCCACCCTCAACGTGAACTGGAAAAATCTGACGTTTTCCTCCGGGGCGGCCTATACCTTGCAGTTGTCTGGCAATACCCCGCTGCCCTACGTCGGCTCGTTCAACAACGACGGTGCCAACTCGACCCTGACCCTGTACATCAACGGTTCCGGCGGCCAGTCGTTCACGACCAACACTAATGCCAAATACCCCAATCTGCGTCTGGGCGGGGGGGGTACCAAGACCTTCAGCGGTTCATCCATCGCCATACTTGGCAGCTTGACCATCGATTCCGGCACTACCTTCGATGTTTCCGCAGTGACCGGCGGCGGCAGCCTGGCGGGTAACCTGACCATCAATGGTACCGTTTCTGGGCTGGCTACCGGGGGGGCGGGCTGGACCCTGAATGGAACCGCCACCCAGACCATTACCGGGGCGGTGGGGTTCTACAACCTGACCGTGAACAACCCGCAGGGTATCGTGCTGGCTGGCGGCAACCTGACGGTGGGCAACGGCAGTTCGGGCACCCTGGCGTTCGTTGCCGGGATCATCACCACCGGGAGCAATTTCGTCATCCTGCCGACCAAATGCGACCAGTCGGGGACGCTGACCGGCGGCGGTACCGGCTGGGTCAACGGCAATCTGCGCATGTTGTTCCCTAACTATGGGACCACCTGCACCTACCCCGTGGGCAGTGCCACGGTCTATGCGCCGATCACCGTCACCTTCCCTTGGTACAACGGCATCACCGGCGGCACCCTGACCGGCAGCACCACCACCGGCCAGCACCCCCAGATCGGTACCTCGGGCATCGACTACACCCAGGACGTGAACCGCTACTGGACCCTGGGGGCCAGCGGCGACACCTTGACGTCGGTAGGCAGTGGTGGCAGCTATACGGCCCAGTTCAATTTCGCCGCGAGCGACGTGCTCGGCAGCGGCAACGTCTCGACCTTCCAGGTCGGGCGCTATTCGAGCGGCTGGGCCAACCTGGCCGGTTCGGCCAGTGGCACCCAGGCGACCCTGCCTGGCCAGACCGGCTTCGGCAGCTTTGCCGTGGGGCCGTCGGGCAGTTGTTTGCCTCCACTGGGCAGCCCTTCGGGCATGACCTGCTTTTGCGACAGCTTCGACCGTAGCACCGGCCTGGGCACCGACTGGACCAGCTACTGCGTCAATGGCTGCTCGTCCACCACCTTCCCGGGGCCGTCGATCGTCAGCAACCGGCTGCGTCTGACCGACCACCTGAACAACCTTTCGACCGCCGTCACCCTGCAACGTTACTTTCCGGCGGCGGGTAACTACATCTCCCTGGAGTTCAATTACTTCGCCTGGGATACGTCGAGCGGCCAGGGGGCGGACGGCATCGCCTTCATCCTGTCCGATTCCAGCATCACACCCCAGCCCGGCGCCTTCGGCGGCTCCCTGGGTTATGCGCAAAAGACCGGTATATCCGGCTTTGCCGGCGGCTGGCTGGGGGTGGGGCTGGACGAGTACGGCAACTACGCCAACAACAGCGAAGGGCGGGTCGGCTACCAGAGCGGTTGCTCGGGCAGTACTTTGTGCTCCAACCGGATATCCCTGCGCGGTTCCGGCTCCGGTTCCGGCACGGCCAGCAGCAACTATGCGTTCCTGCGCGGGTCGTCCACCCTCAGCCCGAACCTGGACACCCGGCCGACGACCACCGCGGGCCGAGGTTATCGTTACCAGGTGGTGGTCGACGCCCGGACCTCGGGCAAGGCCCTGGTCTCGGTCAACCAGGACACCACGGGTACCGGGGGTTCTTACAGCAGCGTGATTTCCAGCTTCGATGCCTTGTCCTCCTCGACCCAGGCGGCGCTACCCGCCAAGTGGCTGGTGTCGATGACCGGCTCCACCGGCGGTAGCGTGAACTACCACGAGGTGGACAACCTGAAGATCTGCGCCACCAACATGCAGAGCATCACCAGCCAGATCGACCATTTCGAGTTCATCTGGGACGGCAGCCAGTGTCCGCCCACCGGCAACATCCGGATCCGGGCCTGTCTCGATGCGGCTTGCTCCAGCACCTATACCGGCAGTTTGCCGGTGACTTTTTCCACCAGCGGTTGGGCGGGTGGGGCGACCCAGATCCTGGTCAGTGGCGATGTCTCCCTGGGTTACAACGGGGCTACGGGGGATACCTTTGGCGTCAACGCGTCAGATCCGCCGCTCAAGCCCTTTTCGAAGGCCATCTGCAAAACCTCCAGCGGCGCTACCCGCCCCTGCACCCTGTCCTGCTCGTCGCGCTTCAACGCTTGCCATAGCGATTCCACCTGCTCGGTCGAGTCAGGCCGCTTGTATACCCGCTTGGCCAAGCAACCATTTGCCATCAACATCTCGGCGCTGAAGAGTGACGGTAAAACGCTTGATGATGGCAATAACGACACTGTGTATGTGTCTTTGGTTGGAACCCTAAATGGTGGTGGCACCAACGATGCCAATAACTGCCCGTCCGGAACGGTGGATCTCAACCAGTCCATCGGTTCGGCCACCCTGTCGAAAGGCCAAGGCAGTATTCCTGCCAGCGGTTCTCCCACCATCGTTGTACCGAATGCCTACCGGGACGTGCGGGTCAAAATATGCAGCACTAGTAACTGCTCGGGCGGTGTCGTTTCGTGTAGCAGCGATGATTTTGCAATCCGCCCGGATAATTTTGACCTGACGGTATCTACTGGGAGCACCACCTTGGTGGCGGGGGACGCGTCGTCCAACGGCGCTTTCGCCATGACGGCCACGGCAACGGCGGCCACCGGCAGCGCCAAGGCCACCATGACCAACTACAACGGTACCCCGGCAATCGATCCGAGCAAGGTGGTGGCGAACCAATCCGGCCCCAACGTGGCTGGCGCTATCGGCGGGGCGTTCCCTGCGGCCACCAGCGGGGTTAGCCAGGGCGCCGCCTTCACCTATTCCGAGGCCGGGTATTTCTACCTCGATACCCAGGCCGTCTTCGACGGCAACTTTACCGCTGTGGATAGCGGGAACGGCGATTGCACCGCTGACTTCTCCAACACCTTGGTCAACACCAGCGACAAGGTCGGCTGCTATTTCGGTACCGGGGCGAAATCCAGCAATGTGGGGCGCTTCCGTCCGGCCCGCTTTCTGGTGGATAGCGATGGCTTGGCACCGGCCTGCGCCGCCGGGACCTTCACCTATATGGATCAGTCCTTCGCCACGCCTGCTGGCAACGCCCCTTTCTTCCGGCTGCGTGCCGTCAATGCGACGGGGGCCACGACCCAGAACTACGACAACAGCTATGCCAATGGGAGAGGTGTAGTGAACTACTTGGCCTGCAATACGGTGGGCGGGGTATGCGGGACCGACTTGGGAGCGCGCCTGGCCCCGGCGCCGGCGAGTGCTTGGGCCCTGGGGTCGTATACGGTCAACGCTGCGCCGACGTTCTCCAAGCTGGCGGTACCCGATGGCCCCTATGAGGCTCTGTCCCTGGGGGTGTGGGTCAACGATGGCGACGGAGTGCTCATCAGTGGTGCGCAGACCGTCACGACCAGTGGCGCTCCTGTCCGCACGGGTGCTGCCCTGGCGGGTGGCAATGCGCAGCGGGTGCGCTATGGCCGGCTCAAGTTCGCCAATGCCTATGGTTCCGAGCTGCTCCCCCTGCCGGTGGCGGCGACCACCGAATATTGGATCACCATTCCCGGGGGCGGTTATTGGCGTACCAACACAGACGATAGCTGCACCACCCTCACGGCATCAGCGATTCCCTTCTCCAATTTCACCGGCAACCTGAGTGCCTGCGAAACCACGACCTGCCTGCGCCCTGCGGGCCAGGCTGTATGTACTGCGCAGCAAACGGCAACGGGGGGGAGTTTTTCCCTGTCCCTTACCGCACCCGGCGCCGGCAATATCGGTACGGTGCTGTTGGGGTACAACACCGCCGCGGCTGGCGGCACCGCGTGTACGAATGCAGCGGGCGTGCCCGGCACCAACGGCAATCTTCCCTGGCTTGCTCCGGTGCAGTCCGGTCAGGCAGCGTTTGGCGCTTTCCGCCAGCGAGGGGTGATATACCAACGGGAAGTCTATTGATGACGTATTTCCTGGCCTTAACAGGCATCCCCCCCCTACAATCGCCCCATGGACATGACCCTGTTTAACCTGCGCAAGAAAAAGGAGGCCGGCTGGCTGGCCGTGGGGCTCCATTCCGGGCGGGTGGAGGCGGTGCGCATCGAGCGCGGCGCCGACCCGGACGAGCGCCACCGCGTGTTACGCCTGGATGTGGCGGATCTGCGCACCGGTGCCGGGCATGACGACGAATTTGGCCAGGTGGTCCGCCGTGAGGGCTGGGGGCGTTTTCGTTGCACCACGGTGCTCAACCCTGGCGAGTACCAATTGCTCCAGACGCCGGTGCCCGATGTGGCCGAGGCCGAGGTCAAGCAGGCGGTGCGCTGGCAGATGGGCGATGCCCTGGAGTTTCCGGCGGAGAGCGCCACCTTCGACGTACTGAATATTCCAGTACCCGGCAGTGGCGGCGCCCGGGGGCGCAGCCTGTGGGTGGCTGCGGCACCCAACGCTGCGGTGCAACGGGTCATGAACGCTTTCGATGCCGCTGGCCTTGACCTGCAGGCCATCGACCTGCCCGAGCTGGCGCACCGCAACCTGGCCCATCTGTTCGCCGAGCCTGGGCGTGGCGTGGCCATGCTGCACGTAGGCGAGGACGGTGCCTTACTGACCTTCACCTACGAGGGCGAGCTGTACGGGGCCCGCCGCATCGACGTCACCGAAACCCAGTTGCGGGATGCCGATGTGGAGCGGCGCGCCGCCCTGGTGGAGCGGATCGGGTTGGAACTGCAGCGTTCCCTGGACAACTTCGAGCGCCTCTACACCTTCGTCGGCATCACCCGCCTGTTGTTGGCGCCGTGCGCGCTGGCGGTGGAACTGGCGGACGAACTGCGCAGCTTTCTGTACATCCCCCTCGACCTGGCGGACCTGGCCCAGGTCCTGGACCTGTCGGCGGTACCGGCCCTCGCCGATCCGGCGCAGCAGGGGCGCTATTTCGTCACCCTCGGCGCGGCGCTGCGGACCGGCGCCTGATCTTCATCCCACATCGTCCGACGCGGAATCCGACCTTCGATGCAGCAGCTCAACCTACTCAACCCGGCACTACGCCCCGACAAGCACCGGCTCACCCTGAGCGTGCTGGCGGCAGTGCTGGCCGTGGCAGCCGTCGGCCTGGCCTTGTCGGCGACCCTGACCGTCCGCAAGGCGGAGCAGTTGCGCCAGCAGGTCCAGGATGCCGAAACCCTGCAGCGCACCTTGCAGGCGCGGGCCGACCAATTGACGGCCTTGGCGAAGCGGGGGCCGGATCAGGGGCTGATCGATGCCCTGAACCGCGTCCAGGGCCGCCTGGAGGCCACCCGGGAGGTGGTGCATGCCCTCGACGCCGGGGCCGCGGGTGAAAGCGAAGGTTTCTCCCGAGTCTTGTCCGGCCTTTCCCGCCAGACCATGCATGGCGTTTGGCTGACCGGCGTCAACGCTGCCGGCGCTTCCCTGGATATCAAGGGCCGCCTGCTCGATGCCAAGTTGCTGCCGGACTATCTGGGCCGGCTCAAGGGCGACGGCGCCTTCCTTGGCCGCCGCTTCGGCGACTTTGTGCTGAATGATCACCCGGAACCGCCCAAGGGCGCCAAGGGAGGACAGGGCGGGGCGGCGGCGGATGCTGCTTCCGGTGATGCGGAACCGGGTCCCGCGCGCTATGTGGAATTTGAATTGAAAGCCTATGCCGAGCCGGCCAAGGCCGGGCAGCCCCAGCCATCCGTTCAGCCGCTGCCCGCAGCGTCCGTACCGGCCAGCGCGCCGATTGAGGCCCAAGCCGAGGGAGGTCGCTCATGAACCTCCATGCCTTGATTCCATCGGTGGTTCGCAATCACTGGTCGGCCTTGTCCGAGCGTTTCGCGGCCTTCTCCCGCCGGGAGCGGGTGCTGATGGCTCTGGCGGTGCTGGCCGTGTTCGTGCTGGTGGGGGATTCCCTGTTCCTGTCGGCGGCCCGGCAGCGGGCTGCCAACCAGACGGCCCGGCTGGCCGAGCACGGCACCGCCCTGGGCCGCTTGCAGGAACAGATCGCCCAGTTGCAGACGCAGAAATTAGACCCGGATGCGGCCAACCGGGAGGCGCTGGCGGCAGGGCAGCGCGAGCTGGCCGAACTGCAGGCCCGCTTGCGCGACCTGGACGGCAGCCTGGTGCCGCCGAACCGGGCGGCAGCCCTGCTGGAAAATCTGGTGCGGACCCAGCGCGGGGTGACCCTGGTCAGCCTTAAGACCCTGGTACCCACGCCGCTGGTCGAGCGCCCGGCGGCAAAGGGCGGCGCGGACAAGCCGGCCCCCATCGTGGATGGAGTGCCGGGTATTTACCGCCACGGCCTGGAAATCAAGATCGCCGGTTCCTACGCCGACCTGCAGGGCTATCTGGCCAGTCTTGAAGCCGCACCCCAGAAATTGCTGTGGGGCCGGCTCGACCTGAAAGTCGAACGTTACCCGCGCAGCATCATGACCCTGACCGTCTACACCCTAAGCCTGGACCCCGCATGGCTCGCCTTCTGACCCGCCCGCTGCCTCCCTCAGCCATGGCCGCTGCATTCGCGTTGATTGCAGCGTTTGCGGGGATGCCTGCCCGGGCCGACGATCCGACCCGGCCTCCTAGCGTCGACCTGGCGGGCGATGCCGCTCCCGTCGAGACGGGGCCGCAACTGCAATCGGTATTTCTGCCGGCCCCTGGCAGTGCCAAGACCCGAGCCGCGGCGTTGATCAACGGCCAGCGGTTCGAGGTCGGCCAGCACGTGGGCAATGCCCGGCTGGTGGCCGTGAATGAGTCCAGCGTTACTCTGGCCGGTCCGGAAGGCCGCCAGACCCTCTACCTGACCCCTGGGGTGGCCAAGACCCGTGCCGCCCCCGTTTCCGAACGACGTTCCGCCAGCCAGGCTGGTCACGCCAGCCGCCATAAACCGGCACCCGCCCTTCCTTCGACCGGGAACCGATAACGATGACCTCTCCCGCCCGCTCCCTTTCCCTGCTGGCCGCCGCCTTGGCCGTGGCCCTGACTGTTTCCGGCTGCGCCTCGTCCTTTCGCCAGCCCCGTGCAACCTCCGACCGCATCAACAGCGAACTCGACCAAGCACGCGCCTCCCTGTCCAACGGCAGCGAGCGCAGCGCTTCCGCCGGGGCTGCTTCGTCTGCCCTGCTGCCGCCTCTGGACCTGAGCCTGCCCAAGGCCGCCGAGGTGGAGCCCCGTTTCGACCTGTCGGTGAGCAACGCCCCCGCCCAGAGCGTCTTCGTCGCCCTGGTTTCGGGGACGCGCTACAGCATGCTGGTGTCCCCGGAGGTGAGTGGTTCCCTGACGGTGAACCTCAAGGACGTGACGGTGCGTGAGGCCCTGGAGGCGATCCGGGAAGTCTATGGTTACGACTTCCGCATCCAGGGTTCGCGCATTTACGTGCACCCCAACACCATGCAGACCCGCATCTTCAAGGTGAACTACCTGGTGGGGCGGCGAGTGACCACCTCGAACCTGCGGGTCAACTCGACCACGATCACGACAACGCCTACCTCCGGCACCGGCGGCACGCCGGGCACGGGCTACCCGGGGGCCACTGGGGTTCCGGGGAGCACGGGCGTTCCTGGTCAGCCGGGCGCTCCCGGATCGACCCAGCAGGTCCAGACCGATGCGGCACGGGTACTCACCACCTCCGACAACGATTTCTGGAAGGAGCTGAAGTCGGCCCTCGAAGCCATCGTCGGCGACGACAACGGCCGCAGCGTGGTGACCAACGGCGTGTCCGGCGTGGTACTGGTGCGCGGCATGCCCCAGGACATCCGCAACGTGGAGCAATACCTGCGTGCCACCCAGCTGATCATCGAGCGCCAAGTGATGCTCGAAGCCAAGATCATCGACGTGACCCTGTCCGACCAATTCTCGGCCGGCATCAACTGGTCGATCTTTAGCGGTACCGGTTCGCGCCTGAGTTCGATCGGCGCCGTCAATCCGGGCAACAGCCTGTCGCCGGCGGGCAAGGCCCTCTCGGCGGTGGGCCTGGACAATCTGGCCACCGGCATGACCAACGGGGTGATCAATCCGACCTCCAGCGGCAACGGTTTCTTCGGCCTGGCCTTCCAGACCAAGTCCTTTGCCGCCCTACTCAGCTTCCTGGAAAGCCAGGGCGACGTGCAGGTGCTGTCCAGCCCCCGCATCGCCGCGGTGAACAACCAGAAGGCGGTGCTCAAGGTGGGGACCGACGATTTTTACGTGACCAACGTGTCGTCCACGGTGACCACCTCGGGGACCGGCAACATCGTCACCCCGACCATCACCCTGCAAGCCTTCTTCTCCGGGGTGGCCCTGGATGTGATGCCCCAGATCGACGAGGACAACAACATCCTGCTGCACGTCCACCCCTCGGTGTCCAACGTGACCGAGAAGGAAAAGGTGGTGGACCTGGGGACTCAGCTCGGCACTTTCAAGCTGCCGCTGGCGTCGTCGGCCATCAACGAGACCGATTCCATCGTCCGCGTTCAGGACGGCAACATCGTTGCCATCGGCGGCCTGATGAGCCAGGCCCAGGCACAAACCCAGACCGGCCTGCCGGGCACCACTGGCTCCATCTGGGGCACCCTGCTCGGTGGTAACCGCAACAACAGCATGAACAAGCGGGAACTGGTGATCCTGATCAAGCCGACCATCATCCAGGATCCGAACGACTGGGCGAAGGACCTGGACGATACCCGGGAGCGGCTGCGCAACAACGGTTCCCGGCGTCCTGTCGAAGGGCGCAACGGTGGCTGACCAGGAACCTGCTGCCGCCACGCCGCCGGGAGGCGGCATGTGGCGGGGCGGTCCGCTCTACCTGGGCCATTTCGGCCTGCGCGAGGCGCCGTTCTCGATCACGCCCGACACCGAGTTCGCCTTTTCCAGTGCCGGCCACCAGGAAGCCCTCAACACCCTGCTGGTGGCCCTCTCCAGCGGCGAAGGCTTCGTCAAGATCACCGGCGACGTCGGCACCGGCAAGACCTTGCTGTGCCGCCGCCTGCTCGCCACCCTGGACCGGCAGCGCTTCGTTACCGCCTATCTGCCCAATCCGGCCCTGCAACCCCGTACCTTGCTCCTGGCCCTGGCCGAGGAGTTGGGTTTGGAGCCGGGCGAGGCCGCCCAGGCCGACGAGTACCACCTGCTGAAATTCCTCCGCCAGGCCCTGCTCGGCGTGGCCCGGGAAGGGCGCACCACCGTGGTGTGCCTGGACGAGGCCCAGGCCATGCCCCTGGAAAGCCTGGAGGCCCTGCGCCTGGTGTCCAACCTGGAAACCGAAAAGCGCAAGCTGCTGCACTTGGTCATGTTCGGCCAGCCGGAACTGGACGTTCGCTTGTCCGAGCCGGGCATCCGCCAGCTGAAGCAGCGGATTTCCTTTCATTACCGGCTCGCCGGCCTGTCCCGGCCCGAGCTGACCAACTACCTGGCCCACCGCCTGCGCATCGCCGGCCAGCGCGAGCGGGGCAGCGCCGTCTTTTCTCCCCGGGCGATCGCCGGCTTGCACAAGGCCAGCGGCGGCGTGCCGCGCCTGGTCAACATCCTGGCCCACAAGTCGCTCCTGGCCGCCTTCGGCGAGGGGCGGGATAGCGTGGAATGGCGCCACGTGCGCCGCGCCGCCCGGGATACCGAAGGCGCCCGGCGCCTGGCCTGGTGGTGAATACCGATACCCGAGCAATGAGTCTGCAATGAGCCTGATCAACCAAATGCTCCAGGACCTGGACAGCCGCCGGGCTGCCGACCAGGATCGCCAGGGCCTGCACAAGGAAGTGCGCCCCGTGACGGCGGCCGTTCCCCGGCGCGGCCCTGGTGGCCTCTTGGCATGGGGCGGCGGCGCCCTGCTGGTTGGGGCCGGCGCGGCGGCGGCCTGGCTGGTGTTGGCGCCATCGGCGCCACAGGCTCCAGCCCCTGTCCCCGTTCCGGCTGCTGCTGCTGCCCCCGTCGCTGCACCGGTTGCAGCGACCCCGCCTTCCGCCCCGGTGGCCGTGGCGCCGGAGCCGGAATCGGAACCTGCTCTGCAGTTGGCACCGGTCCTGGCGCCGGCCAATCCGTCCTCCCCAAGGCAGCCAGCGCCGACGCCTCCCGCGCCCCCGGCGCAGCCCGCGGCATCCAGTCCGGCGTCTGCCGAGAAAAAGGCACCGGCCGGGAAGGGGGCGACGAGCGTATCGGTGGCCAAGTCCGAGGACGCGGCCAAAACGGCTTCGAGTGCGCCTGGAGGGGGGGAGTCTGTTTCCCGGCCCGCCAAGGCTGAACCTTCGCCTGCCGCCAATGTGCCGGCCGCCCCTAAGGGGGCGCCTCAAATGGCGAGCGGGCCGGAGAAGATCGAGAAGAATCTGCGCTTGGCGACCCCGCGGGACCGGGCCGAGCAGGAATACCGGCTGGCAGTGCAATCCCTGAACAGCGGCCGGGTAACCGAGGCTCAGGAAAGGCTGCGCGCTGCTCTGCGCCAGGACCCGACCCATGCCAACGCGCGGCAACTGTTGGTGCGCCTGCTGCTCGAACAGCGGGCCGGCGACGAGGCTCGCCAAGTGCTGGCCGAAGGTCTGGAGGCCAATCCCGGCCAGGTGACCTGGGCAGTAGCGCTGGCGCGCTTGCAGGCCGAGCGGGGCGAAGTGGCCACGGCCCTGGCGACCTTGCAGAAGTCGGCCCCGGCAGGGCAGGACTATGCCGATTTCCAGGGCCTCTACGGCAACCTGCTGGCCCGGCAGAGCCGCCATAAGGACGCGGCCGAGCACTACCTGGCGGCGGCCCGGCTCAATCCGGGCGAGGGGCGCTGGTGGTTGGGGCTGGCCCTGGCGCTGGAGGCCGATGGGCGCGGCGGCGACGCCAAGGAGGCTTTCGCCCGGGCCCGCGCCGCCGGCAATCTGCCGCCTGAGCTGGCGGCCATGGCGGAGCAGCGTTCCCGCTGAACGCGGAAGCCCCGGTCCTGGCCGGGGCTTTTCTCACCTTGCTGTGTGATTTGCGTGATTCGGTGAGCGGCGCTGAACGGCTGCGCCGGGATTAGGTGGATCGGCACCGACGCCGCATCGTGACGCCTTGGCCACCGGGCCGGCTTTTGTCGTGCAGTCTTCGCTGCCCCGCTTCAACTACGCAGTGTGCGGGCCACCACCGCCACGCCCACCGCCGTTGCGCCGGCCACCTTGAGAGCGTGGGCGCAGGCGTCCGCCGTGGCGCCGGTGGTCATCACGTCATCCACCAATAGCACCCGCTGCTCGGCCACTTTTTCTGCCGCGACGAAGGCGGTGCGCACCCCCTTGAGCCGTTCTTCGCGGCTTTCGCCGGCCTGGGACGGGGTTGCCCGGACCCGGTGCAAGGCATCGTCCCACAGGGGGCGGCAGAGCAGCCGGGCGAGGGGGCGGGCCAATTCCTGGGCTTGGTTGTAGCCCCGTTCCCGTAGCCGTTCGTCGTGCAGGGGCACGGGAATCACCGCGTCCCATCCGGTCACCGGCCAGTAGCGGGCTTGGGCCGAGTCCGGGTGCTTCAGCTCGGCGAGCAGGGCCTGGGCCAGGGGGGCGGCCAGATCGAGGCGGCTGCCGTACTTGAGGGCCTGGATCAGTCCATTGACCGGGTAGGCGTAGGGCCAGACGGAAAAGGTGGCGTCGAAGCGGGGCGAATGGCGCAGGCAGGCGCCGCAGGGCTGGTTCCCGGCGCTGGGGCTGGCGCACACCGGGCAGCGGGCGTCGGGGAGTTGCGGCAGGTCGGCGCGGCAGCCGGCGCACAGCAGGTCGAGGACCGCGTCGCTGCTGGGGGCGAGGCGGCCGCCGCATAGGGGACACTCCCGCGGCAGCAGGGTGTCGAGCAGCAGTCCGAGGGCGGCGCGGGGGCCGGCGAGGCGTAGGTGCATGGGGGCTCCGGCGGGCGGGCGATACTACCTATGCTACCGTCAAATCCTTATTGCGAAAGGGGTTTTTGGCGAGCAGGGCGTCATCGGGGCTGGGGTTTTGCCCGGCTTTGGGTAAAATTGACACCCTTCGGGAAATCACCGATTATTCATAATTACAGATGCCCCGCTCCCCGGTTTCACGAACCGGGTCCGACCTTGCGGGGCTTTCGTTTTTTCGGGCACATGGATGCGGCCTCGCTGCGCATGGTTGTGCCCCGCTTCTCTGGATAGACCGCCCATGCACACCTCCGTTGCCGAACGCTCCGCCCCGGCTTCTTCTGCCGCCCCCGCCGCGACGCCCTGGACGGTGGATGCCGTGCTGGCCCTGTTCGACCTGCCCTTCATGGACTTGGTGTACCGGGCCGCCCAGGTGCACCGCGAGTACTTCGACCCCAACGCCATCCAGCGTTCCACCCTGCTTTCGGTGAAGACCGGCGGCTGTTCCGAGGATTGCGGCTACTGCTCCCAGTCGGCCCGTTACGAGACCCACGTGGACGCCAAGACCGGCCCGGACCGCATGATGCCCCTGGACGAGGTGGTGGCCGCCGCCAAGGCCGCCAAGGACGCAGGCGCTTCCCGCTTCTGCATGGGCGCCGCCTGGCGCGGCCCCAAGGACAAGGACCTGGATTCGGTGGTGGAGATGGTCAAGGCGGTCAAATCCCTGGGCCTGCAGACCTGCGTCACCCTGGGCATGCTCAAGGAAGGCCAGGCCGCCAAGCTGGCCGAGGCCGGCCTCGACTACTACAACCATAACCTGGACACCGACAAGGAGTTCTACGGCCAGGTGATCAAGTCCCACACCCACGGCGACCGTCTCGACACCCTGGACAAGGTGCGCGACGCCGGCATCCACGTCTGCTCCGGCGGCATCGTCGGCATGGGCGAGACCCGGCGCAACCGGGCCGGCCTGATCGCCCAGCTGGCCAACCTGTCGCCGGCCCCGGAGTCGGTGCCCATCAACAACCTGGTGGCAGTGCCCGGCACCCCCATGGCCGGCGCCAAAGCGGTGGATGGCATCGAGTTCGTGCGCACCATCGCCGCCGCCCGCATCTCCATGCCCACCTCCTTCGTTCGCCTGTCCGCCGGCCGCCGCGAGATGAGCGAAGAGTTGCAGGCCCTGTGCTACCTGGCCGGTGCCAACTCCATCTTTTACGGCGACCAGCTGCTCACCACCGGCAACCCGGACACCGGCCGGGATGACGCGCTGTTCGCCAAGTTGGGCCTGAAGGGCGTTTGACCCCTTGCCCGTAGGTCACGAGCCCCACGCGCCGAAAGCCGCCAGCACTGCTGGCGGCTTTCCCGTTTTCGACAGCGCCCGCCAGCGCCGCGCCCAGGCCCGGGCGGCGGCGGGCTACGACACCCACGCCTTCCTGCCCCGGGAGATCGCCGGGCGCATGGCCGAGCGCCTCGACTATGTGACCATCAGCCCCAGCCGGGTTCTGGACCTGGGCTGCGGCAGTGGCGCCGACCTGGCCATGCTCCAGGCCCGCTACCCGGCGGCGACGGTGATCGGCATCGATGCCTGCCCGGAAATGCTCATGGCTGGCCGATCTCCACAGGATGCCTCGCTAACCGCACGACTGGCGCGGTTCTCCAAGGGGCTGCTCGGCAAATCAAGCACTGGCGCGGCGTTTCGGGCAGCGGCCTCCGCCGAGGCCCTGCCGCTGCCGTCCCGCTCCCTGGGGCTGGTGTGGTCCAATCTGATGCTGGCCGACCTGGCCGACCCGCGCCCGGCCATCGCCGAGACTGCCCGGGTGCTGGAGGTGGGTGGCCTGTGGATGTTCGCCACCCTGG
This sequence comes from Oryzomicrobium sp., assembly GCF_021287045.1. Lineage (GTDB taxonomy): Bacteria > Pseudomonadota > Gammaproteobacteria > Burkholderiales > Rhodocyclaceae > Oryzomicrobium. The sequence continues at coordinate 32,627 of NZ_JAJTBG010000017.1, read as the reverse complement.
GGCCGGACACCCTGCGCGAGCTGCGCGCCGCCGGCGTGGCGGCAGGGGCGCCCGCCCTGACCCATCCCTTCATCGACATGCACGACCTGGGGGACCTGCTGGTCCACGCTGGCTTTGCCGACCCGGTGATGGACATGGAAGCCCTGACCCTCACCTACGCCGACCTGGGCGCCCTGCTGGCCGAGCTGAAGGGCCTGGGCAGCACCTGCGCCCTGGCCGGCCGGCGCCGCGGCCTGACCACCGCCAGCCATTGGCGTGAGCTGGAGGCCGCCTACCGGCACCTGCCCGACGGCCGCCTGCCGGCCACAGTGGAGGTGGTCTACGGTCACGCCTGGAAAGCCGAGCGCAAGACGGCCGACGACGGCCGCGCCATCGTCCGTTTCATGGAGCGTCCGGCGGGAGGCTCGCTCAAGTAGGCCGGCGGCACACTGCCAAAAGCACAAGGGCGCCCGGCTTGGCCGCGGCGCTCTTGTCGTTTATGGGGCGAGAGTCGCCAGCCTACTTGGGCCGCTCCATGAAGCGCACCGGCTGCACCGTCACCGTCGGTACCACCCGGGGCATGCCGCCCGGCGGCTCGCCTCGGCCGGCCGGGGTGAAGCGCCGCGCCCGGTCCCAGGCCCGGTAGCCGAGCAGCACCGCCAGCAGGGCGGCAAAGATCAGCGGCGTGGTCAGGGCGATCTTCTTCACCCCCCACAGGTAATGGACCATGCCCAGGATCGCCACCGCGTACACCGAGCGGTGCAGGGCCTGCCAGCGCTTGCCGCCGAGCCACTTGATCGCCCGGTTGCTGGAGGTGGCCGCCAGGGGAACCATCAGCAGCAGGGTGGCGAAGCCGAGGATGGCGAAGGGACGCTTGGTCAGGTCGTCCACGATCAGCTCGCCGTCGAAGCCCATGTCCAGCCCCAGCCAGTTGGCGAAATGCAGGCAGCCGTAGAAGAAGGCGAACAGGCCGAGCATGCGGCGTAGCCGCACCAGCCAGTGCTGGCCGGTGAGCTGGCGCAGCGGCGTCACCGCCAGGGTGATCCACAGGAAGGTCAGGGTCCAGAAGCCCAGGTCCTTTTGCAATTCCTCGATCGGGTTGGGGCCCAGGTTGTCGCCGAGCAAAGCCGTGGCCAACCGCACCGCGGGGATCAGGCAGACGGCAAACAGCACGATCTTGATGGTGGCGAGCATGCCCCGCCCGGGGGTGTAGGGGGGCAGGGGGATCGGCGCGCTGCGGCGCGGGGGAGATTGGTGCATGTTCAGAAATTCTTTTTCAGGTCCATGCCGGCATACAGGCTGGCCACCTGGTCGGCATAGCCGTTGAAGGGCAGAGTGGGGCGGCGGCGCCATTCGCCCAGGCGCCGTTCGGTCTTCTGGCTCCAGCGCGGGTGGTCCACCGCCGGATTGACGTTGGAGTAGAAACCATACTCGGAGGGAGCGGCCCGGGTCCAGGTGGAGGTGGGCTGTTCGCGCAGGAAGCGGATCTTGACAATCGACTTGACGCTCTTGAAGCCGTACTTCCAGGGCACCACGATGCGCACCGGGGCGCCGTTCTGGGCCGGCAGGGCCTCGCCGTAGAGGCCCAGGCCGAGCAGGGTCAGGGGGTGGCGGGCCTCGTCCAGGCGTAGCCCTTCGACGTAGGGCCAGTCGAGCAGGGGCGAGCGAACCCCGGGCATCTGGGCCGGGTCGGCCAGGGTGACGAATTCAATGAATTTGGCGTTGCCGGTGGGCTCCACCTTGTTGATCAGCGCGGACAGGGAATAGCCCACCCAGGGCACCACCATGCTCCAGCCTTCGACGCAGCGCAGCCGGTAGATGCGCTCTTCCAGGGGGGCGAGCTTGAGCAGGTCGTCGATGGCGAAGGTGCGCGGCTTGAGCACCTCGCCTTCCACCGCCACGGTCCAGGGGCGGGTCTTGAGCAGGCCCGGTGCGTACTTGCCCGGGTCGGCCTTGTCTACGCCGTATTCGTAGAAATTACCGTAGCTGGTGATGGCGCTCTTCGGCGTCTGGGCCTCGTCGCTGAACCAGGGACTGCCCGGGGCGGCCCGGGCCACCGGGGGAAAGCCGGTGGGGGGCGATACGCCGGCCGGCGCCGGGGCGGCCAGGGCGTGGCGGGGGAGAGCGAGGCCGGCGGCGCCTAGGCCCAGGCCCAGGGCGGCGATCAGCTCGCGGCGGCGGCTGAAGTGTTCCGGGGAGGTGATTTCCGACGGCCGGATGTCGGAGGGGCGGCGGATCAGAAGGGGCATGGCAGCCTCGCGGGAAATCTCGAAATGGCGCGGCGCACCGGGATCGGTCACTGCTGTCCGTGAGTCGGTGCAGGGCCTTAATTCCTGACAGCGGAGCCGCTTAAAATATCCCGCCATGACCGACCGACTTGTAACGGTGCGTGATGCCAGTACGCCGGCATCGCCCGTGCCTTCCCCTCTCCCTTCTTCCCGCCCGGGCCTGTTCGCCCGCATCCTGGCCGCCCTGCGCGAAACCGACCCGGACGCCAAGTGCGTCGCCGCCACCGCCCTGTGGGTCGACTGGCAGGCAGGCGGCTGGGCCGCGTTGGGAGACGATTGCGCGGCCGTGCCGGCGATCCCCCTGCCCGTGCCGGGGCGGCCTGCCCGTCCGGAACTGGTGCCCCCGGCCCAGGTGCCGCTGCGCGGGGTCGGCACCCGGGAAGGGCGGGGCGCCATGCTCCACGCCGTAGCCCATATCGAGTTCAACGCTATCAACCTGGCCCTGGATGCGGCCTTCCGCTTCCGCGGTCTGCCCGCCGACTACTATGGCGGCTGGTTGCAGGTGGCGGCGGAGGAGGCCCTGCACTTCGGCCTGATCCGGGCGCGGTTACGCGGGCTCGATTACGACTACGGGGATTTCCCAGCCCACAACGGCCTGTGGGAGTTGGCGCTGAAGACCGCCGACGACCCCCTGGCGCGCATGGCCTTGGTGCCGCGCTTGATGGAGGCCCGGGGGCTGGACGCCACGCCGCCGATTCTGGCGCGCTTCCGCCAGGCCGGGGATGCGGAGACGGTGGCCGCCCTGGAGGTGATCCTGCGTGACGAGGTGGGGCACGTGGCCCTGGGCGACCGCTGGTTCCGCCACTTGTGCGCGGAGCGCGGCCTGCCCGCCGAGGCCACTTACCGGCGCCTGCTCGACGATTACCGGGCGCCCCGGGTCAAGCCGCCGTTCAATACCGAGGCGCGCCTTGCCGCCGGCTTCAGTGCCGCCGAACTGGCGGACTTGGCCGCCCATGCCGCCGAAAACAATGCCGGGGCGGCCGTGGGCAAGCCCGAAGAGCCGGCATAGACCCTGGCCGGGCGGATGTGGGCGGGGTGGGAACGGTTGGCGGCTGCGGGCGCCGGGCGCAAGCAGGTTAGCGCGTGATGTAGCGCTCCAGTTGGTCGATGATGAATTCCTGTTCGGAAATCTTGGCTTTGACCAGATCGCCGATGGACACCAGCCCGATCAGTCGCTCGCCTTCCATCACCGGCAGGTGGCGGATGCGCTTGTCAGTCATCAGGGCCAGCCCCTCTTCCACGGTCAGGCTCGGCGGAATGTAGATCACCCGGCTGGTCATGATTTCGCGCACCGGGATTTCCCGGGAACTCTTGCCGTGCAGGATCACCTTGCGGGCGTAGTCCCGCTCGGAAAAGATGCCGACCAGGCGTTCCCCTTCCATGACAGGCAGGGCGCCGATCTCGAACTCGGCCAGCTTGGCCAGGGCGTCGAACACTGTTTCGTCCGGGGTGGTGCTGATGATCCGTTGGTGCGGCTTCTGGTGCAGCAGACGGGCGATGGTTTTCATCGTGCCTCCTCCTGAGGGCTGCCAGGCCGCATCGTGCCTGGCTGAACAGCAGACGCCGGCAGGTGCCGGAAAGTCCCTGTTAGACCAGGGGGCTTACGGATAATTCCAGGGGCAAGGCGACTGTGCGGGGCGGGCCCGGCGCGGAGTCTCATCCGCCGGCGCCAAAAGCAAAACGGGCAGCCCTAGGGCTGCCCATTTTGCTGAGTGCGACTGGCGCGAGCGGTGCGGCTTAGCGCAGGCCGGCAGCGTACTCGGCAACGGCGGCGATCTCCTTGTCGGAGAGCTTGCCGGCGATGGTGCGCATCACGGCTTCGGCGTCGTTGGCCCGCTCTTCGCCGCGGAAGGCCTTCAGCTGGGTGGCGGTGTAGTCGGCGTACTGGCCGCTCAGGCGCGGGTACTGGGCGGGCAGACCGGCACCGGCGGGGCCGTGGCAGCCGGCACAGGCGGGAATGCCGCGGTTCAGGTCGCCGGCGCGCCACAGCTTCTTGCCCAGGGCGAGCTTGGCGGGGTCGTCCTTGGCCACCTGGGGCTTGAGCTTCTGCTCGCCGAAGTAGGCGGCCAGGTTGCGCATGTCTTCGTCGGACAGGGCGGCGACCATGCCGCCCATGATCGGGTTGTTGCGCAGGGCGGGCTTGCCCTCGGCAGCCTTGAAGTTGCTCAGCTGCTTGTAGATGTAGTCCGGGTGCTGGCCGGCCAGGTTCGGGTTGGCGGAAGCCGGGCTGTTGCCGTCGGCACCGTGGCAGGCGACGCAGACGCCGTCGACGATGGCCTTGGCCTTGGCCGGGTCGGCCTTGGGGGCGGCGGCTTCGGTGGCCACGGCGGAGGAAATGCTGGCGACGAGCAGAAGCACCAGCGCCGAGAGACGCGTCATGTCCGGACTCCTATTTTTTCAAACTGGCGAAATTGGCGGGATGAATCGTGTGAGGCCAGACCGCTGCGATGCAGACCAGCGCGACCGGGTCTGGGCCTTGAAACAGGCTGCAAATCGAGGATTTTGCAAACCTGATATTCTATAGCACTTTGCTTTTTCTGGGCGAGCATCATGCCTTTGTTCCAAAAGGCGGTTTTCCTCACCACCGTGGCCAGCCTGGCCGATCTGCCCACCGACGCCGAGCGCGAAGTGGCGTTCGCCGGGCGTTCCAACGCGGGAAAATCGTCGGCCATCAATACCCTGGCCAACCATACGCGCCTGGCTTACGTCTCCAAGACGCCGGGCCGCACCCAGCACCTCAATTATTTCACCCTGGCTCCGGGCAAGTACCTGGTGGACCTGCCGGGCTACGGCTTCGCCAAGGCGCCGGAAGAGATCCGCGCCCAGTGGGACCGGCTGATGGGGCCTTACCTGGCGCGCCGCGAGCAGTTGGCCGGGCTGGTCATCATCATGGACAGCCGCCACCCGTTCACCGAGCTCGACCGGCACATGCTCGATTGGTTCGCCCCCACCGGCAAGCCGGTGCACATCATGCTGTCGAAGGCCGACAAGCTGACCCGGGCCGAGCAGTCCAAATCCCTGCGGGTGACCCGGGAGGCGGCCAAGGACTGGGGCGACCGGGTCACGGTGCAGTTGTTCTCCAGCCTGAAGAAGACCGGCATCGAAGAGGCGGAAGCGGTGCTGGCCCCCTGGCTGGGCATCGATCCCGAGGACGTGCGCGCCGCCGCCGAGGCTAAGAAAGAGGCGGCCGCGGCCGCCGAAAAGCGCCGCCTGGACAAGATCAACAAGGTCAAGCGCAATCCCCGGCCGGTAGCGGATAAAGCGTCGCCGGCCAAATGAGCGGGGCCGGCGCCGTGCCTTGCGGGCAGGGCGTCCGGCAGCGGGACGGGTGAGTCTGCCCCCGGCAAAAAAAAACCCCCGGATAAGGGGGAACCGGGGGTGAAATGCCTTAATGTGATTAAGGCACCCGCTCAGGGAGGTAAAGCGGGAGACGGTGAGAACCATCTGCATGGGTAGAGTTCGCGCCGTTCCGTTTAGTTCCCGGGGCTCGTTAATTTTTTCGAAATAGTTTCCAGGAGCCGTTATGAGCCGTCTGCCAGGGCGTTATCCCACCACCCGGATGCGCCGCATGCGCCGCGACGATTTTTCCCGCCGCCTGATGCGCGAATCGGTGCTCACCGCCGATGACCTGATCTACCCGGTGTTCGTCCTTGAAGGCAGTAACCGCCGCGAAGCCGTGGCCTCCATGCCCGGGGTCGAGCGCGAGACCCTGGACCTGTTGCTGAAGACCGCCGAGAAGGCCCTCGGCCTGGGGGTGCCCGCCCTGGCCCTGTTTCCGGTGATCGGCCAGGCGGGCAAGAGCGAACTGGCCGAGGAGGCCTACAACCCGGAGGGCCTGGTGCCCACCGTGGTGCGGACCTTGAAGAAGGAATTCCCCGAACTGGGTGTCATCACCGACGTGGCCCTGGACCCCTACACCAGCCACGGCCAGGACGGCCTGATCGCCCCGAACGATCCGCGCGGCTACGTGATGAACGACGAGACGGTGGAGGTGCTGGTCAAGCAGGCCCTCTGCCACGCCGAGGCCGGCGCCGACGTGGTGGCCCCCTCGGATATGATGGACGGCCGCATCGGGGCCATCCGCGCCGCCCTGGACGACAAGAAGCTGATCCACACCCGCATCCTGGCCTATTCGGCCAAGTATGCCTCCAGCTTCTACGGCCCGTTCCGCGACGCCGTGGGCTCTGCCGCCAACCTGGGCAAGGGCAACAAGTACACCTACCAGATGGACCCGGGCAATTCCGACGAGGCCCTGCGCGAGGTGGCCCAGGATCTGGACGAGGGCGCCGACATGGTCATGGTCAAGCCCGGCATGCCCTACCTGGACATCGTGCGCCGGGTGAAGGACGAGTTCGGTGTGCCCACCTACGCCTACCAGGTGAGCGGTGAGTACGCCATGCTGCGCGCCGCCATCCAGAACGGTTGGCTGAACGAGCAGGCCTGCGTTCTGGAGGCTTTGCTGTCGTTCAAGCGGGCCGGCGCCGACGGCATCCTCACCTATTTCGCCCTGGACGCCGCCGCCTGGCTGAAGGAGCGGGGCTAACACGCCAGTGGGGTTCGCCGCCCTGGGAGTGAAACCTCGGGTGGCTCAAACCCCGCATGGATAAAGGGTCTTGGCGATGCTGTCACCAAGGCCCTTTGTTTTTGCGCCTCTTCAAGCAGGGGGCGCGAAGGTCCGCGCCTGGCGCGGGGTTTGGCGATGCGTCTTTTGGCTCAGGCCGGTTCGGCCTCGCCGGCGGTGGCCAGGCAGGCCATGGCCAGGAGCGGCCACTGCTGGGGCCACTGGGCCAGGGGCTCCCGGGTGAAGCCGCTCTTGGCGTACTGCTGCCAGCGGCCCACGGCAAAGCACAGCAGCAGGCTGGCCAGGGCCGCCATATCGGCACCGGCGCCCACCTGGCCCTGGGTGGCGGCCACCCGCAGGGACTGCTTCAGGGCCGCCTCGACCTTGTCGTGCAGGGCGTTGATGCGGGCTTGCAGGCGCTCGTTCTCGTTGACCAGGGCGTCGCCCACCAGCACCCGGGTCATGCCCCGGTTCTTCTGGGCGAAGCGCAGCAGCAGGGCCAGGATCTGCTCCACCTGGGCCAGGCCCCGGGGCTCTTCGGCGCCGATCTGGTTGATGACGCCGAACAGGCTGGATTCGATGAATTCGATCAGCCCCTCGAACATCTGGGCCTTGCTGGCGAAGTGCCGGTACAGGGCCGCCTCGGAACACTCCAGCCGGGCCGCCAGGGCGGCGGTGGTGATCTTTTCGCCCTTGGGCGCCTCCAGCATTTCCGCCAGGGTCTGCAGGATCTGCAGCCGGCGCTCCCCCGGTTTGCTTGCCATGTATGGAATCCCTGAGTGATTTTGGTCCGTCCGGCGCGGTGGCGGTGGGGCAGGTGGCCGGCGGTTAGGGCGATTATAGCCGGCCGCAGGCCAGGGGCATGAGCCGGGGCAGGTCGCAGGCCGAGCGCACGGTGGCATCCACGTAGGGCGGCTGGCGCGAGCCGGTGCTTACCCACACCGTGGTCATGCCCAGGCGCTTGGCGGTGCGCAGGTTGGCCAAGCTGTCCTCGACCATGATGCAGCGGCGCGGGTCGAGGCGCTCGTTGCGCAGCAGGCGGACAAAGCCGGCCATCAGTGGTTTGGGTTGGAAGCGCAGTCGCTCCACGGTGTAGACCGCGTCGAAGTGGGGGCCGATGCCGGTGATGTCGAGGATGGCCTCGGTGTAGTGCAGGGGGGCGTTGGAGAACAGCACCTTGCGTCCGGGCAGGCGCTCCAGGGCATGGCCGAGCCGCTTTTCCGCCACTACCATGCGCGGCAGGTCGGGAAACTGGTGGGTGTGCCAGAGGAAGTGGCGCGGGTCGGTGCCGTGGTGGCGCATCAGCCCGAGCAGGGTGGCGCCGTAGCGGGTCCAGTAGTGTTGGCGCAGACGGTTGGCCTCGGCCTCGTCCAGCCCCAGGTGCTGCTGGATGTAGGCCGTCATCGAGGCGTTGATGTGGGGAAAGATGTGGGGGCTGGCGTTGTGCAGGGTGTTGTCCAGATCGAACAGCCAGACCCGGTCGCGGCGGTGGGGGGCGGGGGAAACCATGGGGCGATTCTACTCCCGGGGTCTGGGCCCGGAGGCCGGGCCGGACGTGACCGCGCCCCCGGCAGTGACGGCGGGGGCGCGGTGCAAAGGGGGCTGCCGGCGCGAGGCCGCGCCGGCAGCGTCCCGGGTCAGCGCACGGCCTGGCTGACGGCGGCGAAGAAGTCGTTGTCGCCGACGGTGGCCTTGCCGGTGGGCTTGGGCAGGGCGCTCCACACCACGACCACCACGTTTTCCTTGGGGTTCATGTAGATGTGCTGGCCGAAGATGCCGCGGGCTTCGAAGGCGCCTTCGTTGATGGTGCCGGCGGCGTTCGGGATCGGCCACAGCATGTAGCCGTAGTTGACCTGCTTGCCGTCCACCATCTTCGGGCTGCCCGCTTCCTGGACCCAGCCGTCGGGCAGGACCTGCTCGCCGCCGGCCTTGCCGCCGCCCATCAGGAACAGGCCGAAACGGCCGTAGTCGCGCAGGGTGGCGGACAGGCCGCTGCCGCCCACTTCCAGGCCGTCCGGGGATTCGAGCCACCAGGTGGCGTCGGATTCCATGCCGAACTTGCTCCAGATCTTTTCGGACAGGTACTGGGCCACCGGTTTGCCGACGGCGGCGCGCACCAGGGCGCCGGCCACGTGGGTCTCGCCGGTGCTGTAGTTCCAGCGGGTGCCGGGCTCGGCGGCGCGGGGCAGCTTGGCCATCAGCTCAAGCACGCCGCCGGGCTTCTGGCTGTTCTGCACTTCGAGCATGTGGCGACGGTCGGAGTTGGGATCGGTGTAGGTCTCGTTCCACTTCACCCCGGAGGCCATCTGGAGCAGGTTGCGCACGCTCACGCCGTCGTAGGCGCTGCCGGCCAGCTGGGGCAGATAGCGGGTGACGGGGTCGTCGATGCTCTTGATGTAGCCGTCCTTGATGGCGGCGCCGATCAGGGTGGCGGTGATCGACTTGACCACCGACATGGACATCCAGCGGGTCTTGTCGCTGTTGCCCAGTTGGTAGTTCTCGAAGGCCACCTTGCCGTTCTTGATCACCAGCAGGCCGCTCACCCGGTTGAGGGAGACGTAGTCGTAGAGGTCGTAGTCTTTGCCGTTGGAGGTGAACTTGAAGTTGCCCAGGGTCTTGTCGGCGGCGGGCAGGGGATAGACCTTGGTGCCGTGGTTGACGGTGCGGGTAGAGAACAGGCGGTCGATGTTGCGGAAGGTGTTGACCTGGACATCCGGGAACAGGGCGCCGTCGTAGACCTGCTGGACGGTGCCGATCTTCTCCTTGCCGTGCACGTTGACCGGGCCCTGGGCCAGGGCGCTGGCGCTGAGGAGGGCCAGGGGGACGAGGAAGCCCAGTTGCTTGAGGCGGGACGGACGGCGCGGGGACGTGGTACGGGACATGAAGTCTCCTCTCTGGATTCGTTTGCTCTTGGGGTTGGGGGGCGGCATGGCAGCGACCGGGCTCTGCGGCCCATGCTCGACTGCGGCGCCAACCTTACGTGCCCTGCTTTGGTGCAGATATTGTGGAAATTACTTAGTGAGCTATCGGTTACGGTAAGTTGAATTTCGAGGTTGTCAGATTCCGGCGACGGACAAAAGAAAGCCCGGCGTAAGCCGGGCTTGGGCGGCACCGTGCTGGTATTGCGGCGCGGTGCGCGCGGTGCGGGGTTGCCGCCCCGAGGCGGGGCGACGGTGGGTCAGTGGCTCTTGATCATGGTGCCGACGCCGTGGTCGGTGAGGATTTCCAGCAGCAGGGCGTGCTCCACCCGGCCGTCGATGATGTGCACGCTCTTCACCCCGTTGCGGGCGGCGTCCAGGGCCGAGCCGATCTTGGGCAGCATGCCGCCGGAGAGGGTGCCGTCTTCCACCAGGTCGTCGATCTGCTTGGGGGTCAGGCCAGTGAGCAGGTTGCCGGCCTTGTCCAGCACCCCGGGGGTGTTGGTCAGCAGCACCAGCTTTTCCGCCTTGAGAATCTCGGCCAGCTTGCCGGCCACCACGTCGGCGTTGATGTTGTAGGACTCGCCGTCCTCGCCCACGCCGATGGGCGCGATCACCGGGATGAACTGGCCCTGGTCGAGGAAGCTGATCAGGGACGGGTCGATCTGGGTGATGTCGCCCACCTGGCCCACGTCGATGGGGGCGTCCGGATTGTCCTTGTTGGGCAGCATCAGCTTCTTGGCGCGGATGAAGCCGCCGTCCTTGCCGGTCAGGCCCACGGCCTTGCCGCCGGCCTGGTTGATCAGATTCACCACGTCCTTGTTGACCTGGCCGCCCAGCACCATCTCGACGATCTCCATGGTCTCGGCGTCGGTGACGCGCATGCCCTGGATGAATTCGCCCTTCTTGCCGACCCGGCCGAGCAGGTTCTCGATCTGGGGGCCGCCGCCGTGGACGACGATCACGTTCAGGCCCACCAGCTTGAGCAGCACCACGTCCCGGGCGAAGCACTGCTTGAGCTTTTCGTCGGTCATGGCGTTGCCGCCGTACTTGACCACGATGGTCTTGCCGTGGAACTTGCGGATGTAGGGCAGGGCCTCGGCCAGGATGGCGGCCTTGAAGGCGGGGAGCGACGGTTGGGCGGTGCTGGTCATGGCGGGTTCCGGTAATCGAAGCCCGCGAATTCTACCCGCCGCGTCAGCGAAAGAAAAAGCCGGCCCCCGCGGTGCGGGAGGGCCGGCTTCGGCGACGGCGCTAGATGAACTGCCACCGCCTAGACCCACTCGGGGGGCCGGATGTGCTCAGGAAATGGTCAGGCGCTTGCTGCTGGTGCCCTGGCGCTTGGGCAGGGTCAGTTCCAGCACGCCGTCGGCGAAGCGGGCCGCGGCAGCGGCCTCGTCGATCTCGTGGGGCAACTGCAAACTGCGCGAGACCTTGCCGAAGTAGCGTTCGGCACGCAGCACCTGGTCGCCTTCCTTCTCTTCCTTCTCCTGCCGCACTTCGGCGGAGATGGACAGGGTGCCGCCGTCGATGGTGACCTGGATGTCTTCCTTCTTGACCCCGGGCAGTTCGGCGTGGACTTGGTAGCCCTCCTCGTTTTCCTTCACGTCCATGCGCATGGTGGGCGCTCCGGGCTGGTTGGGAAATTCCACCGGCCGGACGAAGAAGCCCTTGAACAGCTCGTCGAAGGGGTCGGGCAGACCGGAAGCGACGGAACGGGGGGCGGCGAATCGGCTGAGTAAGTTGGCCATGGTAGTCCTCCTCGAAACGAAGTCGGAAACGGACGATGGCGGCGGCGCCATGATGGGGCGTCCGACGCCGGACATTACCGATATAGAAGCGGAATCGCCGTTTTCAAGAGGGCCGTGGCGAGTGTTTGATCCGGCGCAGCTTGTGGCGTGCCGGATCAGGGCCGGGAGGAGCGGGCGGCGAGGTCCGGGAGCATCAGGATGGCGTCCCGGTTGGTCCAGGAGAAGCAACGGGCGGCGGCGTCGCGCCAGGGCAGCCAGCAGGCGTCCCGGTGCTCGTCGGGAGCCAGGCGGGGGGCGAAGGGGGCCGGCACCACCAGGGAAAATACGTGCTCGACGTTGTGGCTGACACCCGGAGCGTAGCGGTGGCGCCACTCGGCGAAGATGGCGAAGCGGTTGGTCAGCTGCCAGTCGCAAAAACGCGCGGGGGGCAGTGCGAGGCCGGTTTCCTCACCGACCTCGCGGCAGGCGGTCTGCCGTGGCGATTCACCGGATTCCAGGCTGCCGGTGACCGACTGCCAGTAGCCGGGGTGGGCGGCGCGCTCGATCAGCAGCACCTCCAGGTCCGGGGTGTGGATCACCACCAGGACCGATTCCGGGACCTTGTAAGGCACGGCAGGGAAGAGGGTAAGGGCGGGTCGGCTGCGTCAGGCCGGCAGGATGGGCAGGTCCGCCAGGCCGTCGGCGGGCAGGTCGAAAAACACCCAGAACGGCACGCCGGCTTCACGCCAGTAGTCGGCGGCGGCGGCAAAAACGGCGCACAGGGTGTCGAAGCCTTCCGGATCGGCGTTCTTGAGGGCGGCACTGCCGCCGATCACCAGCACCTGACCGGGGACGTCGCCGCCGGCGGGGGCGGCCCAGGCGTCGTCGCACAGGCAGTCGGCCAGGGCGTCGTAGTTGGCGCCGTAGTAGTCCGGCAGTTGCAGGTCGCGGCCGAGCAGGGCCAGGACGATGCCCACATCCTCGCTGTCTTCGCCGTCGGCGCTATGCAGGCGGTGGCCGCACAGGGTGCAGGCCCGTTCCACCTCGCCGCGGCCGGAGAAGGGCAGGGCATAGACGCCGCCCAGGTCGGAACGGCGCAGGATGGCGGCAAGGTCGGGTTCCTGCACGTCCGGCAGGTCGGCAGCGGGGTCGTGGGGTGTGGGGCTCATGGCGGGGCGTCAGGGGCGGATCTGGCGGAAGCTGCGGTAGTGGTCGTCCGAATAGTAATACTCGCCGGAGCGGCGCACATCCCGGGCCGGGCCTTCGCCGGCGACGATGCGCCGGGCGCCCCGGTTGCGGGCACCCGGGGTGTCCACCGTGTATTCCCGGTAGTAGCCGCGGTAGCGCAGCGGCAGGCGTTTTTCGAAATTGCCGAAGACGACGCCGTCCCGGGCGTAGGGGAAGGGGCCGCCGGCCTGGATGGCCGCCAGGGTGCGGCGGGCTTCGGCGGGAAGCTCGGCGGCGGCGATGGTGCCACCGGTGAAGGCGGTTGTGGCGGCCGTGTCGGCTCGATCGGCGTTGTCCCGGTGGCCGCGGGCGGCGGCGCCGGTGGCCAGGCCGGCCAGCAGCAGGGCCGTCAGGCCGGCGGTGCCGGCGCGGCGCAGGACGGTGCGGAGGAAGTGGGCCATGGGGGCGTCCTCATCCGGCGCGGCAGGAACCGCGCCGGTGGTCCGGTTTCAACGCGTCCGGCCAATCCGGCCGGCGCTGGGCGGTGCTCAGGCGGCGCCTTCGGCCTTGACCACGTTGCGCAGGCGGATGTGCAGCTCGCGCAATTGCTTCTCGTCCACTGCCGAGGGGGCGTTGGTGAGCAGGCACTGGGCGCGCTGGGTCTTGGGGAAGGCGATCACGTCGCGGATCGATTCGGCGCCGGTCATCATGGTGACGATCCGGTCCAGGCCGAAGGCCAGGCCGCCGTGGGGCGGCGCGCCGTACTTGAGGGCGTCGAGCAGGAAGCCGAACTTGAGCTGGGCTTCTTCCTCGTCGATGCCCAGGGCGGTAAAGACCTTCTCCTGCACGTCGGCGCGGTGGATACGCACCGAGCCGCCGCCGATTTCCCAGCCGTTGAGGGCCAGGTCGTAGGCCTTGGCCAGGCACTTGCCAGGATCGCTGGTGAGGAACTCCAGGTGCTCATCCTTGGGGGCGGTGAACGGGTGGTGGCAGGCGGTCCAGCGCTTGTCGTCCTCGTCGTACTCGAACATGGGGAAGTCCACCACCCACAGGGGTTCCCAGGCCTTGCCGTTCAGGTAGCCTTTTTCATGGCCGATCTTGATGCGCAGGGCGCCGAGGGCGTCGTTGACCACCTTGGTCTTGTCGGCGCCGAAGAAAATCAGGTCGCCGTTCTGGGCGCCGGTGCGCTCGAGGATAGTCTTGAGGGCCTGCTCGTGCAGGTTCTTGACGATGGGCGACTGCAAGCCAGCCTCATTGGGCTGGGCCACGTCGTTGACCTTGATGTAGGCCAGGCCCTTGGCGCCGTAGATGCCGACGAACTGGGTGTAGGCGTCGATCTCGGAGCGGGTCAGGGTACTGCCGCCGGGGATGCGCAGGGCGGCGACACGGCCGCCGGAGGTGGCCGGGCCGGAGAAGACCTTGAAGGCCACGTCGGCGACGGCGTCGGTGACGTCCACCAGTTCCAGGGTGACGCGCAGGTCGGGCTTGTCGGAGCCGAAGCGGGCCATGGCCTCGCCGTAGGTCATGCGCGGGAACGGGTTGGGCAGCTCCACGTCCAGGGCTTCCTTGAACACCACGCGGATCAGCTGTTCCATCAGGGCGGTGATCTCGGCCTCGCCCATGAACGAGGTCTCGATATCGACCTGGGTGAACTCGGGTTGGCGGTCGGCGCGCAGGTCCTCGTCGCGGAAACACTTGGTGATCTGGTAGTAGCGGTCGAAGCCGGCCACCATCAGCAGCTGCTTGAACAGCTGGGGCGACTGGGGCAGGGCGAAGAACTGGCCGTCATGGACGCGGGAGGGCACCAGGTAGTCGCGGGCGCCTTCCGGGGTGCTCTTGGTGAGCATCGGGGTTTCCACGTCGATGAAGCCGTTGGCGTCGAGGAAGCGGCGGAAGGCGCGGGCCACGGCGTAGCGCAGCAGCAGGTTCTTCTGCATCTGGGGGCGGCGCAGGTCGATCACCCGGTGGGTCAGGCGCACGTTCTCGGAGAGGTTGTCCTCATCGAGCTGGAACGGCGGAGTGACCGAGGCGTTCAGTACCTCGATCTCCTGGCAGAGGATTTCGATTTCGCCGGAGGCCAGGTTCTTGTTCTCGGTACCGGCCGGGCGCAGGCGCACCTTGCCGGTGATCTTCAGGCAGAACTCGTTGCGCACCGACTCTGCGGTAGCGAACATTTCAGGGCGATCCGGATCGCACACCACCTGGGCCATGCCCTCCCGGTCGCGCAGGTCGATGAAGATGACGCCGCCGTGGTCGCGGCGACGGTGGGCCCAGCCGCACAGGGTGACGATCTGGCCTTCGAGGGAGGCGTTGAGTTGTCCGCAGTAGTGAGAACGCATGATGGCTTGAGTGCTGATGAAAGGGTTGCTGCCTGCGATCGTGCCCGAGTCAGACCTGGGCGGAGCGGGAGGCGGTGAGGGTGCCGGGGGCGGTGGCCGTCGAGGGGATCGGCGGGGCGACCACACCCATGGAAATGATGTACTTGAGGGCGTCATCCACCGTCATGTCCAGTTCGACCACGTCGGCCCGGGGCATCATCAGGAAGAAGCCCGAGGTCGGGTTGGGGGTGGTGGGAACGTAGACGCTGACGAAGTCGCCGGTCAGGTGGTTGGCCACGTCGCCGCCCGGGCGGCCGGTCTGGAAGGCGATGGTCCAGGAGCCCTCGCGGGGATACTGGACCAGCAGGGCCTTGCGGAAGGCCTGGCCGTTGGGCGAGAACAGGGTGTCGGAAATCTGCTTGACGCCCTTGTAGATGGAGTTGACCACCGGGATGCGGGCGAGCAGGCCTTCCCACCAGCGCACCAGCTTCTGGCCGATGATGTTGGCGGCGGCCATGCCGGTGACCAGGATCACCAGCAGGGTGATCAGGGCGCCCATGCCAGGGATGTTCATCCCGAGCAGGTTCTGGGGGTGGATCGAGGCCGGGAGCAGCCGCAGGGACTGGTCCATGGTGCCGACGATCAGGTTGAGCACCCAGGCGGTGATGGCCAGCGGCACCCAGATCAGAAGACCGGTGATGAAATAGCGCTTGAGGAATCCAGACCGCATGGGTGTCGGCTCGCAGGGCGGAAAAAACGGTCGGGCCGGAAAACCGGCCCGGGCAGGTTTAGCTGGCGGCGGGACAGGCGCCGCTCTGGCAGGGGGGCGGGCCGTCGCCGGTAGATGCGGCGCAGGAGCTGCCGCCCTTGAAGTCGGTGGCGTACCAGCCGCTGCCTTTCAGTTGGAAGCCGGCGGCGGAGAGCATCTTGGTGAAGGTTTCCTTGCCGCACTCGGGGCAGGTAGTGAGGAGCGGATCGCTCGCCTTCCGCAGGTATTCCTTCTGGAAGCCGCAAGTGTCGCAGCGGTATTCGTAAATGGGCATGGCAAAGTCTCCAGCGGGAACCGGGGCGGGCGTGGCGATGGCCTGCCGGTTCCGGAAAACGAAAGATTATAGCCGAAGGGCGGGACGCCTCGGTCCAGTCCCTCTCTCGGCGCCATATGGGGCACCGGATTGGCGTTTCAAGCCAATACGTTGACGGTCACAACACCAGGGCTAGGTATTCGTTGGTCAGGGTCTTGCCGCCGTACAGGGCGATCAGGCCGGCCGCAGCCAGGTAGGGGCCAAAGGGAATGGGGATGCTGCGCCCCCGCCCGGCGCCCAGGATCAGGGCGATGCCGACCAGGGCGCCGACCAGGGACGAGAGCAGGATGATGAGCGGCAGCATCTGCCAGCCCATCCAGGCCCCCAGGGCGGCGAGCAGCTTGAAGTCGCCGTAGCCCATGCCTTCCTTGCCGGTGAGCAGCTTGAACAGCCAGTAGACGCTCCACAGGGACAGGTAGCCGGCCATGGCACCGATCACCGCCGAGTGCAGATCGGCAAACGCCGGCACGAGGGCCAGGCCCAGCCCCAACCAGAGCAGCGGCAGGGTGATGGAATCGGGCAGCAGCTGGGTGTCCAGGTCGATCCAGGCCAGGGTGATCAGTGCCCAAGTGAGCAGGATGGCGCCGGCGGCGGCCAGGGTGAAGCCGAAGTGCCAGGCTGCCAACCCGGTCAGCACGCCGGTCAGGGCCTCGACCAGGGGGTAGCGCGGAGAGATCGGTGTGGCGCAGGAGGAACACTTGCCCCGCAGCAGCAGCCAACTGAACAGGGGGACGTTCTCCCAGGCGGGAATGCCGTGCCCGCAGGAGGGGCAGCGGGAACGGGGCGTGGCCAGTGACAGGGGTGATTGGGCCGGCAGGCTTTCGCCGCGCAATTCGGCACATTGCTCCTGCCATTCCCGCTCCATCATCAGGGGCAGCCGGTAGATGACCACGTTGAGGAAGCTGCCAACGAGCAGCCCGAGCACGGTGGCCAGTGCTGTCCAGACCGTGGGTGTGTTGCTGAAGAAAGTGACGAAATCCATGAGGTCAGACCACAGAGCCCAGTTTGAAGATGGGGAGATACATGGCCACCACCATACCGCCAATGAGCACGCCGAGGATCACCATGATGATCGGCTCCATCAGGCTGGAAAGGGCCTCGACGGCGTCATCCACCTCTTGCTCGAAGAAGTCGGCGACCTTACCCAGCATCGAATCCAGGGCACCGGATTCTTCGCCGATGGCCACCATCTGGATGGCCATGTTGGGGAACAGGGCAGTGTTCTGCATGGCGCTGGTGAGGTTGGTGCCGGTGCTGACCTCGGTCTGGATCTGGCGGGTGGCAGTCTTGTAGACGTGGTTGCCGGCGGCGCCGCCCACCGAATCGAGGGATTCCACCAGGGGCACCCCGGCGGCGAACATGGTGGACAGGGTACGGGTCCAGCGGGCGATGACCGACTTGCGCACGATCTCGCCGAAGATGGGTAGGCGCAGCATGAGTCGGTCCATGGACATTTGCAGCTTTTCCGAACGTTTCCAGGCCTCGAAGAAAGCGTACAGGCTACCGCCGACGGCGCCAAAGATCAGGTACCAGTAGGCGACGAAGAAGTCGGAAATGCTAATCACAATGAGGGTGGGGGCCGGCAGGTCGGCGCCGAAGCTTTTGAACACTTCCTTGAAGGCCGGGATGACGAAAATCATGATCACCGCGGTGATGATGAAGGCCACGGCGATTACGGCAGTGGGGTAGAACAGGGCCGACTTGATCTTGCTCTTGATCGCCAGGATCTTTTCCTTGTAGGTGGCCAGGCGGTCGAGCAGGGTTTCTAGGATGCCGGCCTGTTCGCCGGCGGCGATCAGGTTGCAGAACAGGGCGTCGAAGTAGAGCGGGTACTTGCGGAATGCCTGGGACAGGGAGCTGCCGGTTTCCACGTCGGCCTTGATGTCGAGTAGCAGCTTGCCCACCGCCGGGTTGGCGTGGCCCCGGCCGACGATGTCGAAGGACTGGAGCAGGGGCACCCCCGACTTCATCATGGTGGCCAGCTGGCGGGTGAACAGGGTGATGTCCTTTTCGGTGACCTTGCCGCCCCGCTTGAAGCGCTGCTTGGTGATCTTGGTGACCAGGATGGCCTGGCGACGCAGGGTGGCGTTGACCACCGTCTCGCTGGGGGCGCGCAACTCGCCGCGGACGATCCGGCCTTCCCGGTTCTTGCCTTCCCAGAGGAAAACGAACTCCTTGATCGATACGGCTGGTTTGCGCGGCGGGTTGGCCATGACGGATCCTCTGGTGGGACTTTTGGAATTTAGGCGTTGGTGGTGGACAGGACTTCATCCAGGGAGGTGACCCCCTGCTTGGCCTTGAGCAGGCCCGACTGGCGCAGGTCGCGCACTCCTTCCTTCCTGGCCTGGGCGGCGATGTCCAGGGAGTTGCCGTCGGCCATGATGATGCGCTGGATCTCTTCGCTCACCGGCATCACCTGGTAGATGCCGACCCGGCCCTTGTAGCCGCTGCCTTTGCAGCGGTCGCAGCCGCCGGGGCCGTAGAGGGTCCAGTCGCCGCGCAGGTAGCTGTCCACGTCCTCGTCGCTGTAGCCGGCGTCGCGCAGGGTCTGCTCGGGCACTTCCAGGGGCTTCTTGCAGTTGCACAGGCGACGGGCCAGGCGCTGGGCGGTGATGAGGATCACCGACGAAGCGATGTTGAACAGCGGCACCCCCATGTTGCGCAGGCGCTCCAGGGTCTGGGGAGCGTCGTTGGTGTGCAGGGTGGACAGCACCATGTGGCCGGTCTGGGCAGCCTTGATGGCGATCTCGGCGGTTTCCAGGTCGCGCACTTCCCCCACCATGATCACGTCCGGATCCTGGCGCAGGAAGGATTTCAGCGCTGCGGCGAAGGTCAGGCCGGCCTTGTCGTCCACGTTCACCTGGTTGATGCCGGCCAGGTTGATTTCCGCCGGGTCCTCGGCGGTGGAGATGTTCACCCCGGGCTGATTGAGGATGTTCAGGCAGGTGTAGAGCGACACGGTCTTGCCCGAGCCGGTGGGGCCGGTCACCAGCACCATGCCGTAGGGACGCTGCACCGCATCGAGCAGTTGCGCCTTCTGGTCCGGCTCGTAGCCCAGGGCCTCGATGCCCAGGGTGGCGGAGGTCGGGTCCAGGATACGCAGGACGATCTTTTCGCCGTGGATGGTGGGCAGGGTGCTGACCCGGAAGTCGATGGCCCGGCTCTTGGACAGTACCAACTTCATGCGGCCGTCCTGGGGAACGCGCTTCTCGGCGATGTTGAGCCGGGAGATCACCTTGATCCGCGAAGCAACCTTCTCCTTGATGGCCAGGGGCGGGGTCGCCACCTCGCGCAGCACGCCATCCACCCGGAAGCGGATGCGGTAGTACTTCTCATAGGGCTCGAAGTGGATGTCCGAAGCCCCGTCGTTGATGGCGTCGAGCAGGATCTTCTGGATGAACTTGACGACCGGGGCGTCATCCACGTCGGTGGCGGCAGCGTCCTCGGTGGTGCTGCCGGCCTCTTCGTCCGTGAATTCCAGGTTGATGTCGTCGCCGACCAGGTTCTTCAGGGTTTCCGAGGCGGATTCGGAGAACTGGGTGACCAGGGGCTTGATCGCCTCTTCCTCCACCACCACCGGGTCCACCGTCAGGCCGGTCTGGAAGCGGATTTCATCCAGGGCGCGCAGGTTGGTCGGGTCGGCGATGGCGATGGCGATGCGGTTGCCCCGCTTGTACAGCGGAATCACCTGGTGGGTCGAGATCAGCTTGCGGTCGATCGCATCCTTGGGAATATTAGCGCTCTCGAAGGCCTGCAGGTCGAGCAGCGGGTAGCCGAAGGTCTCGGCGGCGAACTGGGCCACCTCCCGGGCGGAAAGCTTCTTGCTCGCCACCACCTGTTCGATGAACGACGTCTTGCTGGCGGTCGCCTGGCCGGCGAATGCCTCCGCGTCGGCCTCCTGGAGCCGGCCTGCCTGGACGAGGGCGCGGGCGAGCCCGCTGAAGGTGACCTGCAGAGTGGCGGCCATGGTCCGGATGTCAGGAGTGGATCGGGCGCCGGCAGGCGCGCGAAGGGGGCGAAGGCTGCGGCGGGGGCGAAATCCCGGCGGCGGGGAGGAAGCGGTGCGGGTATGCGTAAAACATGGTTGGCCTTGGATAATGCCCAGCACCCAGTTCTTTGTAAAGACGGAAGCCCCGCCGGGCGGGGATTTTCGGGAATTCTAACGGGTTGTGCATGGCATTAATGTCGTTTACGGCACGGTCCGTCGGAATTTGATGGCGGCAGGAACTTCTAGCCGTCTTTTCAGCGTTTCTCCCGGGGCGCCGGCCGGAACAACCGCACCGTCTTGATGCTGCGGTCCTGGGTGTGCACCACTTCGATGGGGATTCCGCCCACTTTGAGGCCAACGCCGCTTTCCGGAATGTCCTGGAGGTACTCGACGATCAGGCCGTTCAAGGTCTTGGGACCGCTGAGGGGCAAGTCGAGGCCCAGCTTGCGGTTGAGTTCGCGCAGGCTGCGGCTGCCGTCCACCAGCACCGAACCGTCCTCCCCCCAGACCAGCCGATTGCCGCCGGCGGGAGTCGAGGTGGTGAATTCGCCGACGATCTCCTCGATGATGTCATCCAGGGTCAGCAGGCCGTCGATCTCGCCGTATTCGTCCACCACCAGGCCGAGGCGCTGGCGGTTTTCCTGGAAGAACTGCAACTGGGCGAAGGCCGGTGTGCCGGCGGGAATGAAGTAGGGCGGCGCCAGGCATTCTTCCAAGGTTTCCCGGTTCAGCAGCTCGCGTTGCTGGAGCCCCACCACCCGCTTCAGGTGCAGGATGCCGACGATGCGGTGGAGGTCGCCCCGGTACACCGGCAGCCGGGTGTGGTAGCTGGTGGCCACCTGAGCGGCGATCTCCTCCCAGTCCGCCTCCAGGTCCACCGCCTCGATGGCGGTGCGGGGGGTCATCACGTCGTCCACCGTGATGCGTTCCAGGTCGAACAGATTCACCAGAATGCTCTGGTGCTTGCCCGGCAGCAGATGGCGGGCGCCCAGCACCAGGGAGCGCAGTTCCTCCCGGGACAGGGGGCTGGCTTCATAGTGCTTGGGCTTGAGGCGCAGCAGGGAGAGCAGGCCGTTGGCGAACAGATTGATCACCCCTACGACCGGGCGGGTCAGCTGCATCAGGGGCGTGAGCAGGAAGGCCAGGGGCGGGGCCAGCCGGTCGGCGTAGGCGGCGCCGACGATTTTGGGCGAGACCTCGGACACCACCAGGATGCAGAAGGTCACCGCCAGGGTGCCCAGGCCCAGGGCCCACTTGTCGTCGCCCACCAGGGTGATGGTTATCACCGATACCAGGGTGGCGGCGGCGGCATTGACCAGATTATTGCCGAGCAGGATGGCGCCCAGCATGCGGTCGGTCTGGGCGAGCAGGCCGAGGACCCGCTTGGCCCCTTTGTCGCCGGCCTCGGCCCGGTGGCGCAGGCGGTAGCGGTTGGCCGCCATCAGGGCCGTCTCGGTCATCGAGAAGAAGCCCGAGACGAGCAGCAGCACCACCAGGACGGCAAGCAGCGCCAGAAGGGGAATATCGTCCATCAGCGCGGGCGGGAGATGGGCGGCGGGGGCGTCGGTCGTCGGCGGCGGGTCATCGCAGCGGCGTTACATCCCCGGGCGGTGCAGGATGACTTCGGCGACGAAGCGGCTGCCCACGTAGGCCAGCAGCAGGAGCAGGAAGCCGGCCAGGGTCCAGCGCAGGGCCACCTTGCCGCGCCAGCCGCGGACGCGCCGGCCCACCAGCAGTCCGGCGAAGATCACCCAGGAGGCGATGGCGAAGACCGTCTTGTGGTCGAAGGTCAGGGGCCGGCCGAATACCGATTCGGAGAACAGTACGCCGGTGACCAGGGCGGCGGTGAGCAGCAGGAAGCCGGCGCCGATCATGCGGAACAGCATGTTCTCCATGGTCATCAGCGGCGGCAGCGTGGCCAGGGCCGGCGACAAGTCCTTGCGGTGCAGTTGGCGCTCCGCCAGGCTCATGAACACGGCGTGGATGGCGGCCAGGGTGAACAGGCTGTAGGCCGCCATGGCGGCGAGGAAGTGCAGTTCGAAACCGGTGGAGCCAGCCCGTTGCAGCGGGTGGGCCTGGGGGAAGAGCACCGGGGCGAGGGCGCCCAGGGCGGCGATGAACAGCAGCAGGGGCTGGCCTCCCAAGCGGGTGCGGAAGCTTTCCAGCCAGTACACCGCCAGGGCCAGCCACAGCATCAGCGACAGGGCCAGGGCAAAGGAGAAGGACATCGGCCCGCCGTTGCGCGGGATGCCGTAGAGCCCGGCATAAAGGCCGATACCCTGGGCGGCCAGGCCGAGGGGCAGCAGCCAGGAGGTCCAGTGCGGCGCGGCGGCGGGGGCCGCCAGGGGGGAGGCGCCCAGGGGGCGGCTGCGGTAGGCGCGCCAGTAGTGGGCCCCGAGCAGGGCGTACACGACGGCGGCGAGGGTGTGGGCGGAGAGTTGGAAGGCCACGGATCGAAGAGGGCAGGGGCTCTTGCAGTAAAATGGCGGGGTTTATGCAGCCCGCCCAGTTTACACCAAGGGCTGCCCTGGCTCCCAACGGCACCGCGCAGGGCGCGGACCGGGGTTCCTCCCTTCTTTTCAGGTTCAGCCCGATGCTCGACAACCTCACCCAGCGCCTTGCGCGCGTCATGAAAACCCTCAAGGGCGAGGCGCGCCTCACCGAGTCCAATATTTCCGACGCCCTGCGCGAGGTGCGCATGGCCCTGCTGGAGGCCGACGTGGCCCTGCCGGTGGTCAAGGATTTCATCGCCGCGGTCAAGGAAAAGGCGGTGGGCGAAGAGGTGATCGGCTCCCTCACTCCGGGCCAGGCCCTGGTCGGCGTGGTGCACCGGGAGATGGCCAAGCTGATGGGCGAAGCCCACCAGGGACTCAACCTGGCGGCCCAGCCGCCGGCCATCATCCTCATGGCCGGCTTGCAGGGCGCCGGCAAGACCACCACCACCGGCAAGTTGGCCAAGCTGCTCAAGGAAACCCAGAAAAAGAAAGTGCTGGTGGTGTCCTGCGACGTGTACCGGCCCGCCGCCATCGAGCAGTTGAAGACCGTGGCCGCCCAGGCCGGGGTCGAGTTCTTCCCCTCGTCGCCGTCGGACAAGCCCGAGGCCATCGCCGCCGCGGCAGTCGATTTCGCCAAGCGCCACTACTTCGACGTGCTGTTGGTGGATACCGCCGGCCGCCTGGCCATCGATGCCGAGATGATGGATGAGATCAAGCGCCTGCACGCAGCGCTCAATCCGGTGGAAACCCTGTTCGTGGTGGACGCCATGCTCGGCCAGGATGCAGTCAACACCGCCCGGGCCTTCGGCGAGGCCCTGCCGCTCACCGGCGTGATCCTGACCAAGCTCGATGGCGACGCCCGGGGCGGTGCCGCCCTGTCGGTGCGCCACGTCACCGGCAAGCCGATCAAGTTTGCCGGTGTGGGCGAAAAGCTGTCCGGCCTGGAAGCCTTCCACCCCGAGCGGATGGCTTCCCGGGTGCTGGGCATGGGCGACATCCTGTCCCTGGTGGAAGAGGCCAGGAAGAGCGTGGACGAGGAGCAGGCCAAGGCCTTCGCCCAGAAGCTCAAGTCGGGCAAGGGCTTCGACCTCAACGACTTTAAAGACCAGATCGGTCAGATGCGCAAGATGGGTGGCATGAGCGCCTTCATGGATAAGCTGCCGGCCCAGTTCGCCCAGGCCGCCGGCCAGCTGGGCGGCGGCGCCGAGGACAAGATGATCCGCCGCGTCGAGGGCATCATCAATTCCATGACGCCCATGGAGCGCTCCAAGCCCGAGCTGATCAAGGCCAGCCGCAAGCGGCGCATCGCCGCCGGCGCCGGGGTCCAGGTCCAGGAAGTGAACCGCCTGCTCAACCAGTTCGAGCAGACCCAGAAGATGATGAAGCAGTTCTCCAAGGGCGGCATCGCCAAGCTGATGCGCGGCATGAAAGGCCTGAAGGGGATGATGCCCGGGATGTAAGGCAAGGGCGGCCCGGTCCCTCGGGGCCTGCGCGGACCGCCGCTGCGGCGGCGAAAGGCGCGGGGCGGCGAGCGGGAGGCGGGTCTAACCCCAAGGGCCGAAACCCCAGGATTGGCGCGGCGCTCCGAGGTGCATCCTCCGGGCGCCGCGTCGTTTATGGGTTGCGCGCCAGGGGGACTTGGGATTGGCCCGGGGCCTGGGCTTGGGGCGAGGGGGCCTTCAGGGGCGGCGGCGCGGCTCGGAGAGCGGCCGGCGGCAGCGGCGCCATGGGGGCGGGTGGACTGACAGGGGCGTTGGGCGCCCCCGGAGTCTGTGGAGCCTGAGGGGCGGAGGGCGCCAGGGCCACTGTCGGCGTGTAGCTCCAGTGGCCGTGCCAGCTGGCCCGCACCAGGTTCGGGTACTCGGGCTTGCCCAGGCTGCCGTTGTAGCGGCCCAGGGCCCGGTACAGGTCGCCGTTCTCGATGTCCAGGTAGTGGCGCAGGATGGTGCAGCCGTAGCGCAGGTTGGTGCGCATCTCGAACAGGCTGTCGTCCGGGCGGCCGAGCAGCTTTACCCAGAACGGCATCACCTGCATGTAGCCCCGGGCGCCGGCGGAGGACACGGCGTATTTGCGAAAGCCCGATTCGACCTGCATCAGGCCGAGCACCAGCTGGGGATCGAGGCCGGCCCGGGTGGCCTCGTAATGGACGCTGCGCAGCAGGTCGAGGCGGTACTCCCGGTCGGGGATGCGCTTGGCCAGGCGTTGCGACATGGCCTCCAGCCAGTCGGCCGCCTCCCGGTAGGAGCGGAACGAGCTGGTGGGCGGCCGGGCGTCGGCCACCGACTTGGAGAGGGCCGCCTGGACGCTGGCGGAGAGGGGCTCGTACTTTTGTGCCCCGGCCTGGGCCGGGGCGACAACGCAGACACTCAGGGCGATGCCGGAGATGCGCGCAAAGCCAAGCAGGGCGCGGAGTTTGCGGCGGGGCGTTTGAAGCCCCGCGTCCCTATTGGCTTTCCGGGCAGGCATCGTGGCGCGCCTTATTTGGCGAGGCTTTCCAGCAGGTGGGCGACGATGGCATCCCGCGCCACCATGGTGGCGGCCTCGTCCCGGCGGCCCTTGTACTCCACCTGGCCGGCGGCCAGACCCTTCTCGCCAATCACCACCCGGTGCGGGATGCCGATCAATTCCATGTCGGCGAACATCGAGCCGGGGCGCTCGTTGCGGTCGTCGAGCAGCACGTCCACGCCGGCGGCCTGCAGTTCGGCGTACAGGGCGTTGGCGGCATCGCGGATGGCATCAGACTTGTGGTAGCCCATGGGCACGATGGCCACGGTGAACGGGGCCAGGGCGGCGGGGAAGATGATCCCCTTGTCGTCGTAGTTCTGCTCGATGGCGGCACCGACGATGCGCGACACGCCGATGCCGTAGCAGCCCATCTCCATCACCTGTTCCCGGCCGTTATCGTCGAGGAACTTGCAGTTGAGCGCTTCGGCGTACTTGGTGCGCAGCTGGAAGATGTGGCCCACCTCGATGCCGCGGCAGATGCCGAGCACGCCCTTGCCGTCCGGGCTCGGGTCGCCGGCCACCACGTTGCGCAGGTCGGCCACCTCGGCCGGTTCGGCCAGGTCGCGGCCGAAGTTGACCCCGGTGAGGTGGAAACCCGCCTCGTTGGCGCCGCAGACGAAGTCGGCCATGGCCGCCACGGTGCGGTCGGCAATCACCCGCACCTTGCCGGCATCCACGCCCACCGGGCCGATGTAGCCGGGCTGGCAGCCCAGGTATTGTTCGACTTCGGCGTCGCTGGCGAAGCGGAAGTCGGTCAGGCCGGCGAGCTTGCTGGCCTTGATCTCGTTCAGCTCGTGGTCGCCACGTACCAGCAGCAGGGCGAAGTGCGGCTTGCCCTCGGCGTCTTCGCTGACCACGGCGATGGCTTTCACCACCCGGGTCAGGTCGGTCTTGAGGAAGGCGGCCACGTCGGCACAGGCGGTCTGGCCCGGGGTGGCGACCTTGGCCAGGGCCTCGCCGGCGGCCGGGCGCGGCGTGGCGGGGGCCAGGGCTTCGGCCAGTTCCACGTTGGCGGCGTAGTCGGAATCCGGGCAGTAGGCGATGTCGTCCTCGCCGGAGTCGGCCAGCACGTGGAACTCATGGGAGCCGGTGCCGCCGATGGAGCCGGTGTCGGCGGCCACGGCGCGGAATTGCAGGCCCAGGCGGGTGAAGATGCGCGAATAGGTGTCGTACATCACCTGGTATTCGCGCTTCAGGTCGTCGAAGCTGGCGTGGAACGAGTAGCCGTCCTTCATCAGGAATTCACGGCCGCGCATTACGCCGAAGCGGGGGCGGATCTCGTCGCGGAACTTGCTCTGCACCTGGTAAAGGTGCAGCGGCAGTTGGCGGTAGCTCTTCACCTCGCGGCGCACCACGTCGGTGATCACCTCTTCGTGGGTCGGGCCGATGACGAAGTCGCGTTGGTGGCGGTCCTTGAAGCGCAGCAGTTCGGGGCCGTACTTCTCCCAGCGGCCCGATTCCTGCCACAGCTCGGCCGGCTGCACCGCCGGCATGAGCAGCTCCAGGGCGCCGGAACGGTTCATTTCCTCGCGCACGATGGCCTCGACCTTGCGCAGGGTGCGCAGCCCCAGGGGCATCCAGGTATAGATGCCGGCGGCGGCCCGCTTGATCAGGCCGGCCCGCAGCATCAGCTTCTGGCTGACAACCTCGGCGTCGGACGGAGCTTCCTTGAGGGTGGACAGGAAAAACTGGGAGGAGCGCATGAAAAATTCCGGTTGGAGCGAAAAACGCCATTTTACTTGACCGCGGCGCAACCGGCGATGGCCGGGAAAAGCCTTGAAAATCCGGCGAAAAGCCCGGCCGCCGCGGCTTTCCAAGCGATGGGAAATATGGAAGAATGTCCCTCAACTCAATAGTTTTTGCAGGTTTTCTATGCTCGATCGCGAAGGCTATCGCCCGAACGTCGGCATCATCCTCTGTAACGCGAAAAACGAGGTTTTTTGGGGCAAGCGAATTCGAGAGCACGCCTGGCAGTTCCCCCAGGGAGGCATCAAGCGGGGTGAAACGCCGGAGCAGGCCATGTACCGGGAGCTGCACGAGGAGGTGGGGCTGACCCCCGAGCACGTGCGTATTCTCGGCCGCACCAAGGACTGGCTGCGTTACGATGTGCCGACCCATTGGATCAAACGCGAGTGGCGTGGGTCTTACAAGGGTCAGAAGCAGATCTGGTATCTGCTGCGGCTGGTGGGGCGCGATTCGGACGTTTGTCTGCGCGCTTCCGACCATCCGGAGTTCGATGCCTGGCGCTGGAACGAATACTGGGTGCCGCTTGATGCGGTGATCGAGTTCAAGCGCGAGGTCTACCGGCTGGCCCTGGCCGAACTCGAGCGTTTCCTCGAGTCCGACCGCGCGCCGCGCCGGCCCTGACGGAGCCTGCCGGCGGCCTGCGGCGAGATGGTTTGGAGTTGTGTGTTGTTCGGTAGTTTTGTTGTCGTCCCAAAGTAGTCCTATGGAGGGTGCCATGGCAGAACAAAAACAGTACAAACCGCTGCCCGTCTCGCCGCTCGCCGGTGCGGCCGGGCTCCATCAGCCGACCCTTTTCTCGCCCCAGCTGGTCCAGCCGTCGTCGCCGGCCATCGAGGTCATGACCGACCTCAAGCTGGTGCCGGTAGCCAGTATCGATGCCGACACCCACATCGACGTCGCCAACCAGGCGATGATCGCCCGGGGGGTGCGTTCCCTGCTGGTGCTGGACCATTCCGGCGCCGTGGTGGGCTTGCTCACCGCCCGGGACGTGCTCGGCGAGCGCCCCATGCAGTGCGTGCAGAAGCGTGGCATCCGCCACGAGGAAATCCGGGTGGCCGACGTGATGACGCCCCGGGACGACCTGGAGGTGCTGCAACTTACCGACGTGCTGCGCGCCCAGGTCGGCCACATCGTTGAAACCCTGCGGGTGGCCGGGCGCCAGCACGCCATGGTGGTGGACATGGACCCGGTCAGCGGGCGGCAGATGGTGCGGGGCATCTTCTCCGCCTCCCAGATCGCCCGCCAGCTCGGTATCGCCATCCACACCACCGAGGTGGCCCGCACCTTCGCCGAAATCGAGGCGGTCATCCATCAATCCGCGTGAGGTAGGTTTGCCGTACAACGTTTCATTCATCGGCGGGCTGCGGCCCGCCCGGGCGGCGGCGGTGGTACTCGTCGCCGCCCTGCTTCTGGCCGGCCAGGCCCGCGCCGAGGCCGACCGTTGGGATTACGAGCCCGAAGAGCAGAAGCCCTGGGAGGAAATCCAGGCCACCCTGCCGGCGCCGCCCCAGGAGGCCAACCTGAAGGAGTTCTACGTGGACCCGCGGGCTTCCAACCGCTTCTACGTTGACACCACGTCCATCTCGGTGGGCAGCGACGGCGTGGTGCGCTACACCCTGGTGGTGATCTCGCCGAGCGGGGCGCGCAACGTCAGCTTCGAAGGTCTGCGCTGCGCCACCCGTGAACGCCGCTTCTACGCCTTCGGCAACAGCGCCGGCGCTTGGAGCAAGGCCCGCAGCGCCGCCTGGAAGCCCGTCAACGACGACGGGATCAACCGGCCCCAGGCGAGCCTGGCCACCGATTACTTCTGTCCCAACGGCATTGCCGTGCGTACCGCCGACGAGGCGCGGGATGCCCTGCGCCGCGGCGGCCACCCGGACGTCCGCCCCTTGAGAGGCCCCTGATGCTGTCCGATCGTTTCATCATCGAATTCGACAAGGCCCTGCGCACCGTCTTCGCCCCGGCCACCACCTGGCGGCCCGTGCCGGGCAGCGATCTGCCCGATGCCGAGTTGAGCGTCGAGGAGCGGCGCCACGTGGCCGGGCTGATGCGGGTCAACCACTGCGGCGAGGTATGCGCCCAGGCCCTCTACCAGGGCCAGGCCCTGACCTCCCGGGACCCCTCCACCCGCCAGGCCCTGGAACAGGCCGGCCGGGAGGAGACCGAACACCTGGCCTGGACCGAGCGGCGCATGGCCGAGCTGGGCGGACGCAAGAGCCTGCTCAATCCCCTCTGGTACGCCGGCTCCCTGACCCTGGGCGTGATCGCCGGCAAGTTGGGGGATGCCTGGAACCTGGGCTTCCTGGCCGAGACCGAACGCCAGGTGGGTGCGCACCTGGACAGCCATCTGGGCAAGCTGCCGCCCCAGGATGCCCGTTCCCACGCCATCATCGAGCAGATGAAGACCGACGAGGCGTCCCACGCCGACACCGCCGTGCGTCTCGGCGGCCGGGAGCTGCCGGCACCGGTGAAAGGCGCCATGCGCCTCATGTCCCAGGTCATGACCCGGACTGCTTACCACGTCTGAGGTGCCGTGACCTGGCGTGCTGGCAGATAGCGGATTCCCAGAGCGGTGCGACGGTAGCGCCGCCGTAGAATCTGCAGCACACATAAACGACAAGGCCGCCCGAGGGCGGCCTTGTCGTTTGCAGACGGTGGCGCGATCAGATGCGCGGCAGGGTCACGCCCACCTGGCCCTGGTACTTGCCGCCCCGGTCTTTGTAGGAGGTTTCGCAGATGTCGTTGGGGGCGGCTTCCAGGAACAGCACCTGGGCGCAGCCCTCGCCGGCGTAGATCTTGGCCGGCAGCGGCGTGGTGTTGGAGAACTCCAGGGTCACGTAGCCTTCCCACTCCGGCTCGAAGGGGGTGACGTTCACGATGATGCCGCAGCGGGCGTAGGTGCTCTTGCCCAGGCAGATGGTCAGCACGTTGCGCGGAATGCGGAAGTACTCGACGGTGCGGGCCAGGGCGAAGGAGTTGGGCGGGATGATGCAGTAGTCCTCCTCGATCTCGACGAAGGACTGGGGGTCGAAATTCTTCGGGTCCACCACCGTGTGGTTGATGTTGGTGAACACCCGGAATTCCCGCGCGCAGCGGATATCGTAGCCGTAGCTGGAGGTGCCGTAGGAAACGATCTTGCGCCCGTCCACCTCGCGCACCAGCGAAGGCTCGAAGGGCTCGATCATGCCGTGTTCTTCGGCCATGCGACGGATCCAGCGGTCGGATTTGATGCTCATGGGGGCGGTGGGGCGGGAAGAAATAAAGGCGTGATTGTAGCCGCGAAGGCGCCGCGCGCACAGCCGCGCCCGGTTTGCGCCGGGCGGAGCGAGAGCCTGCGGCTCAGGTGACGCCGCGGGACTGGAGGAAGGGCACGTAGGCCCGGTCCACTTCGAGGATGTGGTGGGTCAGCCAGTTCTTGAGGAAGTCCAGGGCCTCCTGGCTGACGGCCTGGCCGGATTCGAAGCGCTGCAACAGGTCGAGGGCCCCGGCGGTGAAGCGGTTGTGCTCGGCCAGGTGGCCGGGGCTGTCCGGATAGCCGAGGCGCTGGAACAGGGCCTCCTCGGCGATGAAGTGGTTCATGGTGTAGTCCACCAACCCTTCGAGAATCTCGCCGATCACGGCGCGGCGGGGTTCGTCGCGCTGCAGTTCGTCATGAAGGGCGTTGGTGGCGTCCACCAGCCAGCGGTGCTGCTCGTCGATGCTGTCGATGCCGATCTTGAGGGCGTCGCCCCAGGGCATGAAGGCCATGCGTGTTACCTCCCGTCGTGCGCCGTGTCGCGGCCCGTGGCGGGGCCGCGTGGTCCGGCGTTCTATCGGGCTAGGATGCCATGGGAATCGGTGGTGGGGTAGCGCGGGGCCAGGGCGGCCGACGAACGGGGGCGGGACTGACGGAAGGCTGTCCGCCGCCCATCCCGTCATTCGGCAAGCCCGTAAACGCCGACGCCCCCGGCGGGCGGGGGCGTCTGGCAGCGGCGGAGCCGGTGGTGGGTCAGGTGTTCTGCACCACGATGCTGGGGAACTTGCTGCTCATGTCCTTGGCCTTCTCGGCGATCTGCACCGCCACCTTGCGGGCGATGGCGCGGTAGATCTCGGCGGCCTTGGAGTCGGGGGCCCCTACCACGGTAGGCTTGCCGCCGTCGGCCATGAGGCGGATGTCCATCTCCAGGGGCAGGGCGCCGAGGAAGTCCACGCCGTAGTCGGCGCACATCTTCTGTCCGCCGCCCTCGCCGAAGATGTGCTCGACGTGGCCGCAGTTGGTGCACACGTGCATGCTCATGTTCTCGACGATGCCGATGATGGGGATGCCCACCTTCTCGAACATCTTGAGGCCCTTGCGGGCGTCCATCAGGGCGATGTCCTGGGGGGTGGTGACGATCACCGCGCCGGTCACCGGCACCTTCTGGGCCAGGGTCAGCTGGGTGTCGCCGGTGCCCGGGGGCATGTCGATCACCAGGTAGTCCACGTCGCGCCAGTTGGTGTCGTTGAGCAACTGCTCCAGGGCCTGGGTGACCATGGGGCCGCGCCATACCATGGGGGTCTCCACGTCCACCAGGTAGCCGATGGACATGGACTGGATGCCGTAGGCCTCCAGGGGCTCCATGCTCTTGCCGTCCAGGGATTCGGGCTGGCGGCCTTGCAGGCCGAGCATCTGGGGCTGGGACGGGCCGTAGATGTCGGCGTCGAGCAGGCCGACGGTGGCGCCTTCCTGGGCCAGGGCCAGGGCCAGGTTCACGGCGGTGGTGCTCTTGCCCACGCCGCCCTTGCCGGAGGACACGGCGACGATGTTCTTGACCCCGGAGAGCAGCTTCACGCCGCGCTGTACCGCATGGGCGACGATCTTCACGGTGACGTTGGCCGAAACGTTGTCCACCCCGGGCAACTGCTTCAGGCGGGCAATCACCGCCTTGCGCAGGCCGTCCACCTGGGACTTGGCCGGGTAGCCCAGTTCGATGTCCACCGCCACGTCGCCGCCGTCCACTCGGATGTTCTTGGCGGCGCGGCCGGCGACGAGGTCCTTGCCGGTGTTGGGATCGACGACGTCTTTGAGGGCGGTCTGTACGGTTTCGACGGTGAGGGACATGAAATCTCCTGGCGCCATGGCGCGCCGTGTTGGGTTGCCGCCGCGGCGCAGGGTGCAGCGGCGGGGCGGGTTGTGACGCGGGGCCGCCGTGGCGTTTGCGTTCTGCCGCAGTTGGATCGCGCGGCAACGCCAGGCGGGCGGCTATACCCGAGTATTTTTATCAAGTTTAACCGAATTCCCCGGTGGCCTCCAAGGCGGAGGAGGGAACGGGGCGCTCGCAGCGTGGATCGGGGCGGCGGAGCCGGGCAGCGGCGCGGCTTCGCCGGGCGGGTTTGCTAGAATCCCCGTCTTTACCCGCTTTCCCGGATAGTCCTGCCCGATGAAACCCCGTCAGATCCTCGTAACCTCCGCGCTGCCCTATGCCAACGGCGACATCCACCTGGGTCACCTGGTGGAATATATCCAGACCGACATCTGGGTGCGCTTCCAGAAGATGCGGGGCCACGACTGCTGGTACGTGTGCGCCGACGACACCCATGGCACCCCGGTGATGTTGCGGGCGGAAAAGGAGGGCATCACCCCCGAGGCCCTGATCGCCCGGGTCCACGGCGAGCACCTGCGCGACTTCACCGGCTTCCACGTCGGCTTCGACAACTACTACTCGACCCACTCCGACGAGACCCGGGGCTTCGCCACCGACATCTACGGCAAGCTGCGCGCCGCCGGCCTGATCGAGACCCGGGACATCGAGCAGTACTACGACCCGGTCAAGCAGATGTTCCTGCCCGACCGCTTCATCAAGGGCGAGTGCCCCAAGTGCGGCGCCAAGG
>NZ_JAJTBG010000025.1 GCF_021287045.1 Oryzomicrobium sp. | reverse complement strand
GCCGCGCAAGTTCTACAGCGCCGATCCCAGTTCCCCCACCGAGGGAATGATCGGCGGGGGAGGGGGGCGGTGAGCACCATGGGCGCCTTCTGGCGGCTCTACGACCTGAGCGAGCGGGTGCTGTGGAATTCCCTGACCCGCAAGTTCGCCAGCCTCTTTCTGGTGAACCTGTTCCAACTGGCGCTGCTGGTCCTCACCTGGCGCGCCCGGCAGGCGGTGGCCCGGGACGGCAGCGCCGCGGCCCTGGCGGAGCTGGATGCCCTGCTGGTCTGGAACGCCGTCCTGCTGGCGGCGTCGGTGGCCTACGTGGCCTTCACCGTGTGGTACTTCCGTTTCCTGATCGTGCGCCCCCTGCGTACCGTGATCGGCATCTTCGACGAGATCGGCGCCGGCATCGGCAACCTGTCCCGGGACCTGCCGGCGTCGACCCACGACGAGCTGCGCCTGCTGGCCGAGTCGTACAACCGCTTCCTCAAGAAGATGCGCCACCTGCTCAACAACGTGCGGCTGATGACCTTCCGCATCGGCATGGATACGGCGCTCACCCGTCGCAACCTGTCCGAATCGGTGGCCGGCGCCCACCGCCAGGACCAGTTGGCCGGCCAGGTGCGCGCCGCCAGCGACCAGGCCACGGCGGGCATCGGCCAGGTCAGCGACGAAACCCGGGCCATCGCCCGCACCACCCTGGCCAACCTGGAGATGGCGCGCACCTCCAACGACGAGCTGGGGGAGGCGGCGCGGCACATCAACGCCATCAGCGACCGGGTGGGGCGCTTCAACCACACGGTGGGGGACCTGAGCGAGCGCTCGGCCAGCATCCGGGCCATCGTCGCCCTGATCCAGGGCATTGCCGACCAGACCAATCTGCTGGCCTTGAACGCCGCCATCGAGGCGGCCCGGGCCGGAGAGGCCGGCCGGGGCTTCGCCGTGGTGGCGGACGAGGTGCGGGGCCTGGCGGAGCGGGCCAAGGGCGCCTCCGCCGACATCGCCCGCAACATCGACGGGATGCTAGCCCTGGTGGGCGATACGCGCAGCGAGACCGCCCGCATCACCGACGACGTGCGCCTGACCCGGGACGTGGTGGACAAGGCCGCCGCCAATTTCGCCCTGCTGATGGGGGATTTCGACCGCACCGCCGCCAGCCTGTCGGGCATCGCCCGCACCCTGGAAGGGTTTGCCGCCAGCAACCGGACGGTCAACGACAACATCGCCGTGATCGGCGCCCTGAGCCAGGAGGTGAGCGCCCGCCTGGACCATAGCCAGGGCGTGGCCGACGAGCTGGAGGGGGCGTCCGGGCGCATCCAGGAGATCGTCCTGCGCTTCATCGTCGGCGAGGGAGAGTTCCACGAGGTGATCAACACTCTCCAACCCGCCGCCCGGGAGCTGGCCGGCGTGCTGGAGGCGGCGGCCGAGCGCGGCATCGACGTCTTCGACCAGGCCTACCGGCCCATCCCCGGCCGAGGGTCGCCTGGGCCGGCGCAATTTTCCACGGCCTACGACGCTGCCGTGGAAGGGCCGGTCCAGGCAGTGCTCGACCGGGTGCTGGAGCGTTTTCCCTGGGGGCGCTTCTGCGTCCTGGTAGACCGCAACGGTTACGCACCCACCCACAACCGCCGCTACGCCCAGCCTCCCTGCGGCGATCCGGCCGTGGACCGGGAGCGCTGCCGCGATAAGCGCCGCTTCGACGCCCCGGACGCCCTGGCGGTGGCCCGGGCCAGCGGCAAGCCCTTCATCGTGCGCACCTATACCCGGGACAACGGCGACATCCTCACCGAGGTGACCGTGCCGGTGGCCGTGGCCGGCCGGCATTGGGGGGCGCTGCGCTACGGTTTCGACCCGAGCGGCTGGCCCCTGGCGGAGGATTGACGCGGGTTCGCCCCAGGTTTTCCCCCGGTCGGCCGGGGGCGTGCCCACCCGGGCGCCCCGGCCGGGCTTGGCCGCTTGCCCCGCCGTGATAGAATCCGGCCTCTTGCGGCTTTGCCGCGCGCTGGAAAAACCGTGGGCGGGCCGCTCGGCCGCCGTCTTCGGGTATCCAGCCACCCCTGGTTTCCCCGGGTGCCCGGGCCTTGCGCCCGCACCCGTTATCTTGCGGATCTTCCGGCGCCGGGCCTCGTTTCCCGCTTCCCGCGCCGGCATGCCGGTTCATTTTTTCGGATTACTGCACCAAGGACATTTCATGGAAAACACCCAAGTCGCCAACGCCCTGGAGCGTCGTCTCGATCTGACCATCAATGTGGCCGACCTGGACAAGGATGCGGATGCGCGGCTGAAGAAGATCGGGCGTACCGTCAAGATGCCCGGCTTCCGTCCCGGCAAGGTGCCGTTCAACATCCTCAAGCAGCAGCACGGCCACCAGGCCCGCCACGAGGCCCTGTCCGAATCCCTGGACCGCGCCTTCGGCGAAGCCGTCACCGCCCAGAACCTGCGCGTGGCCGGCTATCCCCGCATCGAGCCGAAGGATTCCGCCGACGCCACCCAGATGGCCTTCACCGCCATCTTCGAGGTCTATCCCGAATTCAAGATCGCTGACCTGGCCGGTAAGGAAATCGAGCGTCCGGTTCTCGACGTGACCGCCGCCGAAGTGGACCAGACCCTGGAAATCCTGCGCAAGCAGCGCGTCTACTACGAGAACGCCGAGCGTGGCGCCCAGAAGGAAGACCGCGTGGTGATCGATTTCCTGGGCAAGAAGGACGGCGTGCCGTTCGACGGCGGCCAGGCCAACGATTATCCGTTCGTGCTCGGCCAGGGCATGATGCTCGCCGACTTCGAAACCGCCGTGGAAGGCCTGAAGGTGGGCGAGTCCAAGACCTTCGACCTGACCTTCCCGGCCGACTACTTCTCCAAGGATCTGGCTGGCCAGACCGTCCAGTTCGACATCACCGTGAAGCAGGTGCAAAAGCCGGTGCTGCCGGAAGTGGACGGTGAATTCGCCAAGATGATGGGCATCGCCGACGGCGACGTGGAAAAGATGCGCGCCGAGGTGGAAACCAACCTCAAGCGCGAAGTGAAGAAGCGCATCGAATCCCGCCTGAAGGATCAGGTGATGGACGCCCTGGTGGAAACCAACCCCATCGACGTGCCCAACGCCCTGGTCGAGATGGAAGTGCAGCGCCTGATGCAGGCTGCCCGCGCCGACATGGAAGCCCGCGGCATCAAGGCCGACCAGATGCCGGTGCAGCCCGAGTGGTTCGCCGAACAGGCCAAGCGCCGCGTCACCCTGGGCCTGATCCTGGCCGAGCTGGTCAAGACCGAGAACCTGGAAGCCAAGATGGAACAGGTCAAGGCCAAGGTCGAAGAAGCCGCCCAAAGCTACGAGAACCCCGAGGAAGTGGTACGCTGGTACTTCAGCAATCCGCGTAACCTGGCCGAAGTGGAAGCCATCACCCTCGAAGACAACGTGGTCCAGTGGGTGCTTTCCAAGGCCAAGACCAGCGACAAGGCCGTCGCCTTCGACGAACTGATGGGCGCCAAGGCCTAAGCCTGGTTCCTCTGTTCCCGCCGCCGGCCGGCAGCGGACGCAGTCGCCGCGCAGTCACCGATGTGCCGATCCGTTGATTCAGCGCTTCGTCGATTTCGCAGCTAATATCTGACCGGGCGCCCCAAAATGGGGCGCCCGGTCAACTTGGAGACCTCGATGGACTTCGAAAGCAACTGGAATCCCCAGGCCCTCGGCCTGGTCCCGATGGTGATTGAGCAGAGCGGCCGCGGCGAGCGGGCCTACGACATCTATTCCCGCCTGCTGCGGGAGCGGGTGGTGTTCCTGGTTGGGCCGGTCAACGACGCCACCGCCAACCTGGTGGTGGCCCAGCTCCTCTTCCTGGAAGCGGAAAACCCGGAAAAGGACATCGCCCTGTACATCAACTCCCCGGGGGGCTCGGTGACTGCCGGCATGTCGATCTACGACACGATGCAGTTCATCAAGGCCGACGTCTCCACCCTGTGCATCGGCCAGGCCGCCTCCATGGGTGCCTTCCTGCTGGCCGCCGGGGCCAAAGGCAAGCGTTTCGCCCTGCCCAACTCCCGGGTGATGATCCACCAGCCCCTGGGCGGCTTCCAGGGCCAGGCCTCGGATATCGCCATCCACGCCAAGGAAATCCTCTCCATCAAGGATCGCCTCAACGCCCTGCTGTCCCAGCACACCGGCCAGCCGGTGGAACGGGTGGAGAAGGACACCGATCGTGACAATTTCCTTTCTGCCCAGGAGTCGGCAGAATACGGACTGATCGACAAGGTTCTGTCGAGCCGGTCCGACGTGGCTTGATGCGGCCGTAGGGCCGCCGTTCATATCCGATAAATCGGCGGGGGCGGGCTTTTTTGCCCGTTTGCAGTGCACCCGCCTTCGACAGGGGTAAGCGCCACATGTCCGAGAAGAAGAACGGCAGTGAAAAACTGCTCTATTGCTCCTTCTGCGGCAAGAGCCAGCACGAGGTCAAGAAGCTCATCGCCGGTCCTTCGGTGTTCATTTGCGACGAGTGCATCGAGCTCTGCAACGACATCATCCGCGACGAGATCGGTGCCGAGCAGGGCGCCAAGGGCGGCCGCGGTGAATTGCCCACCCCCAAGGAAATCTGCTCCATCCTCGACCAGTACGTGATCGGTCAGGAGCAGGCCAAGCGCATCCTGTCCGTGGCGGTGTACAACCACTACAAGCGGCTGCGCCACCACGGCAAGACCGACGAGGTCGAGCTGGCCAAGAGCAACATCCTGCTGATCGGGCCCACCGGCTCGGGCAAGACCCTGCTCGCTCAGACCCTGGCCCGGCTGCTCAACGTCCCCTTCGTCATGGCCGACGCCACGACCCTGACCGAAGCCGGCTACGTCGGCGAGGACGTGGAAAACATCATCCAGAAGCTGCTGCAAAAGTGCGACTACGAGGTGGAGAAGGCCCAGCAGGGCATCGTCTACATCGATGAGATCGACAAGATCTCGCGCAAGTCCGACAACCCCTCGATCACCCGCGACGTTTCGGGCGAGGGTGTGCAGCAGGCACTGCTCAAGCTGATCGAAGGCACCGTGGCCAGCGTGCCACCCCAGGGCGGGCGCAAGCACCCGAACCAGGACTTCGTCCAGGTGGACACCACCAACATCCTGTTCGTCTGCGGCGGCGCCTTCGACGGCCTGGATAAGGTGATCCGCAACCGCTCCGAAAAGGGCGGCATCGGCTTTGCCGCCGAGGTGAAGAGCCGCGACACCAAGAACGTCACCGAAACCCTGCGCCGCGTCGAGCCGGAAGACCTGATCAAATTCGGCCTGATTCCCGAGCTGATCGGTCGTCTGCCGGTGGTGGCCACCCTGGCCGAGCTGGAAGAGGCGGCCCTGGTGCAGATTCTGGTCGAGCCGAAGAACGCCCTGATCAAGCAGTACCAGAAGCTGTTCGGCATGGAAGGTGTGGAACTGGAAGTGCGCCCCGGCGCCCTCCAGGCCATCGCCCGCCGCGCCCTGGAGCGCAAGACCGGCGCCCGGGGCCTGCGTTCGATCCTTGAAGGCGTGCTGCTCGACACCATGTACGAGCTGCCGGGCATGGAGAACGTGACCAAGGTGGTGATCGACGAAAACTCGATTACGGGTGACGCCAAGCCTCTGTTGATCTACGCTGATCAACCCAAGGTATCCGGTTCCAACTGAGCCGACACCCGCCGCCGCCAGGCGGCAAGCGGCCGCAAGCAACGGGGAGCCCAGGGGTTCCCCGTTGTCGTCTCAAGCCATCCTTGCGGCTGCACTTGAAAAAATTCCCGGTTGCCCCCATGTTGGAGGCAAACCCTAACGCAAGGCCATGCCATGTCTGAATTGACCCCCCCGACCGAGACCGTGGAACTGCCGCTCCTCCCCCTGCGAGACGTGGTGGTGTTCCCCCACATGGTCATTCCGCTGTTCGTCGGCCGGCCCAAGTCCATCAAGGCCTTGGAAGCCGCCATGGAGGCGGGCAAGAGCATCCTGCTGGTGGCCCAGAAATCGGCTGCCAAGGACGACCCGAATCCCGAAGATCTCTATCCCATCGGCTGCATCGCCAACATCCTGCAGATGCTCAAGCTGCCCGACGGCACCGTGAAGGTGCTGGTGGAAGGCAGCCAGCGCGCCCGCGTGGTGTCGGTGGACGTGCAGCAGTCCCTGTTCATCGCCGTGGCCGCCCCGATCACCCCCGAGGAAGAGGGCGACCACGAGATCGAGGCGATGCGCCGTGCGGTGATCGCCCAGTTCGACCAGTACGTCAAACTGAACAAGAAGATTCCGCCGGAAATCCTCACCTCCATCGCTGGGATCGAGGAAGCCGGTCGACTGGCCGACACCATCGCCGCCCACCTGCCCCTCAAGCTGGAGCAAAAGCAGGACGTGCTGGAGCGCTTCGACGTGCGCGAGCGCATCGAGAAGCTGCTCGCCCAGCTGGAGGCGGAAATCGACATCCTCCAGGTGGAAAAGCGCATCCGCGGCCGGGTCAAGCGGCAGATGGAGAAGAGCCAGCGCGAGTACTACCTGAACGAGCAGGTCAAGGCCATCCAGAAGGAACTCGGCGAAGGCGAGGACGGCGCCGATCTCGAAGAGATGGAAAAGAAGATCAAGGCCGCCGGCATGAGCAAGGAAGGCACGGAAAAGGCCATGTCCGAGCTCAAGAAGCTCAAGCTGATGTCGCCCATGTCCGCCGAAGCCACGGTGGTGCGCAACTACATCGAGACCCTGACTGGCCTGCCCTGGAAGAAGAAGACCCGCATCAGCAAGGACCTGGGCGGTGCCGAGACCATTCTCAACGCCGACCACTACGGCCTGGAGAAGGTCAAGGAACGCATCCTCGAGTACCTCGCCGTGCAGCAGCGCGTCGACAAGCTCAAGGCACCGATCCTGTGCCTGGTCGGCCCTCCCGGGGTGGGTAAGACCTCCCTGGGCCAGTCCATCGCCAAGGCCACCAACCGCAAGTTCGTGCGCATGGCCCTGGGCGGCGTCCGTGACGAGGCCGAGATTCGCGGCCACCGCCGCACCTACATCGGCTCCATGCCCGGCAAGATCCTGCAAAGCATGACCAAGGTGGGCGTGCGCAACCCCTTCTTCCTCCTCGACGAGGTGGACAAGATGGGCCAGGACTTCCGCGGCGATCCTTCCTCGGCCCTGCTGGAAGTGCTCGACCCCGAGCAGAACCACACCTTCCAGGACCACTACGTGGAGGTGGACTTCGACCTGTCCGACGTGATGTTCGTGGCCACCGCCAACAGCCTGAACATTCCGCCGCCCCTGCTCGACCGCATGGAGATCATCCGCCTGTCCGGCTACACCGAGGACGAGAAGGTTAACATCGCCGTCAAGTACCTGCTGCCCAAGCAGATGAAGAACAACGGCGTGAAGCCCACCGAACTGACGGTGACTGAATCCGCCGTGCGCGACATCATCCGCTACTACACCCGGGAAGCCGGTGTGCGCGGCCTGGAGCGCGAAATCTCCAAGATCTGCCGCAAGGTGGTGAAGGCCCTGGTGATGAAGAAGAAGGACGGCAAGGTCCTGGTCAATGCCAAGAACCTGGACAAGTACCTGGGCGTGCACCGCTACACCTTCGGCGTGGCGGAGAAGGAAAACCAGGTGGGCCAGGTCACCGGCCTGGCCTGGACCGAGGTCGGCGGTGAGCTGCTAACCATCGAATGCGCCGTGGTGCCGGGCAAGGGCGTGATTCAGCGCACCGGCTCCCTGGGCGACGTGATGAAGGAATCCGTGGAAGCGGCCCGTTCCGTGGTGCGTGCCCGGGCCCAGCGGCTGGGCATCAAGGACGAGGTGTTCGAGAAGCGCGACATCCACATCCACGTGCCCGAGGGCGCTACGCCCAAGGACGGCCCGTCCGCCGGCATCGCCATGACCACCGCCCTGGTGTCGGCCCTGACCGGCATCCCGGTGCGCTGCGAGGTGTGCATGACCGGCGAGATCACCCTGCGCGGTGAAGTGCTGGCCATTGGCGGCCTCAAGGAAAAGCTCCTGGCGGCGGTGCGCGGCGGCCTGAAGGTGGCCCTGATCCCGGACGAGAACGTCAAGGACCTGGTGGACATGCCCGACTCGATCAAGAACAAGCTCGAGATCGTGCCGGTGAAGTGGATCGACCAGGTGCTCGAACGGGCTCTGGAACGCACCCCCGAGCCTCTGCCCGACGCCGAGCCTGCCGCAGCGGTGCCGGCATCGGCCGAGCCCGCCGCTGGCGAAGCGAGCGGCGTCGTCACCCACTGACGACTACCCGCCCGGCGCCATTCGCCAACGCCGCTCCCGCATTATTCGCGGGGCGGCGTTTTTCTTTGGAAAGTCGTTTTTCGTCAACGGCTTGGCGTTTTGATCACAGCCCGAGGTATTTGCCCCCGGCGCCCCGGAAATCCGCTTGACATAAGGATTTTCGCGGGGCTATAAAAAGCGTGCAGGTTTCCTGTCAACCAACTACGTAGGGGGCTTACGTGAACAAATCCGAACTGATCGAACAAATCGCCAAGTCGGCCGAGATTTCCAAAGCTGCCGCTGGTCGCGCCCTGGATGCCACCGTGGCCTCCATCAAGACCAGCCTGAAAAAGGGAGGGATGGTGACCCTGGTGGGTTTCGGCACCTTCTACGTGGGCAAGCGCGCAGCGCGCGGGGGCAGGAACCCGCGTACCGGCGCCGCCATCAAGATCAAGGCGGCAAAAGTGCCCAAGTTCCGCGCTGGCAAAGCCCTCAAGGATGCGGTAAACTAATTGACTTAGCCTTTCCCGGCGAAGTGGGTGCTTAGCTCAGTTGGTAGAGCGTCGCCCTTACAAGGCGAATGTCGGCGGTTCGACCCCGTCAGCACCCACCACTAACGGGATCGAGGCCTGGAGCGGTAGTTCAGTTGGTTAGAATACCGGCCTGTCACGCCGGGGGTCGCGGGTTCGAGTCCCGTCCGCTCCGCCAGATAACATAAAAAAGGCGAACGAAAGTTCGCCTTTTTTATTGGTTTTGCAGCCCAAGCGCCGCTTTTCCCGGTTTTAGCCCGAATCATCCATTTTGCCGGGCCGTTCCGGCGCCGCCGAACGGCATCCCAAAGCCCTGCACCTCCGTCCGGAGCCGTGAAACATGTTTGATGCTGTCCGCAACAACAAGCGCGTCGTCCAGGCCTTTCTCGTCCTGATCACGCTTCCCTTCGCCTTCTTCGGCGTCGAATCCTACGTCCGCAACGCCGGCGGCGGCGACGACGTGGCCAAGGTCGGCAAGACCAAGATTTCCCTCCAGGAATTCCAGCGCGCCTACCGGGAGCAGCAGGAACGCCTGCGCGGCACCCTGGGGGCGAACTTCGACGCCAAGATGTTCGACACCCCCGAGGCCCGCCTGAGCGTGGTCAACGGCCTGATCGACCAGCGCCTGCTGCTGGTGGAAGCCGCCAAGAACCACCTCTACGCCAGCGACGCCCAGCTGGCCCAGGTCATCACCCGCATTCCCGCCCTGCAAGAGAACGGCAAGTTCTCCCAGGCCAAGTACGAGGAAGCCCTGCGCGCCCAGAACCTCACCGTGGCAGGCTTCGAGGCCCAGTTGCGCCAGGACCTGACCCTACAGCAGATCGTTGGCGCCGTGGCCGATTCGGGCCTGGTGGCCAAGGCCCAGGCGGCCCAGGTGCTGCGCATCCAGCTGGAAAACCGGGAGGTCGCCTCCTACCTGATCAACCTCGCCTCGGTGGCTTCCAAGATCAAGGTGGACGACGCCGCCGCGCGCCAGTACTACGACAGCAACGCCGCCCAGTTCCAGCTGCCCGAGCAGGTCAAGGCCGAGTACGTGGTGCTCTCCGCCGACGCCCTGAAGGGCCAGTCCAGCGTTTCCGACGCCGACGTCAAGGCCTGGTACGACAGCCACCAGGACCGCTACCAGCAGCCTGAGGAGCGTCGCGCCAGCCACATCCTGGTGATGGTGGACGCCGCCGCGCCCGCCGCCGACAAGGACAAGGCCAAAGCCAAGGCCCAGGCCCTGTTGGCCGAGGTCAAGGCCAATCCGGGCAAGTTCGCCGAGATCGCCAAGAAGGATTCCCAGGACCCGGGCTCGGCCGCCAACGGCGGCGACCTGGGCTTCTTCGCCAAGGGCGCCATGGTCAAGCCCTTCGAGGACGCCGTCTTCTCCCTCAAGGAAGGCGAGGTTTCCGGCGTGGTGCAGTCCGACTTCGGCTACCACATCATCAAGCTGACCGGCATCAAGCCGGGCAAGGTCAAGTCCTTCGAGTCGGTCAAGGGCGAGATCGAAGCCGAGCTGAAGGCCCAGTCCGCCGGCCGCAAGTACGCCGAGGCCGCGGAAAACTTCAGCAACCTGGTCTATGAGCAGTCCGACAGCCTCAAGCCGGCCGCCGACAAGTACAAGCTCGCCATCCAGACCACCGGCTGGTTGAGCAAGGGCGCCGCGGCCGCCGGCGCCGCCCAGGCCGCCACCCCGGCCAACCCGAAGGTGCTGGAGGCCCTGTTCTCCAACGACGCCCTCAAGGACAAGCGCAACACCGCTGCCATCGAAGTGGCCCCCAACACCCTGGTCGCCGCCCGGGTGGTGGAGCACAAACCGGCTGCCCAGCGCCCCTTCGACGAGGTCAAGGCCGCCATCGTCGAACGCCTGACCCGCCAGGAAGAGCAGAAGCTGGTCAAGCAGGAAGGTGACGCTCAACTGGCCAAGCTCCAGTCCGGCGACGACAAGGTCGCTTGGAGCCCGGTCAAGTCCGTCTCGCGCATGACCGCCGCCCAGCTGTCCCGGGAAGCGGCCCAGGCCATCTTCAAGGCCGACGTGAAGAAGCTGCCCGCCTATGTGGGCGTGGAGCTGCCAGGCAACGGCTACGGCCTGTTCAAGATCACCAAGGTGGAGCGTCCGGAGAAGGTCGAGGACGCCCAGGTGAAGGGCCTGCAAGAGCAGTACGCCCAGTTCGCCGCCCAGCAGGACACGGCGGCCTACCTGTCGGCTCTGCGCAAGAAGTACAGCGTCGAAATCAACAAGTCGGCTCTGGAAACCAAGGAGCGCTGAGCGCCGGGTTTCACGCCGTCTCAGGCATCAAGCAAACAGGCCGGGGTTATTCCCGGCCTGTTTGCTTTTGGGTGGCGGTGTAGTGGGCAGGCATCCATATATATCCTATTCGTCGTCATGGGGCCGCGGGGCGCTAGCTTAATCTTCCTTTCCCCAGTTGTACGCACGGAAAGTATCAAGCACTGCGGCTGCAACTCCGTCATACCCAGGGAAGAGAGAGTGAGCAGAAAAACCGAACTTTCTTATTCGTAGCAGCAACTCGCCAGCAAAAGAAATGGGAAGGGTGATTTTATTTAAAATATCGGTATTGTTTTTAGGTAGTTTTGATTCTAGGCAAACTCCTTCCGAAAATGCATCTCCACGCCAACCAGAATTCTCTATAAGTGTGAAAAGCCCGTCCTGAGCGGCTAGATTGACGGAGGTGCTGCCAGGTACTTTTATAGGTCTGATTCCAGGAATTGATTCTATCTTGCTCAAGTCAAGGGCAAAAATCGCTAGGCTGTTTGAAGAATGGTTTTCATTATCTGCGGTATTTTCCGTAAAAATTGCTGTCCTTGCCGCAAAATAACACGCAACAAATGGATTTCTCGTCCAGTCAAGAAGGCGCGTTGGGAGACCGTGATGCTGGGCAAGAGCCATCAGTTCATGAAGACGCTCGTCAGGCCAGGATTTAGTGTTCTTTCCAAACCCTTCGTACATTTTGTCAGTGCAAAATTGGCTTCTAAAATCTGTACAGTCACCGGGTATGGAAAGACCTGCTGAATCACAATGTTCAATGAAACTCTGAAGTAATAGTGATTCGATGAGGCATTGGCTGGGATAGTCAATTCTACTTGGGTCGCCAGAAGAAAATTGGGGGCGATGTAAGTTGATGAAATCACTTCTGTAAGCTTTAGGTACGAGATTC
This sequence comes from Oryzomicrobium sp., assembly GCF_021287045.1. Lineage (GTDB taxonomy): Bacteria > Pseudomonadota > Gammaproteobacteria > Burkholderiales > Rhodocyclaceae > Oryzomicrobium. The sequence continues at coordinate 1,023 of NZ_JAJTBG010000025.1, read as the reverse complement.
CATGCTGCATTTCCTTGCCCTCTGAAAATAAAATTAGAATGTAGGTTGCTAAGATTGTTTCTGGGGTTGAAAAGTAACTCCCATAGTTCGTCAATTGATGTGCAGTTGATTGTTTTGATTCTGTCATTAAATGATACGTCGCTTTCTTTTTTCATGGATTTTCCCTGATTAGTTTGCAATTTAAGTGCGGCTGTTGCTAGCCGTGGATTAATTTTGCCCTATTTGAATAGGGTGTGCAATGGGATAATTCGGCTGGTTTATTTTGTTGGAAGATTGTTTCTTGTTTCTTGTTTCTTGTTTCTTGTTTCTGGTATTTGGTTTGGTTTTTAAAGTGCAGCGTTGAATTAACCGAGTTAATTTAATGGCTGGGTTCTCTGGCTTCTGAAATCAAGGGCGCTGGCGTTGCTGGCTTTGGCAAAGGCGGTAACTACGAATGCGCCTACACGGCCGTATCACCTTGATTGGTGGTCGGGCTGCCAAAGGAGGCGTGCTGGACCATGGGGGCAATCGAGTGGGCGCGTTTGAGGGCGGCTGGGTAGGGGCGCCTGGAAAGCTGCTCCAGTGCTTGATCTACAAGGTGACACTGGGAAAGTCCGCGTCTGTTCTCGTTCTTGAAGGCCAATGCCCGGAAAGCCAATGCTGACGCGGACTTTGAAATAGGGTTTCCCCTGCTCCTGGCCTTCCTTTCCGTTGTGGCTTCAACGCTGCCCCCAAGTGTGCCCTTCTCCCCCGCCGAGCAACGCAGGTCGGGACGGGAAAGGGCGAGGACTGTCCGAGGCCGCAGGCCGAGTTCCGCAGCCCCCGTCCCGAGCGAGTAGCGCAGGGCGCCGGCAGGCCGGCTTCATCGGCCTGCCGGCGGGGGAGCGGGCACGGCGCTCTTTGGCTACTTTCTGTCGCCGGACAGAAAGTGGCTCGCCGTCAGGCGAAACCCGGCGCTTCCAGTCGCTACAGCACATGGTGAGAGGGTTGGTTTTGAGTGTCGGTGGTCTCGCCAAACGTCAGTGCTGGCGTTAGGGCTGAGTT